>NZ_AZRW02000090.1 GCF_000512695.2 Pseudomonas sp. QTF5 | reverse complement strand
CCCTGACGGGAGCGTCCATTCCCGTCAGGGGATGCGTACGTCTTCCGCTCAGGCGCGTTGAGAGGAAGGCAGCATGAAAGTACATAGCCATACGGCCGTGTCTGCGCCTTCCGGCGCTCCGCAGCAATGGCACGACATCGACTGGTGTCGTGTCCAGCGGAATGTCCGGGCGATGCAGCTACGGATTGCGAAGGCTTGTCGGGAAGGCAATTGGCGCAGGGTTAAATCCTTGCAACGGATGCTGACTCGCTCTCGTTCGGCCAGATACTTGGCTACACGGCGAGTCACTGAAAACCAGGGCAAGCGCACGGCGGGAGTCGACCGCGTGCT
>NZ_AZRW02000009.1 GCF_000512695.2 Pseudomonas sp. QTF5 | reverse complement strand
AAACAGTATTGCAGAAAAGGGGGTAACCATAGATGTGGGAGCGGGCTTGCTCGCGAAAGCGGTCTATCAATCAACGAGGATGTTGACTGTTATGACCCCTTCGCGAGCAAGTCGAATCGTCGCACCGCCGCTCCCACATGGATTCTGCGCCAACAACAGCGATTTCAGGCATTTTCCAGCAGGTTGTGCAGGTCAACGAACTGCTGGGTCAGTTTGTGACGCGGGTCGAGATGGATCAGTGGTGTGTTGGCCTGGTGGGATTCGCGCATGCGTACCGAACTGGCCAGGTACACCGGCAGCACCGGCAGCCCTTCGGCGATCAGTTCGTCGAGGATTTGCTGGGGCAAACTGGCACGGGCCTGGAACTGGTTGACGACGATGCCTTCAACTTCCAGCCCTTCGTTGTGGTCCTCCTTCAATTCTTCGATTTCCGCCAACAGGCCATACAACGCCTGACGCGAGAAACTGTCGCAGTCGAAGGGAATTAGCACACGATCAGCGGCGATCAATGCCGAAACGGCATAGAAATTCAGCGCTGGCGGCGTATCGAGGTAGATTCGGTCGTAATCGCCGTCCAGCTCCTCGAGCAATTTGCGCAGCTTGTTGATCTTGTGCTTGGCCTCAAGCTTGGGCTGCAAGTCAGCCAGCTCAGCGGTGGCGGTGACGACATGAAGGTTGTCGAATGGGGTTTCGTAGATGTCGACCTGGTTTTTCTTCGAGAACGGTCCGGAGGACAAAGTCTGCTTGAAGAAATCAGCGATCCCCATCGGGATATCATCACCGGTGAGTCCCGTCAGGTATTGAGTGGAGTTGGCCTGAGCATCGAGATCCACCAACAGCGTCCGATAGCCTTCGCTGGCACTGACCGCCGCCAGATTACAGGCAATGCTTGACTTGCCCACGCCACCTTTCTGATTGAACACCACGCGCCGCATGTCAAAACCTCCGTGTATCAAAGAATGACCGAGTGTAGTAGTCCACGGCGCTGCTTAGCTACCTCGCTGGCATCGGGACCACACAGTCATTGGTAAATATCCGACGGAAAAGCCGCCAACACGTCCATCGACAGCCGATCGAGCCGACAGACATGTCCGACGCAATGTGGACATGGCCAAACGACAGCTTTTTTTCGCGAACGAGACGGTACATTTCGTTGCGCAAAATGTAACCAGCATTTGCTACACACCCGCCGCACCGGGATAATGCCCGCCATTCGGCGTTAAGCGCCACGTAAGGTCAGCTGCGTTTCTTTGCGACTCACCGCGTCAAAGGAAGCCCGCAGGGGCGGGATGAAATGTCTGTGATCAACTTCAACATCGCCCAATGGCGCGCGTGGGCCCCTGGGCTTGAAAGCGTGGATGATTGGCAAGCCTGGAGCCGACAGCCGGTCATGCTCGAGCGCAGCGATGCCGCCCCCGATGTGTCGTTTCTGCCGGCCATGCAACGTCGGCGACTCAGCCGCCTGGCGCGGATGGCGTTCAGTGTAGGCTGGCCATTGGCCGATGGCCGCCAGGACCTACCGTTGGTATTTATTTCCCGCCACGGCGAGACCCCGCGCACTTTCGAGATTCTCAGCGATCTGGCGACCGATCAACCATTGTCGCCGACCCAGTTCAGCCTGTCGGTGCACAACGCGGTCATTGGACTGTGGTCGATCATGCGCGGTGAAACCAGCGAAATGACCGCCCTCGCCGCGGCCGGCGATGGCCTTGAACACGGCATGCTAGAGGCGGCGGCGCTGCTTGCCGAAGGCGCACCCGCAGTACTGCTGGTAGTGACCGAAGAGCAACCGCCCGCTGCCTATTCGGCCTGGATCGACGATGTGCCATTCCCTTATGCGGTCGGCCTGTTGATCACGCCCGGTAATCAGTGGCAGCTGTCGCTGAACAGCACCTCGCAAGCGTTGTCCAAAGCCCACTGGCCGCATGGCCTGAATCTGTTGCGTACCCTGCTCGGCCAACAGACAACCTGCCAACATGCCTGGAAAAATCGTGTATGGACCTGGCAACGCAACCCGTAACCGATAAAAACCGCGACGCCTATTACTGGCGCCTGCTGGCCACTGCCGCAAGTTTTACCCTGTTCGGGTTGGGCGGCCTATGCTTGCGACTTGTGGTGTTCCCGCTGTTGAACTGCCTGCCGGGAGACTCCCTGGCCCATCGTCAGCGGGCACGACAGACGGTCAGCCGCTGTTTCTGGTTTTTCATTCGTTTCATGGCTCGCACTGGCGTACTGACCTACGATATTCAGGGGGCAGACAAGCTCGGACGGCCAGGCCAGATGATCGTCGCCAACCACCCCTCGCTGATCGATGTGGTGTTCCTGATCGGCCTGGTGGGCCACGCCAACTGCGTGGTCAAGAAAAGCCTCTGGGAAAATCCGTTCACCCGCGGTCCGCTACGTCGCACCGACTACATCAGCAACGACGGAAGCATGGACATGCTCGACGCCGCTGCCGATGCGCTGAAAAGCGGTCAGACCCTGATCATTTTCCCCGAAGGCACCCGCACCCAACCCGGTAAACCGCCGGCCTTTCATCGGGGGGGCGCGGCAATCGCCCTGCGCGGTGCGAGAATCCTCACCCCGGTGATCATCAAGGTCAGCCCGACCACACTGACCAAGGCCGAACCCTGGTATCGGATCCCCAAACGCCGCGTGCACTTCAGTTTTCGTGTCGGGGCCGATATAGACCCACAGGCTTTCGCTACGCAGGGACCTGCGCCTCAAGCCTCGCGCAAGCTCAACGACTATTTGCACTCTTACTTTATCAAGGAGCTCGCCGAAGATGAGCGATCTGCAACCTAATAGCCTGATGCTGGAAATCAAAGAGTTGATCATCGAAGCTCTGGGCCTCGAAGACATCAGCGTCGACGACATTGGCGATGACCAGACACTGTTCGGCGAAGGCCTGGGCCTGGACTCGGTAGACGCCCTGGAACTCGGTTTGGCGATCCAGAAAAGGTACGGCATCAAAATCGATGCCGACGCCAAGGACACCCGTAATCACTTCACCAACGTGGCGAGCCTTGCGGCGTTCGTCACTGCAAAACAGGCAGCTTGAGACCGGACCATGCAAACTCGTGACGATATTTTCAATACCCTGCGCGGTGCTCTGGTCGAACTCTTCGAGCTGGAGCCCGAGCGCATCAGTCTGGGGTCCAACCTGTATCAGGATCTGGAAATCGACAGCATCGATGCGGTCGACCTGATCGATCACATCAAACGCCAGACCGGCAAGAAAATCGCTGCCGAAGAATTCAAATCGGTGCGTACCGTCAGCGACGTGGTCGAGGCGGTCTACCGTCTGGTTCAACCGGCCGCATGAGTCGACTGATCGGCCTCGGCCTGCTGCTGGCAGGCCTGCTTTACCCCTTCGCGGTGTATTTCGGCATGGAACATTTTGCCCCGTGGCAGTTCGGTCTGCTGCTGGGTAGCCTGTGGCTGGCGCGAGCGCTGACCGGCGAGCGGCGCCCCGGAAGCCTGTGGATGGCCACAGTCGCCATTGGGTTTTGCCTGCTGCTGGCGCTATTCGACAGCCCGGTACTGCTGCGCTGGTACCCGGTGCTGATCAGCGCGTTCATGCTGGTGCTGTTCGGCCTGAGCCTGAAATACGGCCCACCGATGATCGAACGCCTGGCCCGTCTGCGAGAACCGGAATTACCGGCCAGGGCTATTCGCTATACCCGCCAGGTGACGATTGCCTGGAGCGTGTTTTTTCTCTGCAACGGCTTGTGCGCCGCCGCCCTGACCCTTTGGGCGCCGCTGAGTTGGTGGATGTTGTACACCGGCCTGATCTCCTATGGATTGATCGGCCTGATGTTTGCCATTGAATGGCTCATACGACAACGGGTAAGAGGCCGCCCATGAATTGGATAACACTTGAGCAACTGTTGCTCAAGGCTCAGCCGGACCGTGCCGTGACGGTGGAACCGGCGTTGAATCACGCGCAATTGTGCGAACAGGCCTTGAGCCTGGCTGCCGGCCTGCAAGCTCAGGGGGTACAGCGCATCGCCGTGCACCTTGAAGACGCCGCCGACCTGGCCATTGCCCTGCTCGGCGCCTGGCGTGCCGGGGTCAGCGTACTGCTGCCCGCCGACCTGCAAGCACAGACTCGCCAGCGCTGGTCGACCGAGGTCGATCTGTGGCTGACCGATCAGGCCGACGACGCGCACCTGAGCGATTATCAGCATTCACCCCTGCCAGCCAGCCCCCTGGATCTGGATCGCTGTCAGCTGAGCCTGTGCACCTCCGGCTCCAGTGGCGAACCCAAGCGCATCGACAAAACCCTGCGCCAACTGGCCAATGAAGTCGAAGCGCTGGAGCACCTGTGGGGCGCAGATCTGGGCGAGGCCTGCATCATCGGCAGCGTCGCCACGCAGCACATCTACGGCTTGCTGTTTCGGGTGCTGTGGCCGCTGTGCGCCGGGCGTTCGTTCGTGCGTAAACAACTG
This sequence comes from Pseudomonas sp. QTF5, assembly GCF_000512695.2. GTDB lineage: Bacteria > Pseudomonadota > Gammaproteobacteria > Pseudomonadales > Pseudomonadaceae > Aquipseudomonas. Next base: position 181,414 of record NZ_AZRW02000009.1, on the reverse strand, counting down.
GCCTTCCCGGAAGACCTGCAGCGCGCCAGCCGCGAACACCCGGCCTTCGCCTGGGTCGCCAGCCCGGCGCTGCTCAAACGCATGGGCGACAACCTCGACTGGCCAGCGCTGAGCGCGGTGCGCCGAGTGTTCTCTTCCGGTGGTGCATTGCCCGCCGAAGCGGCGCAAAGCTTGTATGAACGCCTGCAACAATGGCCGACCGAAATTTTCGGCAGCTCGGAAACCGGCGGCATCGCCTGGCGTCAGGGCCAGAATCTCTGGCAGCCCTTCGCCGACGTGGCGCTGAGCCAGGACAGCGATGGCGCCCTGCTGATCGCCTCACCGTATTTGCCGGCCGGCCATATCGAACACACCGCCGATGCCGCGCGCATCGCCGCCGACGGCCGTTTCGAGCTGTTGGGACGGCTGGACCGAATCGTCAAACTGGAAGAAAAACGTATCTCGCTGCCGATGCTCGAACAAGCGCTGATGGCTCACGCCTGGGTCGCCGAAGCACGCCTCGGTGTGGTTCAGGAAAACCGCGCCTCATTGGGTGCGCTGCTGGTACTCAGCGAGCGAGGCCTGCGTGCCTTGCGCAATCAGGGTCGACGCAGCCTCACTCAAGCCTTGCGTCAGCATCTGAGTCAACATTGTGAAACGCTGGCCCTGCCACGCCGCTGGCGCTTGTTGCGGCAGCTGCCGCTGAACGCGCAAGGCAAACTACCCCAGGCCGAAGTTGAAGCCTTGCTGTTGGCGCCTCGGCCAAAGGCACCGCAAGTGCTGGAGCAGGTCGAAGTCGAGGGGGAATGGAGCCTGCAACTGGCCGTCCCGCCAGACCTGGCCTATTTCAGCGGCCATTTCCCCCGGGCGCCGGTATTGCCCGGCGTGGTGCAGGTGGATTGGGCGCTGAGCCTGGGTCAGCAATTGATGGACCTGCCGGCAAAATTCGCCGGTATGGAAGTGCTGAAATTTCAGCAACTGGTGCGTCCCGGTGATGAAATCCAGTTGCACCTGCGCTTCGACTCGGCGCGCAGTAAATTGTATTTCGCCTATCGCAATGAAACCGCCACCTGCTCCAGCGGGCGGATTTTGCTGGAGGCCTCAGGCGATGCATAACCTGTGGCGAGGGAGCTTGCTCCCGCTGGGCTGCGAAGCGGCCCCAAAATCAACCGATGCAGACTTCATTGCGAGCGCTTCGCACTCGAACGGGAGCAAGCTCCCTCGCCACAGTGAACGCCCTCACAACAAGGGTTCTGTGGAGGTTTCTGACCATGCATAACCCCTGCGCCGTAATCCCGGTCTACAACCACGAAACCGCAATCACCGCCGTGCTCGATGCGCTGCTTGCCAGTGGCCTGCCGTGCATTCTGGTGGACGATGCCAGCAGCCCGGCCTGTGCCAAGGTGCTTGACCAACTGGCACAGCGCGACAGGGTTTACCTGATCAGGCTCACCGTCAATCAGGGCAAGGGCGGCGCGGTAATGACCGGTCTGCGGGAAGCCTCGCGCCTGGGCTTCAGCCATGCCTTGCAGGTGGACGCCGACGGCCAGCACGACCTGCAAGACGTCAAAATCTTCATCGAGCATTCGCGCACCCATCCTGAGGCGGTAATCTGCGGGTATCCGCAATACGACGCCAGCGTGCCGAAAGGTCGTTTGTACGCCCGGTACCTGACTCATGTGATGGTCTGGATCAACACCCTGTCGTTGCAAATTCGCGATTCCATGTGCGGCTTCCGCGTCTACCCATTACCGCCAACCCTGGCCCTGATCGACTCGGCCAGAATCGGCAAACGCATGGACTTCGACTCCGACATCCTGGTGCGTCTGGCCTGGCGCAATCAGCCGATGCAGTGGCTGAGAACCAGGGTCCATTACCCGCTGGATGGCGTCTCGCATTTCCGCCTGTTCCACGACAACGTACTGATTTCGGGCATGCACACCCGGCTATTCTTCGGCATGTTACTGCGGGCACCGGTGATCCTCTGGCGACGGTGGCGAGCATGAGCGACAACGCAGACAAACAGCACTGGGCCGACCGTGAAGAGCGCGGCAGTTTCTGGCTGATGAAATTCACTGCGCTTTGCGCAAAAGTCTTGGGCCGTCGGTTGTTGAGCCCGCTGCTGTACGGCATCGTGCTGTACTTTTTCCTGTTCGGGCGCAGCGCCCGTCAAAGCGCCTGGCAATACCAGCAGCGGCTTGCCGACTGGAGCGGTCGTAGCGAATTGCGGCCGACCCATTGGCGGGTGTTTGGCCAGTTCATGGCCTTCGCCGACTCCATGCTCGACAAACTGGACGTGTGGAACGGCAAGCTAAGCATCGATCAAATCGAAATCATCGACCCGGCGCTGCTGCGCAATCAACTGCGCGGCACTCGTGGGCAAATGCTGGTAGGTGCGCACCTGGGCAATCTCGAGGTCTGCCGGGCGCTGGCCGAGATCGGTGAGAAAGTCACCATGAACGTGCTGGTGCATACCAAGCACGCCGAACAATTCAACCGTCTGCTGGGCGAAGCCGGGGCGACCAATCTGCGGCTGATCCAGGTCAGCGAGCTGGACCCGGTGATCATGCTGCAACTGCATGAACGCCTGGAGCGCGGCGAATGGCTGGCGATTGCTGGCGACCGCGTGCCGCTGCATGGCGGGCGCAGCGTGACAGTGGACTTTCTCGGCCATCAAGCAGCCTTCCCGCAAGGCCCTTGGTTGCTGGCCGGTCTGCTGAAATGCCCGATCAACCTGATGCTGTGCCTGAAGAAACCCACGGGCAACTATCGACTGACCCTCGAACCGTTCGCCGACGCCATCGTCTGGAAACGCAGCGACCGCGAACAGGTCATTCATCAGTGGGCCTCCCGCTACGCCGAACGCCTGGGTCACTATTGCCTCGAAGCGCCCCAACAATGGTTCAACTTTTACCCTTTCTGGAAGACCGATGACGACGCCAACGCTTGAGCCGGTAACCTTCGGCGAACTCCCTTTGCGCATCGAAGACGTGCTGGCCCTGGCCAACCGTCAGGTGCCGACGCAGTTGCAAGGCGACCCCGAGTTTCGCCAGCGCATCGCCAAGGGCCCGCAGTTCCTTGATTCCCTACTGGACAAGGAAGGCGTGATCTATGGCGTGACCACCGGTTATGGCGATTCCTGTGTGGTGGCGGTGCCGCTGCACCACGTCGAAGCCCTGCCCCGCCATCTGTATACCTTCCACGGCTGCGGCCTGGGCAAACTGCTCGACGCCCAAGCCACCCGCGCGGTGCTGGCGGCGCGTTTGCAGTCGCTGTGCCACGGCGTTTCCGGGGTACGCGTGGAGTTGCTGGAGCGCCTGCAAGCCTTCCTCGAACACGACATCCTGCCGCTGATTCCGGAAGAAGGTTCGGTGGGCGCCAGCGGTGACCTGACGCCGCTGTCCTACGTTGCCGCGACCTTGTCCGGCGAGCGCGAAGTAATGTTCCGTGGCGAGCGTCGGCAAGCCGCCGACGTGCACCGCGAACTGGGCTGGGAACCGCTGGTATTGCGCCCCAAAGAAGCGCTGGCGCTGATGAACGGCACCGCCGTGATGACTGGCCTCGCCTGCCTCGCTTACGCTCGCGCCGATTACCTGCTGCAACTGGCCACGCGCATCACCGCACTGAACGTGGTCGCTTTACAGGGCAACCCGGAGCATTTCGACGAGCGTCTGTTCGCCGCCAAACCTCATCCAGGGCAGATGCAAGTCGCCGCGTGGCTGCGCAAGGATTTGGCGATCGATGCGCCGACCGCACCGCTGCATCGCTTGCAAGACCGTTACTCCCTGCGTTGTGCGCCGCACGTGCTCGGTGTGCTGGCCGACAGCCTGAACTGGCTGCGCTCGTTCATCGAGATCGAACTCAACAGCGCCAACGACAACCCGATCATCGACGCCGAAGCCGAACGCGTGCTGCACGGCGGGCACTTCTACGGCGGCCATATCGCCTTCGCCATGGACAGCCTGAAAACCCTGGTGGCCAACGTCGCCGATTTGCTTGATCGTCAGCTCGCGCTGCTGGTGGACGAGCGTTACAACCATGGTTTGCCGAGCAACCTTTCTGGCGCCACCGCCGACCGCGCGATGCTCAACCACGGCTTCAAGGCCGTGCAGATCGGCACCAGCGCCTGGACCGCCGAAGCCCTGAAAAACACCATGCCGGCCAGCGTCTTCTCGCGCTCCACCGAGTGCCACAACCAGGACAAAGTCAGCATGGGCACCATCGCCGCCCGCGACGCCATCCGCGTGCTGGAGCTGACCGAACAGGTCGCCGCCGCCACGCTGCTGGCCGCCAACCAAGGCGTCTGGCTGCGCGGCCAGGCTGAAGACGCGCGTCCACTGCCACCGGCCCTGGCCGCGATGCATGAAGAATTGGCCAAGGACTTCCCGCCGGTCATCGAAGACCGTGCCCTGGAAGGCGAATTGCGCCTGTGCCTGCAACGCATCGCCGAACAACACTGGAGGCTGCATGCGTAGCAAGGGAGTGCTTCACACCGACACGGAAATCCTCGTACCGTTTTTTGACGTCGACACCATGAACGTGGTCTGGCACGGCCATTACGTCAAATACCTGGAAGTCGCCCGCTGTGCGTTGCTGGACACGATCGGCCACAACTACGACGCCATGGTGGCGTCGGGTTACGCGTGGCCAGTGATCGATTTGCAGCTGCGCTATGTGCGCGGTGCCGTGTTCGGCCAGAAGCTGAATGTGCGCGCCAACCTGGTGGAGTGGGAAAACCGCCTGAAGATCAGTTATCTGATCAGCGATCTGGCCACCGGCGAGCGCCTGACCCGCGCCTGTTCCGTGCAGGTCGCCGTCGACATGAGCAGCCGCGAAATGCAGTTGGCTTCACCGAAGGTGTTCACCGACGCGGTTGAAAGGATGCTGCCATGAATTCGCTGTTCAAATACCTCGGCGCTTTAGCGTTGCTCGGGCTCTCATCATTGGCGCAGGCCTTCGATCTGCAACAGCTCAGCGATCAACTGGCCAAACCCGATGTGATCCACGGCAGCTTCATCCAGGAAAAACACCTGCGCGCCCTGCCCCAGCCGCTGACCAGCAAGGGCACCTTCGTTTTGGCAAAAAACCATGGTCTGCTCTGGTTGCTGAAAACCCCGCTGCAACAGGACTACCGCATCAGCGACAAGGGCATTGCCCGGCGTGATGCCAACGGTTGGCAAATGCTGCCGAACAAGAGCGCCGGCGCCGAGCAGAACCGCTTGTTCCTCGCGGTGCTGCAAGGCGACAGCAGTGGCCTGCAACGGGATTTCGAGCTTTCGCTGAGCGGCGATGCACAGAACTGGAAGCTGACCCTGACCCCGCGCTCCATGCTACTCAAGCAAGTGTTCAATCAGATCAACATTGACGGCGGCGAACTGGTGCACAGCATCGAGCTGCTCGAAACCCAGGGTGACCGAACCCTGTTGCGCATGCAGGACAGCACCCGCTTACAACCTTTGAGCGATGCGGAGCAACATGACTTTGCCGAGTGAACGGATGCTGCCGCGGCTGTTTCTGATCCTGCTGCTGGCGGTGCTCGCGCTCGCCGGCTGGCAATGGCGTGACGACGCGCCGCTGTCGGCCAACCTGATGGAACTGGTGCCAGGCACGGCGCCGGACGCGCTGGAACTGCGCGCCGAACAACGCATGCAAGAACCGCTGAACCGGGAAATGCTGGTGCTGGTCGGCCATAAAGACCGCCAGCAAGCCATCGCCATGGCGCAAAAACTCGGCGAGCAGTGGCAGGCCAGCGGCGTGTTCGAAAAGGTCCAGTGGAACCTGCAGGCTGACTTGCCGGCACTGCGCACACAATTGTTGCAAGGCCGATTGGCAATGCTGTCCGTGGCCGACCGGCAGCAACTCATCGAACACCCCGACGCCTTTATTCAGCAACGGGTACAAGCCCTGTTCGACCCGTTCACCGGCTTCAGCCTGGTGCCGAGCCAAGACGACTGGCTCGGCCTGACCGGGCGCATCCAGAACAGCCAGCCGCAACACGGCTCGGTGCAACTGGACATCGGCAGCGGTGTGCTGGTCGCCGATGCCGACGGCAAGAGTTGGGTGATGCTGCGGGCGCGAACCGCCGGCAACGCGTTCGACATGAACCTGCCGCTGCAAGTGGCCGACCTGCTCCAGCACAGTCGCGAAGAAGCCGCCCGGTCGGATGTGCAACTGCTCGCCGCCAGCGGCCTGTTGTACGCCGCCAGCGGTCAACGGCAAGCCGCGCGCGAAATGACCTGGGTCGGCGGCGGCGCCACGATGGGGATTCTGTTGCTGCTGTTGCTGGCCTTCCGGCGTTGGCGGGTGTTGTTGGCGTTCGTCCCGGTGCTGGTGGGCATGCTGTTCGGCGCGGTGGCCTGCGTGGCGCTGTTTGGTCACATGCATGTGATGACGCTGGTGCTGGGCTCAAGCCTGATCGGCGTGGCGGTGGATTACCCACTGCATTACCTCTCGAAAAGCTGGAGCCTGAAACCCTGGCACAGCTGGCCGGCGTTACGCCTGACCCTGCCGGGGCTGACGCTGAGCCTGATCACCAGTTGCATTGGCTACCTGGCCCTGGCCTGGACGCCGTTTCCGGCCCTGACCCAAATTGCCGTGTTCTCCGCTGCCGGCCTGGTGGGCGCCTATCTGTCGGCAGTGTGCCTGTTGCCGGCGCTGCTCAAGGGCGTGGATCTACGTCCGGCGCAATGGCCGCTGCGCATCGCCGAGAAGTTGCTGGAGCTGCGTGAATCGCTGCTGAAATACTTGCGCACGCCGGTGCTGCTGGCGCTGCTGATCGCCTTCTGTGTCGGCGGTCTGTTGCAGTTGCAGAGCAAAAACGACATTCGCCAATGGATCGGCACGCCGCAGCAACTGACAGACGAAGCCCAGACCATCGCACGCATCACCGGCTATCAACCTACCAGCCAGTTCTTCCTGGTGCGCGCGGCCAATCAGCAGGAGTTGCTCGAACGCCTGACGGCACTGAGCGAGCGTCTGGATCAATTGGTCAATCTGGAAAAACTTCAGGGCTATCTGTCGCTCAATCAACTGGTCAGCCAGCCAAGCGAACAGCGCAAAGTGCGTGAAGCACTGAGCAAACTGCCGCAGTTCTGGCAACCGTTGCTCGACCTCGGCGTGCCGGCCGCTGCGTTGCAGGCCGAGTTGGCAACGTTGCAGGCGCTGCCCACCGAAGACATCGACGCAGCGCTGGCCGGCCCATTGGCGGAACCCTACCGCACGCTGTGGCTGGGGCCGACCGATGACGGCGTGGCGGCGATGGTCAGCCTGCAAGGCTTGAACAATCCCACGCTGCTGCGGGTCCAGGCGCTGGACTTGCCGGGTGTGGAACTGGTGGACCGCCTCGGCGAACTGAACCAGGTTTTCGCCGCCACGCAAATCAGCGCCGCTGAATTGAAACTCGCCTCCTGCGTGTTGATCGTGCTGGTGCTGATCCTGCCATTCGGTTTCGGTGGCGCGCTGCGAATTGTCTCCCTGCCGTTGCTGGCGGCCCTGTGCAGTCTGGCAAGCCTTGGTTGGCTCGGTCAGCCGTTGACGCTGTTCAGCCTGTTCGGCCTGCTGCTGGTGACGGCGATCAGCGTCGATTACGCGATCCTCATGCGCGAACAGATCGGCGGCGCTGCGGCGAGTCTGCTGGGCACCTTGCTGGCAGCGGTGACCACTTGGTTATCATTCGGCTTGCTGGCGGTGTCCAGCACGCCGGCGGTAAGCAACTTCGGCCTGTCGGTAAGCCTCGGCCTGGCGTTCAGTTTCATCCTGGCGCCATGGGCCGGACGCCAAGTCCATGCCGCCCCGGTCGTGGAGCCGGCAGCATGATGGTCACGGTGTTCTGGGCGATGGCCCTGGTGTTGTTCGCCGTGGCTACCCGTGTCGGTCGTCATTTCGGTCTGATTCCGATCGTCAGCCAGTTGCTGCTGGCGACCTTCGGCCTGCCGTTGCTGATGTACTTCTGGATCGAACCGGGCTGGCACTTCAGCGGCGCCGACCTGATCTCTCCGGACTGGCTGAAGCACCTCTACAGCCTGAGCTTTGCCTTATTGCTGGGGCACATCCTCAGCGATGTGATCGACCTGCGACTGGAACGCCAGAGCCTGAAAATCGCCTTGCCGAGTTTCTGCATTCCGTTTGCCTGCGGGCTGGCGACTGCGGTCTGGCTGTTGCCGCCGCAGCCGTGGATCAGTGCGCTGGCGGTCGGTCTGCTGTTCGCCATCACCGCAATTCCGGTTTTGTATCTGTACCTGCGACACATCAACTACCCGCCGGCTGCCACCCGACGCCTGGTGCAGGCCGCGATCCTGATCGACCTGACCTGCTGGACCCTGTTCGCGTTCGCCCAAGGCAGCCTGCACCTGAGCAGCCTTTTGCTGCCGCTGGCCGGCGCCTGCCTGCCGTTGTTGCTGCGACTGCTCGGGTTGCGCCAACCGTTGCTGCACAGCGGCTGCTTCTTCGCGCTGCTGGTGGTCGCCGAACACTTCAAACTCAATGCGCTGATTTTCGGCATCGGCTATCTGCTGTGCATGGCCGCGCTCAAGGTGCCATTGATGCTGCCATTGCCGGCGGCGTGGATGAGCCGTCTGCAGACCTGGATCGCCATCCCGCTGATCCTCACGTTCGGCATCGTGCAGATCAACGTGCACAGCGCCATCGACAGTCTCGGCGGCGTGCAACTGGCCGCGCTCTTGCTGCTGCCTATCGTCAGCAAACTGTTGGGCAACTGGCTCGGCCTCGGCTGGGCCGGCGCCTCGTTTGAAGGTGCCAGCCGCTGGCGGGAAAGCCTTTTACTGAATATTCGCGGCTTGAGCGAGATCGTCTTTCTCAACCTGCTGCTGCAACAACAGCTCATCAGCCCGGCGCTGTATTTCGCGCTGATGCTGATGGGCCTCATCGCAACCCTGCTACCGGCACTCGCCGGCATGCACCGAATCCCTTTGAATATCGCCGCCCCGGCAAGGAGCTCCCGTGCCAACAGTTGAAATGGAACGTCGTCAGGTGGTGGTGATCGGTGCCGGCCCCTCGGGCGCCATCGCCGCCGCGCTGCTCAAGCGTAAAGGTCATGATGTGCTGATGATCGAGCGCCAGCATTTCCCACGGTTTTCCATCGGTGAAAGCCTGCTGTCCCACTGCCTGGATTTCGTCGAAGAAGCCGGCATGCTCGAGGCGGTAAATGCTGCTGGTTTCCAGCGCAAAAACGGTGCAGCGTTCGCTTGGGGCGATCAGTACAGCGCCTTCGATTTCGGCGACACATTCACCAATGGCAAGCCGACGACGTTCCAGGTTCAGCGCGCCGACTTCGACAAGCTGCTGGCCGATCAGGCTGAGCTGCAAGGTGTCGATGTCCGTTACGGCGAAGCCATTGTCAGCGCCGATTTCAGCCTGCCGAAACCGCAGCTCGATGTGCTTCGCGAAGACGGTAGCCAATACCGTGTCGAGGCCGACTTCGTGCTCGATGCCAGCGGCTACGGTCGCGTGCTGCCGCGCTTGCTGGACCTTGAAGCACCGTCGAATTTTCCGGTGCGCCAGGCTGTATTCACCCACGTCGAAGACTGTATCGACAGCCCGGCTTTCGACCGGGAGAAAATCCTCATCACCACCCATCCGACCCAGCGCGATATCTGGTTCTGGACCATCCCGTTCAGCAACGGCCGTTGCTCGGTGGGCGTAGTGGCGGCCGCCGAACACTTCGAAGGCCGCACCGAGAATCTGGACGACTGCCTGCGCGGCTTCATCGCTGAAACCCCAAGCCTGGCCGGTGTGCTGAACAACGCCGTGTGGGATACGCCCGCGCGGACCATCGGCGGTTATTCGGCCAACGTCAAAACCCTGCATGGCCAAGGTTTCGCCCTGCTGGGCAATGCGGCGGAATTTCTCGACCCGGTGTTCTCTTCCGGCGTGACCATCGCCATGCGTTCGGCGAGCATGGCCGCCGGGGTGCTGCACCGCCAACTGCAAGGTGAAAGCGTCGACTGGCAGACCGAGTTCGCCGAACCGCTCAAGCGCGGCGTCGACACCTTCCGTTGCTACGTCGAAGGCTGGTACGCCGGGACCTTTCAGGATGTGATTTTCTATCAGGGCGGCACAGCGGAAATTCGCCGCATGATCAGCTCGATCCTCGCGGGTTACGCCTGGGATGAACGCAACCCATTTGTCAGCGAACCAAAACGTCGACTGCGGATGATTTCGGACCTGTGCGCACAGGATCCGACATGAGTTACTTGAGCGACAACTACGTCGAAGAAACCCGTTTCGGTTTCTGGTTCCTGCGCAGTCACACCTGGCAGCACCATGTATTGCGAGTGGCGATCAATGATTTGCGCAACCTGTTCAGCGCCCCATTGCCCGACAACCCGGTATTGCTGGATGCCGGTTGCGGCCAGGGCAAGTCGTTCCAGTACCTGCGCCAGACCTTCGCGCCTCGGCGCCTGATCGGGCTGGACGCCGACCCTCACAGCCTGAACCTGAGCGGCGAAGAAGCGGCTCGCCAGGGCATGGATGTAGAGCTGGTCGGCAGTGACTGCGCGAGCATCAAAGTGCCGGACGCCAGCGTCGATCTGCTGTTCTGTCACCAGACTTTCCATCACCTTGTCGAGCAGGATCAGGCCCTGGCCGAGTTCTATCGGGTGCTCAAGCCGGGCGGCTATTTGCTGTTCGCCGAGTCCACCGAGGCTTACATTGATACGTGGGTGATTCGCTGGCTGTTCCGCCATCCGATGCACGTGCAGAAGAGCGCCGCCGGCTACCTGGACATGATTCGTCGGCAGGGTTTTGAATTCGGCCCGCAGAACGTGTCTTACCCTTACTTGTGGTGGAGTCGCGCCAAGGATTTCGGCCTGCTCGAACGCTTTGGCCTGCGCCAGCCAAAACCCTTTGGCCAACGGGAAGAAACCCTGGTCAATGTAGTCGCGCGCAAGCCCCTTGAAGGGTGTGCCTGATGATTCGTTTCCTGCTTCTGGGTTGTGTCCTGTTGCTGAGCGCTTGCGCCAGCCAGGCACCGCTGCCCGAGCGAACCCCAAACCTGGCGTTGCCGCTGCAACTGCATGTCGAACGGCAGATGGCCGAGCAGCGTCAGGACTGGCTGCTGGTGATCCAGCGTGAAGGTCCGGGTATTCGCTGGTCAATGATGGACCCTTTGGGGATTCCCGTGGCACGGCAGAAACTGATCGATGGTCAGTGGCAGGCCGACGGCCTGCTGCCGCCTAATCCGGAAGCCCGGGAATTGTTCGCGGCCTTGTTGTTTGCATTGACCCCAGCGGGCGAATTACATGGCAACTATCCCGCTGCCCTCCAGCATGGCGGGCAACGGTCCTTGCCATCGCGCTGGAACATCCGCTATTCACAACCATTGAGCTTTGAATTGAACGTGTCCCAAGGCCCGAACTATCGTGTCACTCCGTTAGGCGAACACACGCCATGACGGCTTATCTGAACGCCCTCGGGGTGATTTGCGCACTGGGCCGCGACAAGCAGGAAGTCGCCCGCAACCTGTTTGCCGGCGATTGCTCGGGCATGCGCAGCGAGGCCGGCTGGGTGGGGGAACGCACGCTGCCGGTCGCGGCGGTGCGCGGTGAGCTGGCGCCGATTCCGGCTGAGCTGGCGCATCAAAGCAGTCGCAACAATCAACTGCTGCTGGAGGCGGCGCTGCAAATTCGCGAAGACATCGAGCAAGCGATCCAGACCTACGGCCGCGACCGTATCGGCGTCATCCTGGGCACCAGCACCTCGGGCATTCACGAGGCCAGCAGCGGTCTGGCCCATTACATCCGTGAGCATCAGTTCCCTGCCGATTATGACTATCAGCAACAGGAACTCGGCGCGCCGGCGACGTTTCTCGCCGACTGGCTGCAATTGAGCGGCCCGGCCTATGTGATTTCCACCGCCTGCACCTCCAGCGCCCGCGCGTTGATGAGCGCCCAACGACTGCTCGACCTGGGCCTGTGCGACGCCGTGTTGTGCGGCGGTGTCGACAGTTTGTGCAAGCTGACCCTCAACGGTTTCTCGGCTCTGGAAGCGGTGTCCGAACAGCGCTGCAACCCGTTTTCGGCGAACCGCAACGGCATCAATATCGGCGAAGCGGCGGTGCTGTTTCTGATGAGCAAAAACGTCGGCAACAGCCAACCGATTGCCCTGCTCGGCAGCGGCGCCAGCTCTGATGCGCACCATATTTCCGCGCCGGAACCGACCGGCCGTGGCGCCCTGCAAGCGATGCGCAAAGCCTTGAGTCGCGCAGGCCTGCAACCGCAGCAGATCGGTTATCTGAACCTGCATGGCACCGCCACCCAACACAACGACGCCATGGAAAGCCTGGCCGTGACGACGCTGTTCCCGCAAGGCGTGCCCTGTTCATCGACCAAACCGATGACCGGCCATACCCTCGGCGCTGCCGGTGCCCTGGAAGCGGCATTCTGCTGGTTGAGCCTGAGCGCGGACAACCACGCTTACAATCACGAGCATGCCCTGCCGCCCCACGTCTGGGACGGCCAGCCCGACCCCGAATTACCGGCCCTGCATTGGGTGACCCCGACTGACCACCTGACGTCCATTGCACCTCGCTACCTGATGAGCAATTCCTTTGCCTTCGGTGGCAATAACGTCAGCCTGATTATCGGAGACGCCCCATGATTGCCTGGCCGCTCGCCGAACTGCTGCCGCATGCTGGCGACATGATCCTCATCGAGCAAATCCTGTCGTTCGATGACGAGCAGATTCACACCCGACTCACCGTCAGACCCGGCGGCCTGTTCAATCGCCCCGACGGCAGCCTGCCGGCCTGGGTCGGCATCGAGCTGATGGCCCAGAGCGTCGCCGCATATGCCGGCTGTCATGCGCGCCAGAAAGGCAATGCGGTGGAACTGGGTTTCCTGCTCGGCACCCGTAAATTCGAATGCAATGTGGAACACTTCCCCGCCGGCACCGAATTGACCATCCATGGGATACGCTCGCTGGAAGACGATAACGGCATGGGTGTGTTCGAATGCCACCTCACTGCCCCCGGCATCCACGCCACCGCCCGGCTGAACGTGTTTCGCCCGCCTCAGGCCGCGCAATATCTTCATGAACCCCAGGAGTCGAGTGATGACTGAATCCGTACTGGTCACCGGCTCCAGCCGTGGTATCGGCCGCGCCATCGCGTTGCGTCTGGCCCGGGCCGGGTATGACATCGTGCTGCATTGCCGCAGCGGTCTGGCGGACGCTATCGCGGTAAAGGCCGAAGTGGAAACCTTGGGCCGTAACGTGCGCATCCTGCAATTCGACGTATCCGACCGTGCCAGTTGCAAAGCTATTCTTGAAGCCGACGTCGAAACCCACGGCGCTTATTACGGCGTGGTGCTCAACGCCGGCCTGACCCGCGATGGTGCTTTTCCAGCTCTGAGCGAGGAGGATTGGGATCTGGTGATGCGCACCAATCTCGACGGTTTCTACAATGTGCTGCACCCGGTGATGATGCCGATGATCCGTCGTCGCGCCGCCGGGCGAATTGTCTGCATTACTTCGGTGTCCGGGTTGATCGGCAATCGCGGCCAGGTCAATTACAGCGCGTCCAAGGCCGGTCTGATCGGCGCAGCCAAGGCGCTGGCGATCGAACTGGGCAAGCGCAAAATCACTGTTAACTGTGTCGCACCCGGCCTGATCGACACGGCGATGCTCGATGAAAACGTGCCGGTGGAAGAACTGATGAAAATGATCCCCGCACAACGCATGGGCACCCCGGAAGAGGTGGCCGGTGCGGTGAATTTCCTGATGTCGGCGGAAGCGTCGTACATCACCCGGCAGGTTCTGGCCGTTAACGGAGGCCTGTGCTGATGAAGCGCGTCGTCGTCACCGGCATGGCCGGCATCACCTCACTGGGCAGCGATTGGGACACCATCGCCGCCAACTTCGCCGCCAATCGCAGCGGCATCCGTCGCATGGACGAGTGGGATCGTTTCACTGAACTCAACACCCGCCTGGCCGGACCGATCGATGACTTCAAGGTGCCGAGCCACTGGACCCGCAAGCAACTGCGCAGCATGGGCCGCGTCTCGCGCCTGGCCGTTGGCGCGGCTGAACAGGCTTTGGCGGACGCCGGGCTGCTGGGTGACGAATCGATCAAGGACGGGCGCATGGGCGTTTCCTGCGGCTCGTCCACCGGCAGCACCGACGAGATCAAGGCGTTCGGCAATATGCTGCTCAACTCGGTGGCCGAAGGCTTGAACGCCAACTCTTACGTGCGGATGATGCCGCACACCACCGCGGCCAATGTCAGCATCTTCTTCGGCCTTACTGGCCGGCTGATCCCGACCTCCAGCGCCTGCACCAGCGGCAGCCAGGGCATCGGTTACGCCTACGAGTCGATCAAGTTCGGCCGCCTGCCGCTGATGCTCGCCGGCGGCGCCGAAGAGCTGTGCCCGACCGAAGCCATGGTGTTCGATGCGCTCTACGCCACCAGCCTGAAAAACGATGCCCCGCAAACCAGCCCTCGCCCTTACGACACTAGCCGCGATGGCCTGGTGATCGGTGAAGGCGGCGGCATGCTGGTGCTCGAAGAGCTCGAACACGCCCTGGCACGCGGCGCACATATCCACGCGGAGATCGTCGGTTTCGGCAGCAACGCCGACGGCCAGCACGCCACCCGCCCGGAGCAGCTCACCATGCGCCGGGCCATGGAACTCGCCCTGGAAGACGCCGGACTGCAGCCTTCGGCCATCGGCTATGTGAACGGTCATGGCACCGCTACAGAACAGGGCGACATTGCCGAAACACTGGCTACCAGCGCGTTGTTCGGCGAACACATGCCGATCAGTTCACAGAAGAGTTTCCTCGGTCACACCCTGGGAGCCTGCGGCGCGCTGGAGTCCTGGTTCAGCATCGAAATGATGAACCGCGACCAGTACGTGCACACTTTCAACCTCGATGAGATCGATCCACAGTGCGGCAAGCTCGATTACCTGCGCGGTGAATTCCGGCAGATGAGCAACCAGTACGTGATGAACAACAATTTCGCTTTTGGTGGGGTCAACACCTCGTTGATTTTCCGCCGCTGGCACTGACCTGAACCACTTATGGAGTGAAGGGAATGACTCAGTTTCACCGCATCGTCGCCTTGCTGGCCCTGGCCTTTGTGCTGGGCGGCTGCACCAGCAAGCCGGTGTACAACGCCAAGGAAGACTTTTCCGCCGACCTGGGTTTCACCCAATCGCAGATGAGCCGCGCTATCGTCACCGCCCTGAATGACCGCGAATGGGTCGTGCAATCGGTACGTCCGGGCATGATCAAGGCCGCCATCACCGTGCGTGGCCGGCACCACGCCGAAGTCGATATCCCGTTCACCCCGACCTCGTTCGAAATCGACTACCGCAGCAGCTACGGCCTGGACTACAAGGACGGCAAGATCCACGGCAACTACAACCGCTGGGTCAACAAACTACGTGACAACGTGCTCAAAGAGCTGTCCTTCGATCCAACCATCGAGCAGGTCAACGAACTGGGCATCATCAAGCAAGGCGCCGATGAACCGACCTACCTGAGTTTTCGCGAAGGCGTAAAACGTGCAACCGACGCCGGCCTGCTGGACGGCAGCGTCAAGTTCTACCTGGCCGGCGAAACCTTGCCCAAGCAGGTGCGCAAACTCGACACCGTGAGCAGCAGCCGCAAGACCAACGGTTCCAACAAATCTGATCAGGACGCCTGCTTCTGGGCCCTGCAATCGGCCTTGGCGACCCTGCAGGACGCGGCGAAAAAAGCCGATGCCAACGCGGTCATCAATATCGCCAGCGTCGACAAGCGCGACCTGTACAAAGACACCGAGAAATTCCAGTGCCGTGCCGGGCTGGTGGTGTCCAGCGTAGCGTTGCGTGGTGATTTGGCGCACGTGGACTGATCGGCCTCACACGAACAAATGTGGTGAGGGGGCTTGCCCCCATTCGGGCGCGAAGCGGCAAAAAAAACGGGTGACATCAGTGATGTCACCCTTTTTTTGGCGCAGCTGTAGGCAACGATGCAAGGTCGTGTAGCCCTCAGGACAACCTCATTTTGATGCAAAAAATCACGGCTCCCGGCGCTATTAACCGGGCCACAGCCGCCCCGAGCAAATGTCCTTCTTCCCCCTGCAACAACATGAAATAGGAAATTTCAGCGCCGCTTTTGGGAAACGTCCTAACGCCAGCCCCTGAACCGTCCGGTAGGTTCTAGGCGAACCCAGCTACGCGTTGGGATTCCCCAAGGACGAACAAGAAGCGCTAATGAAAAAGCTCGGTTTCCCGGACACCCCGGATTTTCTGCCCGCCCCAACACAACAACCCACCCAGGCGCAGATACAAGCCTTCCAGGACGCCGGCGCAGCGGTAGCCGCCATTAACCGAAAGAATGAACTGGACGCCAACGCCCGCTGGGAGATGCATCAGAAAAAACAACAGGACGCACTCAACACTCAGCCCGATTCGCAGGGTTGCGTGTTCGCCAAGAGCTGCAACCTCCCTGACGGCGTCATCAATCACAGCCACCCGGCCGGATTTGTCCCCGTAGAGAAATTGGCCGACTACGGATTATGGGCCGTGCTCGACACCGGTGCGCCGATCACAGCCGCCGGGGTCCCCCTGAAACTGGTGAGAGGCTCAGCCACGGCCGGCGCCATCGCCCAACGTCTCGGCGGCTCTCTTGCACTCGGTCTGCTATCAGGCTCCACGGTTGTGGCCGCCGGCGCGCTCGGGCGCCGTGGCACTCCTGATGCCGAATACCCGCCTTTCCCCCGACAGCGCCTTCTACAGGAAAGAACAGTACGCGGAACTGAATACCGGGCGAACCCGTGTGCGCCTCAACGTGAAGACCTTGCCGGACGGCTCCGTCAACGCTTACGGCTTCTACACCGGCGGGAAAAAAGACTGGGAATTTGTCCCGGTCATCAAGGCCACCCAGGAAGGCGAACAGTTTGTCGCCGACCTCGGCAACGGCATCGGCCTGATCTGGACGCCTGCGGCGAACCCCGACGATATACCACGCATCCCGGCCCTCGAAGGCGCCCCGCCACTGCCGACGATATGGGTGTACCCGCCCACCGAGCAAGCCAACAAGGCTTTGGTGAACCCGGAGCATCCACCCGATTATCAGGACGCGATTATCTGGTTTCCTGCGGATGCGGGGCTTGAGCCGATCTACATCGTGCTCAATGCCCGGTTTGAACCCGGAGGGGTTACGGGGGTGGGCGAGAATGTTGCGGGGGTTTGGCTTGCAGGGGCTGGCACCGGGTTAGGCGCTCCCGTTCCAACGCGGATTGCGGATCAGTTAAGAGGACAAACGTTTAGGGACTTCGACGCTTTCAGGGCAGCGTTTTGGACTACCGTAGGAAATGATCCCGAGCTGCTCAGCCAGTTCAAAGCCAGTAACCAAAGTTTCTTACTGAATGGCAACTCGCCATTTGCACCGAAAACTGAACGGAATGGAGGAAACGCTCGCTACGAACTACATCACATTGAGCATATTCAGCACGGCGGCGCTGTTTTTGATGTAGATAACCTTTGTGTAATGACGCCAAAACGACACGTTGAAATCCACAAGGAAGATAAGCAAAAACCATGAAAAACAAAATCAGTGACTACACAGAGAGTGAGTTTGTGGCTTTGTTGCAGAACATCATCAGCCACGATGGAACAGAGGAGGAAATAGATAGGCTGGTATTCCATTTTGAAGATATGAGTGAACATCCCTCTGGGTCGGATCTAATTTTCTATCCCGAAGAAGGTGCTGATGAATCAGCTGAAGGGATCGCACAAACAGTGAAGGAGTGGCGTGCAGCTCATGGCCTGGCGGGATTCAAAAACGAGTGATCCCGAGTGGCAATATTGGCCGAGGTTGAGCTTGTCGGTGCGGATTCAGTGAACGGGCAAATTCTGGTCAGTCTGGTTCTACCTGAGGTGTACGGAACTCTGTCTGCAGTAGCGCCAAAAACGCCTCCCGAGCGGGGTGTCGACCTGAGTTTTCATGCCAGTAAAACAGGTTGTCGATACTCGTCAGTTCCGGGAATTCATATCCTTGCCAACCTGCACTGTGGCGATATTGCTCATAGATCCCGCGTGGTACCAACGAAACGCCGGCACCGGCACTGACACAGCCAACTATAGCGCCATAGCTTGCGATGCTGACGATCGGCAACACCTGGTCATGGCGCAACAGCCACTGCTCCAGCGCGAAGCGGTACGGACAGCCCGGGGGCCACATGAAAATTTCCTTACCTTGCAGATCCGCCGCCTTGCGTAAAGGCCCATGGGATGCGGATGCGATGAGGATTAAATCTTCACGGTACATCACTGCACGCTTGAGCCCGGGGCGTTCAATGTTCACCGCAACGATCACCCCATCAAGTCGGTGATGCTGAGTATCGTCCAGCAGTTGAGCCCAAGTGCCGGTGCTCAACTCCAGCGACACCTGCGGGTACAGCGCATGGTACTTGGCCAATAACCGGGGCAGCCGTCCCGTAGCACTAGATTCAATGGCGCCAATGCGCAGAGGGCCGCCAGGCGTATTGGTGGGTGCTACCGCGCGCCGGGCCTCATCAGCCAAACCCAGAATTTTCGTCGCGTAATCAAGAAATACCTCCCCGGCAGGAGTGATCCGCAACCCTCGACCGTCGCGGAAAAACAGTGGCGTGCCCAGCTCCCGCTCCAGGGACTTGAGGCGTGCGGTGATGTTGGACGGCACGCAGTGCAGCAACTCGGCGGCGCGCGCGATGCTGCCAAGATCGTAAACCGTCTTGAACATGCGCAGTTGGGACAATTCCATGGCTCACCCAGAGTGAATGCTTGAGTCAGTTTAAGTCACTTGTAGTGAGGCTGCGTGTTTTTGATACTTCAACCAGCGCGGGCTGCAGTGACGCCTCGCCCCTTCATCCTCCGATAAGCAGGAGCTTTTATGGAGTCAATGCAACGCAAAATCCAGTCCCTCGCCGAAAGTGTGTTCACCCATGGCGCCTTGAATAACGCGTTCTACCAACGATGGATGGGAGGCATGCTTTCCCTCGGCGACGTTGAGGTATTTGCTCGAAACTACCTGGCTCGCACTACGCAGACCTCTCGTATGGTCGCCCTGTCATTTATGGGCACTAACGACCTGCATGCTCAGGTCGAAATCGTCAAAAACCTGTACTCGGAAATGGGCTATGGCAACCCGGAAAAAGCCCACCTCGCTCTGCTGGAAAGTTACTTGATCGATCTTCTCAGCCGTCTCGCAGATCGGCCATACAGCATGGACGAACTCATGGCGTTGCCTGTGTTGGAAAGTACCCACACGTTTAGTCGCGAACAATTGAGTCTTTACACCGACGGTGGCCACAACAATCCGCGCCATGTGCTCGGCACGTTATTGGCTCAGGAGTGGCTGGCCTATTCGATGCTCACCCGTCTGTACGAAGGAGCGCGCAACTATAAGCACCTGTATGCCAATAACGACGACTTTCATGAGCACTGCGAGTACTTCTACATCCACATCGGAGATGCGGAAAAAGAACACAAGATCCAGGCCGTGAAAGCCGCCACCCAGGAATGCACCGCCGACCGGCACATAGAGGAAATCAGCGCGTCGTTCAACCGCTTCCTGGTCATCACCGAGCAGTACTGGAACGGTATAGCCCGTGCCATGCCCAGCGTGCAAAATCGTGTTGCGTCCAGGATGACGGTTTGATGGATACAAGGCCCAGCGTAAAAATCGCTTTAGCGGCGTTTTTTGTAATCCTTTGCTGGGCCTATTCCCCCATTGGAATCCACATCGGGCTAAAGGCTTACGAGCCCGCTCATCTCGCGCTGGTGCGATTTCTCATCGCCTCAACGTTCATGGCCGGGGTCGCATTGGTGATGCGTATTTCCCTGCCCCGCCTTCAAGACCTGCCACTGCTGGCCGTGCTGGGATTCTTTGCCGTCAGTCTGCATCACATAGCCCTCAACTATGGCCAACAAGGCGTTAGCGCCGGGGCCGCCAGCGTACTGGCACAATCCACGCCGCTGTTCAGCACGTTATTGGCGCATTTCGCGTTCAAGGATCGGGTCAACGGCTGGCAATGGATCTGCGTGCTGTGCGGCCTGGTCGGTGCCGCTGTGGTAGTCACCGGGGACCGTGGGTTTGGTGAGCTGGACGCGCACGGGCTACTGATCCTGCTGGCGGCGTTGTCCTGGAGTCTGTATTTCGCCTTGCAAAAACGCCACGCCCATCGTTATGACGGGCTGACGATGGTGTGTTACACCATCTGGTCCGGCACGGTACTGCTCCTTGTGTATGTCCCGGGCCTGTGGAGCGAAGTGCAAAACGCCTCAACTTCAGTCAACTTGGCGGTGCTCATTCTGGGCATCTTCCCCAGCGCCCTTGCGTACCTCGCCTGGGCATACGTACTGGCGCACAGCAACGTGAGCCGCGCTTCCATTTCGCTTTATCTGATACCGCCCACAGCCATGTTGATGGCCTCGTTGGTTTTGAGTGAACGCCCTTCGGCCATGGTCATCGTCGGAACGGTCATTGTGCTGACGAGCGTACTCGCCCTCAATCTGGAACCATCGAACGTCGCGGTTCCTGCCGACAAAGTTTGAACAGAGATCGTGACCACCTATGAATGATGCAGAAAATCCGACCCTGGCCTACGAACACCATGTGCTGATCTGCACCAACCTGCGCCCCGATGGTCGCCGTAGTTGCTCGGGCTCAGGCGCTCATGAACTGCTCAGCGCAGCAAAACGCAAGCTCGCCAAAATGGGTGAACCAGGCACATCGCGCGCCAACGCATCGGGCTGCCTGGGCCGTTGCGACCACGGCCCGGTCATGGTGATTTACCCAGCTAACCTGTGGTTCTCGTGCAAGACGCCGCAACAGGTTGAACGCATTCTCAATCAACACCTCTTCCGTCCCGATAAGCCTTTGTGACCCAAGGGGCTTAAGAAGGAATCCACGCCATGACCTGGACAGATGAAGACATGCGCATCGCCCAATGGATGTTGACCGAATACCGTAAACAAGACTATCGGCGAAGGCGTTCACAGTGAGTTGGCGCGGGTGTTGGTGACCTCATTGCGCGATGGTTGCGATTTGATGGACGTCATTGGTCGACGATTGCAGGTGCAGGTTTCGGTGTAGTGCCTGGTAAAGAAAAACGGGTGACCTCACTGAGGTCGCCCGTTGTTACGGCTTCAGAGGCTCAACCTTACGCGTCAACAACTCTACAAACGCCTTGGCCATCGGCGACTTCTGATCCTTGCGCTGCACTAGCCACACCGCCGACACCGCTTCCGGATCCAGCAACGGGCGATAGACCACGCCATCGATGCGCATACGCTGATACGACGCCGGCAACACCGAGACCCCCAAACCTGCCGCCACCAACCCGATAATCGTCATCGCCTCGCCAGCCTCTTGCGCGAAGTGCGGGCTGAAGCCGGCATCCCGCGCCAGGCTGAGCAGTTGGGCGTACAGACCACTGCCATAGCTGCGTGGGAAAAATACGAATGGTTCGAGGGCCAGCGCCGAGAGGAATAAACCGTCTTCGCTGCCGCTCACCAGCGGATGTTTGGAGCTGAGCACCGCCACCAATGGCTCGCGCATCAATTCCACCACACTGAGGGAATCCGGCAACCCCAGCGGTCGCATGATGCCGACTTCGATCGACTCATCCACCAGCGCATCGGCCACTTGGGTGCTGCTCATTTCCCGCAAATTCAAGTGCACCGCCGGGAAGCGCTGGCGAAAGGAAAAGATCGCCTGGGGAATGGTCGAGTTGAACGGAGCCGACGAGGTGAAGCCGATCTTCAGCTCACCCAGTTCACCGAGCTGTGCCCGCCGTGCAACGTCCGCCGCTTTGTCGACCTGAGCCAGCACTAAGCGCGCCTCTTCCAGAAACAACCGCCCCGCCTCGCTGAGTTCGACCCGACGATTGGTCCGTTCGAACAAGCGCGCCCCCACCTCCTGCTCCAGCGCCTGAATCTGCTGACTCAACGGCGGTTGCGAGATGCCCAGCACCTGGGCAGCGCGGCCGAAATGCAGTTCTTCGGCGACGGCGATGAAGTAGCGTAAGTGGCGCAATTCCATGAAAACTCCATTAGGTCGCCAAACCTATCAAACAGGTCGAACAATATATTGGATAGAAACATTAGCCAGCTATATGATTTTTTCATTGCCTGACCGGCTGCGCCCTTCCGAGGTCTGAAGTGAAAACTGCTGTCGCCCCACTCGCCCATGAAATTCCACCCACTCCGCTGGAAGATATCGTCGTCGGGAAAAGCGAGATCTATATCGAAAAAGGCACGCCGATGTTCATGCGCACGGTGCTGGCGCTGTTCTCGGGCGGCTTCGCAACTTTCGCGCTGCTCTACTGCGTGCAGCCGATGATGCCGCTGCTGTCCCGCGAGTTTTCCATCAACGCGGCCCAGAGCAGCCTGATCCTGTCGGTCGCCACCGGCATGCTCGCTATCGGCTTGCTGATCACTGGCCCCATCTCTGATCGCATCGGTCGGAAACCAGTGATGGTCGCCGCGCTGTTCGCCGCCGCACTCTGCACCATGGCCAGCGCAATGATCCCGAGCTGGCAGGGCGTGCTGGTCATGCGGGCGCTGGTGGGGCTGTCGTTGAGCGGTCTGGCGGCGGTCGCGATGACTTACTTGAGCGAAGAAATCCATCCGCAACACCTTGGCTGGGCCATGGGGTTATACATCGGTGGCAATGCCATCGGCGGTATGTGTGGACGGTTGATCGTCGGGGTATTGATCGACTTCGTCAGCTGGCACACGGCGATGCTGGTCATCGGTGGTCTGTCGCTGATTGCCGCAGCGCTGTTCTGGAAAATCCTCCCGGAATCGCGCAACTTCCGCGCCCGCTCACTGCATCCGCGCAGCTTGCTGGAAGGCTTCACCATGCACTTTCGCGATGCCGGTCTACCACTGTTGTTCCTCGAGGCGTTCGTGCTGATGGGCGCGTTCGTCACGCTGTTCAACTACATCGGTTATCGCTTGCTGGCCGAGCCATACCACATGGATCAGGCCTTCGTCGGGCTGCTCTCGGTGGTGTACCTGTCGGGCATCTATAGCTCGGCGAAAATCGGCGCCCTGGCCGACCAACTTGGCCGACGCAAAGTGCTCTGGGTAACCATTTTGCTGATGATTGCCGGCCTCGCCCTGACCATGCTCACACCGCTGCCGGTGGTGATCATCGGCATGCTGATCTTTACCTTCGGCTTCTTCGGGGCGCATTCGGTGGCCAGTAGCTGGATTGGCCGCCGTGCCATCAAGGCCAGAGGACAGGCGTCGTCGCTGTACCTGTTCAGCTATTACGCCGGGTCGAGTATCGCGGGTACGGCGGGTGGTGTGGCTTGGCACTTGGGTGGCTGGAATGGGATCGGGTTGTTTATTGGTGGGTTGTTGGTGATTGCGCTGTTGGTGGCGTTGAAGCTGGCGAAGTTGCCGCCATTGGAAAATGTGAAAGCCTAACGCACAACCCTGTGGGAGCGGGCTTGCTCGCGAAGGTGGCGGATCAGTCGACATCTATGCTGAATGATCAACCGCTTTCGCGAGCAAGCCCGCTCCCACATTGACCGAGTACTACCTGATGTCTCATACAAAAACGCCCGGCATAAGCCGGGCGTTTTTTATTGAGCCACGATTACTCGTGATACTGCGCCGACAGTTCATGTACCGCGCGCAGGAAGGCGCCAGCATGCTCTGGGTCGACTTCAGGCGTAATGCCATGGCCGAGGTTGAACACGTGGCCGCTACCTTTGCCGTAACTGGCGAGGATGCGGCCGACTTCGGTGCGAATGGCTTCTGGCTTGGCGTAAAGCACCGTCGGGTCCATGTTCCCTTGCAGGGCGACTTTGCTGCCCACGCGCTGGCGGGCTTCACCAATGTCACAGGTCCAGTCCAGGCCCAATGCGTCGGCGCCGGCGTCGGCAATGCTTTCCAGCCACAGGCCGCCGTTCTTGGTGAACAGGATGACCGGCACTTTGCGGCCTTCGTGCTCGCGGATCAGGCCGCTGACGATTTTGCGCATGTAGGCCAGGGAGAATTCCTGGTACGCCGCCGCCGAAAGGCTACCGCCCCAACTATCGAATATCTGCACCGCTTGCGCCCCGGCCATGATCTGGCCGTTGAGGTAGCTGGTGACCGTCTGCGCGAGCTTGTCCAGCAGCAGGTGCAAGGCTTGCGGGTTGTCGTAGAGCATGGTTTTGGTCTTGCGGTAGTCTTTCGACGAGCCGCCTTCGACCATGTAGGTGGCCAGGGTCCATGGGCTGCCGGCGAAGCCGATCAGCGGCACGCGGCCGTTCAATTCACGGCGGATGGTGCTGACCGCGTCCATGACGTAGCCGAGGTCTTTGTGCGGATCAGGAATCGGCAGGGCTTCGATGTCGGCCAGGGTGCTGATGACTTTCTTGAAACGCGGACCTTCGCCGGTTTCGAAGTACAGGCCTTGGCCCATGGCATCGGGGATGGTCAGGATGTCGGAGAAGAGGATCGCCGCGTCCAGTTGCGGATAGCGGTCGAGCGGCTGCATCGTGACTTCGCAAGCGAACGCCGGGTTCATGCACAGGCTCATGAAGTCACCGGCCTTGGCACGGCTGGCGCGGTATTCAGGCAGGTAGCGACCGGCCTGACGCATCATCCACACGGGGGTGACGTCTACGGGTTGCTTGAGCAGGGCGCGAAGGAAACGGTCGTTCTTCAGGGCAGTCATGTCGGCATCCGGAAAAAAAGTGCGGGCATTTTCTCAGAGCGCGACGCAAAAGGCACGGCAAGAGCCGTTCCTTTTGTCTATCGGGTCAATTTGTCGCGGTGGAACACAGCTTTCGCAACACCACAAAACCAATGTGGGAGCGGGCTTGCTCGCGAATGCGGTGAGTCAGTCGACATCAATATTGACTGTTACACCGCCTTCGCGAGCAAGCCCGCTCCCACATTTGATCGCATTCCAGTTTTGGAAAGTGATCAGACCCCCAGGTAATCCAGGATCCCTTCAGCGGCATTGCGGCCTTCGAAGATCGCCGTTACCACCAGGTCGGAACCGCGCACCATGTCGCCACCGGCGAAGATTTTCGGGTTGCTGGTCTGGTGCTTGTACTGACCTTGTTCCGGCGCCACGACGCGGCCCTGGCTGTCGGTCTGGATGCTGAACTGCTCGAACCACGACGCCGGGCTTGGACGGAAACCGAACGCGATGACCACGGCATCAGCCGGGATGATCTCTTCGGAACCCGGGATCGGCTCGGGGCTGCGACGGCCACGGGCGTCCGGTTCGCCGAGACGGGTCTCGACCACCTTCACGCCTTCGACACGGTCTTCACCCACGATGGCGATCGGCTGGCGGTTGTAGAGGAATTTCACGCCTTCTTCCTTGGCGTTCTTCACCTCTTTGCGCGAGCCCGGCATGTTCGCTTCGTCACGACGATAGGCGCAGGTCACCGACTTGGCGCCCTGGCGAATCGAAGTACGGTTGCAGTCCATCGCTGTGTCGCCACCGCCCAGCACCACGACCTTCTTGCCTTTCATGTCGACGAAATCTTCCGGCGACTTTTCAAAGCCCAGGTTGCGATTGACGTTGGCGATCAGGAAGTCCAGCGCGTCATACACGCCCGGCAGATCTTCACCGGCAAAGCCGCCCTTCATGTAGGTGTAGGTACCCATGCCCATGAACACGGCATCGTATTCTTCGAGCAGTTGCTCGATGGTTACGTCCTTGCCGATTTCGGTGTTCAGGCGGAACTCGATGCCCATGCCGGTAAAGACTTCGCGGCGATTGCTCAGCACGGTCTTTTCCAGCTTGAACTCGGGAATGCCGAAGGTCAGCAGGCCGCCGATTTCCGGGTTCTTGTCGAACACCACCGGGGTCACGCCGCCACGTACCAGCACGTCGGCACAGCCCAGGCCGGCAGGGCCCGCGCCGATTACCGCGACACGCTTGCCGGTCGGTTTGACCTTGGACATGTCCGGGCGCCAGCCCATGGCGAACGCGGTGTCGGTGATGTACTTCTCGACCGAACCGATGGTCACCGCGCCGAAGCCGTCGTTGAGGGTGCAGGCACCCTCGCAGAGACGATCCTGCGGGCATACCCGACCGCAGACTTCCGGCAGGGTGTTGGTCTGGTGCGACAGCTCGGCGGCAGCGAGGATGTTGCCCTCGGCCACCAATTTCAGCCAGTTGGGAATGAAGTTGTGCACCGGGCACTTCCATTCGCAATACGGGTTACCGCAACCCAGGCAGCGGTGGGCCTGGTCGGCCGACTGCTGGGGTTTGAACGGTTCGTAGATTTCCACGAACTCTTTCTTGCGTTGACGCAACAGTTTCTTCTTCGGATCCTTGCGCCCGACCTCGATGAACTGGAAGTCATTATTCAGACGTTCAGCCATTTTAAAACCTCATCAAACTCTTCAGGCGCATATCACTGCGGGTTGGCACGGGTGCTGGAAAGCAACGATTTCAGGTTGGCAGCCTTTGGCTTGACCAGCCAGAAACGGCGCACATAGTCATCGAGATTCTCGGCGAGTTCACGACCCCACTCGCTGTCGGTTTCCTCGACGTATTCGTTCAGCACGCGTTGCAGGTGGCTGCGATAGGCTTCCATCGCCTCACCGCTGATCCGCTGGATTTCCACCAGTTCGTGATTGACCCGGTCAACGAAGGTGTTGTCCTGGTCGAGCACGTAGGCGAAACCGCCGGTCATGCCTGAGCCGAAGTTGTAACCGGTCTTGCCCAAAACGCAGACGAAACCACCGGTCATGTACTCGCAGCAGTGATCGCCAGTGCCTTCCACGACAGTGTGAGCACCGGAGTTACGCACCGCGAAACGCTCGCCCGCGGTACCGGCGGCGAACAGCTTGCCCCCGGTGGCGCCATACAGGCAGGTGTTGCCGATAATGGCGCTGTCTTGAGTCTTGTAGATGCTGCCCTTGGGCGGAACGATGACCAGCTTGCCGCCGGTCATGCCCTTGCCGACATAGTCGTTGGCGTCGCCTTCCAGGTACATGTTCAGGCCGCCGGCGTTCCACACACCAAAGCTCTGACCGGCAGTGCCTTTGAAGCGGAAGGTGATCGGCGCGTTGGCCATGCCCTGGTTGCCATGCTTGCGAGCAATTTCACCGGAGATCCGCGCGCCGATGGAACGGTCGCAGTTGCAGATATCCAGGGCAAAATCGGCGCCGCTCATGTCGTTGATGGCCGAGGTGGCCAGGTCGACCATTTTCTCGGCCAGCAGGCCTTTGTCGAACGGCGGGTTGCGGTCGACCTGGCAGAACTGAGGCTTGTCTGCCGGGATGTGATCGCTGCCCAGCAACGGGGTCAGGTCCAGGTGGTTTTGCTTGGCGGTCTGGCCTTCGAGGATTTCCAGCAGATCGGTACGGCCGATCAGCTCTTCGAGGGAGCGCACGCCCAGCTTGGCCAGCCACTCACGGGTTTCTTCGGCGACGTAGGTGAAGAAATTCACCACCATGTCGACGGTACCGATGTAGTGATCCTTGCGCAGCTTCTCGTTCTGAGTCGCGACGCCGGTGGCGCAGTTGTTCAGGTGGCAAATACGCAGGTATTTGCAACCCAGGGCGATCATTGGCGCGGTGCCGAAGCCGAAGCTTTCAGCGCCGAGAATCGCTGCCTTGATCACGTCGAGGCCGGTTTTCAGGCCGCCGTCAGTCTGTACACGAACCTTGCCGCGCAAGTCGTTGCCGCGCAGGGTCTGGTGGGTTTCGGCCAGGCCGAGTTCCCACGGTGCGCCCGCGTACTTGATCGAGGTCAGTGGCGATGCACCGGTACCGCCGTCGTAGCCGGAAATGGTGATCAAGTCCGCGTAGGCCTTGGCCACACCGGCAGCGATGGTGCCGACGCCTGCTTCTGCCACCAGCTTCACTGAGACCAGCGCCTTCGGGTTGACTTGTTTCAGGTCGAAAATCAGCTGCGACAAGTCTTCGATCGAATAGATGTCGTGGTGCGGCGGAGGCGAGATCAGGGTCACGCCCGGCACTGCGTAACGCAGTTTGGCGATCAGACCGTTGACCTTGCCGCCCGGCAGCTGACCACCTTCGCCCGGCTTGGCGCCTTGGGCGACCTTGATCTGCAGCACTTCGGCGTTGACCAGGTATTCCGGGGTGACCCCGAAACGGCCAGTCGCAACTTGTTTGATTTTCGAGCTCTTGATGGTGCCGTAGCGCGCCGGGTCTTCGCCGCCTTCGCCGGAGTTGGAGCGCGCACCCAGGCGATTCATGGCTTCGGCCAGGGCTTCGTGGGCTTCTGGCGACAAGGCGCCCAGGGAGATCCCGGCGGAGTCGAAACGCTTGAGAACCGATTCCAGCGGTTCGACTTCGCTGATATCCAGCGGCTGCTCAAGGGTTTTGACCTTGAACATGTCGCGGATCATCGACACCGGACGGTTGTCCACCAGCGCCGTGTATTCCTTGAACTTGCTGTAGTCGCCCTGCTGCACAGCGGCCTGCAAGGTGCTGACCACGTCCGGGTTGTAGGCGTGGTATTCGCCACCGTGGACGAACTTCAGCAGGCCGCCTTGCTGGATCGGCTTGCGCGGGCTCCAGGCTTCGGCCGCCAGGGCTTTCTGCTCGGCTTCGATGTCGACGAAACGCGCGCCCTTGATGCGGCTTGGCACGCCACGGAAGCTCAGTTCGCAGACTTCTTCGGACAGACCGATGGCTTCGAACAGCTGCGCACCGCGGTATGAAGTTACGGTCGAGATGCCCATCTTCGAGAGGATCTTGAGCAGGCCTTTGGTGATGCCTTTGCGGTAGTTCTTGAACACCTCATAGAGGTCGCCCAGCACTTCGCCGGTGCGGATCAGGTCGCCCAGCACTTCATAAGCCAGGAACGGATAGACCGCCGAAGCGCCGAAACCGATCAGCACGGCGAAGTGATGCGGGTCGCGAGCAGTGGCGGTTTCCACCAGGATATTGGAGTCGCAACGCAGGCCTTTTTCGGTCAGGCGGTGGTGTACCGCGCCGGTGGCGAGCGAAGCGTGGATCGGCAATTTTCCCGGGGCGATGTGACGGTCGCTCAGCACGATTTGGGTGCGACCGGCGCGAACGGCTTCTTCAGCCTGATCGGCAACGTTGCGGATCGCCGCTTCGAGGCCGACGCTTTCATCGTAGTTGAGGTCGATGATCTGGCGTTCGAAGCCCGGACGATCGAGGTTCATCAGCGAGCGCCACTTGGCCGGGGAAATGACCGGCGAGCTGAGGATCACGCGCGAGGCGTGTTCCGGCGACTCCTGGAAGATGTTGCGCTCGGCACCGAGGCAGACTTCCAGCGACATGACGATGGCTTCGCGCAGCGGGTCGATCGGCGGGTTGGTGACCTGTGCGAACTGCTGACGGAAATAGTCGTACGGCGTGCGCACGCGCTGGGACAGCACGGCCATCGGCGTATCGTCGCCCATCGAGCCCACGGCTTCGTAGCCCTGTTCGCCCAGTGGACGCAGCACCTGGTCGCGTTCTTCGAACGTGACCTGGTACATCTTCATGTATTGCTTGAGCTGGTCGACGTCGTAGAACGCCGAACCGTGGTCGTTGTCTTCCATGGTCGCCTGGATGCGCAGGGCATTCTTGCGCAGCCATTGCTTGTACGGATGACGGGACTTCAGGCGGTTGTCGATGGCGTCGGTGTCGAGGATCTGACCGGTCTCGGTATCCACCGCGAAGATTTGCCCCGGGCCTACACGGCCCTTGGCGATCACGTCTTCAGGCTGGTAGTTCCAGACGCCGATTTCCGAGGCCAGGGTAATGAAGCCGTTCTTGGTGGTGACCCAACGCGCCGGACGCAGACCGTTACGGTCGAGCAGGCACACCGCGTAGCGACCGTCGGTCATGACCACGCCGGCCGGGCCGTCCCACGGTTCCATGTGCATCGAGTTGTATTCGTAGAACGCCCGCAGATCCGGGTCCATGGTTTCGACGTTCTGCCACGCAGGCGGAATGATCATCCGCACGCCACGAAACAGGTCGATGCCGCCGGTGACCATCAGTTCGAGCATGTTGTCCATGCTCGAGGAGTCGGAACCGACGCGGTTGACCAGTGGGCCGAGCTCTTCCAGATCCATCAGATCGTTGGCGAACTTGGTGCGACGGGCCACTGCCCAATTACGGTTGCCGGTGATGGTGTTGATCTCGCCGTTGTGGGCGAGGAAGCGGAATGGCTGAGCCAGCGGCCATTTCGGCAGGGTATTGGTCGAAAAGCGCTGGTGGAACACGCAGATCGAGGTTTGCAGGCGCTCATCACTGAGGTCCGGATAGAAGGCGGTCAAATCCGCCGGCATCATCAGGCCTTTATAAATGATGGTCTTGTGGGAAAAGCTGCAGATGTAGTGATCGACATCGGCGGCGTTGGTCACGGACGAACGACGCCGGGCGCTGAACAACTTGATCGCCATGTCCTGATCGCTCAGGCCTTCACCACCGATGAACACTTGTTCGATCTGCGGCAGGCGCTCGAGGGCCAGACGGCCGAGGACACTGGTATCGATCGGCACTTTGCGCCAGCCAATTAACTGCAAGCCGACCGCCAGAATCTCGCGGTTCATGTTCTCGCGAGCGGCTTCGGCCTTGACCGGATCCTGGTTGAAGAAAACCATGCCCACGGCGTATTGCTTGGGCATTTCGACGCCGAAGGTTTCCTGGGCGATGGCCCGCAGGAATACATCCGGCTTTTGAATCAGCAGACCGCAACCGTCACCGGTCTTGCCGTCGGCGTTGATCCCACCGCGGTGGGTCATGCAGGTCAGGGCCTCAATGGCCGTTTGCAAAAGGGTATGACTGGGCTCGCCCTGCATATGAGCTATCAGGCCGAAACCGCAGTTATCCTTGAATTCATCTGGTTGGTACAGACCTGCTTTCATAGACACTTTCTCACCAGGCTGCCTCTTGTCGAGGCAAATTTCTTTTTAATTCAACCAGTTACCGTCCACACCGAACGTACGCCAGCTTTGCGGGGGCAAAAGGGAGGTCATTGTACACACCGACACAGAGGCTCACAAATTTGACGACGAAATATCGCAAATCCATGTCGCGTTTGTGAAAGGTTTAAAGCGATATGCTGTGCTAGTCAAAACTTTTTTAATTTTGACCGCAGCGACTCAAAGACTACTGTGACGCAGACACCACAAGGCACGCGCCCTTGCGGGCAGCGCGCACTTGCAGAAATTTGAGGTGCTTGGAGAGGCGGCCTGGGTAAGGCCGCCGAATCTTCAGCGAGTTGTTGCCAGTTCCTGTTGGACGCTGGCGACAGTGCGAGGCCAAGGTTTACCAGCCTGAACCTTCGCTGGCAAGGCCTTGATGGCGGTAACGGCTGCATCGCGGTTGGCGAAGTTACCGTAGGTGATGACGTAAAGCGGCTTGCCGTTGAGCACTTTCTTGAAGTAACGGTACTCGCCACCCTGCTCCTTGACGAAGCTTTGCGCGGCCGATTCGGAGCTGGTACCAAGGATTTGCACCACGTAGTTACCCGGCGCCTGGCCTGCGTACCAGCTACCACCGGCGGCTTTGGCCACGGTGACTGGCTTCTCGACAGGTTTGACGGCGGCGGCCGGCTTGGCGGGAGCTGGAACCGGTTTGACAACAGGTGCAGGTGCCGGTTTGGCGGTCGCGACCTGGGTCGGCGCCGGAACCGGTTTGGCGACAGGCGTTGGCGCCGGGCCCGGCTGGATGCCGGCAGGCGGCGCAATGGTGGTCACGGTTGGCGGTGTAGCGCTGGAACCTTCGACCGGCACGCCGTCGTCGCCTTCGGTGATACCGCCGGCGGCTTCAGCCAACGGACCACGCATGACCGGTTGCGAGTTGCCGACCAACGGCAATGGCATCGGTTGCGAGTTACCGGCGAATTCGACGGCCGGTGCGCCGCCGTTAGGTTGCGGCGTGCCCTGACCCAGCGGCAGTTGCGCCTGTTCGTTGGCAGGCGCGCCGGTGGTCGGTGCTTTGCTGCGACCCGGCATCAACCAGGCGGCGGCTACCGCGACCACGACAACGGCGGAAATCGCCAATACGTGTTTCTTCGGCATGTTGAACCCCATACTTGGACGCTTCACCGCTGAGCGGCTGGCAATCATGGCTTCGATCATCGCATCGCGGGCAACCTGGTTGATGGTGCCAGGCCAACCGTCGGAGCTTTCGTGAATATCAGAGATCTGATCCGCGGTAAAAAGTTCGATACCCCGGCCGGCACCTTCAAGACGCTGGTCCAGATATTCGCGGGTTTCTTCTTCGGTGTAAGGCTGCAATTCGATGACGTGGAAACGCTCTTCCTCGAGGCTCAACGCGTCAAGCTGAGCAATCAGCGAGGACTCGCCGAACAGGAACACGTGCGGGCGACCTTCCGGCGCACCCGCGGCCAAAGCCAGCAAGGCCTCCAGAGCGGACTCGTCGAGTTGCTCGGCATCATCCACCAGCAAATAGACTTCCTGCCCCGTGAGGGCAAGCTGTACCACCTGGGCCAGAATGGCGCCGATTTCGGCCTGTTCGACGTTCAGCGCCTGAGCCACCTGACGCAGCACACCAGCCGCATCGCCGGCGCCACGGGCGGAAACCACCACGCTCTGCACTGACTGTTTGTTGGTGCTGGCCACCAGGGCCTGACGCAACAGGGTTTTGCCGCTGCCTTGGGGGCCAGTGACTACCAGCAACAACTGGCTGTAACGGGCCAGATGATGCAGTTGCCCCAGCACCGGTTTGCGCTGGGCCGGGAAAAATTTGAAGCCAGGCACCCGTGGAGCGAAAGGGTCATGACTTAACTGGTAATGGCCGAGGAAAGCCTCGTCGGCATGCAAACTAGTCATCGGGATCTTATTAACCTTTAAGCTGAGCCAGGGCGCGGTAATCCGCCCCTAGCGTGGCCTGTAAAATCTCTTTCGGATAATCGTCGGTCACCGCTGCTTCGCCCATGTGGCGCAGCAGCACCAGGCGCAAACGACCGTCGATCACTTTCTTGTCAATTGCCATGTGTTCGAGAAAATCGGCTTCGGTCATCTCTTCCGGCGGAATGACCGGCAGGCCGGCACGCTGGAACAGGCGAATACCGCGATCACGCTCCTGTTCGCTGATCCAGCCCAGGCGCGCGGACATCTCCAAAGCCATTACGGTGCCAGCAGCGACTGCTTCACCATGAAGCCAGACACCATAGCCCATGTGAGTTTCGATCGCGTGGCCGAAGGTATGGCCCAGATTCAACGTGGCACGCACGCCCGTCTCTTTTTCGTCGGCACCGACCACCGCAGCCTTGGCCGCGCAGGAGCGTTCGATGGCGTAAGTCAGGGCGACCTGGTCCAGCGCTCGCAGGCGATCGACGTTTTCTTCGAGCCAGGTCAAAAATGGCTCGTCGCAGATCAGCCCGTATTTGATGACTTCCGCCAGCCCGGCGGACAGTTCGCGGGGCGGCAGGGTGTTGAGGGTGGCGGTATCGATCAGCACCACGTTGGGCTGATAGAAGGCGCCGACCATGTTCTTGCCCAGCGGGTGATTGATCCCGGTCTTGCCGCCCACCGAGGAGTCGACTTGCGACAACAACGTGGTCGGCACCTGGATGAAATCGACGCCACGCTGGTAGCAGGCGGCCGCAAAACCGGCCATGTCACCGATCACGCCGCCACCCAGGGCGATTACCGTAGTGCGGCGATCGTGCCGGGCAGTCAGCAGGCCGTCGAAAATCAGTTGCAGGGTTTCCCAGGTCTTGAAGGCTTCGCCCTCGGGCAGCACCACGGAAATTACCGAGAACTGCGCAAGACTGCGGGTCAGACGCTCGAGGTAGAGCGGCGCGACGGTCTCGTTGGAGATGATCGCCACCTGCCGCCCGCGAATATGCGGGGCCAGCAGCTCAGGCTGATCCAACAAACCTTCGCCAATATGAATCGGGTAGCTGCGCTCGCCTAGATCGACCTTGAGTGTCTGCATGTGTCCCCACAGTGAAGATGGAATCAGGCATCCCTGCCTTGAGTTAACGAATTCCACGACGTCTGCTGGTGTGACGCCGTTCGGTAGCCAGCCGCCATAACCTTGAATGGCCGCGACAGGACGCCGAGGATAGCGCATTTCGCGCCGCGCATTAACGTGGAGGTAGCTGCTGCAAGCGTTCAAGGATGTCGAGCACCACCATCCGCGGTGGCCGCTCATCGGTTTCCACCACCAGGTCGGCGATTTCCCGATATAGCGGATCACGGATCGCCAGCAAGTCCCGCAGGGTCTTGGCTGGATCGGCAGTGCGCAACAATGGCCGATTGCGGTCGCGAGCCGTTCGGCCGACCTGCTGCTCGACAGACGCATGCAGATACACCACCCGACCACCGGCGTGCAGCGCCCGCCGATTGGCTTCGCGCATGACCGCTCCGCCACCGGTCGCCAACACTACGCCGTCGAACGCGCACAGTTCGGCAATCATCGCCTCTTCGCGGTCACGAAAGCCCGGTTCGCCTTCCTTATCGAAAATCCACGGAATATTGGCGCCCGTGCGCAATTCAATTTCCTTATCGGAATCTTTGAACGGCAGGCGCAGCTCTTTGGCCAGCAACCGGCCGATGGTGCTTTTTCCAGCCCCCATCGGTCCAACAAGAATCAAATTTCGCACAGAATCAATGACTCACAGCAATCGCCTGATTGTTCATGATACGCGGAGTGAGAAAC
Source organism: Pseudomonas sp. QTF5 (assembly GCF_000512695.2). GTDB lineage: Bacteria > Pseudomonadota > Gammaproteobacteria > Pseudomonadales > Pseudomonadaceae > Aquipseudomonas. The sequence goes on along the minus strand of NZ_AZRW02000009.1, from coordinate 146,855 downwards.
ACCAGCAGCTCGGATTTTTTCTCCGAGACCACGTCACGCCGGAAAAGGCGGCCAAGATACGGCACATCACCGAGAAATGGCACCTTATCTACAACCTTGCTCTGAGTATTTGAGAAAACACCACCAATAACGATGGTCTCGCCATCGTTGACCAGGACCTTGGCGTTGACCTCGTTTTTCTTTATCGGCGGCACGTCCTGCACTTTGTTCAGGTAGTCCGGTTCGTCCTTGGTGACTTTGACCTCCATGATGATGCGGTTGTCTGGAGTGATCTGCGGCGTCACTTCAAGGGACAGCGAGGCCTCCTTGAACGACACCGAGGTAGCGCCGCTGGAGCTGGCTTCCTGATAGGGAATCTCGGTGCCCTTGAGGATTTTCGCAGTTTCCTTGTCGGACGTGACCACCTTGGGCTGCGAGACGATTTCCCCGTTGCCGGTTTTCTCCATGGCCGAAAGCTCAAGGTCCAGCAGCACATTGTCGGTAATGAAGGCGATGCCAATTCCCGAGGTATTGGCAGAGGTCCCCAGGTCAACGAACGGCGAATTGGTACTGGTGCTGCCCGGCGTACCAATGGTGGTCGAAGAGCCGTTGACCCCGGACGTGTTCCAGTTACCCTTCTGCACCGAACCACCCCAGCGTACGCCAAGGCTTTTGTCGTAATCGACATTGGCCTCGACGATGCGCGCCTCAATCATTACCTGACGCACCGGAATATCCAGCTGCGCGACGATGCGACGCAGTTCGTCGAGCCGATCCTGGGTCTGGTAAGCAATGATGTTGTTGGTTCGCTCATCGACAGTGATTGACCCTCGCTCGTCGATTTTCGCCTCGGCGCTGGTCACCGACTGGAACAGCTTGGCGATATCGGCGGCTTTGGCGTAGTTGACCTGCAACAGCTCGCGACGCAGAGGCGCCAGTTCAGCGATCTGCTTCTGCGACTCCAGTTCCTGGCGTTCTCGAGCAGCGATTTCATCGGCCGGCGCCACCAGTAGCACGTTTCCAATCTTGCGTTTATCCAGACCTTTGGTTTTCAACACCAGGTCCAGCGCCTGATCCCACGGCACATTCTGCAGACGCAACGTGATGCCGCCCTGCACCGTGTCGCTGGCCACCAGATTGAGGTTGGTGAAATCGGCGATCAGTTGCAGCACCGAGCGCACATCGATGTCCTGAAAATTCAGCGAGAGTTTTTCGCCAGTGTAGGCAAAGCGTTCGGCGTTGCGCTTGTGCAAGTCATCGACAGTCATCGGACGGATGCTGACGGTCAGTTTGTTGTCGGTCTGATAGGTCGAATAATCGAAGGCACCGCTGGGCTCGATACTGATAATGGCCCGGTCGCCCGTGGCGCTGGCGTTGACGAACTGCACCGGCGTGGCGAAATCCTTGACGTCGAGGCGCACACGCAACCGCTCAGGCAGTTGAGTCCTGGTGAAGCCGACGATGATCTTGCCATCGTGCTCCTGAATGTCCGGGGCGATGGACGGATCCGACAGATCGATGACCACATTGCCCTCACCCTGAGTGCCGCGCTGGAAATCCACGCCCCGGATGGCTTTGCCCACGGGCGCATTGACCCTGGCAGGCACTGGCGTCGCAGTGGCTGCCCGCGGTGCGGGGGTGATCGGTTTGGATGCCTTGTTACCGGCCTCTTGCCCGACGACCACGAACAGAGTGTTGCCTTCGACGCGTGCGTTGTACGGGGTTAATTGAGTCAGGCTGATGATCAGCCGTGTGCGGTCCTTTGCCTCAACCACCGTGGCGCTGCGGGCATTGCCGCCACCCAGGTCCCGATTCTTGTTCGCCAGCTGACTGGTGACCCCCGGCAGATCCAGCGCAATCCGCGCAGGCTGCTCAGTCGTGTAACCGTGGGGCTGCGGCGGTGGCCCATCGAACGACAACTTCAACTCGACACGGTCACCGGGCAGCGCGGCGACATCCAGCGCTTTGAGGTTGGCCGCCTGTACCATCGGCGACAGAAACGCTATCCATAGCGAAATACCGAAGGTTGAGAAAATCCTGTTCATTATTCGAGTTCCACTATGAGTGCTCTTTCAAAGGGATGGTTCGCGGCCGTTCCAGCCAGGCACCTTCGCCATCGGGAACGATTTCGACCACGTCGACTTGCGAACCGCTGATGGCGACGATCCGTCCATCGCTACGCCCCAGGTAATCGCCGACTTTCAGCCGGTGCACGCCGCCCGCCCCGCGCAGCAGCGCAAAGGAGCCATTCGAATTGGAGATCGTGCCGACCATTTCAAATTGCTCGATGTTGAAACCTTCGAGGTACTGCTTGACCCGGTTGGGGTCGGGTTTGACGTTACGCGAGCCGTGCTTCTGCCCGGCCAGATCGACTCTGACCTGCCGGGAGAACGGGCTACGCAGGTTGGCAGCGTTGTAGGTGAATGTGGGGTAAGACCGGAATGTCGGCGTTGGTTCAATCTTGCCGGGCGCACGCAGGCGCACTTCGTTCAAATAGGCATCCAGGTCGCTGAAATCATTGTCGCCGCCACAACCGGCCAGGATGACCAGGCACATAACCATCGACAGGCAACGAATCGGGTTCATTTCTGCAACCCCTTGTCGTTGTAGCGATAGGTCTTGGCAAGGATGCTCATGCGCAACTTCGGACCGCCGTCGGGATTGGCCGGCGCCAGGTCGAAGTCATGCAGGGTGACGATCCGCGGCAGCCCGGCCACGCCGCTGACGAAAGTGGCCAGATCGTGATAGGCGCCAGTGACGGTGATCTGGATAGGAAGCTCGATGTAGAACTGCTGGGTGACCTCCGGGAGGAGCTTGATTTCTTCGAACTCCAGGCCACTGCCCAGACCGGTACGGGTAATGTCTTCCAGCAGGCCGGGCACTTCGGTGTCGCTGGGCAATTGCCGTAATAGCATGCCGAAGGAGTTCTCCATTTCCTTCATCTGCTGGGTATACAGCTCCAGATTCGCCGCCATATGGGCTTTGGTCGCGAATTGCTCCCTGAGCGTCGACTCTTCCTCGCGCCTGAGTTCCAGGTGATTTTGCAGGTCGCTGATCAAGAAGCTGTAGCCCAGGGCCAGCACCAGAACCATCAGCAGGACGCTCGCCAGGACCTTGATCGCTGGAGGCCAGGACCCCATGTTGTTGGTGTCCAGATCGTTGATGTCGATCTGGCGCAACCCTTCGAACCATTCGGACAGTCTCATTTAGCGACCCCCACAACGGCGGGCTGAGTCTGACGGACGGTCAATTGAAAAACATTGGCCTGATCCAGCTGACCGGCGGTAGTCGCTTTGACTTCCGTGAGATTGGGCGCATCGAACCAGTCGGACGCATCAAGATTGCGCATCAGATCCGAAACACGATTGTTGGACTCCGCCGCGCCGGTGATGGACACGGTTTTGCCGACCATTTTCACCTCGGTGAAATAAACTCCGTCCGGCAACGTCCGCGCCAACTGATCGAAAATTCTCCCGCTGATCGGCCGGTTGCCCTGCAGGTCCTGAATAATGCGCATGCGCTCCACGAGTTGCTGTCGACGGGCCTTCAGGTCGCTGATCTGTTTGATCCGCTCGTCGACCACCGCAATCTGCTTGCCGATGTAATCGTTACGGGCGACTTGCCGATTAATGGCGCCGTTAATGACCTGGTCCGCAATCAGCAGCGCGCCCACTGACCCCACCAGCACACCAACCAACGCCAGCAAAAAGCGTTTGCGACGCCCTTCGCGCAACTCTTCACGCCAGGGTAAAAGATTGATCCGCGCCATCAGTCGAAACTCCTGAGGGCCAGCCCGCAGGCGATCATCAGTGCCGGGGCATCGCTCGCCAGGGCACCGGCGTTGACCTTGCTGCTCAGGGTCATGTCGGAGAATGGATTGGCGACCTGGGTCGGCGTACCCAGTCGCTGCTCGATCAACCGATCCAGTCCGGGGACCGAGGCGGTGCCGCCGGCCAGGAGGATGTGATCGACCGAGTTGTACTGACCGGAGGCAAAGAAAAACTGCAACGAACGCGACACCTGTTGCACCAGCGCGTCACGAAACGGCTGCAAGACCTCGCTGGCGTAATCGTCCGGCAAACCGCCCTGTTTCTTCGCCAGCCCCGCCTGTTCGACCGTCAGGCCATAACGACGCTGGATCTCTTCCGTCAGTTGACGGCCGCCGAACAATTGTTCGCGGGTGTAGATGATCCGCCCGTTGTGCAGCACGCTCAGGGTGGTCATGGTGGCACCGATGTCGACCACCGCCACGGTCAGCCGCTCCTGAGAAGCGGCCAACTGGGTTGCCAGCAGGCCGAACGATCGCTCCAGGGCATAGGCTTCGACATCGACCACTCGCGCAGTTAGCCCGGCCAAGGCCAGGGCCGCTTCACGGACTTCAACGTTTTCCTTGCGACACGCCGCCAGCAGCACATTGACCCGCTCGGGGTTGCGCGCCGACACGCCCTGCACCTCAAAGTCGATCGCCACTTCGTCCAGTGGATAAGGAATGTACTGATCAGCCTCGATCTTCAGCTGGTTTTCCATCTCGTCGTCGGAAAGACCGGCGTCCATCTCGATGGTCTTGGTGATTACCGCCGAACCGGCCACAGCCACGGCAACGTTCCTGAGGCTGGTTTTGGCCTTGGATAGCACCCGCGCAAGAGCCTGCCCCACGCCTTCGAGCTCGGCGATATTTTTCTCGACCACGGCACTGGCGGGCAGCGGTTCGACCGCATAGGCCTCAACCCGATAGCGGTCGCCCTGGCGACTTAGCTCCAATAGCTTCACCGACGTGGAGCTGATGTCGATCCCCAGAAGCGAATTGGCTTTTTTATTGAAGAGTCCTAGCACTACCAATTCCCTATGACTATCCGTGAGTTACGGACTCTGTAATATCCATTGCGTTCAATACCCCCCGTCTTGACAGAAGCGCAAATGACGCTCCCGACGGAAAAATGCTTATAATGCCGAGCGTTTTTCCGCTTTCACTGCAAGCGCGGGTCATTCTCTGTATAGCCTGAACCCTGATGCCTAATTCATTTTTTGCCCTGGATATCCAAAAGCCTTGATTCGTCTGCTGAAATTTTTCGGTTGGTCCATCGTCGCCGTTTTCTGCGGACTGCTCCTGGGTCTGAGCGGCGCTTTTCTTTACCTTAGCCCTGGATTGCCATCCGTGGAGGCGCTGAGAAGCATTCAGTTGCAGATTCCTTTGCGGGTGTACAGCAGCGACAACAAGTTGATCGCAGAATTTGGCGAAATGCGCCGTACGCCAATCCGTTTCGCCGACATTCCCCCCAATTTCATTAATGCGTTACTAAGTGCTGAAGACGACAATTTCGCCAACCACTACGGCGTCGATCCCAGCAGCCTGATGCGTGCCGCCACGCAGTTGATTAAGAGCGGACACATTCAGTCCGGCGGCAGCACCATCACCATGCAGGTGGCGAAAAACTTCTTTCTGACCAGCGAACGCAGCTTCTCGCGCAAAACCACCGAAATCCTCCTGGCCCTGCAGATCGAACGGCAGTTGACCAAGGACGAGATCCTCGAGCTGTACGTCAACAAGATCTATCTGGGCAACCGCGCCTATGGCATCGAGGCGGCGGCACAGGTCTATTACGGCAAGTCGATTCGTGACGTCAGCCTGGCGCAGATGGCGATGATCGCCGGCCTGCCAAAAGCCCCGTCACGCTTCAACCCGCTGGCCAACCCGGCCCGCAGCAAGGAGCGTCGCGACTGGATCCTGGGGCGCATGTACAAGCTCGGCAAGATCACCGAAGCCGACTACACAACCGCGATCAATGAGCCGCTGAACGCCAGCTACCATGTGCCGACCCCGGAAGTGAACGCACCGTACGTCGCCGAAATGGCCCGTGCCGAAATGGTCGGCCGCTATGGCAGCGATGCGTACACCGAAGGTTTCCGTGTCACCACCACAGTGCCGAGCAATTTGCAGGAGATGGCCAACACCGCGGTTCACGAAGGCTTGATGACCTACGACCAACGGCACGGTTATCGCGGCCCCGAGTCACGCCTGCCGGGTAAAACCCGAGAGGCCTGGACTCAGGAGTTGACCAAACAGCGAATCATCAGCGGCCTGGAACCGGCGATCGTGACCCAGGTCGACAAGAACGGCGTACAGGTGTTGACCCGCACGGGTACTGGCGAAGAGCACGTCGCCTGGGACACCATGAAGTGGGCTCGTCCGTTCCTGAACACCAACAGCATGGGCGCCAATCCGAAGCAGCCGTCGGAGGTCGCGCAGGTCGGTGATCTGATTCGCGTACAGCGTCAACCAGACAATTCACTCAAATTCAGCCAGATTCCACAGGCCCAGGGCGCACTGGTTTCCCTCGACCCGCAGAACGGCGCCATTCGTTCGCTGGTCGGCGGTTTCGCCTTCGAGCAGAGCAATTACAACCGCGCCATGCAGGCCAAGCGTCAGCCGGGTTCGAGCTTCAAGCCGTTCGTCTACAGCGCCGCCCTGGACAACGGCTACACCGCCGCCAGCCTGGTGAACGACGCACCGATCGTGTTCGTAGACGAATACCTGGACAAGGTCTGGCGTCCGAAGAACGACACCAACACCTTCCTCGGCCCGATCCGCATGCGTGAAGCGCTCTATAAGTCGCGCAACCTGGTATCGATCCGCCTGCTCCAAGCGCTGGGTGTCGACCGCACCATCGACTACATCAGCAAGTTCGGCTTCAACAAACAGGATCTGCCGCGCAACCTGTCCCTGGCGCTGGGCACCGCGACTTTGACCCCCATGGAGATCGCCACTGGCTGGGCTACATTCGCTAACGGCGGCTACAAGATCACCCCATACATCATCGATAAAATCGAAAGCCGCAACGGCGACACGCTATTCGTCGCCAACCCGCCGAGTGTTCCGAAAGGCGCCGTAGCCAGCGATGGCATCGCTGTGCCGGCCTCCAACACCTTCACGGTCAATGCCACTCCAGGCGAAGCGCCGAGCGCCCAGCCAGTGCCACAAACGCCAGCCGTGGCCGACCGTATCGTCGATGGGCGCACCACCTACATCCTCAACAGCATGCTTGAGGATGTGATCAAACTCGGCACCGGCCGCCGTGCGCTGGCCCTGGGTCGCAGCGACATCGCAGGCAAGACCGGCACCACCAACGAATCCAAGGACGCCTGGTTCTCCGGCTATAACGCCGATTACGTAACCACCGTCTGGACTGGCTTCGACCAACCGGAAAGCCTGGGTAAACGCGAGTTCGGCGGCACCGTTGCCTTGCCTATCTGGATGAACTACATGGCGGCGGCCCTTAAAGACAAGCCGCCTCACACCCAGGCGGAGCCGGAAGGCATTCTCAGCCTGCGTGTCGACCCGATCAGCGGCCGTGCAGCCACCCCTGGCACGCCAGGCGCCTACTTCGAACTGTTCAAGGCCGAAGACACGCCACCGTCGGCGAACGAGCTGGGCAACGGCAATGTGCCGGGCAGCCCGCTGCCAGCGGATGAAGCGGCGCCGATCGATTTGTTCTGATCGTGTAGCAACACCTAAAAGCCCCGCCCTCGAAAGAAGTGCGGGGCTTTTTTTGGCCTGCCGATCGTTCCTACGCTCTGCGTGGGAATGCAGCCCGGGACGCTCCGCGTCCCTTTTCTAGAGCTGGAACGCGGAGCGTCCCTTGAGGCATTCCCACGCAGAGCGTGGGAACGATCATCTGCTGAAAAAAAAGCCCCGACTCGTTAGAGCCGGGGCTTTTGGTTGAAGCGCTACAACGGCTTAGCCGTTGAAAACGTCATCCACGCTTTTCAGCGGGTAGTTCTTCGGATACGGCAGGGTCGCCACACCGGTCTCGATCGCAGCTTTGGCCACGGCATCGGAGATCAGGGTGATCAGACGGGCATCCATTGGTTTCGGAATGATGTACTCACGACCGAATTCCAGCTTGATGCCGCCGTAGGCGTCGCACACTTCCTGAGGCACTGGCAGCTTGGCCAGTTCACGCAGGGCGTTGGCGGCCGCCACTTTCATTTCTTCGTTGATGCGCTTGGCGCGAACGTCCAGGGCACCACGGAAGATGAACGGGAAGCCCAGTACGTTGTTGACCTGGTTCGGGTAGTCCGAACGGCCGGTGGCCATGATCACGTCGTCACGGGTGGCGTGAGCCAGTTCCGGGGAGATTTCCGGATCCGGGTTCGAGCACGCGAACACGATCGGGTTGGCCGCCATGGATTTCAGGCCTTCAGCACTCAGCAGGTTCGGACCGGACAGGCCAACGAACACGTCAGCGCCTTCCAGCGCGTCAGCCAGGGTGCGCTTCTCGGTCGCGTGAGCGAATACAGCCTTGTACTGGTTCAGGTCGTCACGGCCGGAGTGGATCACGCCGGTACGGTCAACCATGTAGATGTTTTCGATGTTGGCGCCCATGCTCACCAGCAATTTCATGCAGGAGATGGCCGCAGCACCGGCGCCCAGGCAGACGATTTTGGCGTCAGCCAGGGTTTTGCCAGCGATTTCCAGGGCGTTGATCATGCCGGCTGCAGTAACGATTGCGGTGCCGTGCTGGTCATCGTGGAATACCGGAATGTCGCACTGCTCGATCAGAGCGCGTTCGATCTCAAAGCACTCAGGTGCCTTGATGTCTTCCAGGTTGATGCCACCGAAGGTGATGGAGATACGCTTGACGGTGTCGATGAAGGCTTGCGGGCTTTCGGAGTCGACTTCGATGTCGAACACGTCGATGCCGGCGAAGCGCTTGAACAGTACACCTTTACCTTCCATAACCGGCTTGGAAGCCAATGGGCCGAGGTTACCCAGGCCGAGAATCGCGGTGCCATCGGAAATGACTGCAACCAGGTTGCCCTTGCCGGTGTATTTGTAGGCCAGTTCAGGATCGCGGGCGATTTCGCGTACTGGTTCGGCTACGCCGGGGCTGTAGGCCAGCGACAGATCGCGGGCGGTAGCGGTGGCCTTGGTGAGCTCGACACTCAGCTTCCCTGGACGGGGATGGGCGTGATATTCGAGAGCGGCAGTTTTCAAATCAGACATATGGGCATTCCGCTTTTTACTGTTGGACAGACGGACCGCCGAGGATACTCGCCTCGCAAAGTCCTCACAAGACTGACCAGTCACCCCTGTCAAGCGCCCGGCCCTACGACTTTGGGCCAAGAGCCACGAAACACAAGGGATAGACTGTTCACAATCAATATAAAAAATGTCTACAGTTTTTTCTTACGGTGCCGCCTGCAACATCGCCGGATCGGTCAGCGGCAGAAGCCAGCGCGCCTGCCCCGGCTGCAGTCCGCCGCGACGCGAACGATCCACTACCCAGCCTCGAGCCTCGACTTGCTTGCCTTTGAGCTGTTCAAGCGACGCGACATCGAACTGACCAAGCAGATTGGGTGCAACCCGCAATACAACCGAATCCTGCAACTCGATCCAAACCCCGCCGCGATTGCGCTGAACCTTGCTCACACGACCACTGAGCATGGCGAAACCGGAGGCGCTGATCTGCTCCGCTTTCAGTACAGGTGATTGTCGCCACAACCCGAGACCGGCCTGACGAGCACTGCGTTCCGCGGCTTGCTGACAGGCGACCAAATCGACATTCGGCGCCACCGCCACCTGAAAACCGAGGCCCTCGGCGAGCATTTGCGCTTCGAAGTTGGCACCATCGACGCCGTAGACATGCGCCAGGGTGCGACCGTAATGGTCCTCGCTTTCTTTACCCGGCAGCAAACCGACCTGCCCGTCGCTGGCAGCCACCAGCGCTTCAAGGCGTTTGCGCGCGGCCACGGCGAACGGCTCGTCGGAACGGCCCTGCTTGCCCAGCTCAGGCGTATTCAAACCGATCATGCGCACGCTGCGACCATCGCGCAGGCGCAAGGTGTCGCCATCCACCACCCGCTGCACCGCGACCGACGTCAGCCCGCTCGGCGCCGGGCAGAAAGCCTGGGCACCGGAAAGCCAAATCGCAGACATAAAAAAGGCGCCCGCGAGGGACGCCTTTTTCATCAGCAAGGAAAAGCCCATCGGGCCCTTCAACCTTACTCTGCAGCTGCTGGAGCTTTCTTGCCGAAAGCGCCGAAACGGTCTGCGAAGCGCTGTACACGGCCGCCAGTATCCAGAGTCTTCTGCTTACCGGTGTAGAACGGGTGGCACTCGTTGCATACGTCGATCGCCAGAGGCTTGGCCAGGTTCGAACGAGTTTCGAACTTGTTGCCACAGCTGCAGGTAACTGCGGTGATTTCGTATGTTGGATGGATATCGGCTTTCATGATGTATTCCTCAGGCTAGCGTGCCGCCACTCAACACCATTGTTGAATACCGCACGTAATTAGGCCGCGGATTCTACCAGACAATGCCATTCACGCAAGCTGTCGCTTAAACCAGTCGTCTGCTAGGCTCCCGGCCTTCTTCATCGCCCTCTCATCGAGAAAACAATCGCGTGCCCAACGCCATTTTGCGCCTCGCCCTGCCTTCTCCCCTGCGTCGCCTGTTCGACTACCGCGCGCCGGCCGGAGTCCTGCGCGCCCAGCTACACCCTGGCATGCGCTTGCGGGTGCCGTTCGGCAGGCGAGAGATGATCGGGATTCTGGTGGAGGTCACCGACACCAGCGAAGTACCGGCAGAAAAACTCAAACCGGCCCTGGCACTGCTCGATGCCGTACCACCACTGCCGCCCGCGCTGTTCAAGCTGTGCCTATGGACTTCCCAGTATTACCAGCACAGCCTCGGCGACACGTTGAGCTGGGCGCTGCCGGTATTATTGCGTCAGGGTGAACTGGCCGAAGCTCGTCAGGAGCGTTTTTGGTCCGCCGCGCCCGGCGCCAGCCTCGATGATCCGCGCATTGCCCGCGCACCGCGACAGCGTGAAGCCCTGGCGACCCTGGCCCAGCATCCCCACGGCGTCGCTCATCAACTGCTGAGCAAATTGATGCTGAGCAAGGACAGCCTCGATCTGTTGCTGGCCAAGGATCTGGTGCAGGTAGACATCCGCAAGCACGCGCCCGGAGTGCGCCACGAACACTGGCTGGCGCAACCCGAATTGCCGCTCAACCCGGAGCAGCGCGCCGCTTACGAGGCGATTCGCTCCGGGTTCGACCGTTATCACGCGTTCCTGCTGGCCGGCGTCACCGGCAGCGGCAAGACCGAAGTCTATTTACAACTGATCCGCGAAACGCTCGAGGCCGGCAAGCAAGCCCTGGTGCTGATCCCGGAGATCAACCTCGGCCCGCAAACCCTGGCGCGCTTCGAGCAGCGCTTCAATGCGCGCATCGCGCTGATCCACTCCGCAGTCAATGACCGCGAACGCCTGGAAGCCTGGCTGGCGGCGCGGGATGGCGAGGCCGACATTATTATCGGTACCCGTTCGGCACTGTTCACGCCGATGAAGAACCCCGGACTGATCATCATTGATGAAGAGCACGACGGCTCCTATAAACAGCAGGAAGGCCTGCGTTACCACGCCCGCGACCTGGCACTGGTCCGCGCCCGGCAGGAAAACATCCCGATTGTCCTCGGATCCGCCACGCCTTCGCTGGAAAGCCTGCAAAACGCCTACACCGGTCGTTACGGCCTCTTACGCCTGAATGAGCGGGCGGGTGGCGCCAAGCAACCGCGCTTCCTGCGCCTGGACGTGAAAAGTCGCCCGCTGGACAGCGGCATTTCCGGGCCGATGCAGCAAGCCATCGGTCAGACCCTGGCCGCCGGCCAGCAGGTGCTGGTGTTCCTCAATCGCCGAGGGTTCGCCCCAACGCTGCTGTGCCACGACTGCGGCTGGATGTCCGAGTGCAAGCGCTGCGATGCGCGGATGACCGTGCACCAGCGCTCAGGCGAACTGCGTTGTCACCATTGCGGCGAAGTCGAGCGGGTGCCCCGCCATTGCCCGAAATGCGGCAAAGTCGATTTGCGCCCCGTGGGTGCTGGTACCGAGCGTGCCGAAGAGCGGCTGGGCATCCTGTTTCCCGGTGTTCCGGTATTGCGGGTCGACCGCGACAGCACTTCACGCAAAGATGCGATGAATCAACTGTTCGCCACCATTCAGAAAGGCCAGCCGTGCATTCTGGTCGGCACGCAGATGCTTGCCAAAGGACACCACTTTCCACGGGTGACCCTGGTGTCGATTCTCGATGCCGACGGCGGATTGTTCTCTGGTGATTTCCGCGCCAGCGAACGCATGGCGCAGTTGATTGTCCAGGTCGCCGGGCGCGCGGGCCGGGCCGAAGAGCCGGGCAAAGTGATTATCCAGACGCACCTGGCGGATCATCCACTGCTGGTGCAACTGACCGAACAGGGCTATTTCGCCTTTGCCGAACAGGCGTTGAGCGAGCGTCGCGCGGCCGGTTTGCCGCCGTTTGCGCATCTCGCGCTGCTGCGGGCCGAAGCGCATAAACCGGGGCAGGCTGAAGGCTTCCTCGATGAAGCGTGCAGCGAGGCCGAGCGTTTGCTGGTCGAGCAAAATCTGACCGGGATTGAGTTGCTGGGGCCAGTGCCTGCGCCGATGGAGCGCCGAGCCGGACGTTATCGTGCGCAGTTGTTGCTGCAAGCGACGGCCCGGGCACCGCTGCATCGATTGCTAAGCAGTTGGTTGCTGGTTTTGGAGCAGATGCCGAGCGGGCGGGCGGTGCGTTGGTCGCTGGATGTGGATCCGGTCGATTTGTATTGATTGGAAGATTGCCTTCGCGGGCAAGCCTCGCTCCTACGGTGGTCAAACGCATCCCCGTAGGAGCGAGGCTTGCCCGCGAAGAGGCCCTATTTGTCACCACATATCCATAACCTGCCCGCTATAGTTGGCAAGCCCGTCTTCGCCACGGATAATACCCAGTTTTTCCACCAGCGCATCGAAGCGCCGCCGCGCTTGCGGTCGACAGAGAACACCATGAAAGACACCATTCGCCAGCTGATCCAACAAGCCATCACCCAACTCGTCAACGAAGGTGTGTTGCCTGAAGGCCTGTCGCCGGCGATCCAGGTGGAAAACTCTCGCGACAAGAAAAACGGCGACTTCGCCAGCAACATCGCCATGATGCTGGCCAAGCCTGCGGGCATGAAGCCGCGTGACCTGGCCGAGAAAATCATCGCCGCGCTGCCGGCTGACGAGAACGTCTCCAAAGCCGAAATCGCCGGCCCTGGCTTCCTGAACTTCTTCCAGAACACCCAAGCCCTGGCGACCCGCCTGGACGCGGCGCTGGCCGACGACCACATCGGCGTGCGCAAAGCCGGCCCGGTGCAGCGCACCGTGGTAGACCTGTCGGCGCCGAACCTGGCCAAAGAGATGCACGTCGGCCACTTGCGTTCGACCATCATCGGCGATGGCGTGGCCCGGGTTCTGGAATTCCTCGGTGACGAAGTGATCCGCCAGAACCACGTGGGCGACTGGGGCACCCAGTTCGGCATGCTGATGGCTTATCTGCAGGAAAACCCGATCACCAGCGACGAGCTGTCGGACCTGGAAAACTTCTACCGCGCCGCCAAACAACGCTTCGACGAATCCGCAGAGTTCGCTGATCGCGCCCGTGGCCTGGTGGTCAAGCTGCAAGCCGGCGACCCAGACTGCCTGGCGCTGTGGACCAAGTTCAAAGACATCTCGCTGTCGCACTGCCAGAAAATCTATGAACTGTTGAACGTCAAACTGACCATGGCCGACGTGATGGGTGAAAGCGCCTATAACGACGACCTGATCAACGTGGTCAACGACCTCAAGGCCGCTGGCCTGCTGGTCGAAAGCAACGGCGCCCAGTGCGTGTTCCTCGACGAATTCAAGACCGCTGATGGCGAACCGCTGCCGGTGATCATCGTCAAGGCCGACGGCGGCTACCTCTACGCCACCACCGACCTCGCGGCCGTGCGCTACCGTAGCGGCAAGCTCAAGGCTGATCGCGCGTTGTACTTCGTCGACCAGCGCCAGGCCCTGCACTTCCAGCAAGTGTTCCAGGTCGCGCGCCTGGCCGGCTTCGTGACGCACCCGATGGAAATGGAACACATGGGCTTCGGCACCATGAACGGCGCCGATGGCCGTCCGTTCAAGACCCGTGACGGCGGCACCGTGAAGCTGATCGACCTGCTGACCGAAGCCCAGGAACGCGCCTACACGCTGGTGAAGGAGAAGAACCCGACGCTTGCCGAAGACGAGTTGCGCAACATCGCCAAGGTCGTGGGCATCGGCGCCGTGAAATACGCCGACCTGTCCAAGCACCGCACCAGCGACTACAGCTTCAACTTCGACCTGATGCTGAACTTCGAAGGCAACACCGCGCCATACCTGCTGTACGCCTACACCCGCGTGGCCGGTGTGTTCCGCAAACTCGGCAAGGATTTCAGCGAAGTCGAAGGACAGATCGTCCTCGAAGCCGCACACGAACATGAGCTGGCGGCGAAACTGGCGCAGTTCGGCGAAATCCTGAATAACGTGTCCGACAAAGGCACGCCGCATATCCTGTGCACCTACCTGTACGATGTTGCCGGCCTGTTCTCCAGCTTCTACGAGAACTGCCCGATCCTCGGCGCCGACACCCCGGCGCAAATGCAGAGCCGTCTGCGCCTCGCCGCGCTGACCGGTCGCACTCTCAAGCAAGGCCTGGAACTCTTGGGTCTGGAAACTCTGGAGCGTATGTAAGTTGGCTGCCAAGAAAAAACCTGCACCCAAGCGTGGCGCCAGCCGTTACCAAGCTCCTGCAAAGCAACCGATCCCGGGCTGGCTGTGGATGGCCATCGGCCTGACGGTCGGCGCGTTCATTGTGTTCCTGATGAAGCTGGAGCCGGGCAAGGGCAGCGATACCGTCAAGCGCGAGAAGATCGAGCAGCAGAAAGCCACCAAGATCGCCGAGGCCAACAAGACCCCGCCGAGCCCGACGCAACCGGTGAAGCCCAAGTACGACTTCTACACCTTGCTGCCGGAATCGGAAGTCATCGTGCCGCCGGACGCGGTGCCGGAGAAAACTCTGCCGACGCCGCAAGTGCCGGCCATTCCGACCACGCCGGTGACGCCTGCGGAAGCGGCGAAGATCGACACCGCCCGGGCTCAAGCGGCATTGGCCGGCATCACCCCGCCGCCAGCGCCACCCGTGGCAAAAGCTGCGCCGGTGACCAAGTTCTTCCTGCAGGCAGGCTCATTCCGCAAAGAAGCCGATGCCGACAAGGTGCGTGCGCAGATCATCCTGCTGGGGCAGGCCGTGGCGGTTGAATCCGGCACCGTGAAGGACGAGACCTGGTATCGGGTGCTGGTCGGCCCGTTCAGCAACCGCGAACAGCTGACCACCGCCCAGAAACAACTGGCTGGCAGCGGTTTCAGCAACCTGCTGTTACAACAACGCCAGAGTCGCTGACCTTCCACTGATCGTTCCCACGCTCTGCGTGGGAACGATCGATCAGACAACACCCCATCCCTGCCCCACACCGCTCGTCCCCCGCCGCGTCCTACAGTTGAAAAACGCTCCACCACCCCCATATGAGTTGGCAGAAGGCATTTTCGCCCCGCTGCGTGGAGACTCTCCCTTGACCACCATCGTTTCAGTTCGCCGCCACGGCAAAGTCGTCATGGGCGGCGACGGCCAGGTTTCGCTCGGCAATACCGTAATGAAAGGCAACGCGAAGAAAGTTCGCCGCCTGTACCACGGCCAGGTTATCGCCGGTTTTGCCGGGGCCACCGCTGACGCCTTCACCCTCTTCGAGCGTTTCGAAGGCCAGCTCGAGAAACATCAGGGCCACCTGGTTCGCGCCGCCGTCGAACTCGCCAAAGAATGGCGCACCGACCGCACCCTCAGCCGCCTCGAAGCCATGCTCGCGGTCGCCAACAAAGATGCCTCCCTGATCATCACCGGCAACGGTGACGTGGTTGAGCCCGAAGAAGGCCTGATCGCCATGGGTTCCGGCGGCGGCTACGCCCAGGCTGCCGCGAGTGCCCTGTTGAAGAAAACCGATTTGTCGGCCCGGGAAATTGTCGAAACAGCGCTCGGCATCGCCGGCGACATCTGCGTATTCACCAACCACACCTTCACCATCGAGGAGCAGGACCTCGCTGAGTAAGCCTGTTTCGGCCTAGCGCCACGGCTCACTTTTGCTTGAGGACCGCCAATTATTATGCCCATGACCCCCCGTGAAATCGTCCACGAACTCAATCGCCATATCATTGGCCAGGACGATGCCAAACGCGCCGTCGCCATCGCCTTGCGCAACCGCTGGCGCCGGATGCAGCTGCCCGAAGAGCTGCGCGTCGAAGTCACCCCCAAGAACATCCTGATGATCGGCCCGACCGGTGTCGGTAAAACCGAGATCGCCCGTCGCCTGGCCAAGCTCGCCAACGCGCCGTTCATCAAAGTCGAAGCAACCAAGTTCACCGAAGTGGGCTACGTCGGCCGCGACGTCGAATCGATCATTCGTGATCTGGCCGACGCCGCGATCAAACTGCTGCGCGAACAGGAAATGACCAAGGTTCGCCACCGCGCCGAAGACGCCGCCGAAGAACGCATCCTCGACGCTTTGCTGCCACCGGCACGCATGGGCTTCAGCAACGAGGACTCCGCACCGTCGGCCGACTCCAACACCCGTCAGCTATTCCGCAAACGCCTGCGTGAAGGTCAGCTGGATGACAAGGAGATCGAAATCGAAGTGGCCGAAGTGTCCGGCGTCGATATCTCCGCGCCACCGGGCATGGAAGAAATGACCAACCAGTTGCAGAGCCTGTTCGCCAACATGGGCAAGGGCAAGCGCAAAAACCGCAAGCTCAAGGTCAAGGAAGCGCTGAAACTGGTTCGCGACGAAGAAGCCGGTCGCCTGGTCAACGAAGAAGAATTGAAGGCCAAGGCCCTGGAAGCCGTTGAGCAGCACGGCATCGTGTTCATCGACGAAATCGACAAGGTCGCCAAGCGTGGCAATTCCGGTGGCATCGACGTGTCCCGCGAGGGCGTACAGCGCGACTTGCTGCCGCTGATCGAAGGCTGCACCGTCAACACTAAACTGGGCATGGTCAAGACCGACCATATCCTGTTCATCGCTTCCGGTGCGTTCCACCTGAGCAAGCCGAGCGATCTGGTGCCCGAGCTGCAAGGTCGTCTGCCAATTCGGGTTGAGCTCAAGGCCCTGAGCCCGGAAGATTTCGAGCGCATCCTCAGCGAACCACATGCCTCACTCACCGAGCAGTATTGTGCACTGCTGAAAACCGAAGGCCTGAACATCGAGTTCCAGCCGGACGGCATCAAGCGTCTCGCCGAGATCGCCTGGCAGGTCAACGAGAAAACCGAAAACATTGGCGCCCGTCGCCTGCACACCCTGCTCGAGCGTCTGCTCGAAGAGGTGTCGTTCAGCGCCGGTGATCTGGCCAGCACCCACGAGGACAAGCCTATCCTGATCGATGCCGATTACGTCAACAGCCACTTGGGCGAATTGGCGCAGAACGAAGACCTGTCCCGTTATATCCTGTAAGCCATACTTACAGTGTCAGCGAACCTGTGGGAGCGGGCTTGCTCGCGAAGAGGCCGTAACATTCAACACCTGTGTTGACTGCTACACCGCTTTCGCGAGCAAGCCCGCTCCCACATTAGAACTGTGGTGTTTTGCAGATCAGGTTCAACAGGTCTCCCACAAAGACGGACTGCCGGCCATGACCCAACTCCCCACCGACATCAAACTCCACAAAGCCTCAAAAACCCTGACGCTCAGATACGCGTCCGGCGAGGAATATCACCTGCCCGCCGAGTTCCTTCGCGTGCATTCTCCTTCCGCCGAAGTCCAGGGCCACGGCAAACCTGTCCTGCAATTTGGCAAGATCGGCGTAGGCCTGAGCAAGGTCGAACCGGCCGGTCAGTACGCACTGAAATTGACCTTCGACGACGGCCACGACAGCGGACTGTTCACTTGGGAATATCTGTACCAGCTGGCAGTGCGCCAAGAAGATCTCTGGAGTGATTATCTTGCGGAACTCAAAGCGGCTGGAAAGACCCGTGATCCGAATGAATCCGTCGTCAAGCTGATGCTCTAGGTCAGGCCTCTGGCTGTTTAGAGGGCATTTTCTAATTCCATCTGTTTGAATGCTTGGCTGCCGGGTCAACGATTGGCCCGCTTGCGAAAAAAATTAAACTCGGGTAACCAATGGAGCTGGCAAGTTCCGTGCATTTGTAGCTATGCGCAATTAACGGTCACCCGAGCAGTAGTACCTGGCGTTTGTTGTGTGACTACACAGCTGGGCTCAGGTACTCGCCTCAGGACAATGGAGCGTCGTAGATGAGTAACAAGCTTAACGATGACTTGAAATTTCAGGCTTCGGAAAACACCTTGGGGCTGAATCCTGTTGTTGGACTACGTAGAAAGGATCTCTTGGGCTCTGCTCGCATGGTGCTGAGCCAGGCCATCAGGCAACCCATCCACAGTGTCAAACATGTCGCCCATTTCGGCATCGAACTCAAGAACGTGCTGTTGGGAAAATCCGAGCTTCAACCACAAAGCGATGACCGTCGCTTCCTTGATCCGGCCTGGAGTCAGAACCCGCTCTACAAACGTTATTTGCAAACTTATCTGGCGTGGCGCAAGGAGCTTCACGCGTGGATCGATGACAGCAACCTCTCGCCCAAGGACGTCGCTCGCGGTCATTTTGTGATTAACCTCATGACCGAAGCCATGGCCCCGACCAACACGGCGGCCAACCCGGCGGCGGTCAAACGCTTCTTCGAAACCGGTGGCAAAAGCCTGCTCGACGGTCTCTCCCATCTGGCCAAGGATCTGGTGCACAACGGCGGCATGCCGAGCCAGGTCAATATGGGCGCGTTCGAAGTCGGCAAGAGCCTGGGCGTGACTGAAGGCGCAGTGGTGTTTCGCAACGACGTGCTGGAGCTGATCCAGTACCGACCGATCACCGAGCAGGTGCATGAACGCCCGCTGCTGGTGGTGCCGCCACAGATCAACAAGTTCTACGTTTTCGACCTGAGCCCGGACAAGAGCCTGGCGCGCTTCTGCCTGCGCAACAACGTGCAGACATTCATCGTCAGTTGGCGCAACCCGACCAAGGAGCAGCGCGAGTGGGGTCTGTCGACTTACATCGAAGCGCTCAAGGAAGCGGTCGATGTCGTCACGGCGATCACCGGCAGCAAAGACGTGAACATGCTCGGTGCCTGCTCCGGCGGCATCACTTGCACCGCCCTGCTGGGCCACTACGCAGCGATCGGCGAGAAGAAGGTCAACGCCCTCACCCTGCTGGTCAGCGTGTTGGACACCACCCTGGACAGCGATGTGGCCCTGTTCGTCGACGAGCAGACCCTCGAAGCCGCCAAGCGCCATTCCTACCAGGCCGGTGTGCTGGAAGGTCGCGACATGGCGAAAGTCTTCGCCTGGATGCGCCCCAACGACCTGATCTGGAACTACTGGGTCAACAACTACCTGCTGGGTAATGAGCCGCCGGTTTTCGACATTCTGTTCTGGAACAACGACACCACCCGGTTGCCCGCGGCGTTCCACGGCGACCTGATCGAGATGTTCAAAAACAACCCACTGATCCGCCCCGATGCCCTGGAAGTGTGCGGCACGCCGATCGACCTCAAGCAGGTGACCGCCGACATCTTTTCCCTGGCCGGCACCAACGATCACATCACTCCGTGGAAGTCCTGCTACAAATCCGCACAGCTGTTCGGCGGTAAAGTCGAGTTCGTACTGTCCAGCAGTGGGCATATCCAGAGCATTCTGAACCCTCCGGGCAATCCGAAAGCGCGCTACATGACCAGCACCGACATGCCGGTCAAAGCCGAAGAGTGGATGGAAAACTCCACCAAGCACACCGATTCCTGGTGGTTGCATTGGCAGGCATGGCAGGCCGAGCGTTCGGGCAAACTGAAAAAATCCCCCGCCAACCTTGGCAACAAGGCCTATCCAGCGGGTGAGGCTTCGCCGGGCACTTACGTGCATGAACGTTGAGCTTCAAATAACTCGCAGTCCGCGGCACTGGGAGGTGCCGCGATTTCTACCCATCACTCTCGAGGCCAGCCTCGAACATTCTGCGACGGCCCGGGACGGCTCGATCCGCGTTTAAAACCTACAGGGCTCCGTGCATGCCGCAACCGTTCGTCTTTCGTACCGTCAACCTGGATGGCCAGACCCTCCGCACTGCGGTACGCCCCGGCAAGCCTCACTTGACGCCCTTGCTGATTTTCAACGGCATCGGCGCCAACCTGGAGCTGATATTCCCGTTCGTCCAGGCTCTGGATCCGGACCTGGAAGTCATCGCCTTCGACGTACCCGGCGTCGGCGGCTCATCGACTCCCAACCGCCCGTATCGTTTTTCGGGCCTGGCGAAACTCACGGCGCGAATGCTCGACTATCTCGATTACGGGCAAGTCAACGTGATCGGCGTGTCGTGGGGTGGCGCCCTGGCGCAGCAGTTCGCCCATGACTATCCCGAGCGCTGCAAGAAGCTGGTATTGGCGGCCACGGCGGCCGGTGCCGTGATGGTGCCGGGCAAGCCGAAAGTGCTGTGGATGATGGCCAGCCCACGGCGCTACATCCAGCCATCCCATGTGATCCGTATCGCACCGATGATCTATGGCGGCTCGTTCCGTCGCGATCCGACCCTGGCAGCCAGTCACGCCGCCAGGGTCCGCTCGGCAGGCAAACTCGGTTATTACTGGCAGCTGTTCGCCGGCCTCGGCTGGACCAGCATTCACTGGCTGCACAAGATCAACCAGCCGACCCTGGTGTTGGCCGGCGACGACGATCCACTGATCCCCCTGATCAACATGCGCATGTTGGCTTGGCGAATTCCCAACGCCCAATTGCACATCATCGACGATGGGCATCTGTTTTTGATTACCCGTGCCGAAGCGGTGGCACCGATCATCATGAAGTTTCTTGAGGAAGAACGTCAGCGCGCAGTAATGCATCCACATCCGGCGCCATCGGGCGGTTAACCGATCCCGACTTTTGTTTATGAAAAGGAGTCGGCAAGAGGCCGTGCCGCGCAACAACCCGTAACAACGTCTATGGTGTTTTGTTCGGGTGTGTTTGTTTTTGGCCTGATGACGAAGGAGTGTTAACTCATGCGCGACAAACCAGCGAAGGGCTCTTTGCCCACTCCCGCTGCATTCATCAATGCACAAAGTGCGGTTACCGGTCTGCGCGGCCGGGACCTGCTTTCGACCTTGCGCAGCCTGGCCACCCACGGCCTGCGCAACCCGGTGTATACGGCCCGGCATGCCTTGAAGCTGGGCGGCCAGTTGGGCCGCGTCCTGTTGGGTGAGACCCTGCACCCGACCAACCCGCAGGACAGTCGCTTTGCCGACCCGACGTGGAGCCTCAATCCTTTTTATCGCCGCAGCCTGCAGGCCTATCTGAGCTGGCAGAAAGAAGTCAAAAGCTGGATCGACGAAAGCAACATGAGCCCGGACGATCGTGCCCGCGCCCACTTCGCCTTTGCCTTGATCAACGATGCCGTGGCGCCGTCCAACACCCTGCTCAATCCGCTGGCGATCAAGGAGTTTTTCAACTCCGGCGGCAATAGTCTGGTGCGGGGTATCGGCCATCTGCTCGACGACCTTATGCACAACGACGGTCTGCCAAGACAAGTCACCAAACAAGCATTCGAGGTGGGCAAAACGGTCGCCACCACCACCGGCTCCGTGGTGTTTCGCAATGAGCTGCTGGAGCTGATCCAGTACAAGCCGATGAGCGAAAAGCAGTATTCCAAGCCATTGCTGATTGTCCCGCCACAGATCAACAAGTACTACATTTTCGACTTGAGCCCCGGCAACAGCTTCGTCCAGTACGCCCTTAAAAACGGCTTGCAGACCTTCATTATCAGCTGGCGCAATCCCGATGTGCGTCATCGCGAATGGGGGTTGTCGTCTTACGTCGAAGCCGCCGAAGAAGCGATGAATGTGTGCCGGGCAATCACCGGCGCTCGCGAGGTCAACCTGATGGGGGCCTGTGCCGGCGGGCTGACCATCGCCGCGCTGCAAGGGCATTTGCAGGCCAAGCGGCAGCTGCGACGTGTGTCCAGTGCGACCTACCTGGTCAGTATGCTCGACAGCCAGATAGACAGCCCGGCCACCCTCTTCGCCGACGAACAGACGCTGGAAGCGGCCAAGCGCCGCTCGTATCAGAAGGGTGTTCTGGAAGGTCGCGACATGGCCAGGGTGTTTGCCTGGATGCGGCCCAACGATTTGATCTGGAATTACTTCGTCAATAACTACCTGCTGGGCAAGGAGCCGCCGGCGTTCGACATCCTCTACTGGAACAATGACAACACGCGCCTGCCGGCGGCATTTCATGGCGACCTGCTGGATTTCTTCAAGCACAACCCGCTGAATCATCCGGGCGGGCTGGAAGTGTGCGGCACGCCAATCGACCTGCAGAAAGTCACCGTCGACAGTTTCAGCGTGGCGGGCATGAATGATCACATCACCCCATGGGATGCGGTGTATCGCTCGACATTGCTGCTGGGGGGCGAGCGGCGCTTTGTGCTGTCCAACAGCGGTCATGTGCAGAGCATTCTCAACCCGCCCAATAGTCCGAAAGCGAACTACGTCGAGAATCCGAAACTGAGCAGCGACCCGCGAGCCTGGTATTACGACGCCAAGCGCGTCGACGGTAGTTGGTGGACACAATGGCTGGGCTGGATTCAGGAACGCTCCGGCGCGCAACACGAAACCCAGATGGCCCTCGGCAACCAGAACTATCCACCGATGGAGGCGGCACCCGGTACTTACGTGCGCGTGCGCTGACGTTCAACGAACCACGGCCGCCAATGGCCGTGGCATGACTCGACCATTAAGAAGACTGGATGAAAACCCGCGACCGGATTCTCGAATGTGCCCTGCAGTTGTTCAATCAGAAGGGCGAACCGAATGTGTCCACCATGGAAGTGGCCAACGAAATGGGCATCAGCCCGGGCAACCTCTACTACCATTTCCACGGCAAGGAACCGCTGATCCTCGGGCTGTTCGAGCGTTTCCAGGCCGAGCTGACGCCCTTGCTAGATCCACCGTCCGATGTGGAATTGGCGCCTGATGATTACTGGCTGTTCCTGCACCTGATCGTCGAACGCCTGGCCCACTACCGGTTTCTGTTCCAGGACCTGTCGAACCTTGCCGGCCGCCTGCCGAAACTGGCCAAGGGAATACGCAACCTGCTCAATGCGTTGAAGCGCACACTGGCGTCATTGCTGGCGCAGTTGAAAGCTAAAGGTCAGTTGGTCAGTGACACCCAGGCGCTGGGGCAGTTGGTGGAACAAATCACCATGACGTTGCTGTTCTCGCTGGACTATCAGCGGATTCTCGACCGTGAAGGTGAAGTGAGACTGGTGGTGTATCAGATCATGATGCTGGTGGCGCCGCATCTGCTGCCGCCGGTGAAAATCGCAACCGAGCGGTTGGCGTTGCAGTACCTCGAAGAGCACGACTGACCCTGTGGGAGCGGGCTTGCTCGCGAAATCGGTGTGTCAATCGACATCACTGTTGAATGATGAATCGCTTTCGCGAGCAAGCCCGCTCCCACATTGGATCTTCGGAGCCTTCCAGAATGCATGCACAAACAAAAACGCCCGACCTTCGCAGGCAGGGCGTGATCGTTCCATGCTCCGCGTGGGAATGCAGCCGGTGACGCTCTGCGTCACTGCCGCAATGGACGCGGAGCGTCCGGTGAGGCATTCCCACGCGGAGCGTGGGAACGATCATCAGGACTGACTGGTTGGCGTCGACGGAGCCGGCGCGATAGTCGGGGTTACAGCAGGGGTCGGCGCAGCGGCGGAGTTCGCCGTGCTGACCGGGGTTACCGGTTTGGCGGCGGCCGCTGCTGGTTTCGGTGCGGCCGCTTTCGGGGCTGCCGGTTTTTTCACTGCTGGCTTCTTCGCGGCAGCCGGTTTGGCCGCTGCGGTTTTAGCTGCAGGTTTAGCGGCCGCTTTGGCAGCAGGTTTCGCCGCTGCAGTTTTGGCTGCCGGTTTAGCGGTAGCCTTGGCCAACGGTTTGGCTACGCTTTTGGCTGCTGGTTTGGCTGCCGCGGTTTTCGCCGCAACAGGCGCAACCTTGGCACCGGTGAGTTTTTCGATTTGCTTGGTCAGGGTATCGACCTTGCTGTGCAGCGCTTTTACCTCATTGCGGCTCGGTACACCCAAGCGCGAAATGGCGCTGTTCAGACGCTTGTCGAAAGCCCCTTCCAGCTCATCCCATTTGCCCAGTGCGCGATCTTTCACGCCGCTGATGCGCGACTTGGCCGACGAAGCGGAGTCCTTGGCGGCATCGACTTTTTTGCCGACAGCGCTCTTGGTGAGCTTCTCGGCTTTCTCACCGTCCTTGACCAATGTATCGAAGAGCTTGCTGCCGTCAGTGTCAATCTTCGAGTACACGCCTAAACCAGCCAGCCAGATCTTGCGGGAGTAGTCTTCGACCTTCCCGATCCACGAGCTGCCTTCTTTTTCAGTAGTCTTTTTGCCAGCCATCCCGTTCTCCTTAAGATTTACGCGCGACACGTTCGAGCAATGCCGTCAGCTCATCGAGCTTAGCAGAGAGTGTCTCCACGTCATGTTTAGACGGAATGCCGATACGATTCAAGGCGCTTGCGATACGTGTATCGAAAGCCCTTTCGACTTTGTCGAGTTGAAGTTCGACTTTGCCTTTGAAAGTGCTCACTTCACTCTTGGCTTCATCGATCTCGGCATTGGCCGCTTCAAGTTTTTCAGTGACGACTTTTTTTCCTTTACTTTCAACAGCTTGACCAGCCTTGATCAACTCTTGAACGTACTCGCTACCCTCTTGACCGACCTTGGTGTAAGCACCCAGACCAGCCAGCCAGATTTTGCGTGCATACGATTTGACGTCGCTCGGAGCGTTAGTCTCAACGTCGACTTTTTTCTTCAAAATAACTTTGGCCATGGTGCACCTCACGCGCAGAAGGGTCGAGGAACTGCCCGCAGAGAGTCGGGCTCAGGCACAAAGTAGTGAGAATAATTAGAAACGGCACCCTAACAAGTGACACAAAACCTGTAGACGCAGAACAAATGTGGGAGCGGCGGTGCGACGATTCGACTTGCTCGCGAATGCGGTGTGTCATTCAGCATTGATGTCGATTGACACACCGCATTCGCGAGCAAGTCGAATCGTCGCACCGCCGCTCCCACATTAATCGCATTTCATAGAAGGAAATGGATCAGGTCAGTGCTTTATCGAGCGCCCTTTCGATTTCCGATTTGATGGTGCCGCTCATGGCGGACATCAACAGGCCCAGTTCGACATCGACCTTGATCGAGTCCTCGCCCACATACACCGCCCCTTTTACACCCGAGCGTCTGAGATTCAGGGTGTCGCCGGACCACTGCGGCTCCAGGCCATATTGTTCGGACAGTTTCTGCGCCAACTTGTCGGCCTTCTCGCGGGCCGCTTCCTTACCCAGGCCATGGGCACGCTCAACACTAATACGGGCCATCGAATGACTCCTGCTTTATCGTGACTTGCTCAAGACATCTTGACCCTGCATGCGTCAAAACGTCCCGGTAATTGCCTATCTTACCTTCAGCCTTGCCAAGACAAAGCAGGCCACCGGGATTAGAATGTCCCGCATTCTCTTTTGGTGACAGCGATATGACTGATCAGCGCAAAGGCAGCGATGCCGAACCCACCACTCACTTCGGCTTCAAAAACGTTCCGGAAAGCCAGAAAGCGGAAAAAGTCGCTGAGGTTTTCCACTCGGTAGCCGCCAAGTATGACCTGATGAACGACCTCTTGTCGGGCGGCATGCACCGTCTGTGGAAGCGCTTCGCGATCGAACTGTCGGGCGTGCGCACCGGTAACCGCGTGCTGGACATCGCCGGCGGCACTGGCGACCTGACCCGCAAGTTTTCGCATCTTGTGGGACCGACTGGTCAGGTAGTGTTGGCCGACATCAACGAATCCATGCTCAAGGTCGGTCGTGACCGCCTGCTGGATCTGGGTGTGTCCGGCAACGTCGAATTCGTCCAGGCCGATGCTGAAAAACTGCCGTTCCCGGACAACCATTTCGATTGCGTCACCATCGCTTTCGGTCTGCGCAACGTGACTCACAAAGAAGATGCCCTGCGCTCGATGCTGCGCGTGCTGAAACCGGGCGGCCGTTTGCTGGTGCTGGAATTCTCCAAACCGACCAACGCGCTGATGTCCAAAGCCTACGACGCCTACTCGTTCGCCTTCATGCCGTTGATGGGCAAGCTGATCACCAATGATTCGGAAAGCTATCGCTACCTGGCCGAATCGATCCGCATGCACCCGAATCAGGAAACCCTGAAGTCGATGATGGTCGAGGCCGGTTTCGACCGCGTGACGTACCACAACATGACCGCAGGCATCGTTGCCCTGCACCGCGGCATCAAGCCCTGATGTTGCTGGCCGGCCTGCTTGCCAGCGTTGAGCTCGGCCTGAACCGGGTGCTGCGTCTCGACAGCACGGCGCTGCCGCGGCTGGCGCATTTGAGTGGCAAGGTGATTGCCGTCGACTGCCGTAGCCCGGTCCTGCAACTGTTTATCCTGCCCAGCGATGAAGGCCTGATGCTGGCGTCCCAGTGGGAAACCGGCGCCGACTGCACCTTGCGTGCACCGGCCTCAAGCCTGCTGAAATTGGCGATGAACAAGGACAAGACCTCGGTCCTGCATGAGCCTGAAGTCGAACTCGACGGCGACAGTGGCGTGCTGCTGGAACTGGCGGCGATCCTTCAGGACCTCGAACTGGACTGGGAGTACGAACTCTCGCGCTGGCTCGGACCTGTCGCTACGCAACTGGTCGGCGGTCATCTGCGCAGTCGCGCACGCTGGTATCAGCAAGGGTTCGCCAGCCTGAACCAGAACCTGGGCGAATACCTGGCCGAAGAATCGCGCACCCTCGTCGGTCTGCGCGAAGCTGAAGCCCGTTTCAATGAACTGGACCAGATCAAGCTCGATCTGGAACGTCTCGAGGCGCGTTTCGAGCGCCTCTCCCGATCCCTCGACCCAAGCGATAACGCATGAAGCTGCTTGCCGTCCGCCGTTTGTTGCGCATCCAGCGCGTCGTGATCCGCTACCGCCTCGATGACTTGCTGTTCGCCCTGCCGCTGCCCTGGTTTCTGCTGGCCCTGCGCTACGCCTTGCCGTGGCGCTGGTTCCCGCGCAAGACGCTGGAGCTGAGTCGTGGCATGCGATTGCGCCTGGCGTTGCAGGACCTGGGGCCGATTTTCATCAAGTTCGGCCAGATCCTTTCGACGCGCCGCGACCTGCTGCCCGAAGACATCGCCGATGAACTGATGATGCTGCAGGACCGCGTGCCGCCGTTCGACTCGCAAGTGTCGATCAAGCTGATCGAAGAGCAGCTCGGCAAAAAAATCAGTGAAGTCTTCAGCCGTTTCGACGTCGAACCGCTGGCCTCGGCCTCGGTGGCGCAAGTGCATGCCGCGCAGCTGAAAACCGGTGAAGAAGTCGTCGTCAAAGTGATCCGCCCGGGTCTGAAACCGATCATTGCCCAGGATCTGGCGTGGCTGTTCATTCTTGCCCGCGCCGCGGAAAAGCTCTCGGCCGACGCTCGCTTGCTGCACCCGGTGGACGTGGTCATCGACTACGAAAAAACCATCTACGACGAACTCGACCTGCTGCGCGAGGCGGCTAACGCCAGCCAGCTGAAACGCAATTTCGAAGGTTCGCCGCTGCTCTATGTGCCGCAAGTCTATTGGGACTGGTGCCGGCCGAAAGTGCTGGTGATGGAGCGCATCTACGGGATTCAGGTCACCGACCTCGCGACTCTGGCCGACCAGCGCACCGACATGAAAATGCTCGCCGAGCGTGGTGTGGAGATTTTCTTCACCCAGGTGTTCCGCGACAGTTTCTTCCACGCCGACATGCACCCCGGCAACATCTTCGTCAGCACCGTGCAACCGTGGAGCCCGCAGTACATCGCGATCGACTGCGGCATCGTCGGCAGCCTGACCCCGGAAGACCAGGACTATCTGGCGCGCAACCTGTTCGCGTTCTTCAAGCGTGATTACCGCCGTGTCGCGCAGTTGCACATCGATTCGGGCTGGGTGCCGGCGGAAACCAAACTCAACGAATTCGAAGCGGCGATTCGCACAGTGTGCGAGCCGATCTTCGAAAAACCGTTAAAAGATATTTCCTTCGGTCAGGTGCTGATGCGCCTGTTCCAGACCGCTCGACGCTTCAACATGGAAGTGCAGCCGCAGTTGGTGTTGCTGCAAAAAACCCTGTTGAACATCGAAGGCCTGGGCCGTCAGTTGTACCCGGACCTCGACCTGTGGAACACCGCCCAGCCATTCCTCGAGCGCTGGATGCGCGAGCGTGTCAGCCCCAAAGCCTTGCTGGGCAACGTGCAGAGCCAGTTCGAGCAAATCCCGCACCTGACCAACATGGCCCGCGACCTGCTCGAGCGCATGTCCCAGCCCCATGCCAAGGACCCGCCGCCCCCTTGGCACAAGCGCAAGGACGACTGGTTCATGCGCCTGCTCGGCAGCGCTCACCTCGCCGGTGGCACGATACTCGCCGCCGGTGGCCCGTTGAACGAACTGGGGCACTGGCCCGCCGGGATCATGGTGGCGGTCGGTTTGTATCTGGTCGTTCGCCGATAGCCAGTTGGATGATCGGCTGGCACACTGTTTGAACGCTGAATTTGAACATTGGCCTCAACTATTGAAGTAGAGCCCGCTGTCGGAGTCGAAGATGAAAAACTGGCTGGACGAGATCAAGTGGGACACCGATGGCCTGGTGCCGGCGATTGCCCAGGATCATAAGACCGGACGCGTCCTGATGATGGCCTGGATGAACCGCGAAGCGCTGGAACTGACCGCTGCCGAGAACCGTGCCATTTACTGGTCACGTTCCCGTGGCAAGCTGTGGCGCAAGGGCGAAGAGTCCGGCCACGTGCAAACCCTGCATGAGATGCGCCTGGACTGTGACGCTGACGTGATCATCCTGATGGTTGAGCAGATCGGCGACATCGCCTGCCATACCGGCCGTCAGAGCTGTTTCTACCGTGTCTTCGAGAACGGCGACTGGAAAACTGTCGACCCGGTTCTGAAAGACCCGCACGCTATCTACTCCGCAGGACACACACATGAGTGACACTTTGACCCGTCTGGCCCAGGTGCTCGAAGAGCGCAAAGGCGCCGCTGCCGACAGCTCGTATGTCGCCAGTCTGTACCACAAGGGCTTGAACAAGATTCTGGAAAAAGTCGGCGAAGAGTCGGTCGAAACCATCATTGCCGCCAAGGATGCCGCCATCAGCGGTGACTGCAGCGATGTGATCTACGAGACTGCCGATTTGTGGTTCCACAGCATGGTCATGCTCGCCCAACTGGGGCAGCATCCACAGGCTGTGCTCGATGAACTGGACCGTCGCTTCGGTCTGTCCGGACATGCCGAGAAAGCCTCTCGCCCGTCCGCCTGAACAACTATTAGAGAGGAACGCAATATGGGCATTTTTGACTGGAAACACTGGGTCGTCATCCTGGTTGTCGTGGTGCTGGTGTTCGGCACCAAGAAGCTGAAAAACCTCGGCACCGACGTGGGCGAGTCGATCAAGGGCTTTCGCAAAGCCATGAACGATGAAGACAAGCCGGTTGACCCGACTGTTACCCCGGCCCAACCGGTCCCACCTGTTCAGCCGCAGGCCGCACAGTCCGTGAACCCGCCGCACACCATCGATGTGCAGGCGCAAAAAGTCGAAGAGCCGATCCGCAAAGACTCGTGAGCACTGACTAATGTTTGGTATCAGCTTCTCTGAACTGCTGCTCGTCGGCCTCGTTGCCCTGCTGGTGCTGGGGCCCGAGCGTCTGCCGGGTGCTGCGCGCACCGCCGGCCTGTGGGTCGGGCGGCTGAAGCGCAGCTTCAACGCGATCAAACAGGAAGTTGAACGTGAAATCGGTGCCGACGAGATCCGCCGGCAACTGCACAACGAGCACATTCTGTCCCTGGAGCAGGAGGCGCGGAAGATCTTCACGCCGACTCAGCAGGAGGCCACACCGGTTCAGCCGGTTGAGCCTGTGGCGGAGCAGACGATTCATGCTCCGACTGCAGAAGCTGCACCTGCCGCTGCAGCGACGGAAACGGTGAAAGCTGTTGAACCGGCGCCGGTTGTCGCGTCCGTAGAACCTGCTGCTCCTGCCGCCGCGCCGACAACACCGGCGCCTCACGACACCACTTTGCCGCCGCGAGCCTCATGAGCGATCTCCCCGAAAACGACCAGCACATGCCGCTGGTTTCGCACCTCACCGAGTTGCGCACTCGCCTGCTGCGCTGTGTAGCGGCGATTTTCATTATCTTTGCCGGGCTGTTCGCCTTCACCCAGCAGATCTACACCTTCGTCTCCACGCCGCTGCGCCAGTACCTGCCGGCCGGCGCGACGATGATCGCCACCGACGTGTCGTCGCCGTTCCTGACGCCGCTGAAGCTGACCATGATGGTCTCGCTGTTCCTGGCGATTCCGGTGATCCTGCACCAGATCTGGGGTTTCATCGCGCCGGGTCTGTACAAACATGAGAAGCGCATCGCAGTGCCATTGCTGGTGTCCAGCATTCTGCTGTTCTACACCGGCATGGCCTTCGCCTATTTCCTGGTGTTCCCGCTGATTTTCAAGTTCTTCGCCGCCGCCACTCCCGCCGGAGTGGAAATGATGACCGACATCACCAGCTACCTCGATTTCGTCATGACGCTGTTCTTCGCCTTCGGCGTGGCGTTCGAGATTCCTGTAGCCGTGGTGCTGCTGGTGTGGATCGGCGTGGTCAACGTCGCCTACCTGAAGAAGATTCGTCCGTACGTGATCATCGGCTGCTTCGTGGTCGGCATGATCCTGACGCCGCCGGACATCTTCTCGCAGACGCTGTTGGCTGTTCCGATGTGGTTGCTGTTCGAGATCGGCATCCTGTTCGGTAGCCTGATCAGCAAGCGCGGCGAGCACCCGGACGATCAGCCGGCTGACGATCACAACGACCAGCCGCCAGCGACCCAAGCGTGAACCTGCTGCTCCTCGAAGAGGCCGACTTCATTGCGGCCGACCGGGCGATCCTGCGCGATCGCCGGTTGACTCATATGCAGGAAGTCCATCGTTCCGTTGTCGGCGACAGCCTGCGGGTCGGGCGTATTGGCGGCTTGATGGGCTCGGCCGAATTGCTGCGCCTGGACGCCGATGAAGCCGAGTTACGCGTCACCCTCGACCAGCCGCCACCGGCCAAGCTGCCGCTGACTTTGGTGCTGGCTCTGCCGCGACCGAAAATGCTCCGTCGGGTGTTTCAGACCGTGGCCGCCATGGGTGTGCCGCGCATCGTGCTGGTGAACAGCTATCGCGTCGAGAAGAGCTTCTGGCAAACCCCGTTCCTGGAACCCGAGGCGATTCGCGAGCAATTGATCCTGGGTCTTGAACAGGCCCGGGACAGCGTGCTGCCGGAGGTCGTTATCGAGAAGCGCTTCAAGCCCTTTGTCGAAGATCGTCTGCCGGCCATTGCCGAAGGCACCCTCGGTCTGGTCGGCCATCCCGGTAATTACCCGCCCTGCCCTCGTGGCCTGGACGAACCCGTGACCCTGGCCATCGGCCCAGAAGGCGGCTGGATTCCCTACGAGATCGACTTGCTGGGTAAGGCCGGCCTGCAACCGGTGCAACTCGGCGACCGCATCCTGCGGGTCGAAACCGCCGTCACCGCGCTGCTTTCGCGACTGTTTTAAGCCAAACAACCTACCTGTGGCGAGGGGGCTTGCCCCCGCTCGACTGCGAAGCAGTCGTAAAACCGGTGAATGCGGTCCTTCTGGTAAAAAGCGGTGGCCGCTTCGCGCCCAAGCGGGAGCAAGATCCCTCGCCACAAGTGTTTACTCGCCTACAGATTCCTGCCCGCCGGCCGATACAGCTCCCATAAAACCGATTAGGTCCTAGGGGAGTTGCAGCATGTACCGTTGGCTAGCCGAGAAACTGGGAAACGTAAGCGTCAATCGCAAACTGGGTGTCGGCTTCGGTCTGGTGCTGCTTCTAACCTTATTGATCACCTTCACCGGCTGGACCGGCCTGAGCGGTGTGATCAGCCGTGGCGATACGCTTGGGTTTATTTCCAGCCTCAATGAGCTGACCAAAGACCTGCGCCTGGCCCGCCTGGATTACGACATGCGCCGTGGCGAACAAGGCCCGGGCGCCGTCAACGAGCTGACCGGCCAACTCGATACCGGCCTGAAAACCGCCCGCACGCTGATCGAACAGCCTGCCGACGTGGCAATGATCGACCAGCAATTGGCCGCAGTCAGTGAATACAAACGCGCGTTCGCTGATCTGACTCAGGCCACCGCCACCCGCGAAGATGCTCGCAGCAAACTGGGCGCCACCGCCGATAACGCCGTGGCCCGGGTCGCTGAAGTCGAAAAATCCCTGTTGCAAGGCGACAGTGTCGCCCAGTTCAACAGCGTGATCGACCTGAGCAAACTGATTCAGCAAGCGCGCTTCCAGGTCCGTGGCTACACCTACAGCGGCAAGCCCGAGGCCCAACAGCCGGCATTGGACGCCATCGACAACGCCCTGAAAAACCTCGAGAGCCTGCCGTCTCAACTGCCGGAACAACACATCGCCAATCTGCAACAGGCGACCGATTCGCTCAAAGCTTACCGCGCAGCCGTCAGCCAGTTCCGCGACTCCCAAGTCGCCAGCGCCGCAGCCCTCAAGCGTATGAGCGCGCAAGGCGACATTCTGCTCGACGTCAGCAAAAAGCTCACCGTCTCGCAAACCGTCGTGCGTGACACCGATGCGGCACACGCCAAAAACCTGCTGCTGATGGCCACCGTCCTCGCGTCGGCCTTTGGTTTGTTCGCGGCTTGGGCCATCACCCGCCAGATCGTCATTCCTCTGAGCCAGACCCTCAAAGTGGCCGAACGTGTCGCCGCGGGCGACCTGACTCACAACCTGACTTCCGAACGCCAGGACGAATTGGGTCAGCTACAGCGCGCCATGCAGAGCATGACCCTGGGCCTGCGGGAACTGATCGGCGGCATCAGCGATGGCGTGACACAAATCGCCAGTGCCGCTGAAGAGCTGTCCGCCGTCACCGAGCAGACCAGCGCCGGGGTCAACAGCCAAAAGGTCGAAACCGATCAGGTGGCCACCGCGATGCACGAAATGACCGCCACCGTGCAAGAGGTCGCGCGTAACGCCGAGGAAGCGTCCGAAGCTGCCGTTGCCGCCGACCAGCAGGCCCGCGAGGGTGACAAGGTGGTTGGCGAAGCCATCGCCCAGATCGAACGCCTGGCGACCGAAGTCGGCAACTCCACCGTCGCCATGGGCGATCTGAAGCGCGAAAGCGACAAGATCGGCAGCGTGCTCGATGTGATCAAGTCCGTGGCCCAGCAAACCAACCTGCTGGCGCTCAACGCCGCCATCGAAGCTGCCCGCGCCGGTGAAGCCGGGCGCGGTTTTGCGGTGGTCGCTGACGAAGTTCGCAGCCTGGCCCAGCGCACCCAGAAGTCCACCGAAGAAATCGAAGAGCTGATCGTCGGCCTACAGACCGGCACTCAGAAAGTCGCGACCATCATGGACAATAGCCGCAGCCTGACCGACAGCAGC
Source organism: Pseudomonas sp. QTF5 (assembly GCF_000512695.2). Lineage (GTDB taxonomy): Bacteria > Pseudomonadota > Gammaproteobacteria > Pseudomonadales > Pseudomonadaceae > Aquipseudomonas. Next base: position 113,414 of record NZ_AZRW02000009.1, on the reverse strand, counting down.
GTCGAACTGACTCGCCGCGCCGGTAGCTCACTGGAAAGCATCACCCGCACCGTGTCGGCGATCCAGTCGATGAACCAGCAGATCGCCGCCGCTGCCGAGCAACAGAGCGCAGTGGCCGCGGAGATCAACCGCAGCGTGCTGAACGTGCGTGATGTGTCCGAGCAGACCTCGGCCGCAAGTGAAGAGACCGCGGCCTCCAGCGTCGAGCTGGCGCGGCTGGGGACGCATTTGCAGATGCTGGTGGGGCGGTTCAAGGTTTGAGGTGATGTGGGTATCCCGGTTCGCTTGAAGCCGGGGTGATGCAATCGCGGGCAAACCCGCTCCCACAGGATCCGTGCCGAACACAAAGTTGGGTTCAGTCAGATCAACTGTATGAGGCGTTCCCGGCAGCGCGTGGGAATGACCATCAGCACAAAAAAACCCCGCTTTCGCGGGGTTTTTCATTAGGCCAACTGAGGCTGCACGCTCACAGGCTTGAGCGGCAGCAGCGGCGCATGGGGATCGGCATCCACCGATGTGCGCCAGGCTTGCAGCCACTCGGCATGGCCTTCGTTCCAGACCTGCTCATGCAAGCGACCCAGTGCCACCGGATCACTCAGCAGGGCCACGCGCTCGTTGTTGGTCAGCCCGGCAGGCCCGACCTTCATCGCATGGCGAACCCGCTCGATGCGCAGCCATTCGATCGGCTCGGCCTGACGGTGACGAGACGTCGCCAGTGCACAGGCCAACGCGTTCTGCTGTGGATCGACCACTGCCCGGACGAAGCCGTCGTTCAGCGCATGCCAACGGTTTTCGTGGGTGTACTGGTCGGTCGCCAGCAACGCCTGTGGCGGATTGTATTCCTCAGGAATCAGGAACAGGCTTTCGTCACGAGACTTCAGGCCCAGGCCGACACGACTGGAGATCACCGATACCGGGATCGACAGCATCAGCGAACCGACAATCGGCACCAGCCACCAGAGGAAGCTCGGGTTCAGCCAGATCACCAACAGCGCCCAGAAGAAGCCCAGCAAGGTTTGCGGGCCGTGGCGTTTGACCGCTTCGCTCCACGGCGTGGAGTCATCGTCACGTTGCGGCGAGTTCCAGGTCGCGGCCCAGCCGAGGAACGCGGCGAGTACGAAACGGGTGTGGAAAATCATCCGCACCGGCGCCAGCAGCATGGAGAACAACATCTCCAGCAGCATCGACAGCGTCACCTTGAACTTGCCACCGAACTCTTTCGCGCCCTTGGCCCAGATCAGGATGATGCTCAGCAATTTCGGCAGGAACAGCAGCACGATGGTCGTCGAGAACAACGCAATTGCCTTGTCCGGCTGCCATTGTGGCCACAGTGGATAGAGCTGACGCGGCTCCAGGAAGTATTGCGGCTCCATCAACGTGTTGACCGCCAGCAAGGCCGTCGACAACACCAGGAACAAGAACCACAACGGCGCAGACAGGTACGACATCACGCCAGTCAGGAACACCGCACGGTGCACCGGGTGCATGCCCTTGACCAGGAACAGCCGGAAGTTCATCAAGTTACCGTGGCACCAGCGACGGTCACGCTTGAGTTCGTCCAGCAGGTTCGGCGGCAGTTCTTCGTAGCTGCCCGGCAAGTCGTAGGCAATCCATACGCCCCAGCCGGCACGGCGCATCAGCGCAGCTTCGACGAAGTCGTGGGACAGAATCGCACCGGCAAACGCGCCTTTACCAGGCAACGGCGCCAGGGCGCAGTGCTCGATGAACGGCTTCATGCGGATAATCGCGTTGTGGCCCCAGTAGTGGGATTCGCCCAACTGCCAGAAGTGCAGACCGGCGGTGAACAACGGACCGTACACACGGGTGGCGAACTGCTGCATACGCGCATAAAGGGTGTCCATGCCCGACGCTCGCGGCGCGGTCTGGATGATCCCGGCATCCGGCGTGGCTTCCATCAGGCGCACCAGACTGCTCAGGCATTCGCCGCTCATCACGCTGTCGGCGTCGAGCACGACCATGTACTTGTAGTCACCGCCCCAACGACGGCAGAAGTCGTCGAGGTTGCCGCTTTTACGTTTTACGCGGCGGCGACGGCGACGATAGAAGATCTTGCCGAAACCTTTGGCTTCACGGCAGACATCCAGCCAGGCCTGCTGCTCGGCAACGCAGATGTCGGCGTCGTTACTGTCGCTGAGCACGAAAAAGTCGAAGCGATCCAGGTTACCCGAGGCCGCAACCGATTCGAAGGTCGCCCGCAAACCGGCAAACACCCGCGGCACGTCTTCGTTACAGATCGGCATCACCAATGCGGTGCGTGCGTCCTTGGCGATCGGCTCGTTGCCGGCGCTGGCGCCGGAAATGCGGTACTTGTCACGGCCGGTGATCAACTCAAGGAAGCCCATCAGCGCGGTCCAGAAGCCGGCCGAGACCCAGCAGAACAGAATCCCGAACATGATCAGAATGCTGGTTTGCAAGGCATATGGCAGCACTTGCGTGGCGGTTTGGGTCAGCGGTTGATGCAGGACTTCTTCAAGATCGACGAACGACCAGCCCTGGTACGGCATGATGCCTTTCATGTACCAGCCGGCGACGATGGTCTGACCGAGCATCAGCACCAGCAGAATGTAGCGGCGGATCGAACCGACGGTGCGCCAGCGAGCCGCCGGCAGCACGTTCTCATCCTTCGGCGGGGCCGGCGGATTGGTGCGACCGGTCAGCCGACGCCAGCCACGCACCAGAATGTTGGTGCGCCACGGCTCCGGCACGACTTTGGTCCGACGGATCGGCGGGGTTGCCTTGAGGCAAACCCGACCACTGGCGTCGAGCACCAGCATTTGCGCATCCGCCAGTTCTTCTGCGGTGTTCAGGGTCAGGCGCCGGCCGACAGAGGCTTGAGCAGCCTCGGTCGGCGCGTCGAACGTCGAGGACGACAGACGTTCGTGCAGTTCACTGAAAGACTTGCAGCCCGCGAGTTCCGCGCGCTGCTCGTCGCTCATCGGCAAATGCGCCAGGTACTCGGCAAGCGTTTGTGGCTGTACTTGTAAATTACTCATCGGCGGGCAACTGATAGCTCCAGGTCTCGGTCAGGACTTGTTCAGTCGGTTCCGATTCCGTTGTGGCTGGGGCCGCTTCGGCAGCGACAGGCTGCTTGGCGTCTTTGTTGTCCTTGTCCTTGGTATCCTTGACTTGCTGGGCTTGTGCTTCAGTCTGCTTGGCTTCCTTGTCCTTCTTCTCTTGCTGGCGGGCGGCGATCTTGTCGGCCTTGGCAACGGAAGAAGTGGATGCTGGCGCCGCGGTCTTGAGCGCCTCGGCAGGCGAGACGTTCTTGACCAGCGCTGCACGCATCTCGGTGGATTTGCTCGGATCCTTGATCTTCATCCGCAGGGTCAAGCGCCAGCCCTTGGTTTCAGGGTTGTAACGGACGCTGTTCTCGACCAGTTCTGCGTTGTCGCCAACGCTCACCTGGCTGCGTACTTCGGCATCTTCCGGCAGGACTTGCAGGGAGGGGCCTTCGAAATCCACCAGATAGGCCACGCTGCCGTCCGGCTGACGAATCAGGTTCGACTGCTTGACATCACCCGTGGAACGCAGGGTCTGTTGAACCCAGGCGCTGTCCGGCGAATGCAGGGAGGCTTCGTCGATGGTCCAGTGCATGCGGTATGCAACGTCCAGGGACTGGCCAGGCTCAGGCAGTTTTTCCGGGCTCCAGAAAGCGACGATATTGTCGTTGGTTTCGTCGGCCGTAGGAATCTCTACCAGATCGACGGAGCCTTTGCCCCAATCGCCTTTCGGTTCGATCCAGGCACTTGGGCGCTTGTCATAGCGGTCATCGAGGTCTTCGTAGTGACTGAAGTCACGGCCACGTTGCAGCAAGCCGAAACCGCGCGGGTTCTCGATCGAGAAGTTGCTCACGGACAGGTGTTTCGGATTGTTCAGTGGACGCCAGATCCATTCGCCGTTGCCAGCATGAATCGACAGACCGCTGGAGTCGTGCAGTTCGCGACGATAGTTCAGCACTTTCGACGGCTGGTTGGCGCCGAACAGGAACATGCTGGTCAGCGGTGCAACGCCGAGTTTGGTGACCTTGTCACGCAGGAACATCTTGGCCTTGACGTCGACGACCGTGTCGCTGCCCGGACGCAGGGTCAGGCGATAGGCACCGGTGGCACGCGGCGAATCCAGCAGGGCGAAGATCACCAGATGCTTGTCGCCCGGCTTGGGCTGTTGAATCCAGAACTCGGTGAAGCGCGGGAACTCTTCGCCGGACGGCAGTGCGGTATCGATGGCCATGCCGCGAGCGGACAAGCCATAAGTGTGACCTTTGCCGATGACGCGGAAATAACTCGCGCCGAGCATGGTCATGATTTCGTCTTGCTTGTCGGCCTTGTTGATCGGGTACAGCACACGGAAACCGGCATAACCCAGTTGTTCGGTGGCTTTAGGATCGAACTTCACGTCGCCGAAATCGAAACGACTTGGGTCGTATTTGATCTCTTCGACGGTGTTGGCCGTGATTTCGTTGATTTTCACCGGCGTATCGAAGTGCATACCCTGGTGATAGAACGAAAGCTTGAAGGGGGTTTTCTGGTTCGCCCATTCGGCTTTTTCCGTGAGGAACCGGATTTTTTGATAGTCCGCGAATTTCATCTCGCGAAATTCATTCGGCAGGTTACTGCGCGGGGCTTCGTATTTTTGCCCGGCCAGCTCTTTTGCCTTGACCGATACGTCATCCAGATTGAATGCCCAAAGCTGGCCGGCGCTGAACAGGCAGAGCAGTGCAGAGCCTGCTACCAGAGCGCTTCGAAACCGTTTGGCAGACAATTTTGGTGCATTACAGGGACTAACAATCACGAGCAACCCTCGCCGAAAACAGATCAAAAAACCAACGGCCAGTTAAAGTGCCAGCACGGTGTGCGGTGGAAAAAACCGACCCTGCGAACGACTCTTGCCAAGTTGGCGAGCATTGTTCCGACTCCTATGGGGCAAAATGATTCCCCAACAGGTCTCGGACAAGTCTCTACCTAAGTCAAAACGGACCAACGAACGCTGATCCCCGTAGCGCGCGATTATCTAGCAGGCCGCGTTACAACGCATCAGGGGGAACCAAGTATTTATCGGGAAAAGCCCCCGTTTTCAGCCGAAATGCACTTAAAAAGATGTTTCAAGCGCTTTCACGTCTGTAACAGGAAGGTTACCGGGCCATCATTGACCAGGTGCACCTGCATATCCGCGCCGAATCTACCTGATGCCACAGTGCCATGCACCTGTTTCGCTTTACCCAATAGATAGCCGAACAGCTCCTCGCCCAAAGCAGGAGGAGCCGCAGTCGAAAAACTTGGGCGCAACCCGTTTTTGGTGTCGGCGGCCAGGGTGAACTGTGAGACCAGCAGCAACCCACCGCCTACGTCCGCCAAGGACAGATTCATCTTGCCCTCGGCGTCACTGAATACTCGATAGTTAAGCAGTTTATGCAGAAGTTTGTCGGCGCTGGCCCGAGTATCGTCGGGCTCGACTGCGACCAACACCAGCAACCCCTGATCTATCGCGCCAACCACCTCCCCCGCAACCTCGACTCGCGCGCCACGCACGCGTTGCAGCAGGCCCTTCATGCTTCGTCAGGCGACAGGTTGAGCATACGACGGGCCATCTGATCAGCGGCGCGTACCAAGGCATCAGTGATACCTGTTTCGGACGCCGCATGGCCGGCGTCGCGAATCACCTGCAATTCGCTGTTCGGCCAGGCCTGATGCAGTTCCCAGGCGTTGTCCAGCGGACAGATCACGTCGTAGCGACCATGGACAATAATGCCCGGCAGATGGGCGATCTTGGCCATGTCGCGAATCAGTTGGTTCGGCTCGAGGAAAGCATTGTTGGTGAAGTAGTGGCACTCGATACGGGCGATGGACAACGCACGCTGAGGCTCGGAGAAACGGTCGATCACCAGCGGATTCGGCCGCAGGGTGGCGGTGCGGCCTTCCCACATGGACCAGGCCTTGGCCGCGTGCATCTGGGCGATCTGATCGTTGCCGACCAGGCGTTTGTGGAACGCCGAGAGCAAGTCGTGGCGTTCGTCCTGCGGGATCGGGGCGATGTAGTCCTGCCAGTAATCGGGAAACAGCCGACTGGCGCCACACTGGTAGAACCATTCGATTTCCTGGGGACGGCAAAGAAAAATCCCACGAAGAATCAAACCGTGCACGCGCTCCGGATGGGTTTGCGCGTAGGCCAGGGCCAAGGTCGAACCCCAGGAGCCGCCGAACAGCACCCACTTGTCGATACCCAGGTGTTTGCGAATCCGCTCGAGGTCGGCGACCAGATCCCAGGTGGTGTTGTTTTCCAGGCTGGCGTGGGGCGTGGAGCGACCGCAACCGCGCTGGTCGAAGGTGACAATGCGATACAGGTTCGGATCAAAATACCGGCGGCTCTGGGCATCACACCCGGCGCCGGGGCCGCCGTGGATGAACACCACCGGCAAACCTTCCGGCGAACCGCTTTCGTCGACGTACAGCGTGTGGGTTTTATCGACGGCCAGATCGTGCCGGGCGTGGGGTTTGATCTGCGGGTACAAAGTCTGCATTGCGCGCTCCGTAAGGGGTCGAGGTCATCCCTGGGGGGACTTCTATTATTCTGCCGTCCGGCATCATAAACCCGAATTACTTCAATGAGCATGCCCCTGCAGCGTCAGAGTTTGTCAGCCCGTTTTTTCAGCCAAATAGCCGAACAGGATTTCATAGAGTCGGTCGACCTCGGCGACCTGCCCCCGCGCCCGCAAACAGCCGTGAACCAGCCCCTCCCCGTAATAAAGCGTTGCGCTCACGCCTGCGGCGTTGAGTCGCTCGGCGTAAAGCACGCCGTCATCGCACAGCGGATCGAACTGCGCCACGGCGATCAACGCCGGTGGCAGACCGCTGAAGTCGTCGGCGAGCAAGGGCATCGCATAGGCACCCGGTTGTCTGGTACCGCCTAAATACAACGCGTGATAACAATCCAGATCGCTGCTGCTGAGCAATGGCGCATCGGCGCATTCGCTGCGCGACGGCAATCGGTGATCGCCGCCCAGTCCCGGATAGATCAGAACTTGCGCGCATGGCATTGGCTCACCGGCATCGCGCAACGCGAGGCACAACGCAGCGGCGAGATTGCCGCCAGCGCTGTCGCCTGCCACCAGGGTGCGCGCCTGATCGAGCTGAAACGGTCCTGTGCGCAGCGCGCGCCAGACACTCAGGCAGTCATCGAACGCCGCCGGGAACGGGTGCTCCGGTGCCAGCCGATAATCGACGGCGATCACCAGCACCCCGAGCACCGACGCCAGCTCGGCGCAGATGAAGGCGTGGGAATCCAGATCCCCCACCACCCAACCACCGCCGTGCAGGTACACAATGCACGGCCAACCGTTGGTCGGTGGCGTGACCGGCGGTTGCCAGGAACGCACGGCCACGCCTGCCAATTGGAAGTCGACCACTTCAAGCCCCGCAGGACGCGGCGGGGTAAACGCCCGGCACATCTCGCTGTAGGCCTGACGCAAACCGGTGAGGCTGCTGTCGGTGCTGTTGAAGCTGAGGGTTTTCTCGACGAAAGCCGCCATGTGTTCGGAGAGTGGATAAGAAGCCATGAGCTTGCAGCCAGCCAAATAGAGGAAGTCAAAAAACTTGAACGACGCAAATCCTGTGGGAGCGTGGCTTGCCCGCGAAGAATGCACCGCGGTTTTTCAGGTATTGCGCGTCATCGTTCTTCGCGGGCAAGCCACGCTCCCACAGGTTCTGCGCCCCCCCTCGCCACAGTGATCCCGCTCAACCAGTCAGTTTTTCAAACTGGCCTGAACGGCTGCCACCCCCTCCTTGCCATCAAAACTGCTGACACCCGCCAGCCAGCGTTGAAGATCTTCGGGATGATCACGCAGCCATTGCCTGGCGACCTCCTGTGGCGTCTTGCGCTCCATGATCGGCACCATCAACTGACTTTCCTGCGCGGCGGTGAAAGTCAGGTTTTCCAGCAGGCGGTTCACGTTCGGGCAGCGCTCGGCATAGTCCGGCGCGGTCACGGTGGAAACGGTCGCAGCGCCTTCGTTCGGCCCGTAGACGTCTTCGCTGCCGCTCAGGTAGGCGATGTTCATGTTGATGTTCATCGGATGCGGGGTCCAGCCGACGAACACCACGAACTCCTTGCGATTGACCGCCCGCTGCACCGCGGCGAGCATCCCGGCCTCACCGGACTCGATCAGTTTGAAGTCCTTCAAGCCAAAGTGATTGGCCTCGATCATGGTTTTGATCGTGGTGTTGGCGCCGCTGCCCGGTTCGATGCCGTAGATCTTGCCGCCAAGCTGATCCTTGAATCTGGCGATGTCGGCGAAGGTTTTCAGGCCGGCGGCAGCCACGTAGTCAGGCACGGCGAGCGTCGCCTGGGCGTCGGCCAGGCTCGGTTTGTCCATGACCTTCACCTGATTGGCCGCCACGAACGGAGCGATGTTTTTATCCATCGCCGGTTTCCAGTAACCGAGAAAGATATCGAGGCGTTTGTCGCGGATGCCGGCGAAAATGATTTGCTGCACGGCGCTGGTTTGCTTGCTTTCGTAGCCGAGGCCATTGAGCAATACGTCAGCCATGCCGCTGGTGGCGATCACGTCAGTCCAGTTGACCACGCCCATGCGTACGGTCTTGCAGGAAGCGGGGTCGTTGGCGAAAACGCTGGTGCTCAGAAGAGCAGTGCCGGTGAGGATTAACAGACAGCGGTTGAACAGTCGTTTCATCGGGAAGGCTCGCTCGGCAGCAGATTATTATGGGCCCGGTGTCTTCATGCACCGTGCCCAGAACATTACGCAGCGCCGAGACGGCAAAAGCGCCCTGTGGCGACCGTGTTTTGCACGGTGGCGACTGTCCTGATGCGTTATCAAGGCGAACACCAATCTGTGGCGAGGGAGCTTGCTCCCGCTGGGTTGCGAAGCAGCCCCCAAACCATTCAACCGAGTTTTATCAGATACGCCCGACCAGCCGGGTTTACGACGGCTTCGCCGCCGAGCGGGAGCAAGCTCCCTCGCCACAAAGGCCCGCTCGCCACAGGGTTATGCGCTGTAGTGCTTTTCGCCCCACGCCAACAACCCTTGCAGCAATTCCCTGAGCACCACTTGCGTCGGTGCCGCCAGGTCCGGGCGATAACGGAACGGCTCGAACTCTTCCATGTACGTGCACTGACCCAACTCCAGTTGCACGGCATGGATGTTCTCGGCCGGGTTGCCGTAATGCCGGGTGATGTGCCCGCCCTTGAATCGACCGTTCAGCACATGGCTGTAATCGCCGTGTTGCGCGCAGATGGCTTCCAGTTGACTGGCTAATTGTGGATCGCAACTGGCGCCATTGAAGGTGCCTAGGTTGAAGTCCGGAAGCTTGCCGTCGAACAGGTGTGGGATTATCGAGCGGATCGAGTGTGCATCGAATAGCAGCGCGTAGCCGAACTCGGCCTTCAGCCGTGCCAGCTCCTCCTGTAAGGTGCGGTGGTACGGCGTCCAGATTTGCTCCAGATAATTCGCCCGCTCTGTGGCCGAGGGCTCCGACCCTTCGCGGAACAACGGAATACCGTCGAACAACGTCACCGGGTACAGACCAGTAGTGGCGCCGACATATAAAGGCTTGTCGTCGGACGGTCGGTTCAGATCGATGACAAACCGCGAGTACTCGGCCGCCAGAGTGCTGGCGCCCAGCTCGGTGGCGAATTCGTAAAGTCTGGGAATGTGCCAGTCGGTGTCCGGCAGGCTTTTCGCGTCGGGAATCAATCCCGCTTCGACCGCTGGGGTCAGGCGTAGACCGGCGTGAGGCATGCTGATCAGTAGCGGCACGCGGCCTTGTTTGAAGTTCAGAACCTTATCCACAACTGCTCTCCTAAACGCTCGTTTCGACGCCGTGACGCACGACGCGTTTTTCCAGGTCGCCGCCCAGCCAGTACGACAGGTCGGCCGGTCGATCAATCTGCCAGGCGACAAAGTCGGCGACTTTGCCGGCTTCCAGCGAACCGTGAGTCTCGCCCATGCCCAGCGCGGTGGCGGCATGAATCGTTGCACCCGCCAGAGCTTCTTCCGGGGTCATACGGAAACAGGTGCAGGCCATGTTCAGCATCAAGCGCAACGACAGCGCCGGCGAAGTGCCGGGATTGAGGTCGCTGGCGATGGCGATTTTTACGCCGTGTTTGCGCAGGGCTTCCATCGGCGGCAATTGGGTTTCCCGCAGGAAGTAGAACGCGCCGGGCAGCAATACCGCGACGGTGCCGGACTTGGCCATGGCGATGGCGTCGTCTTCGGTCATGAATTCCAGGTGATCGGCGGACAACGCGTGGTAGCGCGCCGCCAGACTCGAACCGTGCAGCGACGACAATTGCTCGGCATGTAGTTTCACCGGCAAGCCAAGGTTCTGCGCGGCGACGAAAACCCGTTCGACCTGCTCCGGCGAAAACGCCAGGTATTCGCAGAAAGCATCCACCGCATCCACCAGCCCTTCGGCCGCCAGGGCCGGGAGCATTTCGCTGCAGATGTGATCGATGTAGTCGTCGGCGCGATCAGCGTATTCCGGCGGCAGAGCGTGGGCGGCCAGGCAGGTGCTGCGCACGCTGACTGGTAGCTCGGCGCCGAGACGGCGGATGACCCGCAGGATCTTGCGTTCGCTGGCCAGGTCCAGGCCGTAGCCGGACTTCATCTCGACCGTGGTCACGCCGTCGCGCATCAGGCTCTTCAGGCGCTTGGCGGCGCTGGCGAACAGCTCGTCTTCGCTGGCGGCGCGGGTCGCGCGCACAGTGCTGGCGATGCCACCGCCGGCGGCGGCGATTTCCGCATAGCTGACGCCTTGCAGGCGTTGCTCGAATTCACCGCTGCGGTTGCCGCCGAACACCGTGTGGGTGTGGCAGTCGATCAGCCCAGGGGTGACCCAGGCGCCTTTAAGATCGTTGACGGCCGGGTACTCACCCGCCGGCAACTCACCGCGCGGGCCAATCCACTCAATGTGCGCACCTGACGTCACGATGGCCGCGTCCTCGATGATCGAGTAGACGCCTTGCACCATAGTTGCGACGTGGCAGTGTTGCCAGAGCGTTTTCATCCTTGGCCTCCGTTAGGTTATCGATGAGAAAAAACAGGGTCTCGTGCCACCAAGGCTGCCTGACCTGCCGCCGGTTTCACCCACATCAGGTAGGCCAGCACCAACAGCACGATCCAGACCACGCCGACGATCAGCGCCGCCTGGGTGTCCGGGAAGTAGCCCAGCACGCCGAAAATGAACAACATGAAGGCAATCGCCGCCATCGGTGCGTAAGGCCAGAAAGGCACCGGGAATTTCAGTTGTGCGACTTGCTCGGCGCTCATGGAGCGACGCATAGCCACCTGGGTGCACAGAATCATCAGCCAGACCCACACCGTGGCAAAGGTCGCGACGGAGGCGATCAACAGAAACACGTTTTCCGGAATCAGGTAGTTCAGCAGCACGCCCAGCAGCAGCGCGGCACTCATCACCACTACGGTCATCCATGGCACACCATTGACCGACAGGCGGGCGAAGCCTTTGGGTGCGTGCCCTTGCTGAGCCAACCCGTACATCATCCGGCCAGCGCCGAAGATGTCACTGTTGATCGCCGACACCGCTGCCGAGATCACCACGATATTGAGAATAGTCGCCGCCGAGCTGATCCCCAGGTTGTCGAAAATCTGCACGAATGGACTGCCCTGGCTGCCAATCTGTTGCCAAGGAAAGATCGACATCAGCACAAACATCGTCAGCACGTAGAACAGCAGGATACGCAACGGTACGGCATTGATCGCTCTGGGCAGCACGCGCTGCGGGTCTTTGGCCTCACCGGCAGTCACGCCGATGATTTCAATGCCGCCAAACGCAAACATCACCACCGCAAACGATGCGATCAGGCCGCCCACGCCATTGGGCATGAAGCCGCCATGGCTCCAGAGGTTGCTGATGTCGGTCGCCTGGGCGCCGGGCGCGGTGCTGATACCGAACAGCATGATGCCGAAGCCACCCAGGATCATCGCAACGATGGCCGCGACCTTGAGCAGCGACAACCAGAACTCCATTTCACCGAAGACCTTGACGTTGCACAGGTTCAAGCCACCGACCACCGACACGATGCCCAGCACCCAGATCCAGCGGTCGACTTCCGGAAACCAGAAGCCCATGTAAATACCGAACGCGGTGACGTCGGCCATGCCGACGATGACCATTTCAAACGCGTAAGTCCAACCGAGGATGAACCCCGCCATCGGCCCCAGGTAGGTGCTGGCGTACTGACCGAAAGAGCCGGCCACCGGGTTGTGCACCGCCATCTCACCGAGGGCGCGCATGACCATGAACACCGCCGCGCCACCGATCAGGTAAGCGAGCAGTACCGCCGGCCCGGCCATTTGAATGGCCGAGGCAGAACCGTAGAACAGCCCGGTGCCGATCGCCGACCCCAGCGCCATGAAGCGAATATGTCGGGCAGAGAGCCCGCGTTTCAAACCTTTTGCTGGCTGTTGCATTTCTCGTCCTTAATTATTTTTATTGGCGACTGATCGTTCCCACGCGCAGCAAAGGAATGCAGCCCGTGACGCTCCGCGTCACTGGACGCAGAGCGTCCCTAGAGGCATTCCCACGCAGAGCGTGGGAACGATCATCAGAGAAGGAGCCATTACAGGCTAGGCAGCAACTTCGCCGTAACCAGCTCATTCAGGCAACGGGTGGCCAACAACTTACTGGCCGCATTGATGTCCGGCGCAAAGAACCGGTCCTTCTCATAAAACGGCACTTCAGCCCGCAAAATCGCCCGGACCTTTTCCAGTTTGGCCGAGGTTTTCAGACCTTCACGCAGGTCGAGGCCCTGAGCCGCCGCCAGCCATTCCACCGCCAGAACCCCACGCGTGTTTTCCGCCATTTCCCACAGACGCTTGCCCGCCGCCGGGGCCATGGACACATGGTCTTCCTGGTTCGCCGACGTCGGCAGGCTGTCCACCGAGTGTGGATGGGACAAGGCCTTGTTTTCACTGGCCAGAGCCGCAGCGGTTACTTGAGCGATCATGAAGCCGGAGTTCACGCCGCCATTGGCCACCAGGAATGGCGGCAGTTGCGACATGTGTTTGTCCATCATCAGCGAGATGCGACGTTCGCTCAGGGAGCCGATTTCGGCGATGGCCAACGCCATGTTGTCGGCGGCCATGGCCACCGGCTCGGCGTGGAAGTTACCGCCCGAGATCACGTCACCTTCAGCGGCGAACACCAGCGGGTTGTCCGATACGGCGTTGGCTTCGATGGCGAGCACTTCGGCGGCCTGGCGGAACTGGGTCAGGCAGGCGCCCATGACTTGCGGCTGGCAGCGCAGGGAGTACGGGTCCTGAACCTTTTCGCAGTTCTGGTGCGAGTCGGACACTTCGCTGCGCTCGCCCAGCAGATCGCGGTACGCGGCAGCGGCGTCGATCTGGCCTTTCTGGCCGCGCGCCGCATGAATGCGTGCGTCGAATGGCGAGCGCGAGCCCAGTACCGCTTCGACCGTCAGACCGCCAAGGGCCAAGGCGCCGGCGAACAGATCTTCACCTTCGAACAAGCCGCGCAATGCATAAGCGGTAGAAACCTGAGTGCCGTTGAGCAGCGCCAGACCTTCTTTGGCAGCCAGGGTCAACGGGGTCAGACCGGCGACTTTCAGCGCTTCGGTTGCTTCCATCCACTCGCCTTTGTAGCGAGCTTTACCTTCGCCCAGCAGCACCAGGGACATGTGGGCCAAAGGCGCCAGGTCACCGGATGCACCCACCGAACCTTTCAATGGAATGTGCGGGTAAACCTCGGCGTTGATCAGCGCGATCAGCGCGTCGATCACTACGCGACGAATGCCGGAGAAACCACGGCTCAGGCTGTTGACCTTGAGCACCATGACCAATCGAACCAGCGCGTCGCTGATCGGCTCCCCGACACCGGCGGCGTGGGACAGCACCAGCGAGCGCTGCAGGTTTTCCAGGTCCTCACTGGCGATGCGGGTCGAGGCTAGCAGGCCGAAACCGGTATTGATGCCATAAGCAGTGCGGTTCTCGGCGAGGATCTGTTCCACGCAGGCAACGCTGGCTTCGATCTGGGCCGAGGCACTGTTGTCGAGGGTGATTTTGACCGGTTGCTGATAAACATCACGCAGTTGGGCAAGGCTCAGTTGGCCGGGAATCAGGTTAAGCGCAGTCATTTTGTGCTCCTTTTGAGAGTTTTTATTCTTCATAAATGAAGAGGACTCACCAGACGCTCCGGAAATGTCCGTTGTCCGTCGCTTCCCGCCTTTTGGGGGGGCCGCGCCTTGGCACGCTGGTGTTGTGAAAATCAGTTCAGATTCGGTAAAGCCTTGTGCAACAAAATCGGGTCTTTCAAAACACTGGCAGCGGCGGCGATATCCGGTGCCAGCCAGCGGTCCTGGTCATAGGCCGGAACCCGCTCGCGCAACAGGCGCCAAGCGGCAGCGGTGCCAGTACCAAAACGTTGCTCTTTCAAGAATTCAAACGCCTGGGATGCCAGCAAATATTCAATGGCGAGGATCTGCGTGCAGTTTTCCAGCGCGCGATGCAGCTTCAGCGCGGCGTTGGTGCCCATGCTCAGGTGGTCTTCCTGCAAGCCCGAAGTGACGAAGTTGTCGAGCACCGCTGGTTGCGCCAACTGGCGGTTTTCCGCACACAGGGAAGCGGCAACGTATTGCACGATCATCATCCCGGAGTTCACTCCCGGATTGGCCACCAGAAACGCCGGCAGACCGCTGACGTGCGGGTTGATCAAACGGTCCAGGCGGCGCTCGGCGATAGAGCCGATTTCCGCCATGGCAATCGCCAGCAAATCCGCCGCCAATGCCACCGACTGACCGTGCGGGTTGGCCTGGGAAACCACCCGGAAGTTGTCCGGCGTGCCCAGCAGCATCGGGTTGTCGGTGACAGAGTTGAGTTCGGTTTCGATCTGCTTTTTTGCGTGCTCAAGTTGATCGCGGGCGGCACCGTGAACTTGCGGGATCGAACGGATGCTCAACGCATCTTGAGTACGAATGCCCTTGCTGCTGGCAATCACTTCACTGCCCTCGAGCAATGCCCGCAGATTGATACCGACCTGCTGCATGCCCGGATGGGGTTTGAGCGCGATGATCTCGGCGTCGAACGCGGCAATCTGGCCACGCTGAGCTTCGAAGCTCATGGCACCAATCACGTCGGCCCACTGCACCAGACGCGTCGCATCGGCAATTGCCAGACAGCTGAGACCGGTCATGCACGGCGTGCCGTTGACCAGGCACAAGCCATCTTTAGCGCCCAACTGAACCGGTTGCAGACCTTCTTCGACCAGGGCTTGCTGTGCGGAAACGATCTGCCCGCGATAGCTGACATTGCCGATACCCAGCAGAGTGATTCCGATGTGGGCCATGTGGGTCAGGTAACCCACCGAACCCTGGGAAGGCACTTGCGGAGTGATGCCACGGTTGAGCAGCGCCAGCAAGGCTTCGACCACCCGACGATGAATGCCGGATTTACCATGGCTGTAATTCCGGATTGCCGCACACATGATTGCACGGGTCTGCTCGTCGGCCAGCGGTGCACCGACGCCACAGGCGTGACTGAGCAAGGTGTTGCGCGACAGTTGGCTGAGTTGTTCGTCTTTGAGCGAGACGTTGCACAGCGCACCGAGTCCGGTGTTGACGCCGTAGGCACGCTCGCCGCTGGCGACGATGCGCTGGACGATCGCCTGGGCATTCTCGATCCGAGTCCACACCAGAGGCGACAGCTCAAGCTGCGCGCCATGACGGGCGACTGCGACCACATCCTGCCAGCGCAGCGGGGCGTCGGCGATAACGATTTTTTCAGCCTGGGACATCTTTGACCTCATGCGTACAACCTGAATATTGATGCAGCTTTGCCGACGCCTTCGCGAGCAAGCCCGCTCCCACATTGGATTTCTGATGTATCCAAAATTGGTGTTCAACACCGATCTAATGTGGGAGCGGGCTTGCTCGCGAAGAGGCCAGCACAGACACCGCAAACCTTTAAACCACCGCAGCCCGCCGCTGTACAAACCGGTCCACATACTCATCCGCCGGCGAATGCAGGATCTCTCGTGGCGTGCCGACCTGAATCAGTCGGCCATCCTTGAGGATCGCGATGCGGTTGCCGATGCGCACGGCTTCGTCGAGGTCGTGGGTAATGAAGACGATGGTCTTGTGCAGGGTCTTTTGCAGTTCCAGCAACTGGTCCTGCATTTCGGCGCGGATCAGCGGGTCGAGGGCGCTGAAGGCTTCGTCCATCAGGATGATGTCGGTGTCCGCCGCCAAGGCGCGAGCCAGGCCCACACGCTGGCGCATACCGCCGGAAAGCTGATGCGGGTATTTGTTTTCGTAGCCCTTGAGGCCCACGGTGTTGATCCAGTGCAGCGCGCGCTCGGCGCACATCTGCTTGCTCTCGCCACGCACTTTCAGGCCGTAGGCGACGTTATCCAGCACTGTCTTGTGCGGCAGGAGGCCGAAGCTCTGGAACACCATGCTGATCTTGTGCCGGCGAAATTCGCGCAGGGCTTCCATGTCGTATTGCAGGATGTCCACGCCGTCCACCAGGATCGCGCCGCTGGTGGGGTCGATCAGGCGATTGAAGTGGCGCACCAGGGTCGACTTGCCGGAACCCGACAGGCCCATGATCACGAAGATCTCGCCGGTGCCGATGCTCAGCGACAGGTCGTTCACGCCGACCACGCAGCCGGTTTCGGCCAATACCTGGTCTTTGGTTTTGCCCTGGCCAATCATGCCCAGCGCATCCTTGGAACGGCTGCCGAAAATCTTGAAGACGTTTTTGACTTCGATCTTGCTGATGGCTTCGTTGCTCATTTGCTCACCTCATGCCGTGGCCGACCATACGCCTGAGTAATGCGGTCGATGACCACTGCCAGAATCACGATCGCCAGACCGGCCTCAAGCCCACGTCCGACGTTGAGGGTCTGAATCCCCACCAACACATCTTCACCCAAGCCACGGGCACCGATCATCGAGGCGATGACCACCATCGACAGGGCCATCATGGTGGTCTGGTTGATCCCGGCCATGATGCTCGGCAGGGCCAGCGGCAGTTGCACGCCAAACAGTTGTTGCCAGCGATTGGCGCCGAAGGCGTTGATCGCTTCCATCACTTCACCGTCGACCTGACGAATACCCAGATCGGTCAGGCGGATCAGCGGCGGCGCGGCGTAGATCACCGTGGCGAAAATCGCCGGGACCTTGCCCAGGCCGAACAGCATCAATACCGGGATCAGGTACACGAAACTCGGCATCGTCTGCATGATGTCCAGCAGCGGCATCAGCACCGAACGCAGGCGATTGCTGCGTGCCGAAAGAATGCCCAGCGGAATGCCGATCAACACCGAAATGACCGTCGCCACCATCATCAACGCCAGGGTCTGCATCAGCTTGTCCCAGAGGCCGACCGCCCCCACCAGGAACAGCAGACCGACGATGACCGACGTGGTCACGACTTTTCGGGTCGCGTGCCAGGCAACGCCCGCCACGATCGCCAGCATCAGCCACCAGGGCGCCGCACGCAGCAGCCCTTCGAGATTGACGATGGCCCACAACAGGGTGTCGGAGATGCTGCGGAACACATCGCCGTAGTTGGTGACCAGCGAATCGACCCAACTGTTGACCCAGTCGGCGATGGAAAAGGTAAAGCTTTCGGGAAACATAAAAAGACTCTCAATCAAGGGGTTGCGATCAAGCATCCGACTGCCGTTGGCGACAGTCGGAGACACTCGACCTACAAGGCCGCGTCGATCTTTTTGGCTGCGTCTTCGCTCACCCATGCGTGCCAGACTTCAGGATGTTCCTTCAAGAAGATCTTCGCCAGTTTTGGCGATTCGATCCGCTCTTTGGCCATGCGCCCGAGGTTCTGATTCAGCAGGTCGATCGGCAGGTTGACCTTTTCCAGCACGGCCACCAGTTCCGGGGCTTGCTCGTGGAAGGTCTTGGACAGGCCGACCTTGATGGTCACTTCCTTGTTCACGCCTGGTTTCTCTTCGAGTTTGACCAGGTCGACCTGGCCCATCAGCGGGGTTGGCGACCAGTAGTAGAACAGGATCGGCTCGCCACGTTTGTAGCTCGACAGCACCGCGGCATCCAGCGCCGGACCGGTGCCCGGACGGAAGTTGGTGTAGGTGCTTTCCAGGCCATAGGATTTGAGCATTTCGCTGTTATCCAGCTCACAGGTCCAGCCGGCCGGGCAGTTGTAGAAACGGCCCTTGGATGGCTCTTCCTGATCCTTGAACACGGCAGCGTATTTGCCCAGATCGGCGATCGCTTTCAGGTCCGGGGCTTTTGGCTCCAGCTTGCGCTTGGCATCGCCTTCGATCACGTAACGCGGCACATACCAGCCTTCGATGGCACCAACAACCGGAGCGCCGACGCCGACGACTTTGCCGGCCTTCTCGGCCTTGTTCCAGACCTCGCTACGCCCGACCCACTCTTCGGCAAACACTTGAATGTCGTTGCTGCTCAGGGCGTTTTCCATGGTGATGGAGTTGCCTGGCAGGCTGTCGGTCTTGCAGTCGTAGCCTTTCTCCAAGACGATTTGCATCACGTCGGTCAGCAGCATGCCGCTTTCCCAGTTCAGGCCGGCGAATTTCACCGGTTTGCCCGATTCGCACCAGCCAGCCGCCTGAGTGGCGCCAGCACTGGCCAGCAGGCCCATGGAAAGCAATGTGGTCAGCAGGGTCTTGTTCGATTTCATTGTTTGACGCTCCTAATCATGATTGGGCTTACGGCAGTCAAGAGGGCCTCCAGCCCGAATCAACGTCCTGCTTGAACACGGCTCTTTTGTGGGAGCGGGCTTGCTCCCACAGGGCTCGGTATTACTTGCCGGTAATCATCGGCAGGTTCAGCCCTTGTTCCTTGGCGCAGTCGATTGCGATCTGGTAACCCGCATCGGCGTGACGCATGACACCGGTGGCCGGGTCGTTGTGCAGCACGCGGGCGATACGCTCGGCCGCTTCGTCAGTACCGTCGCAGACAATCACCATGCCCGAGTGCTGGGAGAAGCCCATGCCGACGCCGCCGCCGTGGTGCAGGGAAACCCAGGTCGCGCCGCTCGCGGTGTTGAGCAGAGCGTTGAGCAGTGGCCAGTCGGACACGGCGTCGGAGCCGTCCTGCATCGATTCGGTTTCGCGGTTCGGGCTGGATACCGAGCCGGAGTCCAGGTGATCGCGACCAATTACGATCGGTGCGGACAATTCACCGCTGCGAACCATCTCGTTGAAGGCCAGACCGAGCTTGGCGCGCAGGCCCAGGCCAACCCAGCAGATACGTGCCGGCAGACCCTGGAAGCTGATGCGCTCGCGAGCCATGTCCAGCCAGTTGTGCAGGTGGGCATCGTCCGGGATCAGTTCTTTTACTTTGGCGTCGGTCTTGTAGATGTCCTGCGGATCGCCCGACAGCGCAGCCCAACGGAACGGGCCGATGCCACGGCAGAACAGCGGACGGATGTAAGCCGGTACGAAACCCGGGAAGTCGAACGCGTTTTCAACGCCTTCTTCCTGAGCCATCTGACGGATGTTGTTGCCGTAGTCGAAGGTCGGAATACCCATTTTCTGGAAGTCGAGCATCGCTTTAACGTGCACGGCCATGGACTGCTTGGCGGCTTTGACCACGGCAGCAGGCTCGGTCTTGGCGCGAGCGCGGTACTCTTCCCAGGTCCAGCCGGCCGGCAGGTAGCCGTTGAGCGGGTCGTGGGCGCTGGTCTGGTCGGTGACCATGTCCGGGCGCACGCCACGCTTGACCAGTTCAGGCAGAATTTCAGCTGCGTTGCCCAGCAGGGCGATGGAAATCGCTTTGCCTTCTTTGGTGTATTTGGCGATGCGGGCCAGCGCGTCGTCGAGGTCGGTGGCTTGCTCATCGACATAGCGGCTGTTCAGGCGGAAATCGATGCTGACCTGCTGGCATTCGATGTTCAGCGAGCAAGCGCCGGCCAGGGTTGCGGCCAATGGTTGAGCGCCGCCCATGCCGCCGAGGCCTGCAGTCAGGACCCAACGACCTTTCAGGTCATCGTTATAGTGTTGGCGACCGGCCTCGACGAAGGTTTCGTAGGTGCCCTGGACGATGCCCTGGCTGCCGATGTAGATCCAGCTACCAGCGGTCATCTGGCCGTACATGGCCAGGCCTTTGGCGTCGAGTTCGTTGAAGTGTTCCCAGCTCGCCCAGTGCGGCACCAGGTTGGAGTTGGCGATCAGCACGCGCGGGGCATTGCTGTGGGTCTTGAACACGCCGACCGGCTTGCCGGATTGCACCAGCAGGGTCTCGTCGTCGTTCAGGTTGGTCAGGCTTTCGACGATCTTGTCGTAGCATTCCCAGTTACGTGCCGCACGACCGATACCACCGTAAACCACCAGCTCTTTAGGGTTCTCGGCGACTTCCGGGTCGAGGTTGTTCATCAGCATGCGCAGCGGCGCTTCAGTCAGCCAGCTCTTGGCGGTCAGCTTGTTACCGCGAGCAGCACGGATTTCGACATTGCGGTATTTAGTAGGTTTCTGGGTATTGTCAGTCACGAAAAAGACTCCTCAGCGATCAATTCAAACCAGCCCTGGCAATGGGCAAGCCAGCCTGTGCGCGTCAAAGCGCCACAAGCGAATCAGTGGACGCTGCGAGGAGTCTCGAATCGACTCATACGCATACGTCTTTACTTGTACATACAAGCATATGCAATCAAGCGGCCAACTTGCTGGATGAGCATTCAACAAAATTTTTGAAAGGGCTGGAAAGGCTGTAGATCAAGGGCCTTGAGGAAGATGAAATTTTTTGGGGGGATTTTCGCGGGGAAGGACAGCTGTTACTTGAACGTGGTTTTGCGCCACGCTGGGGCGTTCGGTAACAAAGTGGTGCGCAATGGGAAACGGTATGGGCTACTGCTTTTGTGGCGAGGGAGCTTGCTCCCGCTGGGCTGCGAAGCAGACCCAAAAACCGGAGCAAGTGGTGTGTCAGAAGAACCGGGATACTGCATTGACGACTGCTGCGCAGCCCAGCGGGAGCAAGCTCCCTCGCCACAGTTAACCGCGTGCGATCAGCTCGATCACACAGCACTGACCCTTGATGGAGATATCCAGCAGGCCAACGTTACCGTCCAGCTGCAGGCAATCATGGCGCCCTAGCTGAGAGGCGTTGTTACCCACCGTCACTTCAAGCTGTTCAGCCACACTGAACACCAACACGGTGCCGGCCGAGCTGAAAAACCGCTGCTCGCCCTCCAGCCACTGCAACCGCGCGTGGTAACGGTCCGGCGCATAAATCAGGTTGAAGTCGCGAATCGAGCCACCGAGCAATGTGCAGGACACATGACTCTCGCCACTGAAAGCAAACGGGTCCAGCGGTAACAACGGTCGTGTGTCCTGACCATCGATGCGCAAGGTCATGCCCTCGCCTTGCAGCACAGTGATCACCCGCTCATAGCCGGCAAAGATGGAAAATCCGCCCGACTCACCGATGTCGGCAATCGACAGGCGCCAGCCAAAACCATCAAGGCCTACACCAGTATCGCGGGTGATTTCTTCGGTACTGCCGCCGCCGTTTTTCCACGGCATGCGCGGGTAATCGGCCGCGCGTAAAACTTTCAACTGGCTCATTAGGGCTCTTTATTTATGGCTCTTTATTTGTGGAACCGTCCTTCCAGACGATGACGGGAACCGGGGTGGATCAAACGGGCGGCGGTCACTGGCTGACGGCCGGACCAGGTGCGGCGACGAATCAGCAGGCACGGTTCGCCCTTTTCAATCTGCAGCAATTTGCATTCGGACGGTTCGGCAAGAATCGCTTCGACCACATGCTCGCCTTCGGTCAACGGTGCGACCTGGTTCAGATAGGCGTAAGGCGTTTGCAGGGTGAAGTCTTGCTTGAGGTAGTCCGGCGCCACCAGTGCGTTGACGAAACGGTCTTCGATTTGCACTGGAATATCGTTTTCGAAATGCACGATCAGCGAATGGAAAACCCTCTGGCCTTCGCGCATGTCCAGGGCCAGGGCCCGCTCGGAACCGGCGGCCTCTTCTTCGAGGGTGATCACCTTGCAGGTGTGACGATGGCCACGGGAGGCGATCTCGTCGGCGATGTTGTGCACTTCAAACAAGGCAGACTGACTTTTCGGTTCGGCGACGAATGTTCCGACGCCTTGCATACGCACCAGCAAGCCATCGGCAGTCATCTCGCGCAGGGCGCGGTTGATGGTCATGCGGCTGAAACCCAGCTGATTGACCAACTCGCTTTCCGACGGAACGCGGTAGTGCGGCGGCCAGTTTCCACTGTCGATCTGCTGGGTAATCATCTGTTTCACGCGGGCGTACAAGGGCGCCGGACTGTCGCCCATGTGTGCGGCCAACGGGGAGACTGCAGGCGGAGTCGGCACGGTTGATCCTTGTTCGATTAGTAGGAGTTGCTAGCTTGCCGGAGTTTACCGAGCAGGCAAACGTCTGTATATGTATATACAAATAACACACGATGGGGTGCTGAACCATGTCCGCCTTCTTTGCCGAACGCGCGCTGCTGCCTAGTGGATGGGCCAACAATGTACGTCTTGAGGTCAGCGCCGATGGCGTGCTGACCCATATCCAGGCCGATTCTCACGCAGATGACGCCGAGCGGCTGAGCGGTCCGCTGCTGCCGGGGATGCCGAATTTGCACTCCCACGCCTTCCAGCGAGCCATGGCCGGTTTAGCGGAAGTGGCGGGTAATCCGAACGACAGTTTCTGGACCTGGCGCGATTTGATGTACCGGCTCGTCGGAAAAATCAGCCCGGATCAACTCGGCGTCATCGCCCGTCAGCTGTACATCGAAATGCTCAAGGCCGGTTACACCTCGGTCGCGGAATTTCACTACGTACACCACGACACCAACGGCCAGCCTTACGCGGACCCGGCCGAACTGGCGCTACGCATCAGCCAGGCAGCCAGCTCCGCCGGTATTGGTTTGACCCTGCTGCCAGTGCTCTACAGCCACTCCGGTTTCGGTGGCCAAGCCCCGAACGAAGGTCAGCGCCGCTTTATCAACAGCACCGAAAACTACCTGAAACTTCAGTCGCGCTTGCAGCCGATCCTGGCACAGCAACCGGCCCAGGCCCTGGGTTTGTGTTTCCACTCATTGCGTGCGGTCACACCGCAGCAGATCAGTGAAGTGCTGGCGGCCAGCGACAAGCAGTGCCCGGTACACATTCACATCGCCGAACAGCAGAAGGAAGTCGATGACTGCCTGAGCTGGAGCGGTCGCCGTCCGCTGCAATGGCTGTACGAAAACAATGAAGTCGATCAGCGCTGGTGCCTGGTCCACGCGACCCACGCCAACCCGGAAGAAGTCACGCTCATGGCCAAGAGCCGCGCCATCGCCGGCCTGTGCCTGACCACCGAAGCCAACCTCGGCGACGGGATTTTTCCGGCGGTGGACTTCCTGGCGCAGGGCGGGCGCATGGGCATCGGTTCCGACAGCCATGTGTCGTTAAGCGTGGTGGAAGAATTGCGCTGGCTGGAATACGGCCAGCGGCTGCGCGATCAGCGGCGTAATCGTTTGTATGGCGCGGACCAGCCGATGGTTGGCCGCACACTGTTCGACGCCGCGCTGGATGGCGGTGCCCAGGCATTGGGGCAGCCGATTGGCGCCCTGGAAGTCGGCAAGCGCGCGGATTGGTTGGTGCTCGATGGCAACGATCCGTATCTGGCAACGGCCAGTGGCGACGGAATTCTCAATCGTTGGCTGTTTGCCGGTGGTGATCGTCAGGTGCGGGATGTGCTGGTGAACGGCCAGTGGGTTGTGCGTGATGGGCGGCATGCCGGGGAAGAAGAAAGCAACCGCGCCTTTACCCAGGTTCTGCGCGATCTCTTGGGCTGACACAAAAAAATGTGGGAGCGGCGGTGCGACGATTCGACTTGCTCGCGAAGGGGCCGTCATCTTCAACACAATTGTTGACTGACAGACCGCTTTCGCGAGCAAGTCGAATCGTCGCACCGCCGCTCCCACATTTGATTTTCGTTGGCAATCAGTTCGAAGTCTTCGCCATCTTGGTATCCGACGTACGCCAGATCAGCCGCGTCGTGTCATACCCCTGCTGACGCGCCTTGCTCAGCAGTTCTTCGCGCACTACACCATTGACCGTCGGGGTCCGTGACAGCAGCCAGAGGTGACGCCGGCCCGGGTCGCCGACAATCGCGGTCTTGTAATCATCGCTGACGTACAACACCCAGTATTCTCCCTTCGCCACACCGGGTATCAGTCGCGAGAACCAGGTATCGAACTCGACCCACAGCTTGTCAGCCTTGCCGGGCACCTGTGGATAAGCCGTGCCTCTGGCCTCTTCCCATTGCCAGTCCGACGTCAGGCAGCGATTCAGCACTGCCATGTCGCCATCAGGCTTGAGGGTGTAATGGGCCTCGGATTGCGCACAGTTGCGCTGGAAATACATCGGCAGACGCGCCAACTCGTACCAGGTTCCCTGGTAACGCTTGAGGTTGACCGTGTTGACGGTCTTGGGTGCCAACGAATCTACGCCAGAAGTGGCGCAGCCAGCCAATACCAGGCCGGCAAAAAGAACGATCAGTAACCGCTTCATTATTTTTTTCTCCCGTAGGCGAATAGCCCCGGTTTACTTCAGGCCTTGGCCAGAAAACATCAGCACTTTGTCACCGGCATACTGCACGCTGATAAAGCTGTTTTTGTCACCCCAGGTGCAACTGGACATGCCAAGCGCGCCCGAGCAATCGGCAGGTTTGCCCAGCAAGGTTTCAACCTCGGCCTTGGGCATGCCGGTCGACAGCTTGGAGTAATTTTCCTGATTGATCTTGCCGCACGCTGCCAACAACACGCAGAACGAGAGCAAGGCGATAGAACGCAGCGACATGGTGTAACTCCTGGGGCGAAGGGAATGGCATGGCTGCCAAGCTGAAGCTTAGAAGAGAAAACCCCTGTCTGGTTCCCTGAGTATTCGGCTATTTGTTCGGCCGCCCGTCTGCCTTTTACGATAAATCAGCCACTGTTTCGCGCCGTTGAGTATTTCGTCGGTTTTCGCAGAAACCGCCTAATCTTTGGCGCCGGCCAGTCGACATAAGAAGCAGTGCAAAGCCTTCCACTGCGGCGAATCGACACCCCTTGTTGACCAGCCCTTCGCGGTAGCTCATTTAATGATCAGAAACATGAAGTTCAGCCACAAAATCCTGTTGGCAGCCGCTCTAGTGGTGGCCGTTGCATTCGCCTGTTTCATTCTGTTCAACGATTACCGCCAGCGGCAGACCCTGCTCAGCAGTACCGAGTCCTCGATGCAGGAACTCGGCAGCCTGACCACCAGCAACATCCAGACCTGGCTGGAAAGCCGCATTCAATTGCTGCAATCGCTGTCCCAGCAGATCGCCGTGGACGGCAGCGCCCAAGCCAACCTCAAACGTGCCATCGACCTGCCGGCCTACACCAGCAACTTCCAGCTGAGCTACTTCGGCGGGACCGACGGTGTAATGTTCTCGGTCCCGGCCGGCAATCGCGCCGCAGACTACGACCCCCGCGCCCGTGGCTGGTACAAGGCGGCCAACAACGCGCAACAGACCATCGTCACCGAACCCTACATCGCGGCATCGTCGGGCAAACTGGTGATCACCGTTGCCACGCCAGTGAAGCATCAGAATCAAATGATCGGCGTCGCCGGCGCAGATATCGACCTGTCCAGCGTCAGCGCGATTATCAACTCGCTGAATTTCGGCGGTCATGGCCATGCGTTTATCGTCAGCGCCGACGGCAAGATCCTGATCCACCCGGACAGCAAACTGGTGCTCAAGAACCTGGCCGACGCCTACCCTAACGGTGCGCCGAAAATCAGTCAGGGCCTGAAGGAAGTCGAACTGGACGGCAAAACCCAGTTCATTTCCTTCACTCACATCAACGGTGTGCCATCGGCGGATTGGTACGTAGCGCTGGTGCTGGATCAGGAAACCGCATTCTCGATGCTCAGCGAATTCCGCACCTCGGCGATCATCGCCATGATCATCGCCGTGGTGATCATCATCGCGCTGCTGAGCATGTTGATCCGCGTGCTGATGCAACCACTGCTGACCATGGGCCGCGCCATGCATGACATCGCCGAGGGCGAAGGTGACCTGACCAAGCGTCTGACCATTCACGGCCAGGACGAATTCGGTGCGCTGGGCACCTCGTTCAACCGTTTTGTGGAACGTATTCATACCTCGATCCGCGAAGTGTCCTCAGCCACCGGCCAGGTCAACGAAGTCGCCTTGCGGGTCGTCGCCGCTTCTAATTCGTCGATGTTCAATTCCGATCAACAAGCCTCACGCACCAGCAGCGTGGCTGCGGCGATCAACGAACTCGGCGCCGCCGCTCAGGAAATCGCCCAGAACGCCGCCCTCGCCTCGCTACACTCGAGCGACGCCCGCGCCTTGGCTGAAGACGGTCAGCACGTGGTGGATAAAACCATCGCCGCGATGCAGCAGCTGTCGGCGAAGATCAGCGATTCGTGCGGCAACATCGAAACCCTGAACAGCAACACGGTGAACATCGGCCAGATTCTGGAAGTGATCACCAGCATCTCGCAGCAAACCAACCTGCTGGCACTCAACGCGGCCATCGAAGCAGCCCGTGCCGGTGAAGCCGGCCGTGGTTTTGCCGTGGTCGCGGATGAGGTGCGCAACCTCGCCCACCGCACTCAGGATTCGGCGCAGCAAGTGCAGAAGATGATCGAAGAACTGCAAGTCGGCGCCCGAGAAGCGGTCAGCACCATGACCGACAGCCAGCGCCAGAGCGAAAGCAGCGTCGGCATCGCCAACCAGGCCGGCGAACGCCTGGGCAGCGTGACGCAGCGCATCGGTGAGATCGACGGGATGAACCAGTCCGTGGCGACTGCGACCGAAGAGCAGACTGCCGTGGTCGAGTCGATCAACGTCGACATCACCGAAATCAACACGCTGAACCAGGAAGGTGTGGAGAACTTGCAGTCGACGTTGCGTGCGTGTGCTGATCTTGAGCAGCAGGCGGCGCGGTTGAAGCAGTTGGTTGGAAGTTTCAGGATCTAGTGTTTTCAAGGGCCCCTTCGCGAGCAAGCCTCGCTACAGGGTATTGGCGCACCGCGCATAACCTGGAGCGAGCGGTGCGGCGGTCCGACTTGCCCGCGAAGACGGCATTGGCTGCAACGAAAATCTAAAACCGAGACCTGACTCTACTGGAAACGTTGGTCGGTGCAGCCTGACGCAGGACTGAATTAAGACTAAACTCAGTCCTATTCAATCTGACGAGGCTCATTCCATGAAGCTTTCATCTCAAATCAAGCCGATCAGTTACCTGAAAAGCCACACTGCGGAAATCGTTAAAACGCTCACCGAGAGCCGTGAACCCTTGGTGATCACCCAAAACGGTGAAGCGAAGCTTGTGGTCATGGATGTGAAAAGCTTTGAAGAGCAAGAAGACACAATGGCTCTTTTAAAGCTCTTGGCAATGGGTAATCGGGAGATTGAGGAGGGCAAGTTTCGGGATGCCGAAGACGTCTTCGCAGAAATGGACAAGGCCGACCATCAATGAGCTTAAAGGTCGTCATTCTTCAGTCCGCCGAAACAGACCTCAAAGAAATTCGTACCTATCTCACCAAACAATTTTCTACACAGACATGGCAAAACACCTACGCCAATCTGAAAGCAGCCATCCGTCAGTTGGGAAGCCAGCCCTATGCCGGGTCAGTCCCGGAAGAGATTGAGAAGCTGAATCTCAGCCAATATCGACAAACTCTCTCTGGAATGAACCGGATCATTTATGAAGTGCGGGGGCAAACGATCTACGTCCACATCATTGCCGATACGCGGAAAAACTTACCGATACTGCTGATGAAGCGACTGTTACAAGGAAATCCGTGAGTTTACAGCCCATCAGAACCGCGATCCCGGCCCACTCAAAAACTCAATTTCCTCACCCGTAGATTCACGCCCCAACACCGCATTGCGATGGGGAAACCGTCCAAACCGCGCAATGATCTTCTGATGCCGCTCGGCATAATCCAGGTTGTCGGCAAACACCGCCCGATCCGCCTCCGGTTGCTGTTCAACCAGATCAAGAAACCGCGAAACCGCTTCGTTCTGCACTGCCAGATTTTCGCAGTGCTCGAACACCAGATAGATAAACACCCGCTGGATCGGGCGCAGTTGCCGATCGAAATCCGCAGCAATGCCTTGCGCTACCAGTGCCTGAGCCCTGAGATCGCCTGAAAAGGATTTGGGAGTATCGCGAAAGATCATTCGCGGAAGTTGATCGAGTAGCAGCACCAGGGCCAGCCAACCTTCAGGGCATTGCACCCATTCGGTCAATCCGCCGGCCAGTGCCTGTTCGACCTGGTCCCCGAATCGCTTACGCGCTTCGAGGTCCTGGCTGTCACGTTTGCCGAACCATAACTTGCCCTTGTCAGCCGCTATTTCGTTGGGTGATTCGAAAGATCCGAACCACCATTCGAGTAACGGCTGCCAGGGCGCGGTCATGGTTTATTCCTTGTGGTAAGCCGTGACGCGTGCGACTTCTTCTTTCGAGCCGAGGAACACCGCTACGCGCTGGTGCAGGCCTTCAGGCTGAATGTCGAGGATGCGCTGGTGACCATCGGTGGACGCGCCGCCCGCCTGCTCAACCAAGAACGACATCGGATTTGCTTCGTACATCAAGCGTAGTTTGCCTGGCTTCGATGGCTCGCGGCTGTCGCGTGGGTACATGAACAGGCCGCCACGGGTCAGGATGCGGTGCACGTCGGCAACCATCGCGGCAACCCAGCGCATGTTGTAGTTCTTTTTCAGTGGGCCTTCATCGCCAGCCAGCAATTCGCCGACATAGCGTTGTACCGGAGCTTCCCAGTGACGCTGGTTGGACGCGTTGATCGCGAATTCCTGAGTGGACTCCGGGATCTTGATGTCTTCATGGGTCAGTACGAAGCTGCCCATTTCACGGTCCAGGGTAAAGCCTTTCACGCCATCACCCAAGGTCAGCACCAGCATGGTCTGCGGACCGTAGATCGCGTAGCCGGCGGCCACTTGCTGGGTACCTGGCTGCAGGAAGGCCTTTTCATTCAAGGGCTCGTTCTGGGTCAGGTATTCGTTCGGGCAACGCAGTACCGAGAAGATGGTGCCGACCGGGGCGTTGATGTCGATGTTCGACGAACCGTCCAGCGGGTCGAATACCAGCAGGTACGCGCCTTTCGGGTATTTGCCCGGGATCTGGTAGGCGTTGTCCATTTCTTCGGACGCCATGCCGGCCAGGTGACCGCCCCATTCGTTGGCTTCGAGCAGGATTTCGTTGGAGATCACGTCGAGCTTCTTCTGCACTTCGCCCTGGACGTTTTCAGTGCCCATGCTGCCCAGAACGCCACCCAGGGCGCCTTTGGACACGGCGTGGCTGATCTCCTTGCAGGCACGCGCCACCACTTCGATCAGGAAGCGCAGATCGGCAGGAGTGTTGTTGCTGCGGGTCTGCTCAATCAAATAGCGACTCAAGGTAACGCGGGACATGGACGGCTCCGGTGGAATGGGGGGGCTAAAAACCCGCGCAGTTTAGCGCGAGTCGGGGCGCATTTCCTCCTATCAGACGTGATACACCCAATAGAGTTCATGTGCGGGGTAGAGCGTAGTTCGAAATGGGGCCGATGTGGCTTGTGGATCAGTGGCAGATTGAGGTTTTTTTGTGGCTGATAGATCGCTTTCGCGAGCAAGCCCGCTCCCACAGTAGATCTTCAGCGGCCACAACGTTTGTGTACGACCGAGATCCAGTGTGGGAGCGGGCTGGCTCGCGAATGGCGCGCAGCGCCAGCCATCCTCAGGATTTAACAGCAGGTTTGCGCAGCAAACTGAACGCCATGGCCCCCAGAACCAGCACGCTGAGTAACAGCACCGCCCACAACCCGAATTTCTTCCAGTTCGTGTCCGCCACCGTTGGCGCTGTCGCCGCCGGTGTCACCACGACCCCACCCTCAACCGTTGCCTTGCCCAACGCCGCCAACTTCGCAGCGCTGTAATCCGGAATCAGCGTCGACAATGGCAAGCTCGCCGCCTTCACCGTCGCACTCCCCAGCGCCAGCGTATAAGGCCCGGCCCCGCGTGCCAGGAACACCAGTTGCGTGGAGCGCACGGCAAATCGGACGGTCGGCGCTTCGGCGCCCAAGCCGCCGCCACGCTCATCCACCGTCAGCTTCAATTGCTGCACGGTCTGGCCCGGCAGCTGCAATTCATTTTGCACCACGTCCTGGCCATTCTGGGTCAGGCGATAAAGCAAACCGCTGGTCAGTGGTTGCCACGGCAGGCTGGTCTCCCTGCGACCCGACAACGTCACCGGCGCCAGGCTGTTGGGCTGACTCAGTTCGATCTGCAAGCGCTGGACATTCAGCCCCATCGGCAATTGCCAGATGTACTCACCGGCCTTCACGCTGGTGCCAGCCAACGGTTGCGACCAGACCAACGGCAGCGGCAAGGTGCGCGGGTTGGCGCTTTCCAGTTGTGCCGAAGTCAGCACCGGCGCCGACTGCGGTGAACTCCACAGCAAGCGCAAATAGCGCGCCGATTGCCCCGGCAGGCCGACTTCATGTTGCTCGACACGTTCGTCGGCAAACGTCAGACGTGCCACCTGCCCTTCACCCCACGACTGCCAATGCTGCAAATCGTCGCTGGCTTCAATGCTGAAACGCTGGAAACCGTCGCGATCGCTGGTCCAATCGAGGATCAATTGCTGTAACGGCGCCTTGATGCTGCTGGCGTCGAGCAACCAGCCGCGCAGCTCTTCTTCGCCCGCCTCCAACTGGCTGGGCGGCTGCACTTCGATCAACGTGCCGTTGGTGTTCGATTGCACGCGCACACTCGGCGCGCGTTCGGTGGCATCCGCCGAGTTGTACAACGGGAACCACTTCACGTCGTTCAGCGTGCGGTTTTCGCGGGTCTGCGCGGGTTCCCGGGCCAGAGCATAAGCCTGAGGCTCACCGGCGGCGTTGAACACGCGTAGATCGCTGAGATCGGTTTGCCGCGCTTTCAGTTGCACGCTCAAGGGTAATTCCAGGCGATACCACGGGCCCTCGCCACTCACCGACAACGGCACCTGCGTGGCAAAGTCCGGCGGTTTTTCCTGCGCGCCGGCCGACAGCGTCACACCCAGCACCACAGCACCCCACCACCCCAGGTTCAGCTTCTGACTCAAGACGACACTCCTTCGGTTTCAGGGGCCGGTTTTTCAACATCCGGCACAGCTTCGGCACGCTTGGGCGGCAACGGAGCGAAATACCCCACCACCAACAGCAACACGCCAACGCCGATAAACGACACGATCCGCGCCAGCCCGCCACGGTTACTCAGTTCCACGAAGAACAGCTTGGCGACCACCAGCGCGATCAGCGCCGCGCCGATCAGCCAGACTTCGCGGCGATGATGCAGATGCCCACCGATCATCAGACTCAGGGCCATCAGGGTCCAGACGATGGACAGGCCCGCCTGCACCAGCATCGACTCAAGCAGCAGATCCAGCGCGTACGGCACGCCGCCCCAATGATGGGCCGTGCGCATCACCAGCGCGGTGAAAAAGACGAACAGCGAAACCCCGGCAATCACTTGCGTGGCGTTATCGGTGTACTCCTTGCGTATCGCCAGTTGCGTCACAGCGCTGCGAGACCAGACGTAAACGCCAAACAAAGCAAACAACAGGCCCAGCTCCAGCGGGTTGATCAGCGGCACATACGGCAATGGCTCAGCGGTGCCGTCACTGGCGATGTTCGCCAACCAGAACCAGCCGAGCATCAACAAGGCCAACGGCGCAGCGGCATAGACCCGATACTCGCGAGGATACTCCGACACCGGCCATGGCCACGCCCGCGGTGCGGCCATCAGCACCAGATACAGGCTCGGCAGAATCGCCCAGCCCAGCCAGCGCCAGGCGTTGTACTGCTCCGACAACAGCAGCAGACCGTAACGCAGTTCCAGGGCCAACACGCCGATCAACAGCCAGCAGCCGAGCACATGGGCGGTGCTCAGGGCTGTTGCGGGCAGCGTCGGCGCCAGACGCCGCAGCGAGATGAAATGCACCACAAACACCGCAGCCCAAACCAGCCAGCCGACGTTGGCGGCCGGGTGATAACGCGAATGCCAGGCCGCGAGCAGCACCAGACCTGCTGCGGGAATCAGCAAGGTGCAGAGCAAGCCCAGCGACGACCACTTCAGGCGCAG
The DNA here is from genome assembly GCF_000512695.2 of Pseudomonas sp. QTF5. Classification (GTDB taxonomy): domain Bacteria; phylum Pseudomonadota; class Gammaproteobacteria; order Pseudomonadales; family Pseudomonadaceae; genus Aquipseudomonas. The sequence continues at coordinate 81,267 of NZ_AZRW02000009.1, read as the reverse complement.
CGCCAATACCGTCCACAGCGTGACACTCACGGCGGCGACGGCCAGCAACAAAGTGGCTTGCAGATTCAACGGCGCAAAGCGCAGCACTTCGCTGACCCACGCCAGCACCCACCAACCCGCGCCCCATACCAGCAACACTTCGGACAAGCGCTGCAGGCTCAACCCATCGAAGGCCGAAGCATGATTGCCGAGCTGCAAACGCCAAGCCCCGACGAACGCAGCCAGACCCAGCACCAGTGGCGTCCAGAAACCGCTATGCGCCAGCGGTCGCAACCCTTCGCTGAGCAGCGGGCCGAGCAGGTCCGGCCCGGCGAACAGGAACGCAGCGCCACCGATCACCTGCAACAGCAGACCAAAGACAAAACTCACGCGCTGCTTCAGGTACAGGCTCAGCCAGATGATGAACAAACCACTGGCGGCCCACACCGCGCTCGCGGTTTGCCATGGCAACACGAACAACACCGCGAGGTTGATCAGCACCAGACCGGCCAGCAACACCACCGACAAGCCGCGCAGCAAACGCACGTCACGGCGCACCATTTCGTCGCGGGCCGCCAGCAACATCCCGGCGATCAACGCCAGCCCGATCAGGGACGCGCTGAGCAAACCGCTCCAACCGGCACTGAACACGGCGGCAGACTCACCGCCCGCCCCTTGCAGTCGTAACAGGAACAACGCACCGCCGAGCAGTTGCACAGCGAACGCGGTGAACAGAAAGGTTCGCGATTGCAGACGCAGGCCGACAAACAGCGTCGCCAACCCGGCCAGCGCCCAGCTGATCGCCGTGCCATGAGTGAAGAAGAACAGCGGCGCCAGCAGATAGAGGAACGTCAGCCCCAGACAGGCCAGCACCGGTAGCGCTTGGCGCTCCCACTGCGACGCCTGTTCAGGCAACGCTTTGCGCAATTGGTAGAAGCTGAACAGCAGCGCCACGCCGAGCATCAACGCCCCCAGCGGTGCGCCATCGAGCAGGCTGCTCTCGCCGATCCGCAGCTCACTGAGGAAGGCCAGTGCCGAGCCCAGTTGCAGCAGCAAGGCAAAGGCTCGCGCCAGTGGTCGTTGTTGACGCAGGCCGAGCCAGAAAATCCCCGCGCCTTCCACCGCCCAGGCAGCTGCAGTCCAACGCGCGTCGAGCCCCAAGGGAATCGCCAGGCTGGCGAAGATCACCCCTAGCGCCAGACAGGTTTCCGCCAACAACAGCGCTCGACCGCCCATCAGCAACCGGGCCAGCCCCATGTAAATAATGCCCAGGGCCAAGGCGCTGAAAGCAGCGGCAAATTCCAGATGTTCCACCAGCGCGAACTGCAAACCGAAACCCACCAGCGGTGGCGCGAACAACATGGTGCCGTCGACGTAATCGCCCTTGCGCGCCGACCAGTGCAGCAGTGCATCGCGGCTGTCGTCCTCGGGCGCGTCGCTCATTTCCAGCAGCTTGCGCCGAGCAAACAACAAACCGATGGCCAGGTACATCAGGAAAAACAGAATCAGGAACGGCTCGGTACTCCACAGCAATTCCGGCGTATAGGAACGCAGGCCCCAGGCCAACCCGATGCCGAAGGTGCCGACAAAACCGATCAGGTTAAGCAGCCGCCAGGCCTTGAACCACGCGATGGCGAGGATGCCGGCATTGAGCAAGGCAAAATAGCTGAACAGCGCGACATGGTTGCCAGCGCCGGTAGAGGTCAGGATCGGCGCGGCGAAACCGCCCAGCGCGGCAGCGGCGGCCAGGCCCAGGGCGTTTTGGGTAATGGCGAGAATCGCCGAGAACACCGTCACCACCACCAGCAGCCCCAGTGCCGCCGTCGGGTCGAGCAGCGGGTGCAAACGCATCGCGGCAAATACAGTCAGGTACAGCACCGCGATCCCGGTGCCTTGCAGCATCAGTGCGTAATTGCTGTTGCGCAGGCGCAACCACCAGCCCAGCGCGAGCAAGCCCAAGGCCGCCGCCGCGACACCGGCGTAACGCAACTCGACCGGCACCACCACGCCTTCAGTGGCGTAGCGCAACAGGAAGGCCAAACCGAGAAACAACAGCACCACGCCAACCCGCAGCACGGTATTGCCGCCGAACAACCAGTAACGCGCGCCGCTGATGGCGCGCTCGATGAAGTTCGGGCCACGAGGCGCCGCAGGTTGTTGCGGTTCACGGGTAACCGGTTCGGGTTTCCAGAGATCATCGGGCAGTGGACGACTGGTTTCGGCGGCAGCCGCTGTGATGGGTTCGAATTCGGGCGGTAGCTCCCAGATCAGCTCCGGGGAGGCGACAGGGACTTGCTCGAGAATGATTTCAGGGGATGGAACCGGTTCGCTGGTCGCAGGTTCACTGGCTTCAGGTGTTTTGACGCCCGACACTTCCAGCAACGCCAATCGCTGCTCGACCGCATTCAGCGCAACCTGCGCCTGATCGAGCAAGCGCCGCTGCTCGGCGGTTTGAGTAGTCAAGCGGCCGATGCGAATGGCTTGGCCAATACCCAGCCCGAGCAAAGCGCCCAACAGCGCATCGCTGAACGACTCGTCAAGCATCCAGCCGAGCAGCAGCCCAATCAGCATGAACATCCATTGCATGGTCGATATCCCTAAGCAGCCCCGCGGTGGGGCAAATCCGGGCGATATAGCGTCAAGGCTCAGTCTAGTGAGAAGACACCCGGAGTCCAGTGTGAGAGCAGATTGCATCTGCACCACAAATCCAATGTGGGAGCGGCGGTGCGGCGATCCGACTTGCTCGCGAAGAGGGCCTGACATTCGACATTGATGTTGAATGTCAGGCCCTCTTCGCGAGCAAGCCCGCTCCCACAAGGGTCAAGTTGGTGCTTAGTATATCGATCAGGCCCAACGGACGTTGGGCCTTACGCACATTTGTCGCTAAAAGTTACTCCAACGCTTTCCAGATATCCGTGGCGTACTCGCGAATGGTCCGGTCGGACGAGAACCAGCCCATCCGCGCGCTGCTCAATACCGCCGAGCGCCACCATTCTTTGGAGTCGTGCCAATGAGCCTCGACCCGCATCTGAGCGTTCCAGTAAGAGTCGAAATCGGCGCAGACCAGGAAGCGGTCGTAGTCCACCAGCGAATCGATCAGCGTGGTGTAGCGGGACGGATCGTCCGGTGAGAACACCCCGCCGCGAATCGCTTGCAGCACATCGTTGAGTCGATGGGAGGCGGCGATGTCCGGTGCCGCGTTGAACTCATGGTTGAACTTGCGCGCCTCCACTTGCTCGGCGCTAAGGCCGAAGATGAACATGTGTTCGACACCAATGCGCTCGCTCATCTCCACGTTGGCCCCGTCCAGGGTGCCGATGGTCAGCGCGCCGTTGAGGCCGAATTTCATGTTGCTGGTGCCCGAGGCTTCGAAGCCGGCGGTGGAAATCTGTTCCGACAAATCCGCCGCCGGAATGATGCTTTCGGCCAGGCTGACGTTGTAGTTGGGCAAGAACACCACTTTGAGCAAACCACGCACGGTCGGGTCGTTGTTGACCACCCGGGCGATGTCGTTGGTCAGCTTGATAATCAACTTGGCCTGGTGATAACTGGCCGCCGCTTTGCCGGCGAAGATTTTCACCCGCGGCACCCAGTCGATTTCCGGTTCGGCACGAATCGCCTGATACAGCGCGACGGTGTGCAGCAGGTTGAGCAACTGACGTTTGTATTCGTGGATTCGCTTGACCTGCACATCGAACATTGCCGCCGGGTTGATCGCGACCCCCAGCCGTTCATGAATCAGGTACGCCAGGGCTTTCTTGCTGTGCAGCCGCTGTTCGGCGAACTGTTTGCGGAAAGCAGTCTTCTCGGCAAACGGTTCCAGCCCGATCAGGCGTTCTTCGGGGTTATCCAGCAGATCCGGGCCGAGGGCGTCGACCATCATCGAGGTCAGCTCGGGGTTGGCCTGATAGAGCCAGCGGCGGAAGGTAATGCCGTTGGTCTTGTTGTTGATCCGCTCCGGATAGAGTTTATGCAGTTCGGAGAACACCGTGCTGCGCATCAGCTGCGTGTGCAGGCCAGACACGCCGTTGACGCTGTGAGAACCAAGGAATGCCAGGTTGCCCATGCGCACACGACGACCGTTGTCCTCCTCGATCAGCGACACCGCACGCAACACGTCGAAATCGTGAACGCCCTTGGCCCGCAATGAGTCTATGTGCTGGGCGTTGATCAAATAAATGATCTGCATGTGCCGTGGCAGCATCCGCTCCATCAAACCGACCGGCCAGGTTTCCAGCGCTTCCGGCAACAGCGTGTGGTTGGTGTACGACAGCGTGTCGACAGTGACCTGCCACGCCGCATCCCACGCCACGTCATAAACGTCGACCAACTGACGCATCAACTCGGCCACGGCAATCGAGGGGTGAGTGTCGTTGAGTTGAATGGCCGCGTGATCACCCAAGGTCAGCACCGAGGTGTGCATGTTGCGATGGCGGCGCAGCAAATCCTGCAGGGATGCAGCGACGAAGAAGTATTCCTGACGCAGGCGCAGCTCCTGCCCGGCCTCGGTGCTGTCCGCCGGGTAGAGCACGCGGGAGATACTTTCGGCCCGGGCCACTTCTGCTACCGCGCCCAGATGGTCGCCAGCGTTGAAGCGTTCCAGGTGCAACTCCTCCATGGCCCGGGCACGCCACAGCCGCAGCGTGTTGACACTCGCGCCTTGCCAACCGACCACCGGAGTGTCATAGGCAATGGCCCGCACGGTTTCCGCCGGGGACCAGACTTGCCTGGATTTGCCGCTTTCATCGGTCACGGTTTCGACACTACCGCCGAAGCCGATCGGGTAGGCGACCTCCGGCCGTTCGAACTCCCACGGGTTGCCGAAATCCAGCCAGTGTTCGGTCTGCTCCTGCTGCCAGCCGTCGACGATGGCCTGGCGGAACAAACCGTGTTCGTAACGAATGCCGTAACCATGGCCGGCGATGCCAAGGGTCGACATGCTTTCCATGAAGCACGCCGCCAGACGTCCGAGGCCTCCGTTGCCCAGTGCCGCATCGGGCTCCAGCAGACGAATGCGTTCGATGTCGACGCCAAGCTCGGTCATGGCCTCGCGAGCCACATCGAGCAGGCCGAGGTTGCTCAGGCTGTCGTAGAGCAAGCGGCCGATAAGGAATTCAAGGGAGAGGTAATAGACCCGCTTCTGACCATTACGGTAGATCTGCCGGGTGTGGTCCATCCAGTGCTCGACCATGTGATCGCGCGCCGCCAGGGCGATGGCTTCGAACCAGTCGTGGTCGAAGGCGTGATCCGGGTCTTTGCCCACCGCGTAGGTAAGCTTGGTCAAGACGGCGTCGCGGAATGCGGCCACCTCTGCTTCGCGAACAAGTGGTTCTTGAGTCATCGATAGGACCTCGAGCGAGCGTGAAGTTGTCTGAGCCTAGTCGGTCTGACAGACCATTGAGACTCTGGTTCGGCAGTTTTCCCTGTTAGTGCGAGATAGATCGACATTACGTTGTCGCGTGCCAGAAACAATGCAGGGGCCGTGCCGGACACAGGGATAATTTTGCGCCAAGCGAAAAAATCTGGCGAAAGGTTGTTCAAAAATCCACCAGTCCCGGTATCATCGCGCGCCCTGATGCACACGCTGGTAACAACCGATGATGAAGCCCAACCTGATCGCCGCCGCGGAGATCGATCGCCTCGATACCTGGGCCAAGTACTCTGCCCCGATGTGCGGTTCCTGCGTTTCCAGCTGCTGCACCTTGCCGGTCGAGGTCAAGATCAAGGATCTGATCCGTATCGGCATCGTCGACGAATTCGAGCGTGGCGACCCGCCGAAGAACATCGCCAAGCGTTTGCAGAAGGAAGGGATCGTCGAGCGCTATAACCAGAAGTCCGAGATCTTCACCCTTCAGCGCATGAGCAACAACGATTGCCTGTACCTGGATCGTAAGAGCCGTTTGTGCACTATTTATGATAAGCGCCCGGACACCTGCCGCAACCACCCGAAGATCGGACCGCGGCCGGGGTATTGCGCGTACAAGCCCAAAGAAGTGGTGCGCGAGAGCAATCCGCGGACGCTGGACAAGTTCTAAACAATCGTAGAGTTCTTCAGCGATTGACAAACCGCTTTCGCGAGCAAGCCCGCTCCCACCTTCAATCTCCAGCGTACACAAAGTTTGTGTACGACCGAGATTCAGTGTGGGAGCGGGCTTGCTCGCGAAGGGGCCCTGCCAAACGCTGCAAAAAACCCAGACAAACAAAAACGCCCCCGACCTTACGATCGGGGGCGTTTTTTTAAGCGCTAACTAAGTCGAAACTCAGTTACCCGCTTTCTTGGCAGCGCGGGTACGCTCGCTTTCGCCCAGGATCTTCTTACGAAGACGGATGGACTTAGGAGTGACTTCGCACAATTCGTCTTCTTGAACGAATTCCAGAGCCTGCTCCAGGGTGAAGCGGATAGGCGGAACCAGAGCGATGGTTTCGTCTTTACCCGAAGCACGCATGTTGTCGAGCTTCTTGCCTTTGGTTGGGTTGACGCCCAGATCGTTGTCGCGGCTGTTGATGCCGACGATTTGACCTTCGTACACGTCTTCACCGTGACCCAGGAACAGTTTGCCGCGAGCTTGCAGGGTTTCCAGCGAGTAAGTCAGCGCCTTACCGGTAGCAACCGAAACCAGCACGCCGTTCTGACGGCCGGACATGTCGCCGGACTTCATCACGTCGTAACGGTCGAAGATCGAGGTCAGGATGCCTGCACCGGAGGTCAGGGTCAGGAACTCGTTACGGAAACCGATCAAGCCACGAGCCGGGATGTTGTACTCAAGGCGCACACGGCCCTTGCCATCCGGAACCATGTTGGTCAGGTCGCCTTTACGGATACCGATCTGTTCCATGATCGAACCTTGCGATTCTTCTGGCAGGTCGATGGTCACGTTTTCGTACGGTTCGTGCTTGACGCCGTCAACCATGCGGATGATCACTTCCGGACGACCAACACCCATTTCGAAGCCTTCGCGACGCATGGTTTCGATCAGTACCGAGAGGTGCAGCTCACCACGGCCGGAAACTTTGAACTTGTCAGCCGAGTCGCCTTCTTCAACGCGCAGAGCAACGTTGTAGAGCAGTTCTTTGTCCAGACGTTCTTTGATGTTACGGCTGGTGACGAACTTGCCTTCTTTACCGCAGAAAGGCGAGTCGTTTACCTGGAAGGTCATGGAAACGGTTGGTTCGTCGACGGTCAACGGCTTCATCGCTTCAACAGCGGTTGGGTCGCACAGAGTGTCGGAGATGAACAGCTGGTCGAAACCGCTGATGCAGACGATGTCGCCGGCAGCTGCTTCTTCAACGTCGATGCGGTGCAGGCCGTGGTGACCCATCAGCTTCAGGATACGACCGTTACGCTTCTTGCCGTCGGCGTCGATAGCAACAACCGGAGTGTTCGGCTTGATGCGACCACGAGCGATACGGCCAACGCCGATAACACCCAGGAAGCTGTTGTAGTCCAGAGCGGAGATTTGCATCTGGAACGGACCGTCACGGTCGACTTTCGGCGCAGGTACGTTGTCGACGATCGACTGGTACAGCGGGGTCATGTCTTCAGCCATGTCGGTGTGGTCAAGACCAGCAATACCGTTCAGGGCCGAGGCGTAGACGACTTTGAAATCCAGCTGTTCTTCGGTAGCACCCAGGTTGTCGAACAGGTCGAAGATCTGGTCCAGAACCCAGTCCGGACGCGCGCCTGGACGGTCAACCTTGTTGATGACCACGATTGGACGCAGGCCGGCTTCGAAAGCCTTCTTGGTCACGAAACGGGTTTGCGGCATAGGGCCGTCTTGAGCGTCAACCAGCAGCAGAACGGAGTCAACCATCGACATTACGCGTTCAACTTCGCCGCCGAAGTCGGCGTGGCCCGGGGTGTCCACGATGTTGATGTGGTAGCCGTTCCAGTTGATGGCGGTGTTTTTCGCCAGAATGGTAATACCGCGCTCTTTCTCCTGGTCGTTGGAGTCCATCACGCGCTCGTCGTTGAGCTCGTTGCGCTCCAGGGTGCCGGATTGACGCAAGAGTTTGTCTACCAGGGTGGTTTTACCATGGTCAACGTGAGCAATGATGGCGATGTTGCGTAGATTTTCGATCACTTGTGTATCTCGATCAGAGGATTCGGTGTGCTGACAAGTCTTGGCAGCGATTAACGTTGCGTCCGTAAAGCCGTTACAGCTTGACGGCGGCGTCGGGGGGCCGGTGACGCAGGCCACAGGCAAACAGCCCCGGGCACTTAGCTCGGTCGATAAACGCGCACATTGGCATGCCCCTCACTGAGCAAATGGTGGGCATGCAGGCGACTCATCACGCCTTTGTCGCAATAGAGCAGGTACTGGCGAGTAGGGTCCAGTTCCTTGAAACGAGCGTTCAGTGCATAAAACGGCATCGTTTGTACCTCGACGCCAGAAAGCGTAAGGGGGTCGTCTTCAGCGGCATCAGGATGACGGATGTCGATGACGATTTGCCCCGCCAGCGCTTCGCTGACTTCTTCAATCTGCAAGTCCTGGCCCAATTCGTCGATCACGCGATCGATCGGCACCAGTTTGGCGTTCTCGAGCGCACGCTCGAGTACCGCCATATCGAATTCTTTCTCTTCATGCTCCACGCGATGGCGCTTGGCATGAGTCTTGGGGTTCACCGAGATGACCCCGCAGTATTCCGGCATGTGCTTGGCGAAGTCGGCGGTGCCGATTTCGTTGGCCAGGTCGATGATGTCCTGCTTGTGACTGGCGATCAGCGGACGCAAGACCAGCTTGTCGGTTACGCAGTCGATCACGGACAGGTTCGGCAACGTCTGACTCGACACCTGGGAAATCGCTTCGCCGGTGACCAGCGCTTCGATGTCCAGCCGATCGGCAATACGGGAAGCAGCGCGCAACATCATACGCTTCAAAACTACACCCATATGACTGTTATCGACTTTCCCGAGAATTTCTCCCAGTACTTCCTCGAACGGCACACTGACAAATAACACGCGTTGGGAGCTGCCGTACTTCTTCCAGATGAAGTGCGCGACTTCCATGACGCCCAGTTCGTGGGCACGTCCGCCCAGATTGAAGAAGCAGAAATGGCTCATCAGCCCGCGGCGCATGATCTGGTAGGCGGCGACAGTGGAGTCGAAGCCGCCGGACATCAGTACAAGTGTCTGTTCCAGGGCACCCAGCGGGTAACCGCCGATGCTGTTGTGCTGGCTGTGGATCACGAACAACCGTTTGTCGCGAATTTCGATGCGAACTTCGATTTCAGGCTCTTTGAGCGAGATTCCGGAGGCACCACACTGACGACGCAACTGGCTGCCGACGTATTTCTCGACATCCATGGAGCTGAATTCGTGCTTGCCGGCACGCTTGCAGCGCACCGAAAAGATCTTCCCGGCCAACGAGTCACCGAAATGCTGTTTGCACTTGGCGACGATGTCGTCGAAGTCACCCAGCGGGTATTCATCGACCTGCAGAAAATGCGCGATGCCCGGCATGCAGCTCAGGCGCTCGGTCATCTCCCTCAGGGCTTTCGGCTCGCTGACGCGGGTTTCCAGCTCGAGATTGTCCCACACACCGTTCACCACCACAGCCGGGTCCAGATCGCGGAGCACGGTACGGATGTTTTTGGCCAACTGGCGGATGAAACGCATCCGTACCGGGCGGCTCTTGATGGTGATCTCGGGGAAGACTTTTACGATTAGTTTCATGAAAACAGCGCGCGCTGGGCCAGCCGAAAAAGGGGGGCGCGGATTATAGCGGAAATTGCTCAAGGTTTAACCAGTTAATGTGCAGAAGGTTTTGCGCGCACCAAAACAGGTCATTTATGGATTTCAACGCTACATTACAGGGCGGTGTTTGGCGCTTTTTGAGGCTTTGCACCTTTATAAGCGTGATATTGGGGCAAAAAACCCATGGTGGGGCACTGGCATGCAATTTGCTCCCTTGTGAGGCAGGTTGCCTTGGCAGAGTATTCGCGCCGGCATCACCCACATTTAAGGGCATCCACTACTAGCCCTAAGCCACCCGGAGGACACTATGTCGAAGTCGGTTCAACTCATCAAAGATCATGACGTCAAGTGGATTGATCTGCGCTTCACGGACACCAAAGGCACTCAGCACCACGTGACCATGCCGGCTCGCGATGGGCTGGATGAAGCTTTCTTCGAAGAAGGCAAAATGTTCGATGGTTCCTCCATCGCCGGCTGGAAAGGCATCGAAGCCTCCGACATGATCCTGATGCCGGACGACAGCACTGCCGTTCTCGACCCGTTCACCGAAGAGCCGACCCTGATCCTGGTTTGCGACGTGATCGAGCCTTCGACCATGCAAGGCTACGACCGTGACCCACGTGCGATCGCCAAGCGTGCCGAGGAATACCTGAAGTCCACCGGTATCGGCGACACTGTATTCGTAGGTCCAGAGCCTGAGTTCTTCATCTTCGACGAAGTGAAGTTCAAGTCCGACATCTCCGGCTCCATGTTCAAAATCTTCTCCGAACAGGGTTCGTGGATGTCTGACCAGGACGTGGAAGGCGGCAACAAAGGCCACCGTCCAGGCGTCAAAGGCGGCTACTTCCCTGTTCCGCCGTTCGACCACGACCACGAAATCCGTACCTCCATGTGCAACGCCATGGAAGAAATGGGCCTGGTCATCGAAGTTCACCACCACGAAGTGGCGACTGCCGGTCAGAACGAAATCGGCGTGAAGTTCAACACCCTGGTGGCCAAGGCTGACGAAGTTCAAACCCTGAAGTACTGCGTACACAACGTTGCTGACGCATACGGCCGCACCGCGACCTTCATGCCTAAGCCTCTGTACGGCGACAACGGTTCGGGTATGCACGTTCACCTGTCCATCGCCAAAGATGGCAAGAACACCTTCGCTGGCGAAGGTTATGCCGGCCTGTCCGATACCGCTCTGTACTTCATCGGCGGCATCATCAAGCACGGTAAGGCGCTGAACGGCTTCACCAACCCGTCGACCAACTCCTACAAGCGTCTGGTCCCAGGTTTCGAAGCGCCAGTGATGCTGGCCTACTCGGCTCGCAACCGTTCGGCTTCGATCCGTATTCCTTACGTGTCCAGCCCTCGCGCTCGCCGTATCGAAGCTCGCTTCCCGGATCCAGCAGCTAACCCGTACCTGGGCTTCGCTGCACTGTTGATGGCTGGCCTGGACGGCATCCAGAACAAGATCCACCCAGGCGACGCCGCTGACAAAAACCTGTACGACCTGCCGCCTGAAGAGGCGAAAGAGATCCCACAAGTTTGCGGTAGCCTGAAAGAAGCCCTGGAAGAGCTGGACAAAGGTCGTGCGTTCCTGACCAAAGGCGGCGTTTTCAGCGACGACTTCATCGACGCTTACATCGCCCTGAAAAGCGAAGAAGAAATCAAGGTTCGTACCTTCGTACACCCACTGGAATATGAGCTGTACTACAGCTGCTGATCCGGTAGCGCTGCGACACGCGGCGTGACAAAAAGAGGCCTCCTTCGGTAGGCCTTTTTTATGGGCGACCGTCTGTCATCGGATGCCCGGTTGCGTGCATCATGGCCTTCATCCGATAAAGCCGAGATGCCCCGTGCGCCTACGCCCATGCCTTGCCCTGCTCACCGCCCTGCTGACCAACAGCGCTTTTGCCAGCCCGGCACCTGCCGCCCTCGCCCCGCTGCTTGGCACCATCGAAGAACGCCTGGCAATTGCCGATCAGGTCGCGCTGAGCAAATGGGACAGCGGTAAACCGGTCGAAGACCGTCAGCGCGAGCGCGAGGTCATTGCCGGCGCTGTCGCCCTGGCACCTGCCTATAAATTGAGCAACGAAGCTGTCGAACAGTTCTTCTCGGCGCAGATCGAGGCCAACAAACTGGTGCAATATGCGCACCTGTCTGACTGGCATGCTCAAGGCAAGGCGCCCAACGATCCTCGCCCCGATCTCGTCGGGCAGATCCGCCCGCAACTCGATGAGTTACAAAAACGCCTGCTGCAACAACTGGCCGATTTCAGCCCTTATCGCAACGACCCGCAGTGTCCGTCCTGGCTGACCAAGGCCAATAAAACCGGCAACCAAGCGCCATTGCGTGAGCTTGCCCAGGTACGTGCCACCGCTGAGTTGTGCAGCGCCAGCCGTTGAACCGACCTGCCGATGTGCGCTGAAGTGCTCTATGCTCAGCGCTTAGTCGCCATGAACGGAACAGGGCCGGACACTTGCCCAACGGCCAATGGAAGCCTGCAATGCGCTCATTGTTGTTATGCCTGCTTGTGCTGATCGCCCTGCCCGCCACCGCGCAGATCTACAAATACATCGACGCCAACGGTAATACCGCCTACAGCAATCAACCGCCCGATGGCGTAAAGGCTCAGCCCGTGGAGTTGCCACCGCTCAACAGCGTCGAGCTTCAACCACCGAGTGAGCCAGTAGCGCCTGCGCAATCCAGTCGCCGTGAACAGCCCAACAGCGCCTATCAGGTGCTGGAGCTGACCGGTCTGCCCACCGAAGAAGCCTTGCGCGCGAACAACGGCACGTTCACGGTTGGCGTATTGATCCAGCCGCGCCTGCAAGGCCCTCATCGATTGAGGTTGTTCCTGGACGATCAACCTTACGGCCAACCGAGCAACGTCCCGATTCTGCAACTGGTGAACATCGACCGTGGCGAACACCGCCTCGCGGTTCAGGTGATCGATGGGCAAAATGTCGTGCAGCAGAGCCCCACCGTGACTTTCACCGTACAACGGGTGCATAAGCCTTGAGGTTCTGGCTGTTGGTCGCCTGCCTGATCAGCCTGCCGGCAACGGCCGAGGTCTTCACCTACATCGATGCCCAAGGCAACCGGGTTTTCACCGATCAGCCAGGCACCCGTAACGCCAAACGTGTGCCACTGGCGACCAGCAATCGAATGTCGGCCAACCCGAGCGGCGCCGCGCCAATGACAGCCACGAAAGCCAAACCCCTGTTTCATTACGACATGCTTCGTGTGCTGGTGCCGGACCCGGATGCCACGATCCGTAGCACCGCCGGTGAATTGATCGTCAGCGTTACCAGCGAACCCGGCCTGCAACAGGGCCATCGCTATCGTCTGCTGCTGGATGGCCAACCCACCGCCGAGCCCGGCCCAAGCCCGGTGTTCGCCCTGAGCAACATCGACCGCGGCAGCCATCACCTGTCGGTGGAAATCCTCGACGAACAGGGCCGTACCGTCGAACGCACGGCCAATCAACCGTTCCACATGCAGCGCATTTCCCTCGCGCAGAAACGTCAGGTCAAACCCTGCGTCCTTACCGACTACGGCCAACGGCCGGAATGTCCCCTCAAAGACAAACCCGAAGAAGAAAAAAGCTTCTTCTGACGTTGATGCCAGTCAATTAAGCGCAACCCATGTGGGAGCGGGCTTGCTCGCGAAGACGGCGGCACAGTCAGCATTGATGTCGCCTGACATACCGCTTTCGCGAGCAAGCCCGCACCCACAGGTTTCGCATCTGTGCTGACTGAGCTTCTTTTACTTCGTTCAGCTTTGCGCACTATATTGGTGCAAGAGAGTGCACAGTACTCACATCCCAACCCATTTTGGTTCGAAAGTACCCGCAAAAGCTGGCAGAACGCCACGCAAATGAGCGTCAAACGCCTGTTTCAGGCTCCAAACGCTTCTTTTCGGAGCCTTGGTTTGGTTTTTGCATTTTCCCCGTATCGGCGCGTTATTCATGCGCATGCCCTGCTCCAAAAGAGGTCCTGATGACCATTAGCGACGCACTACACCGCTTGCTACTCGACAACCTGACCACCGCCACCATTCTGCTCGACGCCGAACTGCGTCTTGAGTACATGAACCCGGCGGCGGAGATGCTACTGGCCATCAGCGGTCAGCGAAGCCATGGGCAGTTCATCAGCGAGTTGTTCACCGAGTCCACCGAAGCGCTGAATTCCCTGCGCCAGGCGGTCGAGCAGGCGCATCCGTTCACCAAACGTGAAGCGATGCTCACCGCCCTCACCGGCCAGACCCTGACCGTCGACTACGCCGTGACGCCCATCCTGAGCAATGGCGCTACGCTGCTGCTGCTGGAGGTTCACCCGCGTGACCGCTTGCTGCGGATCACCAAGGAAGAGGCGCAACTGTCGAAACAGGAAACCAGCAAGATGCTGGTACGCGGCCTCGCCCATGAAATCAAAAACCCTCTCGGCGGGATTCGTGGCGCGGCTCAGCTGCTCGCCCGTGAATTGCCGGAAGAAAGCCTGCGCGATTACACCAACGTCATCATTGAAGAAGCCGATCGCCTGCGCAATCTGGTGGATCGCATGCTCGGTTCCAACAAACTGCCGTCATTGGCCATGTGCAACGTCCATGAAGTGCTGGAGCGCGTGGGTCAGTTAGTAGAGGCCGAGAGTCAGGGCCGCATCACTTTGGTGCGCGACTACGATCCAAGCATTCCGGATGTCTTGATTGATCGCGAACAGATGATTCAAGCCGTGCTGAACATCGTGCGTAACGCGATGCAGGCAATCAGCAGCCAGAACGAACTGCGCCTTGGCCGCATCAGCTTGCGTACCCGCGCCATGCGCCAATTCACCATCGGCCACGTGCGTCATCGCCTGGTGACCAAGATCGAAATCATCGACAACGGCCCGGGGATCCCCGCCGAGTTGCAGGAAACCATCTTCTTCCCCATGGTCAGCGGCCGCCCGGACGGTACCGGGCTCGGCCTGGCCATTACCCAGAACATCATCAGCCAGCACCAGGGCCTGATCGAATGTGACAGCCATCCAGGCCACACCACGTTCTCGATCTTTCTGCCACTGGAACAAGGAGCCACATCGACATGAGCCGTAGTGAAACCGTGTGGATCGTCGATGACGACCGTTCTATCCGTTGGGTCCTGGAAAAAGCCTTGCAGCAGGAAGGCATGACCACGCAAAGCTTCGACAGCGCCGATGGCGTGATGAGCCGCCTGGCGCGTCAGCAGCCGGACGTGATCATCTCCGACATCCGCATGCCGGGTGCCAGCGGTCTGGACCTTCTGGCACGGATTCGCGAACAACACCCACGGCTGCCGGTGATCATCATGACCGCGCACTCCGATCTGGACAGCGCTGTCGCGTCTTATCAGGGCGGCGCGTTCGAATACCTGCCCAAGCCGTTCGATGTCGACGAAGCCGTGTCGCTGGTCAAGCGCGCCAACCAGCACGCTCAGGAACAGCAAGGCCTGGAAGTCCCGGTCGCCCTGACCCGTACGCCAGAAATCATCGGTGAAGCACCGGCGATGCAGGAAGTGTTTCGCGCCATCGGGCGCTTGAGCCACTCCAACATCACCGTGCTGATCAACGGCGAATCCGGTACCGGTAAAGAGCTGGTGGCGCATGCCCTGCACCGCCATAGCCCACGGGCGGCCTCGCCATTCATTGCGCTGAACATGGCGGCGATCCCCAAGGACCTGATGGAGTCCGAACTATTCGGCCATGAAAAAGGCGCATTCACTGGCGCGGCCAACCTGCGTCGTGGGCGTTTTGAGCAGGCGGATGGCGGCACGCTGTTCCTCGATGAAATCGGTGACATGCCGGCGGACACTCAGACCCGTTTGCTGCGGGTATTGGCAGACGGCGAGTTCTATCGTGTCGGCGGCCATGTGCCGGTGAAGGTCGATGTGCGAATCATCGCCGCGACACACCAGAATCTGGAAACCCTGGTGCATGCCGGAAAATTCCGTGAGGACTTGTTTCACCGCCTCAACGTGATTCGCATCCACATTCCACGAATGTCGGACCGTCGCGAAGACATCCCGACCCTGGCCAAGCACTTCCTTGGCCGCGCCGCGCAAGAACTGGCAGTGGAACCAAAGCTGCTGAAAAGCGAAACCGAGGAATACCTGAAGAACCTGCCGTGGCCAGGCAACGTGCGTCAGCTGGAGAATACTTGCCGCTGGATCACGGTGATGGCTTCGGGTCGCGAAGTACACATCAGCGATCTGCCGCCGGAGCTGCTGAGCCTGCCGCAGGATTCGGCGCCGGTGACCAACTGGGAGCAAGCGCTGCGCCAGTGGGCTGATCAGGCTCTCGCTCGCGGTCAGTCGAGTCTGCTCGACAGCGCCGTGCCGAGTTTCGAGCGGATAATGATCGAAACCGCCCTCAAACACACCGCCGGCCGCCGCCGCGATGCCGCCGTGTTGCTGGGCTGGGGGCGTAATACCCTGACGCGCAAGATCAAGGAATTGGGGATGAAGGTTGATAGTGGGGATGATGATGAGGGGGATGAGGGCTAGTTAGTGCTTTCAATCTTCGTCGTTCACCTGATCGTTCCCACGCTCCCGCGTGGGAATGCCTCAATGGACGCTCCGCGTCCGCTTCGGCAGGGACGCGGAGCGTCCCGGGCTGCAATTCCCACGCAGAGCGTGGGAACGATCCAATAGACCCTCTGTGCACCGCCGCAATGCACCGTGAACCGCAATCGCGCACGGCAACAGATCCGAAATCCCGCCTGCGTTCGCAATCGAACCCCTATCGAAAAAACACGAAAGCCCCGGAATACGGGGCTTTCGACGTTTCAGCGCGACATTCTGTTGCAACTTGTTAAAAACTGGCACGCCCCCTGCAATAGTCCAATCAGTGATTCGATTCACTACCCAGTTTCGGGGACCTTGGTACAGGCAGGCCGGGGATTCCCCTCTTTACACCGGGCTCATACCGCAACTGCGACGAGCCCATCCCGTTTTGGGGTCCTTGGTACAGGCAGGCCGGGGATTCCTTCTTTACACCGGGCTCATACCGCAACTGCGACGAGCCCATCCCGCTTTGGGGTCCTTGGTACAGGCAGGCCGGGGATTCCTTCTTTACACCGGGCTCACGACGTAATGCGCGAGCCCTGCCGTTTTGGGAACCTTGGTACAGGCAGGCCGGGGATTCCCTCTTTTATTGCTCTCGGAGATGGATCTCCAGCCGCCAGCGGTCATCGACCTCGCTACCGGCCCACTCGCCCTGCAGCGGCCGGGCCGCCACCACCGTCAGCAACAATCCGCCATCACTCAACCGCGTTCGCCAGCTCACGTCCTTGCCGTTGAGCTTGAGCTGACCTTTCTGCGCACGGCCTTGCGCCTCGAACAACAGCGCCACGCTGCCGTCGACCAGCTCGCCGTGGGTTTTGGGTTCGTTGTTGAACCACACCACCAGCCCATCGTTCGTCACCTCGACTTGCTGTAAAACGCTGGGGTCGGGCGCGGTCAGGCGACCAATCATCAGACCCACCATCACCCCGACAATCGCCAGCGAAGCCATCACCCGCGGGAATAGTTTCGAACGAGGATCCTTTGGCGGCGTAGAATGCCCGTCATCTTTATCTTCGGAGCCGTGCATGTTTCACGTCATCCTTTTCCAACCAGAAATTCCGCCGAATACCGGCAACGTTATCAGGCTGTGCGCCAACAGTGGCTGCCACCTGCATTTGATCGAACCGCTGGGCTTCGAGATGGACGACAAGCGTCTGCGCCGGGCCGGCCTCGATTACCATGAGTATGCCACCCTGCAACGCCACGCAGACCTCGCCAGCTGCCTGGAAAGCCTCGGCCATCCACGGCTGTTCGCCTTTACCACCAAGGGCTCGCGGCCATTTCACGACGCCAGCTTCGCCGAGGGCGATGCCTTCCTGTTCGGCCCGGAAAGCCGTGGTTTGCCGGCAGAAGTACTCGATGCCCTGCCCGGCGAACAGCGCCTGCGCCTGCCGATGCGTGAAGGCTGTCGCAGTCTGAACCTGTCCAACACCGTGGCCGTCGCCGTGTACGAAGGCTGGCGCCAGCTCGGGTTCAAGTAACCCCGCGACTGATCGTTCCCACGCTCCGCGTGGGAATGCAGCCCGTGACGCTCCGCGTCACTGGACGCGGAGCGTCCCTAGAGGCATTCCCACGCAGAGCGTGGGAACGATCATCTCCCGCCCAAGAAAAAAGCGCCTGTTACGGCGCTTTTTTCGTTTCTGCATCGAACGCTTATTGCACAGTCGGGGTTTCGCCCGCGGCCTGCATGCGTTGCAGCTCTTGTGCGTACAGCGCATCGAAGTTCACCGGGGCCAGCATCAGGGCCGGGAACGAACCGCGGGTCACCAGGCTGTCCAGGGTTTCGCGAGCGTACGGAAACAGGATGTTTGGGCAGAACGCGCCGAGCGTGTGGCTCATCGAAGCGTCGTCCAGGTTCTTGATCAGGAAGATCCCGGCCTGTTGCACTTCAGCGATGAACGCCACTTCTTCACCGTTTTTCACGGTGACCGACAGGGTCAGCACGACTTCGTGGAAGTCACCTTCCAGTGCCTTCTGACGGGTGTTCAGATCCAGACCGACACTCGGCTCCCACTGCTGGCGGAAGATCGCCGGGCTTTTCGGGGCTTCGAAGGACAAGTCGCGTACGTAGATGCGCTGCAAGGAGAATTGCGGTGCGGTTTCTTCTTCGCTAGCTGCAGAGTTCTGTTGGTCAGTCATCTCAGATCCTTTCTGATCTCGGGTCTTTTAGGGTTGGCTATTTTCAAGTAAGGCAGTCAGGCCTTGAGCATGGCGTCGAGCTTGCCGGCGCGCTCCAGGGCAAACAAATCATCACAACCGCCAACGTGGGTGCTGCCGATCCAGATCTGCGGCACGGACGTACGCCCGGCCTTCTGAGCCATCGCGGCACGCACCTGCGGCTTGCCATCGACCTTGATCTCTTCGAAGGCTACGCCTTTGTTCTCGAGCAAGTACTTGGCTCGCGAACAATAAGGGCAGTAATCGCTGGAATAGACGACGACATTGTTCATATCACTTCACCAGCGGCAGATTGTCGGCCTTCCAGCTGGAAATACCGCCGGACAGCTTGGCGGCGGTGAAGCCGGATTTCATCAGTTCGCGGGCATGAGTGCCGGCAGTCTGGCCCATGGCGTCGACCAGGATAATGGTCTTGGCCTTGTGCTTTTCCAGTTCGCCGACGCGAGCGGTCAGTTTGTCCTGAGGAATGTTCAACGCGCCAACGATGTGACCAGCGGCGAAATCCTTGGTCGGACGAATGTCAATCACCACGCCTGCATCCTTGTTGACCAGCCCGGTCAGTTCACCAGTGCTCAGGCTGCGACCGCCGCCCTGCATCTGATAAGCGATCAGCAACGCCAGCAGTACGACGAAGATACCGACGAGCAAATAGTGGTTAGTGGCAAATTCAATCAGGTGAGCAACCATCGAAGGAGGTTCCAGGGCGTTAAAATGTCGGCCAGTATACACAGCCGCTATGGTCGGCCAAACCCCGTCCGGCGGTGACGCGGTCGGAACTTCGCTTTAAACTGCCACTCCCTTTTCCATCGCCTTCTTTTAACTCAGCCACGAGTGGAATCCATGACTACGACGCCTAAACCTTTGGTCCTGATTATTCTCGACGGCTTCGGTCACAGTGAGAGCCCTGAATCCAACGCCATCTTTGCGGCCAAAAAGCCTGTATTGGACCGTTTGTGGGCCACCGTGCCGAACGGCCTGATCTCGGGCAGCGGCATGGACGTCGGCTTGCCGGACGGCCAGATGGGCAACTCCGAAGTCGGTCACATGAACCTTGGCGCCGGCCGCGTGGTGTACCAGGACTTCACGCGCGTGACCAAAGCGATCCGCGATGGCGAGTTCTTCGAGAACCCGACCATCTGCGCTGCGGTGGATAAAGCCGTTGCTGCCGGCAAAGCCGTGCATTTCATGGGCCTGCTGTCCGATGGCGGCGTTCATAGCCACCAGGATCACTTGGTCGCCATGGCTGAACTGGCCTACAAGCGCGGCGCCGAAAAAATCTACCTGCACGCCTTCCTTGATGGCCGTGATACGCCACCGAAAAGCGCCCAGTCGTCGATCGAGTTGCTGGACGCGACCTTCCAGGCCCTCGGCAAAGGCCGGATCGCCAGCATCATTGGCCGTTACTACGCCATGGACCGTGACAACCGTTGGGATCGCGTGTCCCAGGCTTACAACCTGATTGTCGATGGCAGCAGCGAATTCAATGCCGCCACCGCGCAGGAAGGCCTGCAAGCCGCTTATGAACGTGGCGAGAGCGACGAATTCGTCAAAGCCACCTCCATCGGCGAACCGGTGAAAGTCGAAGACGGCGACGCCGTAGTCTTCATGAACTTCCGCGCCGACCGCGCTCGTGAACTGACCCGCGTGTTCGTCGAAGACGATTTCAAGGAATTCGAACGCGCTCGCCAGCCGAAACTGTCCGGTTTCGTCATGCTGACCCAATACGCCGCCAGCATCCCCGCGCCGTCGGCCTTCGCCGCGAGCAGCCTGGACAACGTGTTGGGCGATTACCTGGCGAAAAACGGCAAGACGCAATTGCGCATCGCCGAAACCGAGAAATATGCCCATGTGACCTTCTTCTTCTCCGGTGGTCGCGAAGAACCGTTCCCGGGCGAAGAACGCATCCTGATCCCGTCGCCGAAAGTCGCCACCTATGACTTGCAGCCCGAGATGAGCGCCCCGGAAGTCACCGACCGCATCGTCGATGCCATTGAAAACCAGCGCTACGACGTGATCGTGGTCAACTACGCCAACGGCGACATGGTCGGCCATAGCGGTGTGTTCGACGCGGCAGTCAAAGCGGTTGAATGCCTGGATCTGTGCGTCGGCCGTATCGTCGATGCCCTGGAAAAAGTCGGCGGCGAAGCCCTGATTACTGCCGACCACGGCAATGTCGAGCAAATGTCCGACGCATCCACTGGCCAGGCGCACACCGCGCATACCACCGAGCCGGTGCCGTTCATCTATGTTGGCAAGCGTGACTTCAAGGTTCGCGACGGCGGCGTGCTGGCGGATGTGGCGCCGACCATGCTGATGTTGCTGGGGCTTGAGAAGCCGGCGGAAATGACGGGCACTTCGATTCTGGTGTGATCATAGGGGGATTGCTCAAATCCCCCGAAACAGCACCAATCAACTGTGGGAGCGGGCTTGCTCGCGAAAGCGGTCTGACATTCAACATCGATGTTGAATGTGATGCCCCCTTCGCGAGCAAGCCCGCTCCCACATTGGTTTTGCAGTGTTTTTGAAGAACGTAACGCTCTGAACCCCTCACCAGTTATCACACACCCCCAAATGGGCATTTTTTTTGCTGCGCATGGCGGGCATACTAGGCCGTCCCTTTCCCTGGTGTCGCCCGCCTCTATGCTTCGCGTCCTGATAGCCCTTGCCCTGACTTGCCTGCTTCAACCGGCCTTTGCCGACGAGCGCACGCAAACCCAACAACAGTTGGACGCCACGCGTCAGGACATTGCCGAGCTTAAAAAATTGCTGGGTAAACTCCAGGAAGAAAAGTCCGGGGTGCAGAAAGACCTCAAAGGCACCGAAACCGAGATGGGCAAGCTCGAGAAGCAGGTCGAAGCGCTGCAAAAAGAGCTGAAGAAAAGCGAATCCGAGCTACAGCGACTCGATGCCGAGAAAAAAAAACTCCAGAGCGCGCGTATTGAACAGCAACGACTGATCGCCATCCAGGCCCGCGCGGCCTATCAGAATGGCCGTCAGGAGTACCTGAAGCTGCTGCTCAACCAGCAGAACCCGGAAAAATTCGCCCGCACCCTCACCTATTACGACTACCTGAGCCAGGCCCGCCTGGAGCAGCTGAAGAATTTCAACGAAACCCTGCGCCAACTGGCCAATGTCGAAAACGACATCGCCATGCAGCAGGCGCAATTGCTGGTGCAGAAAAGCAGCCTCGACAGCCAGCGCGACGAACTCGACAAGGTTCGCAAAGAGCGCCAGCAAGTCCTGGCCAAGCTCAACGACGATGTGAAGGCCCGCGACCAGAAACTGGCCGCCCGTGAGCAGGATCAAGCGGACCTGTCTAAAGTCCTTAAAACCATCGAAGAAACCTTGGCCCGCCAGGCTCGTGAGGCAGAAGAAGCGCGACAAAAAGCGCTGATCGCCCAGCAGGAAGCCGAAAAAAAGCGTTTACGTGAGGCTCAGGCTGAAGCAGATGCCACCGATGCCCCACGCAGAACCGTTAAATCGACACCCGGCGCATTGGTTTCAAGTTCCGGCGAGACTTTTGGCGGCCCGTTTGCTTCCTCCCGAGGCAGACTTCCATGGCCGGTCGATGGTCGGCTGCTGGCACGCTTTGGTGAAAGCCGTGGCGACGACGCCCGTGCCAAATGGGACGGCGTGATGATCAGCGCCTCCGCCGGCAGCCAGGTGCATGCCGTTCATGGCGGTCGCGTGGTGTTTGCCGATTGGTTGCGAGGCGCCGGGTTGCTGGTGATCCTCGACCACGGCAACGGTTTTTTGAGTCTTTACGGTCACAACCAGACGCTGCTCAAGTCTGCGGGTGACGTGGTAAAAGCCGGTGAGTCCATCTCCACTGTCGGTAGCAGTGGCGGGCAGGACACACCTGCGCTGTATTTCGCTATTCGTCAGCAGGGTCACCCGAGTGATCCAGCGCAATGGTGTCGTGCGCAAGGATAAGCACGTTACCTAATTCAGGAGTTCGTTCGACATGCTGTATTTGTCCCGCCTTACCTCGCTGGCCCTGACGATTGCCCTGGTGATCGGCGCGCCTCTGGCGCTTGCCGCCCAACCGGCCCCGGCGGTTGCGCCTGCCGGCACCGCTGCAACCACCAAGGCGCCATTGCCGCTGGACGAGTTGCGCACCTTTGCCGAAGTCATGGACCGGATCAAGGCAGCGTATGTAGAACCGGTGGACGACAAGACCCTGCTGGAAAACGCCATCAAAGGCATGCTCAGCAACCTCGACCCGCACTCCGCATACCTTGGCCCGGAAGACTTCGCTGAATTGCAGGAAAGCACCAGCGGCGAATTCGGCGGCCTGGGTATCGAAGTCGGCGCCGAAGACGGTTTCATCAAAGTGGTTTCACCCATCGATGACACCCCGGCCTCCAAGGCTGGCATTCAGGCCGGTGACTTCATCGTCAAGATCAATGGTCAGCCGACTCGCGGCCAGAGCATGACCGAAGCCGTGGACAAGATGCGCGGCAAGATCGGCCAGAAGATCACCCTGACCCTGGTCCGCGACGGCGGTGCGCCGTTCGATGTGACCCTGGTCCGCGCCATCATTCAAGTGAAGAGCGTGAAGAGCCAGTTGCTGGAATCCGGCTACGGTTACATCCGCATCACCCAGTTCCAGGTCAAGACCGGCGAAGAGGTCTCCAAGGCCCTGGCCAAGTTGCGCAAGGACAACGGCAAGAAGCTCAACGGCATCGTCCTCGACCTGCGCAACAACCCGGGCGGCGTGCTGCAATCGGCGGTGGAAGTGGTCGACCACTTCATCACCAAGGGCCTGATCGTCTACACCAAGGGCCGCATCGCCAACTCCGAACTGCGCTTCTCCGCCACCGGCAAGGACGAAAGCGAAGCCGTGCCAATGGTCGTGCTGATCAACGGCGGCAGCGCCTCGGCCTCGGAAATTGTCGCCGGCGCCCTGCAGGATCAGAAACGCGCAGTGGTCATGGGCACCACCAGTTTCGGCAAAGGCTCGGTCCAGACCGTGTTGCCGCTGAACAACGAACGCGCACTGAAAATCACCACGGCGCTGTACTACACGCCGAACGGCCGCTCGATTCAGGCACAGGGCATCGTCCCGGACATCGAAGTACGCAAGGCCAAAATCACCAACGAGCAGGACGGCGAATACTTCAAGGAAGCCGATCTGCAAGGCCACCTGGGCAATGGCAACGGCGGCGCCGACAAACCGACCGGTTCCGCTGGCAAAGCCAAAGCCATGCCGCAGGATGACGATTATCAGTTGGCCCAGGCCCTGAGCCTGCTCAAAGGGCTGAGCATCACCTCCGGCCGCTGAGATGCGCCTGCGGTTGCTCCTCGGTCTGCTCTGTTGTCTGGCGGGTGTTGCTCACGCGGCACCTGCCACAACAGCGGCCACACCTGCGAAGGCTTATCTGAGCCTGATCATCGATGACCTGGGGCAAAGCCTGCCCCAGGATCGCCGCGTGCTGGCTCTGCCCGGCCCGGTCACCACGGCCATCATGCCCGATACGCCCCACGCCACCGAATTCGCCCGCGAAGCCCATCGCGCCGGCAAGATCGTTATCCTGCACATGCCCATGGCCCCGGCCACCGGACCGTTCGCCTGGCATCCCGACCTGGCCATCGAAGAACTCGAGAAGCGCCTGAACGCGGCGTTCAAGGCAGTGCCACACACCGCCGGCATCAACAACCACATGGGCAGTCGCATGACCGTTCAGCAACCGGCCATGGCCTGGCTGATGGCGAACTTGCAGCGTCGGCACAGTTTCTTCGTCGACAGCCGCACCAGTGCGCAAACAGTGGCAGCCGCCGAGGCGCAGAAGATTGGTTTGGCGAGCGTTTCGCGGGATGTGTTTCTGGATGACGAGCCCACTGAAACGGCGATCTTCACTCAACTACAGACGGCAATAAGCCTGGCGCGCAAGCAGGGTTCGGCGGTGATGATCGGGCATCCGTATCCGCAGACGCTGGCCGTGCTGGAGCGTGAGCTGCCCAAACTCAAGGCGCAGGGGATTGACTGGATCGACATCGAACAGATGATCAGCGTGCGCGGCAATCGCGCAACAGCTGCTCACGGCAAGGACGGGCAATACCGTCTCCCGCCCGGCAAATAATCAACACTCTCGATAACTATTTATGCCTCTTGGTATTCAGCGCCGTGCCACGATAGTGCGCACCCTGAATTTCATCACCAAGGAATGGCCATGAAATACCTCAGCTACTTTTACCTGGCGGCCCTGATCGGCCTGGCAACAAATACCACAGTACAGGCGCGCGACCTTGGAGAAGGCGCCGTCAACGGCGCGACTTCGAGAGCGCTGCAAAACAGCGAGCACCATTATGAACTCTGGAGCGGCATCGGACGCCTGAGCCTGCAATCGGGAGAAACCTGTAGCGCCGTTCTTCTGGACACGCGAGACAGGCAACGCCGCCCGACTGGCCCTGCCTATCTACTCACCAGTGGTCATTGTGTGTTCTTTCAATTCGGTTCGGCGCGGACCAATCTGCCTATAGAGGCCAAAGTCACCTTCCATTACTTTTATGACACGCCCCAACGTCATCGCCAATACGCTATCCGTACCGCCCGGTGGAGCAGTCTGGTAGGGACTGATCTGGCAGTACTTGAGGTCGACGCCACATTGGCATCGCTGATACAGGCCGGGATCAATCCGCTCAAGCTGGCGTCCCATCAAACCAACGAGAGCCACGATGTGCTTAACGTTGGCGCGCCGAGCGGCTTCACCGAACACGGGCTTCGATTGAGCGTTTGCGCCGAACAAACCGCCGGAACGTTTATCGATCACCCAGGGGTGTTCCCTTTGGCCATGAAAAACCGTTGCGACCTTCACGCCGGCAGTTCCGGCAGCCCGATGCTGAACCGCCGCACCAACGAAATCACCGGCATCGTCAGTCAAGTCGGAGCCTACCGCAATACGCCTGCTCCAGTTGGCTGCGAACACTCCTCGTCGTGCCACGCCGCGCGTTTCAACTACAACTATTCCGCCAACTTTCTGCATGACTGCTTTATCGATGGCGTCTTCACCCGTAATGGGCCGAACTGCTCCCTGGCATCTGTCGAGCTGACCGTCACGGAGCCCTGGAATCTCAAGTCATACGTTCGTAGAACGCAAAGTGCGGATGGGCAGATCGTATTGCCTGCCTGGGACTTCAGGTTCTCCCTCGAGGCACCTTTCTATCGCTACAAAGCGGTGCGTAACGCCAGAGACTGCAAGGCTCCCGGCAATTACAGCGCCGCCATTAGCGCTGAAGACGCTTACATCGATGTTGAGATAGGGCCACAAAACGGTGCGCATGCACTCTGCATTATCGGCGTCGACTCCACGCATCAGCGCCTGACAAGGGCAACATTGAATAACGTGTTTACAAGTGCTGTGTATTTGAGCGCGATGCCGGACGCTGCGCTTCAGACAACATCGAGGTAGTTGCTACAAATAGCGACCCATGATGTCGTCAACGACGCCTTCCTTGCGCAGCTGATCCAGCGCGGCTTGCAGCTTGGCGACGGTTTCATCCGAAACGTCTTTATTCAGCGCCAGATACAACTCGGCGCTGTTGAAGCGCAGCACGGTCTTGAGCCCGCTCACGCCTTCCTGGCGCGCCAGATAGCGGCCTGCCGGGTCACCGGTGGCCCACAGATCTATCTGGCCGTTGACCAGTTTTTTTGCGTTGTCTTGATCGCGCAGCACAACAATCGGTTTCAATCCTTGCTTGGCCAATGTCTCGGCAATCGCGTCGCCCTTGTAGGCACCAATCTTGTATTTGCGCGCCTGCTCCAGCGACTCGAGGGTGATCTTGCTATCGGCCTTGGCCAGCATGATCCAGTCGTCCGGGCCGATAGGGCCGACCCACTTGAAGAGTTTCTCGCGGTCCGGCAACCGCGCCATCACGAATACGCCATAACCGGGCTTCTCCAGGGCGAGTTTGTAGATTCGCTCCCAAGGGAAACGCAGCGTCAGGCTGTAAGTGATGTCGGCGCGCTTGAACATCTCGCGAACGATGTCCACGGCGATGCCGTTGATGTTCTCGTCCTGAGCAAAATTTTTGCCGTTCTTCGCCATGTTGTACGGCGGGAAGTTTTCCGTCAGCAGCACCAGGTCGGTGGCGGGATTTTCTTCGGCGCGGGCTCCGTTGATGAGCAACAGAGAAGCGCTGGCGAGGACAAGAAGAAGACGTTTAAGCATGTCGGGCTACCGGAATCCATGGCGTGCTCAAGAGTGCCTTGAGCACGCCATACTGTCCACTGGCCTGTAGTGTTTAACGCATCACGATGCCGCGATGAGCCATGTAGGCCTTGGCTTCCTGCACGGTGTATTCGCCGAAGTGGAAAATACTCGCCGCCAGCACCGCGCTGGCATGGCCTTCGAGAATGCCGTCGGCCAAGTGCTGCAAGTTGCCGACACCGCCGGACGCGATCACCGGAATCCCCAGTGCATCACTGATGGCGCGGGTAACGCCCAGGTCGAAGCCGTTTTTCATGCCGTCCTGGTCCATGCTGGTCAGCAGGATTTCACCGGCACCGAGGCTTTCCATCTTCTTCGCCCACTCAACGGCGTCGAGGCCGGTTGGCTTGCGACCGCCATGAGTGAAGATTTCCCAGCGCGGGGTTTCGCCCGGACCGGAAACTTTCTTCGCGTCAATGGCGACGACAATGCATTGCGAGCCGAAATGCTGAGCCGCTTCGCCGACGAATTCCGGGTTGAACACCGCAGCGGTGTTGATCGAGACCTTGTCCGCACCGGCATTGAGCAAGTTGCGAATGTCCTGCACGGTACGCACGCCGCCACCCACGGTCAGCGGGATGAACACCTGGCTGGCCATGCGTTCGACGGTATGCAGCGTGGTGTCGCGACCGTCGACGCTGGCGGTGATGTCGAGAAAGGTAATCTCGTCGGCACCTTGCTCGTCGTAGCGACGGGCGATTTCCACCGGGTCGCCTGCGTCGCGAATATTCTCGAACTTGACGCCCTTGACCACCCGGCCGTTATCCACGTCCAGGCAAGGGATGATGCGTTTGGCCAGCGCCATGGTGAGTCCTCAGCCTTTGTACGAATCGCAGAAAGTTTGCGCTTCAGCGACATCGAGGGTGCCTTCGTAAATCGCCCGGCCGGTGATGGCGCCGATGATGCCTGGCGCCTTGGCGTCGAGCAGCGACTTGATGTCACCCAGATTGTGGATACCGCCGGAAGCGATCACCGGAATCTTCGTCGCAGCGGCCAAAGCGGCGGTGTACGAAACGTTGCAGCCCTGCATCATGCCGTCTTTGGCGATGTCGGTATAAACGATCGCGGACACGCCGTCGGCTTCGAATTGCTTGGCCAGGTCAATCACCTGAATGGTGCTGATTTCAGCCCAGCCGTCAGTGGCGACAAAACCGTCTTTGGCATCCAGACCGACGATCACTTTGCCCGGGAACGCGCGGCAGGCCTCGGCAACGAAAGCCGGATCTTTCACGGCTTTGGTACCGATGATCACGTAGCTCACGCCCGCTTTCACATAGTGTTCGATGGTTTCCAGCGAGCGGATACCGCCGCCGATCTGAATCGGCAGGTTCGGGTAGCGCTTGGCGATGGCGGTGACCACTTCGCCGTTGACCGGCTGGCCTTCGAAGGCACCGTTCAAGTCGACCAGATGCAGACGGCGGCAACCGCCTTCCACCCACTTGGCAGCCATGCTCACCGGGTCATCGGAGAACACCGTGGAATCTTCCATGCGGCCCTGGCGCAGACGAACACAGGCACCGTCTTTGAGATCGATAGCGGGAATAATCAGCATCTGGCAAACCTTCAAATTCGAGTATTCAGCTTCGCTCGGAAATCAGTTTTTCTCGAGCGCCCACAGGTCGCTTTCGATGCTTTCGAACCTCTCTTTGAGGTGCGTCTGCACATCGAAAATCGCCCTGTTGTAATAGTGCGGAGCAATTTCGCGGGTAAACAGCTCAAGGATTTCAGCCGCTTCGAACGAACCCAGGTTCAGCTCGAAGCGATCCTCCATGAAGCGTTTGATCTTGTGATTGGCCTCGTTCTCCTGCTCGGGAGTGAGGGTCAGGATCGGCGGCTTCTTTTTGGCAGCCATTTACCAGCGACCGTCCCACGCAGCGAAGTTCTGCAGCAATTGCAGGCCATGGGTGTGGCTCTTCTCCGGGTGAAACTGCACGGCGAAACGCGAGCCCTCGGCCAACGCGGCGGCAAAATCGACGCCGTAATGACCGCTACCCACCACCTGCCGCGCATTGCCGGCAGCGATGTAATAGCTGTGCACGAAGTAGAAACGCGCCAGATCAGGGATGTCGTGCCACAGTGGGTGACTCACCTTCTGCTTCACTTCGTTCCAGCCCATGTGCGGGACTTTCAAGTGTTCGCCGTCTTCGTGCAAATCCTTGCCGAAGAACTTCACCTGGCCCGGAAACAGGCCGATGCAGTCCACGCCATTGTTCTCTTCACTGCTGTCGAGCAAGGCTTGCATGCCGACGCAGATGCCAAGGAACGGACGGTCCTGGCTGACTTCACGCACCAGTGAATCGAAGCCCAGACGACGGATCTCCGCCATGCAATCGCGAATCGCGCCGACGCCGGGGAATACCACCCGGTCGGCTTCACGAATCACATCGGCATCGCTGGTGATCAGCACCTTGCCGGCACCGACGTGCTCGAGGGCCTTGGCCACCGAATGCAGGTTGCCCATGCCGTAATCGATAACCGCGACCGTCTGCATTACAGAACGCCTTTGGTCGACGGCATTTGCCCGGCCATGCGGTCATCCAGCTCCACGGCCATGCGCAGGGCGCGGCCGAAAGCCTTGAACACGGTTTCGATCTGGTGGTGGGTGTTGTGCCCACGCAGATTGTCGATGTGCAGGGTGACGTTGGCGTGGTTGACGAAGCCCTGAAAAAATTCCTGGAACAGGTCAACGTCGAAGCCGCCGACGGTCGCGCGGGTATAAGGAACATGCATCTGCAGGCCAGGACGGCCGGAGAAGTCGATCACCACGCGCGACAGCGCTTCATCGAGCGGCACGTAGGCGTGGCCGTAGCGACGGATGCCTTTCTTGTCGCCGATGGCTTTGGTGAACGCCTGACCCAACGTGATACCGACGTCTTCCACCGTGTGGTGGTCGTCGATATGCAGGTCGCCCTTGCTGACAATATCCAGGTCGATCAGCCCGTGACGGGCGATCTGGTCCAGCATGTGCTCAAGAAAAGGTACACCGATATCAAATCGGGCCTTTCCGGTGCCATCCAGGTTGATCGAGGCTTTGATCTGGGTTTCCAGAGTGTCGCGCTCGACTGACGCCATACGTTCGGCCATCACCAGCTCCGCAAAAATCATTGGGGCGAAAAAGGCAGCCATTATAGGGTCGCGGGCGGGAAACAGAAACACGGGAGGTGATATCACTGACGGAGTGAATCCCCCGCTGTCGGGGATAGACATGTCAGTACAAGCCGGCAAACACAAAATCTGTGCCCACGGAGAACAAATGTGGGAGCGGGCTTGCTCGCGAAAGCGGTGTGCCAGGCAACATTGATGTCGACTGACACTCCCTCTTCGCGAGCAAGCCCGCTCCCACAGGGGTTTTGCGTTAGTGGAAGAGAACCGCAGTTTTCTGCAGCGTCACCCAAACACCCCATGCCAACGGAATGCCCACCACCAGCCACGCAGCCACCGCCAACGGCTTGGTGCCTGCATCCGCTTTCCACTCCAGCACGGTGCTGGCGTCAGCTCCTTTGTCGTGGCCCAGCGCCTGTTCGGCGGCCAGTTCAGCGTCGGTCATGAAGTACTTGTCGGCCACCGGGCGAACCATCAGGTTGCACAGAAAGCCCAGCACCAACAGGCCCGCGAGTATGTACAGGGTGATGTCATACGCCGCGGCGCGTTCAACGCCGATGCTCAGCTGATATTCGCGCAGGTAGTTCACCAACACCGGCCCCAACACGCCCGCCGCCGCCCACGCCGTCAGCAGACGACCGTGGATCGCGCCGACCATTTGCGTACCGAACAGGTCCGCCAGGTAAGCCGGCACCGTCGCAAAACCACCGCCGTACATCGACAGGATGACGCAGAACGCCGCCACGAACAGCGCAACGCTACCCAGGTGACCGAGATTAGGAATCAACGCGTACAGGGCAAAACCCAGGGCGAAGAATACGAAATAGGTGTTTTTGCGGCCCAGGTAGTCCGAGAACGAAGCCCAGAAGAACCGGCCACCAATGTTGAACAGGCTCAACAACCCGGTGAAGCCGGCAGCAATCGCGGCGATCGAGGCCAGTTGCCCGGCATCCAGCTGACCAAATGTCTGGTCGGTGCCCAGCAATTTACCGGCAAAGACTTCCTGCAACAGTGGCGAAGCCATGCCGAGAATGCCGATACCCGCCGAAACGTTCAGGCACAGCACCAACCACACCAGACGGAATTGCGGAGTCTTCCACGCCACATTCACATGGACATGACGGTGAGTGATCATTGCATTCGAGGCTTTTTTCGCCGGAGCAGTCCAGCCTTCAGGCTTCCAGCCGGTTGGCGGAACGCGGTAGGACAGCGCGCCACCGATCATGAACACGAAGTAGATCGCGGCCATCACCAGGAAGCTCTGCCATACGCCGACGCTGGTTGGCGAAGCGAAGTGGCCCATCAGCGCTGCGGCCAGTGGAGCACCAACCATCGCGCCACCACCGAAGCCCATGATCGCCATACCGGTCGCCATGCCGCGCTTGTCCGGGAACCACTTGATCAGGGTCGAGACCGGCGAGATGTAACCCAGGCCCAGGCCGATACCGCCGATGACCCCGGAGCCGATCCACATCAGCCAGATCTGGTGGGTATAGACCCCCAGCGCCGAAATCAGCAGACCGCCACACCAGCACAGTGCCGACACCACACCGGCCTTGCGGGGACCTGCGTGTTCCAGCCAGCCGCCCCAGATTGCTGCCGAGCAGCCAAGGAAGATGAAGAACAGGGTGTAGATCCAGCCGAGCATCGAGATCGGCCAATCGCATTGAGACGAAAAGACCTGAGCGATGAAGCTCATGTCCGGCGCGCAAGTCACGGCCTTGGTGACGCCCAGGGCTTTGGACAATGGCAACCAGAACACCGAAAAGCCGTAGGCCATGCCGATGCACAGGTGGATGGCCAGAGCGGCCGGTGGTACCAGCCAACGGTTGAAACCGGGCTTGGCGATGATGCGTTCCTTGGACAGGAACGCGGGCTGATCGGCTTTGAGGCCGTCCGCCGTGATGCTCGTGGTCATGGTGTTTCCCCCAATTATTAGTATTGTTCGCCAGCCGTTCTTCACCCCAGCCTTTATGCACGCAGACATGACCGTTTTTTAGGTGAAGCTCCATTTTGGTGCAACATCACGCCGCAGAAGGACGGACGAACGGGCAGAGGTTACCATTTGCACGTGACAGGGAAATCAAAGTGACATTACCTTTTGTATGTCATCCGATTTGGTTCACGTTGTGAACAACACCGAACCCGGCCGGCTTGCCGGCGAAGGCGTTTTCAAGAGCGCTGCATGCCGTGAGACCGCCTTCGCTGGCAAGCCAGCTCCTACACCGGGAATACGTCAAGACGGTATCTACGGGACCGGATTAGCTTTCAAGGGAGACACCATGCCGATCATTGTCGAGCTGCTGAACCACGCCACTTATCAGGATCAGCAAGATCTTCAGAAAATCTATCGCGACGCCCCGGACTGGCTGTTTGCGCCATTTACAGGGGACCTGCAGCTGATTGAAGACTGCCTGCGGGACGGTTCGCTGATCGCCGGACGCTTCAACGATCGGCTGTTGGGTGCGGCACGTCTGCAACGGCACCCCGATGTCTGGCACTTGTCCCATTTATGCGTACGAAAAATCACCCGTCGTCGTGGCGTTGCCGAGCGTCTAGTGAACGAAGCGCAGAAAATGGCGTCGCAATCGGGCGCGACATTGCGGTTGTTGGCACCTGCCGGGCACCTCGAAGCTCAGGCACTGGCAGCCAAGCTGAAGGTACCGCTGGATGTGCTGCCCACGTGATCGCTGACCGGTCAGCTACGTCGGAGCGCTATACTCCCTGGCTAAATTTCGAATTCGACTAATACAAGGACTCGCCCATGAAAGCGTTCGGCAAAATCCTGGGTCTGGTAATTCTCGGGCTGTTGCTGATCATTGTGGCGCTGGGCTTTGCCCTGACCCACCTCTTCGATCCCAACGACTATAAAGACGAGATTCGCCAGATTGCCCGCGACAAGGCCCACATCGAGCTGACGCTCAATGGCGATATCGGCTGGAGCCTGTTTCCCTGGCTAGGCCTGGAGTTGCATGAAGCCAGTGTGGCGACCCTGGCCAAGCCTGCCGAACCGTTCGCAGACTTGCAGATGCTCGGCCTGTCGGTCCGCGTGATTCCGCTGCTGCGCCGCGAAGTGCAGATGAGCGATGTGCGCGTTGAAGGCCTGAACCTGCGCCTGAACCGCGACAAGGACGGCCATGGCAACTGGGAAGACATCGGCAAGGTCCCGGCACCTGCCACCCCGAGCGGCACGACCACGCCGCCCGCCACCGCTGGCGAACCGACACCAACGACCACCACCCAGGCAGAAAAACCGGCTCAGCCGATCCGCCTGGACATCGACAGCCTGACTGTCAACAACGCCCGCGTTGAATACAGCGACGAGAGAACCGGCAGGCAGTTCAGTGCCGAAAGCATCCAGCTGAGCACTGGCCCGGTGCATGATTCGACCAATATCCCGGTCAAACTCACCGCGTTCCTCGGTACCAACCAACCTGTTCTGCGGGTGCGAACCGAGCTGGCCGGCGAGTTGCGTTTCGAGCGTGCGCTGCAGCGTTACAAATTCGAAGACATGAAACTCTCCGGTGAAGTCGCTGGCGATCCACTGCAAGGCAAGACCATGACCTTCGCCGCTCAAGGTCAGCTGCTGCTGGACAGGGCTGCCAACGTCGCCGAATGGACCGGCATCAAAATCTCCGCCAACCAGTTGCGCGCCTTGGGTGAACTGAAGGCCAACGACCTCGACAAGACCCCGAAAATCAGCGGTGGCCTGTCGATTGCCCAATTCGATCTGGCGAAATTCATCGACAGCATCGGACAGAAACTCCCTGCAATGGCTGAAGGCAGTTTGAGCAAAGTCGAACTGGTGAGCCAGGTTGCCGCCACGCCGACCAGTTTGTCCCTCGACAGCCTCAACCTGAAACTCGACGACAGCAATTTCAGCGGTCGCATCGCTGTCGAGGACTTCGCCAGGCAATCGCTGCGATTGAACCTCAAGGCTGACACCTTCAACGTCGACCGTTCCCTGCCACCAAAATCCGCCGAAGCCAACAGCGCGAAGCAGGTGCGTCAGGCCGAAGTGGCCAGCACCGAGACCGAGGCCATGGCTGGCGCGGGCAGTTCACCGCTACCACCCTCACCGACCAAAGGCCCGTGGAGCACCGAGCGTCTGTTGCCGGTGGAACGCCTGAGCAAACTCGACGTGGACGCCGACCTGACCTTTGGCCAGCTGACCCTCGACAAATTGCCGATTCAGAATGCTGCACTCAAGGCCTCTGGCCAAGGCGGCCTGCTGACACTGGAGAATCTGCGCGGCGACCTGTACGACGGCAACTTCGAAGCCAAAGGTACCCTGGACGTGCGCCAGCAAGTGCCGGCGCTGAACATGCAGACGCGCATCAGCAAAGTGCCCGTGGAAAAAATCCTCGAAAGCCAGGGGAAAAACCCGCCAGTCCAAGGCCTGGTTACGCTCAACAGCGCGCTGACCAGCAGCGGCAATAGCCAGAGCGCGCTGATCGACAACCTCAACGGCAACGCCAGTTTCGTCATCAACAACGGCGTGCTGCTCAACGCCAACCTTGAGCAGCAACTGTGCAAAGGCATCGCCACCCTGAATCGCAAAACCCTCACCGGCGAGCCACGGGGCAAGGACACACCGTTCGAAGAGCTCAAGGGCAACCTGACCTTGCGCAACGGCGTGGCCAGCAACCCCGACCTGAAAGTGCGTATCCCGGGCATGACCGTCAACGGTAATGGCGACATCGACCTGCGGGTGCTGGGCATGGATTACCGTGTCGGCGTGATCGTCGAAGGCGACAAGAGCGACATGCCGGACCCGGCCTGCCAGGTCAGCGAGCGCTTCGTCGGCATCGAGTGGCCACTGCGCTGCCGTGGTCCGCTGGAACTGGGTGCCAAGGCTTGCCGCGTCGACAACGAACGCATGGGACAAGTCGCGAGCAAACTGGCTGGCGAGCGGATCAGCGAAAAAATCGACGAGAAGCTTGGCGATAAAGTCAGCCCGGAACTGAAAAACGCGCTCAAGGGGCTGTTCAAGCGATGAGAGCCGAGCAGTTTTCAACGGCGGTACTGGATTGGTACGACCGCCACGGCCGCCACGATTTGCCTTGGCAGCAGGGCATCACCCCTTACCGGGTGTGGGTCTCGGAAATCATGTTGCAGCAAACCCAGGTCAGCACTGTGCTGAACTACTTCGACCGTTTCATGGCCTCGCTGCCGACGGTCGAAGCCCTGGCCGCCGCGCCGGAAGACGAAGTGCTGCACCTGTGGACTGGCCTCGGTTATTACACCCGCGCGCGCAACTTGCAGAAGACCGCGAAGATTGTCGTTGCCGAATATGGCGGCGAGTTTCCCCGTGACGTGGAAAAGCTCACCGATCTGCCGGGTATCGGGCTGTCCACCGCTGGCGCGATTGCCAGCCTGAGCATGGGCCTGCGGGCGCCGATCCTCGATGGCAACGTCAAACGCGTGCTGGCGCGCTTTACCGCGCAAGAGGGTTATCCGGGCGAGCCCAAGGTTGCCAAACAGCTGTGGGCCAACGCTGAGCGCTTTACGCCACATGATCGGGTCAACGCCTACACCCAGGCGATGATGGACCTGGGCGCCACGCTCTGCACTCGCAGCAAACCGAGCTGCCTGCTCTGCCCGCTGGAAAAGGGCTGCGAGGCGCACATGCTTGGCCTGGAAACCCGCTACCCGATCCCCAAACCGCGCAAAGCCGTGCCACAGAAGCGTACGCTGATGCCGATGCTCGCCAACGGCGAAGGTGCGATTCTGCTTTACCGACGCCCTTCCACAGGCTTGTGGGGCGGTCTCTGGAGCCTGCCGGAACTCGATGACCTCGACGACCTGCAACATCTGGCTTCGCAGCATTCGCTGGAGCTGGGCAGCCAACAGGCACTGCCGAGCCTGGTACACACCTTCAGCCACTTTCAGTTATCCATCGAACCCTGGCTGGTTCAGGTCCAGGAGGCCGGCCATCACGTGGCCGAGGCCGACTGGCTCTGGTATAACCTCGCCACCCCGCCGCGCCTGGGCCTTGCCGCCCCGGTCAAAACCTTGCTCGAACGCGCGGCCGCCGTATTGAACGCAGGAGAGTCGTCATGACCCGCACCATCATGTGCCGCAAGTACAAAGAAGAATTACCCGCCCTGGAGCGCGCTCCATTTCCGGGTGCAAAAGGTCAGGACATTTTTGACCACGTCTCGGCCAAGGCCTGGGCCGACTGGCAGAAACACCAGACCCTGCTGATCAACGAAAAACGCCTGAACATGATGAACGCCGAAGACCGCAAATACCTTCAGGGCGAGATGGACAAGTTCTTTTCCGGCGAGGAATACGCCAAGGCCGAAGGCTACGTTCCGCCCGCTGAATAATCCCGTATTTTCGGGGGGCGGATCGTAAGCGACGGTAATAATTAAATTTTTTTTGAAAACTTGCTTGACGCCCCCCTGAAAAACCAGTTTAATGCGCCCCGTTGCCCAGATAGCTCAGTCGGTAGAGCAGGGGATTGAAAATCCCCGTGTCGGCGGTTCGATTCCGTCTCTGGGCACCAAATACCGAAAACCCTGAATCGCAAGATTCAGGGTTTTTTTATGCGTGCGATTTGATGAGGCACTGTTCCAGTCATCCTCGAAGCGCCGAACGAAGCATCAACTCCCACCTCCTCGCGCTACGCCAGCAAGCGCCTGCAACGCCTTCCGAAACTGAGTCCCGAGTAGCGTCAAGCATTGGTGAACGGCCCTTCTCGCGGTCTCTCGGGTTTGTCGGAACGCTCCGTATGCTTTAACGGAAATGGATGACATACGCTGATCATCGGATTGGGCAGAATCGTGGGAGAAGCTGCCGCATAACCGGGAGCAGATACACAACAGGGATGTAGGTAATGACTGACGCCATCAAACGGGATGTCGAAAAAGCTGAGTTTTTTACTGAACAGGACATCAGAGTTTTCAGCTTTGATACTCGGCAATCAACATGGCTTCATACGTTCGCCGAAGAACTGGCCGCCATCGGCGGGCCGCAGGCACCAGGAGCCAAGTCCAAAGCCTCTCTGGCAGCCACAGAATTAAAGTCCTCGTTTTCGAAAGACCAATGCGAATTGCTGGCGGCCTACTCCAATGGCCTTGTTTGCGTGTTGATCTTTGAAGGGCTGCAAAAAATCACCGATGGCAGCCCTCCAAATGAACTACCAGACCTGACATCCCTGGAAAATCGATACGACGTCCTTTGCCTGGCCGCCCGTAATCAGATCTTGTTGAAACTGGTGGATAACAGTTCCTTTGCCTATGACATGGACAACGAAGGAAAGCTGGTTCGATTGGTAGCCAACTTCAAGGGTGGCGGACTCGTCAAAATCAATGCCGAGCCGGACATCAAAGAAC
The DNA here is from genome assembly GCF_000512695.2 of Pseudomonas sp. QTF5. GTDB lineage: Bacteria > Pseudomonadota > Gammaproteobacteria > Pseudomonadales > Pseudomonadaceae > Aquipseudomonas. The sequence continues at coordinate 44,193 of NZ_AZRW02000009.1, read as the reverse complement.
TGAGCTCCCATTCCGGCCTCGCGCTTGGCCCGCATACCGAGGCGCCTTACTGGTGCGCCGTGAACGCGAAAGACGGGCACTCGCCCTCTCCGTCGTCGCTCATACTTTCCGCCTTGTGGAACCCGAGCCTGGAACCTACGCGGGTAATTCCGCTGCCTCCCCTACTGGAAAAAATTGGCGTTACCCACTGCCTCGCACTGACCACGGGCAACTTCCAATTCACTCGTAGCGACTCCTTTGTCAGTGGCAAAGGGGAAGATGGTCGCAACGTTTCGATTCTGGAGTTTGACGACAAGGTCGGGTTCGCAGCCCGCTTCAACTCGTATCGCTTTTCGGTCAATGACAACGCCTCGAATTTTGTCAAAACGGCCTATGCCGCCCTTTGCCAGGGGGTAAGCGAAGCAATTCCAGTCGAGTACACACTGACGCAAGCGTCAGCCATGGTCATCAATAACGTCCGCTCTCTGCACTGTCGCGATGTCATTAAAGACAACAGACGAGTCCTGGTCCGTATTTTCGGGCTTTCAAAATTTTCTTCCCCTGTCGTTATTTCAGAGGACCCGTTACTGCTGCAGGGCTGATTTTTTAAGCGTTCAAGCTGCGCAAGGACCAATCATGTGATTACTGGCCAATAACTAGGAAGAGGGAATGCAATGTCTTGGGATTTAATAGGCATGTTGGCGCTGGTCGCTTTTTTCGCCGGTTTTTTTGATGCGATTGCCGGTGGTGGAGGCTTGATCACCTTACCTGCATTGTTTCTCGCCGGTGTAGATCCGATCAGTGCAATTGCAACGAACAAGTTTCAGGCCGCTTCGGCAACTGTTTCGGCCACTATAACCTTTGCTCGCAAAGGAATGATCGAGTGGCGCGAAGGCCGCTTCCTGGTGATCTGCGGATTTATTGGCGGCGCCAGTGGTGCCTTGCTGGTCAGCTCTATTGATAAGCGCTATCTGGAAGTTTGCGTGCCTATCATGCTGATTCTGGTGGCTATCTATTTTGCTTTCTCTCCCAAGCTGGCCAATGAAGATCGACGCAAGAGAATCGGTATTCTGCTTTTTTCCTTTACCCTCGCGCCGATCCTGGGCTTTTATGACGGTATATTTGGCCCCGGGGTGGGCTCTTTCTTTATTGTCGGGTTTGTACTTCTCTGCGGCTTGGGCATGATGCGGGCCATGAGTTTTACCAAACTTGCCAACGCCTCATGCAACCTGGGTTCTTTGTCGGTCTTCATTACCAAAGGTGTGATTATTTGGCCGATTGCCATAGCCATGGCTTTGGCGGCCTTCATCGGCGCTCAATTGGGTGCACGAGCCGCTGTTCGCGTCGGTCCACGGTTGATTAAACCCATGTTGATCGTGGTTTGTTGCGCCTTGGCCATCAAGCTGCTGAGCGTAGAAAGCAATCCACTGCGCGTCGCGGTCCTTGGCACGTTTGCGCTTTAATGCTCAGGATTTCTTTTCTGAAAGGACAGAACCCTATGGCATCCCCGACCAAGCAACAAAAGCGAGCCAAACGCGCCAAGGTAAAAGCCAAGCAATAGCGCGTGGCTCGGAATGCTCAGCACCTTGCCGGGCCATGGAAGAAGCGGTTGCCGAGCTGGCGGCAGAGCTATCTGAAGATGAGGAATAATCTCATTTACATGACTACAGCAAGCCTGAGCCCAGACCCACGATCACGTAATTGGGGAGATTCCAGGCACAGCTTTTGAGCCTTGGCATTGCTCGCCACCGATGTGGGGGTGTTATGGCTGATTCAAATCGTGAATGCAGCCAAAGCGCAAAAGCTGCCTCCGCTAGTTTTCACTACCCCAGTGGAAGACCAGATTGCGAGCAGCGCCACTTCCTACATCCGCCGTATCACGCCGTTCCTCTCCATTGCGTGTCGCGACGACGGTGTACTTGCCAGGTGGCAGCTGTACGTAAACCAGCGGTCCGGCCTCACTCAGGGTCAGCACGGGCTGCCCCGGGTCTTTCTGAATGACCAGATTTACATCCGGAACATATTTGCCCTCCGCCCCGATGGAGAAGGTCATGTGCAGGTTGTAGCCCTGCGCTTGTTGAATGGCTCGAGCCTCATCCTCTCCGATCCCCCCGGACAGGTAAGTAATCCCGTTTTGCTGTTGCTGCTGGACTTGCACGCCTGTGCTGTCGATCGGTTCAAGACTGGCGGCGTTAGGCGCGACTGGAAACATCAGTACGCCGACAGCGGCGATGGGCAGCATGAATGAATGGGTGTACTTCATGATGGCGACTCCCGGGTTGCGCAGAACCCAATCGTTACTCTTTTTAGATTTGTTGCTGAATGTTCAAGTTTTAGATTGATTCGAACTTGGGATCACTGCGAATCGGACTACGTGATGTACTCCTCAAGGAGCGTCTGTCATCGGCGTAGTCCTGCAAAATGAATTCGCCTTTCCTTCCGACTTACCAGCCGCGCCCGGCATCGCGGACCATCACTCTCTTGCCATCCTCTTGCGCCTGTTTCCTTAGCCGCGGAAAATCTCATGAGCTCCCTCAAACCCGGTAACACTCAAGATCCACAGATCACTTCACTGCTCGGCAATCTTGGCGAATTGATCAAGGAAGCGCGCCAGAAAGTGCTGCGAGCGGTCGATATCGTTCAGGTCCAAACCTGTTGGCAGATCGGACGGCATATTGTGGAGTTCGAGCAGGAAGGCGCTCGGCGGGCGGTGTATGGCAAGCAGTTGCTGTCGACGCTGGCGAAAGTCCTCACTTCCGAGTTCGGGAAAGGTTTTGACGAACGCAACCTGCGATACATGCGGGATTTTTATCAGACCTTTCCAAATTGGAACGCAGTGCGTTCCGAATTGAGCTGGACCCACTACCGCAGACTGCTACGAGTCGACAACGACAACGCTCGCCACTGGTACATGAACGAATCAGCTCTGCAGAACTGGTCAAGTCGCGCCCTCGAGCGCCAGATCAATACCCTCTATTACGAACGCCTGCTGGCGAGCCGCGACCGGGCTGCCGTGAAACAGGAAGCCGCCACCAATATCCAGGAAATGAACGCCAGCCCTCGGGATTTCATCCGGGACCCAGTGCTACTGGAATTTCTCGGCCTGCCCAATGCGGGCTTGATCCAGGAAAGCGAACTTGAACAAGCATTGATCAATCAACTCCAGGGCTTCCTGCTCGAACTGGGCAAAGGCTTCGCCTTCATCGCTCGCCAGCAACGCATCAGTACCGAGAGCAAAGACTTCTACATCGATCTGGTGTTCTACAACTACCTGCTCAAGTGCTTCGTCATCTTCGACCTCAAGCGCGGCGTACTGACCCACCAGGATGTCGGCCAGATGGACATGTACGTGCGCATGTACGACGACCTCAAGCGCGGACCGGAGGATGGCCCCACCGTCGGCCTTATTCTCTGCGCGCAAAAAGATGAATCGGTGGTGCGCTATTCAGTGCTGCAAGGCAACGAACAACTGTTCGCCAGTAAATACAGACTGGTACTACCGAGCGAGGAGGAACTTCGCGCAGAACTGGATCGGGAATGGGCAGTGCTTGAGGAGCGGTTACTCAAGCAAAGGCTCCGATAAGCACGGGTGGATTGTTCATAAACGACGTGAAGACTATGGTGGTTGGCTAACCGCAAAGGTTCAACGCCGATGAATTTGCAGGACATGCCCTCACTGGCCCCGACGCAACTTGAATTGCCGTTACCCACCGGCACACCTGGTGAATCTTTCAAGGAGCCCGCCGCCGACGGCTTCATCCTTGGCGGCTTCACCTGGCGGCATGCGAATCAAGACCCAACCCGTCCGGTGGTGATCATCAACGCCGCAACATCAGTCCGCTGCCGGCACTACTCGCGCTTCGCCGATTACCTGTTCGCCAATGGCTTCGACGTGATCACCTATGACTACCGCGGCATTGGCGAGTCGCGCCCCACCTCGCTGAAGGGGCTTGAGGCCTCATGGTCCGATTGGGGCGCGCTGGATTTCGAGGCGATGTTGCAAAGGGCGCAACGCGAGTTTGCGCAACAACCCATCAATGTCGTCGGCCACAGCTTCGGCGGTTGCGCGGCCGGGCTGGGGACTTCCGGGCATGTGATCCGACGCCTGGTGACAGTGGGTGCACAGTTCGCGTATTGGCGCGACTATGCCCCCGCCCATCGCTGGCGAATGTTTGGCAAGTGGCATGTGGTGATGCCATTGATGACCATGCTTTACGGCTACTTTCCCGGCAAACGCCTCGGATGGCTTGAAGACACCCCGGCTGGCGTAGTTCGCGACTGGAGCATGCCCACCGCCCGATACGAAAAACGCCCCAGCGGTCGTGTCATCCACGCCAAAAACGGCCAGCTGCCATTTGACAATGTCACCGCACAAACCCTGGCGATCAGCCTCAGCGACGATCCTTATGGCACGATTGCGGCCGTCGAACGCCTGCTCGGCTACTTCACCAACAGTACAAACACCCACCTGCGAATCACCCCTGAAGACATCGGCGAAGAAGAAGTCGGACATTTCGCCTTTTTTCGCAGCGCATACCAAGCCACACTATGGCCCATTGCATTGTCCTGGCTGCAGACCGGCGAGCTGGCCCCCGATACACCCGGGCGGCGAGTGCCATGCAGTTGATTAATGCGCCCCCTCAATGAATTACGGAACGACGCCCATGGCCTCCGCCAACAAGCAGAACAAACGCGCCTCCCGCGCCAAAGCCAAGGCCAAGCAGAACCGCACCCAGCGGGCTGCCGCACCGGTCGAGCTGGACCCGAATGACGATCGCATCGACTTCGAATCGGTGGACCTGACCGAACTGTTCAAAGAGATGATCGATGCGGCAAAGATCAGTCAACAGGCGATGTGCGCTGCCTTTCTTGAACACCCACTGCTCGCGCTGGTGCTGGAACAGGAAGGCGAAGAAACCGCGACAGACTTCATCATCGCTGCACTGATCGAGTATCGCCAATGGTCCACCGAAGCCGACGAAGCCAGCGCCTTGGCGTGGATCGAATCCCCGACCTTCCAGGCTGACTACGTGGCAGCGTCCGAAGTCATCGCAGCCCAAAACCAACAGAAACCGAACTGAGTTCCCATGGCCTCCCTGAACAAGCAACAGAAACGCGCCAAACGCGCCAAGATCAAAGCCAAGCAAATCAATATCCACGGCAGAAAACCCGCCGCGCTGGACGATGACCTGGGCGAACTCGGCGAGCCGATCCCGGAATACACCCTGGCGATGTTCAGCAAAATGCGCGACGCCGAAGCCACCAGCCGCAACGACATGCTGCAGACCCTGTTGTCGAATCTCGCCGGGATCATCAGCGACCATCCAGAACTGCTGGACATGGAAAACGCTGATAACGAAGCCATGGCCGCCACGCATCTGGCCGCCGACATGCTGATCGACTACCGCATGTGGGCCGATGGCATGGACCGCGATGCCGCCCAGGCCTGGCTGACCGACCCGCAATTCATCACCGACTTTGGCGATGCGCTGGACAGCTATCGTCAGTCGCTGGACCTGCCGGAGGAAAAGGCCGAGTAAGGCCAATCCGAAAGTAAAAACGGCCGTTTGTCATCACTGACAGCGGCCGTTCTTGTAACCATAAACCTGTTGTGACTATCACATCCCTTCATCAGTCGTCACGTATATCCCATTGACATATCCCACCGAAATTCTATCCTTCTGACTTCAAGCGTCAGCAAAAGCGCAGGAGGCCACCATGGAACAAACCACCCTTTTCATGAGCAATCGAAGCCAGGCCGTCCGCCTGCCCAAAGCCGTCGCCATGCCCAGCGATGTGAAACGAGTCGATGTTATCGCTATCGGCAGGGCTCGCCTCATCACCCCGGCAGGAGAAGCCTGGGACAGCTGGTTCGACGGCGAAGGTGTGAGCGCAGACTTCATGACTGATCGTGAGCAGCCAGCCGAGCAGGAGCGTGAGTCGTTCTAATGATCAAATTCATGCTCGATACCAACATCTGCATCTTCACCATCAAGAACAAACCACAGGTTGTACGCGAAGCCTTCAATCGTCATCACGGCCAGCTGTGCATCAGCGCTGTCACCTTGATGGAGTTGATCTACGGTGCCGAAAAATCTGCCGCACCGGAAAAAAACCTCGCTGTCATCGAGGGTTTTGTTGCCCGTCTCGAGATCTTGCCTTTCGACTATGAAGCAGCCGCGCACACCGGAATGATTCGCTCGGAACTGGCTAAAGCGGGGACACCAATAGGCCCTTATGACCATATGATTGCCGGCCACGCGCGCTCCCGAGGATTCACCATCGTGACGAATAACCTTCGGGAGTTCGAGCGTGTATCCGGTTTACGAGTTGAAGACTGGGTGCACCCCGCTTGAATCGAGTACAACAGACAAAACAAAAACGGCCGCTTGTCATCACTGACAGCGGCCGTTTTGCGTTACGCGGTACGAATCAGTTCAGCACCACCGCGCCCACTTTCTGCAGCTTGCGACGGCGAGCCACAAACAACCCGGCAGCCACTACCAATAAGCTCAACAGGCCGGTCGCGAGGATCTCCACGCGGTGGGCGTCCTGGAACAGCATGATGGTCAGGGCCGCGACGATGAATACGATCACCGCGTAGGTCAGGCCCGGGAACAGCCACATGCTGAAGGCAATTTTTTCACCGCGAGCCATACGCTGCTTGCGCATACGCAGTTGCGAAATCGCGATCACCAGGTACACCAGCAACGCGATGGCGCCAGAACTGGCCAGCAAGAATTCGAATACAGCGGCCGGAGCCACGTAGTTGGCGAACACTGCAAGAAACGCAGCTGCGGTCGACAGCATCACGGCCCAGTAAGGGGTGCCACTGTTGTTGGTGCGCTGGGAAACGGCCGGCGCATCGCCGCGTTTGCCCAACGAGAACATCATGCGCGAAGCGGTGTAGAGCGCCGAGTTCAGGCAGCTGGTTACCGCAACCAGAACCACGATATCGACGATCAGCTTCGCATTCGGGATACCCATGCGCTCCAGCACAGTCTGGTAGGAACCGACGCTGGCCAGAATCGGGTCGTTCCATGGCACCAAGGCCACAACGATGAAGATGGAGACGAGGTAGAACAAGCCAATCCGCCAGATGACCGAATTGGTAGCCTTGGAAATCTGCTGGCCAGGGTTCTTCGATTCCGCGGCCGCGATGGTCACGATCTCGGTGCCCATGAAGGAAAACATGGTGGTCAGGATGGCACCCAGCACCGCGCCCATGCCGTTTGGCAGGAAGCCTTGAGTGTCAAACAGGTGCGACACGCCGCTGACCTGGCTGGTAGGCAGGAAGCCGAAGATCGCCAGAATGCCAAGACCGATAAAGCCGATGATCGCTACAACTTTGACCAGGGCGAACCAGAACTCGAACTCTCCGTAGTTCTTCACACTGAACAGGTTGGTCACCGTTAGCAGCAAGGTGATAACCAAGGTGAAGGCCCAGATCGCTACGTTCGGGAACCAGGCATGCAGAATGGTTGCGGCAGCGTTGGCCTCCAGCGGGATGACCAACACCCAGAACCACCAGTAGAGCCAGCCGATGGTGAAACCGGCCCAGTGACCGATCGCGCGATCGGCGTACGTCGAGAAGGAACCAGTGTCTGGCGATGCAACGGCCATCTCGCCGAGCATTCGCATTACCAGAACCACCAGAGCACCGGCGGCCGCGTAGGCCAACAGCACCGCCGGGCCTGCAGCGGCGATGGCGTGACCGGAGCCGACAAACAGCCCGGCGCCGATAACCCCGGCGATCGACAGCATGGTCACATGACGCGGTTTTAGCCCCTGCTCGAGGCCGTTGGAGGAGCTTTGGCTACTACTCATTAAGACTACCTTTGCAAGTAAAGCGATTACGTCGGCCCGGTCTGACATTCCTTCTCGTAAAAAGAATCCAACAGGGCGTTTCTTATTCTGCACGCAATAATTGCGCCAAAATGTTTCATGCGCCCGCTATACGGGGCCTGCGCGCCGATCGAGCATTCATCGCAAGTCATTGAGATTATTTGCATTTCGCCAGAGCGTTACCTGCCACCCATTTCAGTAACGAATCTGCGCACCAAAAACACATCAAGAAAATAAGGCTCGCACAATAAAAGTGCAGATCAGGAACGTTTGTCCGGTTAGCGCTTCCAACACCCCGCCAAAGCTGGCAACATCGCGCCTTTTTTTGGAACAGCCGCCCCGTCTCTTTATTCAAAGGCAGGGTTCAAACGGCTGTTCGGTTGATAGCAGCGCGACAGTCTGCTGTGCCGATGCGACACCCTGCCACATGCCACCCGTTTACTGCCCGTAGCGCTGTTGGCTGCCATTCGAACGCTATGCTAGCTTGGCCGCCTCGCCAGGAAGGCCGCCAATAGCAGGAGCGCAAAACACTATGAGGAACGCACATGGCTGAGGCCACGCCCGCGCTTGAAATCCGCAACTTGCACAAACGCTACGGACAGCTTGAGGTGCTCAAAGGCATCTCGCTGACCGCCCGCGACGGCGACGTGATCTCGATCCTGGGTTCCTCCGGTTCCGGCAAGTCCACATTCCTGCGTTGCATCAACCTGCTGGAAAACCCGCACCAAGGCCAGATCCTGGTGGCCGGCGAAGAACTCAAGCTCAAAGCCGCCAAGAATGGCGAGCTGGTCGCTGCCGATGGCAAGCAGATCAATCGCCTGCGCAGCGAGATCGGTTTTGTATTTCAAAACTTTAATCTCTGGCCGCACATGAGCGTGCTCGACAACATCATCGAAGCCCCGCGCCGCGTGCTCGGCCAAAGCAAAGCCGAAGCCATCGAAGTCGCCGAAGCCTTGCTGGCCAAGGTCGGCATCGCTGACAAGCGTCACGCCTACCCGGCGCAACTCTCTGGCGGACAGCAACAACGCGCAGCCATCGCCCGTACCCTGGCGATGCAGCCCAAGGTGATCCTGTTCGACGAACCCACCTCCGCCCTTGACCCGGAAATGGTCCAGGAAGTACTTAATGTCATCCGCGCATTGGCCGAAGAAGGCCGCACCATGCTGCTCGTGACCCATGAAATGGGCTTCGCCCGTCAGGTTTCCAGCGAAGTGGTGTTCCTCCACCAGGGCCTGGTGGAAGAACAAGGATCGCCGCAGCAGGTGTTCGAAAACCCGCTTTCGGCGCGCTGCAAACAATTCATGTCCAGCAACCGCTAACGGAGCTACCCGCATGCAGAACTACAAAAAAATCTTCCTGGCCGCTGCTGTCACCCTGGCCTTCAGCGCCGGTGCCGCCGCCGAGACCTTGAAGATGGGCATCGAGGCGGCCTACCCGCCGTTCAACAACAAAGATGCCAGTGGCAATGTCGTCGGCTTCGACAGAGAAATCGGCGATGCCCTGTGCGCCAAAATGAAAGTCGAGTGCACCGTGGTCACGTCCGACTGGGACGGCATCATCCCGGCCCTGAACGCCAAGAAATTCGACTTCCTGATCTCCTCGATGTCGATCACCGACGAACGCAAACAAGCGGTGGACTTCACCGACCCGTACTACTCCAACAAGCTGCAGTTCATCGCGCCGAAAGACAAAGAGTTCAAAACCGACAAGGATTCCCTGCAGGGGAAAGTAATCGGCGCACAACGCGCGACCCTCGCCGGCACCTGGATGGAAGACAACATGCCCGGCGTTGAAGTCAAACTCTATGACACCCAGGAAAACGCTTATCTGGATCTGACTTCCGGACGTCTGGACGGCATCCTGGCGGACAAGTACGTCAACTACGAGTGGCTGAAAAGCGACGCCGGTCGCTCGTATGAATTCAAGGGTGACCCAGTGGAAGAAAGTGACAAGATTGGTATCGCCGTGCGTAAAGACGACACCCTGCGCGCGAGGCTGAACCTTGCCCTGAAAGAAATCGTCGAAGACGGCACCTACAAGAAGATCAACGACAAGTACTTCCCGTTCAGCATCTATTGATTCTGACCTGCCTGGCTGGCGCCGTTCGCTGACGGCGCCGGTCCTTCGCATTGCCTGCCGCGATTTGAAAAGAAATCCATGATTATCGACCTCTACGGATTCGGCCCGGCGCTCGCCGCTGGTGCGCTGATGACTGTGAAACTGGCACTCTCGGCCTTGTGCCTGGGGCTGGTGCTCGGTCTGCTCGGCGCCTTGGCCAAGACTTCCCCGCACAAGCCGCTGCAATGGCTTGGCGGCACTTATTCAACGCTGGTTCGCGGCATCCCGGAATTGCTCTGGGTGCTATTGATCTACTTCGGCACAGTCAACCTGATGCGTGCCTTGGGCGAGTTCTTCGGCAACCCCGACCTCGAACTCAACGCCTTCGCTGCCGGCGTGATTGCGCTGGGGCTGTGCTTCGGCGCCTACGCCACGGAAGTATTTCGCGGTGCGATTCTGGCGATCCCCAAAGGTCACCGTGAAGCCGGCGTGGCCCTGGGCCTGTCGAAATTTCGCATCTTTACCCGGCTGATCATGCCGCAGATGTGGCGCATCGCCCTTCCCGGCCTGGGCAACCTGTTCATGATCCTGATGAAAGACACCGCGCTGGTCTCCGTCATCGGCCTGGAAGAAATCATGCGTCACGCACAAATCGGCGTGACCATATCCAAGCAACCGTTCACCTTCTATATGGTGGCAGCCTTCATGTATCTGGGCCTGACCATTCTGGCCATGACCGGCATGCACTTTATGGAACGACGCGCCGCTCGCGGCTTCGCGAGGAGCACCCAATGAACTGGGAAGTCATCATCAAGTGGCTGCCGAAACTGGCTCAGGGCGCGACACTGACCCTGGAACTGGTAGCTATCGCCGTGATCGCCGGGTTGCTGCTCGCGATTCCGCTGGGCATCGCTCGCTCGTCGCGACTCTGGTACGTGCGGGCATTCCCCTACGGCTACATCTTCTTTTTCCGTGGTACGCCGTTGCTGGTTCAGCTGTTCCTGGTCTATTACGGCCTGGCGCAGTTCGACGCGGTACGTAACAGCTGGATGTGGCCGTACCTGCGCAATCCGTTCTGGTGCGCCACCGCGACCATGACCCTGCACACCGCAGCCTACATCGCCGAGATCCTGCGTGGTGCGATCCAGGCGATTCCGCCGGGCGAGATTGAAGCGGCACGGGCGCTGGGCATGTCTCGGGCCAAAGCGCTGTTCTACATCATGCTGCCCCGTGCTGCGCGCATCGGCCTGCCGGCCTACAGCAACGAAGTGATTCTGATGCTCAAAGCCAGCGCCCTGGCCAGTACCGTGACCTTGCTGGAATTGACCGGCATGGCCCGCACCATCATTGCCCGCACCTACCTGCCGGTGGAGATCTTCTTCGCAGCAGGCATGTTCTATCTGCTGATGGCTTACGTGCTGGTTCGCGGCTTCAAGCTGCTGGAGGGCTGGTTGCGCGTCGATGCCTGCCAAGGGCGTTGATTCCTGCGTGCTGACGGGCGAGGCCTTGCTCGCCCGTTTCACCGCGCTGGATGCTTTTCTGATCGAGCATCAGGCGCTGTGGAAGCCTCGACCGTTTACCCATCTGCAACTTCCTTGGGAAGCGTCCTACCCGGAATTGGCGTTTTGGCTACGCGGGCGGTCGCTGGAGGATGCGGAAAGCAGTCATAACCAACCTTGCTTGCTCGATGCGCCGAAGCCGTTTGCTTCATTGGCGGCGATGTCTGCTGAACTGAGCGCGGTGGGTGAATTGCCGACTCGTGCACTTGAAGCGGCAGGCCATCGCTTGAATGTGGATGTACCAGGACGCAAATGGCAGCAGATTGAAGCGTTCGCCGGTCGCCTGCAGTTTGCTCATGCACCGACCCATTGGCTGGATTGGTGTTCGGGCAAGGGCCATTTGGGGCGACGCCTGCTGCAAACCGGGCAACAACTGACTTGTCTGGAGTTCGACCCGGCGCTGGTCACCAGCGGCCAGGCACTCAGCCAGCGTCATCAGTTACATGCGCTGCATGTCGAGCAGGATGTACTCGCGCCTGGCGCAGCTTCTTTGTTGAATGCCGATCACACGCCGGTCGCGCTGCACGCCTGCGGTGATCTGCATGTACGGCTGATCCAGCTCGCCAGCGCCGCCGGTTGCAAACAACTGGTCATCGCACCGTGCTGCTATAACCGGATCAGTCTGAACACCTATCAGCCGCTTTCCTGTGCGGCTGAGCGCTCCGCCCTACACCTTTCCCTCGATGATCTTGCGCTGCCGATGAGCGAAACTGTCACCGCCGGTGCTCGCGTCCGACGTCAGCGCGACACCTCCATGGCCCGGCGCCTGGCGTTCGACCTGCTGCAACGACAACTGCGCGGCATCGATGAATACCTGCCGACCCCTTCTCTGCCCAGCGTCTGGCTGGACAAACCTTTCGCCGATTACTGCCGCGATCTGGCGGCACTTAAAGACTTATCCACAGTCAGCACGCCAGATTGGGCCGCGCTGGAAGACGCCGGGTGGCGACGATTGGCCGAAGTGCGCAACCTGGAGCTGCTGCGAGGCCTTTTCCGACGGCCTCTGGAGCTGTGGCTGGTACTTGATCGGGCGCTTTTCCTCCTTCAGCAGGGTTACACCGTTCGCCTTGGCACCTTCTGTGAAGTCGCACTCACGCCGCGCAATTTTCTGCTCTTGGCAGAGCGCCCCTAAACAACCACATCCTGTGGATAACTCTGTTGATGGAATTATCGTGGATCCAATATCCTCGCTGTTTTAATCCTGAAAGACTGCTGGTCATTTTTTGTTCACAGCAATAAAAAACCCGCAAAACAGGCATTTGCGGTCAAATGAGAACGAGTCTACAAAATCGTAATGAACAGACAATCGCCCTTAGTCCATTGTGCATAAGCATTTCATTAAAACGACATAAACGCCGAATAGCGGACATCCCAAAGCAGAAAATTGCGCCTTGCGAGACCCCTTGCTATACCAGCATGCAAGGGGGCCGTCAGTGCGGCCATGAACAAGAAAAATCTGACCGACAGGATGCGACCGTGACGTTCATTTCTTACGCACAGAATTTCGAAGATATCCGCCTGTGGCGCGCCCTCAAAAACGTTGAAAACGGCTTTTACATCGATATCGGGGCCAACGACCCCATCCAGGACTCCGTTACCAAAGCCTTCTACGACCACGGCTGGAGCGGCATTAACGTCGAACCCATGTCGAACTACTACGACGCCCTTTGCCAACAACGCCCCAAAGACATCAACCTGCAATGCGTGGCCGGCGAAAGCGCCGATGACCTGACCTTCTACGGCATCGCCGGCACCGGCCTGTCGACCCTTGACCCGGCTCTGGCCCAGCAACACAAAGATGCCGGCATGGACGTGCGCAGCCAAACAGTCAAATCCCGCACCCTGGCCTCCATCTGCGAACAATACGCCCGGAACCGTCCGATCCACTTCCTGAAAATCGACGTCGAAGGCCACGAAGAAACCGTCCTGCGCGGCATGGACTTCACCCAATGGCGACCGTGGATCATCCTCATCGAAACCCCATGGGAGCGCGACCAGACCTGGGAAACCCTCGTCACCGGCGCCGGCTACCAGTCCATCCTGTTCGACGGCATCAACACCTACTACCTCGCCGAAGAACACCTGGCCCTCAAACCTGCCTTCGACATCCCGCCGTGCAACCTGGACGACTTCCAGTTCTGCAAAGGCCACAACTTCAGCCACCCCGTCACCGTCACCGAAAACCACCTCGCCGCCGCCCTGCGACGCGCCGAACACGCCGAAGCGCAACTGCGGGCGATGCAAAACAGCCGAGCCTGGCAAGCCATTCAGAAACTCAAGAAAGTGCTGGTTCGTGCCTGACCGAAAGCCTGTGTAAAAATAGTCTGAATTCAGGGGTTTACAGAACCAACCCAATCGCTATAATCGTCGCCCAACACGCCGGTATAGCTCAGTTGGTAGAGCAACTGACTTGTAATCAGTAGGTCCCGGGTTCGACTCCTGGTGCCGGCACCACATTAGGCTCCATTGCATTCCACCGAATGCTCTGGAAGCCCCGAAAACCCGCCATTTGGCGGGTTTTTTCGTTCCAGGACCCTCTGTCGGGATCCAACAAAATCCCCCTTCCCCGAGGGTATGTTAGGGGTACTGCGATTTCCCGGTCAGGAGCGCGTACCCCTATGCCACGTCTAGCGATCCCCCTCAGCGACCTGCAATGCCGCACGGCCAAAACCCGCGAACGCGCCTACAAACTGTTCGACGGCGGCGGCATGTACCTTTTCGTCAAACCCAATGGCGTGAAGACCTGGCGCTTGAAGTACACCAAGCCCAGCGGCAAGGAAGGTACGCTGATCATCGGCAATTACCCCATCGTTACCCTTTCCGTCGCACGACGTAAGCGAGACGAAGCCAAGGCGTTGCTGCTCGACAACCTCGACCCAATGGAAGAAAAGAAGAAGGCCAAGATCGTAGCCCAACGGGCGGCATTGCTTTTCGAAACCGTTGCTCTGGAGTGGCACGCCGACATGTCCCGTCGCTGGACCGAAGGACACGCAAAAACCGTGATGAGCCGACTGCGCACCCACGTCTTCCCGCTGATCGGCCAACGACCCATCGCTGAACTCGATACCCACGACCTGCTAGAGATCACCCAGCGCATCAAGGAACGCGGCACCATGGATGTGGCGTTACGGGTACAGAACTACTTATCCACCATCATGCGCGGGGCCAAAAGGGCTCGGCAGATCACCATGAATCCTGCACTGGATCTGGCAGGCTCGATTCACGCGCCGCGCACAGTCCATCGCCCGGCCCTCTCCCTCAACCGCCTACCCGAACTGCTACACCGTATCGACAACTACAACGGCCGCGAGCTGACGCGCCTTGCCGTGCTGCTGACTCTGCATGTGTTCGTCCGCTCCAGCGAGTTGCGCTTCGCTCGATGGAGTGAGTTCGACCTCCAACGCGCCATGTGGGAAATCCCCGATACGCGCGCACCGATCGAAGGGGTACGCAACTCCACCCGCGGGACCAAGATGAACGGCGACATTCAAATGGTTCCGCTATCGCCGCAGGTCATCGAAATACTGGAGCGCCTGCGCAGCCTCAGTCGCTTTTCAGAGTTGGTGCTACCGGGCGACCACAAGTACTGGAAGCCCATGTCCGAGAACACGGTGAACACCATGCTCCGCAACGTCGGCTATGACACCAGCAAGGACGTGTGCGGCCATGGCTTCAGGACCATGGCCTGTAGCGCCCTGCTTGAGTCCGGGTTATGGACCGACGCAGCCATCGAAAGACAAATGAGCCATAAGGAACGCAACCGCGTGCGCGCCGCGTATATCCACAAGGCCGAATTTCTGGAACAGCGCAGGCTGATCATGGCGTGGTGGAGCAACTACATCGACGCCAACCGACATGGGCATGTGACGCCCCACGAATTCGCTCACCCAGTTGGCGACAACATCACCGCCCTGCAAAAAAGCCGTGGCGCATTCAAACGTGGGTAAGCCAATGAGATCACCGCAGTCCGCCCTTCCACGCGGGTCCATCCAAGCAGGGCTGCAAAGCCGCCCTGCTTGGATGGACCTCACTTAAAAAATCTAAAGCCCTCACAACTGTCTGTGGAAAACCACTGATTTCCACCGTTGGATAATTTCATCCACAGCCGCAGAATTCCCGAAAACTCGAGCCTTGACCCAAATTATCCACAGGCGTAGAAAAGATCGGGCAAGTGCTGTCGTTGACAGCAACCCAGGTAGCCAGAACCTTTAAGGCTACGCCACACCGTGGTGGTTCTCCCAAAGTGCGATTAGCGTCCGGCGGCTCGCACGGTCACTCACCGAGTGATGGATGCCTACTTCAGACCATTGCCATTGCGGCAAATACATCCCCCTACCCAGCTGCCCTGCAGCAACCTATCCGCTTGGCCATTTCACTGCGCCAACCTGCGCCCGTCTCTTTCTTCAGGAAAGAGACGGGCGCTCCTACCGCTGCTGCAGCCCAACTCGTACAAGGCTTTGCGGCATTCCCCCTCGTGACAATCGGCGTGACAAACACCGTAGTCACCAGCAACAGCGATGCAGATGATGGGTGCTGCAGTCCACGGAATGGACTGCACCTGACTGACAGTCAGGCACGCCCGATCATCGCATCACTGCCTTCACCCGACTCAGGATCTCGCGGCGTTGGTCTCGTCAGCCAGCGCAGCCTCCACCCGCCCACTTCTTCGGAAGTGCTCAGGAGGCCAGATCATGAGATGCCCAAGCTCCCGGTCGTAAAGAGCCGCCAATCCCGCGTTAGTGGACAACCCTCACAGGTCGCAGGGGCCTTGATCCCTGATAACACTCAACATTCGTGGCGGGATGACGTGGGGAAGGTTTTAAGGGTTAGCTTCGAGAGGAGTTTGATCATGGCATTGGTAGGTAGGCGGAATGGGCGCAATTTTGGCTATGGCCGGCAACTGAGTTATGCCGGGGCGCAGGCGTTGCGCGATCTGTTTGGCAGTGGGCATTACGGGACGGTCAAGGCGCACAGTGATCGGTGGCAAGCGTTTGTGCGCTGGTGTCGGTCGGAGGATGGCCCGGGGTTCAATGATGCTCGAGAGATTGATCGGCAGACTTTGCTGGATTACGCAGAACATCTACGTTACCAAGTTGAACAAGGCGAACTTGCCATCGCGACCGCGCAAAACCGGTTGTCCAGTGTGAACCGGACCATGGCGGCGCTTCGCGGTGATCAGTACGTAAAGGTGCCGAGTCCGAGTAAGGCGCTGAGAATACGGCGCACCGGTGTTCGTCGCTCGGTGCCGCAAGGCCAAAACCGCGAACACGTGAAGCGGATCGTAGAGGTGCTTTGCAAACACCAGCAGCCGCGCGCCGCCGCCATCGCGCACTTGGCGCGAGCAACCGGAATGCGATTGCGCGAGGCCATTTTGGCCGACCTTTCGCGTCTAAAACGTGAGGCCGAACAATTCGGCAAAATCAACATCCAGGATGGCACCAAAGGTGGGCGCTCAGGCGAGTCGGCACCTCGCTGGATTATGGTAGATGATCATATTCGCGACGCGTTGAGGTTTGCCGAACAGGTCTCGCCAGACGGTAGCCGTAACCTGCTTGCACCGAACGAAAGCTACCTCGATTTCCAACAGGGAATCGTCCGTCCTGCACGGGACATCCTCCACATGCACAGCCTCAACGGCTTCCACGAATTGCGGGCGGCCTATGCGTGCAAACGCTATGAGCAAATCACCCACCATCCCGCGCCCATCAATGGTGGTCGTTGCTACGAACTTGACCGACACCTTGATCAGGCGGCCCGAGCACAGATCAGCTACGAGCTGGGGCACGGTCGTATCGACGTGGTATCGGCTTATATCGGTGGTCGAACATGAGCAAGCCATTCGATATGGAGCTGTTTCTGAGAGGAGTGCTGACCGGGGCGCACTCCACGCGCCAGCGTCACCTTCGTCAAGCGAAGGCCATTCAATCAGCGATCTCTGATCGCTGGCATAAAGATAATCCATGGGCATGGCAGCAAAAGCATCTCGCATGGTTTCTGAACCACCACTTGAGCCCGCACGCTGAATCGACGCGCTATTACTATCTGCTGACCATGCATTTGCTCGCTTTTCGCTTAGGGAAATCCTGGCAGTTCAACCTCTAAGCGAAGGGTCCTCCTGTCGATAGATCAGAGGGTGTAAATCTTACTCAGGACGGGACACCGAAAGAAAATCAATCCGCCCCCACTTCTGAGAAACGCAAGCATGCCTCCCTAGCCAGCAAAACGGAATCAAATGATGGCCAAAACATGGCACGCAATTAAAATGTGGAGTACGCTCGACCTAGAATGCTAGCTAACGCCCAGCAGGAACAGCAGAAACACCTGAACGATTGTTTGCCACGGAAAGGCTAAAAAATGATCAACTCGATACAACAACAAATATTAAACTTCGATACGTTAATTGCTATCGAAAAAGAGTACATTCGACTCACATCCCGCCATAATCGTTCTGCATCTAAACCTATGCTCCTCTTACGAAGAGCAGAAAAATTGTATTCACCTCAAAATTATACCCCCCCTGCAGAATCAAAAGTCTACGCTTCCTCAGCCGGATATTTATAATGACTCTAGATGAAATTAGAAGTTTATTAGACGCAATGCCGCCTAATGAAGGCGAGATCATACAGAAGGGTAATCTACTTGATCTAAATAACTGCTCAGTAGAGTTCAAAATCCATCATGGATGGGACATCGCCCACGGCAATCTTTGCGATAAATTATGGGGGGAGTTCAACATAAAACTTCTCAGACACGTTAGAGACAATTGTCAGGATGAGAACCTATTAGAAACTGAAATAAGCAACCTAAGCCTTGAGGATAGCCACTGGGAATGGTTTAAAAAATCAATCGCATGTCGGACAGACGAATATCATTGGTTTTTCTTATCCGCTGACTCGAAACCTCAAGGGGCATGTCTAATCTACCACCCCAAACAAAGTATTTTTGACAAAGGAAATATTTTTTACATCGAGTATCTTGCCGTAGCTCCCTGGAATCGGCAAAACCCAATGAGCAACAAACAATTTAGCGGAATTGGCAGCATTTTAATAAAGTCCGCAATAGCCTACTCTTGTAACGCATTGAGGCTCAGACCCGGCTTTAGCTTACATTCACTACCAAAAGCAAAAACCTATTACGAACGGATTGGAATGCAACATTTCCCCAGTCTAGACAAAGATCAACTAAAC
Organism: Pseudomonas sp. QTF5; assembly: GCF_000512695.2. Taxonomy (GTDB): domain Bacteria; phylum Pseudomonadota; class Gammaproteobacteria; order Pseudomonadales; family Pseudomonadaceae; genus Aquipseudomonas. Next base: position 25,565 of record NZ_AZRW02000009.1, on the reverse strand, counting down.
TATTTTGAAATGGCAGAGGCCAAGGCCGCTCAATATGCGGGGGCAGTATGACCAACAAAAATGAAGAACAGGATGATTTTGTAGTAACATCTGAAAGCACAGTAAACCCAAAGGCTTTAATCAACGCGCTAAACGCCCACGACGAAGTTATCCGCTTAGTAAAATCATCAACCACTAAAAGAAATGCTCCTTGTAGTGAAAACATCTCATTATTTCGCGACTTACTCACAGACAACAAAGGCGAAACTTTCTTTAGACAATCGAACAATGCAAATACCGCCACCACTTCCTATTGGCTTTCCCGCATAAAACATACAGCCCAGCTACTTTTAAACTTGCAAGCCGTACCTGAATACAAGCCGATTTCCACTGACCAAATTTATCAAATCACTCGAATGAGTCCCGCCCCTGAAAATGTCCGCTTAGTCTCCAGCGCGCTATTAAGCCTCGGCATAATACTTATATTTGACGAGCAGCTTAAAGGAATGAAGCTTGACGGAGCTGTATTCAAATTAAAGTCTGGCCATCCTGTTATTGGCATGACGTTAAGACACAGTAGACTAGATAATTTCTGGTTCACACTAACGCACGAGCTATCTCATATACACCTGCACATAGATCAACTAGAGACCCCCATACTAGATGACTTTGAAGAAGCATCAACCGAAGAAATTGAATTAGAAGCCGATCGACTTACCAAAACAATTTTTGTCAGTAGAAACGAATGGCGAAACTGTGAACCCAAATATGATTTACGTAGAGAGATCGTAATAAAATACGCAAACGAAAAAGGACTGCATCCAGCAATAATTGCAGGCATGCTTAGGCACGAGTTAAATCGATATGAAATCTTTTCCGACATCGTGTCCGAATATAACACTAGGGATTTGATATTTAAACATGAATAACTATACTCCATTCTTAAAAACCAAAACTAATGAGATCGGAGCCCTAAAGGTTTTGCATCCTACGCTGAAGCCTTTTATCGCTCCTTTCTTTGATTTCCCGATGAAAAAAGGTCTGAATGAACAGTCCCTAAAAAAATCTATTGACGGAACGCACAAAAAAATAAAAACGCACTTAAAAGAATATAGAAACTTCTACCTTGATAATTTCGATGTCCCTGATGCAATAACGATTTCGGGACAAGACAACTACATTTATATTATCGATAAATTTACCGACACCACGTTCATCCCAGTTATCGCCATCGAAAGAACACCACAACGAAATGATGCTGTGTTCAACGCCAAAATCACAGGCAAAATTAAATCAGATGTTATAGCACTAAGAGTTCAGCCCGAAGACTTTCAGCACTAAGCTACAACCAAATTAGAAATACAAACACTAGTTAGAAAATGCTCTCCCCAATTCACGTCAATGATCCTTATTTTAGACAATAGGATTTGCCGCACATGTGATACGACTAAAAGAGCGGGAGAGCTAATCAACTTTATCGTCGCTATAAAGCGCGATTATTCATTTTCAAAAATAATAATAACCGGTTCTTCAATACCAGCATCAATCAAGGAAATACTTGAAGTCGGGCATGAGATCTCTTTACCCAGAAGTGAGTTAGCCATACACAAAAAAGTTATTGCCCACCACGAACTAAGCGACATTGAACTTGGGGATTATACTATCGTAAGCCCTAATTTCTCGGAAATCGACATTCCACCAGAAAGCATGCGCAACGTTACTGCGCCCAAAATCCTGTATGCCTTTGAAGACTTTCAATATGTTATTAGAGGTAACGGCTTAAAAAACCATCCGCGAGGGAACCAGCAGTATAACGATATGGCGAAGATTCTGGTGGCAAAAACTTTCTATCGGACACCACCATACTCTTGGGGAGACAATTATCTGAACGATAAAGCCAACTCACATGGAACCCTAGTCACGCCTAGCAGCATCCTGAATCCGACTATAAATGCTCACATCACATTTATGTTACAAAAACCCTAGCTTCCTCTGCGCGAGCTTAGCGCTAATTGCAAGGCTAAGCTCTTCTCTCCCCATAATTTCTGCAATGGAGTTAGAAATATTATCCCTATTTGCCTTTGCAGCGACCTGTATATTCAGCCCTTCGGCGACATCTGAAAGTTCTGTCCTCCAGAGAGTCATCAGAGCAGTCTTCTTATCAAAAAAAGGGCTATTTTTTGAAGATCTTGCCCCCCGCAGAACTACAACACCACTTACCTCCCTGGCAATCATCACTCCCCAATGCGCTGGAATAATCCTTATAGCTTTATTCGCATGACGCTCCGTAGTAACTAAAGTTATCTTCCTGAACGCCAAATCATAATAGGCAGCTTGGCTTATTGCTCGCTCAATTTTATCGGCATCACCTTTTATCTCATAACAATGAGCCTCCTTGTAAATAGCCACCACATCAGCTATCGCACTTCCATTATGCACTCTCAGCTCTTCAATTAGCGCACTGGGTCGGTGCGACATTCGACCAAGCCTAGCCAAAAGGGCGGATCTAATTTGAATATCTCCCAGCACAATCACCTCAATTTACTTTGGCGCACGCAGCATTTTAATCAGTCTACTATAGCAGAGCCTAGATAATTTTAAAAACAAAAAAATAGACTTGACGCATATGAACATATAAGTCCAGAGCCAAACTAAATATAGCTTAAACCCCAGAAAATTTCCATATCGCGCTATACGAGTTACGCTTAGCGATATTTTCTCAAATAACGGCACAGCGTGCGAGCTTGATCGCTTTCCTCCCTGGCGATTCTCGGAGACAATTTTTGACCTAGCTGATATTAATTTTTCTATTTAGTAATCTATTAAGATTATAAAATCTTGTGACACAAAATACAGCCGAATTCGACTCCACTCAATTTCGTAACCAGCTGACTTATTAATAGTTACTAGTTGGCGTACGCGAAGTTTTCACCGAAATCCAGACGCCCGGGAAACCTAACCTCCCCGAAACATACCGTTCGTCTGGTGCCGCACCATACAAAACAAAGACTCGCAGAAATACGGGCCTTTGTTGTTTCTGGGGTTTGGTGTGATTGCGCTTGCCGCGCTGCCTCCCCAGGGGGCCTTTCTTGATCCCCTACGGCGTTCGCCGACCTCGCTGAATGAGAGATCGAAAATAAATCTGCCCCTTCTAGGGCAATGCCTGTTTAGGAAACACGTGGTCTGTCCCCATTTTTTCTTCTTGAGCCTCAGCCCCCAATACTAATAAGTTGTGCAAGCAATCTTAACGACGCTGAGTTAGCTAAAAATTAAGACGCACACGATTCAAAGTTAGTGCAAAATTTTCTGACAGACGACAAAATGCTACACTCAAAAATTAAATACCGCTTCCATTTAGAACTGCATTAATTAAACCTACAGGATTTACACACAACAATGCCTTACATACCAAACTTCAGAAAATCCTTTAAGATAGATAAAAAAGCAAACCTTATTGAGTCGGCAGTAGCCATTGAGTCGTGTGCCAAAGCAGATAAAATTCTTAATGACTACTTGGGAGAATACGAGCCAAAAGACAACAATGAAGGCTTTCGGATTCACTCGCTTTTAAACCTGATTGGTCGTGTATACGAGCACGTCCAAGGAATGCTAGTTGCTATTTCGACAGGTTCGCCAGCAAGTGCGGAGGCATTAGCTAGGGTTGTTGTAGAAGGCTCAATAAACATTATGTACCTCGCCGAAAGAGGCGATTCAGCGACATTGATCAAATTTTTTCAATCATGGCTGAATGAGCACAATAGAAAACTCAATGAATGGAAGCAGAAAATACTACAAGGACCCGACGCAGAAGAAATATCGACCATGATAGAGGAAAGAAGAAAAGTCATTACCATATTAGACGAATTCGTTAAGGAAATCGAAACTCAATGCTCTATAGATATATCCAACCCGGAGACTGACTGGCCTAAGTCGCTTTATAAAAGATTTGAAATACTTGGGCGCGAGACTGATTACTATGAAAGCTATCATCGCCTCAGCGGAGCAAGCCATATAACTGGTGAGGACACGCTTATGTGGCTTATGTTTATGCAAGCCTCACCCGAGCACAAAATAAAAGCAGGAAAGGAAGCTTGGGCTTACTCAACTATGATGACCAGAATCGCAAGTATATTTTTTGTAGACACTGCTTTCGCATGTGTTAAGGCCTATGGGCGTGAAAGCAATAAAGATCTATATCAATGCAGGCTCGAACTACAACTCGCTATCCATAAAATTGCACGACAGGCAGGTGTACCGCTGAGTGAATCGCCCTGATTGATTAGACACACCTGACTGGTTGCTTTGGGTCAACTCCTGCCGATTATCCATGGGAATAATCGGCAACTTTCGAACTCAGGGGGTTTACCATTCCGTATGCGACTCTGAATGCTTTACTTGCAGACCGACAACGTGCTGACATCTAAAAATCCCGAGTTCGATTCCACCGAACGCCATAACTAGCTGATTTATTTATAGTTACCAGTTGGGGCACGCCGAATTTTCCAGCGAAATCCAGACGCCCGGAAAATCTGGCCTCGCCGAGACATACCGTTCGTCTGGTGCCGGCACCATACAAAACAAAGCCCTCGCAGAAATGCGAGGGCTTTGTTGTTTCTGGCGTACGTGAAATCCGAGTCCCGTTTGCTCGTCGCAAGCACTAAGCACTTAGCTGCTTAATCCAGTCAAGGCTCGCAACGGTAGAACCGGAAGGGTGATATTCACAACCGATCCATCCTGGGTAGCCACGCTGCTCCAGCGCCGCGAACAAGGCAGCAAAATCGATGATCCCCGTTCCCGGTTCGTGACGACCCGGGCAGTCGGCAATTTGTACATGGACGGTTCTGTCATAAAACCGAGCCAGAACATCTGCTGCATCTGCGGTCAGAAGCTGGGCATGGTAAAGATCGAGAATCAGCCCAACACTGGGGAAGGTCTCCAGCACCTGTTGCGCCTTGCTGAAGTCAGACATGTAGTAGCCCGGCATCGCCTGTGAACTGATCACTTCGATAAGCGGCCGCAAACCCTGATCTTCGAAGTACTTGACTGCATATTCCAGGTTGCCCCCGAAGATACGCTCTGCATCATCCTGCGTCGTAACGCCCGACATGATGTGGACATCCGGACACGCCAGCGCCTTTGCATAGCTGGCGGCCTGGAGCAACCCGTTGCGAAACTCTTGTTCTTTGCCCTGCAAGGCGGCGATGCCTTTGGTAACGCCAGCCGGCGCAGCGAACTGAATCAACGGCAAACTGTATTGGGCTAGATGGTCGGCCAGGAGACTTGCGTCGAATTCATAGGGCGACGGGAACTCCACCGCCCGAAAACCGGCTGCGGCGGCGGCTTCGATGCGTTGCAGAAAAGGCAATTCATTGAATTGGAAACCGAGATGAGCATTGAACTTGAGCATTGGGTAAACATCCATCCTGGGAAGAAACGAAATCATCAGCCTGGAGCATCCTTCGCAGCTCCAGCACTGCACTATCGGGAGTAGCGTTCTTAGTGCAGATATCCACTGCCTCTTCGTATGGTATTTTCCAACTCCGGTCCGATGGGGCATCTGCCCCAGCGGGAACGGACTGAAGCTAACCATTCGAGATAGAACCTGTGATCAAGAAAGACCTCGCCTTGCAGTTGGCCCCACGCGTCATCGACATGGTTCGCGCCCGGTCGATGAAAGCTGGGGAGCCGTTGCGCGAGCAGATGTTCGCCCAAGCGCTTGGCGTTTCGCGCTCGCCTATCCGGCGAGTGTTTGCCTTGCTCGCCGAGTGGGACCTGGCCATTCAGGAGCCCAATCGTGGTTACTTTCTGAAACAGGGCGCAGGGCAGATTCAGGAAGCAACATTCCCTCTTGCCAGTGATCCTTTCGAAGACTTTTACCTTCGCGTGGTCGACGACATTCTTGGCGGCGAAATACCTGCCCACTTTTTCGAAGCGCAGCTGTTGCGCCGTTACGAAGTGCCCCGCGGACAATTGCTCAAGGTACTGAGCAGGCTGGCCAGCGAAGCCATGGTGGAGCGCAAGCCGGGGCAAGGATGGGCCCTCAAAAATTTCGTGCATAACGCCCAGACATACATCCAAAGCTACCGCTTCCGGATGGCCATCGAGCCGGCAGCCCTGCTTGAGCCCGGTTATCAGATCAATCACGCCGCGTTTGCCAAAGCCAGGCAGCAACAGCAGGCCATGCTCGATGGGGATATCCACACCTTGTCTCGGGCCCAACTGTTCCAGGTGGGCGCCCAGTTTCACGAACTGATCGTGCAGTGCTCCGGAAATGTTTTTTTCATCGATGCCATACGCCAGCAAAATCAACTCAGGCGTTTCATGGGCTACAAAGCCAACGTCGATCGCACTCGTCTTATGGCGCAATGCCAGGAACACATCCATTTGCTCGACCTCATCGAGTCTGATCGGCGTGAAGAAGCCGCGCAATTTCTCTGGAGGCATCTGGACGAAGTGGGCCGACTCAAGACTCATCAAGGCGTCATGCCAGATGATGATGGAATATCGAGTGCACCACTAACCCCCCATTACTGATCGAAGCTTCGTCAGACGCTCTCCAATAATTCGCCAATCAGCTTAGCACGATTGTTTCTATTCAATACAAGATACAAAAATACAGATGCCCGCACCATACAATCGAAACCCTCGCAGAAATGCGAGGGCTTGTTGTTTCTGGGGTTTGGAAAGGCCTCAGTGACCCGCACTCTGCCCACCATCAACATGCAGGATTTCACCAGTAACAAAACCAGCGCTGTCCAGATAAACAACAGCCTGAGCAATATCGCTGATCTCCCCCATGTGCCCTACCGGGTGCAAATTCCCCAGCGCTTCGTGAGTTTCCTCACCATGCATTGGCGTTTTGATAATGCCTGGGGAAACCGCATTCACCCGAATCCCGCGCTTGGCGTACTCGATGGCCAGGGACTTGGTCGCAGCGTTCAAGCCACCCTTGGTCAATGAGGCCAGTACGGACGGCACGCCGTCGATGGCATGGTCCACCAGGCTGGTGGTGATGTTGACGACGTGGCCGCTGCCCTGTTTTTCCATCTCGGTGATCGCGAGTTGGGTGATGTAGAAGAAACCATTCAGGTTGACCGACAGCACCGCGGCGTAGTCTTCGGGGGTGTAGGCGGTGAACGGCTTGGCGACGAAGATTCCGGCGTTGTTGACCAGGGTGTCGATACGGCCAAAACGTTCGATCGCTTCACGGATGACTCGCTGGGCGATCGCCGGGTCGCCGATGTCGCCGGCCACGGCGAGAATGTCCGGATCGGTGGACGGCTGGATCGAACGCGAAGTGGCAACTATCTGGTAATCGAGATCACGGAATGCCTTGACCATGCCTGCGCCGAGACCTTGGGAGGCGCCTGTAATAACGATGACTTTTTTCGAATTGCTCATGATGAACCTCTACTAAGAAATGATGGTTTGAAAAGTGATCAATCAGGCGACGGCCTTCGCCATTTGTCTCAACATCTGTTCGTAGTGCTCGACCGATACCCGATGGCTCACCGGTTCAGCTCGAAGGGTTTGTAAGTCAGCTCGACCGAGACTTCACCGGCCACGTTCTCAATCGCCTGCTCCAGCGCCGCGGCGCCACACCACATCGGAGACGAAATCGATGGTGACGGACGCAGTCATGAATGCCCCCCGTCTTCAGCCAGTTGCTTTCGGTACTGGGTGGTGGTGATGCCGGCATAGCCCCAGTTATCGGTGTCGACTTCTTCGATCACGATGTGGGTCAGGTCCGGGCGCTTGTTGAGGACGCGTTCCAGGGTTTCAGTGATTTCGGCGATCACCTGAGCTTTCTGCTCTGAGGTAACACCGTCGCGGGTGATGCGTACGCTGACGAAAGGCATGAGAAATCTCCAGTGACCTTCTCATCGGAATGATGGGGAGGCGTTGGAGATCAATGTATGAGGTTGGTCTGGGGGGATAAAGGTGGGGGCGGGAACATCATTAGTGACGTGGTGTAATGAGTTCAAAGTAGGACGTCATACTTAACCCACTAATGCTTTTACACGGACGTGGCGCTATTTTGCAGTTTTTGCGACCCGTCTTGATATGTCATCGGCGACGACATGTCAGTGAACATTCCCGCTCACTCCGAACGTTCAGAAAAGTGCTGATCAGAGCGCCCTGACGGATAGCGGCAGGGACGAGGGTCGCAGGATTGGCGAGCGTTGATTGGCCGGTTAGCGCTGGAAAGAAATCATCGAAATCCAAATAAAGGACACCCATTAGTCTTGGCTTGAAACCAGCTAATGGGTACCCGTCTGATCCTAAACCGCCTGTAGATCGCGCAATGCCTCAGGATGCTGGCTCGCAACACGAAGTAGCGTCTGCGCTGCTCCCGTTGGTTGCCGCCGCCCTTGCTCCCAGTCCTGCAACGTACGCAAACTGACTCCAATCAGCTTGGCGAACGCGCTCTGAGAGACGCCTAAATTGTCGAATTTCGTCTTGGTGTAGGCGATCAGCAACCAGATAGAGCCTTCGGAAAGCGTGTTGTAGTAAATGACACGTGTACCACCTCGTTTCCCCATTCCGCTACGGGACCAACGAACCTTGCGCAGGCCTCCGCTACCAATGCATGCGGCTCACGCTGACTTCAAATACCGCCCAAACAGAGGCCGACACACGGTCAAATACACCCGTTGACACCCGCCCCACACGGGCAGAAAATTTAATCGAGAGCGCGAAACCGACTGCCTTCAGGTGGCGATAGTCGACGCTAGGAACCCCGTTGATGACCTGAAAATCAGCGCTCGGGTAACCTCTCCTCCCCTGCTTGAGGGAGCACAATATCAAGCACCTTTTCATGAAAGCAGCCTGATCAGGCTGCTTTTTTTTGCCCTTGGAAAAGGTTTCGTCGATCAACGTACTTTTCCCATCCAGGCATTTTTCTGACCCGATCACTCGCCCCCCACCAAAATCCCCGATCCTGTGCAAGCCTCCAACCATCGGGCACGGACTCATTTCGCTACTAAACTCGGGACAAGCATGCTCAGGTGCAGGATCATAGCCAGCACGCGACCGACGCCTACCCGGCGGCAAGGTACATAACAATAGCCAGCCCACTTTAGAGGGCATTACCCAAATGGATAGCAGAACCTTACGTAACCTCATGCGCATTGTGCAGACCGGCTCATTGTCGGCGGCTGCAGAGCGCTCCTGTTTGACCGTGCAGGCGTTGGCCGCGCAGTTGAACAAGGTCGAAGAGCAGTTCGGTTTTCGGTTGTTTCGTCGCTCCAACAAGGGGCTGACCCTGACAACCCAGGGCATGGAGCTCACGCCCTACATGGACAAGGTGTTGGTCGCTACACGGCAACTGGAAGAAAAAGTCGCCGCGCTCAAGGTGCCCGGGCAGCGCACGCTCAAGGTTGCACTTAACACTACGCTCTCGGCCGACTTCAACCGGCGAATGATCGGACGCCTCTTTGAGGTGTTTCCTGATTATCAGCTGGAATTCAGCTACGCAGAGTCGATGGAAAACCTCAGCAAGTTGAAGAATGAGGACTTCGACCTCGCCGTGCTGATTGGCCCGCAGCAACCGGGTCTACCCAGCATTGCCCTGCCCGATGTGCAGGTGCAGGTGGTCGGTGCTCATTGCGGTCAGGAGAACGATCCGCTGATGCTGCTGGGCAATAAGGTTCAGGTTCGACCGGCCGACGATTGTCCGTATTCCCACAGCTTCTTGCGCTTTATCGACGCCGGCCTTGGCAATTACGAGTCAGGCAAGCGGATGATCTACTCCTGCAGCGAGACCCTGACCCTGTCGTTGATCACGCAAATGGACGGTCTCGGCATGGTTTCCCGTGAGGCAGCCCTGCGTAACGGCCTGACCATTTTCCCGGGTTTCGAGGATTCCCTCGAAGTGCGGCTGGCGGTCAATAATCCCGATTTGTCGGGCCAGGCTCTGAACGACGTGGTCGCGCTGTCGCTACATGAACGATCCGAGCGCGATGTACGCAGCCGTTCCCACCGCTACGCTGAGAAAGAGGTTTTTGCTGAAATACGCACATAACAACGTCGGAATGGCGGCATAAAATTCCGGGCGATCGAGCTGCAGCTGCTGATCCTTGATCAACAGTGGCGTAAGGCTGATGGCAGCGACGATCGCCACCGGCAGGTATTCCAGCGCGCGGGCGACCAGGGGGGGCCAATGGTCAGTGCTCACCTGCAGCGGCAACGCGCGCGGCAGGAACGTCACGGCCATCATTAGCACGACGACCAGGATCAGGAACGTTTGGTCAGGCATACACCAACCCCGCAGCCCACAAATGTGGCGATGAATACGTTGAAGGGTGAATTGCCGACCAGGCTCAAGACACCCATGCAAGCGACCGCGGCCAGTGCGGCGATCAGTTTGTTGCGGGTGTTGCACAGCGATACCAGCACGTAGAGCATCATCGCGGTCAGCGCATAGTCGAGCTGGTACTTGATCAGGTGCGCCGCGTACTGCGCGCAGATTGCTCCCAGCAAACCGCCCAGCACCCACGACGTGTGGCAATACAGATTGAAGCCGATCAGGTAACGCACATTGACCGGTAAGCCCTTGCCCAGTTTGACGCTGTGGAAGGCGAACGATTCATCGGTCAGCCCGCCCGCATAACACCAGCGCTCGAGACGACTGAGCCCCATTGCCTGCAAGGCCTTGGCCATGTAGACCGACATCAGCATGTGCCGTGCATTGATCAGAAACGTGGTGAGGATGATGGTGGTCAGCGACGCGCCGCTGGAGATCAGCGCCAGAGCAGCGAACTGCGAGGCACCGGCGTAGACGAACAAGCACATCGCGACCGGCAGCCACACGGGCAAACCGGCATTGACGGCCATCAAACCAAACACGAACGCCACCGTGAAGTAACCCGCCACTACCGGGCTGGCTTCAGCGAAGGTGCGCGAGGGCTGGGGCTCGACCATCAGCGGCTGGCTGCTGGACGTCTCATTCATAGGTCCCTCTCAAAAGTCGTTTCGCCGCGTGGCTCGCAAAAGCCCTGGGCACTCCAAAAACGTTTGCCGGCAAGGTTAGCATCGTCGACAAACAGGAACATCCGCAGCACGCCCACCCGTTTCATGTCCGCCGAGGCCGCTTCCACCAGGCGCTGACCGACGCCTTGGGCGCGGTACTGCGGGCTCACAGCCAAGTGATTGATGGTGCCACGGCTGCCGAGCATTCCGCCCAATACTGCGCCGACCACTTCGCCACAGACATCGAGCGCGAGGAACGCAGTGGTGGTTTTTTGCACCAACACACCGCGCAGGCATTTGGCGTCCTGCCATTCACAGAACGACACTTCTTCGAATTGCCGAAAGAAGCGCTCCAGGCGCTGGGCATCCTTTGCCGCCGCGCGCTGCAACATCACCGGTGCAGGGCACTCGGCGATGTGCATCATGGGGTCTAGCTGTTCAGCGAACAATGTCGAAAGCGGTCCCGGGCCGCGAGAAGGAAATGGCCAGAATCTGCCGATAGGCCATTTCGTGAGCGTGGGTGTTGCGTGCCGGTGTCACGTAGTGACGCATGTCGCGATCGAGGAAGTAGGTGGTGTCGAGGATTTCCAGATAGGTCGTCACCGCCAATTGTTCCTCTTGGGCCGAATACAAACGGCTCTCCGCCCCATCCACGTTGTTGCGGCCCCAGAAATGCACACCGCTGAACGGATAACCGTCGCAGTGAATACCTTCCGGGGTGATTTCCAGTTGCTTGCCCGGCTTGATCTCGATGCGGATCTGATGGATCTGGCATTGCCAGATTTCGTCGTGCAACTCCGGCGGCAATACGTTTTTGTACACCTCGAAATCCGCATCGATGAGGCTGCGCATCACCGGCGAATTGATGACTTCATTAGAGAAGTCCTGGAAGTGCCGCTCCAGTCCGCCGACGTAGCTATTGTTGGCCTTCGATTGCACGTAGGCGCGGTGTTCCAGCTGCGTCAAGTCACGGGTGACCGGGTTGTATTCGAAATCGCTGTAACGACGGAAACGCATGCCCGCATCGGCCTGGCCGTAATAACTGTCCGGCTCCATGCTTTCCCAACTTTTGGTCAATCTGACAAAGTCGGAAAAATGACCGAACAGATTGAAGTCAGCGCCCTTGACGTTGACATATTTGTCGCGCCGTAGCGATTCGCCAACTTCTTTATTCAAAACGATCATTACCAGGTCTCCGCTGCATTTAGCGGCTTAATCTAGTAGGTGCAGGATTTGCGGCCCATGAGAAAGAATTTCAGGCATATCAAGCGTTGCTTGAAACGCGGTATGAAGTTGCTTCAATTCGACTTTTTACGATCGAAAACAGCCATTTTTCGTATTTTCTTACGGTCACGAGGCGAAAAAAACCCGAACCAGTCGCAATACCCTTCATTTAAGAGAGTCTTGAGTCAGTGAAAAACCTGTGGCGAGGGAGTCCGCCCAGCCTGCGATGAGGCTGCGCTGTCGCGCAGAGAACATGCCGATAAATCTGCAAATAAATTTATCTTTAAAATCAATGAGATAAATTTTGTTCTATAAGAGCTTGCTCCCGCTTGAGTGCGTAGCACTCACAAAAATCGGCAATGGTTGTCAGATTTTTAGGGCCGCTACGCAGCCCAACGCGAGCAAGCTCGCTCGCCACAAAAGTAGGCATGACCTGAAGAGCCGCACTTAAGTGAACAGTATTGCGAACAACTCAGCCGATCATCAGAAGATGTTGATCGGATAATCCACGAACACGCGCAGTTCGTTGCCGCTGACGTTGTACTCGCTGGATTTCTGGGACACACGCAGGATCGAGCTGCGTACCTTCACGCTCAGGTCTTTGGCCGGGCCACTTTGCACGACGTACTTGAACTGGTTGAAGATTTCGCGCTCGGTACCGCCTTCGCTGGTGGACGTGGTGATGTTGTCACCGCGCACATAGGCAACGTTGTAGCTCAGGCCAGGAATGCCGAAAGCGCGGAAGTCCAGACCGTAGCCCAACTGCCAGCTGCGTTCGTCTTCGGCGTTGAAGTCGGACCAGTAGGAGTTGGCCAGATAGATAGTGTTGCCGCCGTCGCCGACGCGACCTTGATCTTTCTGATAGCCGCCGTAGGCGTAGCCCAGGTTGCTGTCGCCGGTGCTGCGTTGGTGGGCGAGGGTGAACGAGTGCGGGCCGGTGACGAAGGTCGCTGCCAGGCTCCAGATCTTGTTGTCGTCGCCGGTAGCACCGCTTTCGCGGACGTAGGAATCGTCCAGCTTGGTACGGTAGCCGTTGAAGTCCAGGCTCAGGGACTGATCCTTGTCGAACGGGAACACGTAGTTGGCGTTCACGTATTGCTTCTTCAGCACGTCTTCAACGTCAGATGCGTACAGCGCAGCCTTGAACTGTTCGGTGAACTGGTAGCTACCACCCAACACGTTGATCGACTTCAAGCCACCACTGTCACGACCTTCAGCGCTTTTGCGCGACTCGGCGGTGGAAGCGACCTGCGTTCAGCTCCAGACCCTTGATCTCCTTGGAGGTGATCAGGGTGCCGGTGTAGCTTTCCGGCAGCAGGCGCGAGTTGTCGTAGTTAAGCACCGGCAAGGCCGGCATCTGGTCGCCATAGGTCAGCGTGGTGCTGGAGAGGCGGAACTTGACTGCCGCGCCACCCTTCGACAGATCGTTAGCTGCACTGCCGCTGTCGCCCTGTTTGAAGAAGTCGATACCACCGGCGCCGCTGCGGCCCTTGCCGCCATCCAGACGCAGTGCGTACAGACCGAAGGCATCCACACCCACACCCACGGTGCCTTGGGTGAAACCGGACGAGAAAGTACCGATGGCCGCTTGGCCCCATTCGGCTTTATCCGGGTTGCCGTCTTTATAGTCACGATTGATGTAGGCGTTACGCAGCAGCACTTTGAGGCTGCTGTCTTGAACAAAACCCTTGGACTCGGCCTGGTCGTTAGCCATGGCCTGAGTGGCGCTCAACATCCCCAGTGCGATCAGGCTGATTCGCTTGTTCAACATGTTATTTTCCTATTACGGGTTGATACGCGCTGTGTCGAACCACTGAAACGGCGCTATCGCGCTCTTTTTTCACCCCAAACAAAAAGGCCCGCCCACGAAAATTCGCGGCGGGCCTTTTATTGTTTTGTGAGTCATGGCGGTTAGCCACAGGCGTTGGGCGCATCCTATCCGCGCCCTTAATAAGGTGTCAATTTCAGGAATCGTCTGTAAATAGGCGAAAATCGTCTAAGAAATCACTTGTCAGCGATAGCCAATTGCGGTGCTTTTGATCAGGCTCAGGTTATCCATGGTGACTCCAGTTGAATTCAATGGGCGCAGCCGTTGAGGCCACAGGCTTGAAACGCGGATGAAGACTCTTTAGCCGCAAACGACTGACCCAGCCATTGGGCGAAAGCTTGCGGTTTGCCGAGCCATGGGCCGATGTCGACCAAGGTGAATTGGCCATCCTGTTCCAGTGCGAAAGTCGGGAAACCCTGACCACCGACCTTGGGCAAGAGTGCGCGGCTGTCTTTGATATGGCGATCGGTGTCGGCGTCATTAAATGCCTGTTGGAACGCCTCAGATTCAAGGCCTATTTGTGTGGCGAGTTCCAGCAGCACGGTGTTATCAGCAATGCGTCGACCTTCCACGTAATGAGCCGTCTGCAAACGCCCCAGCAATTCAAGACCGCGTTCTGCGATCTGCTCCGCTGCCAGCACAGCGGCAATCGGCGGCGCGGAATCGAACACCGCGGTCTCATCGCGCAGCAGACCCTCAAAATACGCCTCGCCAAACGGCTGGCCGGTGTACTCGGCGATGCGTCGGTCGTGGGGCATCACGTAATTGCGCAGTTGTGGCGAGACGGTCTGGCGATTGGCACCGGTCATCATGCCGCCACCGTGGGCGATCACTGGCAATACGGCTTGGGCAGCCTGGACCAATGGTTTAGCGCCGTAACACCAGCCGCACAAAGGGTCGTAAATGTAGTGAAGGATCATGGGAAGACTCCGGCAACAAAGTAGGAAAACTCAATGCCAGCAGGTTAATCCCCAGACAGTTTCGGAAAAACGCTGGAATGGCTTTCAGTCTGTTTCATGAATCGGTCGAATACTTTCGTTTTCCTCCAGGTTATGGCCGACATGACCGGAACCTATATCTTCTAAACAATGCAAAACCTTGTGGGAGCGGGCTTGCTCGCGAAGGGGCCATCATGTTCAACATCTTCGTTGACTGGCATACCGCTTTCGCGAGCAAGCCCGCTCCCACATTTGATCTCCAGTGATCATAAAAAACCTTCGCCCATAAAAAAGCGCCGCCTTCCGGCAGCGCTTTTATCAATCCTTTGTTTTTCTTCTTATCCTTCCATCACATCCCACAGTGCTTCCAGTTCCGCCTCGCTGAATAAACCAGCGGGGTAGCGCTCGATCATCATCCGGCGCGGATCAGGTTCCCTGATCTGACGCGTTCCATTGGACTTCAACCACTGCGCCAAGACCTGGAGCGATTCGCTGTTAACTGCCAGGGGATGCAGTGCCCGCTCGCTCACGACGTTCATTTCGGCGTTCATCTCAGCGCTCTCTCCTGGTTTGTGAGCGGCTAACTTATCCAAGGTTTATGACAGAACATCGAAGTTCTCTCCCTCCCCATGTTGCGCCATCGGAGATACAAGAGCTGTGCCAATATTTTCGAAGTGTCGACAAGTGGATACAAAAAAGCCCGCAGTCCTGATGGGCTGCGGGCTTTCTGTGAAACGACGAGGTTAAATCGTTGCTCAATCGATTCTTCAATCAACTCAAGCTGTTACGTCCTCACTCACTCCTTGTGCGGTGCGGGCTGTTGTTGGGTAAGGCAGTGGATGTTACCGCCGCCCAGTAACAGTTCGCGACCTGGCACCATGACCACTTCGTGCTGCGGGAACAAAGCTTGCAAAATCTCTTTGGCCGGACCGTCCAACGGGTCGTCGAAGCTCGGCGCGATGATGCCGCCGTTGACGATCAGGAAGTTCACATAAGAGCCGGCCAGACGAACAGTCGGATTGCGTTCCTGAGTGCCATCCACCGGATCGACACCTGCGCATTCGTCTTCGGTCGCATACAGCGGCCCCGGAATCGGCATCTTGTGCACTGTGAACGGGCGACCCTTGGCATCGGTGCTGTTTTGCAGCACGTTCATTGCCGCCTGGCAGCGCGGGTAGTTCGGGTCCTGTGGATTGTCGGTCCAGGCCAGCAGTACTTCGCCCGGACGCACGTAGCAGCAGAAGTTATCCACATGGCCGTCGGTTTCGTCGTTGAACAAACCGTCCGGCAGCCAAATGATCTTATCCACAGCCAGATTGGCGCTGAGCAGCGCTTCGATCTGCGCGCGGTCCATGTGCGGGTTGCGATTGCGGTTGAGCAAGCATTCTTCGGTGGTGATCAGGGTGCCTTCGCCATCGACATGAATCGAGCCGCCTTCGAGCACGAAACCTTCGGTGCGATAGCGCGGGCTGCGCTCGATTTCGAGGATCTTGCCCGCCACCTGCGAGTCACGGTTCCACGGCGAATACAGACCACCGTCGAAACCGCCCCAGGCATTGAAGTCCCAATCCACACCCCGGACTTCGCCGCGGTTGTTGATGACGAACGTCGGGCCAGTATCCCGAACCCAGGCGTCATCGCTGGACATCTCCACCAAACGAATATTCGGCACATCGAGACGGGCACGAGCATTTTCGTACTGGCCGGCGGAAACCGCCACGGTCACCGGTTCGAAACGCGCGATGGCCTTGGCCACCGCCACATGCGCGGCTTGCGCCGGTTTGCCGCCCAGGCGCCAGTTGTCCGGGCGCTCGGGCCAGACCATCCAGGTCTGGGTCTGTGGCGCCCATTCGGCTGGCATGTAAAAGCCGTCGGTGCGAGGGGTGCTGTTCAAAGTGGTCATGGTTCAGGACTCCAGGGAACCGTCGAGGGTTTTGATCGCGCCGTACAGGTTCGGGCGACGGTCACGGAACGAGCCCCATGCGCTGCGGATATGTTCCAGCTCATCGAGGTCGAAACTGTGAACCAGAATGCCTTCTTCTGTTTCGTTCAGCTCTTGGACTTTCTCGCCAAACTGGTTGGCAATGAACGACGAGCCGTAGAAGGTAATGTCGTAGCCGTCCTGCTCTTCATTGCCAATGCGGTTGCTGGCGATCAGCGGCATCAGGTTGGCGCCGGCATGGCCTTGTTGCACGCGCTGCCAGTGGTCGCGGGACGAAATGGTCTTGTCGTGTGGCTCGCTGCCGATGGCGGTCGGGTAGAAGAGGATTTCCGCACCTTGCAGCGCCATGCTGCGGGCGCACTCGGGGAACCACTGATCCCAGCAGATGCCCACGCCGATTTTCGCGTAACGGGTGCTCCAGACTTTGAAGCCGGTATCGCCCGGGTTGAAGTAGTACTTTTCGTGATAGCCAGGGCCGTCCGGGATGTGGCTTTTACGATAAATCCCGAGGTTGCTGCCGTCGGCATCGATGATCGCGATGCTGTTGAAACGTGCGCGGCCCGCCAGTTCGTAGAAGCTGATCGGCAGAACGACCTGCAGTTCTTTGGCGATTTTCTGGAAGTGCTTGATGGCTACGTTGTCTTCAACGGTCGTAGCCAGTTGCAGGTAGTCCGGGTTCGGCTTCTGGCAGAAGTACGGCGCCTCGAACAGCTCCTGGATCAAGATGATTTGCGCGCCTTTCGCCGCAGCCTCACGGACCAGCTTTTCAGCGGTCTCGATGTTGGCTTCAAGGTCCCAGGAACAGGCCATCTGGGTAGCGGCGACGGTAACGATACGGCTCATGAATCATCTCCTGGGCAAGTGCTGAGGGTCGAGGATGGCATCGACCGATGACAGAAAGAGGCAGCCCCGGGCGTGGTTCGTCCACACCGTGGGCAGTGGCGACTTTATAGCCGATAAAAATCGGCTTTTGAAGCAATAAATATTCTCTCTGTCGAAAATAACTCACTTAAACCCGATAACAATCGAATTAAGCCTCAGCTTTCTGTGGGAGCGGGCTTGCTCGCGAAAGCGGTATGCCAGTCGCCAAATATCTATTGAATGTACCGGCCTCTTCGCGAGCAAGCCCGCTCCCACATTAGCCCGCGTTTACAGCTGGATCGATTTACAACCCTTCGTCCAACACCTTCGACAGCATGTCGACAAAGAAATCCACGCTCTGGCGCGAGGTGACCATCGGCGGCTTGATCTTGAGGATGTTCAGGTAATCGCCTGTCGGCTGCATGAAGATCCCCAACTCACGAAGGCGATCGCACAACGCGGTGGTTTCTTCGGTTGCGGGCTCCAGGGTTTCTCGATCGCGGATCAACTCCACGCCCAGATAAAAACCGGAACCATGCACCGCCCCCACCAACGGATGCTGGTCAATCAACGCCTCAAGGCGCGTATTGAAATACCCGCCCACGACCTGGGCGTTCTCCCAGAGTTTTTCTTCTTCCATCACATCCAGAACTGCCATGCCGATCCGGCAACTGACCGGGCTGCCGCCGGCCGACGAGAAAAAGTAACCCTCGGCCTCCAGCGCTTCAGCAATTTCCCGGCGGGTAATGACGGCGCCCAACGGCTGGCCGTTACCCATGCCTTTGGCCATGGTGATGATGTCTGGCACCACACCCTGTTCTTCGAAACCCCAGAAGAATTTGCCCATGCGGCCGTAACCGACCTGCACCTCATCGGCGATGCATACTCCGCCTTGAGCGCGGACCAGCGCATAGACCTGCTGCAAATAGCCCGGCGGCAGCGAGATACCGCCGGCATTGCCGTATACCGGTTCGCAGATGAAACCGGCCAATTGACGCTTTTGCTCGGCAATTTTCGCCAGGTTGTGTTCGACGCTGCGCACATAGTCCGGTGCGCTGTCGATGCCGCGGAATTCACCGCGATAGGTGTTCGGCGCAGTCACCGGATGTACCCAGTCCGGTCGGCTGCTCAAGGCTTTGGGGTTGTCGGCAATCGAGGTCGAGACCGCATCCGCTGCCACCGACCAGCCGTGATACGCCTCCAGCACACTGAGCATGTCGCGACCGCCGCTATAAGCCCAAGCCAGGCGAATCGCCAGGTCATTGGCCTCGGTGCCGCTGTTGACCAGGAATACGCGGTCCATGTTGTCCGGTGCCAGCTTCAGCAAGCGCTCGGAAAACTCGGCAATCGCCGCGTAGTGAAAACGCGAGTTGGTGTTGAGCAACGACCACTGCCGGCTGGCGACGGCGGCCATGCGCGGATGACCATGACCGAGCACCGCGACGTTGTTGAGCATGTCGAGGTAGGAGCGGCCCTGCATGTCGATCAGGTGATTGCGCCAGCCTCGCTCGATGCGCGGCGGGTCGACGTAATAGTGTTTTTGGGAGCGAGCGAAACTCGCGTCACGGCGGGCGAGCAATGTCTGCGGGTCGAGTTCTTCTTCCGCATCGCAGGCCAGGCCCAACAATACGGCAGGTGACGGACACAACGCCTGCCAGGCTGCCGCGCGCGATGGCGTGCAAAACAACGGCGCGTCGAGCTGAGCGCTTCGACACAACTGCACGATCAACGGCCCACTGACTGAGCCCAGCACTTGGCCTTTGACCAGCGCCGCGCTACTGCGTACCGATGGGACCACACCCCACAATCGGACGCTGAGCTCTGGGCCGTCCAGTTGCAGCAGGTTCTCCCCTTCGATATGGATAACACCGGCAAACGGTGCTTCGACCGCCGTGCCATCGGGCACTTGCAATGCAACGTGTAACGGGAAAGTATCCGGTTCGCTGGCGCTGTCCGGCCGAGTGCGGGACAGACGATACTGGCCATATCGACTGGCCGCCAGACCGTGAGCCGCGGCGGCTTCCGTCAACAAATGCAGATCGATCCCTTGCTGTTCCCAGTTACCCGCCTCGAAATGCGGACTGAGCACGCCCAGATCGATCAACGCAAATTCACGCCCAACCAGACTCGGCAACAATGGCGCGAAGCTTTCACTGCCGATGCTCGGCAGGCTTTGACCGACTGCGGTAAGAATCGCCGCCTCCATCAACTCCAACGGCACCGATGTGGCAACGCGGAAAATTTCCCACTCATGGGTCAGGTTGTCGCGACTGTACTCATTGCCCGGATCGATGCTGACCTGCTGTTCGCCACTCAGCACCAACACAGCCGAGCGCGCAACGATCAGCGGCCATAGCGCCAGCAACTCTTCATGCTGCAACGGATTGACCGCGTGATAAGCCCGAACCGCCGGCAAAATGTAGAACGGATCGCCATCGGCATGATGCAGCAGCGCGGCGCAGGTCACCGACAGATCAGTGATCCGCCAGGTTCGGACCAGATCGCCGAAATCGATCACGCCCTGCAACTGCCATTGGCGCTGCGAATCCCGCTGCCAGACCACGTTGTCGTCAGTGATGTCCATGTGAATCGCCTGCACCGGCAACTTATCCACCAACGGCTGCAAATGGCGCTCGGCCTGTTCGGCCGCTTCAGCGATCAACGCTCGTTGCCGCTCATCCTTGATCACCGGCAGCAAATGCGCGATCAACGCGTTGGCGTGGCGGGCGTCCCATTGAAGGGTGCGCTCAAGGCCCGGATGATCGAAACCGGCTAGCGCCAAGTCCATTTCGCCGCAGAGCCGACCGAAACCGGCAACCACTGAATGGCTTAGGTGATCGAGGTGCGTCAGGGATTGGCCGTCGATGTAATCAAGCAGACGCACGTGCACCGCTTGGCCCCCAACTTCAAGGGAGAGCAGGTCTGCGCCGTTTTTGGCAGCAATCACTCCAGGCACCGGCACGCCGGAATGTTCAGCCAGATGCTTGAGCCCTGCGTGCTGGGCTTGCAGCTCCAGCGCCGAGTAATCACCACGGCAGACTTTCAGGACAAAACGCCCCTGCTCGCTGTCGACGCGAAAATTGAGATCCTGCTGGCTCCCAAGCGCCTGCAACTGCCCGCTCAGCCCGTAATGCCCTTTCAACAGCTCAAGCGCTTGCGCCGCAGACACCTGCGGGCTGGGCAGACTGGCGCGGTGAATCAACGTGGCGAGCGGCATACAACGACCCCTGAAATTTTATTAGGCGCTTATATCGCCACTGCTTGGGGCGATACGCAACCCTCTTCCTGATTGGCGCGAATCAAATGCCCGCGCAACTCTCTTCATCACCCCACTCGCACCGCCCGCCACTTTGCGCAAGAATGTCGGCCATCACTATCCATTGCTGGAGAAGCACCATGAATGTAGTCACCACCGACCTGCCCGGTGTTCTGATCATCGAACCCAAGGTATTTGGTGACGAGCGCGGCTTCTTCTATGAGAGCTTCAACGCCAAGGCTTTCGAAGAAGCGACCGGTCTGAATACCCAATTCGTTCAGGACAACCATTCCCGCTCGCAAAAAGGCGTACTGCGCGGTTTGCATTACCAGCTGGAAAACACTCAGGGCAAACTGGTCCGCGTCACCGTCGGTGAAGTGCTGGACGTGGCGGTGGACATTCGCCGCAGCTCACCGCATTTCGGCAAATGGGTGGCGGTGCGCCTGTCCGCTGACAATCATCGCCAACTCTGGGTACCGGAAGGTTTCGCCCATGGTTTTGTGGTGTTGAGTGATTTCGCCGAGTTCCTCTACAAAACCACCGACTACTACACGCCGTCGGCCGAGCGCAGCATTCGCTGGGACGATCCGGACCTGGGCATTGACTGGCAGCTGGACGAAGCACCGAAACTGTCGGCCAAGGATCAGGCCGCCGCGTTCTTCAAGGACGCTGACGTCTTTTCCTGAATTCCTGTGTGAATTTTCACCGCCAGCGCGCACTTGATCCCAGGTGCGCAGACTGCGCCCGCAAGCCTAGGCATAATGCGTCTGTATCCCCAGGCGCTTGATGCTCATGACACCGACTCTCCCTCGCAGACCCCGCTGGCGCAGCCTGGCGCTTTTAGCGCTGTGCCTGGCGCCCTTGCTGTGGCCGCTGGAGCATCTGGCCGAGCGTTACTACCGCAGCGAACTGGCCGGGCAGAACCGTCAGACCCTCGATCTCTACGTCGCCAACTTGTTGGGCACCCTGCACCGGTATGAAGTGTTGCCGCAGATTCTCGGCGAGCTGCCCGCCCTGCGTATGACATTAGCCGCACCCGACGAGGGCGTGGTTCAAGGCAATGCCAATCGTCTGCTGAAAAACATCAGCGCCCAGACCGGTGCCGAAGTCATGTACCTGATGGACACTACAGGCAAGACCCTGGCGGCCTCCAATTGGGACAAACACGATAGCTTCGTCGGCCGTAATTTCGCTTTCCGTCCTTATTTCAGTGAAGCCATGGCCGGGCGTCTGGGGCGCTTCTTTGGCCTGGGCACCACCTCGGCCAAGCGCGGTTACTTCTTTGCGGCAGCGATACGGGATCGCGAAAAAATCATCGGCGTACTGGTGATCAAGGTCGACCTCGACCACACCGAAAGCCTCTGGGGCAAAACCCCTGAACAACTGCTGGTGACCGACCATAATGGCGTGGTCATCCTCACGTCGCGGCCCGAGTGGCGTTTCCGCTCGACGCGCCCATTGAGCGACGCAGAGCGCGAGGCCATCACCGCAATCCAACCCTACCCTACCCGTGATCCAAAGCCATTGAATCTCGACGCCAACGCCTGGCTGACCCAAACGCAGCAGATCGAAGAAACCGGTTGGAGCGTCAGTATCCTTGCACCGCGTACCCTGATCGACCGCCCGGTACGCACGGTCGTGGCCATCGGCGGCGCAACGCTGCTGGTATTGATGCTGCTGCTCGGCCTGATGATGCAGCGCCGACGCCATTACCTGGAGCGGATCGCCTTCGAAGGCAAGGCCCGCCAGGAACTGGAAGGCCGGGTCGCCGAACGGACCAGCGACCTCGAAGGCCTCAACCGTCGACTGAAGCAGGAAGTGTTAGAGCGCGAACACGCCCAGCAGGAACTGGTGCGCGCGCAGGATGACTTGGTGCAGGCCGGCAAGCTCTCGGCGCTGGGGACGATGTCGGCAAGCATCAGCCATGAACTCAACCAACCGCTGGCGGCGATTCGCAGCTATGCGGAAAACGCCGAAGTGCTGCTTGATCATCAGCGCACCGAGGATGCTCGCGGCAACCTCAAGCTGATCAGCGAATTGACCGGGCGCATGGCCTCGATCATCGCCCACCTGCGCGCCTTCGCCCGGCGTGATCGCCACGCCCCCGAAAGCGTGGCCCTGCAACCGGCACTGGACGATGCGCTGGCGTTACTGGCCAAGCGCCGACGCAGCATGGAAGTCGAGCTGATCCGTGACCTGCCGGCCGCCACCCTGTGGGTCGAGGCCGGTGAAACCCGTCTGCGCCAGGTACTCGGTAATCTGCTGGCCAATGCCCTTGATGCCCTGACGGAAAAAGGCCCGCCACGTAAACTCTGGTTGAGTGCCGAGTCCACAGCCGACGGCGTCAATCTGTACATTCGCGACAATGGTCCCGGGTTCTGCCTGGAAGCGCTGGGTCGTGCCGGCGAGCCCTTCTACACCACCAAGACCCGCACTCAGGGGCTTGGGTTGGGGCTGGCGATCTGCGACACCCTGATGCGCGCCTTCGGTGGTGAACTGTCGTTCTCCAACCACAAGGAAGGTGGCGCCCTGATTACCCTGAAACTGCGCGCAGGCGCACCGGGCGTGAGCCTGCAACCGTCCGAGGACCGAAGTGCATGACCATCGACAACCGCATCCAGGTCGTGTTGATCGACGACGATCCCCACCTGCGTCAGGCCCTGAGCCAGACCCTGGACCTGGCCGGCCTGAAGATCCTGCCGCTGGCTGAAGCCAAAGGCCTGGCCGGGCAACTGGAACGCGACTGGCCGGGGGTGGTGGTCAGCGACATCCGCATGCCGGGCATGGACGGTCTCGAACTGCTGACCGAACTCCACGCCCAGGACCCTGAGCTGCCGGTGTTGCTGATCACCGGCCACGGCGATGTGCCGCTGGCAGTACAAGCCATGCGCGCCGGGGCCTATGACTTTCTGGAAAAACCTTTCGCCAGCGATGCCCTGCTCGACAGCGTGCGTCGTGCCCTGGACCTGCGCCGATTGGTGCTGGACAACCGCAGTCTGCGTCTGGCCCTGAGCGATCGCAACGAACTGAGCGCTCGACTGGTCGGGCAATCGGCGTCGATGCTGCGCCTGCGCGAACAGATCGGTGCACTGGCGGCGACCAAGGCCGACGTGCTGATCCTCGGCGAAACCGGTGCGGGTAAGGAAGTGGTGGCCCGCGCACTGCACGATCTGTCGAGTCGGCGTAACGGCCCGTTCGTGGCGATCAACGCCGGGGCCCTGGCCGAGTCGGTGGTGGAAAGCGAGCTGTTCGGTCACGAACCCGGTGCGTTTACCGGAGCGCAGAAACGTCGTATCGGCAAGTTCGAATTCGCCAATGGCGGCACGTTGTTCCTCGATGAAATCGAAAGCATGAGTCTGGATGTGCAGGTGAAACTGCTGCGTTTGCTGCAAGAGCGGGTCGTCGAGCGCTTGGGCGGCAATCAGTTGATCCCGCTGGACATCCGCATCATCGCCGCGACCAAGGAAGACCTGCGTCAATCCGCCGATCAGGGGCGTTTCCGTGCCGACTTGTATTACCGCCTGAACGTCGCGCCGCTGCGCATTCCGCCGTTGCGCGAGCGGGGCGAAGATGCGCTGGTGCTGTTTCAGCATTTCGCCGATGAAGCCAGCGCCCGCCACGGTTTACCGCCCCACGAATTGCAGCCGGGGCACCGGGCGCTGCTACTGCGCCACACCTGGCCAGGTAATGTGCGGGAACTGCAGAACGCCGCCGAACGCTTTGCACTGGGCCTGGAACTGGCGCTGGACAACAACACGCCGGATGGCGGTGTCGGCAGCACGATTGAAGTGGTCAGCGGCGGACTGAGCGAACAAGTGGAGAACTTCGAGAAGAGCCTGATTGCCGCCGAACTGGCGCGCTCGCACAGCTCCGTGCGCAGCCTCGCCGAAGCGCTCGGCATTCCGCGCAAAACCTTGCACGACAAACTGCGCAAGCATGGCCTGAACTTCGGCGACAGTGGCGCCAGCAACCCCACCGACGACCTCGATTGAGCTACCGTAAAATCATCCTCTTCAAACAAAAGGCCCGTGAATGAACCACGACAGTCGTCACCTGGAATCGATCCTCCATTCCGACATTCCCCTCACGCGGGACATGGGCCTCAAAGTGCTCGACTGGCACGACCAACAACTGCGCCTGCATCTGCCACTGGAAGCCAACGTCAATCACAAGAGCACCATGTTCGGCGGCAGCCTGTATTGCGGCGCGGTGCTGGCCGGCTGGGGCTGGTTGCATTTGCGTTTGCGCGAAGAAGGCATCGAAGACGGGCACATCGTGATTCAGGAAGGGCAGATCAGCTACCCGCTGCCGGTCACCATGGATGCAACGGCGATTTGCCAGGCACCGAGTGCGGCGGTCTGGAAGAAGTTTCTGGCAATGTATGAGCGATATGGACGGGCCCGGTTGACGCTGCATTCAAGGATCATCAATACCGGGAGTGAAGAGGATGCAGTGAAGTTTACCGGACAGTACGTCCTTCACCGATGACTGATCGTTCCCACACTCTGCGTCACTAGTGTCCGGTAAACATGTTTCATAGCTGAAGGCTGCCTTGGGCAGCCTTCA
>NZ_AZRW02000089.1 GCF_000512695.2 Pseudomonas sp. QTF5 | reverse complement strand
CAGTGGATTCGACAGTTGATGACCTATGGGTTGCTCAGCGGAGCCTTTCGCCCTGCGGATCAAATCTGTTCGTTGCGCTCGCTGGTCCGTCAGCGGGCGAATAAAGTGCGCGATCAGGCCAAGACAATCAATCGCATGCAAAAAGCCCTGACCCAGATGAATATCCAGTTAGCCAACGTAATCAGCGACATCACCGGGGTGACGGGCCTGAAGATTTTGCGGGCTATCGCTCAAGGGCAACATGATCCAGAAAAGCTCGCTGCTTTTCGAGACGGACGCATCAAAGCCGATCAAGCGACCATCGCCCGTAGCTTGCATGGCAATTGGCGAGCCGAACATT
>NZ_AZRW02000088.1 GCF_000512695.2 Pseudomonas sp. QTF5 | reverse complement strand
CCGAGCCGCCCAGGCCCTAAGACAAGCGGCTTCCAACGCACGACAAGACAAGAGCTTCATCGGCGCCAGTCACCGCGCCCGACTGACGAGGATGGATACCAGTTGTGCAATCAAAGCTACGGCCCATCAGTTGGCACGGCTGATTTACGCCATGCTGACCAATGGCCAGCCTTATGTGGAAAAAGGGATTGAAGCGTTTGAGGAGAAAAGCCGTGATCGGCAACTGCGTGCCTTGGAACGCAAGGCACGCAAGCTGGGGATGCAACTGGTCAAGGTCGCCTGATTTTTTAAGAGCAAAAACAATGAGTTATTTTTTGTTTGATAAGAGCTTGCTCCCGCT
>NZ_AZRW02000087.1 GCF_000512695.2 Pseudomonas sp. QTF5 | reverse complement strand
GGGAATGATCTTTGGAGTCCAAAAGCAGGAGAACACTGGCCTTTTTTAGGATTTCGATATCCCTGTCTTTCTGCCTGAGCAGGGCTTTGAGCTCCTGGATTTGTTTTTGGTCGGCAGTAATGGCCTTTGTGCCAGCTAGCGTCGAGCCCGCACGTTCTTTTCTGACCTGCTCGACCCAGCGGCGCAAGGCAGTCGGGCCGATATCGAAGTTGGCGCAGACTTCCAGAATGGGCTGGTCTTCATCAAGCACCATGCTTGCGGCTTTGAGCTTGAACTCGCTGGAATAGGACTTTCGCATCATCATGCACACCTCAGATTTGGGCGCCATCATAGCGCCCTATTGATGTGTCCAATTTCATTAGGCCAGTTCA
>NZ_AZRW02000086.1 GCF_000512695.2 Pseudomonas sp. QTF5 | reverse complement strand
TCGACTACCGCAGCCCGCGCGGCCTGGACAAATCTCTGATCCTGCAACTGGGCAGCGGCCAGTGGCTGCGCGACGGCCTGAACCTGATCATCGGCGGCCCAACTGGCGTGGGCAAAACCTGGCTCGCCTGCGCGCTGGCTCACAAGGCCTGCCGCGACGGTTACAGCGTGCGTTATCTGCGCTTGCCGCGCTTGATGGAGGAACTGGGCCTGGCCCACGGAGACGGCCGCTTCGCCAAGCTAATGGCTGGCTACGCCAAGACCGACCTGCTGATCCTGGACGACTGGGGCCTGGCGCCATTTACCGCCGCTCAGCGGCGCGACATGCTTGAACTGCTGGACGACCGTTACGGCAACCGCTCGACACTGGTGACCAGCCAAATGCCGGTGGACAAATGGCATGCACTGATCGGCGATCCGACC
>NZ_AZRW02000085.1 GCF_000512695.2 Pseudomonas sp. QTF5 | reverse complement strand
CCGAGACGTTGGGCGATGGCGCCGGCCGTGGCTGAGCCTCTCACCAGTTTCAGGGGGACCCCGGCGGCTGTGATCGGCGCACCGGTGTCGAGCACGGCCCATAATCCGTAGTCGGCCAATTTCTCTACGGGGACAAATCCGGCCGGGTGGCTGTGATTGATGACGCCGTCAGGGAGGTTGCAGCTCTTGGCGAACACGCAACCCTGCGAATCGGGCTGAGTGTTGAGTGCGTCCTGTTGTTTTTTCTGATGCATCTCCCAGCGGGCGTTGGCGTCCAGTTCATTCTTTCGGTTAATGGCGGCTACCGCTGCGCCGGCGTCCTGGAAGGCTTGTATCTGCGCCTGGGTGGGTTGTTGTGTTGGGGCGGGCAGAAAATCCGGGGTGTCCGGGAAACCGAGCTTTTTCATTAGCGCTTCTTGTTCGTC
>NZ_AZRW02000084.1 GCF_000512695.2 Pseudomonas sp. QTF5 | reverse complement strand
TACAACATCCTCCTCTACACCTACGGCGCCCCACGCGCTGGCGACTCAACCTTTGTTGAAGGCGCCACCGACCTCGTCCATCACCGCATGGTCAACCACAACGACCCGGTGCCCGGCGTACCGGCGCCGTGGATGGACGCTAACTGGAAGGTCTGGGTCCCGGGCCTGGTGACGACGGTCTTTTCCGGACTCTATGGCATGTTGCTGTTTGGTGCCGGTCTGGTGCGCGTGGGCGGTGATCCCTATCAGCATCACGGGCAACAGCAGCATTTCATGCCTGTGCGCTTTAATGACAAAGAGTGGTCGTCGATTTTGTGGGACCCGGATTGCGAGTCCATCGACGATGCCGCCTGTACCGCCATGCTGGAAAAGACGCGACGGGGTGATATGCCGGCCCGCGACGGCCTGCTCGCGCAACTGATCAACTACACCGACCATATGATGGTTGCCAGTTACATTCCTTTTGCCTGGGCGACCTTGCGCCGCTGGCAACAAGCCCAGGAAACCGGCGCAACCGTGGTCAC
>NZ_AZRW02000083.1 GCF_000512695.2 Pseudomonas sp. QTF5 | reverse complement strand
AATTTGATCTCATAGCTCCATTCGCCGCTCGGCGCAGATTCCACCAACGTCGCCAGTTCGGGTTTGAGCAGCTCCGGCAGCTTGGCTTTGCGCGCGCCCGTCAGTTGTGTCGACTTTTCCTTACGTGCCTTGGCCGGGGCTTTTTTGATTGGCTTAGGTTTCCCAGCGTCGTGTTTTTTTTCCACGATGGTGCGATCGCTGAGCACGCTGTCCGGCTCGGCGGCGACCACGTCGTATTCGCTGTCGGGTCTGGCGGCGCTGTCCTGATGCTTGATCAGAAACCACTGCTCCTGCTTGCCCGGCATGTGCGTGCGCACAAGGTTCCACAGGCCGCCGAGTTTCTCTCCTTTCAGCTCGAATTTCAGCCGGCCCTTGGTGTACGCCGTGGCCGGATCGTCCTGGGGAATCCACACCCCACGGTCCCAGACGATCACATCGCCGGCGCCGTAATGCCCTTCGGGAATGGTGCCCTCGAACGTGGCGTAATCCAACGGATGGTCTTCGACGTGGATGGCCAGGCGCTTGACCTTGGGGTCCAGCGATGGCCCTTTGGGCACGGCCCAACTTTTCAGCGCGCCATCGAGTTCCAGGCGAAAGTC
>NZ_AZRW02000082.1 GCF_000512695.2 Pseudomonas sp. QTF5 | reverse complement strand
GGTGTATTGGCATCCCTGGTCAGAATGAAACAACACACCTTTAGGTCGCCCTCTCAGCTCAACGGCCATGCGCAGTGATTCGCTTGCTAGAGTCGCGTCCGCAACCAATGAGTAAGACCACCCCACCACTCGTCGTGCGAATAGATCCAGAACCACCGAGAAATAGAGCCAACGCGTGCCCAACTGAATGTAGGTAATGTCTGCGCACCAGACTTTATTCATATCAGCTACGTAAAACTCACGATCCAGCACATTCTCAGCCACGAGCGATTCAGTGCCCGAGGACTTGTACTTATGGGGTCTGCGCTGGCAACTGGATATCCCAGCTTCCTTCATCAAGCGACTGGCCATATGGCGCCCCACTTTATGTTCTGCACCCTGCATATCCTTGGAAAGGCTTCGGGCGCCTGCTGAGCCTTTTGATGCCTTGTGGTACTTGATCAGCTCAACTTTGAGCGCTTCGCGCTCCGGGTTGGTTTTTCCCTGGCGCTGACGCCAGGCGTAATAGCTGCTGCGGTTGACTTCAAACACGCGACAGCAATCTGAAATGCCGTATTGTTCGCCTAGCTCGCTGATCAGAGGGAATGATCTTTGGAGTCCAAAAGCAGGAGAACACTGG
>NZ_AZRW02000081.1 GCF_000512695.2 Pseudomonas sp. QTF5 | reverse complement strand
CAGGACGAGAAAAGAGCGGCATA
This sequence comes from Pseudomonas sp. QTF5, assembly GCF_000512695.2. Taxonomy (GTDB): domain Bacteria; phylum Pseudomonadota; class Gammaproteobacteria; order Pseudomonadales; family Pseudomonadaceae; genus Aquipseudomonas. The sequence continues at coordinate 1,021 of NZ_AZRW02000081.1, read as the reverse complement.
GCTGGACGGTTGACGCGACAACTACCTTGAAAAACGCCGCCAAGGACAAATGTGGGGGAACTACATGGTTGGTAATGCCTACCGCGAAGGAAAGGTTGTAGAAAAGAACCTTGGCTATGCTGAACAGCGTTATTTGACAGCGGCTAAGGAAGGCCTGGTTGGAGCTATGCGAGCGTTATCCACCCTGTACCAACAAAACAACTTGCTTTCATATTCAGATCGCCCAATCCAAATCAGGCGCTGGTCAATGGCAGCTTTTGAACGAGGCGATGCGGTTTCAGCCTTTAACATTAAAGATACGTTCCCCTATGGAAGTCTCGACTACACTGCATGGAACAACGCGTATCCAGACATCACCCTAAAAGACGGCCGCAATCCCCCTGCCGATTACGTAATAATGAAACCTGATGCAGGTAAAGAAATCGTTGTCCTTGCCAAGGAACAAGAGATACTGCGCCTCTTCAATCACATCGAGCCACCGACCATATTCCCATGGCGTTAAGTTAACCTATGTCCGCAATTGGTCGATGCTGTTGAAAAAGTCGACCATGGTTTGCGCAGCAGAAAAGTATGCGTCCGAGATTGAAATTTTTACTTTCGGCAGAGGCTTCCTGACTCAGATTTCACGTACCAGTGTGCAAAAAAGGCGTTTTAACCAGTCAATGACCAGGCCATTTGGGCGAACCGACTTTTCAACAGAATCGGTCGGTTGCTGCCTGTCGCGGCGGGCAGTAAACGGCCCAGAGTGTGTAAAAACGCTTCACCAAAATTGAAGTGTCCGCGTCTACGTCAAATCTGAAATTTATCGGCACGTCAGCAGATATGTGGATTTTGCGTAGAAGCGCGATTTTCGGTCCGGTTTTGAGTACCTGTCGCGCTCGAAAACGTTTTTACACAGCCTCGGCCATTAGCTGCCGGTCGGAGGTGCCTACTAAATCAACGGCGACTCATAGTGTAGAGTGCGCATTCCACGCCATCCGGACACTCAGCCCACCAACATCCGGACACTCGTTCCACGCTC
>NZ_AZRW02000080.1 GCF_000512695.2 Pseudomonas sp. QTF5 | reverse complement strand
ATCGGCCAGAAGCGGACGTTCATAGCGGTCCACTTCTGACCGACAGCTGACTGTCCGAGAGGGTTGCTATCGATCCAAAACAGGCACGTCTCCCTTTCACGATCCACGTCTGCGCAGGTCGCCTTTTCCGGTTTTTCTCTTGATATCCCCCGTCCCGATGGCGTTCAGCATTTTCTGAAACTTTGAGCATTCAATGTGACGAGCAGCAGGGCAGGATGCTACTCGACGAAGCTCGTCGCGTATGGCGCTGAGTCGCTCGATGGTACGGTCCAGTTCGTCAGCCTTTTCGTTAAGCCGCTGGCGATCAATGTCAGGCTGACCCTCCGCGTCCAGCATCGCGACGAGATCGTCCAGTGAAAACTCTGCCGACTGCCCGAGCGCGATCAAGGACAATCGCTGGAGTACATCGGCACGAAACACGCGACTCAGGCCACGACGACCTATCGAACTGATAAGACCTTTCTCTTCGTAGTAGCGCAGCGTTGAAGCCGGTAGACCGGAACGTCGTGCCACCTCACCAATATCCAGCTCTTTCATGCTTGACCTCAAGTCGACTTGAACCTGCAGACTGCTCGGATCAAACCGCCAAAACAGGTTCAAGGCAAGGAGGAATACCATGGGAACAGCCGAGACAGCACTGCGCATTCTGTTTGTTGGAATGGGGGCCACGCTGATCATGGACGTATCGGCTTTTATTCAAGCACGAGTGTTTGGCCTGGCGTCGCTTGACTATGGCCTGGTCGGTCGTTGGCTAGGCCACATGTTGCAAGGGCGGTTTCGTCACGCCCCGATCATGACGGCGGTTCCTGTCAGGAATGAACGCCTGATGGGGTGGGTGTTCCATTACGTCACGGGCATTGTCTTCGCGATGGTGCTGATCGGTGCGAAAGGGCTTGCCTGGATCTGCAACCCCACGCTGGTGCCTGCGCTGGTGATGGGGTTGGTCAGTGTGATTGCGCCCTTCTTCATCATGCAGCCCGCGTTCGGTTTCGGCGTTGCCGCTTCGAAGACAGCGGCACCGAGCGTGGCAAGGCGCAGAAGCGTCACTGCGCATCTGACGTTCGGACTGGGGCTTTTTGTGACGGGATGGCTGTTGATGCTGCTCTTTCCGGCATCGTTATGCCTAAGTTGAGTGCCTTTGGGGCAGCGGTGGTGCTCAGGGTAAGAGCGTAAGTCCTGAGTGTCTGTTTCTGGCCGATTTCTGCCTTTGGCCAAAGGCAGCTCTGGGTCGA
>NZ_AZRW02000008.1 GCF_000512695.2 Pseudomonas sp. QTF5 | reverse complement strand
ACGAATTGCTTGATTCAGTTGTTAAAGAGCGGTTGGTTAAGATCTTTCGTCTCAACCGAGGCGGGCACTTACAGCGCACCCTCAAGTAGCCCCCTTAAAAGCTTATGATTTTATTAATAAAATCAACTACTTAGGCCAAGATCAGCTTCAAACTGCTCGTTAGCGGGAGGCGAATAATACAGGATTAAAGTACGTGGTCAACCCCATGCCTAAAAATTCTTTTTCCTACGACAAAAGAATATGGCGATCGCTGTCGTGCCTTCGATTGCAGTAGGGGACCACACCGCCGCCTTTCTCTAAATCGCTTTGGAAGCTGCCGTGCTTTTGACTCTGGAGCAGTAGCTCAGCCACCGGGGGCACCCATTTGCCTTGCGCAGTCTTAAAAGTTGTTTTTGTCATGCTTTCCGACGCGTCCTGTGAGACGCGTCTCTTTTTTGAGTGGAAAGTTTCCGTTCTCTTGAACCGAAAGCGATATGCGGGGTCTGGTGTGCGCGTGGTTTTGCGCATCAGCAACGTGAGTGTTTTATAGGGGCAAGCCGGTTTTTGGCTTTTCGTCCGCTCACGAGCTTGCTGTCATTTCCGTATCGAGGGATCGAATATGTTCTCACCCGCCCTGTGGGCGAGGTCGTGCCTGGCTTTGCTGTGCCTTTCTCCGCTAACGCTCGCTTACGCTGCGCCAACCCCCGGTGACACGGACCTGATCCGTGAGCGTCAGGATCGCTTGCTCGAAGAGCAGCGTCGGCATCTGGAAGAACTCAAGGACTTGCCCGGCAAGGAGGCGAAGCCGACCCAGCCGACGGCCCCTGCCGATACCCGTTGCTTCCCGATCAAGACCATCGAACTCAAGGGCGCCGACAGTCTTTCCGCCAATGAACGCGAACGTCTACTCAAGCCCTACATCGGCCAATGCCTGGGCGTGCCACAGCTGAACGAGCTGCTCAAAGTCATCACCGACCATTATCTCGACAAAGGCCTGGTCACCAGTCGCGCCTATTTGCCACAACAGGACCTGTCCAGCGGTCACCTGCAAGTGCTGGTCGTCGAGGGCCGCCTGGAAGGCCTGAAAAGCACCGAAGGCAGCGGCCTCTCCGAGCAGGAAATGGCGATGAGCTTTCCCGGTAAGCCGGGCGGGTTGCTCAATCTGCGGGAGATCGAGCAGATGGTCGATCAACTGAACCGGTTAGCTTCCAACCGTGCGCAGATGGAGCTGACCCCGGGACAGAACATCGGTGGCAGCCAGGTGCTAGTCAATAACACCCCACAGAAACCCTGGCGTGTCGGCCTGTCGCGGCATAACGATGGGCAGAAGAGCACCGGTGAGCAGCAATGGGGCACCTCCCTGGACTGGGACAGCCCCTTGGGCCTGGCCGATCAACTGGCCTTGCGCGGTGGTCACGATGCCATCAGCGATCATCAGAAAACATCGCGCAATGCCATGCTCTATTACAACCTGCCGTTTGGCTGGTGGAACCTGAGCTACACCTACAGCCAGAGCGAGTACCGCGCACTGGCCCAGGCCCACGGTTTCAATTTCAAGCAAAGCGGCGACAGCCAGAACCACCAGTTGCGCCTGGAGCGGGTGATCCATCGCGATGCCCTGAGCAAGACTTCCCTCAATACCGGTCTGTCTTACCTGCGCACCAACAACTTCATCAACGACAGCAAACTCGCTGAAAGCAGCAATCGCATCAGCGAGGTACAGTTCGGTATCAACCATGGGCGGCGGGTCGGCAATGCCTTCGTCAACCTCGACCTGGGCGTGCAACAAGGTATCGGCGCCCTCGATGCCCAGGGCGATCATGAGCCGGGGCCGGGGCTGCCGGATGCGCGCTATCGCAAATACACCGCCACCCTCAGCTACCTGCATCCGTTTCAGGTCTGGGGCGAGTCCTTCAGCTTCAGCAGCCTGATGACCGGCCAGCGCAGCGAAGATGCGCTGTTCAGCTCGCAGCGCATGAGCCTGGGCGGACTGTCGTCGGTTCGCGGCTACAAGGATCAGACCCTGTCCGGCGACAGCGGTGCTTATTGGCGCAACGACCTGCGCTGGAGCCGCCCGGTGACGCTGGCATGGCTGCGCCCGGTGTTCGCCGAGTACGGCACCAGCCTCGGTTATGACCAGGGCGTGATTCGTGGCAATCGCTACAACGGCGATCAGCACGGGCGCATGTCGAGCAACTCGCTGGAGTTGTTCGCCCGTGGTGAGCACTTGAACGCCAGCGTCACCTTCGCCCACTCCCTGGAACGCCCGGATGCCCTGACCGAGCGCGAAGCGCCGATCTATTTCCGTGTGGATGTCTTTTTTTAAATTCCGTCCCTCTAAATGCTGCTGCAACGAGACTTGATCATGGACGACCGCCAATACGCTTTTCCGGCCCGCCAACCTTCTGTTGTTCTGAAAAAAAGCGACGCTTTCTGGGGCATGCCCAAGCGCGGTCTGGCGTTCCTGTTGGCCAACGTCATGTTCTGGCAGCCGATGTGGGTCCAGGCGGACAGCATCGTAGTCAGCGCGCCGGGCACCAGCCTCGGCCAGGCCGGCAACGGCGTGCCCATCGTCAACATCGCCAAGCCCAACGGCAGTGGCCTGTCTCACAACCAGTTCAAGGACTACAACGTCGGCAGCAACGGCGTGATCCTCAACAACGCCACCAACGCCGCCCAGGCCACGCAACTGGGCGGGATCATCCTCGGCAACCCGAACCTCAACGGCACGGCCGCCACGACCATCCTCAACGAAGTCAACGGCGGCAACCCGAGCCAGTTGCGCGGCTATACCGAAGTGGCGGGGCGATCGGCCCACGTCATCGTCGCCAACCCTTATGGCATCACGTGTAATGGCTGCGGGTTTATCAATACCCCAAAGGCGACCCTGACGACGGGTAAGCCGATCATCGATAACGGCCAGCTGAACCGCTACCAAGTGGACCAGGGCAGTGTCGCCATTGAAGGCGCAGGCCTTAACGCCAGCAACGTCGACCGCTTCGAAATCATCACCCGCAGCGCCAAGATCAACGCCGAGATCCAGGCGAAGAATCTGACCATCGTCGCCGGGCGCAACGATGTCGATGCCGGTACCCTCAACGCCACCCCCCGTGCCGATGACGGCAGTGCGAAACCAGAACTGGCCATCGACTCCTCGGCTTTGGGAGGCATGTACGCAGGCGCGATCAAGCTGGTGGGCACCGAGGCCGGGGTCGGGGTCAAGCTCGATGGCAAGATGATCGCCAGTGGCGGCGATATCCAGCTCGATGCCAACGGCCACTTGAGCCTGACCGAGACGGCCGCCGCCGGTGCCGTCGACATCCAGGCCAAAAGCCTGGAAACCCGCGGCCAGGTGTACGCCGGCAGTCGACTGGAGGTGAAGACCCAGGGCGACCTGACCAGCCAGAACAACCTGGTGGCGCGTGACAGCATTCACCTGGACAGCGGCGGCACCCTCAGCAACAACGGCATCATCGAAGCCGGGGTCAACGCCGATAACAGCCGCAATGCCACGGCCGACATAACCCTCACCGCAAAGCAGTTGAACAATAGCGGCAAAACGATCGTTGCCAGCCGCGACCTGACGGTCACGACCAGCACCGCGCTGAACAACCAGGGCGGTACGCTCAGTGGGCAGCGCAAAACCACCGTCACGGCCGACGTTGTGGATAACCGCGCCAAAGGCCGAATCCTCGGCAACACCGAACTCCACCTGAAGGCCAATCAGGTGCTGAACGCCCAGGGCGGCCTGATCAATAGCCAAGGCATCCTGACCGCCAACCTGGGCCATCTGGAAAACAATGCAGGCGAATTCTCCAGCCTGGACAGCGCGACCCTGATCCTCGGCAGCCTGGACAACCTGACCGGCCTGGTCATGGCCGGCAAAAACCTCGACATCACCAACACCGGCGCGATCGACAACCAGGGCGGTGAGCTGTCCAGCCAAGGCATCGTGACCGTGCGCACCGGCAGCCTGGACAACCGCAATAAAGGCACGGTCGCCGCGAATGGCACGCTACTGGTCAAGGCGACAGACAAGGTAAACAACGCCGACAAAGGCCTGATCGCCAGCCGCGATGCCGGGGTCGAGCTCCATGCCGCCAGTCTGGACAACGCCAAAGGCACGCTGCAAGGCAAGGCCCTGGTGACCGTGGATGTAGCGGGCGACATCGATAACCAGGGCGGCAGCCTCATCGCCCAGGACGCCAACCTGAGTGTCTTCGCGAGCAATCTGGACAACCGTGGCGGCGTGCTGTCCAGCGTCCAGGCCGCGCTGGAGGCGCGCGTCACCGGCGTGCTGAAAAATGGCTACGCCCTCAATCGCCAGGGCGGCACGATCCAGGCCCACGGACTGAAAATCGAAGCCTTGGCTGGGCTGTTCAACGACGGCGGGCGCATCGCGGCGCAAGCGGGGGATGCTGTTCTCAGTGGCAAAGCCAGCATCGACAACAGCAACGGCGGCCTGTATGCCAGCGGCAAGGTCAAGGTCGACGCACAGAACCTGGACAATAGCAGCGGCCAGATCAGCGCCGGGCAGATCAGTCTCGACCTCAAGGATGCGTTGAACAACACCCTGGGCATTATCGAAGGCGACGATAGCCTGGAAATTCTCGCTGCCAGCCTCGTCAATCAGAATGGGCAACTGCGCACCCTGGGTAAGAACAGCACCACCGTCTTCACCATCGGTGGTCTGTTCGACAACCGCAACGGCACTCTGGAAACCGTCAGCAGCGATGTCGGTTTTACCCTCGGCAGCCTGAAAAACCAGAGCGGCAAGCTGCTGCACAGCGGTGCTGGCGTATTCGGCCTGAACCTCACGCAACTGGGCGACGCCGGTGGTCGCCTGGTGACCTCCGGCTCCCTCACCCTCAACGCCGACACCTGGACCAACAGCACGTCGATCCAGGCCGGACACCTGACCGTCAACGTCAACCACCTGACCCAGACCGCCACGGGCCAATTGCTCAGCGTCAACAGTTTCAAAGGCGAGGGGATCAACTGGCGCAATGACGGCCTGATCGGCAGTGATGGTCTGATTGATGTTCAGCTCAGCGGCCAATACGCGGGTAACGGCCGTCTGAGCAGCATTGGCACGTTGGGTCTCAAGGCTGCACTGATCGATCTGGAAAAAGACGCCAGCATCGCCGGTGGCGCCGCCACCACGCTGCACGTCGATGGTGTGCTCAACAACTACGGTCGCCTGACGTCGGCGGCGGGTATGAGCGTTACCGCAGCGGGCATCGATAACCGCGGCACCCTGGGCAGTGCCGATAACCTGGTCATTCGCACCAGTGCACTGCGCAACGAGAAAGGCCTGATCTTCAGCGGTGGGGATATGGGCTTGCAGGTCGACAGCCTGACCAACCTCGATGCCGACATCTACAGCCTGGGCAACCTGCGTATCGACCGCGATGGCCTGGGCGGCTTCGCCTCCAGCATCGTCAACAGCTCAGCTTCGCTACAAAGCGACGGCAACATGAGCCTGGCGGCCAGCACGATCCAGAACGTGCGCACCGTGCTGACCACCCACGACGCCGGCATCTACACCGCGTCGATCAGGGAAGTGGCCTGCATCGAAGGGGTCAATGCCGGCGATTGCAGCGGTGGCAAGGAAAACCACGTCTGGCAGATCATCCAGCGCGACAAGTTCGAAGTCACCGCGGCCAGTGCGGCCTCCAGCATCACCACTGGCGGTAACCTGGATATCCAGGGCCACACCCTGACCAACCGGAGCAGCAGCATCGGTGTCGGCGGCGCATTGACCGCCAATCTGGCCAGCCTGAATAACATAGGCCTGGAGCCCGGCGAGATTGAAACCTCGCGCACTTTCAGGTCCGAGCGCACGCGCAACCCGGGTAGCTGGCGCGACGCCGCCAATACCTTCACCAACAAATACTGGTTGCAGAGCCCAGGTTACAACGCCAACGACCTGGGAGGCCTCGAAGCGGCGATGAGCCGCTTCATCGGCATGACCGAGCGCGAAATCCCTTCGCTTCGCACTCAAACGGCCTCCACCGATAGCCAGACCTACGCGGCCATTATCCAGGCTGGCGGCGCGGTCGATATCCGCACCCAGGGTAACGCCGACAACCGCGTCGTGCGTGGCGGCTACAACTACGTCGGAGCCGGGCCGCGTACCGACACCCAGTCCGACAATGCCTTCTCGACCCGCATCAGCGTCAATCGGCAGCTAGCCCCGAACCTGACCCAGCAGCAGGTCGATCCGCTGGCCTTGCCAGGTTTTGACTTGCCCACCGGGCAAAACGGCCTGTTCCGCATGAGCGGCGACGGCTCGACCACGCCGACCCAGGGCGCCGGCCTGCTGCAGGTGCGCGGGCTGCCTGACAGTTCGATCAGGTCCAGTCCGCACAAGTACTTGATCGAGACCAATCCGGCGCTGACCGACATGCGCCGGTTCATGAGCTCGGATTACCTGCTGACAAACCTGGGCTACGATCCGGACCTCGCCGCCAAGCGCCTGGGGGACGGCTTCTACGAACAGCGGCTGATCCAACAGGCCGTGATCGCCCGCACCGGCCAACGCTTCCTCGACGGCCAGACCTCCGACGACGGCATGTTCAAGTACCTGATGAACAACGCCATCGCCAGCAAAGACGCCCTCCACCTGTCCCTGGGCGTCAGTCTGACCGCCGAACAGGTTGCGGCCCTGACCCACGACATCGTCTGGATGGAAACCCGGACCGTGAACAACCAACAGGTGTTGGTGCCGGTGCTGTACCTGGCCAACGCCAATCACCGGCTGGCGGCCAATGGCGCGCTGATCCAGGGCGCCGATGTCAGCCTGATCGCCGGCAAAAATCTGAGCAACGCCGGCACCCTGCGCGCCTCCAGCAACCTGAGGGCCACGGCTGGCGACAGCCTGGTCAACAGCGGCTTGCTGGAAGCGGGTAATCGGCTTGAGGCGCTGGCGAGCAATAACCTCACTAACAGGGCCGGCGGCATTATTGCTGGGCGGGATGTCAGTGTTGTTGCCCTTACCGGCGACGTGACCAACGAACGTACCGTTACCACCCACGAAAGCAGCAGCGGCTACCGGACCGAACGCACCGACTTCATCGACAGCGCGGCCCGCATCGAAGCTGGCAATAACCTGACCATCAGCGCCGGGCGTGACATCAACAATGTCGGCGGTGCGCTGAAAAGCGGCGCTGACACCACCCTCAATGCCTCGCGCGATGTCAATCTCGTCGCCGCCGAACGCATCACCAGTGGCACTCGCGGCCGGCATCGTGACCAAGATATCAAGCAATACGGCTCCAGCCTCGACAGCGGCCGCGACCTGACCGCCAACGCTGGCCGCAACCTCTCCGTCGTCGCCAGCCAGATCGATGCCAAGCGCGACGTCGCCATGGCCGCCAAAGAAAACTTGACCCTAGCCTCGGCTGCGGATGAGCAGCATTCCTACGGCAAGAGCAAGAAGGTCACCAGCCAAGAGGATCATGTCAGTCAGGTGGCTTCGACGGTCAAGGCGGGGCGCAACGTTGCCCTGAGCGCGGGGCAGGATCTGGCGCTGATCTCCAGCAAGATCAACGCTGCAAATGAGGCCTATTTCGTGGCGGGTGGCAAGCTTGAGCTGCTGGCTGCGCAAGACAGCGACTATTCGCTGTACGACATGAAGAAGAAAGGTGGTTGGGGGAGTAAGAAGACACAGCGGGATGAAGTGACCAAGGTTACGCATGTGGGCAGCCAGATCACCACGGGTGGTGATTTAGTACTGCTCAGCGGGAGTGACCAGCGTTATCAGGCGGCCAAGCTGAATAGTGGTGATGAGCTGACGTTACAGAGCGGCGGCTCGATTACCTTCGAGGGCGTTAAGGATCTGAGTCAGGAAAGCCATACAAAGAGCGATTCCAGTCTGGCTTGGAACTCGATGAAGGGTAAAGGCCACACCGACGAAACCTTGATTCAAAGCCAATTGCAGGCTCAGGGGAACTTGGCCATCAAAGCTGCCGATGGCTTGAATATCGATATCAAACACATCAACCAAAAAACCGTCAGCCAGACCATCGATATCATGGTCAAGGCTGATCCCAAGTTGGCGTGGCTCAAAGAGGCCGAGCAGCGAGGGGATGTGGATTGGCGGTTGATCAAGGAAACTCACGAGTCGTTTAAATACAGCCACTCGAGCCTGGGGCAGGGCGCGATGTTGGCGATCATCATCATCGTTACCGTGCTGACGGCTGGTACTGGAACCGCAGCTACAGTTGGCGTTAGTGCCGGCACCGCAGCTTCTGGGGCGGCAGCGGCGGCAGGTGCGTCAGCTGCCACGGCTGCGACTGTAGGCGCTGCTGCATCGGCCGCCGCAACGGCGAGTTTTTCCGCGGCAGTCGCGCAAACGGCAGTCAGCACGATCAACAACAAGGGTGATCTGGGGGCGACCTTCAAGGACGTCTTTTCATCAGAAAGCCTGAAAGGCTATGTGATCGCCGGGATCACGGCTGGTTTTACCAAGGGCGTTATCGATCCCGCGCTCGGCGGTAATACGGTGCCGTTTAATAACCTCACAAGGGGGTTTGATTTAAATACTCTTCAAGGAGTGGGTGGTTTTGCGCTGCATGCCGGGGCTCAGGGTGTTGCGGGAGGAGTCATCAAAACCGCCATCAATGGAGGAAGCTTCGGCCGGAACCTCACAGATGGGCTGGTCTATCAGGCGGGTACCGTCGCAGCAGCCACAACATTCAATTTTGTCGGTGGTTATGCGCAAGACCATTGGCAGGCCGCGAAGAATGCGGGCGATACCACTGGCATGGCCATGTGGGCCGAAGGCGGCGTCGCTCGTACTGCCATGCACGCGTTGGCGGGGGGAGCGGTTTCCAGTGCTACCGGTGGTGACTTCAAGACCGGAGCCATTGCGGCGGGTGCCAGCCAAGCCATGGCTGGAGAACTTAATTCCATTTTCGATACACAGCCTGAGCTACGACAAGCGGTTTCTCAAGTTGTCGGTTTGACGGCAGCCGGTCTTGCTGGCGGTGATGTCGAGAAAGCCTCTTGGGTCGCATTGATGGCTGACGAATACAATCGCCAGCTTCACCAGAAAGAGACAGTTGCACTTGAGAAACTACAAAAGGAAACGCCTGAAAAAGCTTATGAACTGAAAGCGGCTGCATGTGCTTTGGTTCATTGCTCCGCCTCGGTACCTGTGGATGATCCAAACTACCAAGTTGTTAAAGCGCTTGAAGCGGACGGAAAGGGGTTCACAGGTGCACAAAGTGCGCTGATCGCTACCGGGGCCTATGACGAATATTCGAAGTGGGACCAAGCCAACGATGATTTGCTCCTTAACGATAAGGAACTCAGACAGTCATCCCAGGCGAGCCGCGCGGTACTCGGCGCGATAGGGGCTGCGGCAGGATTTGGCGGCGCGATACTCTCCACGCCAGCTTGTGTCACTGGAGCCGGTTGCGCTATACCTGCGTTCTCCGGTTTGGGCGGCGCGGCGTCGTTTGTTGATGGATGGCAGGCCACCGGGCAGTTGTTTGCTCCTTACGACTACACGCAAGGAAGCAGGGTACTCGCGTCCTTCAACAGCGCAACCTATCCGGGTGATGTAAATCCGCTCCGCGACTATGGAACCGAGGCCGCAAAGGCAGCGATGGAAATCGCGTTGCTCAAGGGGACGGGGAAGTATCTGGATGGGAATGGGGCGTCGGTACTGGTTTCGGGGGTTAAAGGGGGTGCAAAAGGCGGAAGTGCGGTAGCGGATGATTTCTTTGCAGGTACGAAATACACAGATAAAGTGTTAGGTCAGATCAAGACTGGCGATCTTCATGGATTCCCGGAAAGTGTCACTACGTTCCAAGGGGCCGGACAGGTGACGAAGATCACAGGGGGAGATGGTGTGGTAAGAGATATGCTGAAAATTCCAGGTGAGTATCGTGGGAAACAAGGCGTTTTCGAGTTCATAAAAGAGTCGGATGGATCAATCAATCATCGACTATTCAAACCGACCTCGGCGGAGTGATCTATGAGTATTATATGGTCGGAGCAAATTGATTCTATTCTGAGTAGAGGTATATCCCTAGATCATTTGGGGGTGCGGAACTGGGCCCTAAGTCGTGATGACGCTTTACATGCTATTTATGAGCTCGAGGCTTTCGGAGTCGCGATTCTTGGAGGAGATGTATATCAATTGGTTGGCGAGAAAGCTGAGCAGACGTACGACAGTTGGTACTGCGACCAAGGCCCCGATGAGTCTGATACTGTTTTTTTTAAGCGCAGTTCAGATAAGGCAAAGAGTTATATTTTTAGCTACTTAATACCGGAGGGGCTTTTTGCGCTAGTGCCTAAAATTTGATGGTGCAAAAGGGCCAGGTCAGATCGTTGTGCGCAGCGATAACGAATTCAGCGCAACGGTCAACGGAAACGGCAAACCCAAAGCGTATATCAATGAAAACGGCGATTTGGTTCCACCCAACATCAATGGGACTGGCAGCGTCCAAACGCACGTGCGTGGTGGCAATTCTGAGAATTCGCCCTATATATCTGTTACTGATCCAATTGCAACGTCGAACCCGAAAAACTATGGTACTGATAAAATTGAGATCGACGTTAAGCGCTTGCAGCAGGACATTGATTCCGGCGCACTGCCAGATACCAAATTTTTGACGAATCAACAGGTGACAGCGGAATTGCAATCGAAAGTGGACGCAGCCCGTGCAAGGTATACAAGAAACCCATCTGAGAATAACAGCGATTCGTTGATTAACGCGGAGAGAGATCTGGGGAACGCTAAGCGCGATGGTGAATGTTTGATTATGGGCTGTGTGCCGGCCGACTATATTAAAAGAGTAAAAAAATAGGTATTTTTTATGGAGCCGAAAACATACGAACTGTTAAATAGCATTCCAGAGCATGCAGATTATGCCGTGACGGCAGGAGATTTGGATCCAGAGGATATCCCACAGGAAAGAATTGACGCTGTGCTGGATTTGCTCCGTCATGCGAGTAACAATGAGGAGCAATTCTTGGCTGCGAAACTACTGACCAGTTGGGGCGTCTATGAAGGCTTGATCGCTTTGGAAGGGAGTATGGAAAAACCCGAAGGCATCGAAGGAACCTATTCCCATCGACTATATGGGTACGACGACACTTATCGTCAAATACTCTTGGCTGTTACTCGGTATTTTTCCAATGTGGCTGATCGTGGGGAAGTCGAGGCGGCTAGAGTCCAGATCTATTCTCCGCTATCGAAGATTATTACTTTGGCGAGTAGTAAGCCGTTCGAAATAGCCAAGATTTTTGATTTCGTGAAGAGGAAGAACTACTCAGAGTATGTGCCTCTTGTTGAAGAGCATCTTGTCGCCATAATTGATCATCCCGAAGTGCATGGCTGGAAAATTTATGATGCTATTGATTTTTTGATGAGTTTTAATCCCGATTTCATTGCGTCTTTATTGAAAGAGAAAAACAAGTCAATTGATGATTTTAGGCCTGTGACATAAGGGCGATAGCCTCGGTGCAAAAGCAACCGTACCTTCGAAAACGGCGGTTCAAGAGCTTGAGGTCGATTCCTATAAAAATCTTAAAGCAAGAGAAGTTGTTGGAGATGGTCTAGAGCACGATCATATCCCTTCATTCACTGCGTTGCGCACAGCAAAGGAGGCGGAGTTGGGCCGTCCCCTTACTGAGTTGGAAACTCTGTTGCCGCCGAGAGGGCTTGTTGTGTCATACCGAGCTTTTTACGTAGCTCGACTATGCGTTGGGAAAAGCTCATGGCCGTTAACCAGTGGTGGGGATATCTACAGCCTGGGCAATCTGAGTATCGATCGCGATGGGCTCGGCACCTGCGCCCGCAGCATCCTCAACAGCTCCGGCTCGCTGCAAAGCGACGGCCATATGCGCCTGGCGGCCAGCACCATCGACAACGTCCGTCAGATATTGACCACCCACGACGCCGGCATCTACACCGCCTCGATCAGGGAAGTGGCCTGTATCGAAGGGACGATCTGCCAGACGTGGTTTTCCTTGCCACCGCTGCAATCACCGGCATTGACACAGCTGTTTGTCCGTAGCATGAGAGCTACTGAATAATAGGTTTCGTTTGTGGGGAAGTGGAGGGGGGGAGGAGTATTTTGAAATGTAGAAGGGACTAGTTTGTCTTTTGCCAGGTTCATAAATAAATCTGTCCCTTTGTCCCGTTTTTAGCATTCTGCTGTCGTCGAAAGTATTTCGGTGGTCTGCGGCCATTCAAATTTTGCAGGGAAGTAATCATGAAAAAAATCACGTTTTTAGTTCTAGCCATGGCTCTGGCAGGCTGTCACTCAAACGTCAGGGACTCCTCGCCAAGCCTGCTCAAGGATGGCGTCCAGTTGCAGCAAACCAAGGTCGTCGCTGATGCGGAACACGCCAAGATCATCATGAAGTCGACAGGGTTCACTCACCCGGTGCAGTTCTCCGTGCGGCGCAGTTCCGATGCGGACCAGCGTGCCGAGATTTTGGGAACCGTGGTCGATTCCGGTCGTGGCAAGGTATTCGGCTGGATCGCCAAAATGAACGAGGTTTCCAACAGCGCCATCGTTAAACGCTTCCCTCAGTTGGAGGTGCAGGCTGATCCCGGGCAGGCGATTGAAGTGATCGGTGAATCGCGGGTTTACGACTCGAACTATTACCGCTATGCCGAAAAAATTGTTTATGCATGCGGCCCTATGAGTTCCACCTTCAAGCCCGAGAAGCAAAAGGTTTACCTGGTGGAGTTCGTGATCATTGGGGCAGGTTGCGAGCAGCATGTCTACGATGTCACCCAGCCACAGGAGCGTATTCCTGTTGCGAACGTACTGGGGGTTCTGAATCCGATTTAAGAAATTGAAGGTATGGGCAAACCTTTACTCGTACCGCTGATTAGAGTTTTCGCTGGAATGAGAAACGGGCGTCCCCAAAGGTCGCCCGTTTTCATTTATTCAGCAGACTACGCCCGCAATCGTCGCCCAATCACATCCATCACATCCATCGCGGGATCTCAGGGGGACAGACCACGTTTCTCCTGAGAAGGGGACTTCTCGATTGAAACGTGGCCTGTCCCCGGTGTTTCTCCCCCCTAGGCAAGAACAGTAACACGGTGTTCAACATCGGTGGCCCGTTCGATAACAACGACGGCACCCTGGAAACCGCCAGCCAAAATGTGGGCCTGGACACCGGCAGCATCCAGAACGTAGGTGGCAAGCTGTTGCACACCGGTCTGGGATTGTTCGGCATCAGCCAGGCCAACTTGGGGCAGGCCACCACGGGTGGTCATTTGATGTTGCTCAGTGGGAGTGACCAGCGTTATCAGGCGGCCAAACTGAATAGTGGTGATGAGCTGACGTTACAGAGCGGCGGCTCGATTACCTTCGAGGGCGTTAAGGATCTGAGTCAGGAAAGCCATACAAAGAGCGATTCCAGTCTGGCTTGGAACTCGATGAAGGGTAAAGGCCACACCGACGAAACCTTGATTCAAAGCCAATTGCAGGCTCAGGGAACTTGGCCATCAAAGCTGCCGATGGCTTGAATATCGATATCAAACACATCAACCAAAAAACCGTCAGCCAGACCATCGATATCATGGTCAAGGCTGATCCCAAGTTGGCGTGGCTCAAGGAGGCCGAGCAGCGAGGGGATGTGGATTGGCGGTTGATCAAGGAAACTCACGAGTCGTTTAAATACAGCCACTCGAGCCTGGGGCAGGGCGCGATGTTGGCGATCATCATCATCATCATCATCATCATCATCGTTACCGTGCTGACGGCTGGTACTGGAACCGCAGCTACAGTTGGCGCTAGTGCTGGCACCGCAGCTTCTGGGGCGGCAGCGGCGGCAGGTGCGTCAGCTGCCACGGCTGCGACTGTAGGCGCTGCTGCATCGGCTGCCGCAACGGCGAGCTTTTCGGCGGCAGTCGCGCAAACGGCAGTCAGCACGATCAACAACAAGGGTGATCTGGGGGCGACCTTCAAGGACGTCTTTTCATCAGAGAGCCTGAAAGGTTCCACAGGCATGGCCATGTGGGCCGAAGGCGGGTCGCTCATACTGCCATGCACGCGTTGGCGGGGGGAGCGATTTCCAGCGCTACCGGAGGTGACTTCAAGACCGGCGCCATTGCGGCCGGTGCAGCCAAGCCATGGCTGAAGAACTTAATTCCACTTTCGATACACAGCCTGAGCTACGACAAGCGGTTTCTCAGGTTGTCGGTTTGGCGCCTGACAATTCCTTTATAGCGATTCTTGAATATTGAATGTCCGCCCTTACCCAAAACTACAAGCTAAAAATTACTATTTTTATATAAAAAAAGCCAACGCGTTTAAACGTTGGCTTTTTCAGTCAGTTGAGCTGGCAAGCTTGAGTCATTTATTTGTGAAAATTCTCATTTATTCTGAGAACCTACACCGGATCAGAAGTCCAGGTTGGAAACCGCCAAAGCGTTGCTTTCGATGAAGTCACGGCGAGGCTCGACCGCATCACCCATCAAGGTGTTGAAGATCTGGTCTGCGCCAATGGCGTCTTCGATGGTCACTTTGAGCATGCGGCGCGAACCCGGATCCATGGTGGTTTCCCACAGCTGATCCGGGTTCATTTCGCCCAGACCTTTGTAGCGCTGGATGGTATGACGCTTGGTGCTTTCGGCCATCAGCCATTCAAGGGCTTCCTTGAACTCGGTGACGGCTTTCTTGCGTTCACCGCGCTGAATATAAGCGCCTTCGTCCAGCAAGGTGCTCAGCTGAGCGCCCAGGGAGACGACGGTCTTGTAATCGTTGCTGCCGAAGAAGTCGCGGTTGAAGGTGACGTAGTTCGACAGACCGTGGGAGATCAATTCGACCTCTGGCAGCCAGACGTTACGCTCACGATCTTCTCGCAGGCTGGCTTTGTAAACCAGACCGGATTTTTCGACGGTGCGCAGGCGAACTTCGTACTGAGCCAGCCAATCCTGCATCGCTGCATGATCGGACAATTGCTCCATGCTGACGGCTGGCAGGTAGATGAAGTGCTCGGTCAGTTCCTGTGGGTACAGGCGCGACAGACGCTTGAGGGTCTTCATCACCAGACGGAAATCATTCACCAGACGCTCGAGGGCTTCACCGGAGATACCCGGGGCTTCGTCATTCAGGTGCAGGCTCGCATCTTCCAGGGCCGACTGCGTCATGTACTCTTCCATGGCGTCGTCGTCTTTGATGTATTGCTCTTGCTTGCCTTTCTTGACCTTGTACAGCGGCGGCTGAGCGATGTAGATGTAGCCGCGCTCGATCAGCTCCGGCAACTGACGGAAGAAGAAGGTCAGCAGCAGGGTACGGATGTGCGAACCGTCGACGTCAGCATCGGTCATGATGATGATGTTGTGATAACGCAGCTTGTCGATGTTGTACTCGTCGCGGCCAATGCCGCAGCCCAGCGCGGTGATCAAGGTGCCCACTTCTTGCGAAGAGATCATCTTGTCGAAGCGTGCCTTCTCGACGTTCAGGATCTTGCCCTTGAGCGGCAGGATGGCCTGGGTGCGACGGTTGCGTCCCTGCTTGGCGGAGCCGCCAGCAGAGTCACCTTCCACGAGGTACAGTTCGGAGAGGGCAGGGTCTTTTTCCTGGCAGTCAGCCAGTTTGCCCGGCAGGCCGGCGATGTCCAGTGCGCCTTTACGGCGGGTCATCTCACGGGCCTTACGCGCGGCTTCACGCGCACGCGCCGCGTCGATCATCTTACCGACGACCAGCTTGGCTTCGTTCGGGTTCTCCAGCAGGAAGTCAGAGAAGTACTTGCCCATTTCCTGTTCGACCGCGGTCTTCACTTCGGAAGACACCAGCTTGTCTTTGGTCTGGGAGCTGAACTTCGGATCCGGCACTTTTACCGAAATGATCGCCGTCAGGCCTTCACGGGCATCGTCACCGGTGGTGGCAACTTTGTGCTTCTTCGCCAAACCTTCAGCTTCGATGTAGGTGTTCAGGTTACGCGTCAGTGCCGAACGGAAACCCACCAGGTGAGTACCGCCATCGCGCTGGGGAATGTTGTTGGTGAAGCACAACAGGTTCTCATTGAAGCTGTCGTTCCACTGCAAGGCGATTTCAACGCCGATGCCGTCTTCACGCTGGATGTTGAAGTGGAACACCTGGTTGACCGCAGTCTTGTTGGTGTTCAGGTATTCAACGAACGCACGCAGACCACCTTCGTACTTGAACAGCTCTTCCTTGCCGCTACGCTCGTCCTTGAGGACGATGCCGACACCGGAGTTGAGGAAGGACAGTTCGCGAATCCGCTTGGCCAGGATGTCCCAGCTGAAGTGGATGTTCTTGAAGGTTTCAGCTGATGGCTTGAAGTGAATCTGGGTACCGGTTGTCTCGCTCTCGCCGACGATTTTCATCGGTTCTTGCGGAACACCGTGGACGTAAGTCTGTTCCCAGATCTTGCCGCTGCGGCGCACTGTAAGAACAAGCTCTTTGGACAATGCGTTCACCACCGACACACCTACACCGTGCAGACCGCCGGATACTTTGTAGGAGTTGTCGTCGAACTTACCGCCGGCGTGCAGCACGGTCATGATGACCTCGGCCGCCGAGACACCTTCTTCTTTGTGCACGTCTACCGGGATGCCACGACCGTTGTCGCGAACGGTGATGGATTCGTCCGGGTGGATGATGATGCTGATGTCGTCGCAATGTCCGGCCAAAGCTTCGTCGATCGAGTTATCGACCACCTCGAACACCATGTGGTGCAGACCACTGCCATCGTCAGTGTCACCAATGTACATACCGGGACGTTTGCGTACGGCATCCAGGCCTTTCAGCACTTTAATGCTCGTTGAGTCGTACGTATTTTCTTCGCTCAATGCCTTCACTCCCGATGGTCGTGGGTCTGGGTGATACGGCCCTGTTCCACGTGGAACAGAGCGACTGGCGTTTCCGTCTGCCAGCCTTCCCTCAATAATTCGTGATCTACACAGGTGATAAAGACCTGGCAGCGTAAGTCTTCCAGCAAGCGGCAAAGCGCGCGACGGTGGTGCTCATCCAATTCAGACGGCAGGTCATCCACCAGATAAATACACTGGCCGCGACGGGCCTGGCTAACCAGGTGCCCTTGGGCGATCCGCAGTGCGCAAACCACTAACTTCTGCTGACCACGGGACAAGATGTCCGCGGCGTTATGTGCGCCCAATCTAAGACGCAAATCAGCGCGTTGTGGTCCGGCTTGGGTATGACCCATTTGCTGATCCCGCTGAAGGGACCCGGCGAGCACTGCACTCAACTCACGGTCTTTGTCCCAACCTCGGTAATAGCTGAGCGTTAAGCCCTCAAGCTCAACCAACTCGCTCAAGGTCTGTTCAAAGACTGGTTTCAAGGCTTTGATGTAAGCGCGGCGGTATTCATCTATTTCAACGCTGGCCTGGCACAGTTCTCTGTCCCAAACCGCTTGCGAAACGGCGTCAAGTGTACCATGTCGCAGCCAAGAGTTTCTCTGGCGCAAGGCCTTCTGCAAGCGCTGCCACGTGGACATGAATCGGGGTTCCACGTGGAACACACCCCAGTCGAGAAACTGTCGGCGTATCTTCGGCGCACCTTCCAGCAAGCGGAAGCTGTCCGGGTTGATCAGCTGCAGCGGCAGGATCTCTGCCAGTTGCGCTGCGCTTCGAGCATTCTGCCCGTCGATGCGGATCTGGAACTCACCCTGGCGGTCGCGAGATATCCCCAGCGCGCTGTGTCCACCCTCGGCCAATTCGACCTGGCCAAACACCGTGCACGCCAATTGCTCGTATTGAATGACGGGTAACAGACGGCTGCTACGAAACGAACGGGCAAGCCCCAGCAGATGAATGGCTTCCAGAACACTGGTTTTGCCGCTGCCGTTGGCGCCGTAAAGAATGTTTATTCGGGGGGAGGGGGAGAAGGTCACCGGGTGCAGATTGCGCACCGCGGTGACCGAGACGCGACTTAAGGACATCTAGGTTCTGCTGAGCATGATTACAGACGCATCGGCATGACAACGTAGGCCGAGTCGTCGTTGTCGGACTCTTGCACCAGCGCACTGCTGTTTGAGTCGGACAGGATCAAGCGAACCTGCTCAGTGGTCATCACACCCAGTACGTCGAGCAGATAGCTCACGTTGAAGCCGATTTCCAGAGAGCCGCCGTTGTACTCAACACCCACTTCTTCTTCCGCTTCCTCCTGCTCCGGGTTGTTCGCCTGGATCTTCAGCTGACCATTGGCCAGTTGCAGACGGATGCCACGGTACTTCTCGTTGGACAGAATCGCGGTACGGCTGAACGCTTCACGCAACGCCTGGCGATCGCCGAGTACCAGCTTGTCGCCGCCTTTAGGCAGAACACGCTCGTAGTCAGGGAATTTACCGTCGACCAGTTTCGAGGTGAAAGTGAACTCGCCGGTGGTGGCGCGGATGTGGTGCTGGCCCAACACGATGCTGACGTTGCCGTCCGGTTCGGTCAGCAGACGCGCCAGCTCCAGAATACCTTTGCGCGGCACGATCACCTGATGACGATCCGGCTGACCGATATCGGCCTGCATCGAGCACATGGCCAGACGGTGACCATCGGTGGCTACGGCGCGGATGACCCCGGCCGAGACTTCCAGCAGCATGCCATTGAGGTAGTAACGTACGTCCTGCTGCGCCATGGCGAAGCTGGTGCGTTCGATCAAACGACGCAGTTTGCTTTGCTCGAGGCTGCAGGTCAGCGAGCCCGGGCCTTCTTCCACTGTCGGGAAGTCATTGGCCGGCAGGGTCGACAGGGTGAAGCGGCTACGGCCGGCCTTCACCACGAGCTTCTGCTCATCGACCTTGATGTCGATCAGCGCATCGTTCGGCAGGCTCTTGCAGATGTCCATCAGCTTGCGCGCAGGCACAGTGATGGAACCCGGGTCCGCAGGCTCTTCGAGTTGCACACGACCGACCAGCTCGACTTCCAGGTCGGTACCGGTCAGCGACAGTTGCTGGCCTTCGACAACCAGCAGCACGTTGGAAAGCACCGGCAAGGTCTGTCGGCGCTCGACGACGCCTGCGACCAGTTGCAGGGGTTTCAACAGGGCTTCGCGTTGAATGGTGAAATGCATGGTCTAGTCCCTTGCCTTAATAAGCTGCGCTGGTGTTCATCAAGTAGTCAGTGTACGCAGCAGGTTCTTATAGTCCTCGCGGATGTCCGCGTCGGATTCCTTAAGCTCGTTGATCTTGCGGCAGGCGTGCAAAACAGTCGTGTGGTCGCGGCCGCCAAACACATCGCCGATTTCCGGCAAGCTGTGGTTGGTCAGTTCCTTGGACAACGCCATAGCAACCTGACGCGGACGTGCCACCGAGCGTGAACGACGCTTGGACAGCAGGTCGGAGATCTTGATCTTGTAATACTCGGCGACGGTGCGCTGAATGTTATCCACAGAGACCAGTTTGTCTTGCAGCGCCAACAAGTCTTTCAGGGATTCGCGAATCAGCTCAATGGTGATATCGCGGCCCATGAAGTGCGAGTGGGCGATCACGCGTTTGAGCGCGCCTTCCAGCTCACGAACGTTGGAGCGAATACGCTGGGCAATGAAGAACGCCGCGTCGTGTGGCAGATCGACTTTGGCCTGGTCGGCCTTTTTCATCAAGATCGCCACGCGGGTTTCCAGCTCCGGCGGCTCGACGGCAACCGTCAGGCCCCAGCCGAAACGTGACTTCAGGCGTTCTTCAAGGCCTTCGATTTCTTTCGGATAGCGGTCACTGGTAAGAATGACCTGCTGGCCACCTTCAAGCAGGGCGTTGAAGGTGTGGAAAAACTCTTCCTGGGAGCGTTCCTTGCGGGCGAAGAACTGAATGTCATCGATCAGCAAGGCATCCACCGAGCGGTAGAAGCGCTTGAACTCGTTGATCGCATTCAGCTGCAAAGCCTTGACCATGTCCGCGACAAAACGCTCGGAATGCAGGTACACAACCTTGGCATTCGGATTCTTCTTTAACAGGTGGTTACCCACAGCATGCATCAAGTGGGTTTTACCCAAGCCGACACCGCCATAAAGGAAGAGCGGGTTGTAGCCGTGCTTGGGGTTGTCCGCCACCTGCCAGGCCGCAGCCCGGGCGAGTTGGTTGGACTTGCCTTCGACGAAGTTCTCGAAGGTAAAGGTGCGGTTCAGGTAGCTGGTGTGCTTGAGCGCGCCTTCGACCTGCACCGTGCGCTGTTCGGAGCGGACCGGGGCCTGTTGCGAACTGGCGCCGGCCATTGGATCGAAGCTGTCGCGGGACGGCTCTTCACTGACTTCAGCAACTTTTTGTGTCGCACGTTTGGTCGGAGCAGCTGCCGGACCAGGCGCTGGTGCGCTGACAGGCGCTTGAGCGGCCTGAGCCTGGGACGCCGCAGCGGCCAACGGGGCATTGGGCGCCGCCCGCGGTGTCGAACTGCGTTTGCTGCCTATTAATAAGGAAAGCGCCGGCGCCAGGCCATTGCCATTCTCATCCAACAGTTCAAGGACGCGGCCCAGGTATTTTTCATTGACCCAGTCGAGAACAAAACGATTCGGCGCGTAGACACGCAGCTCATCGCCTTCGGCTTCGACCTGTAGTGGACGGATCCAAGTGTTGAATTGTTGGGCAGGCAGCTCATCGCGCAAAAGCTCTACGCACTGCTGCCAAAGTTCCACTGACACGGATATCCCCTAAGTTGAAAGCCGGTGAGGCAAAAACAAGCGGTCATTGTAGCGACCAGTCGTCCACTTATCCACATGCAGGTTGCGCACAGGACATGATTTATCAATGCGTTAACCCAAAAAAAGAAGACCAACGGTATGTGCATAAGCTCTGTGGATAACCGCCCATGAGGGCACTGGACAAGTGGGGGCGAAACACGGTGGATAACCTGCCTGTGGATAACTAGCCTTTCCACACACAGCTTATCCGACAGCGCAGCACAGGCTGACCACCGTTTTCCACCGTAGTTGTCATTCTCTGTACATCACGGTTTAGAAGGGCTAAAGGCAGTTATCCCCAGAAGACCGTGGCCCTAGCTTTTATAAGCATTACAGAAAAGCTTTAAATAATTCCCTTCTTTATTTCTATATCTAGCGAACGGCCTTCGGCGACCAAATCGTCTGGAGATCTATTTATAAGGAAACGCTGGTTGGAAATTGACCTAGAGGCTTGCTTTCTCTAGAATCCCCGGTCTCTTAAAACGGGGGCCATTCCGGCCCGTTGTGGACGAACCAGGTAACACGACAATGAAACGTACTTTCCAACCAAGCACTATCAAACGCGCTCGTACCCACGGTTTCCGTGCTCGCATGGCTACCAAGAACGGTCGTGCCGTCCTGTCGCGTCGTCGCGCCAAAGGTCGTGCGCGTCTGGCAGTTTGATAATCCGGCACTGGAGGTGAGTCAGGACTTCAGTCGGGAAAAGCGTCTGCTTACTCCCCGGCATTTCAAGGCAGTCTTTGACTCCCCTACCGGCAAGGTTCCGGGGAAAAATCTCCTGCTCCTTGCGCGCAACAACGATCTTGATCACCCCCGTCTCGGGCTGGTTATCGGGAAAAAGAGCGTAAAGCTCTCCGTCGAGCGCAATCGCCTCAAACGTCTGATGCGCGAATCGTTTCGCCTGAACCAGGATTTACTGGTCGGTTGGGACATCGTTATTGTCGCGCGCAAAGGTTTGGGTGACGTAGAAAGCCCCGAATTGATTCAGCATTTCGGCAAACTCTGGAAACGTCTGGCACGCAGCAAGCCGGTACCAGCAGCTAAAACCGAAACTGTAGGGGTAGACAGTCCCGATGCGTAAACTGGCGCTCGTTCCGATCCAGTTTTATCGCTATGCCATCAGTCCTTTGATGGCCAGTCACTGTCGTTTCTACCCCAGTTGTTCCTGCTACGCGTATGAAGCCATTGAAAATCATGGCCTTCTGCGCGGTGGCTGGCTGACCTTTCGTCGTTTAGGTCGCTGTCATCCGTGGAATCCCGGTGGTTATGACCCGGTTCCATCTATCCCTACCTCCCGTTCTTCTTCGATGGCCGAGTAATCATGGATATCAAACGCACGATCCTGATCGTCGCCCTGGCAATCGTGTCCTACGTTATGGTTCTTAAATGGAACCAGGACTATGGCCAGGCTGCCCTGCCGACTCAGAATGTTGCTTCCAGTACTACCGCACCGGGCCTACCGGACACTGCGACTGGCAATAATGCTTCTGTCAGTGACGACATTCCACGCGCCGCAAGCGATACCAGTGCAACTGCACCTGCTGAAACGCCAGTGGCAGCAAGCAAAGACCTCATCCAGATCAAAACGGATGTGCTCAACCTGGCCATCGATCCACAAGGTGGTGATGTTGCCCAGTTGACGTTGCCGCTGTATCCACGTCGCCAGGACCATCCTGAAATTCCATTCCAGCTGTTCGATAACGGCAACGAGCGGACTTATCTGGCTCAGAGCGGCCTGATCGGCACCAACGGTCCGGACGCAAGTCCTGCCGGTCGTCCGGTTTACTCCTCCGAGAAGAAGATTTATCAACTGGCTGACGGTCAAGACCAATTGGTCGCGGACCTGAAGTTCAGCAAGGACGGCGTCAACTACATCAAGCGTTTCACGCTGAAACGTGGCCTGTATGACGTAACCGTTTCCTACCTGATCGACAACCAGAGCGCTCAGCCCTGGTCCGGTGCAATGTTCGCGCAATTGAAGCGTGATGCCAGCTCCGATCCTTCTTCCAGCACCGCCACCGGCACCGCGACTTACCTAGGCGCCGCCCTGTGGACAAGTAACGAGCCGTACAAGAAAGTGTCGATGAGCGACATGGACAAGGCTCAGCTGAAAGAAACCGTCACTGGTGGTTGGGTTGCCTGGTTGCAGCACTACTTCGTGACTGCATGGATTCCGGTCAAGGGCGAAAACAACATCGTCCAGACCCGTAAAGACAGCAAAGGCAACTACATCATCGGCTACACCGCCCCGGCAATGACTGTCGCGCCAGGTGCGAAAGCTGAAACCAGCGCCGTTCTGTACGCCGGTCCGAAAAGCCAGGCTGTGCTGAAAGAGTTGTCCCCAGGCCTGGAGCTGACTGTCGACTACGGCATTCTGTGGTTCATTGCCCAACCAATCTTCTGGTTGCTGCAAAATATCCATGCGCTGGTCGGTAACTGGGGCTGGTCGATCATCTTCCTGACCATGCTGATCAAAGGGATTTTCTTCCCGCTATCGGCTGCCAGCTACAAATCCATGGCGCGCATGCGTGCAGTGGCACCGAAACTGGCCGCGCTGAAAGAGCAACATGGCGACGACCGGCAGAAAATGTCGCAATCCATGATGGAGCTGTACAAGAAAGAGAAGATCAATCCGCTGGGTGGCTGCTTGCCAATCCTCGTGCAGATGCCGGTTTTCCTTTCGCTATACTGGGTTCTGCTGGAAAGCGTGGAAATGCGCCAGGCGCCGTTCATGCTGTGGATTACTGACCTGTCGATCAAGGATCCGTTCTTCATTCTGCCGATCATCATGGGCGCAACCATGTTCATCCAGCAGCAGTTGAACCCGACACCTCCGGATCCGATGCAGGCGAAGGTCATGAAAATGATGCCGATCATCTTCACCTTCTTCTTCTTGTGGTTCCCTGCTGGTCTGGTGCTGTATTGGGTTGTGAACAACGTTTTGTCGATCGCACAACAGTGGTACATCACGCGTAAAATCGAAGCGGCTACCAAAAAAGCCGAGGCGTAACTTACTCTGTGGATAACCACTCAAAACGCCCCCTAGTGGGGCGTTTTGCTATCTGTCACTTTTGTCTGGATACCGGTTTATGAGCGTTCCTCGTGAAACCATCGCTGCCGTCGCCACCGCTCAAGGTCGCGGCGGTGTGGGCATTGTCCGTATTTCCGGGCCGCTGGCGAGTCTGGCGGCCAAAGCCATCAGCGGTCGCGAACTGAAACCGCGGTTTGCCCATTACGGTCCGTTCCTCAGTGCAAACGAAGAGGTGCTAGACGAAGGCATCGCGCTATATTTCCCGGGACCGAACTCGTTCACCGGCGAAGATGTGCTTGAGCTGCAGGGCCACGGCGGCCCGATCGTTCTGGATATGCTGCTCAAGCGTTGCCTGGAACTGGGCTGTCGTCTGGCCCGGCCGGGTGAATTCAGCGAGCGTGCCTTCCTCAACGACAAGCTCGATCTGGCTCAGGCCGAAGCCATTGCCGACTTGATCGAGGCAAGTTCTGCACAGGCGGCACGAAATGCCCTGCGTTCGTTGCAGGGTGCGTTTTCCCAGCGTGTGCATAACCTCACCGAGCAATTGATAGGCCTGCGCATTTACGTCGAAGCAGCCATCGACTTCCCCGAGGAAGAAATCGACTTCCTCGCGGATGGTCATGTCCTGAGCATGCTCGACAAAGTGCGCGATGAATTATCCACAGTACTGCGTGAAGCCGGGCAAGGGGCCTTGCTACGCGACGGCATGACCGTGGTGATCGCCGGCCGGCCGAATGCCGGCAAATCCAGCCTTCTGAATGCCTTGGCTGGACGGGAAGCGGCGATCGTGACCGAGATTGCCGGCACGACCCGGGACATTCTTCGCGAACATATCCACATCGATGGCATGCCGTTGCACGTGGTCGACACTGCCGGCCTGCGCGATACCGATGATCAGGTGGAGAAAATTGGCGTCGAACGGGCATTGAAAGCCATCGGCGAGGCAGATCGGGTATTGCTGGTGGTCGATGCCACAGCTCCCGAGGCCCTTGATCCATTTGCCTTGTGGCCTGAATTTCTCGAAACCCGCCCGGATCCGGCAAAAGTTACGCTGATCCGTAACAAGGCTGATCTGACGGGCGAAGCGATTGCTCTGGAAGTCAGCAACGATGGCCACGTTACTATCAGCCTCAGTGCGAGGTCTGCCGGCGAAGGCCTGGAACTGTTGCGCGAACATCTCAAGGCCTGCATGGGTTACGAGCAGACCTCCGAAAGCAGCTTCAGTGCTCGCAGGCGTCACCTGGAGGCATTGCGTCATGCGAGTGCGTCCCTTGAGCATGGCCGTGCGCAGCTGACGTTAGCGGGTGCCGGTGAACTGCTGGCCGAAGATTTGCGGCAGGCACAGCAGTCTTTGGGCGAAATCACCGGCGCGTTCAGCTCCGATGATCTGCTGGGAAGGATCTTTTCCAGCTTCTGTATCGGTAAATAACCCCTTTCGCTGTCCACAGACAGGCCATTCAGGCCTGTCTGTTCTCTCCTTTTCTGAAATTTTTCCCCCAGTGCCGAGCAGATTCTTCGCTTGAGCGGATTTCCCTTGCCCGGGATTTGCTTATTCGACGGCTTTTCTGTGGATTAAGCCCTGTGAATAAGTGCCGCTAAGGGCAGTTGATAACAAGGCCTGAAAACTGAAGATAACCACCTCTGTGGATAACCGACCCTTTCATCCACAGGCTTAAACCGGTTATCCAAGGGCCTCCTTGGCACATGACCACAGGGTTTTGAATCTCTGTACATATTGAAAATAAAGGGCTGTATCAATCTATCCACAGAAAGGTGGCTCAGTAGAAATAAACATAAAAACAAAGATTTAATTAATTTCTCTCTTTTTAATTTCTATAACCTCGAGTTCTCCACAGCTGGTTAAATTTTGTGCAAAGGGTTCTTTAGGAAGGGCGAAGTCCCTATACTTGCCGACCAGGTCCAAAAACCTGAGCTCAAACTATTTCCGGATTACCTGACTGAAGCAGGCACGAGGTGCGTGGTGGATTTCCCTTCCCGTTTTGAAGTGATCGTCATCGGCGGCGGTCATGCCGGTACCGAGGCAGCACTTGCATCTGCACGTATGGGGGCAAAAACCCTGTTGCTGACGCATAACGTGGAAACCCTCGGTGCCATGAGTTGCAACCCAGCCATTGGCGGGATCGGCAAAAGCCATTTGGTTAAAGAAATCGATGCCCTGGGCGGCGCGATGGCCATGGCGACCGATAAAGGCGGTATTCAGTTTCGCGTATTGAACAGCCGCAAAGGCCCAGCCGTGCGTGCAACCCGCGCTCAGGCAGATCGGGTTCTGTACAAGGCCGCTGTCCGCGAAACTTTGGAAAACCAGCCGAACCTGTGGATATTTCAACAAGCTGCTGACGACCTGATCGTCGAGCAGGAACAAGTGCGCGGTGTTGTCACCCAAATGGGTCTGCGTTTCTTTGCAGATTCCGTGGTGTTGACCACTGGCACCTTCCTCGGTGGACTTATCCACATCGGCATGCAGAACTATTCCGGTGGTCGCGCCGGTGATCCGCCGTCGATTGCTTTGGCTCATCGCCTGCGCGAACTGCCATTGCGGGTCGGTCGCCTGAAAACCGGTACTCCGCCGCGTATCGACGGTCGCTCTGTGGATTTCTCGGTCATGACCGAGCAGGCAGGGGATACGCCGATTCCGGTGATGTCGTTCATGGGCTCCAAAGAGCAGCATCCGAAACAGGTCAGCTGCTGGATTACCCACACCAACGCCCGTACCCACGAAATCATCGCTTCGAACCTTGATCGTTCGCCGATGTATTCCGGTGTGATCGAAGGTATCGGCCCGCGTTATTGCCCATCGATCGAAGACAAGATCCACCGCTTTGCCGACAAGGAAAGCCACCAGGTCTTCATCGAGCCGGAAGGTCTGACCACCCACGAGCTGTACCCGAACGGGATATCCACTTCCCTGCCGTTCGACGTGCAGCTGCAGATCGTGCAATCGATTCGTGGCATGGAAAACGCGCACATCGTTCGCCCAGGCTACGCCATCGAGTACGACTACTTCGACCCGCGTGACCTGAAGTACAGCCTGGAAACCAAAGTGATCGGCGGTCTGTTCTTTGCCGGGCAAATCAACGGCACCACCGGTTACGAAGAAGCCGGCGCCCAAGGTTTGCTGGCCGGAGCCAACGCCGCACTGCGTGCGCAGGGCAAAGATGCCTGGTGCCCGCGTCGCGACGAAGCGTACATCGGCGTTTTGGTCGACGACCTGATTACCCTGGGAACCCAGGAACCGTATCGGATGTTCACATCCCGCGCCGAATACCGTTTGATCCTGCGCGAAGACAACGCCGACCTGCGTTTGACCGAAAAAGGTCGCGAATTGGGTCTGGTGGATGACGTGCGTTGGGCGGCGTTCTGCAAGAAACGCGAAAGTATCGATCTGGAAGAGCAACGCCTGAAAAGTACCTGGGTTCGCCCGGGCACCGAGCAGGGCGATGCGATTTCCGAGAAATTCGGTACGCCGCTGACCCACGAATACAATTTGCTCAACCTGCTGAGCCGTCCGGAAATCGACTACGCTGGTCTGATCGCCGTGACCGGTGGGGGCGCAGAAGATCCACAGGTCGCCGAACAGGTCGAAATCAAAACCAAATACGCCGGTTACATCGATCGTCAACAGGATGAAATCGCGCGCCTGCGGGCCAGCGAAGACACCAAACTGCCTGTGGATATCGATTACACGAACATCTCTGGTCTCTCGAAAGAGATCCAGAGCAAGCTCGGCGCGACCCGTCCAGAGACCCTGGGCCAGGCGTCGCGTATTCCGGGCGTGACCCCGGCAGCGATTTCGCTGTTGATGATTCATTTGAAAAAACGCGGCGCGGGCCGTCAGTTGGAGCAAAGCGCTTGAGTTCGTTGGTCACCTCGCAACACGCCGAAGAGTTATCCACAGGTGCTCGCCAGCTCGGTGTCAACCTGACGGAAGCCCAGCATGCACAGCTGCTGGGTTATCTGGCCCTGTTGATAAAATGGAACAAGGCCTACAACCTCACCGCAGTGCGTGATCCAGACGAAATGGTTTCACGGCATTTGCTCGACAGCCTGAGTGTTATGTCCTTCATCGAAAACGGCCGTTGGCTGGATGTGGGCAGTGGCGGCGGCATGCCAGGGATACCGTTGGCGATCCTGTTTCCCGAGTCGCAAGTGACCTGCCTGGACAGCAATGGCAAGAAAACCCGCTTCCTGACCCAGGTCAAACTCGAACTCAAACTGGATAACCTGCAAGTTATCCACAGTCGCGTCGAAGCCTTCCAGCCGGAACTGCCATTCAACGGGATCATTTCCCGGGCGTTCAGCAGCATGGAGAACTTCAGCAACTGGACTCGCCATTTGGGCGATGCCGATACACGTTGGCTGGCAATGAAGGGCGTTCATCCCGCCGATGAGCTGGTAGCATTGCCGGCAGACTTCCACCTCGATAGCGAACACGCCCTGGCCGTACCCGGTTGCCAAGGCCAACGCCATCTGCTGATACTGCGCCGCACGGCATGATTGGGAACACAAGCAAGAATGGCTAAGGTATTCGCGATAGCGAACCAAAAGGGTGGTGTGGGCAAGACCACCACCTGCATCAACCTCGCAGCTTCCCTGGTCGCTACCAAGCGTCGGGTGCTGTTGATCGATCTCGATCCACAGGGCAACGCCACCATGGGTAGCGGTGTGGATAAACACGGCCTGGAAAACTCGGTCTACGACCTGCTGATCGGTGAATGCGATCTGGCCCAGGCCATGCACTATTCCGAACACGGTGGTTACCAGTTGCTGCCGGCCAACCGCGACCTGACCGCGGCCGAAGTTGTTCTGCTGGAAATGCAGATGAAGGAAAGCCGTCTGCGCAGTGCGTTGGCGCCAATCCGTGAAAACTACGATTACATTTTGATCGACTGCCCGCCGTCGCTGTCGATGTTGACGCTCAACGCGCTGGTTGCCGCCGACGGGGTGATTATCCCCATGCAGTGCGAGTACTTCGCGCTCGAAGGGTTGAGCGACCTTGTGGATAACATCAAGCGCATTGCCGAACTGCTGAACCCGAACCTGAAAGTCGAAGGCCTGTTGCGGACCATGTACGACCCGCGCTTGAGCCTGATGAACGACGTATCGGCGCAGCTCAAGGAACATTTCGGCGATCAGCTCTACGACACCGTGATTCCGCGCAACATCCGTCTGGCCGAAGCGCCAAGCTATGGGATGCCGGCGCTGGCGTACGACAAATCATCGCGGGGCGCGATTGCCTATCTGGCATTGGCTGGCGAGATGGTTCGCCGTCAGCGCAAAAACTCACGCATCGCCGCTGCTCAGGCAACTTAAGGGATCCCCATGGCCGTCAAGAAACGAGGTCTCGGACGTGGACTGGATGCACTGCTGAGTGGTCCGACTGTCAGCGCGCTGGAAGAACAGGCTGTACAGGCCGATCAACGTGAACTCCAGCACCTGCCGCTGGACCTGCTCCAGCGTGGCAAATACCAGCCGCGGCGGGACATGGACTCACAAGCGCTTGAGGAACTGGCGCAATCGATCAAGGCCCAGGGCGTGATGCAGCCGATCGTGGTTCGTTCGATCGGCAGCGGCCGCTTCGAAATCATCGCTGGCGAACGCCGCTGGCGTGCCAGCCAGCAGGCTGGTCAGGAAACCATCCCGGCAATGGTTCGCGATGTGTCGGATGAAACCGCCATCGCCATGGCGCTGATCGAGAACATCCAGCGTGAAGACCTCAATCCGATCGAAGAAGCGGTGGCCTTGCAGCGGTTGCAGCAGGAATTCCAGCTGACTCAGCAACAAGTGGCCGAGGCTGTGGGTAAGTCCCGCGTCACCGTCGCCAACCTGTTGCGTCTGATTGCGTTGCCGGAAGTCATCAAAACCATGCTGTCTCACGGTGACCTGGAAATGGGTCATGCCCGTGCCTTGCTCGGCTTGCCGGAAAACCAACAAGTCGAAGGGGCGCGACACGTTGTCGCACGGGGGCTGACTGTGCGCCAGACTGAAGCACTGGTTCGCCAGTGGTTGAGTGGCAAACCGGAGCCTGTGGAACCGGCAAAACCGGACCCGGATATCGCCCGACTCGAGCAGCGCCTGGCCGAGCGCCTAGGCTCTGCGGTGCAGATCCGCCACGGAAAGAAGGGTAAGGGGCAGCTGGTGATTGGCTATAACTCTCTTGATGAGCTTCAAGGTGTGCTTGCACACATCCGCTGAAACAATTCCTCATGTAGCGTGAAGTCGGAAATCACTACCTGACGGTTGAATAGGGGCAGAACCGCCCCTATACTCTGCGCGCATTTTGTCGGCACAAATTATGCCAGATTATTGAATTCCGGCAGCCGACCATTGGGGAGTAGAAGTGATGGAAAACCGCACGCCAGACCGCTTGCCGTTCCATCGCTTGGCAGTTTTTCCGGTGTTAATGGCTCAATTTGTCGTTTTGCTGATTGCCGCTTTGGCGCTCTGGCAATGGCATGGAGTCGTTGCCGGGTACTCAGGACTTTGCGGAGGCCTGATAGCCTTGCTTCCCAATATTTATTTCGCTCACAGGGCATTTCGGTTTTCCGGCGCCCGAGCAGCTCAAGCCATCGTCCGGTCTTTTTATGCCGGCGAGGCGGGCAAACTGATTTTGACGGCAGTGCTGTTTGCATTGACGTTTGCAGGTGTGAAGCCACTGGCGCCGTTAGCAGTATTCGGCGTCTTCGTGCTGACCCAACTGGTCAGCTGGTTCGCTCCCCTGCTGATGAGAACAAGACTTTCGAGACCTTAGGGCGTTTGAGGCAACCATGGCAGAGACAACCGCTTCGGGCTATATCCAGCACCACTTGCAGAACCTGACCTTCGGTCAGCACCCAACTGGCGGGTGGGGTTTTGCCCACACCGCAGCAGAAGCCAAAGAAATGGGCTTCTGGGCTTTCCACGTCGATACTCTCGGCTGGTCGGTCGCGTTGGGTCTGATCTTCGTTCTTCTTTTCCGCATGGCGGCAAAGAAGGCGACTTCCGGTCAACCTGGTGCTTTGCAGAACTTCGTTGAAGTATTGGTCGAATTCGTCGATGGCAGCGTGAAAGACAGCTTCCATGGCCGTAGCCCGGTGATTGCACCGTTGGCGCTGACCATCTTCGTCTGGGTCTTCCTGATGAACGCCGTCGACCTGATTCCGGTTGACTGGATTCCTCAAGTGGCCATGTTGATCTCCGGCGATCCGCACATTCCGTTCCGCGCCGTATCGACCACTGACCCGAACGCTACCCTGGGCATGGCCCTGTCGGTATTCGCGTTGATCATTTTCTACAGCATCAAGGTCAAGGGCATCGGCGGTTTCATCGGCGAACTGACCCTGCACCCATTCGGCAGCAAGAACATCTTCGTTCAAGCCCTGCTGATTCCGGTGAACTTCCTGCTTGAGTTCGTGACACTGATTGCCAAGCCAATCTCGTTGGCACTGCGTCTGTTCGGCAACATGTATGCCGGCGAACTGGTCTTCATTCTGATTGCTGTGATGTTCGGCAGCGGTCTGCTCTGGCTTAGCGGCCTGGGCATAGTTCTGCAGTGGGCGTGGGCTGTGTTCCACATCCTGATCATCACCCTGCAGGCGTTTATCTTCATGATGCTGACCATCGTTTACCTTTCGATGGCGCACGAAGAGAACCATTAAGACCAGTCTCGACTGGTCTGATGTCCCACCCGGTAACACGGGTGGGGGCCCGAACAGGGCTATGAAACGATTTGTTTTACCGCTTTAAAATCTAAAAAACCTAAACCATACGACGTAAAAGTCGGGAGGAAAGATGGAAACTGTAGTTGGTCTAACCGCTATCGCTGTTGCACTGTTGATCGGCCTGGGCGCACTGGGTACCGCAATTGGTTTCGGCCTGTTGGGTGGCAAGTTCCTGGAAGGCGCAGCGCGTCAGCCAGAAATGGTTCCAATGCTGCAAGTTAAAATGTTCATCGTTGCCGGTCTGCTCGACGCCGTAACCATGATCGGTGTTGGTATCGCTCTGTTCTTCACCTTCGCGAACCCATTCGTTGGTCAACTCGCTGGCTAATCACTCGAATCGTCGAGTGATTAGTGTGTTGTGCAACGAACGAGCGAGGTGTTGGCGTGAACATTAATGCAACCCTGATTGGCCAGTCCGTTGCGTTCTTAATCTTTGTACTTTTTTGCATGAAGTTCGTATGGCCTCCGGTCATCGCGGCTTTGCACGAACGTCAGAAGAAGATCGCGGATGGACTGGACGCTGCCGCCCGAGCAGCTCGCGACCTGGAGTTGGCCCAAGATAAAGCGGGTCAACAACTGCGCGAAGCGAAAGCTCAGGCAGCTGAAATCATTGAGCAAGCCAAGAAACGCGG
Organism: Pseudomonas sp. QTF5; assembly: GCF_000512695.2. GTDB lineage: Bacteria > Pseudomonadota > Gammaproteobacteria > Pseudomonadales > Pseudomonadaceae > Aquipseudomonas. The sequence continues at coordinate 155,653 of NZ_AZRW02000008.1, read as the reverse complement.
TAACCAGATCGTTGAAGAGGCTGTTGAAAAAGCCCGTATCGACGCTGACCGTGTGAAGGTTCAGGCTCAGGCCGAGATCGAGCAGGAACTGAACAGTGTCAAAGACGTGCTGCGTGCCCAACTGGGTGCACTGGCTGTCGGCGGCGCCGAGAAGATCCTGGGTGCCACAATCGATCAAAACGCGCACGCGGAGCTGGTAAACAAACTGGCTGCTGAAATTTAAGCGAGGGCGATCATGGCAGAATTGACCACGTTGGCCCGACCTTACGCTAAGGCAGCCTTCGAGCACGCCCAGGCCCACCAGCAACTGGCCTCTTGGTCAGCCATGCTCGGCCTGGCTGCAGCAGTGTCGCAAGACGACACCATGCAGCGCGTGCTCAAGGCCCCGCGACTGACGAGCGCAGACAAGGCCGCCACGTTTATTGACGTGTGCGGCGACAAGTTTGATGCCAAGGCACAGAACTTCATTAACGTCGTTGCCGAAAACGACCGTCTCCCGCTTTTGCCGGAGATCTCCGCTCTGTTCGACCTGTACAAGGCCGAGCAAGAGAAGTCGGTAGACGTTGAAGTGACCAGTGCATTTGCATTGAACCAAGAACAGCAAGACAAACTCGCCAAGGTTCTCAGTGCACGACTCAACCGGGAAGTGCGCCTGCAAGTTGCGGAGGATGCCGCCCTGATAGGTGGTGTCGTAATCCGCGCCGGCGACCTGGTTATCGATGGCTCGGTTCGCGGCAAACTCGCGAACCTTGCCGAAGCATTGAAATCTTGAGTTTGAAGGGGCAGCAGAGCAATGCAGCAACTCAATCCTTCCGAAATAAGTGAAATTATCAAGGGCCGCATCGACAAGCTCGATGTGACCTCCCAAGCCCGTAACGAAGGCACTGTCGTCAGCGTATCTGACGGTATCGTGCGGATTCACGGTCTGGCCGACGTCATGTACGGCGAGATGATCGAGTTTCCGGGCGGCGTCTTCGGTATGGCACTCAACCTGGAGCAAGACTCTGTAGGTGCCGTTGTATTGGGCGCATACCAGTCTCTGGCTGAAGGCATGAGCGCCAAGTGCACTGGCCGCATCCTCGAAGTTCCGGTTGGTAAGGAACTGCTGGGTCGCGTAGTCGACGCACTGGGTAACCCTGTTGACGGCAAAGGTCCACTGGGCAACACCGAGACCGACGCGGTCGAGAAAGTTGCTCCAGGCGTGATCTGGCGTAAGTCGGTAGACCAGCCTGTACAGACTGGCTACAAGGCTGTCGATGCCATGATCCCTGTCGGCCGTGGCCAGCGTGAGCTGATCATCGGTGACCGTCAGATCGGTAAAACCGCTCTGGCGATCGACGCGATCATCAACCAGAAAAACAGTGGCATTTTCTGCGTCTACGTAGCGATCGGTCAGAAGCAATCGACCATTGCCAACGTGGTTCGCAAGCTGGAAGAAAACGGCGCTTTGGCCAACACGATCATCGTGGCTGCCAGTGCTTCGGAATCTCCTGCACTGCAATTCCTGGCACCGTACTCCGGTTGCACCATGGGTGAATTCTTCCGCGACCGCGGTGAAGACGCGCTGATCGTTTATGACGATCTGTCCAAGCAAGCAGTGGCTTACCGCCAGATTTCCCTGCTGCTGCGCCGTCCACCAGGCCGTGAAGCTTACCCAGGCGACGTGTTCTATCTCCACTCCCGTCTGCTGGAGCGCGCATCCCGCGTTTCGGAAGAATACGTAGAGAAGTTCACCAACGGCGCAGTGACCGGCAAAACCGGTTCCCTGACCGCACTGCCGATCATCGAAACCCAGGCTGGCGACGTTTCCGCGTTCGTTCCGACCAACGTGATTTCCATCACCGACGGTCAGATCTTCCTGGAATCGGCCATGTTCAACTCGGGCATCCGTCCTGCAGTGAACGCCGGTGTTTCGGTATCCCGTGTGGGTGGTGCCGCTCAGACCAAGATCATCAAGAAGCTGTCCGGTGGTATCCGTACCGCTCTGGCTCAGTACCGTGAACTGGCGGCATTCGCCCAGTTCGCTTCTGACCTGGACGAAGCGACCCGTAAGCAACTTGAGCATGGTCAGCGCGTTACCGAGCTGATGAAGCAGAAGCAATACGCACCAATGTCGATCGCTGACATGGCGCTGTCGCTGTATGCCGCTGAGCGTGGGTTCCTGACTGACGTCGAAATCGCCAAGATCGGCAGCTTTGAACAAGCGCTGATTGCTTTCTTCAACCGCGATCACGCCGATTTGATGGCGAAGATCAACGTGAAGGGTGACTTCAATGACGAAATCGACGCTGGCATGAAAGCCGGTATCGAGAAGTTCAAGGCCACCCAAACCTGGTAAGCCGCAGCGGGAGCCGCAAGGCTCCCGCTTGCTAACCTGATAGGTGTTACATGGCAGGCGCAAAAGAGATTCGCAGTAAGATTGCGAGCATCAAAAGCACGCAAAAGATTACCAGCGCCATGGAAAAAGTGGCGGTCAGCAAAATGCGCAAGGCACAAATGCGCATGGCTGCTAGCCGTCCTTACGCGGAGCGCATCCGCCAGGTTATTGGCCATCTGGCCAACGCCAACCCGGAATATCGCCACCCATTCATGATCGACCGTGAAGTAAAGCGCGTCGGTTACGTTGTGGTGAGCAGTGACCGTGGTCTGTGTGGTGGCTTGAACACCAACCTGTTCAAGGCCCTGGTCAAGGACATGGCGGTAAACCGCGATAACGGCGTCGAGATTGATCTGTGTGTAGTGGGTAGCAAGGGTGCGGCTTTCTTCCGCAACTTCGGCGGTAACGTCGTTGCAGCTATCAGCCACCTGGGTGAAGAGCCGTCGATCAATGACTTGATCGGCAGCGTCAAGGTGATGCTGGATGCCTACCTGGACGGCCGTATTGACCGCTTGTCCGTGGTGTCCAACAAGTTCATCAACACCATGACGCAACAGCCTACCGTGGAGCAGCTGATTCCACTGGTGGCAACCGCAGATCAAGAACTCAAGCACCACTGGGATTATCTGTACGAACCGGACGCCAAAGAGCTGCTTGACGGCTTGATGGTCCGCTACGTGGAGTCGCAGGTCTACCAGGCGGTGGTCGAGAACAACGCGGCTGAACAAGCTGCGCGGATGATCGCGATGAAGAACGCTACCGACAACGCCGGTGATTTGATCAGCGATTTGCAGCTGGTCTACAACAAGGCGCGTCAGGCTGCGATCACCCAAGAGATCTCGGAAATCGTCGGCGGCGCTGCCGCGGTTTAACGGTTCAAATATTCAGAGGATCCAGCTATGAGTAGCGGACGTATCGTTCAAATCATCGGCGCCGTTATCGACGTGGAATTTCCACGCGACAGCGTACCGAGCATCTACAACGCGCTGACAGTTCAAAGCGCGGCCGGGACCACCCTGGAAGTTCAGCAGCAGCTGGGCGACGGCGTGGTTCGTACCATTGCGATGGGTTCCACCGAAGGCTTGAAGCGCGGTCTGGACGTTGTCGACTCTGGCGCAGCCATCTCCGTACCGGTCGGTAAAGCGACTCTGGGCCGGATCATGGACGTTCTGGGCAACCCGATCGACGAAGCTGGTCCTATCGCCACTGAAGAGCGTTGGGGCATTCACCGTCCAGCGCCTTCGTTCGCTGAACAGGCTGGCGGCAACGACCTGCTGGAAACCGGCATCAAGGTTATCGACCTGGTTTGCCCGTTCGCCAAAGGCGGTAAAGTCGGTCTGTTCGGTGGTGCCGGTGTAGGCAAAACCGTAAACATGATGGAACTGATCCGTAACATCGCCATCGAGCACAGCGGTTATTCCGTGTTCGCCGGTGTGGGTGAGCGTACTCGTGAGGGTAACGACTTCTACCACGAGATGAAGGATTCCAACGTTCTGGACAAAGTGGCACTGGTTTACGGTCAGATGAACGAGCCGCCGGGTAACCGTCTGCGCGTAGCACTGACCGGCCTGACCATGGCCGAGAAGTTCCGTGACGAAGGTAACGACGTTCTGCTGTTCGTCGACAACATCTACCGTTACACCCTGGCCGGTACTGAAGTATCCGCACTGCTGGGCCGTATGCCTTCTGCAGTAGGTTACCAACCGACCCTGGCTGAAGAGATGGGCGTTCTGCAAGAACGTATCACTTCGACCAAGGAAGGTTCGATCACCTCGATCCAAGCGGTATACGTACCTGCGGATGACTTGACCGACCCGTCGCCAGCGACCACCTTCGCCCACTTGGACGCCACCGTCGTTCTGTCCCGTGACATCGCTTCCCTGGGTATCTACCCAGCGGTAGACCCACTGGATTCGACTTCGCGCCAGCTGGACCCGAACGTTATCGGCCAGGACCACTACGACACCGCTCGCGGCGTTCAGTACGTTCTGCAGCGTTACAAAGAACTGAAGGACATCATTGCGATCCTGGGTATGGACGAGCTGTCGGAAGCCGACAAGCAGTTGGTAAACCGTGCTCGTAAGATCCAGCGTTTCTTGTCGCAGCCGTTCTTCGTGGCTGAAGTCTTCACCGGTGCATCGGGTAAATACGTTTCCCTGAAAGACACCATTGCTGGCTTCAAAGGCATCCTCAACGGTGACTACGACCACCTGCCAGAACAAGCGTTCTACATGGTCGGCGGCATCGAAGAAGCGATCGAGAAAGCCAAGAAACTGTAATCCCGGCGCCCGGCAACGGGCGCTAATTTAGGTTGAGGCAATCAGATGGCTATGACAGTCCATTGCGATATCGTCAGCGCGGAAGGAGAAATCTTTTCCGGTCTGGTCGAGATGGTGATTGCGCACGGTGCACTGGGTGATCTTGGTATCGCCCTGGGTCACGCGCCGTTGATCACTAATCTCAAGCCGGGCCCGATCCGCCTGGTCAAGCAGGGCGGGGAAGAGGAGGTGTATTACATCTCCGGCGGTTTCCTCGAGGTTCAGCCGAACATGGTCAAGGTGCTTGCCGACACTGTGCAACGTGCTGCCGACCTGGACGAAGCCTCCGCTCAGGAAGCCGTTAAGGCTGCCGAGAAGGCCTTGCATGAGCGGGGCGCGGAATTCGACTACGGTTCTGCTGCCGCACGTCTGGCCGAGGCTGCAGCTCAGCTGCGCACCGTCCAGCAGATCCGCAAGAAGTTCGGCCATTAATCGGCCATAGACTTGTTGTGCGATTGATTAAAAAGGGTAGCCTCGGCTACCCTTTTTTCTTTTCCGATTTTCATCACCTGGTCGCAGTTGCTGACCACCCAGGATTGGTAGCCAGTCATGTCTCTTGAAATCGTTATCCTCGCTGCCGGCCAAGGCACTCGCATGCGTTCGGCCTTGCCAAAAGTCCTGCATCCTGTTGCCGGTAATTCGATGCTTGGCCATGTTATCCAAAGCGCCCGGCAACTTGATCCCCAGCGCATCCATGTGGTGATCGGCCATGGTGCCGAAGTGGTGCGCGAGCGTCTGGCCGCCGATGACCTGAATTTCGTCCTGCAGGACCAACAGCTGGGTACCGGTCATGCAGTGGCCCAGGCTGTGCCTTTCATCGAGTCCGACACGGTGCTGATTCTGTACGGCGACGTGCCGTTGATCGAAGTCGAAACCCTGCAACGCTTGCTCAAGCATGTCGTGCCAGGGCAGATGGGCCTGCTGACCGTTGAACTGGACGATGCGACTGGTTATGGCCGCATCGTGCGCGACACTGACGGTAAAGTTGCAGCCATTGTTGAACACAAGGACGCCAACGAGGCTCAACGTGCCATCAACGAAGGCAATACCGGCATCCTTGCTGTGCCTGCCGATCGCTTGGCCGACTGGACGAGCCGTCTGTCGAACAACAATGTACAGGGTGAGTACTACCTGACCGATGTCATCGAAATGGCGGTCAGCGATGGTCTGGTGGTGGCTACCGAGCAACCCCATGACCCTATGGAAGTGCAAGGCGCCAACGATCGCAAGCAACTGGCCGAGCTTGAGCGTCACTACCAGCTGCGCGCCGCTCGTCGTTTGATGGCTCAAGGCGTAACCCTGCGCGACCCCGCACGTTTCGATGTGCGTGGTGAGGTCATCGTCGGCCGCGATGTGCTGATCGATATCAACGTGATCCTTGAAGGCAAAGTGGTCATCGAGGACGACGTGGTGATCGGCCCGAACTGCGTGATCAAGGACAGCACCCTGCGCAAAGGCGTGGTGATCAAGGCCAACAGCCATATCGAAGGCGCGATGCTCGGTGAAGGCAGCGATGCCGGTCCGTTCGCTCGTTTGCGTCCGGGCACGGTGCTGGAAGCTCGCGCGCATGTGGGTAACTTCGTTGAGCTGAAGAATGCCCACCTGGGCGAGGGCGCCAAAGCCGGTCACCTGACGTATCTGGGCGACGCCGAGATCGGTGCGCGCACCAACATCGGCGCGGGCACCATCACCTGTAACTATGACGGCGCCAACAAGTGGAAAACCGTGTTGGGTGAAGATGTGTTCATCGGTTCCAACAACTCGTTGGTGGCGCCTGTGGATATCTCAGCGGGGGCGACGACGGCGGCCGGTTCGACCATTACCCAGAATGTGGATAAGGCTCAGTTGGCCGTAGGTCGGGCTCGGCAGAAGAACATCGATGGCTGGAAACGGCCGGAGAAGGTCAAGAAGAGCTGAGTTATCCACAGCGCATGATGTGACGCTCATGAGATCGCTTTCGCGGGCATGCCTCGCTCCTACGGAATATCACCGTCCGTGGGAGCGAGGCTTGCCCGCGAAGCTTTTTATCCACAGATCATTTTTATCATGTCTCGCTTGACGAAGTTTCGCTTATAGGTTTTGATTGCTTACGTTATCTTTCGAATCGAAACTTACCAAGCCCATGTCAAAGCGCAACACGCCCCAACGCCGCCACAACATCCTCGCCTTGCTCAATGAGCAGGGGGAAGTCAGTGTGGACGAACTGGCCAAGCGCTTCGAAACCTCGGAAGTTACGATTCGCAAGGATTTGGCGGCGCTTGAAAGCAATGGTTTGTTGCTGCGTCGCTATGGCGGGGCGGTCACCATGCCTCAGGAGCTGGTCGCCGACCTCGGCCAACCGGTTTCCAAATACAAGCAGGCCATTGCCCGCGCCGCCGTCACGCGGATACGCGAGCATGCGCGAATCATCATCGACAGCGGCAGCACCACCGCCGCGATGATCCCGGAACTCGGCCAGCAACCGGGTCTGGTGGTGATGACCAATTCCCTGCATGTCGCCAACGCTTTGAGCGAACTCGAGCACGAGCCGGTGCTGTTGATGACCGGGGGGACCTGGGACCCGCATTCCGAGTCCTTCCAGGGGCAGGTGGCCGAGCAAGTACTACGCTCATATGACTTTGATCAGCTATTTATCGGTGCCGATGGCATCGATCTGGTGCGCGGGACCACCACTTTCAACGAATTGCTGGGCTTGAGCCGTGTCATGGCCGAGGTTGCCCGCGAAGTGATCGTGATGGTCGAGGCCGACAAGATCGGCCGCAAAATTCCCAATCTGGAGCTGCCGTGGAGCAGCGTCCATACCCTCATTACCGATGATCGTCTGCCACTTGCGGCACGCGATCAGATTCAGGCCCGCGGCATCAATTTGATCTGCGCCGCCGTCAGTCAGGAGAACTAGCATGTGTGGAATTGTCGGTGCAGTCGCAGAACGTAACATTACCGCCATCCTGCTCGAAGGCCTCAAGCGTCTGGAATACCGAGGCTATGACAGCGCCGGTGTGGCGGTGTACACCAACGATGAAAAACTCTTGCGCACGCGTCGTCCGGGCAAGGTCAGCGAGCTGGAACAGGCGCTGATCGAAGAGCCTCTGGTCGGCCGCCTGGGCATTGCCCACACCCGCTGGGCGACCCACGGCGCGCCCTGCGAACGCAACGCTCACCCGCATTTTTCAGGCGATCTGGCGGTGGTGCACAACGGCATCATCGAGAACCATGAAGCCCTGCGCGAGCAACTCACGGCTTTGGGCCACGTATTCACGTCGGACACAGACACTGAAGTCATCGCGCATTTGCTGAACGAAAAACTCAAGCTTCAACCCGACCTGACGCTGGCCCTGAAAGCGACCGTGCAAGAGCTGCACGGTGCTTACGGCCTGGCGGTGATCAGCGCCCTTCAACCGGATCGCCTGGTGGCGGCACGCAGTGGCAGCCCATTGGTGATCGGTCTGGGTATGGGTGAGAACTTCCTGGCCTCCGACCAGTTGGCGCTACGTCAGGTCACCGACCGTTTCATGTACCTGGAAGAAGGCGATATCGCCGAAATTCGCCGCGACAGCGTGCAGATCTGGGACATCAATGGCGCGCTCGTCGAGCGTGAAAGCGTTCAGTACCGCGACGGTGCCGAAGCGGCTGACAAGGGCGAATTCCGCCATTACATGCTCAAGGAAATTCACGAACAACCGGTCGTAGTGCAGCGCACTCTCGAAGGTCGCCTGAGCCATAACCAGGTGCTGGTCGAGGCATTCGGCCCAGGAGCTGCCGAGCTGTTCGCCAAAGTGCGCAATGTACAGATCGTCGCCTGTGGCACCAGCTATCACGCCGGCATGGTTGCCCGTTACTGGCTCGAAGAACTGGCCGGCATTCCGTGCCAGGTCGAAGTTGCCAGCGAATTCCGCTACCGCAAAGTAGTGGTGCAGCCGGACACCCTGTTCGTGAGCATTTCCCAGTCAGGTGAAACCGCCGACACCCTGGCCGCGCTGCGTAATGCCAAGGAGTTGGGTTTCCTCGCCAGCCTGGCAATCTGCAACGTCGGCATCAGCTCGCTGGTGCGTGAATCGGACCTGACGCTGCTGACCCAGGCCGGTCGTGAAATCGGCGTGGCCTCGACCAAAGCCTTCACCACTCAACTGGTTGGCCTGCTATTGCTGACCCTGTCTCTGGGTCAGGTTCGCGGTACGTTGGCCGAAGGCGTCGAAGCCACGCTGGTCGAAGAACTGCGTCGCTTGCCAACCCGTTTGGGCGAAGCCTTGGCCATGGACAGCACCGTGGAGAAAATCGCCGAGCTGTTTGCCGAGAAGAACCACACGCTGTTCCTCGGTCGCGGCGCGCAATTCCCGGTGGCGATGGAAGGAGCTCTCAAGCTCAAGGAAATCTCCTACATCCACGCCGAAGCCTATCCGGCGGGAGAGCTCAAACACGGCCCATTGGCGCTTGTGGATAACGACATGCCGGTGGTCACCGTGGCGCCGAACAACGAGTTGCTGGAGAAGTTGAAGTCCAACCTCCAGGAAGTCCGTGCTCGTGGTGGTGAGCTGATCGTCTTTGCCGACGAGCAGGCCGGCATGACCAATGGCGAAGGCACTCATGTCGTCCAGATGCCGCACATCCACGACATCCTGTCGCCGATCCTCTACACCATTCCGTTGCAGTTGTTGTCGTACTACGTGGCTGTGTTGAAAGGTACTGACGTTGATCAGCCACGTAACTTGGCGAAATCGGTGACGGTGGAGTAATTCAAATGACGCAGGAGCACGATGAGTGCTCCTGCGTCGTTGTTTTACCAAAGCACTGCCATACGATGCTCAAAACGCTGTCAGAAAAACCCCTGAAAAAATTCGCAAAAAACACCAAGGTCAAGGAAAACAGAGGCTTTGAAGGTAGTCTTGAATCCGCTAAAAAATCCGCGATTCTGGAAGCTTCATGAGCGCTTAGTTCGGAATAAGCGGCTCAATATGTTGAAATCTGATAGGCGAACTATCCTGATATAGGTTTCATTTTCGCGAGGGCGTGAGGGAAACACTTGGCGATAATCGCTCTAGCGCCCGTCGGAAACTTTCCACTTTGGCTGAATCTCCTCGAGTTCTGTGGGTAATGGCGCCATAGGCATAAGGGAGTAAACCTTCCAGCCAATCTCGTGGGTGGATTTCTACACTGTTCTCCAAGGTCGACACGACCCAGTCTGGCAGCCACGACACATCGCGGTCCGAGAAGTTGACTTCGCCTGCGATAAGCAACGCCAGCGTGGTACGCAACGAAGACTTGTCCTTCAATAATTGTTCTTGCAGCGCCTGGCAAGCGTCCGAGTCATCCAGTAACACGCGAAGATCGTTGGGCTTGCTCAGCTTCAGCGAGGCCGGAAGCAGCGCAGACAACGCCGGTAACGAGTCCATCCAGCGTTTTTGCACCTCCAGATCAATCCCGACGAAGTCCAGCGCCGGGGGCACAAGCGGCGCGTGACGGATAACCGTGGGTGTCAGGTAGCGCAGGCGAAGGCTCATGATGTCCATAAAGAGCCGGTCACTGGCGCATAGAAACTCAACGGCAGGTGCGGTGCCCAGTATGTTTGATGACGGTGGGCCGATAATGAACGTCGCATTGCGTCGATGGGGCAGGTGATGAATGTCGCCCCAGCTGTCGTTCAGGCAGTGGGCGAGCCAAGCTTGGGGCGTAGGGCCGTTGAACGGGTCCAGGTTCATGGGAACGCCAAAACCGTTGAACACCACGTGACCGAGGGGATTAAGGCGGCTCTTCAATAGTTGGTGGAATCCGTGATCAAACACGATCGGGGCATAAGCGCTCTGGGTGTAGAGGTCGACAATAATGACGTCGTACCGGTCGGGGGTGACGACCAGGAAGTGGGCGGCATCGGCGACCACGCTTTCAAAGTGGATATGCGTCGCAAGTCGGTTCCGGTTGTCGAGGCTGCGCACGAGTGCGGTCTCGTCCAGATCAACAGCCAATAGACTGGCCACTCTGGTGCTGGCTGCGATCGGCGCCAGCGCCACACCGTCCGAAAGCCCCAGCATCAGAACCGAGATTCGATCCTTGGACGGATCCCCCAGGAAACCGGTACAGCCCATGTCGTCATAATATTGGCCGCAGAAGATCTGTTCATGTCGAGCAGATTCAGGTCGATCCTTGAAGTCCGGCATGGTGAAAGACAACTCCGTTTGTAAGAGGCGGGGGTACGGCGAGGCACGTCAGTGCGCAAATGCTTCAGGGTATTTGTCCAGGTAGGCATCATTGAGCTGCGTATCTTGGGAACGCATGAAAGTTTTGAAATCCGGTACCAGAAAGACCAGCAGAGACAACAACAGCACCATGACGCCCAGCAGCGTGATTGTCAGTGCGACCCCCAGATAGGCAATCAAGGTGTTCATTGCGAAACTGCCCAAGGGGCTGGCCGCCGCAGACAGAAATGAAACCGTGGCAAATATGCGGTTGCGATGGAGCTTGGGCGTCGCCAGTAACCTCACAGCGGAGGTGGGGATGTTGATCAACATCAGGCCGACACCGCCGCAGAAAAAGGCCGCGGGCACGATGAACGACGATGAAACGGTGCCGACCACCACTAAGTTGCACCCCAGTAATGCAAAACCTGCGGACACACACATGTCACGGGGGACCCGGTCGGATAGCCAGCCGATGATCTTGTAACTGCCCGCCAGAATGCCCAGCCCGAAGCACGAATCCAGAAGACCGATGTAAGTGACTGGGTACTGGATGACCTCTTTTACGTACAGTGGGATCAGGATGGTGAAGAACGGAAACAAGGCAAAGTTGATCAGCATTGCAATGATGGCCAGGTAAAATTCGACTTTCACTCCGTAAACCACTTTGAAGCCGGAATAGATCATGCTGAAGCCGCTGGCGCCCGGGGCTTTTTCGCCTTGGTCAGTGGAACCGATGTGGCTCGGGATGGTCGCGATCAACGCCCCGGCGATGAGAATCGCAAAAAAATCGACGGCAAAGGCGAACGAGATACCGAACCCGTAAATCAACCCGCTGGCCAATACCGGCCCCAGCAGAATGGAAAAGGACGACATCACGCTTTTGGTCCGAAAGGCCAGGGAGACTTTATCGTCGTCTGCAAACAAAGGAATGATCGACGCCTGGAGAGGATCGCGCACGCCGACGATCGCACTGCTGATCATCATTAGCGCGCCCACCGTCCAGGGGTTGAACGACCCCGTGGCGGACAGCATCACCATCAACAGCGCTGTCAGCAGGCTGATCCATGAGGCCAGCTTGATGATCAGGAGTTTGTTGTACTTGTCCCCCAGCCATCCCAGCAGGGGTTTAGCTAACACCTCCGCTGCGATGGAACAGGCAATCATGTTGGCGAAATACAGCGCAGAGCCTGTTTCCTGCAAGGCCCACCAAGCCACCGCCAGTTGATTGCATCGTCCCCCCAGAACCATCAGCAAAAAGCTGAATTGCACTTTCAGTAGACGCCGGTCGATTCCGGGAAAGCCCCACGTAATGCCTGAAAAATTTGCACTCATTGACGTACCTTTGATCCAGATAGGTGACTGCGCAATCAGGGGCGTTCAAATAGGACGGGGTATCGTTCATCAGGGTAAATCGCCAGATATCGCTCGATGCCACCCTCAAGGCTATAGAGTTCCGCTTGCTGGCTGACGCTGCGAACTGCCAGCAGGGCCGCCTTGCTCCTGACGCCTGATCTGCAATAGAAAACGATACGGTGAGTGGTATCGAGTTCTTCCTGGCGCTTGATGATGTCTTTAAGCGGAATCAGTCTGCCGCCCAGGGAACCTTGCTGGTGCTCGCTGACGTCGCGCACATCGACCAATTGAAATGGCGCTTGTGTCGCTATCCAGTCATGCAGTGTGTCGGGTGACAGCCAGTCGCTGTCGCGCCACGCAAGCGTGGTCGTAGCGCCAAGCGTTTTCGCAGGGGGCCGGTCCCGTGTTTTTTTGTTGATGTTCAATAGGTGGAAAGTGTTGTCCAGGCAGTCGATAGACAACAATTGCCCGCTCAAGGGCTCCCCGGCACGGAGGATAAGCTTGAGTACTTCATTGGCTTGAAAGCAACCGAGCAAGCCAGGTATGACGCCAAGAACGCCCGCTTCCGAGCAGTTTTGTGTCAAGTGCGGTGGCGGCGGTGTTTCGAACAGATCCCGGAAGCATGGCCCCCGTTGTTGGGTGTGCCGGTTGTAATAGTTAAACACCGACACCTGCCCCTCGAACTGACTGATCGAGGCATAGACCATCGGCTTTTCACACTCGATACAGGCGTCACTGATAAGGTATTTGGCGCCGAAGTTATCAGTGGCGTCGACGATGATGTCGTATTCCGCCAGCAGCGACAGGACGTTGTCCGGGTTCAGCGTCGTGGCAACGGTGTGGACGACGATGTCGGGGTTCAATTGGTTGATGCGGCGCTTGGCTGCCAATACTTTCAGGTCGCCTACATCGGCAATCGCATAGAGAATTTGTCGGTGCAGATTGCTCACGTCGACGATGTCGTTATCAACAATACCGATTGTCCCGATGCCAGCACCTGCCAAGTACAGGAGTACCGGGCAACCCAGCCCCCCGGCGCCGACCACCAGCACCTTGCTGTCTTTGAGGCGCTGCTGCCCCTGAACGCCGACCTCGCTGAGGATGATTTGGCGGGCATAACGGGATGTATCCGTCTTCAGATTGCATTGCATGTCAGCCACCTGCCACTGCGTTGATCAGAATCAATTGCGCGTTATTGTCCAGGGGACAACGGCGGTGTTGCTCACTGGTCACGGGCACGCCGTCGATGAACAACCCCACGAACGGCAGCGGGTACAGGTCCTCAGAGAAGACCGGGCCAATTAGGTCGGGAAACCGAGCGGTCAGATTGTTCAGTACATCGCTAACACACAAGCCCTCAGTGGCGTATGTTTTATGTTGATCGGTGTAGGACATGAACTGCCGGGGAAAGTGTACGACGGCCATGGGTCATCCTTGAACGGTGTCAGTTGTCAGGTCGCTGGAAAACGCATCCAGCCTGGAGGTGATCAGTTTTCCGATTTCGGACAGTTCGGCCGACGTTTGGAGAGTGGCCAGACTTTTGAGGAAGTACTGGTGCAAGTATTCGAGCCGTTCGGGTCGAGCTCGCACGGAACCGCTGGCCAACAACCGCTGGTGGTAGTTCACGGCGCTGACCGCAAACAGGCAAGCCAGCAAGACACCCCTAGGGTTCTTGCCGCCGGTTCCTGATGGCAGTATGTAGTTGTTCGAACTGTCTTTGAGCTGGAAGTCGTAAATCTCAGCGATCAAACTGGACCAGATATGGGACAGTTCATGCACCAGCAACTCTTCAAGATCTGTCATGCTGGTAAACGCGGCTTCGCCCAGAAACATTTGTTGCGGCAGCACGGGATTGGTCAGGCTGACTTGTTGAGTCAGCAACTTATGTATTTTAACCGGCAAGTCCAATAAATTGGCCCATTCCGGCAGCAAGGCTTTGAGGTTGCTCTTCGCTTCAGCCACCATGATCTGCTCGGCGTTACCGAGCGCTTGATGGGGCGGAAACGCGGGCGCACCTTCGACGTGCCGACTATATAGGGTGGTGGCAAAGTCTGGTTGCAAATAGGAAGTTAAAGGTAACTCGCCTCCCTCGATATTTTTACGTACAACGGCGACGAGCGTTAAAAGTTTGATGCTATTGAACATGGGGTGCACAAAGGGCAAACCATTTATTTCACACAGTATCTCTGATGGCGACATTCTGTTTTACCGTCCGCGTCCATGGTTGCAGTTTGAGAAAATCGATCAAGTCCAGGCTCTTTATTCTGTAGGCAGAAAAGTTGGCCAAGGCGCTATCTATTTGTTGCTCCGCGACAGGGAGTGCCAGCAAGGCTTCTTTCAAACAATTTAGTGTTCGATGTCCGTACCACATATTTTTTAGGTAGTGAAGTAGGTGTTGTTCTTGTGCTGGCGTAATGATCTGTTCAGTCGTCCACTGTCTTAAAAATTGCCTGATATGAATAAGTGGTTCACTGAGTGAAAGAAAAGGCTCTTGTGCTTGATGTATCAGGGTCACTTCGTCGTCGGACATGTCAGGATCACTGGCGAATTGTCGATACACTTCACCAAAGCCTGTCATTCCCAGCGTATCCATTTCACAGGCACGAATGGCTCCCATGGACGACAATCCCCAAATGCGCCAACCCGCGCCCAGGGCGTCGAGTATCTCGGCATGGCCGACGGCAGGGTGTGCATGAAACACGCCATCGACAATGGCGAGGTTCGAAGGGGGTGATTGCGCCACTAGGCGTTCGATATCGCCGCGTTTGACAGGCGGGCGTAACACCAGGTCGCCACCGCACAGTAATTGATTGTCTATTCCTTGCAGGGAGGGGCCCGCAAACAGTGTGCATACTTCAAGCGCTTTGTTTGACATACGTAAGTAACCTCGGACCGACCCTTTTCAAACCGGGTTCAAAGGCTTCAAGCCCCGGAATAATGATTCTGACCACAGTGATGTCGTCCGTCGTTTTACTTAGC
This sequence comes from Pseudomonas sp. QTF5, assembly GCF_000512695.2. Taxonomy (GTDB): domain Bacteria; phylum Pseudomonadota; class Gammaproteobacteria; order Pseudomonadales; family Pseudomonadaceae; genus Aquipseudomonas. The sequence goes on along the minus strand of NZ_AZRW02000008.1, from coordinate 140,453 downwards.
AAAACCCTTAGCACAGTACTGAGCCCGATATTCTGCAACCGCTCAACGAGCAACTCCCAGGCCGATTCGATCGTGGGTATCGCGGCTTCTTGGCAGTCGATGGAGGAGTAATCGATCATCTGTTTCCGGGAGGTGGCCACGGTACGCAAGCGTGAGATGGCCTGAAGCTCGACCGAACGGCCCTTCTTCTCGAAGTATTTGACGCGCTCGATGATGTCGTCCCGGCCTCCATGGATGTGGCTTAAACGGCTCTGGGCCGCCTCGCAGATGGCCCGGATCAAGGCGATTTCCTTGATTGGATGCAACCCTGAGCCGGTGGCCACAGAGATGGGCGCCTGGGAAGACTCTTCCATGATAAAAGCCTGAAAGTAGGCCATGCCAAAACAGTTCTCGGTGTAACGAACCGACAAGCTTAATCCCGCGTCATTGATTTTATTGATCAGGGCGTCGGTTTCTACGCTGTAGCGGTCCAGATTGACGATGCAGGAGCGGTCATGCAGGTGATTGAAGGCTTGAACATCGCGCTCCATGAGTTCGCAAACAGCGTGTACCGAGGCTTCCACCAAGTCATTTCCTGAAGCCAGGCCACTGGAGCTTTCCCCGAAGAGTCGTTGCCCGGGGTTTTCAGAGTAGGGAATGAATACCAGTTCGGCGGGTGCAAGCACCTTTTGCTTGCGCAATACATCGTCAACTTCGACAGCCATGATGAGCGAATCGGCGTCGGCAGAGAAGCCATACAACATGCAGAACTGATTGAATGCTATTCGTCCTTCGTGGCTTTCAATGAGTTGTCTCGGCGTGGTTTTTAACAGTTTCAGTTGTGCAGTGTTGTATTGCGCAAGGCTGAACTCGATGGCTTCCATGTACGCGCCTATTTTGGCTTCTGCTGATCTGAGGCCTTTGCCAGCGTTTACGCACAGCGAACCCTTCAAAGCATCCGGTCGTATACTGGCAAACACCGGAATGCCAATACGGTCCAGCCAGGTTGTGTCGGTCACTCGGGTAATGCCCAAGCGCGGGGCTATGTTGTTGACGATAATTTTTAATGTTTCTTCGGCACTGCGGCGACGAAGGCTCGAACTAAGCCTTTGCATAAGTGGTCACCTTTTAGTGATTGATCAACAAGCATCATGTTCGACACTATAGAAAACGGGAGGGAATTACTTCCCTCCCGTTTTTTCAGGCTGCGATTTTTACGTCTTCAGCCAGAGCCAGCGTCAATACATTGTTGTTCGACTGATGTGCCACAAAACCAGCATGCATGAGGCTTTCATCGTTCAGAATGACGGAGAACTTCTCCGCAGTTTCTGTGTCCAGTTGAAGCTCGAAGGTTACATCATTAATTGTAGAATCCATTAGCTGTTACTCCATCCTTAGTATTGCGTTTGAGAAGGTCTGTTGCGCAACACCTAGATTTTTTGCAGATGAAGTCGGGGATGTCAAGCTAATAATTTATATCCGCGACCTGGTCTGGTTTTAACTGTAATTGTTTTTCGGGCGGCGCCTACACGAATTAGAGAATATTCGTACAGAGGACGGGTAAGTTGTAGGAAGTTTTAATTATGTTTTTTGTCAGCCGAAAAATAGGTTTGTTGTATAGGTTCATGATTAATAATGGTAAATAATATCGTTTAGAATTATTAATGTGGTTTATTAACAGATTTCATTTTTCTGGTTTTTCTACTTTAAAGGAGCTTCGGTATGAAGAAGCTAAACTACTTATTTTTCGCAATAGACTACGAGAAGCTGCCGCGGCTTCGATCTTTTGATTTTTAATGAGGGAATGCCCGATGGACCGCTTCCAGGAAATGCAGGTCTTCGCCACCGTCGCCCAGGAGCAAGGCTTTTCGGCGGCGGCACGGCGTTTGGGGATGTCGGCGGCCAGTGTCACCCGGGCGGTGGCGGCGCTTGAAAGGCGCATTGGCACCCAGTTGCTGACACGTACCACCCGCAGCGTGCATTTGAGCGAGGCGGGTCAGCGTTATCTTGAGGACTGTCGGAGAATTCTCACCGAGGTGCAGGAAGCGGAGGATTCGGCGGCCGGGAGCCACGTCCAACCCCGGGGGCAACTGACGATCACGGCGCCGGTATTGTTCGGTGATTTGTTCGTTACGCCGGTCATGGTCGGTTACTTGTCTCAATTCCCTGAAGTCAGCATCAATGCTCTACTGGTCGACCGGGTGGTGAGCATGGTCGAGGAGGGCATCGATGTGGCTGTGCGCATCGGGGATTTGCCTGACAGCAATCAGCATGCAATTCGCGTGGGCGAAGTGCGGCGGGTGATCTGCGCTTCCCCTGGATTCCTGACTGACCATGGTCGGCCCCGGCATCCTGCAGATTTGAGCGCAGCCCCGATCATCGCCACCTCGTCCATTGGGCAGCACAGAAGCTGGCCGTTCCTTGACGGGGGAGAGCCGATCAGCGTTCGTCTGGAACCGCGCCTTGTGGTCACCGCCAATCAGGCGGCTATTACTGCCGCCGCCATGGGACTGGGACTGACCCGAGTGCTGTCGTATCAAGTGGCGAGCCAGGTCGCCGCCGGTGAGCTGGAAATCGTTCTGGCTGACTTCGAACTGCCGCCATTGCCCATTCATGTGGTCTACCAGGGTGGGCGCAAGGCCCCGGTGCGGGTCCGAAGTTTTGTGGACTTCGCGGTGAAGGTACTGCGCGAACACCCCGCCCTGCACGGCTGAAGGGTTATTGCGCTGGCTGAAATAATGGATTGCATTTGCTGGTTATTCTGTTGTTTTGGTTGCGGATGGAAGATAGCCCCCTATCGGCGCTGATCTTTCCTGAAACGGCGCCACCACCCAGCGGAGTCGACCATGCAAGCCATCAAACTCTACAACTTCCCACGTTCTGGCCATGCTCACCGTGTGGAGCTGATGCTGTCGCTGTTGCAACTACCAACCGAGCTGATCTTCGTCGATTTGGCCAAAGGCGCGCACAAGCAAGCGGATTTTCTGGCGCTCAACCCGTTTGGTCAGGTTCCGGTGATTGATGATCAAGGCGTGGTGCTGGCCGATTCCAACGCGATCCTGGTTTACCTTGCGCTGAAATACGGCAACGGTCGCTGGCTGCCAACTGATCCGGTGGGTGCGGCCAAGGTTCAGCGCTGGTTGTCGGTCGCCGCCGGGCCGATTGCCTTTGGCCCGGGCAGGGCAAGGCTAATCACGGTGTTTGGTGCGCCTTACAACGCGCAAGAGGTGATCGCTTATGCCCACACCTGGCTCAAAGTGATCGATCAGGAACTGGGCGCAACGCCCTATCTGGCCGGTAGCGAGCCGACCATCGCCGACATCGCCGCGTACAGCTACATCGCCCATGCCCCGGAAGGCAATGTGTCGCTGGATGACTACGCCAACATCCGCGCCTGGCTGGCGCGGATTGAAGCCTTGCCAGGATTTGTCGGTATGCCGCGCACCGTCGCCGGTTTGCAAAAAACTGCCTGATGCTCACGGCCCGATTCAGTCGGGCTGTTCTTATTGCGCGAGGAGCGCAGGGGAGAAGCCGTTATGGAACGTTCACCTTGGCACGCAGGCGAGAAACAGTTGCAGGCTCACGTGGGTGTCGCCGAGCGAATGGACGCATTAGGTCGTAGGGTGATTCGCAGCGAGATGCCGGATCAGCACCGCACGTTCTATCAGCAACTGCCGTTCATGCTGTACGGCGCGGTGGATGCTGACGGCAACCCTTGGGCCGGCATTCTTGAAGGAGCGCCGGGCTTTGCCCATTCTCCAGAGCCTACGCTGCTGCAGTTCGGCAGCCTGCCTGGCCACGACGACCCTGCGCAATTGCAAGAGGGAGCGGCGATCGGTCTGCTTGGTATCGAACTGCACACCCGACGTCGCAACCGTCTCAATGGCCGAGTTGGCGCTGTGACGGCGAGCGGCTTCGAGGTGAAGGTGGAGCAGTCTTTCGGCAATTGCCCAAAATACATTCAATTGCGCCAGTTTCGCTCGGTACCCTTGGCGGATCCGTCGACCCGTGTCGCGCAGGACCTTAACGGGCTGGATGACGCGGCCAAAGCCATGATCGCCGGCGCCGATACCTTCTTTGTCGCCAGTTATGTGGACGTCGATGGCCAACGCTCGGTGGACGTTTCTCACCGGGGTGGCCAGGCCGGTTTCGTCCAGGTAGAGGGCAATCGCCTGACCATCCCGGACTTCGCCGGCAACCTGTTCTTCAATACCCTGGGCAACTTGCTGATCAATCCTCGTGCCGGTTTGCTGTTCATCGATTTCGATTCGGGCGACCTGTTGCACCTCAGCGGTCGCACCCAAGTCATCCTCGAAGGCCCGCAGGTCGAAGCCTTTCAAGGGGCCGAGCGGCTGTGGACATTCGAGGTGGAGCGCGTGGTGCGACGGCCCGCGGCACTGGCCTTACGCTGGCGCTTTGACGGCGTGTCACCCAAAAGTTTGCTGACCGGTACTTGGGCCCAGGCGAATGCGCGCTTGCAAGCCCGGGACCCGGTTGATCAGCGGTCAGTTGATTTATCCACAGGCGCTGGCGGCAGGACCGGATAACGGACAGATGCTGATTTGTTGTGCGGTGCCGGCGCAGGGTTCGCAGCCGTTGGTGTTGGATCTGTAACTGAACCAGACAACACAGAAAATCCCCTGTGGGAGCGGGCTTGCTCGCGAAAGCGGTGTGTCAGACAACTTCCATGTTGAATGTTAAACAGCCTTCGCGAGCAAGCCCGCTCCCACATTTGATCTCGGCTGGCCTGAAAACATTTGCGAATATCCTACAGATTTGGCTGTTCTGAAGGACGATTCCGACAAGTTCTAGCGGTTGTCGTGTCAGAAGTCGGGGGGATAGGCTTTGGGGGTCGCTGCAAATTCAGTGATCGGGTTTGGTCGCCCAGGTTTAGAATGGCGCACTTTTGTGCTTGCTTCATGTCGAGCTGCGCGTGGGAGGGCTTAGGCCCTGCCGGGTTCCATTCCCTGGTCGACCAACCCGCGTACGGTTCGCCACCCTTCTGCTTGGTCGCAGAGGGGTTGAGGTAGTGATCGAGCGCGCGGTCAGCGGCTTCGTGGAGTTTTTTTGAATTGAGGGATTCGTAGGGGGAAACGTCTTCGGTTTCCCAACGGGGACAAGCCCCCTCGCCACAGTTCGCTCCTACGGAGTCAGGCGTAGGACAGGGATTTTTCTTCCAGTAATTCTTCGTACAACTCCGTCCACTTGCGACCCATTTCGTCAGCCGTGAACAACTGTTGATAACGCGCCTCAGCCTTCACGCCCATTTCGGCCGCAAGCATCGGGTTTTCCCACAGCGTGCGCATGGCTTCACGGAACGCCTGTGGATGACTCGGCGGCACCACCAGTCCGGTTTCGTTGTGGATGTTGATGTAGCTGGTGCCGGTACCGATTTCGCTGGAGATCATTGGTTTGCCGTACATCGCGCCTTCGAGCAGCGAGATGCCGAACGCTTCGGAGCGCAGGTGCGACGGAAATACGATGGCGTAACTCAGTTGCAGCAGCGCGACTTTGTCTTCGTCCCCCAGACGCCCGAGAAAGTGAATATTGCGTAAACCCAGCGCCGCGGCCTGGGCGTGCAGTTCGGCTTCCAGCGGCCCGGCGCCAACGATCACCACTGGGTAATCCACGTCTTTCAAGGCGTCGAGCAGGATGTGCAGGCCTTTGTAATAGCGCATCACGCCCACAAACAGGAAAAACTTATCCCCAAGCGTTTGCCGCCAATGGTCCATGCGTTCGTTGTCGGGTTGTGGATAACCTGCCTTGTTAAGGCCATAGGGAATGACTCGGGTCTTGTCCTGAAACTGCTGCAATACATCACTGGTGTGCAGATAGTTGGGGGAGGCGGCGACGATCCGGTCGGCGCTGGCAAGGAAACGGTTCATCAATGGCCGGTAAAGTTTGAGCAGGTGCTTCTGGCGAATGATGTCCGAGTGGTAGGTGACGACGCTGGGTTTGTTCAGGCCGCTGAAGAAATGCACCAGGTCCATGAACGGCCACGGGAAGTGGTAATTGACCACGTCCGCCTCAGCCGCCATTTCGCGAAATTGCTTGAAGACGCTGTAAGAAAAGCCTGTGGAAGCGAACTGAATGTCGAGTTTGGCCCGATGGACTTCGTGCTGCCCGAGCTGCACCACCGGCGGTGTCGGATCGGCACTGAGGGTCAGCACCTGGCCTTCAATGCCATGCTGGGCGCCGCTTTCACATAACTGGAAGATCACTTGTTCGATCCCGCCGACCGAGTCAGGCAGGTACGTCTTGAAAAAATGAAGAACTCGCATTCAACCTCCCATAGCCTGGCGGTAGGCGCGGGCGGTGATCTTCGCGCAACGCTCCCAGGAAAAAAGCCTTGCCTGCTGCAATCCGGCTTTTCGGCATGCCTGCCAATGTGTTTGATCGTCGATCAGACGGCGCATGGCATCGCGCAAGCCATCTGGATCGTCAGGTTCAATATAGTTGCCCGCAACGCCTGCGACTTCGGGCATGGCCGAACGTCGGGTCAGGATCACCGGCGTGCCACTGGCCATGGCCTCCAGCACCGGTAGGCCGAAGCCTTCGTAGAGCGACGGAAAAATCAGCGCCCGAGCGCCCGCCAACAACTGTGCGACCTGCTCGTCGGGCAGATAACCGAGCAAACACACATGACCATTGGCCAATGCCTGGTGCAGCTCATCGCTGAATTGCTCGCGCTGCCAACCGGCCATGCCGACGATCAGCAGCGGAAAGCGCTGACGCAACGCTTCCGGTAGTTGGGCGTGGGCGCGCAGGGCCAGGGTCAAGTTCTTGCGTGGTTCCAGGGTACCGACGCAGAGAAAATAATCCCGCATCTCGACACCGTGAGCCTTGAGTACCGCATTGATGGCTTCGGGTTCGCGGGGGTGGAAACGTGCCGCCACGCCCAGCGGGGCGACCACAAAGCGCTCGGCCGGCAGTGCGAAATGGACCTGAGCCTCGTCGGCGATGTACTGCGAGTCGGTGAGAATCAGCCGCGCCTGTTGCACGCCATCGGCCAGCCGCCGCTCGATTTCTCGCAGGCGTGCCGGTGGTTGCGTTTCGGGATAGTGCAGGTGCGTCAGGTCATGCAGGGTGATGACCGTCGGGCCGTCGAACGACAACGGCCACAGACTGGGTTCGTGATAAAGGTCGATCGCCTGGGCGCGGCCTTGATCAAAGCGTTTCTGCGCCAGCCAACGTCGAGCCTGATACGCCCCCGGTATCTGCCGCAACAATGGCGTCAGCCGCGAGTACCCCGGCATGGCCGCATCGGGTAGCGAAGAACTCCAGCCCCAGCCATGGAACAGCGACAACTCCACGTCCGGCTCACCGGCCAGGGCGTTCACCAGTTCGGCGACGTAATGGCCGATGCCGGTGCGCGGAGCCTGGAGGATTCGGGCGTTAAGGGCAATTCGCATGTTGCCTCTCTTGCACCACGGTTGTTTCCCCAAGGTTGCGCAGGGTTCGTTCGGCCAGTTGCGCACTGGCTTCACGCCAGCCGATCCAGCGCCAGTCCGCCACATTGCGGGCGGCCGGGAATTGTTGACTGCTCTCGAATCGAGCGACCAGATCGGCCAGGCTTTTTGGTTCGGCCAGGTCGAAGTACGCCATGAACTCGCCGCCTATTTCACGGAAGACCGGGATGTCACTGCCCATGGCCGGCAAACCGCGCTGCATGGCTTCCACCAATGGCAGGCCGAAGCCTTCGACGTAGGACGGAAACACCAGCGCACTGGCGTGGGAATAGGCGTGTTCGAGGCTGGTGTCGCTCAGGTCGTTAAACATGAACAGTCGCGTATTCAGCTGCGGGTGATTGCGCACCCGGGCGAGCAGGGCATCGCACTTCCAGCCAATGCGCCCGGCGATGCACAGCCGGGCTTTCGAGCCGGCGGCCCAGGCGAGTTCGAAGGCGTCCAGCAAGTAGTCATGGTTCTTGCGCGGCTCGATGGTGCTGACCATCAGGAACACCGGTTCCGGAGTATCGAACAGCCGTGTCAGGCGCGTTTCGACAGCGGCGGTTTCTTCGCGCAGGTCCAGCTCGGAGCCCAAGTGGAAATAGTCGAACCACAAGGTGTCGGCTTTGGCAGGACCGACTCGACGATGCAATTCATCGCGCACCTGATCGCGCACCGTGGCGGAAATCGCCACATAGCCGTCGGCGGTTTTGGCGATCCAGTCGAACCACTCGTTGAAAATCTGCACCAGTCGCGTGTCGTAGAACTGCGGGTGGGTCAGGGGAATCAGGTCGTAGATCACCGAGACGATGCCCACGCCTTCGCGTTTGAGTTGTTCGGCCAACGGGAAGAAATCGGCGTGCCAGGACGAATCCAGCAACACTAATTGATCGCCCGGTTGATGCGGCAACGGCGAGCAGCGTTTGGGCAGTTGATATTGGTTGATCCGGTCGATCAGGCGCAGCGGAACGCTGAAACCCGCCAGCGCCGTCAGGCGGTAGGCCACATACAGCGCACGCCGAGTCCATCGCGATGTACAGCGTTCGTCGAGGCGCTGGTGCAGTTGCCAGAAACGATGGGCCAAACGCTCAAACTGGCCACCGAAGGTCATCAATCCATCAAAAAACGGTATGTTTAAAGGGCCTAGCTGCAGCACGCGGTAGAGCTTGCCCTTGAGCATCACCACCGGGATGCACTCGACGCCATCGACGCTTTCAGGCAACTGATTGATGACGTTGCGCACCACCCGTTGAATGCCCGAATTGACCTTGGGGTGCTGGAACACGTGGGTGCATTCCACCAGAAGACGCGTCATGGCGTGTTCTCCGAGACAATCGATTCGGCTGTTCGAGTGATGGTGGTTTTCGCCCCCAGCCACGAGCAACCGACGAAGTCTTCGTGTCGGTTGTTGATCACGTGGAACACCAGGCCGTAGTCACGCCACTCGAAATTGCGGTCCAGGTGCGAGTCCAGCCGCGACAGGCTCAGGGCCACGGAATAGTTGCCCTTACCCAGGCCCATGACGAAAGCAAAGCGGTAGGTTACCCGCTCGCCAGCCTGCAGGTCGGTGAGGGCGAGGTCCTGACGATGGGTGTTGATGCCGTACATGGCCTGGCCCAGGCGATCCTTGATCATGAAACCCAGCACCAGGCGTTCGATGTCCTGGCGCACTTCGACTTGCACCTCAAGCACTACCGGCTGGCCAACTTCGGCGGCATCAATGGCGCGTTCACGTTCATCCAGCAGGCGCACGCTGAGGATCCCGGCTTCACCGGTACCGGAAACGGTTTGCACCTGACCGCCCACGAGCATTTCCTGACGCACCGTCTGGCCTTCTCGCTCGGCGAGCAGGGCGTTGTAGTAGTCCATGACGGCTTCGGGCTTGCCATGCATGGCCATGCGACCGTTTTCCAGAAGGATCGCCGAGTCGCAAATCGACTGAATCGCCGAGCGGTCGTGGGACACGATCAGCAACGTGGTGCCGGCCTTGCGGAAGCTGCGGATGCGATCGAAGCTTTTGTGCTGAAAATAGGCGTCGCCCACCGACAACGCTTCGTCGACGATCAGGATATCCGGGCGCCTCGCGGTGGCCACGCTGAACGCCAGGCGCATCTGCATGCCGCTGGAATAGGTGCGCACCGGGTGGTCGATGGCTTCGCCGATTTCCGCGAAGTGTTCGATGTGCGGCATCAGGGTTTCGATTTCTTCGACCTGCATGCCCAGCAATTGCCCGGCCATGATCGCATTTTGTCGGCCGGTGAAATCCGGGTGAAAACCCATGCCCAGTTCCAGCAGGGCGGCGACGCGTCCTTCAAGCCGGATCTGCCCGCAGGTGGGTTGGGTGGTGCCGGTGATCATCTTCAGCAAGGTACTTTTGCCGGCACCGTTGACCCCGACGATGCCCACCGCTTCACCGGGAGCAATCTCGAATGCCACGTCTTGCAGCACCCAATGCTGGCGATGGCGGATCGGCGAAAACGGGATCAGCCACTCGGCCAATCGGCTCCAGCGCGTGGGGTATTGCTTGTAGGCCTTGCCCAGGCCGGTCACGCGTATGTGTCCCATCAGAGTTCATCCACCATTTCGCCGACCCGCTGACGAAACAGCCGCAGCCCGATCAGGCAGAACAACACACCGATCACGAAGATCGGCAGCAGCGAACTCCAGACCGGCCATTGGCCGTAAAGGAACAGGTTCTGGTAGCTGCCGATCAGGTTGGTCATGGGGTTGAGTTGCAACAGCCGTTGCACCCACTCGGGCAGAATGCTCAGGGGGTACACGATCGGTGTCAGCCAGAACCAGAATTGCAGGCAGATGCCGAAAAATTGCCCGACATCGCGAAAGAATACGTTCAGCACGCCGAGGATCATCCCCAGCCCGGCGCAGAACATCACTTGCAGCGCCACCAGCGGCAGTAATGCTAGCAGTGCCATGCCCGGCAGGCGCCCGGTGATCAGCAGAAAGCCCAGGAACAGCCCGATGATGATCGCGAAGTTGATGCCGGCGTTAAACAGCACGATCACTGGCAGACAGATTCTCGGGAAGCTGATTTTCTTCAGCAGGTTGGCGTTTTCCAGAAACATGTTCTGGCTGCGCAGGGTGATTTCCGAGAACAGGCCCCAGGTCAGCAACCCGGCGCAGAGGTAGATGCTGTAGGCCATGCCGTCATCCACACCCGGCAAGCGAGCGCGCATGATGTGGGAAAAAATCACCGTGTAGACGACGATCATCGACAGCGGGTTGAGCACGGTCCACAGGGCACCGAACAGCGAATTGCGATAACGCGCTTGAAACTCTCGCTTGACGCTACCGAGGACGAAACCTCGATAGCTCCACAGCGAGCGATACAGGGAAAGCAGCATTCAAACCGTCCTGCCGTATTGGTCTTCGAAGCGAACGATATCGTCCTCTCCCAGGTATTCACCGCTTTGCACTTCGATGATCACCAGGTCGATCACGCCGGGGTTTTCCAGGCGGTGCCTGTGCCCGGCGGCAATGAACGTCGACTCGTTCTTGGCCACCAGGTGCGAACCGGAACCGTTGTTGGTGACCTTGGCCATGCCTTCGACCACCACCCAGTGTTCATTGCGGTGATGGTGCATTTGCAATGACAACTTGGCGCCGGGTTTGACCACGATGCGTTTGATCTTGAAGCGCGGACCTTCCTCGAGCACGGTGTAGGTGCCCCAGGGGCGGCTGACCGTGCGATGCAGGCGATAGGCTTCGTGTTTATCGTCCTTGAGCTGCCGGGCTACCCGGCGCACATCCTGGGCGCGGTCGGCGTGGGCCACCAGCACCGCGTCGGCGGTGTCGATGATGATCAGGTTATCCACACCCACTGCCGCGACCAACCGGTCTTCGCTCTGGATGAAGTTGTTGTGGCTGTCGATGAAGATCGCGTCGCCGCTGGCGCGATTGTTCTGCGCATCGGCCGGCACCAGTGCGGCCACGGCGCCCCAGGAACCGATGTCGCTCCAGTCGAAACTGGCCGGTACCACGACCACTTTGTCGGAGCGCTCCATCAGCGCGTAGTCGATGGAGATGTCGGTGATTTCGGCGAAGTGAGTGGGTGACAGCTCCTGTTGCAGGCAACCACCGGTTTCCACCGGCGCGCTGGCCGCCATGCAGGCCCGGGCCTGTTCAAGCAGTGCGGGCGCGTGAAGGTGCAACTCGGCCAGCAGCGTAGCGATCGAGAAGCAGAACATCCCCGAATTCCACAGGAAGTTGCCGCTCTCCAGATAATGCGTGGCGGTTTGCAGGTCGGGTTTCTCGACGAAGCGCTGCACCTTGGCGGCGCCTTTGTCGTCCAGCGGGGCACCGGTTTCGATGTAGCCGAAGCCGGTTTCCGGGGCTGTCGGCACGACGCCGAAGGTCACCAGATGGCCGGCCTTGGCCAACGCCACGGCGTGCTCGACCGCGCTCTTCAACGCGTCTTCGTTGAGGATCAGATGATCGGCGGGCATCACCACCATGATTGCTTCGTCGCCGTGCAGGGCTTGTAGCGAAAGGGCTGCCGCCGCGATGGCCGGGGCTGTATTGCGACCCGTCGGCTCGAGCAGAAAATGCCCGCGATGGCGCTCCAGGCGCGCATCCTGATAGTGATCCTTGCTCTGGAAGTAATAGTCGCGATTGGTCACCGTGACGATGTCCCCCCAGCCATCGAGCAAACCGGCCGCACGCCGATAGGTTTTACCCAGCAGCGACTGACCGTCGGGCAGGGTCATGAACGGCTTGGGATGGCCTTCGCGGGACACCGGCCACAAACGGGTACCGGCACCACCGGAGAGAATCACGGGAATCAGCATGGCCTACTCCTTGGCAACGCGTTTCATGTCCGCATCCATCATCATGCGGATCAAGGTGTCCAGATCGGTTTTTGGCTTCCAGCCCAGCACGCGTTGGGCCTTGGCCGGGTTGCCAAGCAGTACCTCCACCTCGGCGGGTCGGAAAAATGCCGGGTCGATTTTCACGTAGTCGCGGTAGTTGAGGCCGATGTGATCAAAGGCGATGCGGCACATTTCGCGCACAGTAGTGGTCACGCCGGTGGCGACCACGTAATCGTCAGGCTTGTCTTGTTGCAGCATCAGCCACATGGCTTCGACGTAGTCGCCGGCAAATCCCCAATCGCGTTTCGCGTCGATGTTGCCCAGACGCAGCTCCTGCTGTTTGCCCTGTTTGATACGAGCGGCGGCGTCGGTGACCTTACGGGTCACGAACTCGATGCCGCGCAGCGGTGATTCGTGGTTGAACAGGATCCCGCTGCTGGCGTGCAGGTTGAAGCTTTCGCGGTAGTTCACGGTGATCCAGTGGCCGTAGAGCTTGGCCACGCCGTAAGGGCTGCGCGGATAAAACGGCGTGTTTTCGTCCTGCTGCTCGGCCTGAATCAAGCCGAACATTTCGCTGGTGGACGCTTGATAGAAACGCGTGTGCGGACTGAACTGGCGGATCGCTTCCAGCAGGTGAGTCACGCCCAGGCCGTCGACGATGCCGGTGGTCACCGGTTGATCCCAGGAGGCGGCGACAAAGCTTTGCGCCGCTAGGTTGTAAACCTCATCCGGTGCCGATTTGATTACCGCGCGCTGCACCGAGCAGGCATCGGCCATATCGCCATCCAGATAAACGATATCGCCCTCGATCCCCGTCTCGCGCAGCCGCCAACGCGAATCGCTGCTGCGCCGCGCCACCAGGCCATGGACTTTATAACCCTTGTCGAGCAGCAACTTGGCCAGATAGGCGCCGTCCTGACCGGTGATCCCTGTGATCAATGCACTTTTTGTCATTCTTGTCGTACTCGCTTCTCCCAGTCGGACAGGATCGCCCGCAGGGATTGTTGTGTTGTGATTTCGGGCGTCCATCCTGTGGTCTGGGCAAGCTTGGCATGGCTGCCACAAACGCGACGCTGATCCGCGCGGCGAAGACGCGCCGGATCCTGAATCAGTTGCATATCGACCTGGGCGAGGTCCCCCAGCTGTTCGATCAAACTGCGAATGCTCTGCTCGCGCCCCGAGCAAATGTTGTAGACCTGCCCCGGCGTGCCTTTCTCCAGCAACGCCAGGTAGGCCGATACCACGTCGCCGACATCGAGAAAGTCGCGGGTGACATCGATGTCACCGACTTCCAGTTGCGGGGTTTGCAGGCCTCGCTTGATTCGGCTGATCTGCCGCGCCGCGCTGGCGATGACGAAGCTGTCCTTCTGCCCGGTGCCGATGTGGTTGAACGGGCGCGCGACCAATACTGGCCAGCCCTCGCTCAGGCCCCATTGCAGGCTCAGGAACTCCGCCGACAGTTTGCTCACGGCATAAGGATTGCGGGGGCAGGGTGGCTGGAGTTCGGTAATGGGTAGATCGGTTTCATTGACCTGGCCATAGACGTCACCGGAGCTGACGTACAGGAAGGTGCCGTTAAAGCCGCGGGCTTTGAGGGCTTGAAGCAGGTTGAGAGTGCCCAGCAGGTTGATATTCAGCGTGCGCGCCGGATCACGGAAGGCTTCGGGGACGAAGGTCTGGCCGGCCAGATGAATGACCGCATCGGGCATCTCGGGCCACAGGCCTTCAAGGCTTTTTGGCTGTTCGAGATCGTACGGGGAGGGAACGGGCAGCAATTCCCATTCCGAGGCATCAGCCTTCAGTCGGGATTGGATGTGTTGTCCTACGAATCCACTCAGACCCGTCACGAACAGACGCTTTTTCAAGCAGCGACTCCCTTGATCATAAAACCTCATCCATTCCCCACAGGCTTGATGGAGATGTCTTACAGACCGGGTGGATTACGGGGTCGAAAGACAGGCGAAGTCGTTGTTGTAGTTGTTTGGTAGCCAATCTGTGCCAATTGCGCAGCAATTTCAACAGGTCCCACCGTGACCGATCAGTTCTCGTTTTCGCAGGCCCATTTATTCTCGCCGAGCGGTTCACGAACCCTTGATGGATGTGTTTAGAATGCCCCTCGTCACGATCGTCCAGGGTTCGGCAGGGTTGTTCTGCAACTGCGCGAAACTGACCACTAAAACAAGAATGTAGACGGGCACGAAGACTATAGACGAAGACGGGGACACGCCGTCTCGATCGGTGGCTTCGCCGTCATAGAGTGGGGTTGCCGGGATGGCGGCCTCATCGTGGGATGCCATGAATTTTATTCTTTACTCGGACGTCAACGACAGTTCCATCAGCCAGAGCCTCGGTCGTCCCGAATACAGTTATTACTTTGTGCTCAAGGCTTATCGTCCGGTGCTCGAAAGCCTTGGGCGGGTGCATGTGGTGTGTTCCACCGCCGAGGTCGATCCCCTTTACCGACAGCTGCTTGCCGCCGGCGAAGAGAGCCTGTTCCTGTCCTTCACCCCACCGCAGAAAACCCCGAACGACCTTGATTGCCCGACGATCTGCGTGGTGGCCTGGGAGTTCGATTCGATTCCCGATGAGCAGTGGGACAACGATCCCCGGCAGGACTGGACGCGCATGCTGGCGCGCCAGGGCCGGGTGATCACGCTCTCCAGTCATACCGCCCGCGCCATCCGTCGGGCCATGGGCGAAGACTTTCCGGTGTTGGTATTGCCGACCCCGTTGTGGGAAAACTTCGCGGCCATTCGTAGTCGCCATACCAGTGTGCCGGTCAATGCTGGGTCGACCCTCGATATCAAGGGTTGCATCCTCGATACCCGCACGCTCGGGCTGTCCGCCGACTCGTTGATTCCATCGCCGCTGACTCCAGAACAGCAGGCCGAACTCGAGGCCTTGCGCCCACCGCCGCTGACCCTCAAGCGCCGCTTCGTCATCGCCCGGCATTATTTGCGCCAGTGGGCGCTGGACCTGGGCAAGGCGCAACCGGTGCCGGTCCATCGCACTCATTTTCTGCGCCAGTGGTATTGGGAGGGGATTCGTGATCTGTTGTCCGACCCGGCTCACTCCAGGCTCGAAAAATACCTCCCGGCCATTGCCGGCCCGCAGGCAGTGCCGGCCCAGGTACCAGCCCCCCTGGACCTGCCAGACACTACGGAGCACGTCCAGATCCAGGTCGACGGCGTGGTCTACGTCACCGTGTTCAATCCCCGGGACGGTCGCAAAAACTGGCATCAACTGATCACTGCATTCTGCTGGGCGTTCCGGGAAACCGTGGACGCCACGCTGGTGCTGAAGATTACCCAGAGCGATCTGTCGTCTTACTACACCGAGCTGATGACCTTGCTGGCGCAGTTGTCGCCGTTCGCCTGTCGGGTGGTGGTGATGCACGGTTACCTGGACGATCCGCAATATGCCCGGCTCTATGAGGCGGCGAGTTATTACGTCAACGCCTCGCGCTGCGAAGGCTTGTGTCTGCCGCTGATGGAGTTCATGGCCAGCGGCAAACCGGTAATCGCCCCGGACCACACGGCCATGGAGGATTACATCGATGAGCGTGTGGCGTTTGTGGTCAAGTCCAGCGAAGAGCTGACCATCTGGCCTCAGGACACCCGCATCATCTATCGGACCCTGCGTCATCGACCGGACTGGGGGTCGTTGAAAACGGCCTACGAAAACAGCTACCGGATCGCCAAGGAACAGCCGCTGGAGTATCAGCAGATGTCTCACGCCGCGGTCGAGCGCATGCACGATTACTGCGCATTCGCTGCGGTGCAACAACGCTTGGCGGACTTTTTCGGGCTGGCGCCACACGGTGTGTCGGCAGCGACCGTCACGGATAACGCCTCATGCTGATCATCATTCATTCGGAAACCAACCAGCGCACCATTGCCCAGAACCTGGGCCGTTCGGAATACAGCTACTACTTCGTGCTCAAAGAGTATCGGCCGGTGCTGGAGCGACTGGGGCGGGTAGTGGAGGTCAGCGATCCGCAGACCGAAGTCGACGCCCTGTACCTCGACTGTCTGTCCCGTGGCGAAGACTGCGTGTTCCTGTCGTTCTCGCCGCCGCATCGCACGCCGGTGCATTTTGCCTGTCCGACCCTGGCGGTGTTTGCATGGGAATTCAGCACCATTCCCAATGAGCCGTTCGCCGGTGAACCGCGTAATGACTGGCGCACGGTATTGCGCGCGAGCGGTGCGGCGATTACCCATTCCAATTACACCGTTAATGCCGTTCGCGAAGCCATGGGCGCCGACTATCCGATTGTCGCGGTGCCGGCACCGGTGTGGGATCGTTTTGCCGAACGCGGTGCGCAATTGCAGCGTCAGCCATTGGCCCGCCAGGTGCGATTGAAGATCAAAGGCTTGCTGGCCGACAGTCGTCAACTTGATCTGCGGGCCTTTGGTCCTGCGCATTTGCGTGCCGGCAAGGGCATCGACTTTCAGGCGCCCGCCCGTGAACAAGAGCTGGTGCTCGACGGTGTGATCTACACCTCGGTGTTCAACCCCGGCGACGGGCGCAAGAATTGGGAAGACATGCTGAGTGCCTTTTGCGTGACCTTCCGCGAGGTGGAAGACGCCACGCTGGTGCTCAAACTGACGCACCACGATGCTGAAGAAGCGCTGACCGATATCCTTCATCACTTGTACAAAAACCAGTCCTACCGCTGCCGCATCGTGCTGATTTACGGCTACCTCGCGGATGCGGATTACGAGCGGCTGGTGCAGGCCACGAGTTACGTGGTGAATACGTCCTATGGCGAAGGCCAGTGCCTGCCGCTGATGGAGTTCATGTCATGCGGCAAGCCGGCAGTGGCGCCGCGCACCACGGCGATGATCGATTATCTGGACGCGGACAATGCTTTCCTCATCGACTCCACGGATGAGCTGACGGCCTGGCCCCACGACCCGCGCAAGGCGTTTCGCACCCTGCGTTACATCACCAACTGGGCCTCGTTATGCACGGCCTATCGGGCCAGCTATGACGTGGCCAAAGACGATCCGGAACGCTATGCAAGGATGTCCACCCATGCGGTGGCCAGCCTGCAAACCTTCTGCAGCCAGACGACCGCTGAACAGCGTCTGAAAGAGTTTCTTGCCCGACTGTTCGAAACCCGCGCTACATCTGCCGTGGAAACCCCCAAGGCATGATCCGCGCATTGATGAGGCGGCTGCGTCCAGTGGCGCAGCCCAAACCTGTGCCTGCACCGGTTGCGCAAGGCAGCGTGTCACCGCGCGATGTCGGCTTGCATGACGCCATCCTCGATGGCTGGTTTTTGAACGACAGCGGAGAATTGCTCAAGGGCTTTGCGATCACCGCGGACGACACTTTGCTGGATGTCGGTTGCGGTGAGGGCGTTGCGACGTTGTTTGCGGTGCGTCAGGGCGCCTCAGTGATTTTCACTGACAGTGAACACGACAAAGTCCGTGATCTGATCCGGCAAGTGGAAGCGCAGACGGACAAGCCAAGCCTGGGGCTGGTCAGCAATAGCCTGCCGTTGCCGCTGGCCGATGGCTGCGCGAGCAAAGTCGTGTGCATGGAAGTGCTCGAACACATCGATCAGCCCGAGCCGTTCATGGCCGAGTTGGTGCGCATGGGCCGTCCGGGTGCGCAGTATCTGCTGAGCGTGCCGGCGCCGGTAGGCGAGCATTTGCAACAGGGAATCGCCCCGGACAGTTATTTCCAATCGCCCAATCACGTACAGATTTTTACCCCGGAACGCTTCGCCGCGCTGGTGGAGGACGCCGGTCTGGTGATCGAGCATCGGCAGGCCAGCGGGTTTTTCTGGGTGATGGGCATGATCTTCTTCTGGGCCAGCGAGCGCGCGGCCGGGCGCGACCTGGGCGGCGCGGTGCGTGACCGGATTCAGGCGCCGTATCCGCCGCTGATGGAGAGCTGGGCGAAAACCTGGCAAGACCTGCTGGCGCAACCCAATGGGCTGGCGATCAAGCAGATGCTCGATCAGTTCATGCCCAAGAGCCAGGTGATCATTGCACGCAAACCGATGACGCCCGGCTCAAAGGCCGGGACGCTGCCATGAATAGTCGACGGATTCTCGACATCGAGTTGTTGCGCGGGGTCGCCGTGCTCGGCGTACTGGTGCATCACCTGCAAACCATGCCGTTTCCGGGGGGGCTTCCAGACTTTGAGTCGGGTGTGGACCACGGGCAATTCTGGTGGGGCGTGGACCTGTTTTTCGTCATCTCCGGTTTTGTCATCGCTCGAGGCTTGATTCCGCTGCTGCGTGGTTGCCAGACACCGCAGGCCTTCTGGCAGGAAACCCGCGATTTCTGGATTCGCCGGGCCTTTCGTCTGTTGCCATCCGCGTGGTTATGGTTGCTGCTGATGTTGTCGGGCGTACTGTTTTTCAATCATTCGGGCGCCTTTGGCACGGTGCAGGCCAATCTGCAGGCGACGCTGGCGGGCTTTCTGCAGTTTGCCAATTTCCGCTTTGCCGAAAGCTTCATGCGCTTCGAATACGGCGCCAGTTTCGTCTACTGGAGCCTGTCCCTTGAAGAGCAGTTCTACCTGTTACTGCCGTTACTGATCCTCGTCTGCCGCAAGCGTCTGGTGTGGGTGTTGCTGGCCTTGGTTGCCGTGCAATTGTTCACCTGGCGCTCAGCCTTGTTGATGAGCATCAGGACCGATGCCCTGGCGTTGGGCGTGTTGCTGGCGATGTGGAGCTCAAGGCCGAGCTATCTGACCTGGGAGCCACGGTGGTTGCGCCGTCGTTGGTCAGGCCCGTTGATACTGATCGGCCTGGGGGCTGCATTGAGCGTCCTGGCGAGCGCACCGTTCAATGTGGCGAACTATCGAATCGGGGCGATTGCGATGTTGTGTGCGGCGCTGGTCTGCATCGCTTCCTACAATCGCGATTACCTGCTGCCCAAGGGCAAGTTCAAGCAAATACTGGTCTGGTTGGGCGCTCGTTCCTACGGGATTTACCTGATACACATTCCGACGTTTTTTGCTGTGCGCGAAGGCTGGTTTCGTTTCGCGCCTGCCGGTTCGCAAGACGTGGCGATGCAGCCGGCACTGGCGCTGTTTTGCGCCATAACCCTGATCGTGCTGCTGAGCGAACTCAACTATCGATTCATCGAGCTGCCCATGCGCAACCGGGGTGCCCATCTGGTGCAACGCTTGCGTATGTCCCGATCAGCCCTTCCATCCTCTGGAGCCACCTCATGCTGAGCCTTTTGAAGAAACTCACGACGGGTACGCCCGCTGCCGCGACGCCAGTACCCTCGGCCCCGGACAAGGTCGACCCGTACATGCTCGGCCTGCACGACGCGATGCTCAGCGGCTGGTTCAACCAGCAAACCGGCGAGCTGTTCACCGGTTTCCCGGTCAGCCCCGAGGACACGCTGCTGGATGTGGGCTGTGGTGACGGCGGCAACGTGCATTTCTGCGGCATGCGCGGGGCGAAGATCATCATCGCCGACATCGACGCCGCCAAGGTCGAAGCGACTCGTCAGCGCCTGAGCGACACGCCGGCGCGGGGCGTCGAGTGTCACGTCACGGACTGTAATCCGCTGCCGATTGCCGACGCGACCGCGACCCGGGTGGTGTCCACCGAAGTCATTGAACACGTCGACGATCCAGCGCAGTTCCTCGCCGAGCTGGTGCGGGTCGGCAAGCCAGGGGCGCTGTATTTGCTCAGCGTTCCGCACCCGAGTTCCGAAGACCTGCAAAAAGACATCGCCGCGCCAGAGTATTTCCAGAAGCCCAACCACATTCGCATCATCAGCGAGGAGCAGTTCAAGGCGATGGTCAGTGACGCCGGCCTGGAAGTCATCAGCCACAGCCAGTACGGGTTCTATTGGTCGATGTGGATGCTGTTGTTCTGGGAAGCCAAGGTCGATTTCAGCAACGCTGACCATCCGTTGCTCAACCATTGGGCCGACACCTGGCAGGCCGTTCTGTCCTCGCCACGGGGCGCGCAGATCAAACAGGCACTAGATGCAGTTGTTGCGAAAAGTCAGGTGATCATTGCCCGCAAGCCAATGGCTGAGTAGGGTAACGAGCAGAGTGACAAAGGGCCTTCAGAGGCTAATGCCAGTCAGTTAAGCGCAACCCATGTGGGAGCGGGCTTGCTCGCGAAAGCGGTATGTCAGGCGACATCGATGTTGACTGTGCCGCCGTCTTCGCGAGCAAGCCCGCTCCCACAGGTTCCGCACCTTAACTGACAGGCATTGGCCTTCAGAGGCCCTTTTTGTATTTCAGGGATAAGGTTTTTCATGGTGTTTTTCACACGCTTGATCGTTTTGCTGGCAGCGGTGTTGCTTAACGGTTGCGAGCGACCGGACGCGCCGCCGCTCGATCAGCAACTCTATGTATGGCAACGGCAATGGACGTCGGCCCATGACGCCGCGCTGCGCGACAGCCGCGCCGATTTCTCGACCTTGCGCGTGCTGGCCTTGCAGGCATTCCCGCAGGCCGGCTGGAGCAGGGCGCGGATCGATCCGGCGTTGCTCAAGCGTGATGGCCGGCCGTTGATTGCAGTGATTCGTCTGGATGGCCAGCTCAAGGGGCTGGATCAGGACGAGGTCACGGCGCACATCCAGCAGGTGCTCAGCGATTGGCAAGGGCAGGGGCTGATCGTCTCCGGCGTGGAAATCGACCACGATGCGGGCAACGCCCGGCTACCGGCCTACGGCGAATTCCTCTCGCATTTGCGCGCCGTTCTGCCGGCCTCCTTGCCACTGAGCATCACCGCGTTGCCGGCCTGGCTCGACAGCCCTGAATTGCCGGCGTTGCTGGCGACGGTCGACAGCAGCGTGTTGCAGGTGCACGCGGTGAGCGATCCACGGCGTGGGCTGTTCGACCCGCATCAGGCACGGCAGTGGGCCAAGGCCTGGAGCCGCATTACCTCGAAACCATTTTATCTGGCGCTGCCGGCTTATGGCGTGGCGTTGTTGCCGGGGGCCGGTGGCGCGCCGGTCGTGGAGAGCGAAGTGTCTATCGACCAGGGTGGCGATCGCCGGGAGTTGCTGGCGGATCCGCTGCAACTGAGCAAACTCGGCGCCGAGTTGCGCGCCGATCCTCCGGCTCATCTGGCCGGGCTGATCTGGTTTCGCCTGCCGCTGGCCAATGATCGCAGGGCCTGGAGCCTGACGACGCTAATCGCTGTGGCGCGTGGCGATACGCTCGACAGTCGTATGGGGTTGAAGCTCTCGGCGCAAGACGGCCTCTACGACATCATCGTCAGCAATCAAGGCAATCTCGACACTGCCTGGCCCGAACGCCTGACGCTGGCGGTGCAGGGCTGCGATGGCGCCGATGCATTGGCCGGTTATGCGTTGCAACAGCGCCCGGATCTGCTTACCTTCACCCGCCTGCGCGAGGGTCGAATACCGGCCGGCGGGCAGCGCGCCATCGGTTGGGCACGCTGCGCAAATATTGATCAAGGAGGTTCGAATGTTCAACCGTAACTGGCCCCGCCATGTGCTTTGCCTGAGCCTCAGCCTGCCGTTGGGTTCGGCGCTGGCCTGCGGGCCGGACTTCCCCATGCGCCTGCTGGACAACCGTGGCCAGTCGCTGGCGGAACTGCCGGAAGGCAACTTCAACTTTGAGATCAGTCGCCTCGGGCGTGCCATCGCGGGACTGAAAAATGTCACCGCAGCCACCAACATTCCGGGGGACGGTTACGGCGATGCGCCGGATTACGCGGGTCAGCGGAACAGCGCCGAACAGGCCGGTCTGACGCCTGAGCAGCAAGCGCTGGTGCAACAGCTGCGCAGCCTGACCGATGCCCGTCAGGTTGAAGAGCAAGGCGCGAGTCTGCCCACCGAGCACATGTTCTATCTGGCGGGCGCTGCGGCGTTCAACGCGGGTGACCATGGCTTGGCCACCGAGTATTTTCAGAAAGTGCTGGCGCTGCCGGCGGATCAACGTGCGTTGCGCAGTACCTGGGCGGCTTACTCATTGGGCCGGGCACTGTTTGCCATGAGTTCTGAGGCGGGCGCGGGTCCCGACCTGTTGGCTCAATCTCGAAAAGCCTTCGAGCAGACTCGTCAATTGAGCATCGACGGCTTCAGCGACCCGTTGGAGCTGGGTGTCGCCAGCCTCGGCGAAGAAGCGCGAGTAGCCCGCACTGCGGGTGATTGGGATAGCGCCATCGAACTCTACGCGACGCAGAACCTCCACGGTTCGGCGGTGGGCTACAGCTCGTTGAAGTTGTTGATGGCCGATCTGATGACAATGCCCGACGATCAACTGGCCGTGTTGCTCAAGGGCAAAGCGGTGCAGCAACCTGGTGACGGCGTCGTTGATCAGTCGACTGGGCTGGTCATTCGGTGATCAGCCGCCAAGCGAACAAAAACTGATCAAGCTGCTGCAAAACAGCACCCGTGGCAGCCTGGATAACGCGGATCGCCTAGCGGCGATGAATTATCAGCAGGGCGATTACGCCAGTGCCAAAGCCTTCCTTGAACAGGCCGGTGACGGCGGCCTCGCGTGGTGGCTGCGGGCGAAACTGGCGTTGCGTGATGGCGACAAAAGCGCTGCTGCGGCGGCCTATGCCAAGGCGGCCCAGGCCTTCCCGCAGAACGAGTCTTGGGGTGAACGACGGACCCCAGACTGGGATTACGAAACGGTGCAGCCCAAGTGCCGGGTCGATGGCGAAAGCGCGATCCTGGCCCTGCAACGCGGCGATTATCTGCAAGCCTTTGATCAGCTCTATCGCAGTCAAAACATTTACTGGTACGACGCGGCCACCGTTGCCGAGCGGGTGCTGACCCTCGATGAACTCAAGCAGTACGTCGACACTCAGGTGCCCGCACCGCCGCCGCTCAGCCAGCAGGATCGCGACAATTATGTGCCGTTGTCGGTAGCCGCGAACCTGCGCAATTTGCTCGGGCGGCGCCTGCTGCGTGAAGAACGCTACGATGAAGCACCGGCTTACTTCGACAACGTCGATCTGCAGAACAAGGCCAAGGCGTATGGGCAGTTGCGTCAGGAGGCGGACGCGGCATGGTGGCCGACCAAACGTGCCGCGGCGTTGTTCAATGCCGCGTCGACGGCACGCCAATGGGGGATGGAGCTTCTCGGCTACGAAATGGCGCCGGATTACGCCACATTTGGTGGTAATTACAGCCTTGAGAGCCGTGAGCTAAAGGTCGGCCCGTTAGTGGCTGAAGATGAAGTCCTGCGTCAGCAAGCCAGCGCCGCTCAACCCGATGAGCGCTATCACTATCGTTATGTCGCAACGGCTTTGGCCAGTCGTGCAGCCGATAATCTGCCTCATACCAGCCATGCTTTTGCGGCGGTGTTGTGTGCGGCGGCGGGGTGGAACACCAGCCTTGAAGAAGAAAGTGCCTTCTATCAACGGTATGTAAAAGAAGGGCCGTACGTGGATTGGGCGGAGAACTTCGGTCACCAATGCCCTTATCCCGACTTTGAAAACGCCAGCAAACGTTATGTCACCCAGGCCACCGATGCTACGCGTTCGATGCTGCGGCCCTACAAGAAACCGGTGCAGGTAGGCGCTATTGTGGCGATCACGGCAGCGGCGCTGTTACTGATCAGTCGCCGCCGTCGTAGAGCGCGATAACCCTCAAGCCTGTTGTACAAAAGTCAGCCGCACCGCGAAGCCGATCAGCAGGCTGCCGAACAACCACTGCTGCACCCGCTGGGCCGATGGACTGCGTTGCAGCCAGCGGCCCAGTGCGGCGCCGACCAGCGCGTAGGCGCTGTCGAACAACAACCCTACACCCACCAGCATCATGCCCAGCGTTGCGAATTGCGCGAGCACAGGCCCGGCGTGCGGATCAATGAACTGCGGCAGCAGCACCGAGCAGAACAGCAGCGCCTTGGGGTTGAGCAGGTTGGTCAACAAACCGCGCTGGATCGCCTCGCGCCAATGCGGTTTTTCAGTCGTTGCGTCTGTACCGTTCAAGCTCGGCAGCATCGTGGTGCGCAGGCACTGAATGCCGATCCACAGCAGGTACGCGGCCCCGACCAGGCGCACCACGTCGAAAGTCCAGGGCGCCGTCTTGAACAGCGCCGCCAAACCCAACGCGGCCAAGGCCACATGACAACCACGCGCTATGCCCAAACCCAACGCAGTGGCCAGCGCCGCGGCTTTGCCCTGACGCGCGCCGGTCTGCAACAGCAGAATCATGTCCGGGCCGGGCAACAGGTACACCACCGCCAGCGCCATGAAAAACAACCAGAGTCCTGCCATGTTGCACCCCATTCGTTGTCGATTTGGTGGGATCAGTCTATGGCTGAAGAGCAGGGCAGGTGGTTGCGTAGTCAGCTTCTAAAGCTTCCATATTTGGCATAACCTGCCATTTTGTGACGATCGAACCATTGGGATCTGCCAAACCATGAAACTGGACGCCTTCGACCGCAAGATTCTCGCGGCGCTGCAACGGGACGGTCGCCTGAGCAACGTGCAATTGGCCGACGAGATTGGCCTGTCCGCCTCGCCCTGTTTGCGTCGAGTACGGATGCTGGAAGAGGCGGGGGTGATTCGCGGCTATCAGGCCAATCTGGATCGAGATGAAGTGGGGCTTGGGCTGACGGTGTTTGTCGGGGTCAAAGTCGAACGACACAACGATGAACAGGCCGAAGCTTTTCGCCTGGCCGTGACGGCATTGCCTGAGGTGATTTCGGCGTTCCTGGTGTCAGGAGAGTCGGATTTTCTGCTGCAAGTGGTGGTGCCGGATTTGCGCGCCTATGATCGATTTCTTACCGGGCGACTGCTGAAATTGCCGGGTGTGAGCGACATTCGCAGCAACTTTGCGATTCACACGGTGAAGACGCCGGGGGCACTGCCGTTGGAGCATTTGCCGCTTTAGACCGAGTCGACCCATTCGCGAGCAAGTCGGATCGCCGCACCGCCGCTCCCACAGTAGATCTTCAGTGAGCACAGATTTTGTGTTCGGCAATGATCGAGTGTGGGAGCGGCGGTGCGGCGATCCGACTTGCTCGCGAATGGGTCAGTTCAACCACCACCAAATCATCGCCCCTACATCTGCGTCGCCATCCCCTCCACATCCATTGCCGCCTGGCGCAAGGCTTCGGAGCGGGTCGGGTGTGGATGACAGGTCAGGGCGATGTCTTCGGCCGAGGCGCTGAACTCCATGGCTACGCAATATTCGCCAATCATTTCACTGACGCTAGGGCCCACAAGGTGCACGCCGAGGACTTCGTCGGTGCGCTCATCGGCCAATACTTTGGCGAAGCCTTCGGTTTCATGGTTAATTTTCGCCCGGCTGTTGGCGGTGAAGGGAAATTTGCCGACCTTATAGGCGCGACCTTCGGCCTTCAGCTGTTCTTCGGTCCTGCCAACGCTGGCCAGCTCCGGTTTGGTGTAGATCACGCTGGGGACCAAGTCGTAATTGACCTCACCGGCCTTGCCGACGATCTGCTCGATGCAGGTCATGGCTTCGTCTTCGGCCTTGTGGGCGAGCATGGGCCCCGACGTCACATCACCGATAACCCAGACGCCAGCGGCCTCGGTGCGGTGGCCCTTATTGGCGAGCATCCCGCGTTTGTCCGTGGCGAGACCGACGTTTTCCAGTCCCAGGCCTTGGGTATAAGGGCGCCGCCCAATGGCCACCAACACGTAATCGGCTTCAAGTAACTCGGCGGTGCCACCCGCGGCCGGTTCGACGCTGAGCTGAACACCGCTCGCCGACGTCGTGGCGCTGGTGACTTTCGAGCTCAACTTGAAGCTGATGCCTTGCTTGCTCAATGAGCGCTGAAGGGTCTTGCCCGCTTCGCCATCCACACCGGGGCAGATTCGGTCGAGAAATTCGACCACCGTCACCTGAGCGCCCAGACGCCGCCATACCGAGCCCAACTCCAGGCCGATCACCCCGGCACCGATCACCACCAAGTGCTTTGGTACTTCGCCCAGCGACAGGGCGCCCGTGGAGTCGAGGATGCGTTTGTTGTCGATGTCTACGCCGGGCAGGGGAGTGGGTTCGGAACCGGTGGCGATAACGATGTCCTTGGTGCTCAGCTCGGTCTTGACGCCCTGGCTGTCGGTCACCGTGACTTTGCCCGGCCCGTCGATGTGGCCCCAGCCCTTGATCCAGTCGACTTTGTTTTTGCGAAACAGAAACTCGATGCCTTTGGTCAGCCCGGTAACGCTTTCATCCTTCTGTTTCATCATTTGAGCGAGGTTGAGGACAGGTTTGACCTCAATCCCCAAGTTGGCGAATTCCGCCCCCATGGCCGCGTCGTAGAGTTCGGAGGCATGCAGCAGCGCCTTGGACGGCATGCAGCCGACATTCAGGCAGGTCCCGCCCAGAGTGGCGCGGCCTTCCACGCACGCCGCTTTCAGACCCAGCTGGCCGGCGCGGATCGCTGCGTTGTAACCGCCGGGGCCGGCGCCCAGAATCACGACGTCATAGGTGCTCATAGTGGTACTCCTGGTGAAAGGGACGGGATCGGTAAAGTTAGTCTTCGATAAAAATTACGAGCGTAATATGTGCGTTTCGAACCATTTCGGTCAAGGCTTCAGCTTGGCGACAGGTTTGACGCTTTTAGATAGAACGATTTAGCACGAAAATTTCACCACTTCCGTTATATCGTAACGAATTGCGATGTGAGGCTGGGATGGTATGCAAGTCGATCTCGATGGCGATGGGGCACAGATAGCAGGGCTGCCGCGCTTTCAGCAGGCGGTCATTCAAGGACGTCGATTGCGGCAATTCGCGATCGGTTTGGCGGCCTTGGCGGCAACAGGCTTGGTGCTGGCGTTTTTTGTCGGGCTGTTTGCGCCGCAGTCGCTTTGGCCGGCGTTGCTGGTCAATCAGAGCGCCGGTTTGCTGGTGCTGGTCGCCGGCCTGCAATCGGCCTGGTGGGTGACGCAATGGCGCGCAATGGCGATGAATCCGGCTGTGATAGTGCCGGTGGTTGTCGCTGAGGAAGTCGTTGTCGCCGAAGGCTGGTATGAGCGGTTGCTGGACCGGATCAGTCAGCGTTGGTTGCGCTTGCTGGGGCAGATCGGTAAACCGACGCTATGGCTGGGTGGCTGGGCGTTGTTGACGTTGTACAGCATCGAGCAAGTCTGGAACTTTGCCTTGCCGCCCGCAGCGTTGGGGTTGTCGGCCAGTGTCGGCGCCGTGCTGTCGTTGTTGCTGGCTTTCGGTTTGCTGGTGCTGGAGCGGCAACTGGCGCAGGAAAACCTCGCCCAGTGGCCCGAAGCAGGGCCGTTGGCGCAGCTGACCCGGGTCGCGATAATTTGCCTGGTGCTCAGCGCCCTGTGTTTGTTGTTCGGCAGCGAAACATCGGTCTGGCCGGTGCGTCTGGCGGTGCTGATCGGCTTGCTGCCGGGGCTGGTCGCCGTCGAGTTGCTGCTGCGCGCCGTGTTGTCGCTGTTCAGTCCCCGTCGTGAACAACTCGAACCCGCCTTGTTGGCGCGAAGCTTCGTTGCCGACATGCTGCGCTGGCCGCCGCAACCCCTGCTGGCGTTGCAGCATGAGTTGCACAACCGCTTTGGTATCGACCTGCGACAAATTTGGGCTTTCACCTACATGCGTCGAGCGTTTTTGCCGGTGTTGGCGGTGGTGACAATCGTCGGTTGGTCGCTCACCGGCATTCACGAAATTCCGCTGCAAGGGCGCGGTATCTATGAGCGCTTTGGTAAACCGGTGGAAGTTTTCGGTCCTGGTTTGCACGCCGGTTTACCGTGGCCGTTGGGCCGCGTGTTGAGCGTCGAAAACGGCGTGGTCCACGAGTTGGCCACCAGCGTGGGCGAAACGTCGGCACCGGTTGCGGCCGAACCTGCCGAAGGCCCGGCGCCTGCGATTGCCAATCGATTGTGGGACGCCAGCCATGTGAATGACAAATCACAGGTCATCGCCAGCAGCCGCGCCGACAAGCAGAGCTTCCAGATCGTCAATATGGATGTGCGCTTCGTCTATCGCATCGGCCTGAGCGATCAGGCGGCGCTGGCAGCAACGTACAACAGCGCTGACGTGCCCACGTTGATCCGCAGCACGGCCAGCCGGATTCTGGTTCACGATTTCGCTTCGCGAACCCTGGATGGTTTGCTCGGCGAGGACAGGGTAGGGCTCGCTGAAGAGATCGGTCGCGCCGTGCAGGCTGATCTGCAAAAACTCGATAGTGGCGTGGAAATTCTCGCCACGGTGGTTGAAGCCATCCACCCGCCAGCGGGGGCGGCCAATGCTTATCATGGCGTGCAAGCTGCGCAGATTGGGGCTCAGGCATTGATTTCCCGTGAGCGCGGTGCCGCGGCGGAGGCGACCAACCAGGCGCAACTGCAAGCCAGCATCGCTCACGATCAAGCCACGGCCAGAGCTCATGAAATCAACGCGACCGCTCAGGCCGCCGACCTGAAATTTGCCGCCGAGCGAAAGGCTTATTCCAGCGCCGGCCAGGCCTTCGTGCTGGAGCAATACCTCAGCCAACTGACCCAAGGCCTGACCAACGCCAAGCTGCTGGTTCTCGATCATCGTCTGGGCGGCAGCAACAATGCGCCGACCATCGACCTACGTACATTCACGCTGCCGGCTGACCCTGGGCCGCCGCGTAATTCCGCTCAGCCAGGAGCCATCCATTGAGCCAGCCGACGCCTACACACAATCGCGATCACGATGATCACGCCGGCCACGATCCCGGCCATGGCGGGCATCACCACGGTCATCACCATCATCACCACGGTGATGCACACGAAGCGGGCCCTTTCCCGTGGCGGCGAATGGGTTGGGCGGCGCTGCTGGTGGCGTTTGCCATCGCGGCGGCGAGCCTGGTGCAAGTACGTTCGGGAGAGGCCACGGTCATCACTCGCTTCGGGAATCCATCGCGGGTGTTGCTGGAACCCGGTCTTGGCTGGCGCTGGCCGGCACCGTTCGAAGCGGCGATCCCGGTGGATCTGCGGCTGCGTACAACCTCTAGCGGTTTGCAGGATGTGGGCACGCGCGATGGTCTACGCATCATCGTGCAAGCCTACGTGGCCTGGCAGGTGCAGGGTGATCCAGACAACGTGCAACGTTTTATGCGCGCCGTACAGAATCAGCCGGACGAAGCCGCGCGACAGATCCGCACCTTTGTCGGCTCGGCGCTGGAAACCACCGCCAGCAGTTTCGATCTGGCCAACCTGGTGAACACCGATGCCAACCAAGTACGCATCGCCGATTTTGAAGCGCAACTGCGTCAGCAGATCGATCAACAGCTGCTCACCACCTATGGCGTGCGAGTGCTGCAAGTCGGTATCGAGCGATTGACGCTGCCCTCGGTGACGCTCACCGCGACGGTTGATCGTATGCGTGCCGAGCGTGAAACAATTGCCACTGAACGCACAGCCATTGGCAAGCGTGAAGCCGCGCAAATTCGCTCTGCGGCCGAGCGTGATGCGCGAATCGTGCAAGCCGATGCGACAGTGAAAGCCGCGGACATCGAAGCCCAATCCCGCGTCGAAGCTGCGCAGATTTACGGTCGTGCCTACGCCGGTTCGCCGCAGCTCTACAACTTGCTGCGCTCTCTCGATACCTTGGGCACCATCGTCACGCCAGGCACCAAGTTGATCTTACGCACTGATGCCGCGCCATTCCGGGTGTTGGTTGACGGCCCGCCGACGCTCGATAACAAGTCCGGGTCGCAGCCATGAGTTTAGTTCCACGTGGAACACATGAGTTGAGCAGCCCCTGGATTCAGGCCGGGCGTTTGGCTTTTTTGGCGCTGTACGCCGTGACCGTGCTGGCTGCGTTGGCGTGGGCATTCTCCAATGTGCGGCAAATCGACCCGCAGAATCGGGCCGTGGTGCTGCACTTCGGCGCACTGGATCGCATTCAAAATGCCGGTTTGCTGTTGGCATGGCCGCGCCCGTTTGAGCAGGTGATCTTGTTGCCTGCGGCGGATCGGGTGATCGAGCGTCGGGTGGAAAATCTGCTGCGCACGGATGCTGCATTGCAGGCGGATCGTGTGGCGAGTTTCGCTACGCCGATCAGCGATGCGCTTGCCGGCTCCGGCTATTTGTTGACCGGTGATGCAGGCGTGGTGCAACTGGATGTGCGGGTATTCTACAAAGTCACCGAGCCCTATGCCTTCGTGCTCCAGGGTGAACATGTGCTGCCGGCACTGGATCGGCTGGTGACCCGTAGTGCCGTGGCGCTCACCGCCGCGCGAGATTTGGACACTATTCTGGTGGCTCGACCGGAACTGATCGGCCCCGACAATCAGGCCGCTGAGCGCCGCGAACGTCTGCGCGGCGATCTGGTGCGGGGCATCAATCAACGCTTGGCCGAACTGACGGCGACCGGGCAGGGGCTGGGCATCGAAGTGGCGCGGGTCGATGTGCAATCGAGTCTGCCCGGCCCGGCGGTGAACGCGTTCAACGCGGTGTTAACCGCCAGCCAGCAGGCCGACAAAGCCGTGGCCAACGCGCGCACTGAAGCCGAGAAGCTAACTCAGTCTGCCAACGAACAAGCCGACCGCACGCTGCAAGTAGCTCACGCCCAAGCCAGCGAACGACTGGCCAAAGCCTCCGCCGACACCGCCACGGTGCTGAGTTTGGCCAAGGCGCAACAGCAAGGCACCGACCCGCAAATGCTGCTGCGTATTTACCGTGAGCGGATGCCGAAGATTCTCGGTCAGGCTGGTTCGGTGACCACGGTCGATCCGAAAGACGATTCCCGCCTGATCATTCAGGGAGCTACGCAATGACTGCCCAAACCGCCGCCGCGCCGAGCATGTTGTCCTCGGCTGAACAACGTAGCGCCGCGCGCCAGTTGACCCTGGCCATGCTTGCACTGGGCTTGCTTGCGCTGGGTCTGGTCTGGCGCTGGTTGTCGCCAGAGCAGACCGGTGTGAGTCAATTGCTGCTGGGTTTCGCTTCCTTGCTGGTGGCCGTGCCGGTCATGCGTTCGGCGTGGTACAGCCTGCGTTATCCGAGCTTGCACGGGATTACCGATCAGTTGATCGCCTTGGCCATGCTCGGCGCCTGGGCCACGGGCGATCTGCTCACCGCGGCACTGTTGCCGATCATCATGATCTTCGGTCACGTGCTGGAAGAGCGCAGCGTAATCGGTTCCCAGGAAGCGATTCATGCCCTTGGCAAGCTGACTCGCAGCCATGCACGCAAGATTCAGGCTGACGGTTCCGTCGTAGAAGTCGACAACGGCACACTCAAGGCCGGCGACCTCGTGGAGGTGCGAGCCGGTGATCGGGTACCGGCGGATGGCCGAGTGTTGTCTGGACAGGCAAGCCTCGACACCGCCTCGATCACCGGTGAGTCGGTGCCGATAGAAGCCGGTGTGGGTATGCCGGTGTTCGGCGGGGCGATCAATCTTGATGGTCTGCTGCGCATTGAAGTGACCCGCACCGGTAACGAATCGACCCTGGGTAAAGTCATTGCGCTGATGCAAAGCGCCGAACGTTCCAAGCCGCCGATCACCCGTTTGCTCGAACGCTATGCCGGCAGCTACATGGTGCTGGTGTTGTTGCTGGCGGCTGTAACCTGGTTCATCACCAACGACGCCCAAGCGATGCTCGCGGTGTTGGTAGCGGCTTGCCCTTGTGCGCTGGTGTTGTCGGCACCCGCCACGGCCATTGCCGGGGTGGCGGTGGCGGCTCGGCACGGGATTCTGATTCGCAGCTCGGCGTTCCTCGAGGAATTGGCTGACCTGACGTCGTTGGTGGTCGACAAGACCGGAACCCTGACGTTCGGCACCTTGCGCCTGCAATCCATCGACAGTCCGCTGGAGGATCGCAGTCACGTACTGAAGCTCGCTGCCAGCCTCGGTTCTGCCAGCAGCCACCCGGTCAGCCGCGCCTTGGCCGGGTTGGTCACTCAGGAACACTTTCTGCTGCTCTCTGACATTCATGAGCGTCAGGGGCTGGGTGTGGTGGCGATGACCGAGCAGGGCGAAGCGGCCCTCGGTCGTCCAGAGTTGTTCGCGCAATTAGGCATCGACACTTCAGCTGTTCCCGAACACGACGGCCCGATTGCCGGGCTGGCACTCAACGGTGAATTTCTCGCCTGGCTGTTGCTCGCTGACAGTATCAAACCCGAGGCGCGGTTTGCCCTGAGCGAATTGCGTGAACTGGGTTTGGGTCGTCAGCTGTTGCTCACCGGGGATCGGCAAAGTGTTGCGCACACGCTGGCCCGGGATGTGGGCATCAGCGATGTCGAAGCCCAGGCCTTGCCCGAGGACAAACTCAATCGTGTACTGAAAGAAATCGGCAGCGGATTCCGGCCGATGGTGGTGGGAGACGGCATCAACGATTCCCTGGCGCTCAAGGCCGGTGTGGTGGGCGTGGCCATGGGCGCAGGCGGTGCGGACATCGCGCTGGCCTCGGCCGATATCGTACTGATTGGTAGCGACCTGCGCCGGCTCGGGACTTGTGTGCGCTTGAGTCGCCAATGCCGCCAGACCTTGCAGGTCAACGTGATCATCGGGTTGGGCTGGACTCTGGCCATCGTCGCGTTTGCCGCATTCGGCTGGCTTGGGGCGGCCGGGGCGATGATTGCCGCGCTGTTGCACAACCTGAGTACGTTATTGGTGCTCGGTAATGCCGGGCGTTTGCTACGCTTTCAGGAACCCCTACTCAAGCTTAAGGATGAGGTGTGAGTGCCTACAACTTTCAGAACTGTGTGCCGGATTTGTAGTCATCTAGGGTAAGGCGGTCATTTTCAACGGTCGCCCGTTGGCTGGCTCCACTGTAGGTGGCAACATCGGGAATAGAAAAAGGCTATTAAATCGATAGCCTGCTATTTTTCAAGGATGGTCTACCCTCAGATTTGTCGTCTGAAAAAGGGGGGGCTTTTCATGCTCGCGCAACTTCCACCGGCCTTACAGAATCTGCATTTGCCGCTTCGCTTGCGTCTCTGGGACGGCCATGAGTTCAATCTGGGGCCCAAGCCCAGTGTCACCATTGTGGTCAAGGACCCGCACATGGTTTCCCAGTTCACCCATCCCAGCCTCCACGCGCTGGGGGCGGCGTTTGTCGAAGGCAAACTGGAGCTGGAAGGCTCCATCAGCGACGTGATTCGTGTCGCCGATGAATGGAGTCAGACGCTGCTCAACGAAGACGAAGCTGCGCAACCGGTACGTTCGGTTCACGACAAGGAAACCGACGCCAAAGCCATCTCCTACCATTACGACCTCTCCAATGCGTTTTACCAACTGTGGCTCGACAGCGACATGGCGTATTCCTGCGCCTATTTCGAAACCGGCAGTGAAACCCTCGAGCAAGCTCAACAAGCCAAGTTTCGCCACCTGTGCCGCAAGCTGCGGTTGCAGCCAGGCGAGTATCTGCTGGATGTCGGTTGCGGCTGGGGCGGGTTGGCGCGGTATGCGGCTCGGGAGTTCGGCGCGAAGGTGTTCGGGATCACGCTCAGTAAAGAGCAATTGGAACTGGCCCGCGAACGGGTGAAAGCCGAAGGCCTGGAGGATCAGATCGAACTGCAACTGCTCGACTACCGCGATTTGCCGCAGGACGGGCGCTTCGACAAGGTGGTCAGCGTCGGCATGTTCGAACACGTTGGACACGCCAATCTGGCCGAGTACTGCAAAACCTTGTTCGGCGCAGTGAAAGAGGGCGGCCTGGTGATGAACCACGGGATCACCGCCAAACACATCGACGGTCGTCCGGTCGGGCGCGGTGCCGGTGAGTTCATCGAGAAGTACGTGTTCCCCAACGGCGAGCTGCCACACCTGGCGATGATTTCGGCCGAGATCAGTGAAGCGGGACTGGAGGTCGTCGATGTCGAGAGCCTGCGCCTGCATTACGCGCGAACCCTGGACCACTGGAGCGAACGCCTGGAAGACAATCTGGAAGCCGCCGGCAAACTGGTGCCGGAGCAGGCTTTACGGATCTGGCGGTTGTACCTGGCGGGGTGCGCCTATGCCTTCGCCAGAGGCTGGATCAACCTGCATCAAATTCTCGCGGTGAAGGCCCATCCCGATGGCAGCCATGAACTGCCCTGGACCCGAGACGACATTTACAATTAGAGAATCGGTGAAATAAGCCGCGCGATCCGCATGCCAACCTTTTGCAGGCGGTGGGTCTCCCGGCTTTCTTCTTTGGCGATTTCGTGAGCCTGGGCGAAGTCGTCGTTGAGCATCTGCTCCACCTCGGCGGCAAACGCACTGTCGACCGTCAGCAACATCACTTCGAAATTCAGCCGGAACGAACGGTTGTCCATGTTGGCGCTGCCAATGGCGCTGATTTCGCTGTCGATCAACACCACTTTCTGATGCATGAACCCCGGCTGGTAACGGAACAAGCGCACGCCTGCACGTACCGCTTCGAAGGCGTAAAGGCTGGAAGCCGCGTAGACGATCCGGTGATCCGGCCGCGACGGCAACAGGATCCGTACATCCACACCACGTAGCACGGCCAGTCGCAACGCGGCGAACACCGCTTCGTCGGGGATGAAATAAGGGGTGGTGATCCACACCCGTTCCGTCGCCGCATGGATGGCTTCGACGAAGAATAGTGAACAGGTTTCGTAGGAATCCGCCGGGCCGGTGGCCAGCAATTGGCAGAGCACGCCGTCATCCGGATAAACCTCCGGCAGGATCAGCGGCGGCAGCGAACGAGCCGCCCAGAACCAGTCTTCGGCAAAGGATTCCTGCATACAGGCCACCACTGGCCCGCGTACTTGCACGTGGGTGTCACGCCATGGTGCCAGGGGCGGCTGCTCGCCCATGTATTCGTCGCCGACGTTGAGCCCGCCGACAAAACCGACAATCCCGTCGACCACGACGATCTTGCGGTGGTTGCGGAAATTGACCTGAAAGCGGTTGAGCCAGCCGCTGCGGGTAGCGAAGGCCTTGACCTCGATACCGGCATCGCGCAACGGTTGCACGTAACTGTGGGGCAGGGAGTGGCTGCCGATGCGGTCGTAGAGCAGGTAAATCGCCACGCCCTCGGCCGCTTTCTTCGTCAGTAGGGTGTGCAGGCGTTGGCCGAGGCGGTCATCGTGGATGATGAAGAACTGGATCAGCACCGCTTGCCGGGCATTGCTGATGGCGTCGAAAATCGCATCGAAGGTGGCTTGGCCGTCGATCAGCAAGCGCACTTCGTTATTGGCCAGGCACGGCATGCGTCCCAGTTTCGGCATGGCCCTCAAAGACGCGTAGGCGCTGGAGGCACGCGCAGTCAGTGCCTCTTCTACCCAGGGGCGCCAGTTGAGCTCGGAGATTGCCTTGCGCATTTCTTCGTTGGCTTGCCGCCGGGCCTTGATGTAGCCATCGAAGGTGCTGCGGCCGAAGACCAGATAAGGAATAAGCGTGAGGTAGGGAATGAACAGCAGTGACAGAGCCCAGGCGATCGAGCCTTGAGCGGTCCGAACGGTCAATACGGCATGGATGGCGGCAATCAAGCCCAGCGTGTGCAGCAGAGCGATCAGATAACCAAAAACATGCGGTCCAAAATAATCCATGGGGCAGCCTTGCTCCTGAAGATTCAGTGCTTAACAGACCATGTTCCGGGCAGAATGTCGCTATTTAATTGGCCCATGAACCGAAGCCCGTGGCTGACGTCTAACGGCCACTAATGATCAGGAGTTACTCGATGAACGTTCGTCTGCTGGGTTTGGCCATTGCGTTTGGTTTGGCACTTCCTGTGGCTGCTCAGGCGCAGATGTTGCAACCGGGCTTGTGGGAAATGACTTCAAGCAACATGAAGGTCGATGACCAGAACCTGCCCGATCTGCAATTGATCCTCGGCCAGATACAGAGCCAGATGACCCCTGAACAGCGCGCGCAGCTGGAGAAGCAGGGCATCACCATGGGCGGCAAAGGGATTCGGGCCTGCCTGACGCCTGAGCAGGTGAAGACCGACAACATTCCACTGACGGACCCACAATCGGGCTGCAAGCAGGAAATCACCGAGCGTACCGGCAACCAGTGGAAATTCCGTTTCAGCTGTCCGAAAGCGCAAGGTGCGGGTGTCGCCACATTCCTCAGCGATCGTGAGTTCACCACCAAGGTCAACGGCACCTTCAACGCCACCGGCATTCAGCAGAAGGGTAGCCTCGATACGCGTGCGGTGTGGTTGGGCCAGGATTGCGGGACCGTTAAACCACGGGCCTAACAGCTTTGCGGGCAAGCCGGATCGCCGCACCGCTCGCTCCTACGGGTCATTAACATTCCGTAGGAGCGAGCGGTGCGGCAATCCGACTTGCCCGCGAAGGCGTCCGCCTAGCCACCTTGAATCTTCGGCGGATTCAACCATTCACACACTGCCTCAATCCCCTTCTCCCCGAAATCCTCTCCACTGCAGCTGCGCATGCTGACAAGCCCGCCGTCCTTTTCCTTTGTCATATGGACGATTAGCGTGCGAGGCAATCTGGTCAGAACTCGTTTTGCAGGGCTTTGTAGCCCCGCACCAGATCGACGTTGGTGCGCGCCACGTCTTCGGAAAACTCCGAGGCGCTGACGCTCACCGGTGGGAACTGCGACAGGTCGGTGTTGGGGCCGATGCGTGTGGTGGAGGGTACGTAGAAGTCCTCAGGCAAGTCACGACCATCGACCACCGAATTGTGCCGCACCACGCAACCGTCGCCCACTGCGCAATTGAACAGCACACTGTTGAAACCGATGAATACGCGGTTACCGACGGTGCAGGGGCCATGCACGATGGAGCGGTGGGCGATGGAGCTGAACTCGCCGATGGTCACCGCCGCGCCGGACTTTGAGTGGATCACCACGCCGTCCTGGATGTTCGAATTGGCACCGATGGTGATTGGCTCCATCTCGCCCGAGTCATCCACTTCGTCGGCGCGAATCACCGCGTACGGACCGACGAACACGTTCTCGCCAATCACCACCTTGCCGCAGATGATGGCGGTTTTATCCACGTACGCCGACTCCGCAATCGACGGCAGATCGCCTGAAGGATTCTTGCGGATCATGGCTTGCTCAACGC
Organism: Pseudomonas sp. QTF5; assembly: GCF_000512695.2. Taxonomy (GTDB): domain Bacteria; phylum Pseudomonadota; class Gammaproteobacteria; order Pseudomonadales; family Pseudomonadaceae; genus Aquipseudomonas. The sequence continues at coordinate 103,336 of NZ_AZRW02000008.1, read as the reverse complement.
GTCGTACAAGGTGTTGAGGTTGTATTCGAACAACCCGGCGAACGTGCTGGCCGGGCCGGTCGCCGCGAGGGCATCGGAGTACAGCGTGCCGCCGATATGCGCGCCGCTTTCATCAGCGATTTGCTTGAGCAGGCGCGCGTCCTTGATGTTTTCCATGAACACCGCTTTCACCTTGGCCTGACGAATCTGCGTGATCAGCGCAGCGACTTCGGCAGCCGACGGTTCACGTTCGGTGGACAGCCCTTGTGGCGCCATGAAGTCGATGCCGTAAGCCTGACCGAGATAACCGAAGGCGTCATGGGAGGTCACGATTTTGCGATTACCGGGTGGCAGTGAACCGAGCTTGGCTTTGGCCTCGGCGAGCAAGGCGTAGATTTTTTTCAGGTAGGCCTGGCTGTTGTGTTCGTAGTCGGTTCTGTTGGCAGGGTCGGCGGCGATCAGCGCTTTGGTGATGTTGCTGATGTACAGCTCGGTGTTCGCCAGGTTGTGCCAGGCGTGTGGGTCGGGAATGGTTTCGCCGTCTTCATCCAGTGAGCGCGGAATGACACCGTGGATGGCGCTGATGACCGCAGCTTTGGTCTCGGTGCTGGTCACCAGACGGTCCAGCCATGGCTCGAAACCTAGCCCGTTTTTGATGATCAGTTTGGCTTTGAGAAGGGCCTTTGAATCGTCCGGGGTCGGCTCGTAGGTATGGGCATCGGCGTCCGGCCCGACCATGTTGGTGATCTGAATATGGTCGCCGCCGACCTGATGGGTCATGTCGGCGAGGATGCTGAAGCTGGTGACTACCTGAAGTTTTTCCGCGGCAGACAGCGACATCGACAGCATCAAACTGAACAGCACGAGTAAAGCGCGCATCGGGTAACACCTCATTGGGATGTGAGCAAAGGCGAGCGGCGCAGCAAACCGTGCACCGGACCGAACACCACGGACAGCAAATACAAAGCTCCAGCCACCAGCACGATCGCCGGGCCACTGGGCAGTGAGTAGTAAAACGAAAGCAACAAACCGAGCCAGACCGAGAGGCAGCCGAGCAGTGCGGCGATGACCATCAGTACCGGCAAGCGACGACTCCAGAAGCGAGAAGCGGCGGCTGGCAACATCATCAAGCCGACCACCATCAGGGCGCCGATGGCCTGGAAACCGATCACCAGGTTCAGCACCACCAAGGTCAGAAATACCCCATGAGCCAGTGGCCCGAGGCGGCTGACGGTTTGCAGAAAGAGCGGGTCGAGGGTGTCCAGCAACAGGGGTTTGTAGATGAGGGCCATGGCGATCAGGCTGAAGCCCGAGACCCAAATCATGCCGGTCAAAGTCGGCCCGTCGACCGCGAGTGCCGAGCCAAACAACAGGTGCAACAGGTCCAGCCGTTTGCCGGCGATACCGAGGATCAGCACGCCGCTGGCCAGCGATATCGGGTAGATCGCGGCCAGGCTCGCGTCTTCCCGCAGGCCGGTGCGGCGGGTGATCCAGGCCGCCAGTCCGGCCATGCTCAGGCCTGCGCCGAGGCCGCCGATAGTCAGCGCGGGCAAGCTCAAGCCGGCGAACCAGAAACCCAATGCGGCACCAGGCAAGATGCCGTGGGCCACCGCGTCGCCGATCAGGCTCATGCGCCGCAGGATCAGAAACACCCCAAGCGGAGCGGTGCTGCACGCCAGAACGAGACCACCAAGCAACGCCCGGCGCATGAATACGAATTCGTGGAACGGTTGCCAAAGCTGAGCGGCAGCGATCATCAAGCCACCTGCGTCTGGGGTTGTTGGCGAATCAGCTCGGTACTGGGGCCGAGGACGCAGCCGCTGCTTTTGATCAATAGGGCTTGTGGGATGTGTTGGCGCACAGCGGCCAGGTCATGACACACCACGACCAGGGTTCGACCTTCGGCATGCCAGGCGTGGATGTGTTTCCAGAGCAGCGCCTGGCCGAGCTCGTCGAGCGCGGCGTGGGGTTCGTCGAGCAACAACAAGGGGGCTTCGGCGAGGCTCAGCCGGGCGAGCAGGGCACGTTGCAACTCACCCCCGGAGAGGGCCATCAATGGGCGATATTCCAGGCCTGTCAGACACCAGTCTTCCAGCGCAGATTTGAGGCGCTGGCTGCGAATTTCCGGAGTTTGCTTGCTACCCCAGAAACCTGCGGCCACCAACTCTTGCAGGCTGATGGGGAATTGTCGGTCCAAGTGTTGTTGCTGAGGCAGGAACGAAAGGCCGCCTTTGCGTGGAACATCAATGATGACTTTTCCGGTCAGTGGCTTTTGCAGGCCGGCGATGACTTTTAGCAGGCTGCTTTTACCCGAACCGTTGGCACCGATGACGGCGGTCAGACTTCCTTTGGGTAATTGGAAATCCACCGACGGAGTGAGCGGTTGACCGGGAGCGCCCCAGCGCAAGGCTTGGCATCGGATCATGCGGCCTCCCAATTCCAGCGACTTTCAGCGACAGCATCGTGGGCATGAAGACTTTCGGCGTGAACGACTCGCACATGAAAGGCGTTGATGCCCGGGGAGCGTTTCAGGGCCAGATTCAAGCGTCGAGCAGCGTCTTCGCAGAACATCAGGTTCTGTCCATTGGCGAGGGCGAAGGCTTGTTCGTCGGCGCGTTTCACGGCGGTTTGCACGGCGGTGCCGAGGGCTGCTTCCGCATCGTTGATCGCGGCGATCAGCGGCAGGTCATCCAGACAGTCGTCCAGACGCAGCTGCAATTGCGCATTGCTGCGTTGGCTATGCGGCGTGGCGACGATGCCTTTCGTAGAGCCGAGCCAAGCCAGAACATCAGCGTGTTGCAATGACCGATTAGCGAAATCATCGACGAATTGTTGCTGAATCAACTGCCGCGAAAGGGCCGCTGAGCATGGACAGGTTGAGGAATAAGGAACGTCGATTTTTAGTTCCACGTGGAACATCGTGTTTTTCAAACTCGCTTCGATGCTCACCGGATAAGTTTTCCAACCGGCTAGCGGACTGATGAGCGCGGGTCTTTTGAGCAATAGCTCGGTGTGAATTTTTAGGTAAGCGTTGTGGGAAAGTCCTTCATGGCTCTGAAGAAAACTCTGCAAGACTCGCCGCAACAACGCCGGAGAAAGGTTTTCCTGCTCAAGCATTTCCAACGCCAGATACAGCCGCGACATATGGATACCGCGCGCCTCTCCATCGTCGAGGCTAACACCAGCGTCGACCTTTGCGCTCAGTCGTTGGCCATCGAATAAAACAGGAAGAGCAATGCCGCACATGCCCACCCAATCGAGTGGCAGGGCTTGGCGTGAGGCCTGCGCGGCGATATCCGGCAGAGTCAGCGCATTCATGAGCAGGTCCATCGTGGGAGTTGATTTGGCATGTTATATTATAACAATAAAATCGACGATGCCTTTTTTGTGAGCGCGCTTTCATCATGCACAGACGTCACTTGCTCAACCTGATTCTGGCCAGCACGGCCTTCGCGTTACCCTTCGGTGCGTCGGCCACGCAAATTCGTAATGCACGACTGTGGCGTTCCGACGACAAGCTGCGACTGGTGCTCGATCTGAGCGGGCCGAAAGATCCGATGCTCGCCGGGGTGATTCTCGACATGTCGATGAACGCCACCATCGCCGCCAGTTTGCAGTTGGGCAATACGGTGCTCGGCAGCGGCCTAGCAGCCGGTCATCCGGCTACATGTGAACTTGCCGCTGCTGCCGCCGGAACTGGAGAACCGATTAATGGTGGTCCAGCCAACCCGGCGGTTGTAGCCGACCCAGGCTTCGCCATCGGACGCGATGCCCGTGAAGAACGTCAATTGCCCATAGCGGCTATTGGTTTGCGCCCATTGGCGTTTGCCGGCTGCTTCGAAGCCGCGCAGATAGATCGTGCTACCGACGGTGTTAACGCTGTAGGCATTGCCGTCGGCATCCACGCAGGCCAGCAGATTGGCGCTGCGGGTGCATTTAGCCAGGCTCGGGATTTGTCCCCAGGCATCGACCGCGATCAGCAGCGAAAGGCTCAACAGTGAGAATTTCAGGGCGTTTCCCATGGCATTTCTCAAAGGGGGGACGGGTTAAAGCATCGTGCCCTTTGTCGTGGGGAGCAAGAGGGGAGTGGTTTGTTCGTGTTGTTATGCTATAACATAAATACATCTGTTCTGATGAGCCGCCTCCCAGCCTGAAGCCAAAGAACGTGAAGAGCTTCGCGAACGCCATCAACGGGCGATTTGACCGGCCACATCCTGATGAGGAATACCTGATGCCTAATCGTCTCCCCGTGACCGTCCTATCGGGCTTTCTCGGCGCCGGAAAAAGTACACTTCTTAATTACGTATTACGTAATCGCGATAATTTGCGGGTCGCGGTGATCGTCAATGACATGAGCGAGATCAATATCGATGGTAGCGAAGTTCAACGCGATGTCAGCCTGAACCGTGCCGAAGAAAAACTCGTGGAAATGAGTAATGGCTGCATTTGCTGCACCTTGCGCGAAGACTTGCTCGAAGAAGTCAGCAAACTCGCCAAGGACGGTCGTTTCGATTACCTGTTGATCGAGTCCACGGGGATTTCCGAGCCTCTGCCCGTGGCGGAAACCTTCACTTTCCGCGATGAAGAAGGGCAGAGCCTGGCCGACATTGCGCGGCTAGACACCATGGTCACCGTGGTCGACGGCATGAATTTCCTGCTCGACTATCAGGCCGCCGAAAGCCTTGCTTCCCGTGGCGAAACGCTGGGGGAGGAGGACGAACGCTCGATCACCGACCTGTTGATCGAGCAGATCGAATTCGCCGACGTGATCCTGATCAGCAAGATCGATTTGATCAGCAGTAGCGAGCGCCAAGAGTTGATCGCGATCCTCGAGCGGCTCAATTCCCAGGCCGAAATCATTCCGATGGTCATGGGCGAAGTGCCGCTCAAGAAGATTCTCAACACCGGGCGCTTTGACTTTGAAAAGGCCGCTCAGGCGCCGGGATGGTTGCAAGAGTTGCGCGGTGAGCACGTGCCGGAAACCGAGGAATACGGCATCGCCTCTACGGCTTATCGGGCGCGGCGACCGTTTCATCCACAACGCTTCTTCAGCTTCATCGACCGTCCGTGGGTGAACGGCAAATTGCTGCGTTCCAAAGGCTTTTTCTGGCTGGCCAGCAAACACAGGGACGCTGGTAGCTGGTCCCAGGCCGGCGGCTTGATGCGTCACGGTTTTGCGGGACGCTGGTGGCGTTTCGTGCCGAAAAACCAGTGGCCGCAAGACGAAGAAAGTACCGCCGGGATCATGGAAAACTGGACGACCGCCACTGGAGATTGCCGCCAGGAACTGGTGTTTATCGGCCAGAACATCGACTTCGCGCAACTCACCGTCGAACTCGATAACTGCCTGCTGACGGATGCTGAAATGGCCTTGGGTGTCGAGGGCTGGCAGTTACTGCCCGATCCGTTTGGTCCTTGGCACGAAGAGGCGGCCGCGTGATGTTGGCGCCCAGTCTGAAGCTGCGACCGGTCATCCATCAGGTTCAAGGTGATACGCCAAAAGCGCTGACCGGGATTCTGGACGACGGCGTAAACCTCGCCCTCTGGCAACGCCAACTCCCGGCGCACATTGCCGATTTCGGTCGTTTGTTGTCCCTGAACGAGCCGCTGGCCGAGTCGCTGTCCCTGGAAATGCCCAGCGAAGAAGCCGAACCCAATCTCCACGGTTTAGCCTCAGGTTTCAGCGACCTCGAAGGCTATGAAGGCTTTATCGCTGATGTTTCCTGGCTGGTCAGCGCTTTCGCCTGTCTGTTGGGCGCCCGGCGTATCGGCCTGCGCCTGCGGGTTCTGGACACAGCCATGTGCCCGCGTTTCCATGTCGATCATGTGCCGGTGCGGTTGATCACTACCTACGCAGGAATCGGCAGCCAGTGGCTGAAAGAAGGGGCGATGGATCGTCGGCAATTAGGCAAGCCTGGCGCCGAACCGCAGGACGATTCGCTGATTCAGCAGATCACCAGTGGCGAAGTGGCGCTGCTTAAAGGGGAGAAGTGGCACGGCAACGAAGGCTTCGGCCTGATCCACCGCTCGCCGCAGCCGGCGCCAGGCGAGCGTCGTTTGATCCTGACCCTGGACTGGCTGAGTTAGTGGCTCAAGGTTTGAGCCAGGTTCCCTGGCTCTGGGCTTCGCAAAAAGGCTTCAAATACGCCGCATCGGTGGCCACGCCGTAATAGTGAATATCCTGCCGGTAAGGCATATTGGCGACTTGAGCGTTGCTGCAGACCCCGAATGCGCCGGTAGGGCATTGGTCGACATACTGCACCTCGACTTTCTGCCCAGGCAGATTCGGCTGGCAGAATCCGTCGGCGAACAATTTTTCCGGGATGTTGCGGTTTTGCTGGCAAACCTTCACGTCGAGCCGCTCAGCCGTGCTGTGCACCACGCAGGCCTGAGCCAGCGCGTCGCCCGATGTGAGCGCCAGAAGCAACGACCATCCCATCAACCGCATTCTTTACCTCCTCAGAAAACCTCGACCATGTTGCAGAACATTCCCACCCACGTCATTGCCGGCCCACTAGGTGCCGGCAAGACCAGCCTGATCAAGCACTTGCTGGCGCAACGGCCCGCGGGGGAGCGCTGGGCGGTGTTGATCAACGAGTTCGGCCAGATCGGTCTGGATGCCGCGCTGTTGACCCAGGACGCCGATGGTATCGCACTGGGGGAAGTGGCCGGGGGCTGTTTGTGTTGCGTCAATGGTGCCCCGTTTCAGATCGGCCTCGGGCGGCTGCTGCGCAAGGCACGACCGGATCGACTGTTCATCGAACCTTCCGGGCTGGGACATCCGGCGCAGTTGCTCAGGCAATTGAGTGAGGTTCCATGGCAAGGCGTCCTGGCGGTGCAGCCGTGTGTGCTGGTGCTGGATGCCCAGGCGCTCGCGGCCGGAAAACCGCTGCCTGAGGCGCAACAGCAAGCCTTGAACAGTGCCGGGTTGTTGTTGCTGAACAAGGCAGAAGGCCTCGACGACAATGATCGTCAGCGAATCGCTGCACAGTTGCCGGAGCGTTCTTTGTACTGGACGCAGCAAGCGGTCTTGCCGTTGAGCGAGTTACCGGGGTTCGGAGCTCAGGCTGTCGCGGGTGTGGATAACTTTGTCGTGCCCAAGGGATTGGCGCAGATGCCAGCCATCTGGACCGACCCCACGCTGCCGATTTGCTTGAGTCAGGCGCAAGAGGGTGGCTGGAGCGTTGGATGGCGGTGGCATCCGAGTCAGATATTCGATGCCGTACTGATTGGGAAGTGGCTTGAGCGCCTTGAATGGCGGCGGGTGAAGTTGGTTATCCACAGCGTCGAGGGTTGGGTGTCGGCCAATGCGCTGGATAACTCGTTACTGGAATGGCAACCCAGCGAATGGCGTAGGGATTCGCGTATTGAGTTGATTTTCAGTGAGTCGCAGGATGTTGAGGTGTTGCAGGAAGGTCTGGCGGGATGCAGGGTTCAAGCGAACTAGCTGATTTCTTGCACAGTCTGTGAAGGCCTCTTCGCGAGCAAGCCCGCTCCCACAGGGGGGCTGTGGTGGACACACAAGTTTGTGCAGCACAACAGATCAAATGTGGGAGCGGGCTTGCTCGCGAATGGTTCTAACAGACGACAACTGCCTTCAAGGCCGCCACTTGGTATGTTCTTGCCGCCACTGGCTCAGTTCAATCACCTCAGCTCTGGGCTTTGTGATATCCACCACCGGCGGTGTGTCATCGAACGGCATCGGGTAAGGCGCGAGTTCGATCTGTGCGCTATGGGCGCCGAACTGGGTGATGGTGCCGGTGTGGCGGGTCTCGCCGGTCACGGTGAATTCGAAGTTATACACACGGGCCAGGCGCCGACGGCCATTGGCGTCTTTAATGAAAGCGATCTTTCTCAAGGCTACATTGCCGTCCAGCAGCTCGATTCGCAGCTTGGCGCAATGCTGCATGACCCGCTCCAGCGCACGTTCGCGCAAGCCGTGGTTGTGCCACAACCACGCGCCACCGGTGGCGAGCAGCATCAGCACGAAGATATTTCCGAGGGTCAGCATCAACAGGGTGCTCCAACAAGATAGTGCCAGCTTAACTGTGTCGCCGGTCTGTCGTACAGGCTGCGTTTGGTCGCATACTGCGCGGCTCGAATTTCAATCGTTTGACGGAAAACTCACCGCATGAAGCGTACACCCCATCTGCTCGCCATCCAGTCCCACGTGGTGTTCGGCCACGCTGGCAACAGCGCCGCGGTTTTCCCGATGCAGCGGGTCGGGGTGAACGTGTGGCCGCTCAATACCGTGCAGTTCTCTAACCACACGCAATATGGCCAGTGGGCGGGTGCAGTGTTGGCCCCGCATCAGATTCCGGAACTGGTGGAAGGAATCGCCGCGATCGGCGAGCTGGGCAATTGCGACGCCGTGTTGTCTGGCTACCTCGGTAGCGCGGCCCAGGGCCGGGCGATTCTCGCGGGCGTGGAGCGAATCAAATCGATCAATCCCAAAGCGTTATACCTCTGCGACCCGGTGATGGGCCATCCGGAGAAGGGCTGCACCGTTCCAGCCGAGGTCAGCGATTTTCTGCTGGAAGAGGCGGCGGCAATGGCCGACTTCATGTGCCCGAACCAGTTAGAGCTGAACAGCTTCTCGGGGCGCAAGGCGCAGTCATTGTTCGATTGCCTGGCCATGGCGCGGGCGCTGCTGGCGCGCGGTCCGAAGGCGGTGCTGGTCAAGCATCTGGACTATCCGGGCAAACTGGCGGATGGCTTCGAGATGTTGCTGGTGACCGCTGAAGGTAGCTGGCACCTGCGTCGGCCGCTGCTGGCGTTTCCGCGTCAGCCGGTGGGCGTTGGCGATCTGACTGCCGGGTTGTTCCTGGCGCGTGTGCTGCTGGGTGACAGCCTGGTGGCCGCCTTCGAATTCACCGCGGCGGCGGTGCATGAAGTGCTGCTGGAAACCCAGGCCTGCGCCAGCTATGAGCTGGAGCTGGTGCGGGCGCAGGACCGGATCGCCCATCCGCGGGTGCGGTTCGAGGCGACAGCGATCAGCCTCTGAGCTTCGCGTCGGCCCCATTCGCGAGCAAGCCCGCTCCCACACTGGTTCTCTGTCGTACACGAAATCTGTGTGCGCTGAAAATCTATTGTGGGAGCGGGCTTGCTCGCGAAGACGATCTAATGAACGCCGTCAAACTGACTGAACAGCTCAGGCGTCGCCCTTGATGTCCTGATAACGCTTTTCCAGTTCCTGACGAATCTGCCGACGCTGCTGGGCCTGCATGTACCGACGCTTGTCTTCACTGTTCTGCGGTTGCAGTGGCGGGACCGAGGCGGGTTTGCGCTGGTCATCCACCGCCACCATGGTGAAGAAGCAGCTGTTGGTGTGACGTACCGAGCGCTCGCGGATGTTCTCGGTCACGACTTTGATGCCCACCTCCATCGAGGTGTTGCCGGTGTAGTTGACCGAGGCCAGAAAAGTCACCAGTTCGCCGACGTGAATCGGCTCGCGGAAAATTACCTGATCCACCGACAGGGTCACCACATAGCGGCCGGCATACCGGCTGGCGCAGGCGTAGGCCACTTCATCGAGGTATTTGAGCAGGGTGCCGCCGTGGACATTGCCAGAGAAGTTGGCCATGTCGGGGGTCATCAATACCGTCATCGACAGCTGGGCGTTTCCGGGTTCCATAACGTACTCACGGGTTCAAGGCAGGATTTCTGGGTTACACCTCTGCGGGTGCCTGGTTTTTCAATCTAACAGTTATCGGGACGCCGGGCGGGAAGCCGCCGTCACGCTCGGATCGATCTGTTTCCATATATTGCACCGTCTTCCCGCCGGAAGTCGCGGTGTTACCCTTCGAAAGCCCACGCCAAGGAGCACACGCCATGCATGCCATCAGTTTCATTCAGGACCTGGCAGTGATCATGTTGATCGCGGGTGTGGTGACCGTGCTCTTTCATCGTCTCAAACAACCGGTGGTGCTCGGCTACATCGTTGCCGGCTTCATCATCGGCCCGCACACGCCACCGTTCAGCCTGATCCACGATGAAGCGACCATCAAAACCCTGGCCGAGCTCGGGGTGATTTTCCTGATGTTCTGCCTGGGCCTGGAGTTCAGCCTGCGCAAGCTGTTCAAGGTCGGCGCCACGGCGTTCATTGCGGCCTTCCTGGAAATCGTCCTGATGATCTGGATCGGCTACGAAATCGGTCGCTGGTTCGACTGGAACACCATGGATTCGCTGTTCCTCGGCGCGATCCTGGCGATTTCCTCGACCACCATCATCGTCAAGGCGCTCAATGACCTGAAGATGAAGAACGAGCGTTTTGCGCAGCTGATCTTCGGCGTGTTGATCGTCGAAGACATCCTCGGCATTGGCATCATCGCGTTGCTGTCGAGCATCGCGGTCAGCGGCACCGTCAGTTCCGGCGAAGTGTTTTCCACGGTCGGCAAGCTTTCACTGTTCATGATTGTCGCACTGGTTATAGGCATTCTGCTGGTGCCCCGACTGCTGGCCTATGTGGCCAAATTCGACAGCAATGAGATGCTGCTGATCACCGTGCTGGGCCTGTGTTTCGGCTTTTGCCTGTTGGTGGTCAAACTTGAATACAGCATGGTCCTCGGCGCATTCCTGATCGGCGCGATCATGGCTGAATCGCGGCAACTGCTGAAGATCGAGCAGTTGATCGAGCCGGTTCGCGACTTGTTCAGTGCCATTTTCTTCGTCGCCATCGGCCTGATGCTCGACCCGATGATCCTGCTGCAATATGCCTGGCCGATCGCGGTGATCACCGTGGCTGTGGTGCTGGGAAAGATGTTGTCCTGCGGCCTCGGTGCCTTTATCGCCGGCAATGACGGACGTACCTCACTGCGAGTGGGGATGGGGCTTTCACAGATTGGCGAATTCTCTTTCATCATCGCGGCGCTGGGCATGACGCTGCAGGTCACCAGCAACTTTCTCTACCCGGTGGCGGTGGCCGTTTCAGTGATTACCACGCTGTTGACGCCGTATCTGATTCGCGCGGCCGATCCGCTGTCGATCAAGCTTGCTGCAGTGATGCCCCAGCGTCTGGGCCGTGTGCTGGGGATGTATGGCGAATGGCTGCGCAGCATTCAGCCTCAGGGCGAGGGCGCGCTGTTGGCGTCGATGATTCGGCGGATTCTGTTGCAGGTAGGGGTGAATCTGGCGCTGGTGGTTGCGATCTTTTTCTCGGGCGCATTCTTCGCCGAGCGCATGTCCGCTTACCTGCAAGCCTGGATCAGCGACCCAAGCTGGCAGAAAGCGTTGATCTGGGGCGGGGCGTTGCTGTTGTCGCTGCCGTTCCTGATCGCCGCCTATCGCAAGCTCAAGGCGCTGTCGATGCTGCTGGCGGAAATGGGGGTGAAGCCGGAGATGGCCGGCCGCCACACACAGCGAGTGCGTCGGGTGATCGCCGAAGTGATCCCGATACTCTCGTTGTTAGTGATTTTCCTGCTGCTGGCGGCCTTGTCGGCCAGTATTCTGCCGACCAACAAGTTGCTGGTGCTGATCGCGGTGGTCGCGGCCGCCGTGGCGGCGCTGCTCTGGCGCTGGTTCATCCGCGTGCATACGCGGATGCAAGTGGCCTTGCTGGAAACCCTGGACAACCACAAGGATTTATCCGGGCATTGACCACTCGGCGCATCAGGGCGGATCAGCTTTCCAGCCAGACGTCCCGCGCCCAGTGCCATACCGATTCCCAGGTTTCTTCGGCGATCAGCTCTTCTTCGGCCAGCCACAGCACCACGGTGCCGTCTTCTTCGACCAGGTAGTAATTGTCACCGTCCTGACAGATCGGAATCATGCTGCGATCGACACCAGCGTCCCAAGCGTTGGCGGCAACGTCAGGCAGGTAGGTGTGGGACTGCGGGTCGGTGACGGTCACCGGCTCCAGGCTGCCGTAGACCACGTCGCTGACGGTCAGCAAAAATTCTCTGAAGACGAACGGGATATCGATGAACAGTTGCTCTTCGATTTCCACAATCTGATCTTCGTCAGGCAACTCCAAGGGGACCGGTACCGGTTCGTTGGCTTCACGCAGTTGTTCGATGATTTCTTCCACGTCCGGGATCCTCTTGCTTGAATGGCGCGGTTTAGTTGGGGCGGTTTATACAGTAGCTCGCTATAGATGCAACCGCGAAATAGAAAACCCCGGCCGAGGCCGGGGTTTTATTACAACAGGTGAAACGCGGGAAGTGATCAGCCGTTCTGGCGGATACCGGCCACCAGCCAAGGCTGGTTTTCGCCCTGTGGACGTTCCATGTTCCAGCTTTCGCTGAACACTTCGCCCTGGTCGAAGCGCGAGGACTTCGACACGCCGCTGAAGGTCAGGGTGGCGATGGTCTTGTCCGCACGGTCATCAACGCCGTCCAGTTGTACCTGGAGGTTGTCGATGTAGGTCGACTGGAAGCCGTCGCCCAGATCGGCACGTTCGCGCTTGAGGAACTCCAGCAGTTGCGGAGTTACGAACTCGGCGATCTTGTCCATTTCGTTGGCGTCCCAGTGTTGCTGCAGGGACTGGAAGTGGTTGCGGGCCGCTTCAATGAAGTTGTTTTCATTGAACCAGGCTGGAGCATTGATCACCGGACGAGCGGCAGCAGGTGCAGCCGAACCGCCGAAGATCGAACCGCCTGCAGGCTTGTTCTCGAACACTTCACGTTGCATCGGCGCATGGCCTGCTGGAGCCATATGCTCTTGCTGCTTGCGACGACGAGCGGCGATGAAACGGAAGACCAGGAAGGCGATGACCGCCATGATCAGAATGTCGAAGATCTGCATGCCCTGGAAGCCGTCGCCCATGAACATGGAGGCCAGCAGGCCACCGGCCGCGATACCGGCCAGAGGGCCGAGCCAGCGCGAAGCACCGCCGGCCTTGGCCGCGGCACCCGCAGCACCGGCCGCGCCCGCAGTGGCAGCAGCGCCGCCTGCAGCAGAAGAAGGAGCCATTTGGCTGGTCTGGTGAGTCGGCGCAGCGCCGGAGCTCTTGCCGCCACCAAAGCGCTTGGCGGCATTGGCGTCGAGGCTCATCGTCAGGCCAATGCACAACGCCATGGCGATGCTAAGAAAACGTTTCATAAAGGGAATTCCCATTTGTGGAAGGCACGCGCGCCATGTTGCACAGCTGAAGTGTTGCTGGCTAGCGACAGAGTGTTTCGGGCTTTTGCTTGACAGGTTATGTTCAGCTTCAGTCAGCGCAATAAGGCCTATTAACTTTGGTCTGTAGGACGAGTGGATAAGTTCTGTAGGACTCAGGGCATCACCCTGTGGGAGCGGGCTTGCTCGCGAAGAACGATGACGCGGTACCTCTGATACACCGCGGTGCTGCCTTCGCGAGCAAGCCCGCTCCCACAAAAGGTTCTCGGTCGCCTTTAGATCGCTTCCAGCTTGGCGTAACCCAGCATCAACCACTTGCTGCCTTCGCTGAAGTTCACCTGTACCCGCGCCTGAGCGCCGGCACCTTCGAAATTCAGGATCACACCATCGCCGAATACCGAGTGCCGCACGGTCTGGCCGAGGCTGAACCCGGTGTCCGGGATCTCGCTGCCGCCGAACAGGCTGCTGGAACTTTGCTGCTGGCCACCGCCGAACGGACGGCTGACGCTGTTGGACAGTCGCACTTCCTGGATCAGGCCTTTCGGCACTTCACGTACGAAACGCGACACCTTGTTGTAGGTCTCGCTGCCGTACAGGCGTCGGGTTTCAGCATAGGTCAGCACCAGATTCTGCATCGCGCGGGTGATACCGACGTAGGCCAGGCGGCGTTCCTCTTCAAGACGGCCGGGCTCTTCCAGGCTCATCTTGTGCGGAAACAGGCCTTCTTCCATGCCCACCAGGAACACGTAAGGGAATTCCAGGCCCTTGGCGCTGTGCAGGGTCATCAGCTGAATGCTGTCTTCGTGTTCGTCGGCCTGGGTGTCTCCGGCCTCCAGCGAGGCGTGACCGAGGAACGCCGCCAATGGCGACTGTTCTTCATCCTCTTCCGGGTTTTCGAAGTTACGCGCGGCGCTGACCAGTTCCTCAAGGTTTTCTACCCGGGCCTGGCCTTTCTCGCCTTTTTCCGCCTGGTGGTAGGCGATTAACCCCGACTGCTCGATGACGGTCTGAGTCATCAGGTGCAGCGGCATTTCCAGGCACTTGGCGGCGAGATTCTCGATCAGCTCGATAAACGCGCCAAGAGCACCGGCAGCGCGACCGGTCAGGCCTTTGTTGGCCACCAGCTGACGCATGGCTTCCCACATTGACACATCGCTGTGGCGCGCATGATCGCGGATCGCTTCGACGGTTTTTTCGCCGATGCCACGGGCCGGAACGTTGATCACCCGCTCAAGGGCCGCGTCGTTGCCACGGCCTTCCAGCAAACGCATGTACGCCATGGCGTTCTTGATTTCTGCACGTTCGAAGAAGCGCTGGCCGCCATAAATGCGGTATGGAATGCGTTCGCGCAGCAAGGCTTCTTCCAAAACGCGCGATTGAGCGTTGGAGCGGTACAAAATCGCGATATCGCTACGAGCCAAGCCGGTTTTCAGCGCGCTTTCGATGGTTTCAACCACGTAGCGTGCTTCATCATGTTCGTTGAAGGCGGCGTACAAATTGATCGCTTCGCCTTCGCCGCCATCGGTCCACAACTCTTTGCCCATGCGCCCGGTATTGTTGGCGATCAGGGCGTTGGCGGCTTTGAGGATCCCGGCTGTGGAGCGGTAGTTTTGCTCCAGACGTATGATCTGGGCATCCGGGAAGTCGTCGGAATACTGATAAATGTTCTCGATTTTCGCGCCGCGCCAGCCGTAGATCGACTGGTCGTCGTCGCCGACCACCATCAAGCTATCGCCACCCTTGGCCAGCAGACGCAACCAGGCGTACTGCACGGCGTTGGTGTCCTGGAACTCGTCCACCAGAATATGCCGGAAGCGCTTCTGATAATGGGCGAGCAGGCCCGGGTGATCGCGCCACAGATCGAGGGCGCGCAGCAGCAGTTCGGAGAAGTCGATGACGCCGGCGCGCAGGCACGCGGCCTCATAGGCTTCATAAATGCTGCGCATGGTCGCCAGGAACAGATCGCCGCTGGCTTGAATATGTTGCGGACGCAGACCTTCGTCTTTCTGCCCGTTGATGAACCACTGGGCCTGCCGGACCGGCCAGCGTTGTTCGTCCAGGCCCAGCTCGCGGATCACCCGCTTGACCAGCCGTTGCTGGTCGTCGCTGTCGAGAATCTGGAAGGTCTGGCTCAGGCCGGCTTCCTGCCAGTGCGCCCGCAGCAAGCGGTGCGCCAGGCCGTGGAAGGTGCCGACCCACATGCCGGCCGGGTTGATACCCATCAGCTGCTCGATGCGATGACGCATCTCGGCAGCAGCCTTGTTGGTGAAGGTCACCGACAGAATGGAGTGGGGCGAGGCGTTCTCGACCTGGATCAACCAGGCGATACGGTGCACCAGCACTCGGGTTTTACCGGAGCCAGCACCGGCCAGGACCAACTGACGACCCACGGAGGCAGCTACGGCCTGACGTTGGGCATCGTTGAGGGAGTTCAGCAGAAGGGAGAGATCATCGCGCATCGGGGCATTCTAGGGTGCGCCGTCACACCGGGCAAACCGAGCTTTGCATTAGCCGATGAAAGAAGCACCGATGACGACCGGTCGGTCACCGGCTGCAAGCGTTGGCGGGGCTCGTCTTGCTGCTTTTGCGCCGATGCGGGTGGCTGATATTTTTGTCTGTTTTATGATCTGGGGCAGTTTGGTCCGGGCATCGGCTTGTGTATGCTCCGTTCACAATTCGGGCTCACGTGCTCACTAATAAGAACAAGAACATTGCCTATGACCCTCAGCTCCGACCTGTCGGGCCCCTCTGTGGAGCCCCGGGTTATCCGCAAACAGTACGCCATGGAAATGGCGGTCGAACGCACGCGCCTGCTGTACCAGGGCTCGCTGTTGCCTACGCTGTTCATGCTGATCAATGGTCTGGTCTGCGCCGGCTTGCTCTGGAGCCCGCAGCGTTACTTCGTGGTCAGCGTCTGGCTGATCTGGTTATTGTCGCTGGTGGCGTTGCGAGTGATTCAGGTCGCGGCCTTCGATTCGGCGATTCCTCACCGTCAGGTCCATCCGGTCTGGCGTCGCATGTTCATGCTCGGCTCTGCCATGACTGGCCTGACCCTGGCCGGTGCCGGCATCGCGTTGGTGCCCGCTGACAATTTCATGCAACAAGCCTGGGTGTTCGGCCTGATCGGCGCAGCAGCCCTCTCGGCCAGCGTCGCTTATGCCGTCAGCCTGCCGGCTTTTCTGTCGTTTACCTTGCCCTGTCTGTTGCCGGCCATCGGCTATCTGTTCTGGGGGGGCGATGAACAGGAACAGGGTTGGGGCTGGTTCGGGCTGATTTTGCTGGGTTCGTTGAGCGTGGTCGCCTGGCAGGTCAATCGGCTGATCGATCAAGGGTTGCTGCGGCGCTTTCAAAATCAGGCCCTGATCGAGCACTTGCAGCAGGCGCAAAGTCGCAGTGACCAACTCAACCACGAACTGGCCAGGGAAATCGATCAGCGTCGCTGCGCCGAAAACGAATTACGCGAAACCCAGGTCGACCTCGAAAACCGGGTCGCCCAACGCAGTCTGGAGCTGGACGCTGCCAACCAGGCCTTGAGCAAGAGCGAAGCGCGGCTGGCGCTGGCGTTGAAGGCGAGTGAACTGGGATTGTGGGATTGGAACCTGCAGACAGACGAAGTCCATCACACTCACCTTCAGGAGCTATTTGGCCTGGAGCCGGAATTCGTGACGGCGATGCTCAGCCACCTCAAACCGCGTCTGCACCCCGACGACTTGCCATCGCTGAAGCGGGCGCTGGTCGAGCACTTGAAGGGCCGCAGCGAGGATTATCAGATCGAGTATCGGGTACGGCATGGCGATGGCCATTGGGTCTGGATAGAGGACCGTGGACGAGCGGTCGAACGCGGCGAAAACGGCAAGGTGATCCGCATGGTCGGCACCCGCCGCGATATCAGTGCCAGCAAGGGCCTGGAAGAGCAACGACAACTGGCGGCGACGGTGTTCGAGGCCGCCAGCGAAGGTATTGTGATTCTGGACCCGAATTACGCGTTGATTGCCATCAATCAGGCCTTCAGTCGGGTGACCGGTTACGACATCGAAGACATGCTCGGGCGCAACGTGGTCGATTTGCCCTGCAGCCGCGACGCCCGCCGGCATTACGCGGCAATTCATCAGGCGCTGGAACAGCAGGGCACCTGGCAGGGCGAACTGGTCGAAACCCGTAAGAATGGCGAGTTGTATCCACAATGGCTGCAATTGAATGCCGTACGCGATAAGCGGGGAAATGTAAGTCATATTGTCGGCTTCTTCGCCGATCTGTCCGCCAGGCGGGAATCCGAAGAGCGTATGCGTTACCTTGCTCATTATGATGAGCTCACGGGCTTGGTCAACCGTGCGTTGTTCCGCGAACGGCTGCAAGAGGCTCATCAGCGGGTGCACCAGGGCGGGCGTCGCAGTCTGGCGTTACTGCATATCAATCTGGACCGTTTCAAGCTCCTCAACGACAGCCTCGGTCACGAAATTGCCGATCAGCTATTACAGAAAATGGCTCGACGGTTAGTCAATGCGCTACCGGAAGCGGACACCATTGCCCGTTTGTCCGGCGATGAATTTGCGGTGTTGTTCGATGCCTATGGCAACCTGTCGAGCCTGGCGCGCGTGGCGACCCGTTTGTCGACCAAACTGCGATTGCCAATCACCGTCGAGGGTCACGAATTGGTGGTGAGCGTGTCGATGGGCATCAGCCTGTTGCCAGACACCGCACGGGAGACTTCCGCGCTGGTCAGCCAGTCGAACATGGCCATGCAGCATGCCAAACACTTGGGTGGCAACAACTTCCAGTTCTATACAGACAGCCTGCAAGCCAGCACGCTCGAGCGTTTGCAGCTCGAGAACAAGTTGCGCAAAGCCATCGAAGAAAAGCAGTTGAACGTGTTTTATCAACCGAAACTCTGCCTCGCCACCGGCCGATTGAATGCCGCCGAGGCGTTGGTGCGCTGGAGTCACCCGACCCTGGGCCAGGTACCGCCGGGGGATTTCATCGGTCTGGCCGAGGAAACCGGGCTGATCGGCGCTATCGGCGAGTTCGTTTTGCGCCAGGCCTGTTGGCAAGCCTGCGAGTGGCAGCGTCAGGGACTGGAGCCGATTCGGGTGTCGGTCAACCTGTCGGTGCATCAACTGCGTCAGGGAAAACTGGTCAGCCTGGTACGCCAGGTGCTGGAGGAAACCGGTCTGGCGCCGCACTACCTGGAACTGGAACTCACCGAAAGCCAGTTGCTGGACAGCGTCGAGCACATCATTGCGACCTTCCAGCAGTTGCGCGATTTAGGCGTGAAGCTGGCGATCGACGATTTTGGCACTGGCTATTCGTCTCTGAGCTACCTCAAGCGCATCCCCGTGGACTACGTGAAAATCGATCAGGCATTTATCCGTGGTCTGGGGGAGAGCACTGAGGATACGGCGATCACCCGGGCGATCATCGCCATGGCGCATGGCCTGTCACTGAAAGTGGTGGCTGAAGGCGTCGAACGTCAGGAGCAACTGGAGTTTCTGCGCGCCGAAGGTTGCGATGAGGTGCAGGGCTATCTGATCAGTCGGCCGGTTGATGCAAACGGCTTAGGGTGGTTATTACGTGAGCAAGATGCTGAATGAGAGCTTTGCTGAGTCAGCAGATAGAGTGCTGACTCAGCAGGAGAAGATTTGCTAAGCAAATCGTCTAATCCACCATGAAATGTATGATTCAAGCTGGTTGTTTGACCATGATATGTACTTCAGTCCTTGGTAATTAGATGAGTGCTGGATGCTTATTGCGTTCGTTCTATTTTCCGGGTATAGCTCGAGTACGGATTCTGGCTTTTTAGGTGTGTAAACTATTGAAGATAAACGACCGTTAATGAATCGAAACTGAGCAATCCCACCGCTAGGATCTCCATTGATTTTATAATTATTTATTTCAAATATTTGATAGTCAAATCGTGCTTTAAATGGGCCTCTGCTTTGCTTGGAGTTCTCTAAGAGAACGGGAGTGTAACCTTCAATCTCAAGGTTGTTCACTATCTGTTGAGTGAGGCTGCAACTGTGAATATTGTTTACTAGCAATGGCGATTCTTTTTGGCAGATTTGGTCCACGTCTGCGGGATAGTAATATTTTGCTGCTATGACAGCGAAGAAACAGATCAAAAATAAGACTGTTGAGGTGATTGTTAGTTTTGAATTTATATGTTTAATAATATGAGCCATGCGACGTTGCCTCCATAATCAGGGCATTGTTCTCAAGAAGAGTCATACAGCTTTTTGGGCAGTCATCAGGTTTTTGCTATCTTTGGCTGCACATAATCCAGCTTGGTTGTTCCAGTCATCCATGGCCCTTTCGTATTTGTTTTGTCCGAAATTCGATACTTCATGTGCCCAGCCGGCAAGTCTGCTTGTTGATTCTCCCCAGTTTGATGCTGCAATCATGCACGATGCGACACAGTGTCTGTAAGCGTCCTGAGGTCCGTTATATTCTCCTGGTAGCTCGCTTCTTTTCGCGATGGTCTCGGCTTTTGAAGACCATTCAAACACAGATTCCAATCCAAACGGATCAACAAATTTCAACGGATTACCGTTCACATACCCATATGTATTCATTCCGCCCTTTAGCCCAGTTGGGTCGGTCTCCAAATAGCGTCCTATCTCCGGGTCATAATTTCTGAAGTAATTGTAGTGCAACCCAGTTTCAGCATCGTAGTACTGACCGGGGAAACGGAGGTTTAGAGTCAAATAACCACTGGCTTTCTCCAAACCAAAAGCGTCAGATTTCCATTCCCATACAATTTCCTGAACGGCGTTCGTTACGATGCGGGGTGTGTTGAGGTGGTCGCTATGAATGTAGAACGGATTGCTATTAGTCAATGCACCTGCCGAATCATAATTAATACTCACACCGCCCAATGGCAGGCCATCAAGCCAGAAATAGTATTGACTTTCGAGCTTCTTGCCTTCGCTATTGAACATCGTTTCGCCTAACAGTTGACCATCAGGTCCATAGAGAAATGTTGTAACGCCTTGTGGGGTAATTTTCTGGGTGCGTTGACCTAGAACGTTGTAGCGAAACTGAACCCGGATCATCCCATCAATCTTCACGCTGCTCAGGCGATTCTGTTCGTCGTATGAGAATTGGCGATTGGCGCGGTCTTTGATTAGATTGCCTGCCGCATCGGTGCTCACCAAATGGTCGTCAATCTGGATCAAGCGATTGTTACTGGCGCCATACTGGTAGGTCGTGACTGCACTGTCTTGCACCTTGCCGTCGACCTGAGGAGTGAGAGTTTTGTTGGTGCGGTTACCCACCGCGTCATAAGTGAAGGTTTGCTGTCGGGTGGCATTTGCTTCTTCTGTCAGGCGATCGAGCGGGTCATAGCTGTAATTCAATTCACCGACCGAGTTGCTTTGTACTTTGGTGATGTTTCCGGTGGCATCGTAGGCATAGGTGTTACTCCAGCCGGCGACGGTTTGAGCAGTCAACCGATAGTCCAGATCGTAGGTACGTTGAAGCGTAGTGCCATTCCCCCAGGTGAGGCTTTTGAGCGGGCCGAATGGTAGATAGGTGAGGTCCTGCGCAAAAACAACGGGCTTGTCTGTGCCCCGCTGAATTTGCACTTGGTTGATCTGCCCGGCAGCGTCGCGAAAATAGTGAATGCTGAATCCAGCCGGATAGTCGAGGCGGTTGAGCCGATTGGCCGGGTCGTACCCGTAACCAATTCTTTCGGACTGAGCCACGTCAATCGTAGAGGGCGTATGCAGTTGCGCTATTAGATTGCCGTGTGCGTCATAGTTTAGTTCTGCACACCGTTCGTATCCTCAATCGCCGTCAGGCGACCGACTCCCTTGTTTCCTGCTGCAATCGAGTCGTAATGGAAACGAACATCAAGCTTTGGGTTCGCCGGATAGCGACGACTAAGCAATCGATTCAGAGCATCGTACGCATAGGACGTGACTACCCCTCGAGCATCCGTTTTTTCTGTGATGTTGCCGGCTGCGTCATATTTGTATTTGCTGGTGCCGCTATCGGGACTGTCTAACTGAGTCAGGTTACCCAAGCCATCGAAGTGATAATGGGTGCTCACCCCCCGTGCGTCGCGGACGTGGGTGAGGTTGTCCTGAGCGTCGTACTCAAACTGAGAAGTGCCGTTTAATGGATCGGTGCTCTTAAACGATTGAGCGGGTCGTAGGCGCTGCTATAGCTAGCATCGCGAGGGGTGACGGTAGTAATGGGATTGTCATTAAGGTCGTATTGCAGATGATTCGTTTGGCCACTAGCTCCTATCGAATCAAGCAACCGCCCCAGTTCGTCATACACCCATCGATGCTGTTTCGTTAGCTTTCCTGCATTGTCCTTCAAGCGTACTACTGTTTGGTTACCCATTGGGTCGAGTTCAAATTCAGCTTGCTCCATTAGGTTATTCGTAATTCGGATTAATCGTCTTGCGTCGTCCCAAGTGTAAGCAAGCCAGCTACCATCGCCTTGGGTCAGTCTGGTTATGTCCCCGGTAGCATTGTAATCGAATTGTGTTGTACTGTTTCCTACGCTGACAGATGATAACCATCCTTGAGGCATATAACTCAGTGAAGTTACGACGCTATTAGGATCAACAATTGTCTGCGGATTTCCTATGTAATCGTAGTTTGACATCTCAGTGGTATGCCCAAGTGCGTTAGTAACGCGCATCAGGTTGCTATTTGAGTCATATTCGTAGCGGGTGATATCGCTCACATCGATTCTTGGCCCATCCGAAGATTCGAGCAAGCCAGTGGCATTGTAAGTGAATGACCATCCGCGCTCTGGGGCTTGCCAGAGTGGGACGGTAATGAGAGTGCCGCCGATTGCAAGCGCCAGAAGGCCTACTCTTAATAATAGTGTATTCATGTTCAGATCCTTCTGAATCAATGTGTTTCAATTGTTTGGCTGAGTTTTCGTCCTTCAGCGTCATAGGTATATAGGATTGATCGGTTTGGTTGTTGAATACGCAAGGGAAGGGGCCGCGTAGCGTGCCACTCCGTGGTAATAGTCCTTGATTCAGGCGTTCCACTTGCGTCGATGCGCGAAGTGACCAAGCCGCGGTCGTTATGGGTGAATAGCGTAGTGATGCCCTTACCGTCAGTTTGCGATGTCAGAAATCCGCGTTCGTCGTAGGTAAATGTCGAATTACTTTGTGGACAGCTACTAGCGGTTGGTTCTCCGATGATCGAGGTTATGCGTTTGGCACCTTGAAAGTAACCAAATTTATAAGTTGTATTTTTTCCCAAGGCGTTTGATACAGTGGTTGAATCGTCAGGGTTATATTGGACGGTAACTTTCTCAGTGCCCAGCGCGTGTTCGCTGGAGATTGCCCGACCGTATTGGTCGTAAGTCCATGCCGCATATTTAATTCCACGTTGATCTTCAATCGCTGTTAAAAGCCTGCTGTCTCGTTGGTCTTCATAAAAATATCGTCTTGTTTCCTGAAACTCAGGGTGGTTTTTTATGACCGAAATGAGTTGTTTGTATTTGTTATATTGGTAGCGTATTTTGATCTGTCCCACCTTTAAACTAAGGGGTTGCTTTCTTGAGTCTTCAGTAAATTGAAGTGAATTGCCGAAACTATCGGTTACCGTAGCGACTGTGTCCGAGTAGCTGATAGTGGTGGACAAACTGTGCCTTCGCGTATTTACAAGTTTTCCACTATTATCGAATACTAACGTCATGCCGTTAGTCGATTGGTATATCCAGCGGTTGTCATGCTGATTGAGCGTACTTGCTTCAGTTGCTTCGCTAACGTATAAGTGCCCGATTTTTTTGAATACGTATTGGTTTCCATTGTTGTGTATAACTGTGACTGAATTGTTTTCAATATTCAGCCTGTCTGAGTAATTATGAACCCATAATCCATCAGCACTTCTGTAGTATCTTGTGAATTCGATAGCATTTTCGCGATTATTGTTAGATGGAAATGAGTAATCTGTTTCTGACTGCAACTTGTAGCCTGTCGAAAAATCGATAGGGTTACCAGCGATACTCGATGGACAGGCGTAGCTAGCTTCTAGAAACTCACACTGACCTGAAATGCTGTTAAATTTCTTTCCTTTTGTGCAATGTTCTCCGTAGAGCATTATAGCTAGAACTCCATAGGAGTCGTCGACCGGGTCATCGCCATATATCATGTGACAATCCCAAGCAAGTTTATCCTCTCTTTCTATGGTGGGTGTGTAGTTCCATGCGTCTTCACTTTCCTTGTGTAGCCATCGACAACCTGATTCTGGCGAGGAAAATTTTTCAGGAATCCCCGATTCGGGCTGAAATTGCCAATAATAGTCTTCGCCTAACGAATTTTGAGTTGTTAAGAGGGCGCACAATAAGATTGGTGTGCATTTCTTTCTGATTTTCATATAGACCTTCCGTGGTCAGATATTCTTTAACGGGTGTTCTTGTTTTATATCAGTAAATTAATCATCCGTAGACTATGGAAATAAAATGAAAATAATTGTGTGCGGGGTCATTTGCGGTTTATGTAGACGCAACACCAGATAAATTATGTGTCAAAAATTGTTAATGTTGATTTATCTATATTTCTTCTAAAGCCGCGGGAGCTCAGGGTACGATTTTCGCTGCCCTCAGCAAGGGTGACGCCGCGCGGGTGTTTCCCGCTACATGGGGCATTTCCTGCCAAAATTGGGAAGATCAATGCCATCCGGTTACGTTTTGAGCAGGCAAAAAGCCGATTCATGTAGTATAACTACAAGCGTGCTACATCACCGGCACCTGCCAACAACAAAGAGTCCAGACCCTTGAATCTGCTGCAACATATCGCCCAGTCACGTCACCTGTTACGCAAGTCGGAGCTCAAGGTCGCCGACCACGTGCTGCTTGACCCTGCGGCGGTGATGCACAGCTCCATGGCCGACCTGGCCCACAGCGTGGGCATCAGCGAGCCGACTATCGTGCGGTTTTGCCGCGCCATCGGCTGCTCCGGGTTTCAGGATTTGAAACTGAAGCTGGCGCAGAGCCTGGCGGCTGGCGCGAGCTTCGGGCAGTTCGCGATCCATGAAGACGATTCAGTCGCCGATTACAGCCTGAAAATCTTCGACACCACCCTGCACACCCTGATGGAGGTTCGCGAGAAACTCGATCCGGTGGAGTTGCAGAGGGCTGTGTCGCTCATGTCTCAGGCTCAGCGTGTCGAGTTCTATGGATTCGGTGCTTCGGGCGCAGTGGCGGCGGATGCCCAGCACAAATTTTTCCGTTTGCTGCTGACCGCAGCGGCGTATTCCGACCCGCACATGCAGGCGATGTCGGCGGTTACCCTGAAGCCGAGCGACGTGGCGATCTGCATTTCCCAGTCGGGGCGTTCCAAGGACCTGTTGATCACTGCCAATCTGGTGCGCGAAAGCGGTGCCTCGTTGATCACTCTGTGCCCGAGCCAGACACCATTGGCCGAGCTGTCGACCGTCAATCTGGCGATCGATGTGCACGAAGACACCGAAATCTACACGCCGCTGACGTCGCGCATCGCGCACCTGGTGGTGATCGATGTGCTGGCGATGGGCGTAGCCATGGCCCGCGGTCCGAGCCTGGTCAACCACCTGAAAAGCGTCAAACGCAGCCTTCGCAGCTTGCGGCTGTCGCCCAAGTCAGTAAAAGCCCTCGACGATTGATTCGTCGTTTGGCGTGATGGTCGGAAGGTCGTTCCGACCTTATTCGCGAGCAAGCCCGCTCCCACATTGATCGGCTGTGTTGCACAAAAAGTGTGTATATCGCAGATCCCATGTGGGAGCGGGCTTGCTCGCGAAGGCGTCCTCAAAAACACCCCTGTCATCCGCCAATGTTCACACCTCTGTAACCCTCCCGCCGCCAAACCGTCATCCCTGGCCCCTATCTTGTAACTCCCGTACTCGCCTTGGGAGACTCGAAATGGCTCAGCCCTACGAAGAACGCAACAGCGCCGTCAAAACCCGTCGTCAGCAAGAAGATCAGCGCCGCATGGTATTTCGTCGCGCCATCGAAGATCGCTGCGAACGCCGTCAGCTTCTGGCGGAAATTGGCGAATTTCCTGACGACCTCGAACTCAACTATTGGCAGGCAGCACCGGTAGCTTCCCGTCGAAACGCTCAACCAGCGCGCTGATCTGCGCCCGCTCGCTGCGGATAAACGCAAGGAATGCGTGGGCCACCGGCGATAGCCGTTTGGCCTTGGCCTGCACCAGGCACCAGCTACGCAGCAGCGGCAACTCTTCGACCGGCAGCTCAATCAGGGCGCCGGTTGCCAACTCAAGGTTCAGGGCGTGGCGCGTCAACAGCGCCAAGCCCAGACCTGCCAATACGCATTCACGCTGAGCTTCGGCCGAGGCGACCTCCTGGGTCTGGGTGAAGTGCACGCGCTTCTCTTTGAAATACTCATCGCAGGCCAATCGCGTACCGGAACCGGGTTCGCGCAACAGCAGCGTGTAGGGTTCCAGATCCTGCAAGCGTAACGGCCCCATGTGGCACAGCGGATGATCCGGCGGCGCTACAGCGACGATCGGGTTGTTGAGGAACGGCAGGAATTCCAGTCCCATGTCCTGTGGGACCATCGACATGATCACCAAGTCATCACGGTTATCCGACAGGCGCCGGATGACCTGGCCACGGTTAACAACCGTCAGGTGCAGGTTCACTTCGGGATGCTGGCGTTTGAAGGCGGCAAACAGGTGCGGTACGAAATACTTGGCGCTGGATTCCACTGCCAGTTTCAGCTGGCCCTGCAATGAGCCTTGCATGTCCGACAGCTGCATATCGAGGTTTTCCAGGCGCCCGAAAATGTCCCGGCTGGCGCGCTGCAATGCTTCAGCCGCCTCGGTCATGTAGAGTTTTTTACCGACGTAATCGAATAATGGTTGGCCAATCAGCTCTTCGAGTTGACGAATCTGTAGGCTCACGGCAGGTTGTGTGAGAGACATTTCGTCGGCAGCGCGGCTGTAGGACCTTAAGTCGCACACCTCATTGAAGATCTGCAATTGTCGCAACGTCATACGCATCAATGACTTACGCATTTTCTAGAGACCTTGGGCGGAGACTGATGCTTCAACTATAAGTCTTTGCTTATGTGTAACCCAATTATTATTCATTTTTGTTAATCCCTTGCGAAGGCTAGTGTGGAGCTGCGACTGAATTGAAACATTTAGTCACGCGCCGACCTGGTTTGACAGGTCGTGGGTACCACCGGCTCAAGGGAACCTCCAAGTGATAAAAAAGATCCTGATCGCCAACCGTGGTGAGATTGCCGTACGAATCGTGCGTGCCTGCGCCGAAATGGGCATTCGCTCGGTCGCGATCTATTCCGACGCCGACCGCCATGCCTTGCATGTGAAGCGTGCGGATGAGGCCCACAGCATCGGTGCCGAGCCACTGGCCGGCTACCTGAATGCGCGCAAGCTGGTGAACCTGGCGGTAGAAACCGGTTGCGATGCGCTGCACCCCGGCTACGGTTTCCTCTCGGAAAACGCTGAACTGGCAGATATCTGCGCAGAGCGCGGCATCAAGTTCATCGGTCCATCGGCTGAAGTGATTCGCCGCATGGGCGACAAGACCGAAGCCCGTCGCAGCATGATCAAGGCTGGCGTACCCGTCACCCCGGGGACCGAAGGTAACGTCGCGGATATCGCGCAAGCCTTGATCGAAGGCGACCGCATCGGTTATCCGGTGATGCTCAAGGCGACTTCCGGTGGTGGTGGTCGTGGTATCCGTCGCTGCGACAGCCGGGAAGAACTCGAACAAGCCTTTCCGCGGGTCATTTCCGAAGCCACCAAGGCTTTCGGTTCGGCGGAAGTGTTCCTGGAAAAATGCATCGTCAATCCGAAACACATCGAAGCGCAGATCCTCGGCGACAGCTTCGGCAACGTGGTGCACCTGTTCGAGCGTGACTGTTCGATCCAGCGTCGCAACCAGAAGCTGATCGAGATCGCTCCGAGCCCGCAACTGACCCCGGAACAGCGCGCCTACATCGGCGACCTGTCGGTGCGTGCGGCCAAGGCTGTGGGTTACGAGAACGCCGGCACCGTGGAGTTCCTGCTCGCCGAGGGCGAGGTGTACTTCATGGAGATGAATACCCGGGTGCAGGTGGAACACACCATCACCGAAGAAATTACCGGCATCGACATCGTTCGCGAGCAGATTCGCATCGCCTCCGGTCTGCCGCTTTCGGTGAAACAGGAAGACATCCAGCACCGCGGTTTCGCGCTGCAATTCCGGATCAACGCCGAAGACCCGAAAAACAACTTCCTGCCGAGCTTCGGCAAGATCACCCGTTATTACGCGCCCGGCGGCCCCGGCGTACGCACCGACACAGCGATCTATACCGGCTACACCATTCCGCCGTTCTACGACTCCATGTGCCTGAAACTGGTGGTCTGGGCGCTGACCTGGGAAGAAGCGATGGACCGTGGCTTGCGTGCCCTTGACGACATGCGTCTGCAAGGGGTCAAGACCACCGCCGCGTATTACCAGGAAATCCTGCGTAATCCGGAATTCCGTAGCGGCCAGTTCAATACCAGCTTCGTTGAAAGCCACCCTGAACTGACCAACTACTCGATCAAGCGCAAACCCGAAGAGCTGGCCCTGGCCATCGCCGCCGCCATCGCCGCCCACGCAGGCCTGTGAGGAATATAACAATGAGCAAGAAAATCCACGTTACCGACACAATCCTGCGCGACGCCCACCAATCGCTGCTCGCCACCCGCATGCGCACCGAAGACATGCTGCCGATCTGCGACAAGCTCGACAAAGTCGGCTACTGGTCGCTGGAATGCTGGGGCGGCGCGACCTTCGACGCCTGCGTACGCTTCCTGAAAGAAGACCCGTGGGAGCGTCTGCGCCAACTGCGCGCGGCCTTGCCTAACACGCGTCTGCAAATGCTCCTGCGGGGCCAGAACCTGCTGGGCTACCGCCACTACAGCGACGACGTGGTCAAAGCCTTCGTCGCCAAGGCCGCGGTCAACGGCATCGACGTGTTCCGCATTTTCGACGCGATGAACGACGTGCGTAACCTGCGAGTTGCCATCGAAGCCGTAAAAGCGGCCGGTAAACACGCTCAAGGCACTATCGCTTACACCACCAGCCCTGTGCACACCATTGACGCGTTCGTGGCGCAAGCCAGACAAATGGAAGCCATGGGATGTGATTCCGTGGCGATCAAAGACATGGCTGGCCTGTTGACCCCGTATGCCACTGGCGAACTGGTCAAGGCATTGAAATCCGAGCAGTCGCTGCCCGTGTTCATTCACTCGCACGACACCGCTGGCATGGCCACCATGTGCCAACTCAAGGCCATCGAAAACGGTGCCGATCACATTGACACCGCGATCTCCAGCTTCGCTTCCGGTACCAGCCATCCAGGCACCGAATCGATGGTCGCTGCTCTTAAAGGCAGCGAATATGACACCGGCCTGAACCTTGAGCTGTTGCAGGAAATCGGCTTGTACTTCTACGCCGTACGCAAGAAATACCACCAGTTCGAAAGCGAATTCACCGCCGTCGACACCCGCGTTCAAGTCAACCAGGTACCGGGCGGGATGATTTCCAACCTGGCCAACCAGTTGAAAGAGCAGGGCGCACTGAACCGCATGAGCGAAGTGCTTGCCGAAATCCCGCGCGTTCGCGAAGACCTCGGCTTCCCGCCGCTGGTGACGCCGACCTCGCAAATCGTTGGCACCCAGGCGTTCTTCAACGTGCTGGCTGGCGAGCGCTACAAGACCATCACCAACGAAGTGAAGCTCTACCTGCAGGGCGGCTACGGCAAAGCACCGGGCACCGTGAACGAAAAACTGCGTCGTCAGGCGATCGGCAGCGAAGAAGTGATCGACGTGCGTCCGGCCGATCTGCTCAAGCCGGAAATGACCAAGCTGCGTGCCGAAATCGGCGCAGTGGCCAAGTCTGAAGAAGACGTGCTGACCTACGCCATGTTCCCGGACATCGGCCGCAAGTTCCTCGAAGAACGCGCAGCCGGCACCCTCACACCAGAGGTGCTGTTGCCAATTCCGGAAGCGGGTGGCGTGGCGTCGGCCGGCGGCGAAGGTGTGCCGACCGAGTTCGTCATCGACGTTCACGGCGAAACCTACCGCGTCGACATCACCGGTGTCGGCGTCAAGTCGGAAGGCAAGCGTCACTTCTACCTGTCCATCGACGGCATGCCGGAAGAAGTGGTGTTCGAACCGCTCAACGAATTCGTCAGCGGCGGCAGCAGCAAACGCAAGCAAGCCACTGCACCGGGCCACGTCAGCACCACCATGCCGGGCAACATCGTCGATGTGCTGGTCAAGGAAGGCGACACCGTGAAGGCCGGCCAGGCCGTGCTGATCACCGAAGCGATGAAGATGGAAACCGAAGTCCAATCGGCCATCGCCGGCAAAGTCACCGCCATCCACGTGGCCAAGGGCGACCGGGTGAACCCGGGCGAGATTCTGATCGAGATCGAAGGCTGAGTTAACAGCCTCGATATACCGTTTTAAACCTCGGGGGGGCATGTGCTCCCCTTTTTTTTTGCCCGGTGTTTGAGTGGATTGCAGATCAAGTGTGGGAGCGGGCTTGCTCGCGAAGGCGGTGTGACATTCAGCATCCATATTGACTGACACTCCGCATTCGCGAGCAAGGTATTGCACTGAATCAGTGAATATGAGGCGAGTTCATCAGAACGCTATCCGCCACTGTCCCATTACGCCATGACTGCGGCTGTCGCTCTGTCGATCTCGCCGGTAAGGCCCACACCCAGCGTGTGGTTGGCCGAGAGCCCCAGGTCGAGCCCGGCATCAAGCGACAGGCTGTCGCGATCAAACGCTGCCCCGGCGATGTCGAAACGTTTCCCGCCCTTGACCAACTGTTGGCGCGTTTCGCTGCCGAGCTCGCCGTAGATGTGTTTCCAGCTGGCGCTGAATCGCGATGTCAGGCGCATGCCGTTGTCCAGTGAGTTCAGCTTCGCCGCGCGCAGGCCGAAGGTGCTGCTGAAATTGTCCTGGGTTTGCCCATAGACTTTCAGCGCTGCATCGCCACCTTTTTCGGTGTGGTTGTCACGCTGGTAGCGTTGATAGCCGACGCTGGCGAATGGCTCGACCGTCACATTGTTGCGGCCCAGATTGAAGCCCGCTTCTGCGAAGGCCTGCTGGGTGTTGGCGTCATAGCTGCCTTTGAGGCGGTCGTTGAATCCGTTGAATGCAACCCGACGTTTGCTGCTGCCTTCATGGCTGGCGTAGGTAGCACCGAGACGCAGCGCCAATGGGCCGTCCTGGCGCACCGCATAAGCCCCCAGGTGCCAACTGTCGAGATCGCCGTCGAATTGTCGAGCATCGAGTTTCGTCTGTGATTTTCCGCCCATCACCCCGACATGCCATTGCTGATCGAGCCGCCAGTCGGCGCCCAGAACGAGGCCTTGGGTGGAGTGTTTCAGTGTGTTGTCGAAGTCGCTCTCGGCTTTGCCGCCATTGCCCAATGCCTGAAGCCAGACGCGGCTGCTGTTATCACTGCCAGTGGCAAGGCGTGGAGCTTTGTCGGAGAAAGTGCTCGTGCCGTTATCCAGCTGGCGCATGGCTGAGAGCATGCTGGCGCTGACGGGGCTGACACTGCTTAAAGTGGCTTTTGCGAGGTTGGCGTTGCTACTTGCGGCCAATTGTTCAATGGCGATGGAGGCATTGGCCTTGTTGCTGGCCAGTAGCGCGCCGATGGCGGCGTTGGCGATCACGGTTTTGGGGGTGTCTACACTGCGGGCCAGGGCCTGCGCGCTGGCAGAGGTGGCAACCGTCTCGAGCGGTACATCGTTGCGGGTCAGCGCCACTTGAGTGTCACTATAGGAAGCCTCTGGCGTCATGAATGCCAGATTACTGGTGACTTGTCCGAACTCACCTTCAACATTTCCGGTATTCAGCACGGTTTGGACGGTGCTTTGGGCGTGGTTACCGGGAAGAGCAACAACATTCATACCTGCGTTACTTGGTGTGGCCGTAGCCTCGACCGTAAGCGCTGAAGCGCCTACGGTGGTCTCTTCAAACACAGTGGGGGCTACAGGTTTGGTGGTTTTTTTTCGGGTTTTGGTGGGCTTTGCGTCGGCGTCGACTTGAGGCTCCAGTTGCTGGGCCAGGGAGAACTCTGCACAACCAGCTGCAAGTGCAATGGCCAGGACAAGGTGGTGGGGTTTGTATTTATGTTGAATGGGCATCGAGTACGGCCTCTTTTGACAGGAGGCCAAACTCTAAGAGGGAGGCTATAGGTGCCGATGTCGGCTGCTTCCGACGGGCTTGCGGGGAGTGTCAGATGGTTGTGTAGAAAATGGTCAGCCGCTTGATACCGGTTGATTTTATCTGTTCGCGCTGATGCTTTTTCTTACATCGAATCAAGATATGGGGGCTATCGCATCTTCAAAAACGCATGTGCCGCACGTTAAAGATCAAAAGATCGCAGCCTTCGGCAGCTCCTTCTTCGGGTCGATGTACACCCGGTAGGAGCTTTCGAAGGTTGCGATTTCTCTGTTTTAAACCTGGCTACGGCTCAAATACGCCTTCCCATAATGCCGCTCCATCCGCGCCTGAATCAGCTCCAATCCAATCGACATCAACCAATAAATAATCGCTGCAGTCGTGAGCATCTCGATATAGCGATAGCTCGAGCGCCCATACGATTGCGCCAGGAACATCACTTCCCAAACCCCCATCACCGAAATCAGTGATGAGTCCTTGAGCATCGAGATGAACTGGTTGGTGGTGGGCGGGATGATGGTGCGCATGGCCTGAGGCAGGGTGACGCGCCAGAAGATCACGGTTTCGCGCATGCCCAGGGCCAGCGATGCTTCGCGTTGGCCATGGGGGACGCCGAGGATGCCGGCGCGGAAGATTTCGCTGAGATAAGCGCCGTAGTTCAGCGACAGGGCGATGATGCCGGCAGCGATGGCGCCAGGCACGATGCCCAATTGCGGCAGGCCGAGGTAGATCAGCAGGATCTGGATCAGCAGCGGTGTGCCGCGAAAGAACGAGGCGTAGAAGCTCGCGATACCGAACGCCACCGCGCTTTTCGACAGCCGCGCCAGGGCAGTGATGAAGCCCAACAGCGATGACGTCACGATTGAGCACAGGCACAAGAACAACGTCAGTGCTGCGCCTTGCAGAAAGCCGTTGGGCGCCAGGTGCAGGCCGATCAGGTTCGGCAGTTTGTCGAGGATGATCGAGAACTTCAGGTCGAAGCTCAGGAAGAAACTTGCGAACAAGCCGAACATCGCTGCCCAGGTCAGGTACAGCCGGGTACGGAAGCCGAAAATCCGTTGCAGCAATGACTCAGTCACTGGTTGCGGCGGCTGAGGTGGTTTGGGGAAAGAAGTCATTTGCTGATGTCGGCACCGATCCATTTTTGCGACAGCTTGCTCAAGGTGCCGTCCTGTTTCAGCTGGGCAAACACATCACGTACTTTGGCGTCCCACTGAGCGTCGCCTTTTTCGATGGCCACCGAGTTCGGCTCCGAGTACAGCGGCTGGCCGGCGAGTTTCAAGCGCTTGTCTTCGTTCAGGCGCGGTTGGGCAGTGACAAGGTTGGTGAGGATTGCGTCCAGACGCACGCCAGTACCCAGGCCCAAATCCTGGAACGCGACGTTGTCGGTGTCATAGGGGGCGATCTGCACATTCTCGAATGGGTACTGCAGTTGGGTGTCTTCGGCGCCTTCGATCACCAGGTTTTTGTTCAGATAGCTTTCATAGCTGGAGGCGCTGGTGAGGCCGACTTTTTTGCCGCTCAAATCTTTGGCGCCATGGATGCTGTCGTCCTTGGCATTGACCACGATCACCGCTGGCGAGGCGTAGTACTCGACCGGGAAATCGAAGACTTCGGCGCGGGCCTTGCTCGGGGTCATGGAGCAGATGCAGATGTCGTAACGCCCGCTCCAGCGACCGGCGGCGATCACATCCCAGGACGGCGTTTCGAGGCGCAGCTTGACGCCCAGTTTGTCCGCCACGGCCTTGGCCACGTCGACGTCGAAACCGTCGAGCTGGTTTTGGTCGTTGAGGAACGAGAAGGGCGGATAGCTTTCCATCAACACGCCCACGAGTTCTTTCTTTTGCTCGATGCGGTCCAGAGTGGAGCCCGCAAAGGCTTGGGTAGAGGCAGTCAGAATCGTCAGGCCCAGGGCCAGCAGTGGTTGAAATTTCACAGTTGATCCCTGAAAAAAAAAAGAGGTTGTTATTAACCGGGTGGTGCGTATTAAATAGTTATAAGAACGACTCTGATAGTGAGTTATTTTCATAAGCTTATGAGTGAAAAGCATATGGGCGCAGGGACGGTAATTCTAGATGGTGGCATGGGTCGTGAGTTGCAGCGCCGAGGGGCGCCTTTCAGGCAACCCGAGTGGTCGGCGCTGGCCTTGAGCGAAGCGCCGCAAGCGGTGGAGGCGGTGCACGCGGCTTATATCGAAAGCGGTGCCAACGTGATCACCAGCAACAGTTACGCGGTGGTGCCGTTCCATATTGGCGAAGAGCGTTTTGCCGCTGAGGGCCAGGCTCTCGCGGCATTGGCCGGTGAGCTGGCCCGGCGTGCGGTCGATGCGGCGGGCAAACCGGTGCGCGTGGCCGGTTCATTGCCGCCGTTGTTCGGCTCCTATCGCCCAGACCTGTTTGACGCTGCGCGGGTGACTGAATTGCTGACGCCTCTGGTCAATGGCCTGGCGCCTCATGTCGATCTGTGGCTGGCCGAAACCCAGAGCTCGATTATCGAGGCACGGGCGATCCATGCCGGCCTGCCGAAGGACGGCAAGCCGTTCTGGCTGTCGTTTACCTTGAAGGATGAAGACACCGACGAAGTGCCGCGTTTGCGTTCCGGTGAGCCCGTGGCTGAGGCTGCCGCGGTGGCGGCTGAGTTGGGCGTCGAGACCTTGCTGTTCAACTGCAGCCAGCCAGAAGTGATCGGTGCTGCGATCGATGCGGCGCGGGAAACCTTCGAGCGCTTGGGTGTGAAGATCTACATCGGCGCGTACGCCAATGCCTTCCCGCCACAACCGAAAGAGGCCACGGCCAATGACGGGCTGGACCCGTTGCGCGACGATCTCGATCCGCCGGGCTACCTGCAATGGGCGGCCGATTGGCAGAAGCGTGGGGCCAGCCATTTGGGCGGTTGCTGCGGGATCGGGCCGGAGCATATTGCGGTGTTGGCCCAGAAACTGGTTTGAAAGATCGTTCCCACGCGCAGAAAAGGAGTGCATCCCGCGACGCTCTGCGTCGCCTTCCGGATCGAACGCAGAGCGTCCGTTGCTGCATTCCCACGCAGGAGCGTGGGAACGATCATCAGGTGCGGCACTCAACCAGAGTTTTCACCTGCCCCGATTCCGTCTGGTTCTCATCGGACAACCACCGCTCGAACCCCGCGCCAATCGCCGGCCATTCCGAATCCAGAATCGAATACCACGCCGTGTCACGGTTCTGACCCTTGACCACCATGTGCTGCCGGAAAACCCCCTCAAAACTGAACCCCAACCGCTCCGCTGCATATTTGGAACGGGCATTGCCGTTGTTGCATTTCCATTCCAGACGCCGGTAACCCAAGGCAAAAGATTCCCTGGCCAGCAGGTAAACCGCTTCGGTGCTTCTTGGCGAACGCTGCATCGGTGCGCCGAAGGTCACATGGCCGATTTCGATGCGGCCCTGAGCAGGGACAATCGACATCAGGCTGAGGATGCCTTGCACGTCGCCGCTGGCGCGGTCGATCACCGTGAAGAAATACGGGTCGCTGTTGGCCGCGTGATTGTTCAGCCAATCGTTGAAAGCGCTGCGTTCCGGGAAGGGACCGTAAGGCAAATAATCCCAGAGCTTCGGATCCGAGCCCGGGCCTTCGAGGGCTTTCCACAAGCCGTCGGCGTGACGGGCCGGGTCAAGTTTTTCCAGGCGGATGAAACGCCCTTCGATCAGTTGAACCGAGGGCGGTGGAACACCTTTCCAGTCCGCGAGTGAAGTCGACATGCTGCTCTCCTTGAGTCTTAATGGGCTTTGCAAAACTGGATGAAACCGGGGCGCTCGGCGATGCGCTTATAGAGCTGAATCGCGGTGGCGTTGGTTTCGTGGGTTAACCAATGGACTTCGCAGCACCCGTCGGCCTTGGCCGTGGTGTAGACGAATTCGATCAGTTGCCGCCCGACACCGGTGCCGCGGGTTTCTGGCGTCACCAGCAAGTCTTGCAGGTAACAGGAGTTTTCGATGCTCCAGTTCGAGCGGTGGTAGATGAAATGCACCATCCCCACTGCTTTGCCATCGGCCCAGGCCAGCGCCCCATGGGTCGGTTCGCTCGGGTCGAGCAGGCGCTGCCAGGTGCTCTGGGTGACTGCGTCGGGCAATTCAGTTTTGTAAAAACGCAAGTAGGCTTGCCACAACGGCAGCCAGGCCGCGTGATCGTCGGCGGTGACCTGGCGGATGTCGATCTGATTCATGTTGGTTCCTTAACGCATCAAGTGGGCGAGGGCCTGGTCATGCACATCAGGGCTGGCGACCAGCCCCTCGCGCACACCGGCGATGTCTGCAGCATTGCGGTTCTGGCTGAGCTTGCGTTTGCCCTCCAGACGCTGGATCGGCAAGGCAAAACCGACAATGGCCTTGAGCATGCCATCAATGTAGTCGGTGGGGGCGTCGTCGACTTTCCATGGGTTGGAGCGCCCCGACTCATGACGATCAGTCAGAGCACTGACCAGATTGCGCAGGCGATCGGCGTCGGTGAACACTTCGGTCATGCCATAGGCGTGCACAGCGATGTAATTCCAGGTCGGCACGACTTTGCCATGCTCGGCTTTGCTCGGATAAAACCCCGGGCTGACGTAGGCATCGGCACCGGCAAAAATCACCAGCGCCTCGGCGCCGTTCTGCAATTCCCGCCATTGTGGATTGGCCCGGGCGAGGTGGCCGTAGAGGGTGCCATTCGGGCCTTGGTCAACATTCAGCAGCAGCGGCAGATGACTGGCTTGCAGGCCCTGTTCACCGTGGGTGACCAAGACAGCGAGACGAGTGTCGAGTATCTGCTGATGCAGTTCGTTCAAATCATCGATCGCGAAATTGCTGGGCGTGTACATGGAAATATTCCTTGGCGAATGCCTGCATCCTAGGCAGGCTATTGGTCTGTTGTAAGAGCCATTAATGACCAATTTCATAGGTCCATTACCATGCCGAATCCGCCGCTTCCCTCGTCGTTCAATCCGGCGGGTATCGAACTCGACCGCCGCCAAGGCCTGAGTCGTCAGCTCTATCAAGCGTTGCGGGTGCGAGTGCTCGACGGACGATTGGCCAGCGGCACACGACTGCCGGCCAGTCGCGATCTGGCTGCGGCGTTATCGATTTCCCGCAACAGCGTGGTCCGTGCCTACGATCAGCTCTACGCCGAAGGCTTCATCGAGGGGCGTGTTGGCGACGGGACTTATGTCGCGCAATTGCCTCAAGCCGCGGTGTCGGCAAAAAAATTATCCACAAAAGTATCCACAGGGTTTTCAACAGGGTTACCCACAACCTTATCCACAAATTGGCTGGATTTACCTGTGGTTTCATCCAGTAAAGTTATCCACAGCGGTGCTTTTGGCCGGGTTGAAAAGAACCATTTGGCCTTGCCTCCCAGTGGTCCGCCTCGGGCATTTCGTGTCGGCGTTCCGGCCTTCGATCTATTTCCTTTCGAGGTCTGGGCCAAGCTGAATGCGGCTTTCTGGCGTAAGCCTGATTTAGAGCAACTGTGTTACGGCGACCCAGCGGGTGATGCACGATTGCGTGGGCTGATTGCTGCGTACTTGCGCAGTTCGAGGGGCATGCAGTGTTCGGCTGAGCAAATAGTGATCACCAGTGGCGCACAACAGGGGATTAGCCTTTGTGCACAGTTGCTGGTGGAGCCTGGCGACGGGGTGGGCATTGAAAATCCGGGGTATCGAGCGGCGGGTCATGCGTTCGCTGTCGCCGGCGCGCGATTGCACGGGATAGCGGTGGACAGCGAGGGCATTGATTGCACCGAGTTGGCGGGGCTCAGCGATTGTCGATTGGCTTACGTCACGCCGTCGCATCAGTACCCGACCGGGGTGGTCATGAGCCTGGCGCGACGCCTTGAATTATTGGCCTGGGCCGAACGCACCCAAGGCTGGATCGTCGAGGACGACTACGATGGCGAATACCGTTACAGCGGCGCACCTCTGGCACCGTTGGCTGCACTCGATCGGCAGGGGCGGGTGCTGTATGTCGGAACCTTCGGCAAGGTCGCATTCCCGGCACTAAGACTGGGTTATCTGGTGTTGCCGCCCGGATTGGTTGAGGCGTTCTCCCAGCGTCGTGCGGTGGACGTGCGGCACTCGGAGGTCAGCACTCAAGCGGTAATGGCTGAGTTCATGGCAGCCGGGCACTTCCAGCGACACATCCGGCGTATGCGCCGTGCTGCGTTGAGTCGGCGTAACGTTTTGCTCAATGGCTGGCCTGTGGATATCCCGGGCGTCGGTAAGCTGCCCAGTGTGGCGGCCGGTTTGCACCTGACGGTACGTGTCGACAGCGTGGCCCGTGAGCGCGAATTGATCGAACAAGCCGCCAGTGTCGGGGTGGAGGTCAATGGACTGAGCAGTTATTGGCTGCCAGACACGACGCTCCCCGAGGACCAGCGAGCGGGGCTGGTCCTGGGGTTCGCCGCAGTGCCAGAGACGGCTATCGAATCGGCACTGGCGAGGCTCAAAGAGATCTGGCGCCCGGTATGAGCTGCGCCGCCCGGATCAAGTCCCGGACTTGATCTTGGTCCAGGCGCGGGTCCGTGCCCGTTCGGCATCGCGAGGCAACGGTTGCAGGGTGTAGAGCGTGCTCATCGCCGCTTCGGTCGGGTACAGGTTCGGGTTGTTGCGGATCGTCGGGTCGACCATTTCCGTGGCATCCTTGTTCGGGTTCGGGTAACCGACGAAGTCGCTGACCGGTGCGATGATCTGAGGCTGCAGCAAGTAGTTGATGAAGGTGTAGGCGTCTTCCGGGTTTTTCGCGCCTTTCGGGATCGCCAGCATTTCGAACCAGATCGGCGCGCCTTCTTTGGGCAGGCGCATGTCGACGATCACGGCATTCTTGGCTTCCTTGGCACGGTTGGCGGCCTGGGAGAAACTGCCGGAGTAGCCGACCGCCACGCAGATGTCACCGTTGGCAATGTCGGCCATGTACTTGGACGAATGGAAGTAGGTGATGTAGGGACGAATTTTCATGAGCAACGCTTCAGCCTTGGCGTAGTCCGCCGGCTTCTTGCTGTTGGGGTCCAGGCCCAGGTGTTGCAGGGCCAGCGGCAGGATCTCTGACGGCGAGTCCAGCAGCGCCACGCCACACTGCTTGAGCTTGCTGATGTTCTCTTCCTTGAAGATCAGGTCCCAGCTGTCCACCGGTGCGTTGTCGCCCAAAGCCGCCTTGACCTTGTCCGGGTTGAAGCCAATCAGAATGGTCCCGTACATGTACGGAACGGCGAATTTGTTGCCCGGGTCGTTGGCTTCGATCAGCTTCATCAGCTTCGGATCGAGGTGATTCCAGTTCGGCAGTTTGCTGCGGTCCAGCGGCTGGAACACCCCGGCTTCGATCTGCTTGGCGAGGAACACGTTGGACGGCACCACCACGTCATAACCGGAGTTACCGGTCAGCAACTTGGCCTCCAGCGCTTCGTTGGTGTCGAAGATGTCGTAGACCAGTTTGGTCTGGGTGTTCTGGGCCTTGAAATCTTCCAGCGCTTTGGGGGTGATGTAGTCGAACCAGTTGTACACCCGCAACGTACGTTCTTCAGCGTGAACGGCACCACTGAGCAGCGTGGCGCATAGCATTGCAGGGAAGAGCGCTGGCGCGATAAAACGCTTGAGTCGGTTCATTTGTTCTAATTCCTCTGGGCGCTTTCAAAACCTTCGAGAACGTTCACGGCATTGATGCCGATTTCTTCGACCGCGTAACCGCCTTCCATCACGAACAGCGTTGGCTTGCCGAGGCCCGCGATGCGCGCGCCCATCGCCAGATAATCCGGGCTGTCGAGTTTGAATTGGGAGATTGGGTCGTCCTTGAATGTATCGACGCCCAGGGACACGACGATGATGTCGGCGCCGTACTTTTCGATCTCTTTGCAGGCCTGCTCCAGCGCCGCGCTCCAACTGTCCCAGCCTGACCCGGCGGGCAAAGGGTAGTTGAAGTTGAACCCTTCACCTGCGCCTTCACCGTGTTCGTCTTCGTAACCGAGGAAGAACGGAAACTCGGCTTCCGGGTGGCCATGGATCGAGGTGAACAGCACGTCGCTGCGCTCGTAGAAAATCGATTGGGTGCCGTTGCCGTGGTGGTAATCGACATCGAGGATCGCGACCTTTTTGTGGCCTTGATCGAGGAATGCCTGAGCGGCGATGGCGGCGTTGTTGAGGTAGCAATAACCGCCCATCAAATCGCTGGCGGCATGGTGTCCCGGTGGACGACACAAGGCGAAAGCACTGCGGGCTCCGCGCTGGATCACCGCTTGGGCCGTGAGGGCAACTTGTGCCGCGCTATACGCCGCTTGCCAGGTGCCGGCGGTAATCGGTGCGCTGCCGTCGAAGCTGTAATAGCCGAGCTGGCCGTGCAGGCTGGTGGGCATGATCCGGCGCAAGGTGCGGGCCGGCCAAGTGTAGGGCAGCAAGTCGCCGTCGGTATTGAATTCGGTCCAGCGTGCCCAGGCCCCTTTGAAGAAGTCGAGGTAATCGCGGCTGTGGATGCGCTTGATCGGCCCGAGACCGAAATCCTGCGGCGCCTCGACCGGGCCCAGATGGCGGTGCTGTACGCGTGCCAGCACATGGTCGGCCCGTGAAGGCATTTCGAAGCAGGGCATCAATTGCCCGTCCATCAATTCACAACGGCCGTGATGCAAGTGGTGATCGTCCGAGTAGATCGTCAGCATTCTTGTTCTCCGCAGGCTGATTCGGTTGCACACAGTCTTGCGGCGGGCGGCGTTTGGGAGAACGGCAGGAAAGGCCAAAAGGGGATCGATATGGCCAAAAGATTTGACCGAAATTCGCCCCTTATTGGCACGCCGACGCCCTCGAATGACGCACCTGACCCTGTAGGAGCGAGCGGTGCGGCGATCCGACTTGCCCGCGAAGCTTTTGGCGTTCTTGAGAATGCCTTCGCGAGCAAGCCCGCTCCCACAGTGGATGTGCGTCGTGCATCGATACTGTGTTCGCTGAAGGTCAAATGTGGGAGCGGGCTTGCTCGCGAAGACGGCCTGAAGAACGCCGCCATCCTCAAGGCCTGAACTGGCTCGGCGCCACGCCACTCCAGCGCACAAACGCATGTCGGAAGCTCGCGGTCTCGCTGAACCCCAGCGCCTCGGCAATCCGATAGATCGGCAGTTGATCTTCGCAGAGCATTCGCTTGGCCTGCTCGAAGCGCAACTCATCAAGCAGTTCCTGATAGCTGCAGCCCAGGTCCTTCAGATGTCGCCGCAGGGTGCGCGCCGAGCAATTCAACTGTTCAGCCAACCCATCCAGGCCCGGCGCCGCGTTGAGTTGTGCGGCGAGTAGTTGGCGGATACGCCCGAGCCAGGCCTGACGCCCGGTGAACTCGGTGTTTTGCTTTCGGCAGCGTTCAGCCATGGCCTGATGGGTGATGGCGTCCGCCAGAGGCAGGGGTTGTTCGAGCCAGCGTTTGTCGAAAGCGAAGGCATTGGACACAGCATCGAACTGCAAGGGGCAGTCGAAACGCTCGGCGTAGCGCGCCTGATAGTCCGGCGCCGGGTGTTCGAAGCGGGCGCCGAGTAGAGGCAGGGGGTGGCCGAGCAGGTCTTCGCAGGTGACTTTCATCGAGACCAGGCAAAACTCGACATTGAACGGCGCCAGCGCCGGATTTTCCCGATAGTCGCCCGCGGTGAGCCAGATGCGCTCGTCCTCTTCCTCCAGGCTCAACTCGAACAGTGTTCCCAATAGCGCCGGATAGTGCAGCGCCAGCCGCAAGGCGTCACCTAAAGTGGCGCTGGTGAGTAAGGCGTACCCGAGCATGCCGTAGGAAGAAACGTGCATCCGCCGGCCCAGTTCCAGGCCGATATCGCGGCGTAATGCGACGGCGTTGGCGCAAACCAGCATCTCCTGGTTGGTGGTGATGCGCGTGTCCGCCCGGCTCAGATCCGCCGCGCTGATGCCGCTGCCGGCCAGCAATGCTTCGCTGGACAGGCCTTCGGCCTTGAAGGTGTTGAGCACCAGGGAGACAGCGTTGAGGGTGGTGAGGTGGGAGTGGAGCATGGGTGCTTCCAGCCGTTAAGTAGCTGGAGGCGAGCAAGTTATATGCCCAACGACGATCCTGTGGAGCGGGCTTGCTCGCGAAAGCGGTATGTCAGGCGACATCGATGTTGACTGTGCCGCCGTCTTCGCGAGCAAGCCCGCTCCCACAGGTTCCGCACCTTAACTGACAGGTATTGGGGCTTGCCCGCGAAGGCGGCGGTACATCCAACATCAATGTGGCTGATCAACCGCTTTCGCGAGCAAGCCCGCTCCCACAAGGTTTTGTGTTGTGTCAGCTCAGTTCGCCGCCCAGGTCGAGTTCAACCAACTGCCGAACTTCAGCGGCTTCAAGCCCTGCGCCCAGTAGCCCATGCAACTTGCCAAACGCAGCCTCGCGAGTCATGCCGCCACCGGACAACACTCCGGCGTCACGCAAGCGGCTACCAGCCTCGTACACGTCAAGTTCGACGCCACCTTCATGACATTGTGTAACCGCGACCACCACCACATCTTTGTCCCGCGCCCGTTCCAGGCTGGCGAGAAACTCTGGGTTGTCGCTTGGCCCGGTACCGCTGCCATAACATTCCAGTACCAGACCCTGAATCCCGCTGTTGAGCAGGCCATCCAGTTGATCGGCACCGATGCCGGGGAACAGCGGCAGCACCGCGACCTTCGCCAGCTGTTTAGGCTGGTTGTAGTTCAGTCGCTCAGGTATCGAGGACGCTTTCACACCGCCGCCCTGACGCTCCAGCCGCTTGAACGGATGACGACCGAAACTGCGAACCTTGGCGCAACGGGTCGGGTCGAGCAGTTCGCCGTGGAAGTACAGATGAACGCCCGGTGCCAGGCCCTGGCCAAGAGCAACCAACGCACCGCTCAGGTTTTCCCAGGCATCACTGTCGGTCACGCCGGCCGGCAGCATGGAGCCGGTGAACACAACGCGGGCATGCAGGCCGAGCAGTTGAAAGC
This sequence comes from Pseudomonas sp. QTF5, assembly GCF_000512695.2. Lineage (GTDB taxonomy): Bacteria > Pseudomonadota > Gammaproteobacteria > Pseudomonadales > Pseudomonadaceae > Aquipseudomonas. The sequence goes on along the minus strand of NZ_AZRW02000008.1, from coordinate 61,199 downwards.
TCATGGCCGCGGCGCTATAGGCCAGGGTGTCGGTGCCATGCAGGATCAACACGCTGTCGCAGCCCTGGACATCAACGGCGTCGACCACGGCTTCACGCAGTTGCTGCCAGTAGGCAGGCGTCATGTTGGCGCTGTCGATCAGCGGCGACATCTCGCGAAAGCGCCACTGCGGCACCACCAGTTCAGGTTGGCTGTGCAGATACTCGCGCATCCGCGCTTCGAAACCGGACGCCGGCGCCAAGCCATGGGCACTGGCCTGCATGCCGATGGTGCCGCCGGTGTAGAGCACCATGACGTGCTGGGCAGCAGGAAAAGTCGAGGAATTCATGGAGGTTCTCCGAAAACGATGTGGGAGCGACGGTGCGACGATTCGACCTGCTCGCGATGGACCGGGGTCGCGTTCGACCGATGTGATCTCAAGCTCGAACCAAAACGGCAGCATCAAAAAAGCTGCCACAACATACGACCGAGCATGACGCCGGTCGCAAGCTGTGTCACGCCGGGCGCAGGGGATGCGCCCGGCTTTTTACCGATCAGCGTTGCGCTGCGGTCACGCCTTGCGGCTCGGCTGCGGCCGTAGGAGCGGCGGCTTGCGGATTGGCCGGCCAGGCTTTCAGGTCCAGGTCCAGATCCGGGAACTTGCTCGAATCGAACACCGGGGTCTTGATGCCGGCAGCGCGCTGGTCATCGTAGTCACGCAGGATGCGCATGCCGACCTTGAACAGCAGGAACAGCGCGATCAGGTTCACGAAGGCCAGCAGGGTCATGGTGATGTCGGCGAAGGCGAACACCGTGCCGAGGTTTTCGATGGCACCCCAGAAGATCAGTACCAGTACCAGCGCACGATAGGCGATCAGTGCCTTGCGGTTTTCGCCGATCATGAAGCGCAGGTTGTTCTCGCCCAGGTAGTAGTTGTAGAGGATCGAGGTGAACACGAACAACGCCAGCGCCACGGAAATGAACATCCGGCCCCATTCACCGACCACGGCGGCCAGGGAGTTCTGGGTCAGGGCAATGCCGTCGCCTTCGAAGCCCGGAGTGTAGAAGCCCGACAGCAGGATCAGCAACGCGGTGCAGGTGCAGATCACGAAGGTGTCGAGGAACACGCTGAACGCCTGAACCACGCCTTGCGCGACCGGGTGCTCGACCGAGGCCACGGCAGCCACGTTCGGTGCACTGCCCAGGCCCGCTTCGTTGGCGAACACGCCGCGCTTCACGCCCATGACGATAGCGCTGCCGATCAGACCGCCGAACGCCTGGTCCAGACCAAAGGCGCTTTTCACGATGGTCACCAACATGCCCGGAACGTGGTCGAACTGCAGCACGATCACATAGATGGTCACGCCGATGTACACCAGGGTTTTCACCGGGACCAGCAGGTCAGCAACCTTGGCGATCCGCTTGATACCGCCGATGAACACCAGACCCAGCAATGCCGCCAGGGCCAGGCCGGTATAGGTGGTGTCGAAGCCAAAGGCGTTGTTCAGCGAGTGGGTCACGGCATGGGCTTGCAGGCCGTTGAAGGCGAAGCCGAAGGTGATCAGCAGCAGGAAGGCCATGATCATGCCCAGCCAGCGTTTCTGCAGGCCGTGCTGAATGTAAAAGGACGGGCCGCCACGGAACTGGCCTTCGGAGTCGCAGCGCTTGTAGAGCTGGCCGAGGGAGCATTCGAAGAAGCTGCTGGACATGCCGACCAGCGCGGTCACCCACATCCAGAACACCGCACCGGGGCCACCAAGGGTCACGGCGATGCCGACACCGGCGATGTTGCCCGCACCGACGCGGCCGGCGAGGCTGAGCATCAGGGCCTGGAACGAGCTGAGTTGTTCGGAGCTGCTGCGCAAGCTGTCACGGAACACCGCGAACATGTGGAAGAAATGACGGAACTGAACGAAACGCGAGCGGATCGTGAAGTAGCTACCGAGCCCGACAATGAGCACGATCAGTACTTTCCCTGAGAGGAAGTCGTTGATGACTTCGAGCATGGAGTATTCCTCGCTATTTTTTGTGTGTGCGAATACTGGATGGTCCGACACATCGGGTTACACCGGATTGCGCGTGGCACAACAGGTGGGTCGAAGGTTCGTCCCCGTTCCATATCGCGGGTTTGTTATTAGTTCGGGTTTCGCATGGGTTTGGGCCTCGTTACCGACGACCGCTCACGCGAAGAGGGCCGGCACTATACATAGGAGAGTGCCTGCCGTCTGCACGGTTGTGGTGCAAGCGACGAAACGAGAGCTGCAAGATCTAAAAAATCGCAGCCTTCGGTAGCCTCTACAGGGGGTCTCAAACCCGGTAGGAGCTGCCGAAGGCTGCGATCTTGGCGGAACTGAAAATATTCAACATGTTTGGAAAATCCGCAAAAGGGTAAAAAAAAGGGCTTGAGGGAGTAGATCCCCAAGCCCTCAAAAGGTGAGAGGTGTCTAGTCCCTCGACCTGGTGAGCGTGCTCTTCATTGAAGAGCGAGCGTTTGGTTAAGCCTTCAGAGGCACCAGACGCGGAGCAATCATATTTTCCGGGCGCAGGATGTCGGCGAGCATTTCTTCGTCGAGCAAGCCTTCTTCGCGGACCAGTTCCAGCACGCCGCGGCCGCTTTCAAGAGCGATACGGGCAATGCGGGTGGCGTTTTCATAGCCGATGTACGGGTTCAGCGCGGTGACCAGGCCGATCGAGTGTTCGACCAGTTCACGGCAGCGCTCTTCGTTGGCGGTGATGCCGACGATGCAGTGCTCGCGCAGCATGTCCATGGCGCGTTGCAGCAGGCGGATCGAGTCGAAGATCTTGAAGGCGATCAGCGGCTCCATCACGTTCAGTTGCAACTGGCCGCCTTCGGCCGCGATGGTCAGGGCCAGGTCGTTGCCGATGATCTGGAACGCCACCTGGTTCACGGCTTCAGGGATAACCGGGTTGACCTTGCCTGGCATGATCGAGCTGCCTGGCTGACGCGCTGGCAGGTTGATTTCGTTGATGCCGGTGCGTGGGCCGCTGGACAGCAGGCGCAGGTCGTTGCAGATCTTCGACAGCTTGACCGCGGTGCGCTTGAGCATGCCGGAGAACAGCACGAAGGCGCCCATGTCGGAGGTGGCTTCGATCAGGTCGGCGGCCGGCACCAGCGGTTGACCGCTGATGGTTGCCAGACGCTGAACGGCCAGGGCCTGGTAACGCGGGTCGGCGTTGATGCCGGTACCGATCGCGGTGCCGCCCAGGTTCACTTCGGTCAGCAGCTCCGGTGCCAGGGTCTTCAGGCGCGCCAGGTCTTCGCTCAGGGTAGTGGCGAAGGCGCGGAACTCCTGGCCCAGGGTCATCGGCACGGCGTCTTGCAGTTGGGTACGACCCATCTTCAGAACGTGGCTGAATTCTTCACCTTTGGCGGCGAACGACTGGATCAGGCTGTCGAGGCTGGCCAACAGTGCATCGTGACCCAGCAGCAGACCCAGACGGATCGCGGTCGGGTAGGCGTCGTTGGTCGACTGCGCCATGTTCACGTCGTTGTTCGGGTGCAGGTACTGGTATTCGCCCTTGCTGTGGCCCATGGCCTCCAGCGCGATGTTGGCGATGACTTCGTTGGCATTCATGTTGGTTGAAGTGCCAGCGCCGCCTTGAATCATGTCCACCACGAATTCTTCGTGGAAATCGCCGCGGATCAATCGGGCACAGGCTTCGCTGATGGCAGCGTGCTTGGCTTCGCTCAGGTGACCCAACTCGCGGTTGGCGTCAGCGGCGGCCTGTTTGACCATTGCCAGACCGACAACCAGTTTCGGGTAATGCGAAATCGGAACGCCGGAGAGGCGGAAGTTATTCACCGCTCGCAGGGTCTGGATGCCGTAATACGCTTGAGCAGGTACTTCGAGTACGCCAAGCAGGTCTTTTTCTGTGCGGAAAGATGCAGCGGAAGACATGATAGAAATCATCTCGATATGGACCCGGTCTGTGCCGGAACGCTGCAAATGCTAGGCTGGTGAACTATTTTGGGCCAATGCTGTTAAACACTAGCCTATGCACATTCGGCATAATGTCCGTGTGACGCCGCGTGTTCGGCGAGCGTGTGACCTAAATTGGTGCGTGTCCGGGAGGGCGTGATGAATCTGGAAAGCAAATGGCTCGAGGACTTTAGTGCTCTGGCGGCCACCCGCAGCTTCTCCCAGGCGGCGGAACGACGCTTCGTGACCCAGCCTGCATTCAGTCGGCGAATCCGCAGCCTCGAAGCCGCGCTGGGCCTGACACTGGTCAATCGCTCCCGCACCCCGGTCGAGCTGACGGCGGCGGGGCAGTTATTTCTAGTCACTGCGCGAACCGTGGTCGAACAGCTGGGCGAAGTGCTGCGCCACCTTCATCATCTGGAAGGCGGGCAGGGCGAGGTGATTCAGGTTTCCGCCGCTCACTCCCTGGCGTTGGGTTTCTTCCCGCGCTGGATCGCGCAGTTGCGTAACGAAGGGCTGAACATCGCGACGCGACTGGTGGCCACCAACGTCGGCGATGCGGTGCATGCATTGCGTGAAGGCGGCTGCGATCTGATGCTGGCGTTTTACGACCCGGATGCGGCCATGCAAATGGACCCGGAAATTTTCCCGTCGCTGCATCTGGGGGACACCGAAATGCTTCCGGTCTGCGCCGCCGATGCCGATGGCAAACCCTTGTTCGACCTGGAAGGCGAGGCCAGCGTGCCGTTGTTGGCCTACAGCGCCGGGGCATTTCTGGGGCGCTCGGTCAACATGCTCCTGCGTCAACGAGCGCTGCGATTCACCACCATTTATGAGACCGCCATGGCTGACAGCCTCAAAAGCATGGCACTGGAAGGATTGGGTATCGCCTGGGTGCCGCAGCTCAGTGTCCGCGCCGAGCTGGCTCGGGGTGAACTGGTGATCTGCGGCGGCCCGCAATGGCACGTGCCACTGGAGATTCGTCTCTATCGCTGTGCACTGGTGCGCAAGGCGAATGTGCGGTTGTTGTGGCGCAAGTTAGAGGGCAGCGCGGCGAGCCCGGCTTCCTGATGGAGTCATGTCGCCGTGAGAGGACGCGCTTACGGAAATTGGTTGAGATGATTGCGAATGTTGTCTTTGTTTTTGTCGCTGAAACGATAAACGTTGCCACGAAACGGGGAGAAATTGTCGGTACTCATGATTGTGTCGTTCCACCAGCCATCGTAGGCAACTTCACTGTCTTCGTGAGTCGCGCCAAACATGTGACCGATTTCATGTGCGGCGTTACGGTAAGAGGTGATCGCTGCAATGCCGCAGTGGCCTGTCATCGTGGCGATGCCACGGACCGAGTTATTAATGTTATACCGGGTCAACAGGAGAAACTTGTTGATATTCAAATCGTAGGGTTTGGTCAAGGACGCTTCATATAACAAGCCGCTTATCTGGTCTGTCCATGTACGAAGCGCGGCGACTTCATTCTCGTTCCGGTAGTCGAAGCTCGTCAGTTCCGGTGCCCTGTTTTTTTCGAGCATGATGATGGCAACGTCTCGTCCCGAGATTTCCTCAAGTTCGGGAATAAGCCATGCCAGGTGATTGTCATACAACGTGTTTCTGTTGTAATCCGCAAGGTCGTCGTGAACGAAGACCATGACGAGGAGAGGTTTTTTACTGTGCATATGAATTCCTGTTCAATTAATGTTCCTTAATTCGATCTGAAGTTTTTTATCCTTAAGTTTGCTCTTAAGGGAGCCGACTGAGGTACTGGCGAATGTTGTCCCTGTTTTTGTCGCTGAAACGATAAGCGTTGCCCCGTAGTGGTGTGAACGGATCCGCCAGCATGATGGAGTCGTGCCACCAACCGTCATAGACGACTTCACTGTCCTCGTGAGTCGCCCCCAGCATGTGACCGATTTCATGTGCTGGTGCCTGGGTAAATGTCGTAGCTGCAATGGCGCAGTGGCCTTTAATAGCGGCTACACCGGCTTGAAGTCCAAGTACACCGCCTGCTTTTTCATGCATGTTGTTTCGGGTTAACAAGATGAATTTGATGAGATTCCGGTCAAAATTTTGATTCTTTGACATTTCGGTGTACGCGTCGTGAAGCCTGTCTCTCCAACCCAGCAGCGCGGCCATTTCATCTTCGTTCTTATAGTTATATCCGGACAGGTCAGGAGCGTCGCCCGGTTCGGACATATTGATCAAGACTTCGCGTTGCGAAACAAATTCAAGTTCGGTTTTTAGCCAGGCAAAATGATCAGCGTACAGCTTGTCTTTATGATGCTTCTTAAGGTCGTCGTGAATAATGACCATAATTACAATTGGTTTTTTCATGCTATTTGAACTTCCGTGTTCGGGTGACTTGATTGAACTTGGACGATATATAGCTTGCGAAGTTATGGCAATTGATCGGTTGTGTTATTTTATGTTCTTGGTTTTACAAGTTGTGGCTGGAAAACACTTGCAGCGGTTTATGCCTATTGAATGTAATATTCGCAGCATGGGCAATAAGCTAACTCGCAGGTCAACAACTCAATTCCTGGTTTCCATGACGGATGGTCGTCACAGGGGCTGTTTATCTGCCTCATTGAGGTATACTGCGCGGCCTTCGGCCGGTTCGTCCGGCCATTTTTCGTACAATCAAGCCACGCATTCTGCGTGGCTTGTTGTTTTTTGACGCGCCTGCGGGCGCCCAGAGAGAAGAGGCACGACGATGAGTGCACTGGTTGGCGTGATCATGGGCTCCAAGTCCGATTGGTCCACCCTTAGCCACACCGCCGATATGCTGGAAAAGCTCGGCATCCCTTACGAGGTGAAAGTGGTCTCTGCCCACCGCACCCCGGACCTGCTGTTCCAGTATGCCGAAGAGGCCGAGGCCCGTGGCATCGAGGTGATCATCGCCGGTGCTGGCGGCGCGGCCCACCTGCCAGGCATGTGTGCGGCCAAGACCCACCTGCCGGTGCTGGGCGTGCCGGTGCAGTCGTCGATGCTCTCGGGCGTCGATTCGCTGCTGTCTATCGTGCAAATGCCTGCAGGCATTCCGGTTGCCACCCTGGCCATCGGCAAGGCCGGCGCGATCAACGCAGCGCTGCTCTCGGCGAGCATCCTGGGCGCCAAGCATCCGCAATTTCATACTGTGTTGAAGAAATTCCGCGCTGAGCAGACAGACAGCGTCCTGGACAATCCAGACCCACGCATCGCCTGAGGTTGTTGACGATGAAAATCGGTGTAATCGGTGGCGGCCAGTTGGGTCGCATGTTGGCGCTGGCGGGCACTCCGCTGGGCATGAACTTCGCTTTCCTGGACCCGGCGCCGGATGCTTGCGCAGCTGCGTTGGGCGAACATCTGCGGGCCGATTATGGCGATCAGGATCACCTGCGTCAGTTGGCCGATGAAGTCGATCTGGTGACCTTCGAGTTCGAAAGCGTCCCGGCCGAAACCGTGGCATTCCTGTCGCAATTCGTCCCGGTGTACCCGAGCGCCGAAGCGCTGCGCATCGCTCGCGATCGCTGGTTCGAGAAGAGCATGTTCAAGGACCTGGGGATTCCAACTCCCGCGTTCGCCGACATCCAGTCGCAAGCCGATCTGGACGCAGCCGTGGCTTCCATCGGTCTGCCGGCCGTGCTGAAAACCCGCACCCTGGGTTACGACGGCAAGGGCCAGAAAGTCCTGCGCAAGCCTGAAGACGTGGTCGGCACTTTCGCCGAGCTGGGCAGCGTTGCCTGCCTGCTGGAAGGTTTCGTGCCGTTCACTGGCGAAGTCTCGCTGATTGCCGTGCGTGCTCGCGATGGCGAAACCAGGTTCTATCCGCTGGTTCACAACACCCACGACAGCGGCATTCTCAAGCTGTCCGTGGCCAGCACCGACCACCCGTTGCAAGCGTTGGCTGAAGATTACTCCAGCCGGGTGCTCAAGCAGCTGGAGTACGTCGGCGTGATGGCGTTCGAGTTCTTCGAAGTCGACGGCGGCCTCAAGGCCAACGAAATCGCCCCGCGCGTACACAACTCCGGGCATTGGACCACTGAAGGCGCCGAGTGCAGCCAGTTCGAAAACCACCTGCGGGCCGTCGCCGGTTTGCCGCTGGGTTCGACGGCCAAGGTCGGCGAGAGCGCGATGCTCAACTTCATCGGTGTCGTGCCGCCAGTAGAAAAAGTGATCGCGATCGACGACTGCCATCTGCATCACTACGGCAAGGCCTTCAAGGTCGGCCGCAAGGTCGGTCACGCCAATCTGCGCTGTGCAGACCGTGAGACGTTGGCTGCGCAGATCCTCAAGGTCGAAGCGCTCATCGCCGAATAGTTTCATGTGGCGGCGGCGGAACCTTCAGGGGCCGCCGTTCTCTGATGGCAGGATGCCAAAGTCTGTCTAGGCTTCGGCTAGGTGTCCTGTCTCACCAATACTGTTCCTTTTTGACAGCGTCTGTTGCCGTCATGCTGCGTTGCCGCTCCTCGCCATAGCGCGCTATGACTCGTCGCGGCGCCTTGCCTGACGACAACAGCCACTCGTCAAAAGAGGAACGTATTGGTGAGACAGGACACACCAAATCATTCAGAGGGAAATGCCATGGGAATTATCGGAACCATCTTTATCGGTTTGATCGTCGGCCTGCTGGCTCGGTTTTTGAAACCGGGCGATGACAGCATGGGCTGGATCATGACCATCCTGCTCGGTATCGGCGGTTCGCTGGCGGCCACTTACGGCGGCCAGGCCCTGGGCATTTACCGCGCTGGCGAAGGCGCAGGTTTCATCGGTGCGCTGTTGGGCGCGGTGGTATTGCTGGTGATCTACGGCCTGATCAAAAAAAGAACTAATTGAAGCGACAAAGCCCTCTCTGCGCCATCGCCGGAGAGGGCTAGAATGCTCGGCGTTGCATCGTCCTTTCTTTTGCCGAGCACTTTCATGCGCCGTCTTCTGTTGACTCTTCTCTTCCTGGGCAGTGGTTTGGCCCATGCCGGCGAACTGCCGGAAACCGACTGGCTCGAACTGATGCCCAAGTCGGACCAGAAAGCCCTCGAGGCCATGCCCGAAATCGATCACAACTCCCCGGAAGCCAATGGCACCTTTACCCAAAAGGGTGGCATGAAGCAGAGCAAGGGCTTGCCGGCGGTGATGTACTCGACCAAAACCGTGCCGTCGATGAACGACAAACACATCCGCATTGGCGGTTATCCGGTACCGCTAGAATCCGACGCCAAAGGCCGCAGCACGTTGTTCTTCCTTGTGCCGTATCCGGGCGCTTGCATCCACGTGCCGCCACCGCCACCTAACCAGTTGGTGCTGGTGCGTTATCCAAAAGGCTTGAAGCTGAATGACATCTACACACCGCTGTGGGTGACTGGCACGTTGAAGATCGAGACGGTCAACAACGACCTGGCGGATGCGGCTTATGCGCTGGATGCAGCGCAGGTGCGGGTGGTCAAAGAGTCGGATTTGTAACGCGCCAGTCAGCCTGGCACAGATCAAAATGTGGTGTTAAAGGGATTTGCTGGCGATGCTCACGCCCAGGGTATGACTCGCCCCCGGTGCCAGCGTCACCACATCGTCCATCACATTCGCCGTTTCAATGCACAGCATGCGCTGCCAGCCATCGTCGGCCATGTCGCTAAACGCCGCCGCACGGTCAATCCAAGGGTTCCAGATCACTGCCGAACGCGAACCACTGCTGGTCAGTTCGATGCGTCGCTCCCAGTGCGGGTCAACGATGCTCAGCTTCGGCGGGGTATTGAGATAGATGCGGTCGGTCTCCCCGGCAAAACGCAAATCACCGGTCTGGGTGACGGTTTTCCAGTCGTCCAGGGTTTCGATATAGCTCAAGCCCTTCAGCCCTTCAACGTGTACGTTGCGCACATCGCTGACCGCGAAATAGCTATGCAGTGCCTGGCTGATCGTGACGTGTTTGGCACCCTTGTTTTCGCTCGTCAGGTTGATATGCAACTGCTCATCCAGACGAATGCTCAGTTTCAAGTCCACCTGATGCGGCCATCCCGGCAGACCGTTTTCGGGGTAGGGCAGGACGAATTCCACCTTCAGGCTTTCGCCCTCAGCTTCGATGCCACCCAGTTCCCAGTCCATCGCCCGCACCAGACCATGGGCGCTCGGCGGTTCCTGGCTGTCGCACATGGCCTGGACACTCTGCGGGTTGCGCGACAGGTTGCCGAACCATGGCCAGCACACCGGCACGCCGGCACGGATGCTTTTGCCGGCCTTGAACACCGCCTCGTCGTTGAGCCAGATCAGCGGCGGTTCGCCGGCCAGTTGATAACTGAGGATGTGTGCGCCTTGCTGGGCCACCAGCAATTCGGCCTGACCGTGGCGGATGCGCCAGCAGTTCAGTTCATCCAGTTTCACGGCTTCAACGTTGGGCGTGCTCATGGGGCAACTCTCAATCAGGAACAATGACTGCAATGGACCGCAAAACGGTCGCCGGGTTTAACGCGCCGTTTTTTACCAGCTCCGGTTTAACGAGCTCTAGGCGGAACCGAGCGGGTGCGGCCGCTGCCGTCGATGGCGACGAACACGAAGACGGCTTCGGTGACTTTACGCCATTCGCTGGACAGTGGATCGTCGCTCCAGACTTCGACCATCATCTGAATCGAGCTGCGGCCGATTTCCAGGGCCTGGGTATAGAAGGAGAGCTGAGCGCCCACCGCTACCGGCACCAGGAACGCCATGCGATCGATCGCCACGGTGGCCACGCGACCACCGGCCACCTTGCTGGCCATTGCGGTGCCAGCCAAATCCATCTGCGCCACCAGCCAGCCGCCGAAAATATCGCCAAAGCCATTGGTTTCGCGCGGAAGCGCGGTGATTTGCAGGGCCAGGTCGCCTTGCGGGATTGGATCTTCTTGTTCGAGCTCTATCATGCCGGGGGTGCCTCTGACCCGTGACTCTTCATTGGTACTTCAGGTTGAATAGCCGTCTCCAGGAAAAACGATTCAGCCCCGAACATACTACGTTCGTCACGTTTTTCGTAAGGCGCCTAAAGGGAAACTCTGCGAAATCGGCTGGCGGATACCAACGACGGTTTCGCACAGCAACCCCTTACAAGCCGTTGCAATGTTGCGAGTATATCGATCGGTAGACTCCGAGACGACCGTCCGGTTCTCATTTTGACCGTCAAATACGCACCTCTATGTGCTTTTTCGAACAATTTGCTATCGTGCCGAACCTGCCCAAGCCTCTGCCAGCGTTGTTGAGGTTGCAGATCCGACTATAAGAGAAGCCCTTGCCATGACCACAGCGCCCTCGAGCATCGCGCAGCCCACCCAATCCGCACGTCCGCTGACCCGCAACGACTATAAGACGCTATCGCTGTCTGCCTTGGGCGGCGCGCTGGAGTTTTACGACTTCATCATTTTCGTATTCTTCGCCACGGTGGTCGGCAAACTGTTCTTCCCCGCCGACATGCCCGAGTGGCTGCGCCTGATGCAGACGTTCGGCATCTTCGCCGCCGGCTACCTGGCGCGGCCGTTGGGCGGTATCGTCATGGCGCACTTCGGTGACCTGCTGGGACGCAAGAAGATGTTCACCTTGAGCATTTTCATGATGGCGGTGCCGACCCTGATCATGGGCTTGCTGCCGACTTATGCGCAGATCGGTATGTGGGCGCCGATCCTGTTGCTGCTGATGCGGGTGATTCAGGGCGCGGCGATTGGCGGTGAAGTGCCGGGGGCCTGGGTATTCGTTTCCGAACACGTGCCGCAGCGGCACATCGGTTATGCCTGTGGCACGCTGACCAGCGGTCTGACCGCCGGTATTCTTTTGGGCTCGCTGGTCGCCACCGCCATTAACAGTATTTACACGCCGGTTGAAGTCTCGGATTACGCCTGGCGGATCCCGTTCCTGCTGGGCGGTGTGTTTGGCCTGTTTTCGGTTTATCTGCGCCGCTGGCTGCACGAAACCCCGGTGTTCGCCGAACTGCAATTGCGCAAAGCGCTGGCCGAAGAAGTGCCGCTGCGCGCGGTGTTGCGTGACCATCGCGGTGCGATTCTGATTTCCATGCTGCTGACTTGGCTGCTGTCCGCCGGCATTATCGTGGTCATTCTCATGACCCCGACCGTGCTGCAGACCGTTTACCACTTCGCGCCGACTACCGCGTTGCAGGCCAATAGCCTGGCCATCGTGTTCCTCAGCCTGGGCTGCGTGGCCTCCGGGGCATTGGCTGACCGCTTCGGCGCGGGCCGGGTGTTCGTGTTCGGTAGCGGCTTGCTGCTGCTGACGTCGTGGACCTTCTATCACAGCCTGTTCAACCACCCCGACTGGCTGTTCCCGATGTATGCGCTGACCGGTTTGCTGGTCGGTACTATCGGTGCGGTGCCGTACGTGATGGTCAAGGCCTTCCCGGCGGTGGTGCGCTTCAGCGGGTTGTCGTTTTCCTACAACCTGGCTTACGCCGTCTTTGGCGGCCTGACCCCGATGGTTGTTACTCTGCTGCTGAAGGAAAGCCCGATGGGGCCGGCTTATTACGTGGCGATTATTTGTGGTGTCGGGATTGTGGTGGGTGGGTATCTCTGGAAGAAGGGTCGCTAAGCCGACGCTTTCATCGACTGCACCGGCGCCATCGCGAGCAGGCTTGTAAAACCAAATACTGGCCTTTCATCCAATTGTCATATTTCAGCCATAGAGTGTTCACACGGCCTGCTGATACTTGGCCCCGACTTAACACACCTATCTGCTAGGAGTAAGGCATGAAACTGAAGCGTTTGATGGCGGCAATGACTTTTGTCGCTGCTGGCGTTGCGACTGCGAACGCGGTTGCCGCTGTTGACCCGTCGATCCCGAGCTACACCAAGACCACTGGTGTGTCGGGCAACCTGTCCAGCGTCGGCTCCGATACCCTGGCTAACCTCATGACCCTGTGGGCTGAGAACTACAAGAAAGAATACCCGAACGTAAACATCCAGATTCAGGCTGCCGGTTCTTCTACCGCGCCACCTGCGCTGACTGAAGGCACCGCTAACCTGGGCCCGATGAGCCGCAAGATGAAGGACAACGAGCTGCAAGCCTTCGAAACCAAGTACGGCTACAAGCCAACCGCTATCCCGGTTGCTGTGGATGCCTTGGCGGTGTTCGTACACAAAGACAACCCGATCCAGCACCTGACCATGGAACAGGTCGATGCGATCTTCTCCTCGACACGTCTGTGCGGCGCTAAAACCGATGTGAAAACCTGGGGCGATCTGGGTGTGACCGGCGACCTGGCCAACAAGCCGGTGCAACTGTTCGGTCGTAACTCGGTATCCGGCACTTACGGCTACTTCAAAGAAGAAGCCCTGTGCAAAGGCGACTTCAAGCCAAACGTCAACGAACAACCAGGTTCGGCTTCGGTCGTGCAATCGATCAGCTCCTCGCTGAACGGCGTCGGTTACTCGGGCATCGGCTACAAGACTGCCAGTGTGAAAACCGTGGCCCTGGCCAAGAAAGGCAGCACCGAGTTCGTTGAAGACACCGAAGAAAACGCCCTGAACGGCAAGTATCCGCTGTCGCGTTTCCTCTACGTTTACGTCAACAAGGCCCCGAACAAGCCTCTGGCCCCGCTGGAAGCCGAGTTCGTGAAACTGATTCTGTCCAAACAGGGTCAGGAAGTGGTTGTGAAAGACGGCTACATCCCGCTGCCAGCCAAGGTTGCTGCAAAAGCACTGGCTGACCTGGGTCTGCAAGAAGGCGGTAACGTCGCAAAAAAGTAAAACCGTAGGTCCGGGCTAAACCCGGACCTGTAGGAGCGAGGCTTGCCCGCGAAGGGATCGCCTCGTTTTCAAGGGAGAACCGAGGCGATGCCTTCGCGAGCAAGCTTCGCTCCTACAAAGGCTCAGGGTTGCCACGCTGGCAACCCGGCCCTCCCAAATTTTCGATCCACTGCCAGTTCCCACAGGCGGCGGATTTGTTGCGTCACTGCATTGTCATCTTTCTGTCATACAGGATCGCTAGGGTGTGCGAATGAATGATCTGGCCAACTCCACCATGACTACAAATCCCCCCAAGCGAATTGACTTCAATACGCCTGAGCTGCAACGCAAGCGCCGTATTCGTGCGCTGAAAGATCGCCTGACCCGCTGGTACGTCCTCGTCGGCGGCCTCGCCGTTCTGGGCGCAATCACCCTGATCTTTTTCTTCCTCGGTTACGTCGTTGCGCCGCTGTTCCAGGGTGCTGACCTGACCGCCAAAGACGCCATCACGCCCGCCTGGATGCAAGACGCCGGCAAGCCGCTGATGATCTCCCTCGAAGAGCAGAACCAGGTCGCCATGCGGGTTTCCGACAAGGGCCAGGCATTGTTCTTTGATATCGACACTGGCGCCGAGCTGCGCCGCGTCGACCTGCCGATTCCAGCCGGCACCAGCGTGACCTCCATCGGTGAAGATCAACCTGGCCAGCCATTGGTGGCGGTGGGTTTGTCCAACGGTCAGGCACTGGTGTTCCGTCACACGTATAAAGTCAGCTATCCGGACGGCAAGAAAACCATCTCGCCGGCCATCGAATACCCGTACGGCGAAACGCCAATCGTGCTGAACGAGGCGGGCGGCGCTCTGGAGCACGTCAGCCTCAACGCTGCCGATTCGACCCTGCTGCTGGCCGGCTCCACAGCCGCGCAGTTGCATGTCCTGTCGCTGACCAGCGAAGAAAACATGATGACCGGCGAAGTCACCAACGAGCAGAAGCGCGTTGAGCTGCCGCAAATGACCGAGCCGGTGAAGAACATCTTCATCGACCCGCGTCAGCAGTGGTTGTATGTGGTCAATGGTCGCGCTCAGGCCGATGTTTTCAGTCTGCGCGACAAGAGCCTTAACGGGCGCTACAAGTTGCTTGAAGACGGTAATGCCGAAGTAACCGCTATTACACAACTGTTGGGCGGCATCTCACTGATCGTCGGTGACTCCAAGGGCGGTCTCGCCCAATGGTTCATGGCTCGCGACCCGGATGGCGAGCAGCGTCTGAAGCAGATTCGTACCTTCCAGATGGGCTCTGAGCCGATCGTTGAAATCACCGCCGAAGAACGTCGTAAAGGCTTCGTTGCCCTCGATGCGTCCGGCAAACTCGGCGTGTTCCACAGCACCGCTCACCGCACTTTGCTGGTAGACCAGGTGGTCGACGGCCAAGGCCTTTTCGGCATGTCGCCACGGGCCAACCGCGTGATCGTGGAGCAGGGCGGCAAGCTGCAACCGTTGCTGCTCGACAACCCGCACCCGGAAGTCTCGTGGAGCGCGTTGTGGAGCAAGGTCTGGTACGAGAACTACGACGAGCCTAAATACGTCTGGCAGTCGACCGCGGCCAACACCGACTTCGAACCCAAACTGAGCCTCTCGCCGCTGACCTTCGGTACCCTGAAAGCTGCGTTCTACGCGATGCTGCTGGCCGCGCCACTGGCCGTGGCCGCCGCGATCTACACCGCGTACTTCATGGCTCCGGGCATGCGTCGCAAGGTCAAGCCGGTGATCGAGCTGATGGAAGCGATGCCGACGGTGATCCTCGGCTTCTTCGCCGGCCTGTTCCTCGCACCTTATGTCGAAGGGCATTTGCCCGGCATCTTCAGTCTGCTGATGCTCCTGCCGATCGGCATTCTGGTGGCGGGTTTCGTCTTCAGTCGCCTGCCTGAGTCCATCCGCCTGAAAGTGCCGGACGGCTGGGAAAGCGCGATCCTGATCCCGGTGATTCTGTTTGTGGGCTGGTTGTCGCTGTACATGAGCCCGTACATGGAAACCTGGTTCTTCGGCGGCGACATGCGCATGTGGATCTCCCACGATCTGGGCATTACCTACGACCAGCGCAACGCTCTGGTGGTTGGTCTGGCCATGGGTTTCGCGGTGATTCCCAACATCTACTCGATCGCCGAAGACGCCGTGTTCAGCGTGCCTCGTGGCCTGACCCTGGGCTCCCTGGCCCTCGGTGCCACGCCGTGGCAGACCATGACTCGCGTGGTGATCCTCACCGCCAGCCCGGGCATCTTCTCGGCACTGATGATCGGCATGGGCCGTGCGGTCGGTGAAACCATGATCGTGCTGATGGCCACCGGTAACACCCCGGTCATGGAAATGAACCTGTTCGAAGGCCTGCGCACCCTGGCGGCCAACGTCGCAGTGGAAATGCCCGAATCGGAAGTTGGCGGCAGCCACTACCGCGTGCTGTTCCTCTCGGCGCTGGTGCTGCTGTTGTTCACCTTCGTCATGAACACCCTCGCGGAACTGATTCGTCAGCGTCTGCGCAAGAAATACTCGTCGCTTTAAGAAAGGTAGAAGTCTGTGAAACAGAACTCCCTGAATGGATGGTTCAAGAGCGGCGCCCCCGGCGTCTGGATCAGCGGTGGCGCGGTGTCCATTGCGGTCATCATGACCATTGGCCTGCTGGCGGTGATTGCCGTGCGCGGTCTGGGTCACTTCTGGCCGGCGGACCTGGTCCACGCCAGTTACGACGTGCCGGGCCAAGCCAACCACCTCGTCATCGGCGAAGTGGTGCAGAAGGAAGAAGTGCCACGCGAGCGCCTGAAAAGCGCTGGCCTGCCGGTGCCCGATCAGGGCCCGGAGTTCATGACCCGCGAGCTGATCAAGGTCGGCAACCGTGATCTGAACGGCACCGATTTCACCTGGATTGTCGGCGAGTGGCTGACCAACCAGAAAACTCCGCCTGAGCTGATGGCCATTGAGCGTCGTGAGTGGGGCAACTTCTACGGCTACCTGGTCAACGTCAAACAGGATGGCAAGGTCATCGCTGAAGGCGAGGCCGCATGGCCTGAGTTGCAGGCGCGTGTCGATCGCGTCAACCAGCTCGCCGCACAGCTCAAGAGCCTGGAAAAAACCGACATCGGCGCGATCAACGCCGGTCTCGAACGTGTGCGTCTGCACGGTCGCAAACTGGAGCTGGCCGGCCGTCTCGACGCTGCCGCACAAGCGGACCTGGAGTCCGAGCGCGCCGAGCTGAATGCCCGCTATCAGGAAATCGAAGCGCGTCTGAATGATCTCCACGCTCAGTTCAACCGCGACAGCCTGACCGCTCGCGACGCGAACGGCAAAGAAGTCGAAATCGGCATCGGTAAAGTGGTTCACGCCTACCAGCCGAACGCCATGGGCACCTTCACCAAGATCGGCTTCTACTTCAGCAAGGTCTGGGAATTCCTCAGTGATGACCCGCGTGAAGCCAACACCGAAGGCGGGATTTTCCCGGCGATTTTCGGCACCGTGATGATGACGTTGATCATGGCGATGATCGTGACGCCGTTCGGCGTGCTGGCGGCGGTCTACCTGCGTGAATATGCACGGCAAGGACCGATGACGCGGCTGATCCGCATCGCGGTGAACAACCTGGCGGGTGTTCCGGCCATTGTTTACGGCGTGTTTGGTTTGGGCTTCTTCGTCTACGTGCTCGGCGGTTCGGTCGACCGGTTGTTCTTCCCTGAAGCACTGCCGGCACCGACCTTTGGTACGCCGGGCCTGCTCTGGGCCTCGCTGACCCTGGCGCTGCTGGCGGTGCCGGTGGTTATCGTGGCCACTGAAGAAGGCCTGGCGCGGATTCCTCGCACTGTGCGCGAAGGCTCGTTGGCCCTCGGCGCAACCAAGGCAGAAACCTTGTGGAAAATTGTGCTGCCGATGGCCAGCCCGGCGATGATGACCGGCATGATCCTCGCCGTGGCCCGTGCCGCCGGGGAAGTGGCGCCGCTGATGCTGGTAGGTGTGGTGAAACTGGCGCCGTCTCTGCCGCTGGATGGCAACTACCCGTACTTGCACCTGGACCAGAAGATCATGCACTTGGGCTTCCACATTTATGACGTCGGCTTCCAGAGCCCGAACGTCGAAGCCGCGCGGCCGCTGGTGTACGCCACGGCGCTGCTGCTGGTGCTGGTGATCGCGACATTGAACCTGTCGGCCGTTTATATCCGTAACCATCTGCGCGAAAAATACAAAGCTTTAGATAGTTAACAGGTCGGCGCGGACCTTGTGGGAGCGGGCTTGCTCGCGAAAGCGGTGGGTCAGGCAACATTGATGTCGAATGTGATGGCCTCTTCGCGAGCAAGCCCGCTCCCACATTGATTTGCGTCTGCCGGAATATTGATTGGAACCGCCATAAGCGTTCCGAACCGAATTTGTTAGCACAGGGAGCCTCCCATGCAGCACGAAGCACACACTCACGGCATCAACATGTCGGCCCTGGGCCGCGACAAACAGAGCCTGAGCCTCGAGCAGGAAACCGTGGCCATCGAAGTACCGGGCCTGAGCCTGTTCTACGGCGACAAACAAGCGCTGTTCGACGTCAGCATGAACATCCCGAAACAGCGCGTGACCGCCTTCATCGGCCCGTCCGGCTGCGGCAAATCCACGCTGCTGCGCACCTTCAACCGCATGAACGACCTGGTGGACGGCTGCCGTGTCGAAGGCGCGATCAACCTCTACGGCAACAACATCTACCGCAAGGGCGAAGACGTGGCCGAGCTGCGTCGCCGGGTCGGCATGGTGTTCCAGAAGCCGAACCCGTTCCCGAAAACCATCTACGAGAACGTGGTTTACGGTCTGCGCATCCAGGGCATCAACAAGAAACGCATCCTCGACGAAGCCGTCGAGTGGGCGTTGAAAGGCGCGGCGCTGTGGGATGAGGTCAAAGACCGTCTGCACGAGTCGGCACTCGGCCTGTCTGGTGGTCAGCAGCAACGTCTGGTGATTGCCCGCACCATCGCCGTGGAGCCGGAAGTGCTGCTGCTCGACGAACCGTGCTCGGCACTCGACCCGATCTCCACGCTGAAAGTCGAAGAGCTGATCTACGAACTGAAATCCAAGTTCACCATTGTTATCGTGACCCACAACATGCAACAGGCCGCGCGGGTTTCCGACTACACGGCGTTCATGTACATGGGCAAACTGGTGGAATTCGGCGACACCGATACCCTGTTCACCAATCCGGCGAAGAAGCAGACCGAAGACTACATCACCGGTCGCTACGGCTAGCAAGCGGTTGGTTGTTCACTGAACTGACGCTGCGGCCCACCGCACCTTACCGGACGCTCCAAGGACGCCAACATGATTAGTAAAGAAGGCCTTACCCATCACATCTCCCAGCAGTTCAATGCTGAGCTCGAGGAAGTGCGCAGCCACCTCCTGGCCATGGGCGGGCTGGTCGAGAAGCAGGTCAACGACGCGGTCACCGCGCTGATCGAGGCCGACTCCGGCCTGGCCCAGCAAGTGCGCGAGATCGACGATCAGATCAACCAGATGGAACGCAACATCGACGAAGAATGCCTGCGCATTCTGGCCCGTCGTCAGCCGGCGGCGTCGGACTTGCGTTTGATCATCAGCATCTCCAAATCGGTGATCGACCTGGAGCGCATCGGCGATGAAGCCACCAAGATCGCTCGTCGCGCCATCCAGTTGTGCGAAGAAGGCGAAGCCCCGCGCGGTTACGTCGAGGTTCGCCACATTGGCGACCAGGTGCGCAACATGGTTCGCGATGCCCTTGATGCGTTTGCCCGCTTCGACGCCGACCTGGCGTTATCGGTGGCGCAATACGACAAGATCATCGACCGCGAATACAAGACCGCACTGCGTGAACTCGCCACCTACATGATGGAAGACCCGCGCTCTATCTCGCGGGTCTTGAGCATTATCTGGGTGCTGCGTTCCCTGGAGCGGATCGGAGACCATGCGCGCAACATCTCGGAACTGGTGATTTACCTGGTGCGCGGCACCGACGTGCGTCACCTGGGCCTCAAGCGCATGAAGGAAGAAGTTGAAGGCACAAGTGCCGAAACCGCTAATGTTCCGGGCAAAGCTGACGATAAGTAAGATTGCCCAAGAAAAGCGCCCGGCCTTTTGGCCGGGCGTTTTTGTTTGCAGCCGAATTGAAAAACCGAATAGAAAAGCAGCACCCGCGAACGAAAAGTCCCGGCGTGACTGAAGAGTTTTGGCAAAGTGCCATCAGCCAGCGTTATGCTTGCCGGGATTTTAAAAGGGGTGTTGGATGAGCAAGATCAGTGTGTTGGTCGTGGACGATGCGTCGTTCATTCGTGACCTGGTGAAGAAGTGCCTGCGCAACTACTTCCCGGGGATCCGGACCGAAGATGCAGTCAACGGCAAAAAGGCCCAGGCCATGCTGGCCAAAGAAGCGTTCGACCTGGTTCTGTGCGACTGGGAAATGCCGGAAATGTCTGGTCTGGAACTGCTGACCTGGTGCCGCGAGCAGGACAATCTCAAGACCATGCCGTTCGTGATGGTGACCAGCCGTGGCGATAAAGAGAACGTCGTCCAGGCAATTCAGGCCGGGGTTTCCGGCTACGTCAGCAAGCCGTTCACCAACGAGCAACTGCTGACCAAGGTCAAGCAGGCACTGAACAAGGTCGGCAAGCTCGACACCTTGATGAACAGCGCGCCGACCAAAATGAATTCGGCGTTCGGCAACGATTCCCTCAGCGCACTCACTGGCGGCAAGGCAGCGCTGAACGCGCCATCGGCGGCACCGGTCAACCCGTTCGCCAAACCTGCCGCCGCCGCACCAGCCCCGGCTACCGCACCGTCTCGCGGCCTGCTTAACAGCCCGCCGGTCAAGGCGCCTGCTGCCTCCGCAGCGCCTGCTGGTGGTCGTGGTCAGGGCCAACTGCGCCTGCCCAGCGGCACTCAGCAATGCGTGATCAAGGCCTTGAGCATCAAGGAAGCGCTGCTGGTGGTGAAGCGCACCGACACGCTGCCGCAAGTTCTCGACAGCGCCGTGCTCGACCTGGAGCAGGGCGACAACGCTGAAATTGCCCGTCTCAACGGCTACCTGCACGCCATCGTCGCCCACGAGCCGAAGCCCGACAGCGACTGGCTGCAACTGACCTTCCGCTTTGTCGACCAGGATGCGCAGAAGCTCGACTACATCTCCCGCCTGATCGCCCGTGGCACGGCGCAGAAGCATTTCGTACCGGGTGCGTAAGCCCGGCGTCGCCTGTTAGTCCGCCTTCGCGAGCAAGCCCGCTCCCACATTGGAGTGCATTCCAATGTGGGAGCGGGCTTGCTCGCGAAGGGGCCATCACATTCACCACACATCTCCCTGAACCGCCCATCTTGAAACATCTGCCGACTACGCTGGTCCATTTCAGCTGCTAGGCTCCTCCCCAGGCCTTACTCGACAGAATTTTGCCCATGCTCGCGCGCCTGCTGTTTTTCTGTGGTCTGTTCATAGCCTCCACCTCTGCAGTGGCCATGACGATTTACCGCTCCACCGACGCCAGTGGCGTGGTCTCTTACAGCGACCGCCCCACCAAAGGCGCGAAGGTGTTCGTTTTTCGGGACCGGATGGTCGAGCGTCTTGAGCGGCAGGTGTACCTCGATATCAAGAAGCAGAGGGGCATGGACAGTGTGTTCGTGCGCAACGATCTGTATGCGCCGGTCGAGATCGAACTGAGTTTTGCCGGGCTGAGTAACGTCAGCGGCGCGCCGAGCCGACCGATCCGGCGGGTTCTGCCGGCGCGCAGTAACATTCGTCTGGCGCTGCTCAAGGCGACGAAGGCCGGAAGGCCGCTGATGTATACCCCAAGGTTCGAATATTCCCTGGGCGATCCCGCAGGGGCCGCCATGGCCTATCGATATCCGTTGCCCTGGCGCGGTGGGCCGTTTCGGCTGAGTCAGGGCGCCAATGGCCAATACAGCCACTATGGGCCGAAGAACCGTTATGCGATGGACATCGCCATGCCCGAAGGCACGCCGATCATCGCGGCGCGCGGCGGGATGGTGGTGAAAACCGAGAATGGCCAGACCGGGCGCGGCAATGATCCGTCGGGCAACTTCGTGCGGGTATTGCACGATGACGGGACCATGGGCGTGTACCTGCACCTCAAGAAAGGTTCGGTCAGCGTACGGGAAGGTCAGCGAGTGACGGTGGGCAGTGCGCTGGCGCTGTCGGGCAACACCGGCAACAGCAGCGGCCCGCACCTGCACTTCGTGGTGCAGCGCAATACCGGGTTGGGGCTGGTGTCGATTCCGTACCAGTTCAATCAAGCGGTAGGCGCGTTGCCCAACTTTGCGTTGGGCAAGCAGTGATGGGTTGTCTGGTCTGACGCATTCGCGAGCAAGCCCGCTCCCACACTTGTTATGCGTCGATCACATAAATAGGGTTCGACACCGATCAAAAGTGGGAGCGGGCTTGCTCGCGAAGGGATCAACACGGATCCGGTCGGGATCGCTTAGTCCAGCATCAACACCTTGGCCAAAACAATCTTCGGCCCTTTCATCTTCTTGATGATGATCCGCAAGCCTTCGACCTCCAGCACTTCTTCCTCTTCCGGCACCCGTTTCAGGGTTTCGTAGACCAGCCCGGCGAGGGTTTCGGCTTCGATGTGGTCCAGGTCGATGCCCAGCAGGCGTTCCACCTTGAACAGCGGCGTATCGCCGCGCACCAACAGTTTGCCTGGCTGATACGCGAGGATCCCGCGTTCAGCCTTGCGGTGTTCATCCTGAATGTCGCCCACCAGCACTTCCAGCACGTCTTCCATGGTCAGGTAGCCGATGATGTTGCCGTCGGCTTCCTCGACCACAGCGAAATGCGAACCGCCCTTGCGGAACTGTTCCAGCAACTGTGACAGCGGCATGTGGCGAGACACGCGCTCCAGCGGCCGGGTCAGTTCGGCGAGGTTGAACGACTCGGGAATGTGATCCAGAGCCGCGAGTTCCAGTAGCAAATCCTTGATGTGCAGCAGGCCGACGAACTCCTGGCGCTCGCTGTCATACACCGGGTAGCGGCTGAACTTGTGGCGACGAAACATCGCCAGAATTTCCTTGAGCGGCGCGTTGAACTCCAGCGTCACCAGGTCTTCCCGGGAGTTGGCCCAGTCGACCACTTCCAGCTCGCCCATTTCCACCGCCGAGGCCAGTACGCGCATGCCTTGGTCGCTCGGGTCCTGGCCACGGCTGGAGTGCAGGATCAGTTTCAGTTCTTCACGGCTGTAATGGTGCTCGTGATGCGGGCCGGGTTCACCCTGGCCGGCGATCCGCAGGATCTGGTTGGCGCTGGCGTTGAGCAGGTAAATGGCCGGGTACATGGTCCAGTAGAACAGGTACAGCGGCACAGCCGTCCAAAGCGACAGGAGCTCGGGTTTGCGGATGGCCCAGGATTTCGGGGCCAGTTCGCCGACCACGATGTGCAGGTAGGAAATGATAAAGAACGCCGTGAAGAACGACACGCCCTTGACCACTTCAGCGGACTGTACGCCGACCGCTTCGAGCACCGGCTCGAGAATGTGTGCGAATGCCGGCTCACCGACCCAACCAAGGCCCAGGGAGGCGAGGGTGATACCCAATTGGCACGCCGACAGGTAAGCATCGAGCTGACTGTGCACGGTGCGCAGGATGTGCCCGCGCCAGCCGTGCTGTTCTGCGATGGCTTCGACCCGGGTCGAGCGCAATTTGACCATGGCAAATTCCGCCGCAACGAAAAAGCCGTTGAGCAAAACCAGGATCAGAGCAAAAAGAATCATGCCGAAATCGGCGAAGAGTGTCGCGAGGGTCAAGCCAGGGGAAGGGTCCATGATGGAGTTTTGCGGGTTCCGTGTATTCGAAAGGAAAGAAAAAAGTGCGCCTGAAGGGCAGGCACAAGTCAGCCAATGTAGCGGCTGACTCTTGGCTTGCCTAGTGGCGAGTGCTGGCCGGTATCAATCGGTGGCGCTGATAACCCGGGATCTGGTCACCTGGGCTGGCGAAAAATGGCAAGTAAACGTGCTGCCGTGGCCCGGTACGCTGCTGATTTCCATACGTGCCCGATGGCGCAGCAACACATGTTTGACGATGGCCAGCCCCAGCCCGGTGCCGCCGGTGTTGGAGTTGCGGCTGGAGTCGACGCGGTAGAAGCGTTCAGTCAGGCGCGGCAAGTGTTTGCTGTCGATGCCGATCCCCGAATCCTGCACGCTCAGGTGTGCGCCTTGATCGTCACCCCACCAGCGAATGCGGATATTGCCCTCGGCCGGGGTGTATTTCACGGCGTTGAACACCAGGTTGGAGAACGCGCTACGCAATTCGGTTTCGCTGCCCTTGAGCAGAATCGTCGGATCGGCGTCCAGGGTGATGTGCTGGTTTTTTTGGCCGGACAGCTGCTGAGCGTCGCCCTTGATCGATTGCAGCAGGCCATCGATGGACACCGGTTGATTGTCCGACGGGTAATCGGTGGCTTCCAGTTTGGCCAGCAGCAGCAAATCGTTAAGCAAGGTCTGCATGCGCCCGCCTTGCTGCTGCATCTGCTGCAGGGCACGGGTCCAGCGCGGGTTCACTTCCTCGACGTTGTCGAGCAGGGTTTCCAGGTAGCCGCAAATCACCGTCAGCGGTGTGCGCAGTTCGTGGGACACGTTGGCGATGAAGTCTTTGCGCATCTGTTCCAGCTGATGGATACGCGTCACGTCGCGCACCAGCATCAAGTGTTCGTTATTGCCGTAGCGAGTGATGTACAGCTGAATGCGCAGGCGATCATTGATCGGCGAAGGAATTTCCAGCGGTTCGGCGTAGCTGTCCTGCTCGAAGTATTCCTTGAAGCGCGGATGGCGCACCAGGTTGGTCACGGGCTGGCCACTGTCCTGAGGAGTCTTGAGACCCAGCAGGGTTTCGGCGGCGCGGTTCCACCATTCCAGATTGCCGTCGCTGTCGAGCATGATTACCGCGTCTTTCAGCGCAGCGGTGGATTCCTGGACCCGGTCGATCACCGCTTGCAAGCGCCCGCGCACCCGTTGGTCGCGGCGTTGCAGGTGGTAGATGCTGTCGAACACTTCACCCCACAGGCCGTAGCCGTCGGGCGGTGCTTCATCGGGTTTGTGCAGGCGCAACCATTCGTGCAGGCGCAGCAGTTGCTTGAGGGTCCAGGCCAGATAAAGGCCCAGGCCCACAGCAAGGCTCCAGCCGTAGTAGCCGGAAATCAGGCCGATCACCAAGCAGGCGGTGACCAGCAACAGCATGTGGCGAATCAGGGTGCCATGCCAGTTTTGGTTCACGGAAAAATACGTCCTTGTCAGTGTCAGCGAGTCTGGCGGTCGGCTCAGGCCTTGGTGGAAAACCGGTAGCCGGTGCCGCGCACGGTTTGTACCAGATTTTCATAGGCATCGCCGAGGGCTTTGCGCAGGCGACGGATGTGCACATCGACCGTGCGCTCTTCGACATAGACATTGCCGCCCCAGACCTGATCCAGCAACTGGCCACGGGTGTAGGCACGTTCCTGGTGGGTCATGAAAAATTGCAGCAAACGGTATTCGGTCGGGCCCATCTCGGCGGGTTTGCCGTCGATGGTCACGCGGTGGCTGATCGGGTCCAGCAGCAGGCCGCCGACCTCGATCGGCGCTTCGCCATCGGTCGGGCCGGCACGGCGCAGCACGGCTTTCAGGCGCGCCACCAGCTCGCGTGGGGAAAACGGTTTGGTGATGTAGTCGTCAGCGCCGACTTCCAGGCCCTGGATCTTGTTGTCCTCTTCGCCCTTGGCTGTGAGCATGATGATCGGGATATCCCCGGTCAGTTCATCGCGCTTGAGGCGGCGGGCCAGCTCGATGCCGGAGGTGCCGGGCAGCATCCAGTCGAGCAGGATGAGGTCCGGTTTGCGGTCGACGATAATGGCATGGGCCTGTTGCGAGTTCTCTGCCTCCAGGCAGTCATAGCCGGCCATTTCCAACGCAACGGCGATCATTTCGCGAATGGGCGCTTCGTCGTCGACGATCAGAATGCTCCTGCCAACCATGCGTTAATCCTCTTGTCATTTAACTGTCTTGCGCCGCATTAGATAACGGAATTATTGCAGTCGTGTGACAGTATTTTAGCCGTCCTGCGATTGTCGTGATCCTGAACTAAGCTTTAAGTCCGAATCCTGACAACCACAAGAGGAAGGTTTCCATGACATCGCACACTTTTTCCTTCAAAACCCTGATGTTGGCCGCTGCCTTGATTTTGCCGACGATGGCTTTCGCCGCCGAACCGGCGATGATGAAAGGCGACATGATGGTCGACCACAAGGGTATGACCGTTTACACGTTCGACAAGGACACCGGCGGCAAGTCGATGTGTAACGATGATTGTGCCAAGAACTGGCCACCGATGATGGCCCCGGCGGGCGCCAAGGCCGAAGGCAAATGGACGACCATCAAACGTGACGATGGCACGATGCAATGGGCTTATGACGGTAAGCCGCTATATACGTTTATGAAGGACGAAAAACCTGGAGAAATGAAGGGTGACGGCATGAAAGATGTCTGGCACGTCATCACCAACACCGGACCTAAGAAGTAGCGAGTTCAGGAACCACAGCCTCGTTCCTGTAGGAGCGAGGCTTGCCCGCGAAGGCGTCAGTCGCTTCAGCGCAGCGCGTAATCCAGCACAATCCCGACAAAAATCGCCAACCCCGCCCAGTGATTGTGCAAAAACGCCTGGAAGCAGCGCATCCGGTCCTTGCTGCGGGTGTACCAGAACTCCCACGCAAAACAGCCCGCCGCCGCCAGCAGCCCGAGGTGGAACCAGCCGCCAAGCTGGAATTTCGAACCCGCCAGCAGCAGGCACCCCAATGCCAACCCTTGCAGGGTCAGAATGATCACCCTGTCGGCGTCGCCAAACAGAATCGCTGTGGATTTCACCCCGATCTTCAGGTCGTCATCGCGGTCGGTCATGGCGTAATAGGTGTCGTAGCCCACGGTCCACAACAGGTTGGCGATCCACAGCAACCAGGCCGCCGCCGGCAGTTCACCGGTTTCGGCGGTGAACGCCATCGGCATGCCCCAGGAGAACGCTGCGCCCAGTACCACCTGCGGGTAATAGGTGTAGCGCTTCATGAACGGGTAACTGAAGGCCAGGGCCAAGCCGCCCAGCGACAGCCACACCGTCGTCGCGTTAGTACACAGCACCAGCAGGAAACTCACGCCCATCAGCACCGCGAAGAACACCAGAGCTTCTTTCGAGCTGATCTTGCCGCTCACCAGTGGCCGTTGTTGGGTGCGTTTGACGTGGCCATCGACCTTGCGGTCCGCCCAATCGTTGATCACACAACCGCCGGCACGGGTCAGTACCACGCCGAGCACGAAAATCACGATATTGGCCAATGAAGGCGAACCTTCACCGGCAATCCAGAGAGCCCACAACGTTGGCCACAGCAGCAAATAAATGCCGATCGGCTTGTCCATGCGGGTCAGCTGAATGAAATCCCAGGCCCGAGGATTCACGCGGTTCAGGGACTTGAGCAGGCTCTGGTACATCAGCAATTCTCCGGATGGGCACGGGTGGCGTTCCACAAGGTCGGCAGGAAAACCTCGGCCACCAGCACGCTCAAGGCGCCACGGTCGAAACGCGAGCGCCGACCCCATAGTTCAGGCGCCCGAGCATCCACCGGCAACCACGCTTGAGGATAGTGACAAACCTCGATAGCCCGGCGCTGGAATGCCTGATCACAAAACAGCAATTCGCCCAGCGAGCGACTGCCCAATTCATCCATATGCAATCCATCACCCTGCAACGCGCTACGCGCCGCCACGCTGCGGGCAAACACCCAGGCTTCACTGTGGCCGCGCAAATAGACCTCGCGCACCCAGCCTTCACTGCCTTCGGCCAACTCCAGCGCCGCACATTCGTCGGCGCGCAGCGATTGCCAGCCTTCGAACAGCGGCGTGACGCTGAAACCGTCATTCGACAGGCGGATCAGGCGCCGGGTCAGCGACCCTTCATCGAACAACCAATCAAGCGTAGACGTGTCGGGGAGGGGCGTCAGTTGACTTCGGGGAAGCCAGACCGGTGTCGCGGAGGGGGATTTTGAGTGCGGCACAGTGAGTCATTATTGGCAGCAAATGAGGCGGCGAGCTTACCATGTCAGGCTCCGATTTTGATTGGCCGGCCTGCTGTTGCGCCGAACAGGCTTGCATCTGCCCGGCACGATCAGTACAA
Organism: Pseudomonas sp. QTF5; assembly: GCF_000512695.2. GTDB lineage: Bacteria > Pseudomonadota > Gammaproteobacteria > Pseudomonadales > Pseudomonadaceae > Aquipseudomonas. The sequence continues at coordinate 33,444 of NZ_AZRW02000008.1, read as the reverse complement.
AACGCCCTGAGCCGGACGGCAACGCTTCACCCATCGACCGTTCGCGCCGGCAAAAGCCTGAATCCTGAGGAAGTACCTGAATGAAAAAGTGGCAATGTGTGGTCTGCGGCCTGATCTATAACGAAGCCGACGGCTGGCCGGACGACGGTATTGCGGCGGGCACGCCGTGGCAGGACGTCCCGGAAGACTGGCTCTGCCCTGACTGCGGCGTAGGCAAAATGGATTTCGAAATGATTGAAATCAACTAGGAATTAAAGGAGTAAGGAATGAACGCACCTGTCGTGATCGTCGGCACCGGGCTGGCTGGCTACAACCTGGCCCGGGAGTTTCGCAAACTCGATGGCGAAACCCCGCTGCTGCTGATTACCGCAGATGACGGACGCTCCTACTCCAAGCCGATGCTCTCCACCGGCTTCGGCAAGAATAAAGACGCCGATGGCTTGAGCATGGCCGAACCGGGCGCCATGGCCGAGCAATTGAAAGCCGAAGTGCGTACCCACACGCGCATCAGCGGTATCGATCCGGGCCATAAACGCCTGTGGATCGGCGAAGAGGCGGTGATCTACCGTGACCTGATCCTGGCCTGGGGCGCGGAAACAGTGCGGGTGCCGATCGAAGGCGACGCGGCGGATGCCGTTTTCCCGATCAATGATCTTGAAGACTACGCTCGCTTTCGCGCGGCTGCGGCCGGCAAGCGTCGCGTGTTGCTGCTGGGCGCCGGTCTGATCGGCTGCGAATTCGCCAACGACCTCATCCTCGGTGGTTACGAGGTGCAACTGGTTGCACCGTGCGAACAGGTCATGCCGACCTTGCTGCACCCGGCTGCGGCCGCTGCGGTTCAGGCCGGCCTGGAAAGCGTGGGTGCGCGCTTCCATCTCGGGCCGGTACTCAATCGCCTGCAACGAGTGGCTGACGGGCTGGAAGCACATTTGTCCGATGGTCAGGTCATCCCGTGCGATGTGGTGGTGTCGGCCATCGGTCTGCGTCCGCGCATCGACTTGGCGGCCGCTGCCGGGTTGCAGGTCAACCGTGGCGTGGTGGTCGACCGTCACCTGAAAACTTCTCACGCCAACATCTACGCTTTAGGCGACTGCGCCGAGGTCGATGGGCTGAATCTGTTGTACGTCATGCCCCTCATGAGCTGTGCGAGAGCGCTGGCCCAGACCCTCGCCGGAAACCCTACAACGGTGAATTACGGACCGATGCCGATCACCGTGAAAACCCCGGTCTGCCCGTTGGTGGTTTCGCCGCCGCCACGGGGCGCGGAGGGCGTCTGGACGGTCGAAGGGCAGGGTGCGGACATCAAAGTGCTATGCCGCGACGATGCCGGCAAATTGCTGGGCTATGCCCTGACAGGCACCGCGGTAATGGAAAAACTCGCCCTGAACAAAGAGCTTCCGGCCTTGCTGGCGTAAATAGCGGTCGTTCTGTCGGAATCACCGCGCTTTTGCCCCCACAAAGGTCGCGGGGAGACTGGCGTCGCTCTAAAGCGCGTGCCATCCTCACTCCCGTCTGCCGTAGAGTAGAGCACCTGCGGCGCTTTGGGCGTTGTTCCAACGAGAACAACACGGACATAACAACAAAAAACCGTCAAAGGGGCTTCACTAATGCGTAAACCAGAACTCGCTGCTGCCATTGCGGAAAAAGCAGACCTCACCAAAGAACAGGCCAACCGCGTTCTCAACGCCGTTCTCGAAGAAATCACCGGCGCCCTGCACCGCAAAGACAGCGTTACGCTGGTGGGCTTCGGCACCTTCCTGCAACGCCATCGCGGTGCACGTACCGGCAAAAACCCGCAGACCGGTGAGCCAGTCAAAATCAAGGCCAGCAATACTGTTGCGTTCAAGCCGGGCAAGTCGTTGAAAGACAGCGTTAATCCGTAACACACACGGACTGCCGCCTAGCGGGTGAGCGGGATAAAAAATGGGCACGCCAATGAAGTTGGGTGCCCATTTTTTATGCGTGACGAAAGCAACCCCAATCACTCAACCCTGTGGCAGCTGGCGAAGCCTGCGTTGGGCTGCTACAGGGCTACATAGTCGGCAACGTCGGCAACGTCGGCGCGATAGGGCTGATGGAGCTTGGTTGTTCATCCATAGGTAGCCAGGACCATGTGGGCGAACGCTTTCTTGCTTGGCTGAAGATCAGCCTGCTGTTCCAGGTACATACGCCATGCAGATTCCAGCATCGGCCCATGGATATCGCCGTCGGTAGCAAGATACGCGGCGGCGTCGTCTTTCACCGCCTGGGTGTAGTGTTTCGATGGGCCATCTTTTGTGGCGTCCGAGGTCGAAATAAACGGCCCGACAGTTGTGTAGATCAACCCGATCCCAGTCAGCATCGAGAACTCAAGTGGGCCACCGTTTAATAGGCAGCCAACACCATGGCAACCTTCCGCTCGAACAGAGACGCTAGCTACAAGTGTGAACATGGCAACCCAGTACCGCCCTAAAGCCACCGCCGATTTTTTACTGTGTCGATTAGTCATAATGCTGAGTGCTCTATTGGTTGAGCCGCACCGACTCAACATTGAATTGAAAAAATCTGAGACTCCATGCTGCATAAGGCAAAGATTTGCGATGGTCCTTGGCGCATCCGCTCAAGAAGAGCGCTAGCCCCATTGCACCGCCTGCTTTAATTAGAAATGAGGTCTTCAACTGAAAGTCCTTCTGGTCGTGGTTTCTGCTGATAGTTCATGGGTTACCAGGAGCCATAGGGAATACCGAATTTGTCGATGTAGGCTTTGGATTCTTCTGAAAGGGGTCGATGCTTTCCGTTGGACGTACCCCCGTAGGGGCCTTCGGGATTGATCGTGCCTTGGACGCGAGTGACTTCGGTCGATTTTAGGCAGGGCCCGCCTAACCACACCTTGGCGATTCCTCCTGGCGCCAGGCCGACAGTCAACAGCTTTCGGTAATCGATTTTCCATTTCCCTACCGCACCGCAAAAAGCTTCTTCACTATGGAGCATGGTGTATCGCGCCGATTCTGGGATCTCTATATACGCTTCATAAGTCTGCGGCTCGGCCATGGATTGCCAGCGTACATAGACCAAGCGCGGTAGAGCAGCATCAGTTACGCGTCGGCCACTGCCTCCGGGATATTCGGGCCATCCTTTTGCATCGCCCCTAAAAAGAGTTGGTATGCTTTTACTTAGCGCGCGGGGATAACCCATGGTCGGTATTCCGCTGCCCGCGCCGCGGAACACACGCTCATTGATATCCACGACATCTGCCGTTTCAATCCAGACCTCCATGTAGTCGGGGGCAAAAAAATCGAGGCTCCAAGCGTCATAAGGTAATGATCTGTGCTCACCCAAGACACATCCTCCCAACAGCAACGCGAGTAACAGCGTAAAGCCGGTCTTGAGCATGAATGAGCGCTTACACATTGGGATGCACCTTACGAACATAGTGTTCGGCGGGTCGATCGATGAACACGATGTTCAGATCACTGTTGTTCCAGCCTTTGGCAGCATTCCAGTTGGCAGACAGATGGATGTAGCGTTGAGAGAGCAACTCCTCCTCGAACACGTTCAAGCCCGCGCGACGGGTCTCGCCCAGCGCATAAGCCATCAGTTTTTCGGCAATCGGTTTCAGCTCCAGCGGTAACGCGTACTTTTGATCCTAAATCGTTGCGAACCGTGGGAAGTTCAAGCGTGAACTGGGCAGCGTTGGCCGGGGCGAACATGCGCTTATCCTTTTGCTTTTCATCTGCTCGTCCTTAAGCTGAAAGTGAAAGCGAGGCGCAAAACCCTATCGGGCTTGAACCTGCGTCAATGGCCGAACACGCTAACAAGGCATTAAAAGGATTGATGTAGGAAGGGGGCTGAAGCGCGGTCCGAAATTTCCGTATTGCATAATGTTGCGTTAGCGATGCGTAGTGGAACGCCTCGTTAGATGAGCCAGGAGCGGTCGATGTGCCTGGATAAGCTCGCGCCTTCCCGGACTACAAACAAGCATCACATTTCCTTCTCATCCCTCGGATGCGTCTTAATATTCCCTCGTAAAGTTTCCCGCAAGCTCTATCTCCTTTGAGAAGTGGCAGGAGTCAGGTGGATCGGCTTTGCTTTGAAGGTCGCTACCCGGTCGGTGTCTGGACCCAAAAAAACCAACCCCGTAGCGCAAAAAAATCGAGCCCCTCCATTGACCCATTGCTTTGCAACAGGAGCGTCACCTATGAGTCGTTACATGCCCCTCACCGACGTGGACCACCCCATTCCTACAATACTGATAGACACTCATGCGCCACTGGATGCGTTGCATGCAACTGCCGATTACCGAATCAGAATCGTGACCCAGCTATTGGAAACCCTCACTTCAAAACAGCGAACGTGTAACGACCCGACGCTGATAAATGATCTTATGGGGGGATGGTCATTCTGTTACGCGACGGCTGCGATGTGCTGGACGTTATGGGGCGACGCTTACGAGCGCAGCGGTCGTTGTGAATACGTGAAGATGGCGAGCCTTACAGGACTTCAGGATGGGCGATGTGCCGTCGGGTTTGACGCGGCTGGCGAGTAACCCTCAAGAAGTGCGGTGCCGGATCTCAAGAAAGGGGACGCGAAGTCCCCCTTTTTCTACTCGTGGTTTCGTTACGCCTTAGCCCGATGCTCCGCCGGATTCGGCGAATCAATATGATCCAGCGCGCGCTCCACCAACAACTGAACCCCATCGGCCATTCTGCTGAGCGCCAAGGCTACTGATCTTCGAGTGCCGTCGATGTCGTCAGCCAGGTCGGCGGCGATGGCGCTGATGGACTTCAGGTCTTCGGAGGCGTTGGCCAGAAGGGCTTCGGTGTCGATGTCAGGGGAGACGGTGAAGAGTTTGCCTTTGCGCTTGGGTTTGTCGTTGGGTGGTGGGGCGAAATGGTGGTCGAGGGCGCGTTCGGCGGCTTCGTGGAGTTTTTTGGAATCGAAGGATTCGTAGGGGGATGTAGATGCGTTTTCAGGAGGATTCGGTGTTGGCTTGAACATTAAGTGTTACTCCATTATTTAAGGAGCCGACACCGTTTCGCGTGCACTTCGAAAGAGGTGGCAGCTGTGCATAGGTGTGCAAGACCGGTGGAGTCACCCGGCAGATCCGAAGATCTCCCATACACAGCCGCCATAACGATTCGCGAGCATAGGAAAACGCTCGATGAATTGCCATAACCGAATGTGTACTCCACCGGACTTGCACGTCCGTGTCACCGATTTTGCGGTGACGAACAGAGGTTAGCGGTGAAGCGGAGAGCTGCCTAGTTCATGAACAGCGCCGCGTGTTGAAGGAAATGTCCGATGGAGTCGAGGGTAGAAAGACCAATAGCTCTCGGCTTTTAAACAGCGGTGTTTCGTCAATGACTTTGTAGTCATCAGCGTCAAAAAGTGCAACATCGTCTTCTAACACTGCGCAATGGTGGCGTTCTCGCTTGAAGCCGCTACACTGCGCCGGCCGTTCACTTTTCTCTTGAGGCTGTGCGCATGAAATTTCGTTTTCTTCTGTGGATGATGGGTTTGTTGATGGGTAAGGCCAGTCGGACTAATCCTGCGTTTCAGCAGCAGTTGGGTGACAAGGCATTGGTGTTTCAGCTACAGACCCTGGACGGGAAAGTGGCGCGGCATTTCTTTGTGAAGGACCAGCGCATTACCAGCAAGTCGGGCGTGTATGCGGAACCGGCATTTGCGATTGCGTTTAAAGACGCGGCGTATGGCTTTGCCACGATGCAGGCGAAGAACAAGCAATTGGCGTTTATGACGGGGATTCAGGACAAGTCGATTCAGATCAAGGGCAACCCGGCGCTGGTGATCTGGTTTCAGGGGTTGACCAAGTATTTGAAGCCTAGGAATGTTAAGCCTAAGGCTTGAGGTCTCTCAGTTAGACCGAGTTGGATTCTTCGCGGGCAAGCCCGCCCCCACAAGGATTACCTAAATCCTGTGGGAGCGGTTTTGCCCGCGAAGCTTTTCAGGCTTGATTGAACTGCGAAGCCAGTTCGCGCAGCAGCACTTCAGCCTCAAGCACTTTGCTGACCACATCGTTGGCCTTGTCGCGGGTCAGGCCTACGCGTTCCAGCAAAGCATCCGGGATATCTTCATCCGGGCCGGAACCGATACCACGACTGCGCAGCAGGCGCACGGCCAGGCAGACGAGGTTCGGGTATTCGGCGTAGTCGCCGTCGTAGCTGGGGTCGTGTTGGAAGCGCAGGGCGGTGGCCAGTTCGTCGGGCATGTCCCAGAAGCGCATCAGCCATGCGCCGATCTGTTCGCGGCTGATGCCCAGCAGGTGTTGTTCCACGTAGCTGTGACACAGGTGCGGGTTGACCTCCAAGTGGCGGCAGATCAGCGAGAAGTGCGGCGGGAATACGTGGGCCAGCAGCAAGTAGCCGAAGTTGTGCAGCAGACCGGCGAGGTAGGTCAGGCCGGCTTCCGGGCGCTGGGCGCGGGGCATGGCGCGGGTCAGGCCTTCGATGACGGCGGCGGTGTAGATCGACTGTTGCCAGTACGGCGTGGTGTGTTGCGGGTGGTCTTTGGGCAGGCTCAGAGTTTTGCCCAGGGCCAGGCCAAGTGCCAGGTTGATCACCAAGTCGAAACCCAGCACCCGGACGATGGCGTCTTCCACTGAACGAATCTTGCCCGGCGAGGCGTAGTACGGCGACGCTGCCCAGCTGACGACTTGTGCGGCCAGGGCCGGGTCGGTTTCCACCACGCCGGTGATGTCGTCGATGGTGGCGTTGGGGTCGACGCGCAGTTTGATGATTTTCTGCGCGGTTTCGGCCAGGGGTGGAATCTCGATGGTCGCTTCCAGACGCTGCTGGATGCGCCGCGCGGTGAACGCTTGCACAGCCTGGGTGATTTCCTTGCGGTCATCGTCGGGGCGGTCGAGGTTCGGGCGGATACTTTGCACGGCTTCGCCGAAATTGCCGGCGCTGGCCTTGGTGAGCATGGTTTTGAAATCGTCGCTGGTGATTTCCAGCAGCACGCCCGGTTCGCCCGAGTTGATCAGCAACGTCGGTTCGCGCAGCAGGCTTTCTTCATACAGGCACGGCGAGCTGGTGAGTGCCGGCAGGCCGGGCAACAGGCTCAGGCTGTGTTTGCCGAGCATTTTTACCAGGCGTTCGGTGGAGACGGCAGTCAACCGGCGGCCGGTGAGTTCGGCAAGGCGATTGAGGTCGAGCAATTGGCTCTGGGGGTACAGCACCATGAGCGCGCCGACGGCATCGTCCAGCAAAACCGCCTGCACTTTACGCGCGGGGTTCAGGCCGTGATGGTCGAGGGCTTCTTCGTAGGCGATGCCAAGCTTGCCAAGCAGCAGTCGAATAACAGACGGAGCGTGCGGGGTTTCGGGGGCGAGGGCAGCTTCTGTCATGGTCTGTATCCGTTTGCAAACAATTGCAGGAGTATAACCAGCTTGTTTAAAGGCAGGGTCCAGAAACTGCGACAGTGCTCACACTTGGCCGTATTGCTGCCCATGACGTAGCCAGCGGTCGAGCAACGGGCTGACGTGATCCGGCCAGCGCTCGAGCAAGGCCTGCGCGGCGTCGCGTACGGCGGGCAATAAATCGGCGTCACGCATCAGGTCTGCAACCTTGAATTGCAGCAGACCGGTCTGGCGCGTGCCGAGCATTTCGCCGGGGCCGCGCAGTTCGAGGTCTTTTTCGGCGATGACAAAACCGTCGTTGGTTTCACGCATGATACCCAGTCGCTGACGACCGATCTGCGACAGCGGCGGATGGTAAAGCAGCACGCAATGACTGACGGCGCTACCCCGACCGACACGGCCACGCAGCTGGTGCAGCTGCGCGAGCCCGAGGCGCTCGGGGTTTTCGATGATCATCAGGCTGGCGTTGGGCACGTCCACGCCGACTTCGATTACGGTGGTGGCGACCAGCAATTGCAGGTTGCCGGCCTTGAATTCGGCCATCACCGCAGCTTTCTCGGCGGGCTTCATGCGGCCGTGGATCAAGCCGACTTTCAACTCGCCGAGGGCGGCGGTGAGGTCTTCAAAAGTGGTTTCGGCGGCCTGGCAGGTCAGCTCTTCAGACTCTTCGATCAGCGTGCATACCCAATAGGCTTGTCGCCCTTCGGCGCAGGCACCGCGCACCCGTTCGATCACTTCGACGCGCCGGGTGTCGGTGACCAATACCGTGTTTACGGGCGTACGGCCCGGCGGCAGTTCGTCGAGGATCGAGGTGTCGAGGTCGGCGTAGGCGCTCATGGCCAGCGTCCGGGGGATTGGCGTGGCGGTCATGATCAGCTGATGCGGACACATCCGCCCGCCGACGCCTTTCTGTCGCAATGCCAGACGCTGCTGCACGCCGAAGCGGTGTTGCTCGTCGATGATCGCCAGCGCCAGGTTCTTGAACTGCACCTCTTCCTGAAACAGCGCGTGGGTGCCGACCACCATTGGCGTACCGTTGGCGATTTGCTCCAGCGCAGCTACGCGGTTTTTGCCCTTGAGCTTGCCGGCCAGCCACGCGACTTCAATGCCCAGCGGCTCGAGCCAGCGCTTGAAGGTGATGAAGTGCTGCTCGGCGAGAATCTCTGTGGGCGCCATCAGTGCGACCTGATAACCGGCCTCCAGCGCTTGCAGTGCGGCGAGGGCAGCGACCACGGTTTTGCCGGCGCCGACGTCGCCCTGAATCAGCCGCAGCATTGGTTCGTGCTGACTGAGGTCGTAAGCGATTTCGTTGCCGACCCGTTGCTGGGCGCCGGTCGGCGTGAAGCCAAGGTTGGCCAAATACTGAGCGGGCAGCTTCGTGGCTTTTGGCATCGCCGGGGCACGCAGGGCACGCATGCTTTCGCGCAGGCGCTGCTGGGACAGTTGATGGGTCAGCAGTTCTTCGAAGGCCAACCGATGCTGCGCCCAGTGATGACCGAGGGCGAGCTCGTCGACATCGGCATCGGCGGGCGGGTGATGCAGGTAGCGGATCGCATCGGCCAACGGCGCCAGTTGATAGTCCCGGGCCAGTTCGGTCGGCAGCCAGTCGGGCAGGCTGCTGGGGCCGAGCAAGGTCAGGGTTTGCATGCACAGTTGGCGCAAACGCTGCTGGGTCAGGCCTTCGGTGAGCGGGTAGACCGGGGTCAGGGTTTCATCCACCGGCGGCGGCTCGTCGCCGGTGATGGCGCGGTATTCCGGGTGGTAGATCTCCAGCCCCGATGCACCGGGCCGCGCTTCGCCGTAGCAGCGAATGCGCGTGCCGCGTTTGAGGCCTTCTTTCTGGGCGTTGCTGAAATGGTAGAAGCGCAGGCTGAGCCCGCCGGTGCCATCCTGCAAACGGACAACCAGGCTGCGGCGTCGGCCCATGACCACGTCGGCGCCGCTGACGGTGCCTTCGATCACGGCGTCTTGCCCGGGTCGCAAATGGCCGATCGGGACCACGCGGGTGCGGTCCTGATAACGCAGCGGCAGGTGGAACAGCACGTCCTGGAGATTCTCCAGGCCGACCTTGGCCAGTTTCTCGGCCATGGCTTCGCCGACACCCTTGAGTGCCGTCACCGACACTTGCGACAACTCGGTCATGGCAGCGACTTAACCGGCCACCACCGGCGCTGGCGGCTTGGCCACCGAGCACAGGCGAATGGAGTCGGCGAGGATTTCAATCGCCTTCGGCCGCGGGAAGCTCGCGCGCCAGGCGATGGCCACGGTGCGGAACGGCACGGGGGCGCTCAGTGGGCGCACTTCGATCACGCCGGGAGCGTAGTGGTGGCTGTCGACCGCCGACAGCGGCAGGATCGAAATACCCAGGCCGGACGCGACCATATGGCGAATGGTTTCCAGCGAGCTGGATTCCACTGTGGTGTGCTTGGCGCCGTCGTTGCCTTTGGCCAGGGTCGGGCAGGCTTCCAGCACTTGATCGCGGAAGCAGTGGCCTTCGCCGAGCAGCAGCAGGCTCTTGTCGTTGAGCAGGGCGGCGTCGATGGATTCTTTTTGGGTCCACGGGTGCTGGGCCGGCATCAAGACGTAGAACGGCTCGTCGTAGAGCTGCAAGGTCAGCACGTCGGCTTCGTTGAACGGCAGGGCGATGATGATCGCGTCGAGCTCGCCGTTGCGCAGTTTGTCGCGCAGCACGTGGGTGAAGTTTTCTTCGATGTACAACGGCATCTGCGGGGCGACCCGGTGCAGTTGTGGAATCAGGTGCGGAAACAGGTATGGACCGACGGTGTAGATCGCGCCGACTTTCAGCGGGGCGGTCAGCTGGTTCTTGCCGGCCTGGGCCAGTTCGCGGATGCCTTGGGCCTGTTCCAGGACTTTCTGTGCCTGGGCGACAATGCCTTCGCCGACGGGGGTCAGGCGCACGGCGCTCTTGCTGCGCTCGAAAATCAGCACACCGAGTTCGTCTTCAAGCTTTTTCACACCCACCGACAAGGTCGGCTGGCTGACGTGGCAACGCTCGGCCGCATGGCCGAAGTGCTGCTCTTGGGCGAGGGTAACGATGTAGCGTAATTCTGTGAGAGTCATAGCAAGCGTCCATGAAGTTGCGGGCCAAGCATACCGGCTGCAATCGATAGACGCACGTTATCAGACTGAGTGTGCTGAGTGACACAGGGCAATGCGGGTTTGGCGTTTCCAGATAGGCAAAAAGGCACCTTTCGGTGCCTTTTCATAGGTTTTGTAGCCGCCGAAGAACCTGTGGGAGCGGGCTTGCTCGCGAAAGCGGTGTGACAGTCAACATAGATGTTGAATGTTATGGCCTCATCGCGAGCAGGCTCGCACATTGGTTCGGCGGTGACTTAACGGCGGCGTTCCAGCGAGTAAACAAACGGTGCAGTAATTTCGATGGTGCCGTTGTTCAGCATGTCGGCCGGTGGTTTGGGCAGCGGTTGGGCGCGGCGGATCATTTCCAGGGTGGCCCGGTCCAGATCGGCGTTGCCGGAGCGGCCCACCAGTTCGAACGACAACACATTGCCTTCAGCATCCACCACGAAACGCAGACGGTTCAAGCCTTCCTTGCCTCGCGCCTGTGCACTGGCCGGGTACTTTTTGTACTTGGCCAGGTGAGCGAGCAGGGTGCCTTGCCAGCTGGCCTTGGCAGCTTGCTGCGCCGGTGATGGACCCGGTGCGGGTTGAGCGGATTTCTCCGTCGGTGCCTGGGTCGGTTGCGCGTCGCTCGGTTTTTCCTCGGAAGGCTTTTCCTTTGGCGGTTCCGGTTTTTTCTCCACAGGCTTGGGCGGTTGAGGCTTGGGCTTGGGTTTGACCGGTTTCGGCACGGCAATCTCGGCCTTCGGCGCTTCAGCCAGCTTCGGGATCGGCAGTTCTTCCACCGGGGCCGGTGGCTGCGGTGGCGTGATCACCTTCGGCGGTGCGGGCGGTGGCGGGGCCGGAACCGGCGCCAGTTCGACCATCATCGCCTGCGGCGGCAGCTCGATCGGCGGGCGCGACGTCCAGTTCAGCGCCAGCGCAATGGCCAGTGCATGGACGCCCAGCACCACGGCCAGGCTCCCGCTGTAACGCGTCAGCTTTTGGCGCGTGTTGATCATTTCTTGGCTGCCGTCTCGAGTCCGACCAGGCCGACCTTCAGGTAACCGGCGGCGCGCAGGGCGTCCATCACGCTCATCAGGTCGCCGTAGTCCACGCCTTTATCGGCCTGGAAGAAGATCGTTGTGTCTTTCTTGCCCTTGGTTTTGGCGTCGAGTGTGGCGCCGAGGGCTTCGGCCTTCACTTCGTCTTCACCGAGGAACAGGCGCTGATCAGCCTTCACGCTGAGGAACACCGGTTTCTCTGGCCGAGGCGCTGGTTTGGCGGTGGAAGCAGGCAGGTCGACCTTGATGTCCACGGTGGCCAGCGGAGCCGCCACCATGAAGATGATCAACAGCACCAGCATCACGTCGATGAACGGCGTGACGTTGATTTCGTGGTTCTCGGCCAGATCGTCGTCTGCGCCTTCTTTCAAATGCAGGCCCATGGCCGATTACCCCACTTTCACCATGTGCGGTTGCGAGCTGCGCTCGGTCGGCAGGTGGTCGAGGTCACGGCTGACCAGCAGCAGAACTTCTGCCGAGGCATCGGACACTTGTGCCTTGTAACCGGCGATGGAGCGGGCGAAGACGTTGTAGATGACCACCGCAGGAATCGCCGCAACCAGGCCCAGCGCGGTCGCCAGCAGGGCTTCGGCGATGCCGGGAGCTACGACGGCGAGGTTGGTGGTCTGGGTTTTGGCGATGCCGATGAAGCTGTTCATGATGCCCCACACGGTGCCGAACAGACCGACGAACGGCGCGGTGGAACCGATGGTGGCGAGTACGCCGGTGCCGCTGCTCATGTTGCGACCGCACGCAGCGACGAGGCGCTCGAGGCGAAAGCTCACGCGCTCCTTGATGCCTTCTTTCTCGCGGCTGTTGGCCGACAGACGCATTTCTTCCAGCGCATCGTGGACCAGCAGGTTGGCGAGGGTGCCTTCCTTGGCTGCCGTTGCGCTGGCTTCTTTAAGGGTGGCGGCTTTTTTCAGGTGAGCGATTTCAGTGCGCAGACGACGCTTGGCGCCCATCAGCTCAAAGCCCTTGGCGATCCAGATGGTCCAGGTGATGATCGAAGCAATGGCCAGACCGATCATCACAATCTTCACGATGATGTCGGCGTTCTGGTACATGCCCCACGGCGACAGGTCATGGGCCATGCCCAGCGTGTTGTCGGCTTCGAGGACTTGCGCCACATCAGTGGCGTCTACGGCCTGGACCGGATCGGTCGCGGCAGGTGTCACGGCAGGCGCGGCGGGTGTTTGAGCGGCAGCAGGCTGTGTGGCCGGTGCTTGTGCATCGGCGAAGGCGGCAGTCGGCGCCAGCATCAGGCTGAGCAGCAGGGCGGCCACCGCGCTCCAGGCGCGAGGTCGTTTGGTTGGCGAAGCGGGGAATTGATTGGGTGTCATGCTGGCCGGACCTGAAAGGAAAAAGACGGTAAATGTTCTTCCAGGCCTCGTGAGGCCGAGAACAAAAGTGGCGGGCATTATTGCAAGTAATTCTTGTTAACAAAAGTAATAGAGTATCTTTTTTTCCTTCATTGCTAGCCGCGTGTCCTTTGCCGGCGCTAGTCTGTAGCTTTCCAATAGGAGTTTTCTGATGTCCGCGCCTACTGTTTTGATCGCCGGCTGTGGTGATGTCGGTAGTCGTCTGGCCACGCAATTGCTGGTTTCGGGGTGGGAGGTTCACGGCTTGCGGCGTGACGTCTCACGTCTGCCCGAGGGTGTGATTGGCGTTGCCGGCGACCTGTTCAATAAAGACTGTCCGGCGACCTGGCCAATCGGTGCGGTGGATTACCTGGTGTATTGCGCGGCCGCTACCGATCACGATGAGGCCGGATACCGCGCCGCGTACATTCAGGGTTTGCAGCACGTGCTGGAATGGCTGGGCGACTACGGCCAAGTGCCCAATCGGCTGCTATTCGTTTCCAGCAGCAGCGTTTACGGCCAGCAAGAGGGCGAGTGGGTCGACGAGAACTCGCCGACCGTGGCGGCTGGCTATTCAGGGCGTGTGATGCTGGAAGCCGAGCAAGTGGTGCTTGAGAGCGGCATCCCGTCGAGCATCGTGCGCTTGACCGGGATCTACGGTCCGGGCCGAGAGTTTCTGCTGACTCAAGTTCGTCGGGGTTATCGCGTGGCGATTGATCCACCGTTGTACGCCAACCGCATTCACGTCGACGATGCGGCGGGGTTGCTGGCGCATCTGCTGGAGGCGGATCAACGGGGGGCTGTGCTGGATGACTTCTATATAGGTGTCGACGACGCGCCTGCACCGCTGGCGGAAGTGGTGGGCTGGTTGCGTGAGTACTTGGGCGTGACTGAGTGGGCCGAAGACGCCAGTGTGCGTCGCGCCGGCAGCAAGCGCTGCAGCAATGCACGGGCGAAGGCGTTGGGTTGGGTGCCGAAGTATCCGAGTTTCCGCGAAGGTTATGCCGCGATCCTCGAAGGCCGCTGCTGATTTCCAGTCATCACAAACCAAATGTGGGAGCGGGCTTGCTCGCGAAGGGGTCATAACATTCAACATCATCGTTGACTGTTATACCGCTTTCGCGAGCAAGCCCGCTCCCACATGGATTCTGCGTTGGCCTTAGGGCCCGGGTTACTGCTTTTCCAGCAACCACTTGCGATTACCCGACGTGAACGAAGGCATTTCGTCCGCCAGCGCGGTGTTCACGGTCTGGAAAATCTCCAGCTCATTGCCCTTGCGCGCAAAGATCCAGGTATTGCCCTGGCCGTTCACCTGCAACCAGATGTTATCGTTGCCGCCGCTCATCGACGCGCAATCTCCTGCCAGGCAAAGGGCATAACGATCCGCACCGGGCAGGCCGGCAACCTGGCCATCGGCCTGGAATTGCACGGTGTTGCCTTCGCCCGGGCCGCTGAGAATTTTCCAGCTGCCGCCCATATAAGCCGAATACAACGCCCGCTCAAAACTGGCGCCAATCGGCGCGCCGTCCGGAACCTGGACCGGTGCACGGTCGAAGACTTGCTCCGGTTCGTTGTCATTGGCGGCCTGGCTCAGTTGCTTGCCATCCCGCTTCAACTCGCTGGCGGAACTGCCATAAAAGTCGACTTTCCAGGCGCCGGACTCTTCGCCCAGCAGCTTGCCTTCGACATTTTCAAAACCATTGGTGTAGCGGGCCTGACCGGCTCGGGTGTTGACGTCCCATTCCAGATTCGGGCCATAGGCCTGAAGCGCTTCCCGCAGGGGACCGCCTTTGGATGCAGCATCGATTGCCGACTGATTGATCCAGGTGCCGCTGATATCACGGTCGGCAGGGTCGCTGGCACAACCGCCCAGGAGTAGGGCGACCAGCGAGAGAGCTAGCGCTTGGCGCATGGTGGAATCCTTTCAAAACGCTTTTTATACATACGGCAGCGGCGCAGCCTTTAGCAGGCTGCGCCGGACACATTACTCGATGACCAGAATGGCATCCATTTCAACCTGCGAACCCTTTGGCAGGGCTGCTACGCCGATGGCGGCGCGGGCTGGGTAGGGTTGGTCGAAGTACTTGCCCATGATCTCGTTGACCTTGGCGAAGTGGCTCAAGTCAGTGAGGAAGATGTTCAGTTTGACGATGTCCTTGAACGAACCACCAGCCGCTTCAGCCACGGCTTTGAGGTTCTCGAACACCTGGACGGTCTGGGCTTCGAAACCTTCAACCAGTTCCATGGTTTTTGGGTCCAGAGGAATCTGACCCGACATGTAAACGGTGTTGCCAGCCTTGATCGCCTGGGAATAAGTACCGATGGCGGCCGGGGCCTTGTCGCTGTTGATAACGGTCTTGGTCATGTATGACTCCTTGTGAAGGGTGGGCTACGCGCGCATGCGGGTGATGCGGATGACCCCGGTCAGGGCGCGCAGTTTCTTGATCACACGGGCCAGGTGTACGCGGTCGTGCACGCTGACCACCAGTTGGACCACGCTGATACGACCGTCGCGTTCGTCCATGCTGATTTTTTCGATATTGCCGTCAGCCGCATTGACGCTGCTGGCCAGCAGGGCGATCAGGCCGCGCTGGTGTTCCAGTTCGACGCGCAGCTCGACGTTGAATTCGCCGGTGACATCCTTGGCCCACGAGAGCTGGATGCATTTTTCCGGGTTGTGGCGGATTTCGCTGATGTTGCGGCAGTTGTCCAGGTGCACGACCATCCCTTTGCCCGCGGACAGATGCCCGACAATCGGGTCGCCCGGGATCGGCGTGCAGCACTTGGCGTAACTGAGCACCAAGCCTTCGGTGCCGCGAATCGCCAGAGGACCTTCAGGGCTTGGCAGTTGTTCGCCTTCGCCGAGCAGGCGACGGGCGACCACGTAAGCCATGCGATTGCCCAGGCCGATGTCTTCGAGCAAGTCTTCGATGAGTTCGAGGCGATATTCGTGGAGCATCACCTGCACGCGCTCGGCCGGGATTTTTTCCAGGGAGCTATCGAAACCGTTGAGTACCTTGTTCAGCAGGCGTTCACCGAGGCTGATGGACTCGGAACGGCGTTGCAGTTTCAGCGCATGACGGATGTGGGTGCGCGCTTTGCCGGTGACCACGAAGTTGAGCCAAGCCGGGTTTGGTCGCGCGCCCGGGGCGCTGACGATCTCGACCGTGGAGCCGCTTTGCAGCGGTTCGGACAGCGGCGCGAGACGACGATTGATCCGACAGGCGATGCAGCTGTTGCCCACATCGGTGTGCACCGCGTAAGCGAAGTCGACCGCCGTGGAGCCTTTGGGCAACTCCATGATCCGGCCTTTGGGCGTGAACACGTAGACCTCGTCCGGGAACAGGTCGATCTTCACGCTTTCGATGAATTCCAGCGAGTTGCCGGCCCGCTGCTGCATCTCCAGCACGCCTTTGACCCACTGGCGGGCGCGAGCGTGAGTGCCCTTGGGCTGCTCGTCGCCGCTGGATTTGTACAGCCAATGGGCGGCGATGCCGTTGTTGGCCATCTCTTCCATTTCACGGGTGCGGATCTGAATCTCGATCGGTACACCGTGCATGCCGAACAGCGTGGTGTGCAGCGATTGGTAGCCGTTGGCTTTCGGGATCGCGATGTAATCCTTGAAGCGACCCGGCAACGGTTTGTACAAATTATGTACAGCGCCCAGCACGCGATAGCAGGTATCGACCTTGTCGACGATGATCCGGAACGCATACACGTCCATGATCTCGTTGAAGGCCCGACGCTTGCCGCGCATTTTCTTGTAGATGCCGTAGAGGTGTTTCTGACGACCGCTGACCTCGCCCTGAATGCCGTCGATGGCCAGGCAGTGGCTGAGGGACTCTTCGATCTTGTTGACGATTTCCTTGCGGTTGCCCCGGGCGCGTTTGACCGCCTGGTTGATCCGCGCGGAGCGCATCGGGTGCATGGCTTTGAAGCCGAGATCTTCGAACTCTATGCGAATGGCGTGCATGCCCAGGCGGTTGGCGATGGGCGCATAGATTTCCAGGGTTTCCTTGGCAATCCGCCGGCGTTTTTCGCCGGACAGCACTTCCAGGGTACGCATGTTGTGCAGGCGGTCGGCCAGCTTGACCAGGATCACGCGAATGTCGCGCGCCATGGCCATGGCCATTTTCTGGAAGTTTTCGGCCTGGGCTTCGGCTTTGGTCTCGAAGTTCATCTGGGTCAGTTTGCTGACCCCGTCGACCAGTTCGGCCACGGTTTCGCCGAACTGCGCTTGCAGCGCTTCCTTGGCAATACCGGTGTCTTCGATCACGTCATGCAGCATGGCCGCCATCAGGCTCTGATGGTCCATATGCATTTCGGCAAGAATATTCGCAACCGCGAGTGGGTGCGTGACGTACGCCTCACCGCTGCGGCGGCGTTGGCCATCGTGGGCTTGTTCGGCGTAGAAGTACGCTCGGCGGACCAGATTGACCTGGTCCTTGCCGAGGTAGGTCGATAAGCGATCGGCGAGGGCGTCTATGCTCGGCATGATAATTCCTGCCGTTCGTTGTGACCCCGCGCCGTGCTACGTCGACCAGGCATGGACTTATACTGCCTCGTTGGACTCGTCCTCGAACGCTGCGAACAGCGGTTCGTCTTCGACGATTTCTGCGTTGGCGATGAACTCGTAGCTCATCAGGCCTTCAGCGATTTCACGCAGCGCTACAACAGTAGGCTTGTCGTTTTCCCACTGAACCAGGGGCTCTTTGCCGCCGGTGGCCAGTTGACGGGCACGCTTGGTGGACAGCATGACCAGTTCAAAACGGTTTTCCACGTGGTTCAGGCAGTCTTCAACGGTTACGCGGGCCATGGTATTCCTCGGAGCGAATGCAATATGCGCGCTGCCCGGGTGGGCGAGCGGACTCAACAGTTTAAAAAATCACCAGCGATTAGGGAAGCGCTGATTTTTTGACCAGACTCTTCAACGCGCTATAAGTGCCAATGTAAAGCCCTTGCAGCGGTTTTGGGAAGTGCTGTTTAGCCGAGCAATTCAGCCAAAAGTTTTCCGTTACGCTGCTGCTGACGCTTCTGATGCAGCTGATTGGCACGGAAAATCGCCTGCAAATCGCGCAGCGCGTGGGCGAAATCGTCGTTGATGATCAGGTAGTCGTAGTCGACGTAGTGGCTCATTTCGCTGACGGCTTCACGCATCCGGCCTTCGATGACCTCGTTGCTGTCCTGGCCGCGATTGTTCAGGCGCTGACGCAAGGCCTCCAGGGACGGCGGCAGGATGAAGATCGAACGCGCCTGGGGCATCAACTTGCGCACCTGCTCGGCACCCTGCCAGTCGATTTCCAGAATCAGGTCGTGGCCTTCGTCCAGGGTCTGCTGCAGGTGGCTTTGCGAGGTGCCATAGAGATTGCCGAACACTTCGGCGCGCTCAAGGAAATCCCCGTGCTCGATCATCTTCACGAACTCGCTGCGTTCGACGAAGTGATAGTTCACGCCGTTCACTTCACCGGGGCGCATGGCGCGGGTGGTGTGGGAGACCGAGACACGGATCTCCTGATCAGCGTCGGTCAAGGCCTTGACCAGGCTGCTCTTGCCCGCGCCCGAAGGGGCGGAAATGATGTACAGGGTGCCGGTGCTGTGGGTCATGTCGGGTTTGCCTTACTCAATATTCTGCACTTGTTCGCGCATCTGCTCGATCAACACTTTGAGGTTGACCGCCGCTTGGGTGCTGCGCGGGTCGAAGGCTTTGGAGCCCAGTGTGTTGGCTTCGCGGTTGAGTTCCTGCATCAGGAAGTCCAGGCGCCGACCGGCAGCGCCGCCGGACTTGAGTACCCGGCGAACTTCGATGATGTGAGTGCTCAGGCGATCCAGTTCTTCGGCGACGTCGCTCTTTTGCGCGAGCATGACCATTTCCTGTTCCAGCCGCTGCGGGTCGAGGTCGGCCTTCATGTCGGTGAAGCGGTCGAGGACTTTCTGGCGTTGGGTGGCGAGCATCTGCGGGACCAGCTCACGCAGGATCACCACATCCCCTTCAATAGAAGTCAGGCGCTCGTTGATCAATCGCGCCAGCTCAGTGCCTTCGCGCTCGCGACCAGCCTTGAGCTCTTTCAGGCCTTGATGGAACAGCGCCAGGGCTTCGGCATTCAGCGCTTGCGGGTCGGCGGCATCGGCGACTAGCACGCCGGGCCAGGCCAGGACTTCCAGCGGGTTCAGCGCGGCGGGGTTCTTGATCAGGCCGGCGACCGTCTCGGCGGCAGCGACCAGTTGCGCGGCGCGCTCGCGGTCCACTTGCAGCGGTTTGCCGGTGCTTTCTTCGGTGAAGCGCAGGGTGCATTCGAGCTTGCCCCGGGACAGTTCCTGGCGCAGGGCTTCGCGGACCGCGCCTTCGAGGTCGCGGAAAGACTCCGGCAGACGCAGGTGGGGTTCCAGGTAGCGGCTGTTGACCGAGCGCAATTCCCAGCTCAGGGTGCCCTGGACGCCGGCTTTCTCGACGCGGGCGAAGGCGGTCATGCTGTGCACCATGGAGGTACCTCGCAATGCAGGTCGGCGCTTAACCCATGGTTTCGCGGACCCGCTATCTGTGAATTAAAGCCGACAGGCAGCAAAGGCGCAGGATTGTAGCGCAGTGGGGCGGATGCGCCCAAACACACGCTGTGACAAAGAGCTGCAGGCCGTCGGCTAAGCTCTATTCAGGGGCTTCAATCGTCGGGCGATTTTTTTAGAAGTGCCCACTCGCGGCCCACGGCTCTATAATGCTCGGCAGTTTTCCGTCCTCCGTACAGGTAATCCCTATGAAACGTCCAAGTGGTCGCGCTGCCGATCAGCTCCGCTCGATCCGCATTACCCGCAACTACACCAAACACGCCGAGGGTTCTGTGCTGGTCGAGTTCGGTGATACCAAAGTCATCTGCACCGTCAGCGTCGAGAACGGCGTGCCGCGTTTCCTGAAAGGTCAGGGCCAGGGTTGGTTGACCGCCGAATACGGCATGCTGCCGCGCGCCACTGGCGAACGTAACCAGCGTGAAGCGAGCCGCGGCAAGCAAGGTGGCCGCACTCTGGAAATCCAGCGTTTGATCGGCCGTTCCCTGCGCGCTGCGCTGGACATGTCCAAGCTGGGCGACGTCACCCTGTACGTCGACTGCGACGTGATCCAGGCTGACGGCGGCACCCGCACCGCGTCCATCACCGGTGCCATGGTTGCACTGATCGACGCCTTGAAAGTGATTAAGAAGCGTGGCGGCCTCAAAGGTGGCGACCCGCTCAAGCAAATGATCGCTGCCGTTTCGGTGGGTATGTACCAGGGCGAGCCTGTGCTTGACCTCGACTACCTGGAAGATTCGGCTGCCGAGACTGACCTCAACGTGGTAATGACCAGCACTGGCGGCTTCATCGAAGTTCAGGGCACTGCCGAAGGCGCGCCGTTCCAGCCGGAAGAGCTGAACGCGATGCTGGCACTGGCGAAGAAAGGCATGAACGAGATTTTCGAACTGCAGAAGGCTGCACTGGCCGACTGATCGGACCCGCTCCACGCAAGGAGGACGCCATGAGTGACGAGCAGCTGCCGCTACCCACACCGAGCCGCGAGGTTCGTCAATGGGCGATGTTTTGTCACCTGTCCGCCTTGCTGGGGATCTGGCTGCCGTTCGGCACGCTGATCGGGCCGCTCATTCTCTGGCAGATGAAGCGCGAATCAGATCCTTTCATCGACGCGCAAGGCAAGGAGGCGCTGAACTTTCAGATCACCGTCGCCATTGCTTCGGCTATCTGCTTTCTGCTGATGGTGGTGATCATCGGGTTCTTCCTGTTTGGTCTGGTCGCGATCGGTGCACTGGTGTTGACGATCATTGCCGGCGTGAAAGCCAATGAAGGGTTCCCTTACCGGTATCCGTTCACCTGGCGCTTGATCAAATAATGATTCGCCACGCTTTTAAGCAAATGCCCTGACTTGTCGGGGCATTTGCTTTTTTGAAACTGCTTCCCAAGCGTTGCCATTAGCAATATCCCGCTGCCGCAGGTATTACTGCGCACCATCGCTCTTACACTTCTAGTCACAACTGCTTCGCCGCAGCACCGCCTATGTGCTTGGCAATGAGACTTCGCAGTTGATAAAGTTGCCCCAAGTAATATTCCTTCAGAAATATTTCGATATATTCAGACCATTGAAGGTCCTTGAATTTAAAGCAAATCAGTGTTGAGAGATCAACCTGTTCAAGAGGCGTGTCCAGGTAAAAAGTTCGCCCCTGAATATATATCAAAGAATAATCCCAATGGTTCAACTCGATTTTTATGGAACACTTGTGGCCGCCTCATTAGTACTGTTACTGGGGCGCGGACTGGTCACGCGAATCGGTTTTTTACGCAGTTACAATATCCCTGAGCCTGTAGCAGGCGGCCTGGTGGTTGCTCTGCTTCTCTTGGCTTTGCGGGGATTTGATATTGACGTCCGATTTGACACCTCACTGCAAACTCCCTTGATGTTGGCTTTTTTTGCCACCATCGGCTTGAGTGCAGACTTCGCCAGCCTGAAGAAAGGCGGGCGCGTAGTGGGGATCTTCCTGCTGGCGGTGATCGGGCTTCTGGTGGTCCAGAATGCCATGGGCATCGGTCTCGCAAAGGTCTTGGGGCTCGATCCGTTGATGGGCTTGTTGACGGGCTCGATTACGTTGTCTGGCGGTCACGGTACAGGCGCTGCGTGGGGAGCGACGTTCAGCGAGAAGTTTGGCCTGGCTTCCGCCTCTGAACTTGCGATGGCCTCTGCTACATTTGGCTTGGTGCTGGGTGGTTTGATTGGTGGTCCGGTCGCTCGCCTGCTCATCAAGCGTGTCCAGACACCCGGCCTCGAGCAAGGCAAGCCGCGTCTGCCGAAGGGCTTTGAGCAGCCAAACAAAGAGCGCTCGATTACACCATTTTCGTTTATCGAGACGCTCGCCCTGATCGCCGTCAGTCTGATGGCCGGCTCCCTCTTGAATGGCCTGCTCCACGGAACTGCATTTGAGTTGCCGACGTTCGTATGTGTCTTGTTCGTGGGTGTGGTTTTACGCAACGGCCTTTCCGCACTTGGCTTGTATCAGGTGTTTGAGCGTGAAGTTTCCGTGTTGGGGAATGTCAGCCTATCGCTGTTTCTGGCGATCGCTCTGATGTCGCTCAAACTGTGGGATCTGGCAGCATTGGCTTTGCCGATCTTTATCATCCTGGCTGCGCAAGCGTTGGTCATGGCACTGTTTGCGATTTTCGTGACATTCAGAATGATGGGCAGCAACTACGATGCGGCAGTTCTGGCGGCAGGGCATTGCGGTTTCGGACTGGGAGCAACGCCAACTGCCATCGCTAACATGCAAGCGGTGACACAACGTTACGGACCTTCGCAAATAGCGTTTCTAGTGGTGCCAATGGTGGGTGCTTTCTTCATCGACATCATTAATGTCATCGTGATCAAGTTGTACCTGGCGCTGCCGTTTTTCGGCGCTGCTTGAAGGTATAACGCATAAGAAAAATGCCCGTATCTTGCGATACGGGCATTTTCGTCAGCTGGTCAGCAGGTTTTCGTGTCAGTGACCTAGATAGTCAGCGTCCAGTCGTAGTCCACGATCAGCGGCGCATGCTGCGAGAACCGCGGCTGACGCGGCAGACGCGCGCTGCGCACGAAGCGCCGCAGGCCCGGGGTCAGTATCTGGTAGTCGAAACGCCAGCCCAGGTTGAGCATCTCGGCCTGTTCGTTGTCCGGCCACCAGCTGTACTGGTCGCCTTCACGGCTGACTTCACGCAGGGCATCGACATACCCCATGTTGCCGACAATCTCGTCCATCCAGGCACGCTCAGGTGCCAGGAAGCCCGGGGATTGCTGGCTGTCGCGCCAATTCTTGATATCCAGCTTCTGTTGCGCCACGTATAGCGAGCCACAATAAATGTACTCGCGACGTTTGCGCCGCTGTTTATCCAGATAACGGGCGAAGTCGTCCATTAGCTTGAACTTCTGGTTCAAGTCTTCATCGCCGTTCTGCCCCGAAGGGAGCAGCAAGGTCGCGATGCTGACCTTGTCGAAATCGGCTTGCAGGTAGCGCCCGTAGCGGTCGGCCGTCTCGAAGCCGAGACCGCTGATGACTGCCTTCGGTTGCAACCGCGAGTACAAAGCCACGCCACCTTGGGCGGGAACTTCGGCTTCGCAGGCATAAAGGAAGTAGCCATCCAGTTGGAAGGCTGGATCGTCCAGTTCAAAGGCGGAGGCGCGGGTGTCCTGCAGGCAGATGACGTCGGCATTCTGTGCTTGCAGCCAACTGAGCAAACCACGCTCGACTGCAGCCTGAATACCATTGACGTTCACACTGATGATCCGCATAAGTGGCCCCAAAAATCGCGTGCGGGTATGATACACGGCGTCTACCTAATTAGCTAAATCCGTGGTATTTGGGGTTTTTTTCATGCAAGCGTATCAGCGCGACTTCATTCGTTTTGCCATCGATCGTGGCGTTTTGCGCTTCGGTGAGTTCACCCTGAAGTCCGGGCGCACCAGTCCTTACTTCTTCAATGCCGGCCTGTTCAACTCGGGCTCTGCCCTGGCGCAGCTGGGCCGTTTCTACGCGGCAGCCATCGTCGAGAGTGGTATTTCGTTCGACGTGCTGTTCGGCCCGGCCTACAAAGGCATCCCGTTGGCGGCGACTACTGCCGTGGCGCTGGCCGAACATCACGGCCGTGATCTGCCATGGTGCTTCAACCGCAAGGAGGCCAAGGCCCACGGCGAAGGCGGTAGCCTGGTCGGCGCGCCATTGACCGGCGACGTGCTGATCATCGACGACGTGATCACCGCAGGCACCGCCATCCGCGAGGTGATGCAGATCATCGCTTCCCAGGACGGCGCCAAAGCAGCGGGCGTATTGATCGCCCTGAACCGTCAGGAGCGTGGCAACGGCGAATTGTCGGCCATCCAGGAAGTGGAGCGTGACTTCGGCATCCCGGTGATCAGCATCGTTTCGCTGAACCAGGTTCTCGAGTTCCTGGCGGATGACCCGCAGCTCAAGCAGCATTTGCCAGCCGTTGAAGCCTATCGCGCCCAATTCGGCGTGTAACCGCATCCCCTGTGGGCGCGGGCTTGTGTGGCGAGGGAGCTTGCTCCCGTTGGGCTGCGTAGCAGACCCAAGGATTTTGTGAGTGCAGCGCACTCAAGCGGGAGCAAGCTCCCTCGCCACAAAAGGTGGATTGCCACAGGGAACGCAGGCAAAAAAAGACCCCGCTCAGCCAGTCTGAGCGGGGTCTTTTTTTTGTCAGCGCAGTCTTCGCCATTTTCCTATCAGCTTTAGCGCCATCCCCAGGTTGAACAGGGCAAACGCCAACAGTGCCAGGACAACTAACACGTAAAGCGTGCGATCCACGTCGAAATCCCACAGATCCAGCGTGCTGCTGCGCATGATCCGCACGGCAGCCGGCAGGTTGACGTAAAACAGCGCCACGAAAGTGCAGGTCAGCGGTAATGCACAGCTGAAGAAAACACTTATCACCTGTTCCCGGCTGCGTTTTCTCGCCTGCGGACCTGATTGTTTTTCATCCAGTTCCAACGCTTCATGCAGCCTGGGCCACGCCAGATTGAACATGAAAGTGGTCAGGGTCAGCAGCAAACCGCTGACCGCGACGATGTCACTGAACGGCATTCAGACCAAGCGTCCGGCACAGCAAGGCGTGAGAGTCTTCGCTGATTTCGAACAGCCCGGCGCTGCCTTTGCGTTTGGTGATGGGTTTGAAGGTCGGCTCGTTCTGGGTGATCAGCATGTTCAGTTCATCACGAATGACGTCGGAGCTGATGACCACCAGGTAAACCGTCTGTGCATGGTCTGCGGTTTCGATCACGGCCCGCATGCTGTTCTGCAGGATTTCGTCGAGTTGGTTGCGAAACCGCGAGACGGTGTTCTTCAGGAGCGTTTTGCTTTGGCTCTGGGTCAGTTGGAAGATCGTTGATATCTGCGATTCGGTCGGCAGCGTTTGCCCGAAGTAGCTTTGAATCAGATACAGCAGACGATCCTGCTTCGCCTCATCGGCCCTGCTGGGCATGCCGCCTTCGACCAGCATTTTCAGGTATTCGGTCAGACTTGCCTTGGCTATTCGCTGTAGGGCGTGAGCGATTTCGTGGTCGGAAATCCTCAGGGTCTTTTTGACCGGTTCCTTTTGTTCCAGGTCGAAGGCCTGGGCGTCGATCGTGAACGAGATCTGCATGGCTCAGTCCTCCAGGATTATTCTTTGCTGATGCTGCTGAGCGTCACGGCCTTTTTGATCCCGACGGCTTTATTGGTTTTCTCTGGGTACGGATCAATAGCGGCATCGCCCTGACCGGTAAGAATTTTCCAGCCATGACGGGTGTGTGGGGTTTTCCGCAGTTGCGGGCACGGCGGCATCGAGGTTTTGGCCTGGTTCGAATACTCATGACCGCAATCGATGCAGGCATAGGTGCCAGGTGAAACATCGCTGCCGTATGGGACATAGTCTTTTTGCATGAGGTAGATCTCCTGTGAGTTCAGGGGAAATCCTATGCAGATTGCTTCCTTCGCGATGTCAGACGTTTCGCTTAGTCAGGTCAGGCATTTCCTGCGCGCATAAAAAAGATCGCAGACTTCGTCAGCTCCTACAGGGTTTTCGTACATCCGAAAATCCGCTGTCGTAGGAGCTGCCGAAGGCTGCGATCTTTTTAAGGTTTGAATCAGTGACGCTTACGATTGCTGATCAAGGTGCCCACGCCGGTGTCGGTGAAGATTTCCAGCAGAATCGCGTTCGGTACCCGACCGTCGATGATCAACGAGCTGCCCACACCGCCTTGTACCGCTTCCAGCGCGCAACGAATCTTCGGCAGCATGCCGCCGTAGATAGTGCCGTCGGCGATCAGGTCGTCGACCTGTTGAGTTGTCAGGCCGGTCAAAACCGTGCCCGACTTGTCCATCAGGCCGGCGATGTTGGTCAGCAGCATCAGCTTTTCAGCCTTCAGCGCTTCGGCCACTTTGCCGGCCACCAGATCGGCGTTGATGTTGTACGACTCACCGTTGGCGCCGACGCCGATTGGCGCGATTACCGGGATGAAGTCACCTTTGACCAGCAGGTTCAGCAGGTCGGTGTTGATGCCGACCACTTCGCCCACTTGGCCAATATCGATGATTTCCGGTTGGGTCATTTCCGGCGTCTGACGGGTGACGGTGAGCTTTTTCGCGCGAATCAGCTCGGCGTCTTTACCAGTCAGGCCGATGGCGCTGCCGCCATGACGGTTGATCAGGTTGACGATGTCCTTGTTGACCTGCCCGCCGAGGACCATTTCCACCACGTCCATGGTCTGCGCGTCAGTCACGCGCATGCCATCGATGAAGTGGCTCTCGATCGACAGGCGCTTGAGCAGGTCGCCGATTTGCGGGCCGCCGCCGTGAACCACCACCGGGTTGATGCCGACGGCTTTCATCAGCACGATGTCGCGGGCGAAGCCGGTTTTCAGCTCCTCGCTTTCCATCGCGTTGCCGCCGTATTTGATCACCAGCGTCTTGCCGACATAGCGGCGAATGTAAGGCAGCGCTTCGGACAGGACCTTGGCGGTGTTGGCGGCGGCTTCGCGTTCGAGGGTCATTCAGGGCTCCGGGTGTTTCAAATCAAAACGGTAATTGGAGATCAGGTGCAACGCGTTTCAGCTGGACGTGGAACACATCCTTGATGCGCTGCAATTCAGCCTCGTCATCGGCCTCGAAGCGCAGCACCAGCACCGGTGTGGTGTTGGAGGCGCGAACCAGGCCCCAGCCTTTGGCATAGTCGACTCGCACGCCGTCAATGGTGGTCAGGTCGGCGCCTTCACCCCATTGCGCATCGTGCAGTGCATCAATGATGCTGAATTTGCTCTCTTCGGTCACATGGATATTGATCTCTGGCGTAGAAATATCGTTCGGGAAGGTTGCGAACAGCTCTTCCGCGGTGGATTTTTCCTTGCTGAGGATCTCCAGCAGCCGCGCGGCGCTGTAAATGCCGTCGTCGAAACCGAACCAGCGTTCCTTGAAGAAGATATGCCCGCTCATCTCGCCGGCCAACAGGGCGCCGGATTGTTTCATTTTCTTTTTGATCAGCGAGTGACCGGTCTTCCACATCAGCGGCCGACCGCCATATTCCTTGATCAGCGGGATCAGGCGGCGGGTGCATTTGACGTCGAAGATGATTTCCGCGTCCGGGTTGCGCGCCACGACGTCGCGGGCGAACAGCATCAGCAGACGATCAGGGAAGACGATGCTGCCGGTGTTGGTGACGACGCCTACACGGTCGCCGTCGCCGTCGAAGGCCAGGCCCAGGTCGGCGTTGGTTTCCTTGACCTTGGCGATCAGGTCCACGAGGTTCTCAGGCTTGCCCGGATCCGGGTGGTGATTCGGGAAGTTGCCATCGACTTCGCAGAACAGCGGGATGACTTCGCAGTTCAGGGCTTCGATCAGCTGCGGGGCGATCACGCCGGCCGCGCCGTTGCCGCAATCGACCACCACTTTCAGGCGGCGGGCGAGTTTGATGTCCTGGACGATTTCAGTGTTGTAGCGGTCGAGGATCTCGACTTTGGTGATGCTGCCCTTGCCGCTGCTCAGGTTATTGGTCTTGAGGCGTTCGTGCAGGGCCTGGATCTGTTCGTTGGCCAGCGTGTCGCCAGCAATGACGATCTTGAAGCCGTTGTAGTTCGACGGGTTGTGGCTGCCGGTGAGCATCACGCCGGATTTGCCGGCCAGTACGTTGGCGGCGTAGTACAGCGCAGGGGTTGGCACCAGGCCGACGTCGCTGACGTGGCAACCGCTGTCGGCCAGGCCTTTGATCAGTTGCTCGACCAGTTCCGGGCCGGACAGGCGACCGTCGCGGCCGACGGACACGTTGGGTTCGTTCTGGGCCAGGCTCTGGGAGCCGATGGCGCGACCAAGCCAATAAGCTGTTTCAGCGTTCAAGAATTCCGGGACGGTGCCGCGAATGTCGTAGGCGCGGAAGATGCTGTCGGGGAACTTGGGTGCGACTTGGGCTGGGGTGCTCATTTCTGGAAATGCTCCATCTCTAAAGTGGCTGGACCTGCCGGCGAGAAACTCGTCGGCAGGCTCAAACTGAAGGGTATGACGGTGTTTTCCACCGAGAGTTCGTGGTGTGAAAAGGCCATGCCATCAACATCGGCGAGCAATTGGCCGTTCAATGCCTTGATTTTCAGTGGTAAACCTTCCAGATGACGTCTTTGCAATTTTCATCCTTAAAATGCAGAGGGCAGGTCAGGTCGGGCAGGGCTCCCAGCCTGAATGCCAATGATCAGTGGCTACCCGAATGGCCAAACCCGCCGGTGCCGCGCTGGGTTTCGACGAACTCTTCGACCATTTCGAAATGCGCTTGAACCACCGGTACCAGCACCAACTGGGCCAGGCGTTCGCCTACCACCATGTTGAAATCGGTCTGGCCACGGTTCCAGCACGACACCATCAGCGGGCCTTGGTAATCGGAGTCGATCAAGCCGACCAGATTGCCCAGCACGATGCCGTGCTTATGACCCAGGCCTGAGCGCGGCAGAATCAAGGCCGCCAGGCCCGGATCGCCGATGTACACCGACAGGCCGGTAGGGATCAGCAGGGTTTCGCCCGGCTTGATGACGGTGTCTTTTTCCAGCATGGCGCGCAGGTCGAGGCCGGCGGAGCCTGGCGTGGCGTACTGCGGCAGCGGGAATTCGGTACCGATGCGTGGGTCGAGGATTTTGGCTTGCAAAGCGTGCATGTAAATTAAACCTGGTTCAGACGTTCGGCGATAAAAGTGATCAGCTGGCGAGCAATCTTGCCCTTGCTGGTCTGGGCGAAAAGTGTGGCGTGCAGCTCACGGTCGATCACACTGCAGGCGTTTTCTTCGCTGTTGAAGCCAATGCTCGGGTTGGCGACGTCGTTGGCGACGATCAGATCGAGGTTCTTGTCTTTCAACTTGCGGGCAGCGTAATCGAGCAGGTGTTCCGTTTCGGCAGCGAAGCCGACACTGAACGGACGGTCAGGACGGGTGGCGATCGTGGCCAGGATGTCTGGGTTGCGCACCATCTGTAGCAATAAGCCGTCGCCGTTTGTAGGGTCTTTCTTGAGTTTCTGTGGGGCGACGACTTCCGGACGGTAGTCCGCGACCGCAGCAGAGGCGATGAACAGATCGCAAGGGATCGCCGCTTCGCAGGCAGCGAGCATGTCGCGGGCACTCACCACGTCGATACGCGTGACGCGATCCGGGGTCGGCAGGTGCACGGGGCCTGTGATCAGGGTCACGCGGGCGCCGGCTTCTACCGCGGCTTCGGCCAGGGCGAAGCCCATTTTCCCGGAGCTGTGGTTGGTGATGTAGCGCACCGGGTCGATGTTTTCCTGGGTCGGGCCGGCGGTGATCAGCACGTGTTTGCCGGTCAGTGCCTGGCGCTGGAAGCAGTCTGCCGCGCACTGGGCGAGGTCGGTCGCTTCGAGCATTCGGCCCATGCCGACGTCGCCGCAGGCTTGGCTGCCGGAGGCCGGGCCGAAGACTTTAAGGTCGCGACTTTCGAGGGTTTGCAGGTTCGCCTGGGTCGCCGGGTCACGCCACATGGCCTGGTTCATTGCCGGGGCAACCGCGACCACGGCGTCGGTGGCCAGCACCAAAGTGGTCAGCAGGTCGTCGGCAATGCCCTGGGCCAGGCGCGCGATCAGGTCCGCCGTGGCGGGAGCGATCAGCACCAGGTCAGCCCATTTGGCCAGCTCGATGTGGCCCATGGCGGCTTCGGCCGCCGGGTCCAGCAAATCGAGGTGGACCGGATGCCCGGACAAGGCTTGCATGGTCAGCGGGGTAATGAATTCGCTGCCGCCACGGGTCATGACCACGCGCACTTCGGCGCCCTGATCGATCAGACGGCGAACCAGCTCGGCGCTCTTGTAGGCAGCGATGCCGCCACCGACACCCAGAACGATGCGTTTCCGATACAGCCGCTGCATAGGTCTGCCTTTCATTTCGTTGATGACTGCGGTGCGATACCCCCTCCCCAGGAGTGAAATCGCTCGCAAAAAAGATGGGCTACGATATCACAGCGACCGCTATGGAACAGCGGCGCCCACATTCCAGGGAGGTGCTATGAGTATTCGTGATTGGCCGGCGGCGGAGCGGCCACGGGAGAGGTTGCTTGAATTGGGCTCGGGGAGTCTTTCGGACGCCGAACTGCTGGCGATTTTTTTACGAACCGGCGTGTCGGGTAAAAGTGCAGTTGATCTGGCGCGACACCTGTTGAATCAATTTGGCAGCCTGCGCTCACTGCTAGAGGCCGATCAGGCTACGTTCAGCAGGCAATTAGGGCTTGGGCCAGCGAAATTCGCTCAGTTGCAAGCGGTACAGGAAATGGGCAGAAGGCATTTGGCCGAACGTGCGCGCCAAAAATCGGCACTGGAAAATCCGCAGGCGGTTCGTGACTACCTGAAATCGATGCTGCGCCACGAGCCTCACGAGGTGTTCGGGTGTCTGTTTTTGGATTCCAAGCATCAAGTGCTGGCGTTTGAGGCATTGTTTCGCGGCTCTATCGACAACACGAGCGTCCATCCCAGGCAGGTGGTCAAGCGTGCTTTGGCCCATAACGCCGCAGCGCTGATCCTGTGCCACAACCATCCGTCAGGTAACACCGACCCCAGTCAGGCCGATCGAATGCTGACCAAGCGCCTGCAAGAGGCGCTGGACCTGATCGATGTGCGGGTGCTCGACCATTTCATCGTCGGTGACGGCGATCCGCTGTCCATGGCCGAGTATGGGTGGATGTGAGCGAGGGATTCGAAGCTAAGTAAGTCCCTGTGGGAGCGGGCTTGCCCGCGATGACGTCGGCAAATTCAACATAGTTGTCGCCTGAAAGTCCGCTATCGCGGGCAAACCCTAATGCCAGTCAGTTAAGCGCAATTCAATGTGGGAGCGGGCTTGCTCGCGAAAGCGGTGTGTCAGGCGACATCAATGTTGACTATGCCGCCGTCTTCGCGAGCAAGCCCGCTCCCACAGGTTTTGTGTTGGTGCTTATGGCTTGAGGGCTACCTTCGAATAGTCCTGGCGACCGAACGGGCTGACCGAGTAACCCTCGACACCTTTGCGTGTCAGCGCAAAGGCCGTCGGGTGCGCCAGCGGCAGCCACAATGCTTGCTGCTGGATCTGCGCCTGAGCCTGTTCGTAGAGCTTGGTGCGAACACCTTGCTCGCCGGTGGTCTTGCCGGCGCTGATCAACTTGTCCAGGTCCTGGTTGCAATAGCGGGCGAAATTGGTGCCGGATTTGACCCCCGAGCAGGAAAACTGCGGCGTGAGGAAGTTGTCCGGGTCACCGTTGTCGCCGGCCCAGCCCATGAACAACAGGTCGTGCTCGCCGGCCTTGGCGCGGCGAATCAGTTCGCCCCATTCGATCACACGAATCTCGGCCTGAATGCCGATTTCCGCCAGGTCGGACTGAAGAAGCTGCGCCCCGAGGCTTGGATTGGGGTTCAGCAGGCTGCCGGAAGGGCGGGTCCAGATGGTGGTCTGGAAACCATTCTTGAGTCCAGCCTTGGCCATCAATGCGCGAGCTTTCTCGACATCATGGGGATAGCCCGAGAGATTTTTGGCGTAGCTCCAGGTGTTGGGTGGGTAGGGGCCGTTGGCGGGTTCGGCGGTGTCTTCGAACACGGCTTTGACGTAGTTGGCCTTGTCGAACGCCAAGTTGATTGCCTGACGCACTTCAGGTTTGTCCAGCGGCGGATGCTGGCTGTTGATGCCGACGAATGCGGTCATGAAGGCGTCAGTCTTTTCCACCTTCAGGGTCGGTTCCTGCTTTGCAGCCTGTACGTCCAGCGGTTTGGGCGACAGGGCAATCTGGCATTCGTTGCGGCGCAACTTCTGCAAGCGCACGTTGGCATCGGGGGTGATGGCGAAGATCAGCGGGTCTATCGACGGCTTGCCGCGGAAGTAATCCGGGTTGGCCTTGTAGCGAATCGAGGCGTCTTTCTGGAAGCGCGTGAAAATGAACGGGCCGCTGCCGATCGGCTGGCTGTTGAGCTTTTCCGGAGTGCCGGCCTTCATCAGTTGGTCGGCGTACTCGGCCGAATAGATCGAGGCGAAACCCATGCTCAGGGTTGGCAGGAAAGTCGAGTCCGGGTGATCGAGAGTAAAGCGGATGGTGAGCGGATCCAGTGCGTCGATCTTCTTGATCAGCGCTGGTAATTGCATCGACTGGGCATGCGGGAAGCCGCTTTGGGCGACCTTGTGCCACGGGTGCGCCGGGTCGAGCATGCGGTCGAAGCTGAATTTCACGTCTTCGGCGGTCAGGTCGCGCGTCGGGCTGAAGTACTCGGTGCGGTGGAACTTCACCTGTGGGTGCAATTTGAAGACGTAGGTCAGGCCGTCGGGTGTGACTTCCCAGCTGTCCGCCAGGCTGGGGATCACTTTGCCGCTGGCCGTATCGAAGTCCACCAGACTGTTCATCAGCACGTCGGCCGAGGCGTTGGTGGTGGTCAGCGAGTTGTATTGCACCACATCGAACCCTTCCGGGCTGGCCTCGGTGCAGACGCTCAGGGCGGCGGCATGGGCCAAGGGGCTCAGTAGAAGCGGTGCGAGCAGCAGCGGTAGGGCAGCGAGGCGCATGGTCGGATTCCTTTACAGATCGAAGGCCCATCTGCAAGTGCAGTCTGGAAAAGGCTTACCCTAGTGGGCTCTTTTACAAATGACTATCCCCTTTTTCATTTTGAGGGGACTATGTGCGCTTGTTTTCGGTGATGCGGGCCGAGAAAAACCTGGAATCGGTCGGTTAGCCGATTCTCTGCGACGAGCGGTCTTAATCGGCGACAGCCTTTATCCAAGGCGCCCGGCGCCAGGAAAAGGGGGAATTTCTCAAGTTCGCGCACACGGAATGTTGTTGCTCTCCAGTCTTTCTGGTATAAAGCAGCGCTCTTTTCTAGGGGCCCGGTTCCTTCACTGTAGGTGTAGCCGGTAAGACCTCTAAAGAAACGCGGCGCCTGGCGCCAAATGACTGAGAGATTAAGCGGCCAACCCATGCCGGGTTGGGCATGTGGTTTTAGAGGGCTGAGGCATGTCGAGAGTATGTCAAGTTACCGGTAAGGGTCCGGTGACTGGGAATAACATTTCCCACGCAAACAACAAAACCCGTCGTCGTTTCCTGCCGAACCTGCAGCATCACCGCTTCTGGGTTGAAGAAGAGAAACGTTTCGTGCGTCTGCGCGTATCTGCCAAAGGCATGCGTATCATCGACAAGCGTGGCATCACTGTCGTGCTGGCCGAAATCCGCAAAGCCGGCAAGATCTAAGGGAGCTAATCATGCGTGAATTGATTCGTTTGATTTCGAGCGCCGGTACTGGTCACTTCTACACTACCGACAAGAACAAGCGCACTACTCCGGACAAAATCGAGATCAAGAAATTTGATCCGGTTGTTCGTAAGCACGTGATCTACAAAGAAGGCAAAATCAAGTAATTGATTTTTCTCTCTTACGAAAAAGGCCCGTATCGCGAGATACGGGCCTTTTTTGTTGCCTGTCTATTTTGTATTGCCTGGACCGGCCTCTTCGCGAGCAAGCCCGCTCCCGCATTGGATTTGTGAACGACGCAGATCAAATAATGAAATGGCTACCCCCGCCGCCCCCTGCGATCGCCCACTAAGCTTTCGCAGG
>NZ_AZRW02000078.1 GCF_000512695.2 Pseudomonas sp. QTF5 | reverse complement strand
TTTGGAATGGATGGAAGGTCACGCTGGGCCTCGCGGGCCGGTTTCTTTTTGGTTGGCATACATCCACCTCTTCAACATGTTATGCCCGAACACAAAATTTATGACAGTCCCTGTTGCCATAAACAGAATGACATTGTCACTATCCAATGATGGATTGGGCACATTCTTCTTAAGGCCTTCAAGAATAAAGGACCGCAGACCAACCAAAAGCCCCATGTACCAATTTTGTACCAATCATAGCCACAGCTATACGTGCACATCACTAGTCTAAAGCTAGTAAACACCGCGAGTACGCACGATCACATTGCTAGCCTACCCGCTTTCCTAACTATCAACCGAATCCCCTTATATTTTGTAACAGTGATTTCGACCATTGCGCTAGGCATATCCTGGCGCTTACAGATTCCCGCTTTACCCTAAATTGCACCCCGATACCCCGCCTCCCTCTGAGCCGTCGTTGCGAGCTTTGAAAAGCCGGGGCGTAAGGCCAGCACTGGTGTGGCCTGCTATCCTACGAAGGGTTCTCGGAAATGGTCGAAGAAATTGAAGAAACGAGGTTTCCAAAAATAGAAACCCGACTATAGTAATTTTGACCAACTTCGGTCGAACAAGGAAGTCAACGACATGTCTAATACTAAAATTACGATAAATGCGATTTCGGCAATAAATCTGACGAATCTTTCAGAAAGCGGCAGCGGGGCAATACCGGTAAATCTGGCGACCGGTCAATACGCAGTCACGCTATCGGAAGATACGATGCAATTTAGGTCGGACGCTTATATACAACAGGTCATTCTTTTCAATACGACTCCGCTCAAGGATGGGAACTATGAAAAATGGTTCTATACGGTTAATACGTCGGAAGGAACGGTAATTAAAGTTGACGGTGGCCATCCAGTTTATGTTTTTATCGTAGATCACATCTCGATCAGCGATAACTCTGGAAGTGCGACGGTAACGTTCATTCCCATTTAAATCCTGAATAAATGGAAAAGGGGACTGTTTTATTTACAGCCCCCTGCTCCAAGCCCCAAAATGCCTGGCATGGCACCTTTCCTGATAAACTCGGCGCACCATACCCCTCGGCTGCACTCAAAGCGACAGACACTCCATGCCCTTGACACCGCCACCCAGTCCGAGTCCTCTCGCCGATTCTCCGTGACCCTCATGATGGATTGGACTTACTTATCGCCACACACTATCGATACTGTCAAAAACCACACCGTGGTGACGATGATGGATTGGGCCTAGCCCTCCCCCAACGCCCAGCCAGACTGACTAATCCGCTGCAACCTCTTCGCTTTGTAGCAATTTCTAAGCAAGCTGCAATTACTGCCTGACACGGGCACTGCCGGTACTATGCTTATGTTTTTTCTCGAAAGGAGTCGACGTCATGCCTGGTGATTATTCAATGTCGGATGTACTGGAAAGGCTGTACGAAAACCAGCAGGCTCTGCAGGCAGCCATTATGGAGCTGACCCTCCTGGTTGAGGAGCAAGGGGCGCAGGAAGTGGGCGGAAATGTCCGTGGAGCACTGTGGACCATGGGTGAAAACGCCGGCCATATCAAACAAGGCCTAGCGCGATTGAAGAAATTGGATATCGGTTAAGTCATGTCAGGGTAAATTCCGAGTGCTAATTCTGTTCACCTCACAGGCCAGAAGCAGACGTTTCGAGTAGGAAAATGAAAGAAACGGAAAAACCTGAGTTTGCCGCTCTCGATGGCTGGGCCTGTTTGCCATTGCGATCGCTTCGGTTCTTCGCACGAGCCGTTAGCCAACGTAAGAATTACACCGACATGTTCAGGGGTGTGTACTAAGTTGTCAGAGTCAATGAAATAAGGGACTTAAGACCCAGGCCAACTCAGAATCTCCTGCCAAAACGCAGTCATTGGTACAAAAATTGGTACGGGATTCCCTTGTCACAACACATAAAAGCCCCGTTCCGGTTGTCCCCGTGCGGGGCTTTTTTGCGCCTAAGAGCTGATGATCTTAACGCTGCCCGAAAGGTAGCTATCGGCCAGAAGCGGACGTTCATAGCGGTCCACTTCTGACCGACAGCTGACTGTCCGAGAGGG
>NZ_AZRW02000077.1 GCF_000512695.2 Pseudomonas sp. QTF5 | reverse complement strand
TGATGAATGTTGATTTCTAGTCTTTGATTAGATCGTTCTTTAAAAATTTGGGTATGTGATAGAAAGATAGACTGAACGTTACTTTCACTGGTAACGGATCAGGCTAAGGTAAAATTTGTGAGTTTAATCGCGAATTTTCGGCGAATGTCGTCTTCACAGTATAACCAGATTGCTTGGGGTTATATGGTCAAGTGAAGAAGCGCATACGGTGGATGCCTTGGCAGTCAGAGGCGATGAAAGACGTGGTAGCCTGCGAAAAGCTTCGGGGAGTCGGCAAACAGACTGTGATCCGGAGATGTCTGAATGGGGGAACCCACCTAACATAAGTTAGGTATCTTAAGCTGAATACATAGGCTTAAGAAGCGAACCAGGGGAACTGAAACATCTAAGTACCCTGAGGAAAAGAAATCAACCGAGATTCCCTTAGTAGTGGCGAGCGAACGGGGACTAGCCCTTAAGTGGCTTTGAGATTAGCGGAACGCTCTGGAAAGTGCGGCCATAGTGGGTGATAGCCCTGTACGCGAAAATCTCTTGGTCATGAAATCGAGTAGGACGGAGCACGAGAAACTTTGTCTGAATATGGGGGGACCATCCTCCAAGGCTAAATACTACTGACTGACCGATAGTGAACTAGTACCGTGAGGGAAAGGCGAAAAGAACCCCGGAGAGGGGAGTGAAATAGATCCTGAAACCGTATGCGTACAAGCAGTGGGAGCCCACTTTGTTGGGTGACTGCGTACCTTTTGTATAATGGGTCAGCGACTTATTTTCAGTGGCGAGCTTAACCGAATAGGGGAGGCGTAGCGAAAGCGAGTCTTAATAGGGCGTCTAGTCGCTGGGAATAGACCCGAAACCGGGCGATCTATCCATGGGCAGGTTGAAGGTTGGGTAACACTAACTGGAGGACCGAACCGACTACCGTTGAAAAGTTAGCGGATGACCTGTGGATCGGAGTGAAAGGCTAATCAAGCTCGGAGATAGCTGGTTCTCCTCGAAAGCTATTTAGGTAGCGCCTCATGTATCACTGTAGGGGGTAGAGCACTGTTTCGGCTAGGGGGTCATCCCGACTTACCAAACCGATGCAAACTCCGAATACCTACAAGTGCCGAGCATGGGAGACACACGGCGGGTGCTAACGTCCGTCGTGAAAAGGGAAACAACCCAGACCGTCAGCTAAGGTCCCAAAGTTATGGTTAAGTGGGAAACGATGTGGGAAGGCTTAGACAGCTAGGAGGTTGGCTTAGAAGCAGCCACCCTTTAAAGAAAGCGTAATAGCTCACTAGTCGAGTCGGCCTGCGCGGAAGATGTAACGGGGCTCAAACCATACACCGAAGCTACGGGTATCACTTAGGTGATGCGGTAGAGGAGCGTTCTGTAAGCCTGTGAAGGTGAGTTGAGAAGCTTGCTGGAGGTATCAGAAGTGCGAATGCTGACATGAGTAACGACAATGGGTGTGAAAAACACCCACGCCGAAAGACCAAGGTTTCCTGCGCAACGTTAATCGACGCAGGGTTAGTCGGTCCCTAAGGCGAGGCTGAAAAGCGTAGTCGATGGAAAACAGGTTAATATTCCTGTACTTCTGGTTATTGCGATGGAGGGACGGAGAAGGCTAGGCCAGCTTGGCGTTGGTTGTCCAAGTTTAAGGTGGTAGGCTGGAATCTTAGGTAAATCCGGGATTCTAAGGCCGAGAGCTGATGACGAGTGTGCTTTTAGCACACGAAGTGGTTGATGCCATGCTTCCAAGAAAAGCTTCTAAGCTTCAGGTAACCAGGAACCGTACCCCAAACCGACACAGGTGGTTGGGTAGAGAATACCAAGGCGCTTGAGAGAACTCGGGTGAAGGAACTAGGCAAAATGGCACCGTAACTTCGGGAGAAGGTGCGCCGGTGAGGGTGAAGCATTTACTGCGTAAGCCCATGCCGGTCGAAGATACCAGGCCGCTGCGACTGTTTATTAAAAACACAGCACTCTGCAAACACGAAAGTGGACGTATAGGGTGTGACGCCTGCCCGGTGCCGGAAGGTTAATTGATGGGGTTAGCTAACGCGAAGCTCTTGATCGAAGCCCCGGTAAACGGCGGCCGTAACTATAACGGTCCTAAGGTAGCGAAATTCCTTGTCGGGTAAGTTCCGACCTGCACGAATGGCGTAACGATGGCGGCGCTGTCTCCACCCGAGACTCAGTGAAATTGAAATCGCTGTGAAGATGCAGTGTATCCGCGGCTAGACGGAAAGACCCCGTGAACCTTTACTATAGCTTTGCACTGGACTTTGAATTTGCTTGTGTAGGATAGGTGGGAGGCTTTGAAGCGTGGACGCCAGTTCGCGTGGAGCCAACCTTGAAATACCACCCTGGCAACTTTGAGGTTCTAACTCAGGTCCGTTATCCGGATCGAGGACAGTGTATGGTGGGTAGTTTGACTGGGGCGGTCTCCTCCTAAAGAGTAACGGAGGAGTACGAAGGTGCGCTCAGACCGGTCGGAAATCGGTCGTAGAGTATAAAGGCAAAAGCGCGCTTGACTGCGAGACAGACACGTCGAGCAGGTACGAAAGTAGGTCTTAGTGATCCGGTGGTTCTGTATGGAAGGGCCATCGCTCAACGGATAAAAGGTACTCCGGGGATAACAGGCTGATACCGCCCAAGAGTTCATATCGACGGCGGTGTTTGGCACCTCGATGTCGGCTCATCACATCCTGGGGCTGAAGCCGGTCCCAAGGGTATGGCTGTTCGCCATTTAAAGTGGTACGCGAGCTGGGTTTAGAACGTCGTGAGACAGTTCGGTCCCTATCTGCCGTGGACGTTTGAGATTTGAGAGGGGCTGCTCCTAGTACGAGAGGACCGGAGTGGACGAACCTCTGGTGTTCCGGTTGTCACGCCAGTGGCATTGCCGGGTAGCTATGTTCGGAATAGATAACCGCTGAAAGCATCTAAGCGGGAAACTAGCCTCAAGATGAGATCTCACTGGGACCTTGAGTCCCCTGAAGGGCCGTCGAAGACTACGACGTTGATAGGTTGGGTGTGTAAGCGCTGTGAGGCGTTGAGCTAACCAATACTAATTGCCCGTGAGGCTTGACCATATAACACCCAAGCAATTTGCGTCGAAAGGCCAGATTGCGGTGTGTGAAGACGCAA
>NZ_AZRW02000076.1 GCF_000512695.2 Pseudomonas sp. QTF5 | reverse complement strand
TTACTGGACCAGATCAGCTTGCTCGCGAAAGCGGTGTGTCAGCCAACATATCTGTTGAATGTGAGAGTGCTTTCGCGAGCAAGCCCGCTCCCACAGGGGAGTGCGTGGTGAGACGTTACCGCTGAAGTCGATCCAACGCCTCGCCGCTACGCTTGAACCAACCAATCAAATAGTCCGCCAGCACTTGGGTGCGTTTCGGCAAACCACCTTGATACGGGTGCACCAGGTACATCGGCATGCTGCGGGTCTGATAATCGCGCAGCAGCCAGCGCAAACGCCCGTCAGCCAATTCCTCTTGCAGCAGGTAAGACGGCAAACGTGCAATGCCCGCACTGGCCAATGCGGCTTTCTTCAAGAGGTTGTAGTGGTTGCTGGCGAACGGCCCCGACACTCGCACCCGCAGCAACTCGTGCTGTTGGTGATAGAGCCATTCCTCGCGACCGCTGTAATGGCTGTTGAGCAGGCAGCGGTGTTCGGCCAGCGCCTGAGGTGTCAGTGGTTCACCGAATCGCTCAAGGTACGCAGGGCTGGCGCAGGTCATCTCGTGCCAAGCCAGCAATGGGCGGGCGACCAGGCGTTCATCGTTGGCCACTTCCGAGCGGATCGCCAGGTCGAAACCGTCCCGGGACAGGTCACGGTAGTTATTGTTGAGCTCCAGTTCGATCTGCACCTCGGGGTACTGCCGGGAAAATTCCAGCAGCGCGCCGTCAAAGAAGGTTTCCCCCAGTGAAACCGGAACCGTCATCCGCACCGGGCCGGCCATGTCGTCTTTCAATCGCGCCAAAGCCTGACGCGCTCGCTCGACTTGAATCACCAGCGCCTGGGCTTGCGGCAACAACGCCGCACCCGCCGCCGTCAGGCTCAAGCGGCGCGTGGTGCGTTGCAGCAACACCACGGAAAACCGAGTTTCCAGCAGGCTGATGCGCTTGGAGAGCTGCCCTTTGCTGCAACCCAGTTGCTGCGCCGCCAAGGTGAAACTGCCCGCCTCGATCAACACCGCGAACGCCGCCAGGTCATCCATTTCGCTCATGGAATTGTTTCCATTTGAAAACCAAAGGTTGCCTATTAGCCCGCTTATCAATGGAAAAAACCACTCTAAACTTAAATTTAAATCCAACCCATTCAGGTACAGCACGATGAAAATTCTTTTGATTGGCGCCTCTGGCACCGTCGGTTCGGCGATTGACCATGAACTGTCCCAGCGCCACGAAATCATCCGTATTGGCCGTAAAAGCGGTGAGTTTCAGGTCGACATCAGTGACAGCGCCTCGATCCGTAAACTGTTCGAACAGACCGGCAACTTCGATGCGCTTATCTGCGCCGCCGGCAGCGTCAACTTCGTGCCGCTGGCAACCATGACCGAACACGACTTCGAGCTCGGCTTGCGGGACAAGCTGATGGGGCAGGTCAACCTGCTGCTGATCGGTCGTGAATTCGCCAATGACGGTGCGTCATTCACCTTCACCACCGGCATCCTCAGCCACGATCCGATTCGTACCGGCAGCTCGGCCTCCCTGGTCAACGGCGCTCTGGACAGCTTCGTCCGTGCAGCGGCGATCGAACTGCCGCGCGGTCTGCGCATCAACTCGGTCAGCCCGAACGTGCTGGTCGAAGCCATGGGCAGCTATGCCCCGTACTTCCGTGGTTTCAAACCGGTGCCCGCCGCCGAAGTGGCGCTGGCCTACGCAAAAAGCGTGGAAGGCTTGCAGACCGGTCAGACCTACCGCGTCGGCTGAACCTGGTCAACAGGGCACCCGCGACGATCATTCAATCAATGTGGGCAGCAGTTTTTTAGCAATTGATCGCGACATCGCAATCCTGAACTGCGCCCCCAGAGCCGACCGCACCGTCGCTGTACTTATCGGATGGCCATTGATCGATACGGTCAATGGCTGGCCCAACGATTCACGACTGATTTTTTGTGCATGTTCGGCGGCCTGCGGACTCAACGTGACTGACAACGTGACATGGTCCGGATTGGCACCGTCATCATCCTTCAATAGCATTTCCATCCTGATAAAGTCGTCGGCCGATGAGAAATCAATCTCGCCAGCATGGCTCGACCCGGCGCCCACCATCGCCAATAGCACCATCCAGATCTTCCAGCTCATAACGCCTTCCTCCTATCCTCATCACGTTTCAAATGCTGGGTAACATACCTGTCAGGACCACGGCTTGCGCGCAGAAACAATGCACAGAATGTTGCTAACGTCACCGGTGACTGGCGCCGGATGAATACTCACCTTGTGATCGCCGGCTGGGCTGAGTAACGTGGCGACACTTGTCAGGAGACTCAAAGATGCGTGTTGCCCGTTCCCTCGTGCTTGTTGCCCTGCTTCCGCTGTTCGCCGCCTGCCAGTTGTTTGATGGCCCGCGCGAAAGTGCTTCCCATGTGGGCCAGACCCGCATGCTGGGCCAGTTGACGGCGGCCGACGGCAAGTTGCTGTTCCAGCCGTGCAATGAGCAGCGCAGTTATGTGGTCAACGACACCGGCGGCACCAGTGTCCTGCAAGAGGCCGCGACCTTGGCCGACGACCAAGGCAAGTTGTTCGCCGACGTGCGCGGCCGGATCGTTGCCAGTGGTGCCGATAGCCGGCTCGATCTGGAGCAGCTGTACCGAGTCGAACGCTCGGGCACGGCGTGCGACGATCCCAATTTCAAACAGCTGACTCTGCGCGCCGCCGGCCATGGCCCTGAATGGAACGTCAAAGTCAGCGGCAAAGGCATGGTCATCGACCGCGCCGGTCAGCCGCCCCTGGCCCTGCCATACGTTGAAGAGCAACTGGGCGATGGCCGCTTCAACCTCAGCACCGAAGCCAATAATCAGCGCATCGAGCTCTGGGTCGCGCCGCAACGTTGCGTCGACAGCAGCACCGGCAGCGTGCAGCACATGAGCGCCGAGCTGCGCATCGATGGCCAGGTGCAACGCGGCTGCGGGTATTTCGGCGGATCGCGTAACGACTGATCGTTTTTGCCTCACGGGAATCATCCTTTGAGGCTTATAATCGCGGGCTTCAAACGCCTTGGCGCAGTTGTGCGCCCCGCGAACCGGATCCCGTCATGTTACGAATCACCGAACTCAAGTTGCCGATCGACCATCCCGAAGAAGACCTGCGCCCTGCCATCGTGCAGCGCCTGGGCATCGCCAGTGATGACCTGCTCGATTTCACCTTGTTCAAGCGCAGCTACGATGCGCGCAAAAAGTCCTCTGAACTGTGCTTCATTTACACCATCGACCTCAACGTTCGCGATGAGGCGTCGGTGCTGCACACATTCGCCGATGACCGTAACGTCAACGTGGCGCCGGATGTCAGCTACAAAGTGGTCGGCCAGGCGCCGGCTGATCTTGAGCAACGTCCTGTCGTCGTGGGTTTCGGCCCGTGCGGAATCTTCGCCGGCCTGCTGCTGGCGCAGATGGGCTTCAAGCCGATCATCCTCGAACGCGGCACCGAAGTGCGTCAGCGCACCAAGGACACTTGGGGCCTGTGGCGCAAAAGCGTGCTCAACCCCGAATCCAACGTGCAATTCGGTGAAGGCGGCGCGGGTACGTTCTCCGACGGCAAGCTCTACAGCCAGATCAAAGACCCGAAATTCATCGGTCGCAAAGTCTTGCACGAGTTCGTCAAGGCCGGCGCGCCGGAAGAAATCCTCTACGTCAGCAAACCGCACATCGGTACGTTCCGTCTGACCGGTGTAGTGGAAAACATGCGCGAGCAGATTCGCGCCATGGGCGGCGAAGTGCGCTTCCAGCAGCGCGTCACCGATGTATTGATCGAGGACGGCCAACTGGTTGGCGTCGAGCTCAATGGCGGCGAGCAGATCCATTCGAAACACGTGATTCTGGCCCTCGGCCACAGCGCCCGGGACACCTTCCGCATGCTCCACGGTCGTGGCGTATTCATGGAAGCCAAGCCGTTCTCGGTGGGTTTCCGCATCGAGCACCCACAATCGCTGATCGACCGCGCGCGCCTGGGCAAATACGCCGGGCACCCGAAACTCGGTGCTGCCGACTACAAACTGGTGCACCACGCCAGCAACGGTCGTTCGGTCTACAGCTTCTGCATGTGCCCGGGCGGCACCGTGGTGGCGGCGACCTCCGAGCCGAACCGCGTGGTCACCAACGGCATGAGCCAGTACTCGCGTAACGAGCGCAACGCCAACTCCGGGATCGTCGTCGGGATCACCCCGGAAGTCGATTACCCGGGTGGCCCACTGGCCGGCATCGAGTTGCAGGAACGCCTGGAATCACACGCCTTTGTGCTGGGCGGCAGCAATTACGAAGCGCCGGCACAACTGGTCGGCGACTTCATTGCAGGCAAACCGTCGACCGAGTTGGGCAGCGTCGAGCCGTCCTACAAACCGGGCGTTGCCTTGGGCGATTTGGCCCTGGCTTTGCCGGCGTTCGCCATCGAAGCCATTCGCGAAGCCTTGCCAGCGTTCGAGAAGCAGATTCGTGGCTACTCGCTGCACGATGCGGTGTTGACCGGGATCGAGACGCGTACGTCATCGCCGCTGCGGATTACCCGTAACGAGTCGATGCAGAGCCTGAACGTGAAGGGCCTGTTCCCGGCCGGTGAAGGCGCGGGTTATGCGGGCGGGATTCTGTCAGCGGGTGTCGATGGGATTCGGATTGCCGAAGCCGTGGCCCGAGACATCCTTGGCCTCGAGGCCTGACCCAATTTAAATGTGGGAGCGGGCTTGCTCGCGAATACGGTTTCACATTCAACAGAGATGTTGGCTGATCCACCGCTTTCGCGAGCAAGCCCGCTCCCACATCTATGGTTACCCCCTTTTCTGCAATACTGTTT
>NZ_AZRW02000075.1 GCF_000512695.2 Pseudomonas sp. QTF5 | reverse complement strand
AAATGAAGGCCTGCCTGACGGCAGGCCGTTACCGGCCCGCACACAAAAAATCTGACACTCTCGCGGGAGCAAGCTCCCTCGCCACACAAGACTCGCTCCTACAGACAGATCGGTGTCAGCCCAGCAATCGAAGCATATTGCGGTGCCGCGCTTCGAAAATCCGCCGCATGTAGGCATTGACCACCAGCCACTCCAACGGCGCGCCCCCCATGGCCGCATAGGTCACACGGTCGGTGTACAGCGTACCGCCCTCACCCGCCGCCACCCGATGTTCATGACGAAAGGCAGCCATTGGCCCCTTGAGCATTTCATCGATGAAATGGTGCTCGCCCACCTCGCGGATTACCACCGTCCAGCTCACAGGAATGATATTGAACATCCAATGGCAAAAGCGGAACTGGCGACCGGCTTCGATGCGCAGGTTACTTAAATCGATATCGCTCAACAGTGTGACGCGCTCTGGAAAGATCTTCGGGAAGTTGACGCCTTCCAGGCAGAAGTCGAGGACTAGCTCAGGTGTGCGGTTGGGGATCAGGGTAGTGAGTTCCAGAACAGGCATAGACGGTAGCATTCCTTTGTTTGGCGGAGGATTGATTAGTAGCTGCGTTGGAGCAAAGTCGTGCCAGGACTTCGCTCAGCAACGGCCATTTCGGGATATTCGCGCCGATCTCTGAACATGATGTAAAGCGGGTCCATGCCAGACGCTGGCGGGAAGACGACGACATAGTCATCGAAACGAATCGCGGCCATGTCGCTGAAGGACTCCAACACAGGCACAGGCGAAGAGCGAAGGAATCCCAGCCGATACTCGGGGGCTGGCGTCAGGGTCGAGATGGTTTCAAGGTTAGCTGGCGCGCTCCAGCTCACCATTGCCGGGACCGGCCCGTCAGCGGTAATACAATAGGTCTTCAGCTGCTCATTCCAGACGGCGGCTCGCACCCTCACTCTGGACGACAATACATTGGCATTAGTCGGCGTAATGGCCACCTGAAACAACGTCTTTATTTCTCTCAGGCCTCGGGACATCGTCCCTGGCGGAACGGCGTACGTGCCGCTGCTCATCCTGAACGGAAGATCGACGTCGGCCCCCGTCGCGGCCAGGCCTTGCCAATCCTGGCCCTCGATCGGCAGCAACTCGAGCAGAGGAACGCTGAGCCCATACCTCCCCACTTCGGCCCGACTGGAAAAATCGAATTGCAGCACCGCTGCGTATTGACCTTGATGGTCTTGCGCTCCCGAGGTTATCTGCCAGGTAAACTCCGCCACTGCCGAGCGTATGGCTTTTTGCAGTGCAACCCGGTGGGTCTCCAAG
Source organism: Pseudomonas sp. QTF5 (assembly GCF_000512695.2). Classification (GTDB taxonomy): domain Bacteria; phylum Pseudomonadota; class Gammaproteobacteria; order Pseudomonadales; family Pseudomonadaceae; genus Aquipseudomonas. The sequence continues at coordinate 4,592 of NZ_AZRW02000075.1, read as the reverse complement.
GGTTGCGAAAGACCACCATCGAGGAAAATACCTGGTCGCGCATTGGCAAAGGCAAACGGTGCAAACAGCCGCCCGGACGCTTGAGTCGGCCCTGTTCCCTGCTGGTAACGCTGATCAACGAGCTGTGTTTGCGCGACCATCAGCAGTGCTTCAGCGTCCGTTTGAAAGCGATGGAGGCGTTGATTGATCTCGTTCAACTTCGCCAGATAACGGTCGTAAATAACGTTGATCTGCTGGGCGATGCTTTGCCACTGCGCGTGTTCGGACCGGGCGTAGGACAGGTCGCGCCGCGCGCTGTCCCTTTTGAACTCGATGCGCATTTTCCAGAATTCGTACCGACGCGCTGCCAGACGCCCTTCAAATTCAGAGGCCTCCAGAACACGGATTTCCGCCTCACGCCCACGGATGTCCACGTGTTCGCTCTGTCGTTGACGCAGGTGTTTGATGCGTTGCTCGAAAAGACTGAGTGCAACTTCTGCCGCGCGCTCTGAAGCCGCCAGATCAACGGCGATTTTTTGTACGTCAGCCAGATTTTGCGCAATACGCTGCTGCGTCATCCGCGCCGGGGTCAACGGGGTGGGTGGCCTTGCAGCAACGGGACGTGGAACAGGAGCGCCCTCCCCCATGAACGCAGCACGGCCCTGTTTGTGGTGCCAGTCTTTGACGTAGTACACGACCGAGCCGAAGGAGTGGGCGTTATAGTCATCCTCTGGCGGATAAAACAGCAGGTCCGCCCCTTTGGGGTGACCGACGATGCGGTCGAAATGATTGATCAGTCGTCGTGATCCTGTTTCGGCAGATCGACGGCCCAGATTCTGTTCACCAAGGCTTGGAATTCCGATTCGGTGTACTCCTTGAGTGTTGCTTTAAGTTCCATCTTTGGTTCTTCCTTGTGGCTCTGACCTACTGGGCGACGGCATCTGCTCAGTCGTCATGAGCAGATGTGCGTCGTTTATTTCTTATTCAAAGCAGTGCAGTTATTCCGATTTGAAGCCGGGTTTATTGTGGAGTGCGCGCCATTCTTTGACTTCTTTCAGGATGCGTTCGGGGCTATCTTCCTGACCTTCCTTAGGGTGGAGGATGACATCCGAACCATCCGGATGCTCAGTCACCACCTCGAAGTGCAATACACCTTTGATTATGTATGCGTCGAAATCATCATCAGACAAATCTCGCCCACCTTCAAAAAGTCCTCGAAGAAACTCCAGAAATTCAGACTCTGTGTAGTCCTCAAAATGCTCTTTAAACTCCATCAGTCAGCTCCTTTACTATGTAGAAGAATATGCCGCTTAGGCGTCATGACTAATAAGTTATCCATGTTGTAAACACTTCCTCCTTGTGCAACTTCAAAAACATGATGAATCTCAAACTTGACTCGCCCTCCGTTCCTATCGTTAGGCGAGGCGAAGGGCGCTTTGCCTTTTCGCATCAAGATCAAATCAATGGTTCTAAATTGGTTGCTCCACCCTGCATTCGCCGCAACAGCCTTCCAAAACGCCCGCCTGAACCCATGAAAATTACGAAACTCCATCCACCGCAACTGATCCGCAATCTGCTCGGGAATCGGCGCACCGTCCGTTCGTGCAGCATCGCCTAGCCATACTCCTGAAACCGACTCCCCAAACCCCATCGCCACACCCGGATCATCTCGCCGGTCCAGAAACAGAACATCCGGCGAAGGCAACTCCATATCCGCCGGATACCCAGGAATACTGGCACCGATCTGCCCTTCGTCAACAGCCGGAAACGTCTCGTTTTGCGGTAGGACCGGGATGACCGGCGTGCCGGGATAAACCGCTGGAATCAACGGTATAACCGGTGAGGTTGTAGGACCGAGGTGTTCGATACCTGGCGGAACCAGGGGTGTCCAGGTTCCGACGCCAACGGGGCGAATTGGCCAGGGTAGAACCGTAGGGGTGATCCCCAACTGTCCGTGGGTGCTTTGCGGCGTGGTGATGCTGATTTTGTCGAGGTTGAAAGGATTGGCGCCAAGCTCTGCCCGCTCCTGATAACGCAGTTCGAACTCGCGTCGCTCACCGACCCATTTACTTTTCGGCGCGTACGGTGCGAAGCCTTGTTCGACGCGTTTTTTGTTCACCTCATCGAACTGGGCAGTGAGCGCCGGATGCTCGCCCAGCGTTCGCCACAGCGCTTGATCAAACGCCTCGAACGAGTTGATTTCGCGACCTCGAAACTGATCGCCGATTTGCGTCGGAATTGCTGCGCCCGTCACCTTGCTCGCCGTTTTCCACCAGTCCGCCGTGGCCGGTTGACCGTTTCCGGTGACGATGCCCGAGCCCATGGGTGGCAGATTGAAGGACAGGTACGTCGGCGGCAGGCCCGGTACGCAAACAATGCAGTCTTGAATGCGCAGGTCGACACCTACCGGGATGTCTTGGATCTGCGGCGTCAACTTCGCCAGCCCCGCCTGGCTCGTCGTGGCAGCCTGAGCGGCAGCGTCCGGCGCGAATTGAAGGTGCCTGGTCGGGAATCCGGGGATCTGTGCGTTGTAGAACCCGGTCAGCGGGTCGAGTACCGCATTGATGACCGGCACATCAGCATCAATCTCATCGCCCGTAGTGACAGCGATGATGGCGGTGCCCTCCGGCACGGCTTCGGGTTTGAGCCGGTATGCCGCCTCCACCGAGCCCCCGGAATCAGCAATCGATTGCAGTGCTCGACCATCGGAAAGCCCCAGCGCTTGCGCAGGAATAGCGACAGCCTGGAACAAACGCCGACGTTGCTCGGCGCTCAACTCGCCATTGTCAAGGGTGGGCGAGTACACCATCGCGGTGACGAACACCGGCCCCGTTTTTACTGCGATACGCCCGAAATCAGTGAGCGTTCTGACCGCAGACTGAACTGCCGCTTCAAGCGCTGCCCCCGCTTGCCGCGCCACGAATGCCCCGTCACGCGTCAAAACCATCCCGCCAGCGGCAACCGAGGTAACGGGAGCCTTCAGCGTGTTGGCCTGCCTGACCCGTTCACCCCGCACATCTTCATCGGCCTGCTGCTTGAACCGAATGCGTGCTTCACGCTGCTCGGCGTACTGGCGCTGGGCCTCCCACACGGCCTCCCTTTCCCGCCAGACAACCGTCTGCTCGGCGTGATGCCTGGCCAAGGCATTGGATTTATCCGTAAGTGCATTGATTTGCGACGTCAGCAACCGCGCTTCATGGGCCGCGTTATAAGCACTTTCCCAAATTTGGTGGCCATCATTGAGTGCTTGGCCGAACGCCCCCAATCGCGTCAGGTAATCATTCGAGTGCGGGTGAATGGATCGTGTCCATCGAAGGATCGAGCAACCGCGTTTTTTGCATTGAGCTCAGCGGTCTTGCGGGCGAGCAGCCCGTCGATTTCGTTTTTTTCTTTAGTGATCAGGTAAAGCTGATAGCGCTCACTATCGTCGCTGTTGGGCGGTCGTCGCGCCGCCGAGATTTCGCGTTCAAGGGATGGCGCGAGTTGTGCGGCCGTCTCGGCGAAGCGGCGGTCCACTTCGGCTCTGATGGCGTCATGACGCTGCGCCAGCCCCGCCAGAAACTGGTGAAGAGCCTGGACGCGGGCCTGTTCCTGAGCCTGTGCTTGAGCGGCCTCGGCTTGAGCCTGCACACGCGCTTTTTCTTGTGCCTGACGATGCGCTTCCATGGCCCGTTTTCGGGCCCTTTTTCTCTTCCTGCTGCTCGTACCGCCGAATCCGCCTGAAACCCCTCCGCCGACGCTAAAAACGCTGCCCGAGGATGAGGATCCCGGCCTGATGACAACTTCCCCTGTCGATTCATCGTTCAATGTGTTTTGTGCCATACAGTCTCTCCTTGTCTGTAGGGCACAGCATGTCGATGAAGCCGCAGTCAGGTGCGGTACATAGTTATAGGTGTGGATTTAAATCGAGGTGCTATTTGGGGGTATGAGCCACCCACGCCGGTAACAAATCCGCTCCTTTTGCGGTCTTTTGTTGGAGGTAGTGTCGATTCAGGCGGCTGCCATTCGACTAAGAAGTGAGTCACTCAAATCCAGTGGAGACAAGACCATGCGATTCATGATCATTGTGAAAGCCAGCCCGGATTCCGAAGCCGGTGTGATGCCCAGCGAAGAACTGATGACCGCGATGGGCAATTTCAACGAGGAGCTGGCCAAGGCCGGCATCCTTATCGATTGCGATGGCCTGCAGCCCAGCAGCAAAGGCGCCCGGGTGCGTTTTTCGGGTGATCAGCGCACGGTGATCGACGGCCCGTTCGCCGCAACCAAAGAGCTGATCGCCGGCTATTGGCTGTGGCAGGTGAAGTCGAAAGAGGAAGCGATCGAGTGGGTCAAGCGCTGCCCCAACCCGATGCCGGGCACTGAAGCCGAGATCGAGATTCGCCAGGTGTACGAGGCCGAAGACTTCGGTACCGAGTTCACACCGCAATTGCGCGAGCAGGAAGAACGAGTGCGTGCGCAGGTGAAGAAGAACTGAAGCACACCTGACATACCTGATACACCTACACGGGAATCGGGATTGCGGGGGAAATTAGTGGTACCGGGAGACCGCATTCGCGAGCAAGCCCGCTCCCACATCTATGGTTACCCCCTTTTCTGCAATACTGTTTTTGATG
>NZ_AZRW02000074.1 GCF_000512695.2 Pseudomonas sp. QTF5 | reverse complement strand
TCATTATTTGTCCTGCGTGCACAGATCAAATGTGGGAGCGGGCTTGCTCGCGAAGGGGCCGTTACATACCAAACAACTATTAGCTATGACTCAGACTTGCCGACTTCATATTCGCGCAACTTATTGGCAATGGTCGTATGCGAAACCCCCAACCGCTTGCCCAGTTGCCGACTGCTCGGGTGCTCGGAATACAAGCGCTCCAGCACCGCTTTTTCGAAGCGCCCGACAATCTCGTCCAAACCACCCTCAAGGGAAAAATCGCCGAGCGGCTGACGCACGCCGTAGTCCGGCAGACGAATGTGCTCGGCTTTGACGGTGCCGCCGTCGCACAGGGAAACTGCCTGGAACAGTACGTTTTCCAACTGCCGCACATTGCCCGGCCAGTGATAGTGACTGAGCCGCTCCATCGCCGCCGGGGCCAGTTTCGGCAACGGGCAACCGATCTGCCGACTGGCCTGATCGAGGAAGTGCTCCACCAGCGGCGCCAGTCCGTCGAGGCATTCGCGCAGTGGCGGGATGTGCAACGAAAGCACGTTCAAGCGGTGGTACAAATCCTGGCGAAACTCACCACGAGCGCACAGCTCGGACAAGTCCACTTGAGTCGCGCAGATCACTCGCACATCCAGATAGACCTCTTCATCGCTGCCGACACGACGGAAGCAACCGTCCTGCAGAAAGCGCAGCAATTTCACCTGCAAGCGCGGGCTCATTTCGCCGACGCCGTCGAGAAACAACGTACCGCCCGCCGTCAGTTCCAACAGCCCGAGCTTGCCTTCGGCCCGCGCCCCTTCGAAGGCGCCGGGGCCGTAGCCGAACAATTCGGTCTCGGCCATGGACTCCGGCAGACCGGCGCAGTTGAGCGCCATCAGCGGTGATTGCCCACGCGGGCTCGCCAGGTGACAGGCCCGCGCCAACAACTCTTTGCCGGTGCCGGTTTCACCTTCTATCAATAGCGGCGCATCCAGTGGCGCCATGCGTCGCGCCTCGCGCACCACAGCCGCCATCACTTTCGAGCTCTGGAAAATGCTGTCGAAGCCGCGCAACTCCTGCTTGCGCACGTTATAGATGCGCTCGCCCACCCGATCCGCCCGGTGCAACGTCAACACCGCACCGGCCATGGCCTCGCTTTCGTCATGCTCCGACTGCAGCGGCGCGATGTCGGCGAGAAACACATCGCCCTTGACCTTGACCCGCAAGCCGTTGATCCGCGACTTGTTGGCGCGCACCAGTTCCGGCAAATCGAAATCCTCGGCGTACCGCGACAGTGGAATCCCGGGCACCTCGTCCACCCGCACCCCGAGCAACTGCGCCGCCGCACGGTTGGCCGCGACGATGGAGCCGCCCATGTCGATCGACAGCACAGGAAACTCCAGAGCCCCAAGCAAGGCATTGAGCTCCATATGCCGACGTTCGCTGGGCATCAGCCCTACGCGCTTGACGCCGAATACCCCGCCAATCGCCTCGAACTTCGGACGCAACGCCTGGAACTGAATGTTGATCAGGTTCGGGCAGTGCAGATAGATCGCATTGCCGTGCTCACCGCCCACTTCGCCGCGAGCGACGTTGATCCCGTACTCGACCAACAGGTTGAGAATGTCGCGCAGGATACCGATGCGGTTCTGGCAGTGAACTTTGATACGCATATAAAGGCCCGAAAAACGGTGAGTGAGATTGATGCCGAGCGCACAACCTGTGGGAGCGGGCTTGCTCGCGAAAGCGTCGGACCATCCAACAGTGATGTATCAGACAGACCGCCTTCGCGAGCAAGCCCGCTCCCACAGGGGTATCACAGTGTTCAATCCTTGGCAGACCGACGTATGTTTCTGCCGAGGCATTCAAATAGTCGTCAAGATTATGTGACACCCGTGCGCCATTTCAAACCCGCAAATATCAATACTTGCGCCCTAGCAGCCAATCCGTAACGAATATTTTACGAAAAACGCAGATTTTTCCTACATGCAACGACGATCACCTGCTGCAACACCGCACTCCTCGGGGTATTTCTAGGTCTATAGCTGTACACACAACAAGAACAAATCCCCTAGCAGGAGAGCAGCATGAAGCAGACGCAATACGTGGCTCGTGAGCCCGATGCGCAAGGTTTTATCGACTACCCCGCCGAAGAACACGCGGTGTGGAACACGCTGATCACTCGCCAACTGAAAGTGGTCGAGGGCCGTGCGTGCCAGGAATACCTGGACGGTATCGAAAAACTCGGTCTGCCCCACGACCGCATTCCGCAACTCGGTGAAATCAACAAGGTCCTCGGTGAAACCACCGGCTGGCAGGTTGCCCGAGTCCCCGCACTGATTCCCTTCCAGACCTTTTTCGAATTGCTGGCGAACAAGCAGTTCCCGGTGGCGACGTTTATTCGTACCCGCGAAGAGCTGGATTACCTGCAAGAGCCGGACATTTTCCACGAGATCTTTGGTCACTGTCCGCTGCTGACCAACCCCTGGTTCGCCGAATTCACCCACACCTACGGCAAACTTGGCCTACAGGCTTCCAAGGAAGAACGCGTGTACCTGGCGCGCTTGTACTGGATGACCATCGAGTTCGGCCTGGTCGACACGCCACAGGGCCTGCGCATCTACGGTGGCGGCATTCTATCCTCGCCCAAAGAAACCGTTTACTGCCTGTCGGACGAGCCGGAGCATCAGGCCTTCGATCCGCTGGAATGCATGCGCACGCCGTACCGCATCGACATCTTGCAACCGTTGTACTTTGTTCTGCCGAACCTCAAGCGCCTGTTCGATCTGGCCCACGAAGACATCATGGGCATGGTCAAGCAAGGTATGCAGCTGGGGTTGCACACGCCGAAATTTCCGCCAAAGCCCAAAGCGGCCTGAGCAGATCCCGCTCGCGACTTGCGCGCAAAGATAGTAATTTCCAACAAGAATCGAATTCAGGAACACACCATGAACGCTCTGAACCAAGCCCACTGCGAAGCCTGCCGCGCCGACGCCCCTCAGGTCAGCGACGAAGAATTGCCGATCCTGATCAAGCAAATCCCTGACTGGAACATCGAAGTCCGCGACAGCGTGATGCAACTGGAAAAAGTATTCCTGTTCAAGAACTTCAAACACGCCCTCGCATTCACCAACGCCGTCGGTGAAATCTCCGAGGCCGAAGGTCACCACCCGGGCCTGCTGACCGAGTGGGGCAAAGTCACCGTGACTTGGTGGAGCCACTCCATCAAAGGCCTGCACCGCAACGACTTCATCATGGCCGCGCGCACTGACGAAGTGGCGAAGAACGCCGAGGGCCGCAAATAATGCATTTCGACGCCATCGGTCGAGTACCCGGCGACCCGATTCTCGGCCTGATGGAGGCCTATGCGCTGGACCCTAACCCGCGCAAATTCGACCTCGGCGTGGGTGTCTATAAAGACGCCCAGGGCCTGACGCCAATCCCCGAAGCGGTGAAGCTCGCCGAGCAGCACCTGGTGGATCGTCAATCCACCAAGACTTACATCGGCGGCCACGGCAATGTAGCGTTCGGCAAGGTCATCAACGAGTTGGTGCTTGGCGCTGATTCGGCGCTGATCGCCGAACAACGGGCCGGCGCCACTCAAACGCCGGGCGGCACTGGCGCATTGCGTTTGAGCGCCGACTTCATCGCCCAATGCCTGCCGGGCCGTGGCGTGTGGTTGAGCAACCCGACCTGGCCGATCCACGAAACCATTTTCGCGGCGGCCGGGGTGAAGGTCAGTCATTACCCGTACGTGGGCAGCGATAACCGTCTCGATGTGGAAGCGATGCTGGCGGTGCTCAATGAAGCCCCCAAGGGCGATGTGGTGCTGCTGCATGCCTGCTGCCACAACCCGACCGGTTTCGATCTGTCCCATGACGATTGGCGTCGGGTGCTGGACGTGGTGCGCAGTCGCGATTTGCTGCCACTGATCGACTTCGCCTATCAGGGTTTCGGCGACGGCCTGGAGCAAGATGCCTGGTCGACCCGCCTGTTCGCCGCCGAGTTGCCGGAAGTGCTGATCACCAGTTCCTGCTCGAAGAACTTCGGCCTGTACTGCGACCGCACCGGCGCACTGATTGTCTGCGCACAAACCGCCGACAAGTTGGTGGATATCCGCAGCCAACTGGCCAACATCGCCCGTAACCTGTGGTCGACGCCACCGGATCATGGCGCTGCAGTGGTCGCGACCATCCTCGGCGATCCAGAGCTGAAAAGCCGCTGGGCCGACGAAGTGGAAGCCATGCGTTTGCGTATCGCCCAGTTGCGCAGCTGTCTGGTCGAAGCCCTTGAACCCCACGGCTTGCGCGAGCGATTTGCGCACATTGGTGTGCAACGCGGTATGTTTTCCTACACCGGTTTGTCGCCGGAACAGGTCAAGCAATTGCGCGAACGCCACAGCGTATATATGGTCAGCTCAGGCCGGGCGAACGTTGCCGGGATTGATGCGACGCGTCTGGACTTGCTGGCCGAAGCTATCGCTGAGGTCTGCAAGTAACCATCAAGCACTGCAAGTCCCCCTGAGGGAGCGGGCTTGCTCGCGAAGACGGAGTGTCAGTCGACATCATCGTTGCCTGACACACCGCTTTCGCGAGCAAGCCCGCTCCCACATTTGAATGGTGTCGCCCCCTCTTGCTGACCTGTCTAGACAATCCCATCCGTCGCAACAATTGGATATAAAAGTCTATTTGTCATTTCTCCTGCTGTATCCTGCGCAGGCTTTTTTAAAAGCGCGGATCTACCAGATCTATCAACAGACTTAGCGAGGAGCGCGACATGCACGAGATCCCTAATCTCCCCTTCCCAAGCCTGCACGAAACTGAGCAGACAACCACGCAACAAGCCGGTGCCCAACAGCCCGAGACGAAAGAAGCACCTGAACGCCGCCAGGCCGACAGCGAAGACTGATACACCCGCACGACCAGACCGTGTGGAAAGCGCTAATATGCGCTTTCCACACCGCCTGAATCTTGAGCCGTCCCTATGACCGATGAATTCACTCCTCCTTTTGATGAAGAGCTGCAGGCCAGCGTCCTGATCGGCACCGCCGAAAAAATGATCGAGATCTGGAGCCGCCTCTCCCCGGAGAAACAGGCCGCCCTGCTCGCCCGCTTCGGCAGCGAAGAAAACGCTTTGGCCGCCCTGGTCACGACACAACTGGTTGCCCCCGCAAAATCCTGATTATCCCCATCCGGCAAATAGTTTTACTTTTTCCACGACCCGCGACCGCCCTCGCCGTTATCATAAGCAGCCTATCTATCCAGCTGCCCCCGTGGACCTTTACCCATGCCAGAAACCCAGCGCCCCATGGCGGTCACGCTGCAAGTCGTTTCAATCGTCCTGTTCACTTTCATCGGTTACCTGAATATCGGCATTCCCCTGGCCGTATTGCCGGGCTACGTCCACAGCGACCTCGGTTTCGGCGCCGTGATCGCCGGGCTGGTGATCAGCGTGCAATACCTGGCTACCCTGCTCAGTCGCCCTTACGCCGGGCGCATCATCGATAACAAGGGCAGCAAACTGGCGGTGATGTACGGCCTCGCCGGCTGTGGTTTGAGCGGTGTGTTCATGTTGATTTCGGTCTGGACGCAAAGCCTGCCGACGTTGAGCCTGATCAGCCTGTTGATCGGCCGACTGGTGCTCGGCAGCGCGGAAAGCCTGGTCGGTTCCGGTTCGATCGGCTGGGGCATCGGCCGGGTCGGCGCGGCGAATACCGCCAAAGTCATCTCCTGGAACGGCATCGCCAGCTACGGCGCGCTGGCGGTCGGCGCGCCGTTGGGGGTGCTGCTGGTGAGTCAGTTGGGTTTGTGGAGCATGGGCGTGAGCATCGTGCTGCTGGCTGTTCTGGGCCTGGCGCTGGCCTGGCCAAAAACCGCTGCACCGATCGTTGTCGGCGAACGCCTGCCCTTCATGCACGTGCTGGGGCGCGTGCTGCCTCATGGTTGTGGTCTGGCCTTGGGCTCCATCGGCTTTGGCACGATCGCTACCTTCATCACGCTGTATTACGCCACTCAGCACTGGTCCAACGCGGTGCTGTGCCTGAGCCTGTTCGGCGCCAGTTTCATTGGCGCGCGACTGCTGTTTGGCAATCTGATCAACCGCCTCGGCGGCTTTCGCGTGGCGATTGCCTGCCTCTCGGTGGAAACCCTTGGTTTGTTGCTGCTGTGGCTGGCACCCGATGCCCATTGGGCACTGGCCGGCGCGGCGTTGAGCGGTTTCGGCTTTTCGTTGGTGTTCCCGGCGTTGGGCGTGGAAGCGGTCAACCTGGTGCCCGCCTCCAGCCGTGGCGCGGCGGTTGGTGCGTATTCACTGTTTATCGATTTGTCGCTGGGGATTACCGGGCCGCTGGCGGGTGCGATTGCGGCTGGATTCGGGTTTGCCTCGATCTTCCTGTTTGCCGCGTTGGCCGCTCTGAGTGGTTTGGCACTGAGTATCCATTTGTACCGGCAAACGCCAAAGTACCTTGATGAAAAGCACCGCGAAGAACGGGACACCCGCTAGAAATCCACCTTGCTGCGTCCAGCCTTGATGCTGCCGCGTTTGGTCTTGGATTCGAGACGACGCTTCTTCGAACCGAGAGTCGGCTTGGTCGGGCGGCGTTTCTTTTCCACTTTGATGGCGCTGAGGATCAACTCGGTCAGCCGCTCCAGCGCATCGGCGCGGTTGGCCTCCTGCGTACGGTATTGCTGGGCCTTGATGATCAATACGCCTTCGCTGGTGATGCGACTGTCGCGCAGCGCCAGCAGCCGCTCCTTGTAGAACTCGGGCAAGGACGAGGCCGGAATGTCGAAGCGCAGGTGCACGGCGCTGGAGACCTTGTTGACGTTCTGCCCACCGGCGCCTTGCGCACGAATGGCCGTCAATTCGATCTCGGCATCCGGCAGATGCACGTTGTTGGAAATCACCAGCATGGAAAAGCGTCCGGTATCAGGGTGTTCAGGATACCGCGAATGATGGATTGACTGGGCCGCCCCTTTCACGGACATGTATGGGATGTTCGCCACACAGAGGAGCAAATGTGGGAGCGGGCTTGATCTGGTCCAGTAATTTTGGACATTATTTTCGGTTCTCACGCCGC
>NZ_AZRW02000073.1 GCF_000512695.2 Pseudomonas sp. QTF5 | reverse complement strand
AGTAAGGGGGAGCAAGCTCCCCCTTCGGTTTTTACCGGACACTAGTGACGCTCCGCGTGGGAACGCCTCTCCCGGGCTGCATTCCCACGCAGAGCGTGGGAACGATCTTGACGCCACGTTAAGCCGACTTGGCCATAATCAACCCAGTCTCACTCGCCGCCTCCAACCGAATCGCCACAAACTTCGAGGTCGGCGTATGACTACCATCCCCGGTGCTTTCCAGCGGTACCAGCGGGTTCACTTCCGGATAGTAGGCGGCCGCTTGCCCGGCAGGAATATCAAACGCCAGCAGCGTGAAACCCTTCACCCGACGCTCACGGCCATCATCCCAGATCGAAACGATGTCAGCCTTCTGTCCCGGTTTGAAGCCCAGGCGAATGATGTCGGCCTCATTGACGAACAACACATCCCGCTGGCCTTTCACCCCGCGATAACGGTCATCAAGGCCATAAATGGTGGTGTTGTACTGATCGTGGGAGCGCATCGACTGCATGATCAGGTCCGGCAATACGCCGGTGGCGCGGGTGCGTTCGTGCACCAGATCTTTGGGCAAAATGTTCGGACGGAAATTGGCCCGACCCGATAGCGTATTCCAGCGACGTGCGCCGGCGCTGTTGCCCAGATAGAAACCGCCAGGGTTCTGGACTTTCTCGTTGAAGTCCCGGAAGCCCGGAATGGTATCGGCGATCAGGTCGCGGATGCGGCTGTAATCGGCCACCAACCAGTTCCAGTCCACCGGTTTGCTGCCCAGGGTCGCGGCGGCGATACCGGCGATGATCGCAGGCTCCGAGCGCATCTGGTTCGACAGCGGCTGTAACTGACCGTTGGAGGCATGGACCATGCTGAACGAGTCTTCCACGGTCACTGCTTGGGCGCCTTCAGTCTGGACATCGATGTCGGTACGGCCCAGGCACGGCAGGATCAGCGCATCTTTGCCGTGAGCCAAATGGCTGCGGTTGAGCTTGGTGCTGATCTGCACGGTCAGGTCGCAATTGGCCAGAGCCTGAAAGGTGCGCGTGCTGTCCGGGGTGGCTTGGGCGAAGTTACCGCCCAGGCCGATGAAGACTTTCGAGCGGCCGTCGGCCATGGCATGAATCGCCTCGACCACGTTGTGGCCGTTTTCACGGGGCACCTTGAACTGGAAGCGCCGCTCCAGGGAATCGAGAAACACCACCGACGGACGTTCGTTGATACCCATCGTCCGGTCGCCCTGCACATTGCTGTGGCCACGCACCGGGCACAGACCGGCCCCCGGCCGGCCGATGTTGCCGCGCAGCAGCATCAGGTTGGCGATTTCCTGGATGGTCGGCACCGAATGACGATGCTGGGTGATGCCCATGGCCCAGCACATGATCACGTTCTTGCCTTTGGCGTACATGCGCGCCGCTTGCTCGATTTCCACCAGAGTCAGGCCGGACTGTTCGACGATCTGTTCCCATGGGGTGTCGTCGATGACGCCCATGTATTCCAGCACGTTGACGGCATGTTCATTCAGGAAGTCGTGATCGAACACCGCCGGGGCGCCGGTCTTCTGCGCATCGCGTTCCCATTGCAGCAGGAACTTCGCCATGCCGCGCAGCACCGCCATGTCGCCACCCAGTGCCGGGCGGAAGTAGGCGGTATTGGTCGGTTTGTCGCCGTTGGTGAGCATTTCCAGCGGATGCTGCGGATGCTGGAAGCGTTCCAGGCCGCGTTCTTTCAGCGGGTTGACGCACACCACCTGAGCGCCGCGTTTCACTGCTTCGCGCAGGGGTTCGAGCATCCGTGGGTGGTTGGTGCCGGGGTTCTGGCCCCAGACGAAAATCGCATCGGCGTGTTCGAAATCATCGAAGGTCACGGTGCCTTTGCCAACGCCGATACTTTGCGCCATGGCCACACCGCTGGCCTCGTGGCACATGTTCGAGCAGTCGGGAAAGTTGTTGGTGCCGTAGGCGCGCACGAACAGCTGATAGAGGTACGCCGCTTCGTTGCTGGCGCGACCCGAGGTGTAGAACTCGGCTTGATCCGGGCTCGACAGGCCCTGCAAATGTTTGCCGATCAGCGCGAAGGCGTCATCCCAGCTGATGGGTTTGTAGCGGTCGGTCTCGGCGTCGTAGCTCATCGGCTCGGTCAATCGGCCCTGATACTCGAGCCAGTAGTCGCTCTGCTCCAGCAGCGAGCTGACGCTGTGTTTGGCGAAGAACGCGCCGTCGACACGACGTTTGGTCGCTTCCCAATTCACCGCTTTGGCGCCGTTCTCGCAGAACATCACCATGCCCTTTTCCGGAGAGTCGCCCCAGGCGCAACCGGGGCAGTCGAAGCCGCCGTTCTGGTTGGTCTTGAGCATTATGCGGAGGTTTTTCAGCGCGTTATCGCTGGTCAACCAGGCCTGGGCGACGCTGATCAGCGCGCCCCAGCCACCGGCTGGGCCTTTGTAGGGCTTGTAGCGGGGGACGGGTTTCTGGTCGGCTTGACGATGTTGGCTCACGCTTGATTCTCTCTAGCAGGGCTGTAAACCCGTGGCGCACTTTTCTGCGGCAGGTGGATGAGGTTGAGGTTGTGTCGACGGGCCCATTGCACGGCAAGGCTCGTGGGCGACGACAGGCTGACCAGGGTCTGGATGCCGGCGCGTAAAACTTTCTGGATCAATTCAAGGCTGCAACGGCTGGTGACAATCGCCAGGCCGCCAGTGGTGGGGATCTTCTGGCGGATCAACCCGCCGATCAGCTTGTCGAGGGCGTTGTGCCGACCAATGTCTTCGCGGCCCAGCAGCAATTCGCCGTTGCCGTTCATGAACACCGCCGCATGCACCGCGCCGCAATGCTGGCCCAGCGGCTGGAATTCGCCGATGCGATGGCGTAATCCATCCAGCCATTCGGCCGGGGGCAGTGGGGCGCCGGGCAGTACTTTGAGGTCGGGCAGTGCTTGCTCCACGGCTTCCACGCCGCAGAGCCCACAACCACTGGTGCCGGCCAGTTGCCGACGCTGCTGCTTGAGGTTCCAGAAGGCGCGGTTGGCGATGGTCACTTGCGCGTATTGCGCCGACCCCGTGCCGCTGAGTTGCAAGTCGTAGATGTCTGAAGCGTCTTCGATGATGCCGCTGCCGAGGCTGAAGCCGACGATGAAGTCTTCAAGGTCCGTCGGCGTCACCAACATGACCGCCTGGCTGATGCCGTTGTAGGCGATTGCCAACGCGACTTCCTCGGCCAACGCGGTGCTGGCCGATTCGGTGTATTCAAGGTTGCAGTAACTGTAGGTCTGGCTTGCGGCGGTCGCGGGCGTTTCAACAGCAGGCGCCGCGCGGGCAGGGCGCTTGGCGTTCATCAGGCATCACCGACGGTTGGGTCAGCTTTAAGCCTAGGCGCGTCAACATGTCACGTCTAATCGCTATTACTGATCTACCGATAGATGAGATCGATCAAGACTCTGTCAGTGATTGTTGAAAGATCGCGAAACAGGCTTCTGCGAGCGCCGAACGTGGAGCACTGCGACGCATGATCAGCCCTAGCCGGGCGAGGGTCTGGGCGCTTTCGATGGGCTGCAGGCGCAAGTGATCAGTGAGGTTTTCCAGACCACCTTCCAATGGCATCACGGCGCAACACAGACCGCCGTGTACTGCTTGTAACAATTGGTGGACTGCATCGGTTTGCAGCAACGGTTGGGGAGCCAAGCCACGACTATGGAAGTTATGGTCGATGGACTGGCGAAAATGCATGCCGCTGGTGAGCATGCCCAGTGGCAGTTCGATCAGCGATTCCCAACTCAGTGGCGCCTCGCCGAAACTGAAAAAGCGCTGATCATAGAGCAGGCCCATGCGGGTTTCGCTGAAGGCCAGGGAATCGAAACGCTCACCGTCCAGGCGTTCCAGGTAGGAGACGCCGATATCGAGACGGTTATTCGCCAATTGTTCAAGGATCTGTTCGGAGCTTAGCGCCGAGAGTTCGAAGCGCAGGTTGGGGTGTTCGGCATGCAGGCGTTGCATCAGTGGCACCGGGTCGAAACTCGACAGTGGCACAACGCCCAGACGCAACGTGCCCACGAGGTTGCCGCGACAGGCTGCTGCTTCGGCCTGTAAACCGTCGTAGGCCGCGAGCACCGTCCGCGCCCATGCCAGCACGCGCTCGCCCGGCGCAGTGAAACCTTCGAAGCGCTGGCCGCGGTTGACCAGTGGCAGTTCAAGCTCTTCTTCGAGGCTGCGCAGGCGCATGGACAGAGTCGGCTGGGTAATGTGACAACGCGCGGCGGCCTGGCCGAAGTGCCGGGTTTCGTCGAGGGCGATGAGGAATTTGAGCTGCTTGATGTCCATCTTCGCTCCAGGGCGCGGGCAAGGTTTGCGATTCTACCGCCTGCGCGGGGTTGGGTCATTGGTCGGCTGGGAACCGGGCTTCGCAAGGCTGGTCTAGTCTTTGGCGTCTGGAACCTAAACCCCAAGGAGAGTGCACCATGAGTATTTTTAGCTTTGTGAAAGAAGCAGGCGAAAAACTTATCGATCTGCTGACCCCAGGCAATGCCAATGCCAGCGAGCAGTTGAAGGAACACATCAGCAAGGTCGGCCTGGGTAATCCGAATGTTCAGGCGACCATCGAAGGCGACAAAGTCATCGTCACCGGTGACGTTGCGAGCCAGGAAGAGAAGGAAAAGATTCTGCTGGCTGTGGGCAATATTGCCGGTGTCGGCAGCGTGGATGACCAGATCACCGTAACGGGCCCGGTTGCTCAGGCGGCGCGGTTCGTCACCGTTAAAAAGGGCGACACCCTCAGCGCGATTTCCAAGGCCGAATACGGCGACGCGAACAAGTACAACAAAATCTTCGAGGCCAACAAGCCAATGCTTTCGCACCCGGACAAGATCTATCCGGGGCAGGTGTTGCGGATTCCTGAGTAACACAAAACCTGTGGCGAGGGAGCTTGCTCCCGCTCGGCTGCGCAGCAGTCGCAATCTGGCCAATGCAGTCTTCTGAAGAAACACATCAGCCAGATTGGGAGCGCTTCGCACTCCAGCGGGAGCAAGCTCCCTCGCCACAACGACCGCGTCAGACTCTAGAGCCCGGCAATCAACTCCCGATAATCCCCCACCGCCGCAAACTCGGCCGTGTCCTTCGGCCCTTTGCGGCTGTCGGGCTCGCTCACGGCCAGCAGATGCGCCACGCCAAAATTGCGTGCACTGCGCAGGATCGGCAGCGTGTCATCGATAAACAGACTGCGCGTCGGGTCGAAGCCGATGTCGGCCTGCAAGGCATCCCAGAACTGCGGGTTTTCCTTGGGAAAACCGTAATCGTGAGAGCTGATCAATCGCTCGAAATACGGCGCCAGTTCAATTCGTTCCAGCTTCAATGAAAGCGAGTCACGGTGGGCGTTGGTGATCAGTACCACGCGTTTGCCGGCCCGTTTGATCGCCGCCAGAAAAGTGTCCGCATCCGGTCGCAGGGCGATCAGGTGCGCGGTTTCCAGCTTCAGTTCGCGCACCGACAGCTTCAGCTCGGCGCTCCAGAAATCCAGACAGTACCACTGCAACTGGCCGGCATTGCGTTCGAACAACGGCTGCAATTCCAGCTCCGCCATGGCCCGGCTCACCCCATGCAGCTCGGCATAACGCTGGGGCAGATGTTCCATCCAGAAATGGTTGTCGTAGTGCAGGTCCAGCAGCGTGCCGTCCATATCCAGCAAAACGGTATCGATGTCGCGCCAGGGCAGCAGGGACATAAAAAACTTCTCCAGCGGTAAAAAAGATATCCGGGATAAACAATCAGGATAGGCCGGGTATAGTAACCCGCTTACGCCAAGGAGCCATTTATGCGCCAGAAACCCACCGTACTCGCTCGCGAGATCGTCGCCACCAGCCGTTTGTTCTGTGTCGAAGAGCTGAAGCTGCGCTTTTCCAATGGCGTGGAGCGTACCTATGAGCGTCTGGTCAGCAAAGGCACCGGCCATGGCGCGGTGATGATCGTGGCGATGCTCGACGCGGAGCATGCGGTGTTGGTGGAGGAATACTGCGGCGGCACCGATGCATATGAGCTGTCCCTGCCCAAAGGCTTGATCGAGCCGGGCGAAGACGTGTTGGCGGCGGCCGAGCGGGAGCTCATGGAAGAGGCCGGGTATGGCGCGCGACAGCTTGAACATTTGACCGAGTTGTCGTTGTCACCGGGCTACATGAGTCAGAGGATTCAGGTGGTGCTGGCCACCGATCTGTACGAAGAACGCCTGGAGGGCGACGAGCCCGAGCCGATGGGAGTGGAAAAGATCAACCTGCGTGAATTGTCAGCCCTGGCGCAAAACCCGCGATTCACCGAGGGCCGTGCCTTGGCGGCGCTGTATCTGGCCCGTGACTTACTGACTCAACGTGGGGTGTTTTTACCGTGAATTTGAATTTTCCCCATCCGCTGATGGCGCCAGTCGTTGAACTGGCTTTGAAGGCTGGCGAAGCGATCCTGCCGTTCTGGCGTGTCAATGTCGCCGTTACTGCAAAGTCCGATGATTCCCCGGTCACAGCCGCCGACATGGCCGCTCATCATGTGATTCTGGCCGGGCTAACGGCGCTGGATCCAAGTATTCCGGTGCTGTCCGAAGAAGACGCCAATATCCCCCAGAGCGTGCGCGCCGGCTGGCAGCGCTGGTGGCTGGTCGATCCGTTGGACGGGACCAAGGAGTTCATCTCCGGCAGTGAAGAGTTCACCGTCAACATTGCGCTGATCGAGCAGGGGCGGGTGGTGTTTGGCGTAGTGTCGATGCCGACCAACGGGCGCTTTTATGTCGGCGGTGCCGGGATGGGTGCCTGGCGTGGCGATAAAGGTGCCGAGCCATTGCCGATTCAGGTTCGCGATGTTCCGGCTACGGGTGAAGCCTTCACGGTGGTCGCCAGTCGTCGGCATTCGAGCCCTGAGCAGGAACGGTTACTCGCGGGATTGAGCGACAGTCTGGGTGAGTTGCAACTGGCGAATATTGGCAGCTCGCTGAAATTTTGCCTGCTGGCGGAAGGGGCGGCGGATTGTTATCCGCGGTTGGCGCCGACTTCGCAGTGGGACACGGCGGCTGCGCAAGGTGTGCTGGAAGGCGCAGGTGGAGAGGTGCTGGATTTGAGCGGTGAGCCGTTCTGCTATCCGGCGCGGGAGTCGTTGTTGAATGAGTTTTTCCTGGCACTGCCGGCTAAGGCGGCATGGCGGGAAAAGTTGTTGGCTTTGGCCCGCAACTAAGATCGTTCCCATGCTCCGCGTGGGAATGCCTCTAGGGACGCTCCGCATCCAGTGACGCGGAGCGTCCCGGGCTGCATTCCCACGCAGAGTGTCACTAGTGTCCGGTAAAAACCGAAGGGGGAGCTTGCTCCCCCTTACTGTTGGCGGCCGTCA
>NZ_AZRW02000072.1 GCF_000512695.2 Pseudomonas sp. QTF5 | reverse complement strand
TGATTTTTTAAGAGCAAAAACAATGAGTTATTTTTTGTTTGATAAGAGCTTGCTCCCGCTGGGCCGCAGAGCGGCCCCATTTGCTAACAGCGCAACTCTTCAGATAAACCGCGCCGGCTGACTTTACGACTGCTGCGCAGCCGAGCGGGAGCAAGCTCCCTCGCCACAAAAGCCCACTCATGCCCAATCAGAACTTGATGAAATTCTTGCGGTAGTGCTGCAGCTCGGCGATCGATTCGCGGATGTCGTCCAGGGCCAGGTGGGTACTGCCCTTTTTGAAGCTGTCGCGTACATCCGGTGCCCAGCGCGCGGCCAGCTCTTTAAGGGTCGACACGTCGAGGTTGCGATAGTGGAAGTAGCTTTCCAGCGCCTTCATGTGGGTATAGAGGAAGCGACGGTCCTGGCAGATGCTGTTGCCACAGATCGGCGACTTGCCCTTCGGCACCCATTTTTCCAGGAAGGCGATGGTCTCGGCTTCGGCTTCGGCCATGCTGATGCGGCTGTCGCGAACCCGTTGAGTCAGCCCGGAACCGCCATGCTGACGGGTATTCCACTCGTCCATGCCGGCGAGGATCTCGTCGCTGTGGTGGATGGCGATCACCGGACCTTCGGCCAAGGTGTTCAAATTACTGTCGGTGACGATGGTGGCCATCTCGATGATGACGTCGGTATCTGGGTTCAGACCGGTCATTTCCAGGTCGATCCAGATCAGATTCTGCGGGTTTTGCATGAGTCGGCTCCTCGGAGTAGGTGCGCAGTTTAGCCTAGGCTGGTGGCCGGGCGTGCTAAACTCGCGGCCGTTTTACCTAATCGCTACATTCTCGATACGGAACACCCATGGCCAAACGCCAACTCAATCGTCGTCAAAACTGGCGCATCGAAAAGATTCAGGGCGAGCGCGCTGCCCGCGCCGCCAAACGCGAGTCCTCGGCTGTCGAGGCACTCGAAGGGGGCGACCTGGGTCCGGAACAGACGGGCCTGGTGATCGCGCACTTCGGTGTGCAGGTCGAAGTCGAGGCCCTCGATGGCGAACTGGCCGGCCAGGTGTTCCGCTGCCATTTGCGCGCCAACCTGCCAGCGCTGGTGACCGGCGATCAGGTTGTGTGGCGTGCCGGCAATCAAGGCATCGGCGTGATCGTGGCGCAACTGCCGCGCAACACTGAGCTCTGCCGTCCGGACAGCCGTGGCCAACTCAAGCCGGTGGCCGCCAACGTCGACATGATCGTCATCGTCTTCGCGCCGCTGCCCGAGCCTCACGCCAACCTGATCGACCGTTATCTGGTCGCAGCGGAACACGCGGGTATTCGGCCATTGCTGCTGCTGAACAAATTCGACCTGATCGACGAGCAGAACGCCCCGGCGCTGAATGCCTTGCTGGCGGTTTACCGCACGTTGGGTTATCCGGTACTGGAAGTGTCGGCCCACCACGGCAATGGCATGGAACAGTTGCAGAAGCAGTTGGACGGGCACATCAGCGTATTCGTCGGCCAGTCCGGTGTCGGCAAGTCGTCGCTGGTCAACAGCCTGCTGCCGGAAGTCGACACCCGCGTCGGCCCGCTGTCCGAGCTGTCGGGCCAGGGCACCCACACCACCACCACCGCGCGGTTGTTCCACTTCCCCGGTGGCGGTGAGTTGATCGACTCCCCGGGTATTCGGGAATTCGGCCTGGGCCACGTTAGCCGATCCGACGTCGAAGCCGGCTTCATCGAGTTCAACGACCTGATCGGCACCTGCCGCTTTCGCGACTGCAAGCACGACCGCGAGCCGGGTTGCGCCCTGCTCAAGGCCCTGGAAGAGGGCCGCGTGCAACAGCAACGGATGAACAGCTACCGCTCGATCATCGCCAGTTTGCCGGAAAGCAGCTACTAGGTAGTCTTGATCATTTTCGTGACGCTACGAAAATGATCAGCAGCCTGCAGAGACAAAAAAGCCGCGATCATTCGCGGCTTTTTCATGGATCACTGCTTAGGCGGCTCACCCGGTTTCGGTGCAGGATCATCAAACAGATTCAACCGCTCACGAAGCTCATGGGCCGGCAGCGGTTCTTTATCCGCCGGCAATGCGTTCGGATCTGCCGGCGGCGTGGGCACTTCGCCCGGACCACCCTGCCCTTGCGTCGGCGCTGGCGCCGGTTCCGCACCTTGCGAACCTTCGATGGCACGCTGAGCTTTCTTGGTCAGCACGACAATGTCGATCCGGCGGTTGACCGGGTTGAACGGTTTCTCGCGGTCGAACAACGCCGACGAGGCATAACCCACGACTCGTGCTACCTGAGAATCCGGATAGCTGCCGGCAACCAATGCACGACGAGCCGCGTTGGCGCGGTTGGCCGAGAGTTCCCAGTTGCCGAAATCGCCGGTGCCCGAGTACGGCTTGGCATCGGTGTGGCCGCTGATGCTGATCTTGTTCGGCACCGCTTTGATGGTGTCGGCCATGGCCAGCAGGATGTCTTCGAAATACGGCTTCAGTCGCGCACTGCCGGAGTCGAACATCGGTCGATTTTCAGCGTCCATGATCTGGATGCGCAAACCGTCCTGGGTGATCTCGAAGAGGATCTGATCCTTGAATTTTTGCAGCTGTGGATTCTCATCAACCTTGTTCTGCAACTCTTGCAGCAACAGCTCCAGGCGCTCCTTCTCGACCTGCTCGGCCATGCCTTCGACCTGTTCGGAGTCGATCGTCACCTTGTCTGGCTGAGGCTGGGATTTCACCTCGGGGTTGAGGGTGCTCTCCGGCGCCAGGGTCGGCGAGCCGCCCAGATCGATGATGTACGGCGTACCGCTTTCGGAAAAACCGACCGGGTCCTTGAAGTAACCGGCAATGGCGATCTTCTGTTCCGGTGTTGCCGTGGACAATAGCCACAGCACCAGGAAGAACGCCATCATCGCCGTCGCGAAGTCCGCGAAGGCGATTTTCCAGGAGCCCCCGTGATGCCCGGCCGCGTACTTTTTGACGCGTTTGATGATTATCGGCTGGTTATTTTCCATGACTTAGCGACCGCGAACCGCTTGTTCCAGCTCAGCGAAGCTAGGACGGTGCGCCGGGTACAGAACCTTGCGACCGAATTCCACTGCCAGCGACGGAGGCATGCCGGAAGCTGAAGCGACCAACGAGGCTTTGATGGCTTCGTAGACGTTCAGTTCTTCCTTGGCATCGTGGCCCATGGCGTGGGCCAGCGGGCCAAAGAAACCGTAGGCCGCGAGAATACCGAAGAAGGTACCTACCAGAGCCGCACCCACGTGCAGGCCAATCATTTTCTGGTCGCTTTCACCCAGGGAGGCCATCGTCACCACGATACCCAATACCGCCGCGACGATACCGAAACCCGGCATGGCATCGGCGATGCCGCTGACGGCGTGGGAGGGGTGATCCAGGTCTTCCTTGAGGCTGGTCAGTTCCATGTCGAACAAGCCTTCAAGCTCATGGGGAGCCATGTTGCCGGAGGACATGATGCGCAGGTAATCGCAGATGTACGCGGTCATGCGGTCATCTTTCAGGACTGCCGGGTACTTGGCGAAGATCGGGCTCGCGGCAGCATCTTCGATGTCGCCTTCGATCGCCATCATGCCTTCGCGACGGCTCTTGTTAAGGATCTCGTAAATCAGCCCCAGCACTTCCAGATAGAACGTGTGGTTGAAACGCGAACTGAACATGCCCAAAGCCTTCTTGAACACGTGCATTGTCATATGACCGGGGTTGGCCTGCAGGAATGCACCAAGGGCCGCACCACCAATAATCATCACCTCGAAAGGCTGGATGAGGGCGGCAATCTTGCCGTGGGAAAGCACGTATCCGCCGAGCACGCTCGCGAATACGACGATGATGCCGATAATTTTAGCCATAGGTAGGAGAGCACTTACTGAGTCGGGTTCAAGGTCATATTCGGAAGTTAAAAAATCTCTTCTTCTCCTTATCGGCAAAACTGCGCCAGACTGTAGCCAGTTAAGGTGAAAAGCCATTTGGCCCACGCAAGGATAGGTAAAGCAGACGATGATCGCGCCCAGACATGGCTAACGAAACGAACGTCCCAACGCCAAAACCAGCCACGCTCGAAGGTTGGGTCAAACTGCTCGATAGCGTGCGCCTGCCGGTTCCGCAATACAGTCACGACCGCGTCTGCAAAGCCATCCGCGATAGCCGCAGTTCGCTGCGAGACATCGCCGAACTGATGCAGGACAGCCCGGCCCTGGTCTTGAGCGTGATTCGCGAAGCCAACCGCCACACCCATGGCAGCATGACCACGCCCGCTGAAAACCTTGAGGTGGCGATCAATCGCCTCGGTTTGAAGCGCACCGAAGAATTGCTCGAGCGCCTGCCCGCCGAACCCCAATCGGAAATCCCCGTCGCCCTGCGCCAGCTTCAGTTGATCAGCCAGCACGCCACCCAACAGGCCAATGGTTTTTTTGCCGGTCGCCTGGCGCGGTTGTGGCAGGACATCCACTGGGGCAGCCTGCTGTTTCTTTCGCCACTGTGGCCCATGGCGTTGACTCATCCGCAGTTGCTTGAAGAATGGGAACTGCGGGTCATCCATAAAGGTGAGTCGGCGCGCAAAGTCGAAAAGCAATTGTTCGGCGTGCGCCTGCTGGAAATCTGTCTGGCGCTGGTGGACACCTGGCGTTTGCCGATCTGGGTGCAGCAGGGTTATCGGCTGTTGCTCAACGAACAACGCGAGCTGGTGAAAGTCCTGCGCATCGCGCGTGACAGCGATCACCCGCTGCGCCAACAGAACCGCCTCGATGACGATCCGACGCTGCGCCGCTGGCTCAATCAGCCAGCCAATACCGTACTGCTGGCCAATGGGCTGGCGTTGTCGGCACAACAGGCGTGGAACAGTCCTCACTGTGAACGCTGGCAGTACCTGACCAGCCTTTACCTGCAAATGCCAATGGATGAGGTGCAGCAACAATTGCACCAACAGGCCACCAACAGTGCCCGCCAACACGCCATGCCGGACCTCTGGCACCCGGCCGAAGCGTTGATCTGGCCGTCGGGCATGAACCGTGTTCACTGCGGTTTGCTGCTGGCCCCGGCACCCACCGCCGAAGACCTGGCGAAGTGGCGCAAGCAATGTGCCGAGTTGCTGGTGGAACCGAGCCGTTTTACCAATGCCATGCACTTGACCACATCGGCCCGAGACGCCCTGGTGGCGTGTGGCATGCGGCGAGTGATGATCCTGATGGCCGATCGCACACACGCCAATCTGCGCGTGCACCAGATTGCCGGGCTGCCCGAAGAAGTGGCGGGCCTGAACCTGGTGGTCAGCCAAAGCACCGTGCTGCAACGCTTGCTCGCGCAACAGGCCCAGGTGCGTCTGACGCCGGCCAACAACGCACAATTCTCCGCCCTGTTGCCGGCCAGCCTGCGTAAACAGTTCAGCGGTGAACACCTGCTGCTGCGTTCCCTGGTCAACAACGGTCGGGTGATCATGATCGTGGTGGCGGATCAGGGCGGCGGGCCGTTCTCGGAAATTACCGTGCAAGCGTTCGGCAAAACCGCGCAGTGCATCGAAAAGGCCCTGCACAGCTTTAGTCATCGCTAGCGGCTGATGCCAGTCAGTTAAGAAAAGGCCAAAACCTGTGGCGAGGGGGCTTGCCCCCGTTGGACTGCGAAGCAGTCCCAGGACCTGCAATCCCGTTCTGCCAGGCACACCGCATGCGCCGGATTTGCGACTGCTTCGCAGCCGAACGGGGGCAAGCCCCCTCGCCACAGATTCAGTTATTTCCTGTGCCGAAATAACTGATAACAGGCCCTCATGACGCTGCGCTACAATCCTCCCCTTTGTGCTCTGGAGACCTCACATGTCTGACTTCTCTGGCTTGGCGCTGGTGATCGAGCCGAGCGACCTGCTCCCGCGTCTCGACTCCCGCGAACTGATTCTGGTGGACCTGACCAGCAGCGCCCGCTATGCCGCAGGGCATATCCCCGGGGCACGCTTTGTCGATCCAAAACGTACTCAACTGGGTCAGGCGCCTGCGCCAGGCCTGCTGCCGACCCACGCCGCGCTTGAAGCATTGTTCGGCGAGCTGGGACACAACCCCGATGCGGTCTACGTCGTCTATGACGATGAAGGCGGCGGTTGGGCCGGGCGCTTTATCTGGCTGCTGGATGTCATCGGCCACAGCAAGTATCACTATATCGATGGTGGCCTGAAGGCCTGGCTGGCAGAGGGCTTGCCCATGTCGATCCAGATCCCGCCAGCGGTCGGCGGTCCGGTCGCCCTGACCCTGCACGACGAACCCATCGCCACCCGCGAATACCTGCAAAGCCGTCTCGGTGCCGCTGACCTGGCGATCTGGGACGCACGTGGGCCGCTGGAATACTCCGGCGAGAAAGTGCTGGCAGCCAAGGGCGGGCACATTCCTGGCGCGGTCAATTTCGAATGGACCGCCGGCATGGATCAGGCGCGTAACCTGCGTATCCGCACCGACATGCCGAAGATCCTGGAACAACTGGGCATCAGCAAAGACAAAGAAGTCATTACCCACTGCCAGACTCACCACCGCTCTGGCTTCACGTATCTAGTGGCCAAAGCGCTCGGTTATCCGCGAGTCAAAGGCTACGCCGGCTCCTGGGGCGAATGGGGCAACCATCCCGACACGCCCGTAGAGATTTAAGGTTTTTTAAGGACAGTTAATGAATAAGCGTTTGTTTATCCTCAGCCAATACCTGCTACCCCACCACTTGCTCTCGCGACTGGCCGGCTGCATTGCCGAATGCCGTGTGCGCTGGTTCAAAAACGCCTTAACCGCCTGGTTCGCCAAGCGTTATCAAGTGGACATGTCCCAGGCGCTGGTCGAAGACCTGACGGCTTACGAGCACTTCAATGCGTTCTTCACTCGCGCCCTGAAAGACGGCGCTCGTCCGTTGGACCAAACCCCTGGCGCGATCCTCAGCCCGGCCGACGGTGCCGTCAGCCAGCTCGGCCCGATCGAACACGGTCGGGTTTTCCAGGCCAAGGGCCACAGCTTCAGCGTGCTGGAACTGCTCGGTGGTGACGCAGCCAACGCAGCGCCATTCATGGGCGGTGACTTCGCCACCATTTACCTGTCACCCAAGGATTACCACCGCGTGCACATGCCGCTGGCCGGCACTCTGCGCGAGATGGTCTACATCCCCGGCCGCATCTTCTCGGTCAACCAGACCACGGCGGAAAACGTTCCGGAGCTGTTCGCTCGCAACGAGCGTGTGGCGTGCATTTTCGATACCGAGCGCGGGCCGATGGCCGTGGTGCTGGTGGGCGCGATGATTGTGGCGTCGATCGAAACCGTCTGGGCCGGCTTGGTGACACCGCCCAAGCGCGAGCTGAAAACCTTCCGCTACGACGATGCGGCCCGTGCGCCGATCCATCTGGAGAAAGGCGCGGAATTGGGTCGTTTCAAGCTCGGCTCTACAGCGGTCGTGCTGTTCGGTCCGGACCAAGTGAAATGGGCTGAAGGGCTCGGCGCCCTTTCGCCAGTGCAGATGGGCCAGGGCATCGGCCTGCCAAACGCCTGACCTATCGATCCGACCCCACGTTGTAGGAGCTGGCTTGCCAGCGAAGGCGGCCTCATGTCATGCAGTGCCCATGAAAACACCTTCGCCGGCAAGCCGGCTCCTACGGGGCCGGTGGCGTTCACGGCATCTTGCCAAAGGCTTCTACAAAGGCAAGCGTGACGCAAATATCGCGACACCCCCTCCAGCGTTCATAGCTGCTACAGTCAAGTCATTCACTGCCCATTTCCCGGTCGGAGTTTGTCTACGGCATGAATGAAACCAATCCTGTCCTGCTGCTACGCGCACCGATCCCGACGCAGTCGCGCCTGACTTTCTGCGAAGCCACGCCTCGCGACCTCAAGCGCTGGATCGCCAACCTGCCCAAAGCCAATATCGGCGAAACCGCTCGCCAGTTGTATCAAGGCTTGAGCGAACTCAATCAACTGCTCACACCCAGCGACAATCGTCTGCAATTGCTCGAACTGTTGCGGCCCGAGGTGTATTACGTCTGCAAGCATCTGGAGCGGCATTTCCTGCATCAGGCCATTGTGCTCGACGAGCGTTCGCGCAAGATCGCCAACCTTTGCCAGGCGCTGCAGAGCCACTTGGCGATCGGCTACAAGCAAATCGTGATCCGCATCGCACCGCGCTTCAGCAAGGACCGTGCGCCGCTGCTGATCCTGGCTTTGCAACGGGCAATCCATTGCCTGAACGGCGCGTTGATCCGCGCCACTGAACTCTATTGTCCGGTGCCCGAAAATCTGTGGCTGGAATTACATCAGCTATACCGGATTGGCTGTCAGTTCCAACTGCAAAATTTGAGCGTGCGCGATGAACTGGCCAGTCAGACGCAAAGCCTGAGCATCGAGCAAACCTACATCGTCGCCCTCCTGCTGGGGGCTTCACGCTGCAATCAACTGCGCCAGAACCAGATCGCCCGGCTCGCCGAGGTGCTCGAGCCCTGGAGCCAGTGGATCAAGCTGCAACCGGCCAAAGCGGACAACGGGCTGTTTGCCATCGCCCCGGATCTCGACACCGGGCCGCGTTACCGCTCCAAATTCCCCGCCGAACAACAGGAGAGCTTGCTGGGGATCGACCCGCAACCTCTGGTCGCGGCCATCGAAACCCATCTGCAACAGTCGGCCGACAAGGTATCGCCGTTGCCCGTTCCGGCGGGATTGAATCTGGATACGCTGCAACACCTGCATGCCGCCTGGGGGCAGGCCGCCGAGCGCAGTTTCCAGCGCACCGTCGGCCACGGCACGTTGACCCTGTGCGTGGGCATGAGCGCTTTGCACTTTTATCTCGGCGGGCAACGCTCGTTCAACGACATCCTGAAGAAACCCGGCGCCCGCCCGGCGCAGTTCTCGGCGACCGACCCGACAAGTCGCGCCAAAGACCAATGGCGCCACGCCTTCGATGCCGCCCCCCATGGCACGGCTGACACGCTGCTGCCCTACGAAGAGATCGAATACCCGCACCTTCAGAACGATGACAGCCACGAGGCATCCGACCGCCAGCAGCATTTCCCGACCTATGTGCTGCCGGTGATCAATCACAGCCCTGGCGGCTATTGCCTGGCCTGGCCCGGCGCGGTGCCCGCCGAGCTGCAGGCTGGCGAAATGGTCGGTATCGAGGATGCTGCCGGTCAAGGCTGGAGCATTGCAGTGGTGCGCTGGATCCGCCAGGTACGGGGTGGTGGCACGCAGATGGGGATCGAGCAAGTCGCGCCTTGCGCCGAACCCTGCGGCCTGCAACTGATGCGCTCGGGCGACGAGCACAGCCAGTACTTGCGCGGGCTGTTGTTGCCCGCCATCAGCGCCATCGACCTGCCGGCCACCCTGCTCACGCCGCGCCTGCCGTTCCAGGAAGGCAACAAGGTGTTGATCAATACCAATGGCCAGGAACGTCGGGCCGGGCTGGAGCGTCGGGTGGCGAGCACCAACAGCTTTAATCAGTTTGCCTATCGTTTGCTTGAGACGGCCAGAAGCGAAAACGCCGCGAAGAGCGGCGTGGTCGGGGCAACGGAAGAGTTTGATTCGTTGTGGCAGTCGCTTTGAGCGTAAGTCTGTAAAACCGCGCCGCTCCCTTCGCGAGCAAGCCCGCTCCCACATCTATGGTTACCCCCTTTTCTGCAATACTGTTTTTG
>NZ_AZRW02000071.1 GCF_000512695.2 Pseudomonas sp. QTF5 | reverse complement strand
TTGGTTGGCATACATGCACCTCTTCAACATGTTATGCCCGAACACAAAATTTATGACAGTCCCAGGGGCATCATTACCGACACGGTAACGATGCCCCTTTTTCTTCAAGATCCTTTCAATTTCAACGTTGGAAATTTCAGTAAGCTGCGTAGCCTGTCGCTAACACGATGCCGCGGGTTTCCGACCCCGTACTAAGCGAAAGCCTCCAGGGGCCCCGGCGTAATCCGGGCAGGCAGTTGCGTTCCAGTTCACTCAAGCTAATCTCCACCTCAGCTGACCATCACCCTATTGAACCAGCGACCAAGCAAGCTGATGGAGTATCTGTACCTGGGCCACAACACACCTACCACACGGAAGCGAGGGCTTAGCAAATGCAAACATTCATCAAAAATAAAAATATTCAGCCTAACGGCGACTACGAAGTACACAACACCACAACCGGCTGTAGCTTTATGCCGCTGCTAACGAATCAAATTGCGTTGGGAAACCATCTCACGTGCTACGGGGCTGTTGCCGCAGCTCGGGCGAATTGGGCGAATGAGAGAATCAACGGATGCTACTACTGCTGTACTCCGTGCCATACGACCTAAGGTTGAAGCGATTAGCTGCGTCGCGTAAGGTGGCGCGGAATCGAGTAGGCCGCGCCACGTTGTATCCCTACATGTATCCCTACTCGTATAATTAAGCTGCAAGCCACGGATTATATGGAAGTCTCGAGTCTCCCTCGGGCACCAAAATTAAGAAAGGTCTTGCTTTGCAAGGCCTTTTTTTTCGTCTGTAGAAAAGTGACCTCGCCCCGCCGCGGTCTTGTAGGAGCTGGCTTGCCAGCGATCTTTTGATCTTGCTACTCCGCCGCCCGTACCGGCGGAACATTTCACAAGGATTCCCCCCATGGAATTGCAACTGGAAACCGTTGCCCTCTTTTCACTCAAACTGGCTTATGAGTCGGAAGGTCAAAGCCCGATTTTGCGTGACGATCTGGTCATGAGTGACTACCAGAGGGATGTGTTTGAGTTGCTGGTGCGCCAGGGGGATGTCGAGGCGATTCAGTTGAAAGTGGATGAGTGTGTGCGTTTGGCGCTGGAAGCCATCGGCGGTGTGGATAAGCCGTTGGGGCGGGAGTTGCAGAGGTTGGCGGGTGAATTTGCCAGTATTCAGATATTGGAGCAGATTGATGCCCCTCTTATCGCGCTCAAAGATTATCTGAAAGATATTCAATGAATGAAGGTAGGCACTCAGATACCTATCAGATCTGCTAGCTATCCAGGCCTGATAAACAAGCAGAAGCTGACGTGTAAATTACTAGCCCCGAGGTTTTCGGGGCTTTTAAATGCTCGGAAATCAGTTTCGAAATCTCTAGCATCCAAACTCAACCGTCGCCTCCCCAACGGCAGTACGTTGTGCATAAACCCTGAAGCGAAAGGCATAACGATCGAGGACGACGCCTCGGCCTGCACTCTTCTAGACTTAACAGGTAGTCGTAGACAGAATCGAACACGTCGCTTTGGTGCAGATGAATCAAAGGCAGCATGGCAAGCTGCCTGTTATGCCCTGAAGAGGTGCGGCAAAGACCGCACCGGGCCCAACAAGATGCCCGCTCAGGGTGCCTGGCCAACGGCCTGAAAATGCCACGATACCGTGACGTGGTGTGACTGCCGCAGCCGACACTTTCGGACAACTGACAACCACCTGGTTTGTCCGTGATCGTGAGGAATGCTGTATGCCTGATGAGATGTTGCACCTGCCTATGGTCAACAGTCTGCTGGAGCGCCACAAGCGCTCCCCCGGCGCACTGTTGCCCATCCTTCATGAGATTCAGGAGGGCATCGGTTACATCCCCGATGCCGCCATCCCCGAGATTGCCCATGCCCTCAACCTGAGTCAGGCCGAGGTTCGCGGGGTGATCAGCTTCTACCATGACTTCCGCACCGCGCCTCCGGCCCGGCATATTCTGCGTCTGTGTCGGGCAGAGTCCTGCCAGAGCCGTGGCGCCGAGCAGCTCGCGGCGCAATTGCGCGAACGCCTGCAACTGGACGACCACGGCAGCAGCGCCGACGGCAACATCAGTCTGCGCCCGGTGTATTGCCTCGGTGCCTGCGCCTGCTCGCCAGCCCTGGAGCTGGATGGTCAGGTGCATGCGCGGCTCAGCCCCGAGCGTCTGGATGCCCTGCTCGATGCTTGCCGGGAGGACGCATGATGCCGGCTTTCTATCTGCCCCGTGATTCGCTGGCCCGTGCCGTGGGTGCCGAAGAGGTTGCGGTGGCCCTGATCACCCATGCCCGGGGGCGCTTTGTGCCTCTGGAGTTGCAACGCACCAGTTCTCGCGGCCTGTACTGGCTGGAACCGCTGCTGGAAGTGGACAGCCCGCAAGGCCGTATCGGCTTCGGCCCGCTGACCGCTGCCGATGTGCCATCAGTTCTCGATGCCTTGCAAGGCGAGCCATCTGCTCATCCGCTGGCCTTGGGCCTGGTGGAAGAGTTGCCCTATCTGAAGACACAACAACGCCTGCTGTTTGCCCGCGCCGGCATCACTCGGCCGCTGTACATCGACGATTACGTGGATCATGGTGGTTTCGAGGGTCTGAAAAGAGCCGTCGCCATCGGTGGCGAACAGACCGCGACTGAGGTGTTCGATTCAGGCCTGCGTGGCCGTGGCGGCGCGGCGTTCCCCGCCGGGATCAAATGGCGCACGGTGCGCGGCACTCAGGCTGCGCAGAAATACATTGTGTGCAACGCCGACGAAGGCGACTCCGGCACCTTCGCCGACCGTATGTTGATGGAAGGCGACCCCTTCCTGCTGATCGAAGGCATGGCCATTGCCGGCATTACCGTCGGCGCCACCTACGGCTACATCTATGTGCGCTCGGAATATCCGGATGCCGTGATCACCCTGCGCAACGCGCTGGAGATTGCCCGGTCGAACGGTTACCTCGGCGCCAATGTCGGCGGCAGCGGCCAGGCCTTCGATATGGAAGTGCGAGTCGGTGCCGGCGCTTACATCTGCGGTGAAGAAACCGCGCTGCTGGACTCTCTCGAAGGCAAGCGCGGGATCGTCCGTGCCAAGCCACCGATCCCCGCCTTGCAGGGATTGTTCGGCCTGCCGACGCTGGTGCACAACGTACTTACCCTGGCCTCGGTGCCGCTGATTCTGGCCAAGGGTGCGCAGTTCTATCGCGATTACGGCATGGGCCGCTCCCTGGGCACCATGCCCTTCCAGTTGGCGGGCAATATTCGTCACGGCGGCCTGGTGGAACGGGCCTTTGGCCTGACCCTGCGGGAACTGGTGGAAGACTACGGCGGTGGTACCGCCAGTGGCCGGCCGCTGAAGGCTGCCCAGGTTGGCGGCCCCCTCGGCGCTTGGGTGCCACCCGCGCAATTCGACACGCCACTGGATTACGAAGCCTTCGCCGCCATCGGCGCGATGCTCGGTCACGGCGGCGTGGTGGTGGCTGACGACACTCTGGACATGGCCCGCATGGCGCGCTTCGCGATGCAGTTCTGCGCCGAGGAATCCTGTGGCAAATGCACTCCATGCCGCATCGGCTCGACCCGCGGCGTCGAGGTGATCGACCGCCTGTTGGCCGCGCCCGACCAGAGCAGTCGCGATGAGCAGGTGATCATCCTCAAGGACCTGTGCGACACCCTGCAATACGGTTCGCTGTGCGCGTTGGGCGGTATGACTTCCTATCCGGTGGTCAGCGCCCTCAAGTACTTCCCCGCCGACTTCGGTCTGCAGTCCTCGGAGGCCGACCAATGATCACTCTCTTCGACCCGAAAACAGATATTGACCTGGGCACCCCGGCCCGCGAAAGCCAGGTGCAGGTCACCGTGAACATCGATGGCCGCAGCATCAGCGTGCCCGAAGGTACCTCGGTGATGCGCGCCGCCGCGCTGCTGGGCACCACTATTCCCAAACTGTGTGCCACCGACAGCCTGGAAGCCTTCGGCTCCTGCCGCATGTGCCTGGTGGAGATCGATGGCATGCGCGGCTACCCCGCGTCCTGCACCACGCCAGTCAGCGAAGGCATGAGCGTGCACACCCAGACGCCGAAGCTCGCCACCCTGCGTCGCAACGTCATGGAGCTGTACATCTCCGATCACCCGCTGGACTGCCTGACCTGCTCGGCCAATGGCAACTGCGAGCTGCAAACTGTCGCCGGCCAGGTTGGCCTGCGGGAAGTGCGTTACGGCTATGAAGGCGACAATCATCTGGCCGACGTGAAGGACACCTCCAACCCCTACTTCGACTACGACCCGAGCAAGTGCATCGTCTGCAATCGCTGCGTGCGCGCCTGCGAAGAAACCCAGGGTACTTTTGCCCTGACCATTACCGGGCGCGGTTTCGAATCCCGGGTCGCGGCCGCCGGTGGCGATAACTTCCTCGACTCGGAATGCGTGTCCTGCGGCGCCTGTGTGCAGGCCTGCCCCACCGCGACCCTGATGGAGAAAAGCGTGGTCGAACTGGGTCAGCCCGAACGTAGCGTGATCACCACCTGCGCCTATTGCGGCGTGGGCTGCTCGTTCCGCGCCGAGATGAAAGGCGACCAACTGGTGCGCATGGTTCCAGACAAGAACGGCCAGGCCAACCACGGCCACTCCTGCGTCAAAGGGCGCTTTGCCTGGGGCTACGCCACTCATCCGGATCGCATCACCAAGCCGATGATCCGCCAGCACATCAACGACCCTTGGCAGGAAGTCAGCTGGGATGAAGCGGTGACCTACGCCGCCAGCGAATTCCGCCGACTGCAGCAAAAATACGGCCGTGACTCCATTGGTGGCATCACCTCCAGCCGCTGCACCAACGAAGAAACCTACCTGGTGCAAAAACTGGTGCGCGCCGCGTTCGGCAACAACAACGTCGACACCTGTGCGCGGGTCTGCCACTCGCCGACCGGCTATGGCCTGAAACAAACCCTTGGCGAGTCCGCCGGTACCCAGAGTTTCGACTCGGTGATGCAGGCCGACGTGATCCTGGTGATGGGCGCCAACCCCAGCGACGCCCACCCGGTGTTCGCCTCCCAACTCAAACGCCGCCTGCGTGAAGGCGCGCGGCTGATCGTCATCGACCCACGACGCATTGATCTGGTGGACTCGGTGCATGCCCGCGCCGAACTGCACCTGGCCCTGCGCCCGGGCACCAACGTCGCCATGCTCAACGCCTTGGCCCACGTCATTGTCACCGAAGGCTTGCTCGACCAGGCCTTTATCGACGCCCGTTGCGAGGGCAGCGCTTTCGCCCGCTGGAGCGAGTTTGTCAGCCGCGCGGAAAACTCGCCGGAAATCCTTGGCCCCATCTGCGGCGTCGCCGCTGCCGACATCCGTGCCGCCGCTCGCCTGTATGCCACCGGCGGCAATGCGGCGATCTACTATGGCCTGGGCGTCACCGAGCACAGCCAGGGCAGCACCGCGGTCATGGGCATCGCCAACCTGGCCATGGCCACGGGCAACATAGGCCGCGAAGGCGTGGGCGTGAACCCGCTGCGTGGACAGAACAACGTTCAGGGCTCCTGCGACATGGGCTCCTTCCCCCACGAGCTGCCCGGCTACCGGCACGTCTCCAACGAGGTGGTACGGGCGCAGTTCGAACAGGCCTGGAATGTCACCCTGCAACCCGATCCTGGCCTGCGCATTCCCAACATGTTCGAGGCAGCCTTGGGCGGCAGCTTTAAGGGCCTGTATTGCCAGGGCGAGGACATCGCCCAAAGCGACCCCAATACCCAGCACGTCACCGCAGCGCTGTCGGCCATGGAATGCGTGGTGGTGCAGGATATTTTCCTCAACGAAACCGCCAAGTTCGCCCACGTGTTCCTGCCGGGCAGCTCGTTCCTGGAAAAAGACGGCACCTTCACCAACGCCGAACGGCGCATCTCCCGGGTGCGCAAGGTCATGGAGCCGCTGGGCGGCAAGGCCGACTGGGAAGGCACGGTGGCCCTGGCCAACGCCTTGGGTTACCCGATGAATTACCAGCATCCATCGCAAATCATGGATGAAATCGCCAGCCTGACGCCGACCTTCACCAACGTCAGCTACACCGAACTGGATCGCCACGGCAGCCTGCAATGGCCGTGCAACGCCGCGGCACCGGACGGCACGCCGACCATGCACATCGAGGAATTCGTGCGCGGCAAGGGGCGTTTCATGCTCACCGGTTACGTGCCCACCGAGGAAAAGGTCAACAATCGCTATCCGCTTCTGCTGACCACCGGGCGCATCCTCAGCCAGTACAACGTCGGCGCCCAGACCCGGCGTACCGAGAACGTTGCCTGGCACGACGAAGACCGCCTGGAAATCCATCCTACCGACGCCGAGAGCCGTGGCATCAACGAAGGTGACTGGGTCGGCATCGGCAGCCGCGCCGGACAGACCGTACTGCGTGCGCGGATCACCGAACGGGTAGCCCCGGGCGTGGTGTACACCACCTTCCACTTCCCTGAATCGGGGGCCAACGTCATCACCACCGACAACTCCGACTGGGCCACCAACTGTCCGGAGTACAAGGTCACCGCCGTGGAGGTCAGCCGCGTCTACCACCCTTCCGAGTGGCAAAAACGCTATCAGGCATTCAGCGACGAACAACAACGTCTGCTCGACGAACGCCGCCAGGCAC
This sequence comes from Pseudomonas sp. QTF5, assembly GCF_000512695.2. GTDB lineage: Bacteria > Pseudomonadota > Gammaproteobacteria > Pseudomonadales > Pseudomonadaceae > Aquipseudomonas. The sequence goes on along the minus strand of NZ_AZRW02000071.1, from coordinate 4,031 downwards.
GCACCGCCGGAACAAAAGCCGAGGTGCGCCGATGAGCACTGACAACCTGATCAAAATGGCCAACCAGATCGCCCAATACTTCGCCAGCGAACCGGACCAGCAACAGGCCGTGCTCGGCGTGCGTAATCACCTGCAGATGTACTGGACGCCCGGCATGCGCAAGGAGTTGCTGGCCTGGCAAACGGCGCATCAGGGGGCAGACTTGCATCCACTGGCGCAGGAAGCGGTCAGTGGGGCGGGCTGGGAGGCTTAGGTTTACACGATCCTTGGGGAGGATTGCCCCTTGGCCTGTTGACTGAAAACTGTGGCGAGGGAGCTTGGTCCCGTTGGACTGCGCAGCAGGCCCATTCTTTTTGAAGATAAGGGGGCCGCTTCGCGGCCCAGCGGGAGCAAGCTCCCTCGCCACAGGTTTTTGATCGTTTCGACATTATGTGAGCAGTATTGCGAGTCTTTGGGACTAATGCACCGGCAACACCACCAACGCTTCCAACCCGCCCGTTGTCGACCGATTACGCAGTGTCAGCTCGCCTCCGTGTTCCAGCACAATTGCCCGCGCCGCCGATAACCCCAAACCAACACCCCCAGTGCTTTTGTTCCTTGAGCCCTCCATCCGGAAGAACGGCACAAACACTTGCTCAAGGCAGGCATCCGGAATACCCGGCCCACGATCCAATACTTTGATCCGCACCTGACCAGCGCTCGGGTTCAGTTCAATCCCCGGCTCACTGCCGTACTTGATAGCGTTGTCGAGCAAGTTGGTCATCACCCGTTTAAGCCCCAACGGGCGCCCGAAATACACCCACCGCAGCGGCCCGCTGAACGTAATGTCGACTCCCTGATCCCGATAATCATCAAGCAACGTTTGCAGCAGTTCCGCCAGGTCAAACTGGGTCGCCGGTTCAAGCCGCGCATCATCACGAAAGAACTCCAGCGCCGAGTTGATCATCGCCTGCATTTCATCCACGTCACGAAACAAGCGCTGCTGTTGCTCGGCGTCTTCAATGAATTCCCCCCGCAAACGCATCCGCGTCAGGGGAGCGCGCAGGTCGTGGGAGATGGCGGCGAGCATTTGCGTGCGATCGCGGATGAAGTGTTGCAACTGCGCCTGCATGGCATTGAACGCGAGAATGGCCTGGCGAATTTCGTGGGGGCCAAGCGGTTCGATGGGCGGTGCGCGGAAGTCCGTGCCAAAGCGCCGGGCGCCTTCGGCGAAGCGCTGCAAAGGTGTGGCGAGGCGTCGGGTGGCGATCAGCGCGACCAGTGCGGTGGAGATCAGCACCAGCAGGATGACGATCAGGTAGCGTGGCGCTTCGTCGAGCCCCCAACTGCGCGAGGGCGCGGAGAACATCAGCCACGATGAGTCGGACAGCTCGATCAGCAGCGCGTAATGCGCGTCCGCCGTGTGCTCCGTCCAGTCGGCCGGTTCATAGGCTTCGATGCGCCTGTCAGGGGCTCTGAGCATCGGCTGCAGGATGGTCGAGCCGATGTCAGACTTCGGATCGTCCACTGTCGGCAGATTGAGATCGTGCCGATCAGGGTGCCAAGTGACAGTGAAGCCGCTCTCGTTGGCGGCTTGTGCCAATTGGCTGCGCAGTGGCGTCGGGGCAGCCTCGATGATGCGGGCGATGGCGGCGGCTTTTTCCAGCAAACCGATTTCGGTCAGCGGCGGGCGCGCCCATACTCCGGCCAGTTGGATAAACAGTCCGTTGAGCGCGAGTGAAATGAGCATGGTCAGGATGATCGTCAACGCGATCCAGCGCGCCACCGTATCTTGCGGCCAGTCTCGGGCGCGAATCCGTTTCAGCCAGCTCATCTCCGCGTCACGCTGGGGGTAAACAGGTAACCACCATTGCGCACGGTGCGAATCATTGCAGGCCGCTTGGTGTCGGACTCGAGTTTGCGTCGCAGGCGGCTGACCTGGACGTCGATGCTGCGATCGAACGCTTCATGACTATGCCCACGCGCCAGGTCCAGCAACTGCTCGCGGGTGAGAATGCGTTGGGGGTGTTCGACGAAGACCAGCAGCAGGTCAAACTCACCGGCCGACAGCGGGATCATCACGTTGTCCGGCGAGCGCAATTCACGGCGCGTGACGTCGAGGTGCCAGTCGGCGAAGTCGATCAGCGGACGAGGCCGCTCCTGCGACACCGGACGGCACTCGTCCACCCGGCGCAGCACAGCGCGCACCCGGGCCAGCAGTTCACGGGCGTCGAAGGGTTTGGTCAGATAATCATCGGCGCCCAGCTCCAGACCGACTACCCGATCACTGAGCTCGCCCATGGCCGTCAGCATGATTATCGGTATTGCGTGTCGAATCCGCAGTTGCTGACACAGGACCAGCCCGCTGTCGCTGGGCAACATCACGTCCAGAATGATCAGGTCCGGCGCCTGGCGCTCGATGGCCGACCACAGCGATGCACCGTCTGTGGCGACCTCGACGCTGTAGCCGTGCTGCATGAAGAATTTTTTCAGGAGATCGAGGACTTCAAGGTCATCGTCCACAATTAAAAGGCTGTTCACCGAAGGTCACTTAAGGGGCGAATGGAACCGCCATCTAAAACCATTCATGGCCCCGCGTCATATATTTCAACTCTGCAATAAAACGTCAGCACCGCAATAAACCAGACATCTTTGCGCAAGGCTTGGAGCTCAGCATCACGGCGAATTCCTCCTGAGACTTGCATCCATGTTGCCTTTCAAGCGTGCTCCCTGGTTGGCCCGCAACACCTCAATCGCCGTGTTGGCCGCAGGGCTGACGGGTTGCAGCAGCCATCCGCCGTCCACCACCGACGTGGCCTGCGCCGACATCACCTATTCGGTGTACGACCCGGCGGAACCGTTCAATCGCGGAGTCTTCGCTTTCAACCGGACGGTCGACGACTACGCTCTGGCGCCGGTCGCTCGCGGCTATCGCTACTTGCCGGACTTTTTCCAGACCGGTGTGCATAACTTTGTGGCGAACTTCGGTGAGCCCAAGGTCTTTATCAATGACCTGCTGCAAGGTAACCCGATGCGCTCGGTCAATACTCTGGGACGTTTCGCGCTGAACACCACGGTCGGGGTGGTGGGCTTGATCGACGTCTCCGGCATGGCCGGTATTCCGCGCCACGATGCGGACTTCGGCCAGACCTTCGGCGTGTGGGGCATCGCCAACGGTCCGATCCTTGAGTTGCCGCTGTTCGGCACCTCCAACAGCCGCGATGCCGCCGGGCGCGTGCTCGGTTTTGTGGTCGACCCGTTCGGCAGCAATAGCGATACCGTGGACATGCTATCCACTATCAACACTGTTGGTGGCATCGTCGACGGTCGGGCAGAAGCCTTACCGTTGACCGACAGCCTGCAAAAACTGCCGGACTATTACAGCGCGTTGCGTAATGTGGTGGCCGAGCATCGTGCTGCTTACGTGGCCGACGGCAAACAAGGCTCGCCAGAGAACACCACTCCTCAATGCACAGGAGCACCGGCCGATGGGTTCTGAAAACAATAGCCTGACTCTGCAGCAACGGGTAATCCGTGATGACTCAGCCAATCTGCATCTGCACTGTCGGGAAATCACCCTGCGCCTGTCACCGGACTGTCGCCAATTGGTGCTCACCCGTTACACCGAACACTACGGCCCGGCGCTGGTACGCTGGATAGAGCGCAGCCACACGGTGTCGGTGGCCGAGCTGTTTCGTTGGCTCGTGGCTAATGGTGAGGCGGGGGTCATGAGAGCGAGCAGCCAGTCGCTGCCTTGATTTCAGGGTGATGATACGGAGGATGGAAGTCTTCCGGTCATCATCCCGCCGCGTATGCCAGGCCAAGTGCAACGCAAACCCCTCCATCGTAATCGGTGGTTCCACGGTATGCCGCGCCTTGGCAATCGGCATCGATAAACACCGACGGGACAGCATCGCAATCAGACCGGAGCGGTCCGATGATGCTGTACGAACTTTCCTGCGGACAAAACAAAACCCCTACCTGCATATGCAGATAGGGGTTTCGGAATTCAATCTTGACGATGACCTACTCTCACATGGGGAAACCCCACA
>NZ_AZRW02000070.1 GCF_000512695.2 Pseudomonas sp. QTF5 | reverse complement strand
ACCTCAGATTTGGGCGCCATCATAGCGCCCTATTGATGTGTCCAATTTCATTAGGCCAGTTCAGCTTGCTCGCGAAGGCGGCGTGACAGTCGACATTGATGGCGTCTGACACACCGCCTTCGCGAGCAAGCCCGCTCCCACATTGGGTAGTGCTTAACCGAGCGTCATTAGGCACACTGGCAGTCTGTTTATTTACATCTCAACCTGACTGAGAGGACTGATCATGGTTCTGCGCTCGGAAATCCTGGTGAACAAAAACGTGCTCCCGACTAAAGAACAAGCTCTGCCTGGCCGCGAAACCCCAATGACCGTGCCGGAAAAACACTTCGTCCACGACGCCCCGCTGCTGGGCCCGTTCGTCACCGACGTGGATTTCGCGATCTTCGGCCTGGGCTGCTTCTGGGGTGCGGAGCGCAAGTTCTGGCAGCGTGAAGGCGTTGTCAGTACAGCGGTGGGTTACGCCGGCGGTTTTACGCCGAACCCGACGTATGAAGAAGTCTGCTCGGGCCTGACCGGCCATAGCGAAGTGGTGCTAGTGGTCTACGAGCCGGCAAAAGTCAGCTACGAAGAACTGCTGAAGATGTTCTGGGAACTGCACAACCCGACCCAGGGCATGCGCCAAGGTAACGACATCGGCACCCAGTACCGCTCGGTGATCTATGCGACCAACCCGACGCAACTGGCTGCGGCCAAGCACAGCGAACAAGTATTCCAGGCCGAGTTGACCAAGGCTGGCAAAGGCACCATCACCACCGAAATCGAAGAAGCCCCGACGTTCTACTTCGCCGAGGCGTATCACCAGCAGTACCTGGCAAAAAACCCTGAAGGGTATTGCGGGATTGGCGGTACAGGCGTGACTTGCCCGATCTGATTTTCGGGCCCTGAAAAGCTTCGCGAGCAAGCCCGCTCCCACACTGGATCTGTGTCTGACCACACTCTGTGATCGACATGATCCCCCTGTGGGAGCGGGCTTGCTCGCGAAGGCGTCCTTTCAGACGCCATCAATGTATCTGATCAGCGATCAACTCTCGGCAATCAACCAATCCATCTGCCACCCACCCTGAGTCTGCCCAAGCTTCTTGGACAACCACGGCAGCAACTCACGCAACTCTTCCTCAAGCCCCCATGGCGGATTAGCAATCGCCAACCCCGAACCATTCAGGCTATTGGGCGTATCCAGCGGATGCACCAGCAACTCCACCCGCAACAACTTCGGCGCGCCCGTGCCTGCCAAGTCCTGATAAAAACGCCGCAACATGCGCTGGTCCTTCACCGGGTACCAGATCGCCGCCACTGTCTGGCGCATCCGGCCAATCGCCTCTTTCAACGACGCCGCACAGCGCTGCATCTCATCAAGCTGCTCAAACGGCGGATCAATCAACATCACCGCCCGTTTCTCCTGCACCGGCAACATCGCACGCGGCACATGCCAGCCTTCGCCCAAGTGCACCTTCACCCGACGATCACCGGCCATGTTGTCCTTGAGCAGCAAGCCGTCTTCGGGGTGCTTCTCGTTGAGCATCAGCCGATCCTGCGGCCGCGTCAGACGCCGCGCCAACTCCGGCGACCCCGGGTAATAGCGCAACTGGCCATCCGGGTTCATGTCGTGCAGCACCTTCATGTAATCGGCGGTCAACGCCGGCAAATCCGGCTGATCCCACAACCGCGCGATCCCTTCCAGGTACTCACCGGTACGACTGGCCTGATCGCCCTGCAGGTCATACAGACCAATACCGGCGTGAGTGTCGAGATAGGCAAACGGCTGCTCCTTGCGCGACATCAAGGCGATGAGGCGGGTCAAAGTCAGGTGTTTGAACACATCGGCGTGATTGCCGGCATGGAAGGCGTGACGATAATTCATGATTGCTCCTGCGAAGGCCGGGAAGTTTACCTTGTACGGCGCAGAACGTCAGGGGTTGGTGGCTGAGCGGGCAATCTGCACGCTGATCGTTCCCACGCTCCCGCGTGGGAATGCCTCAAGGGACGCTCCGCGTTCCAGCCACGCAATCGAATTCGTGCCTGACACCGATGTGACGCAGAGCGTCACGGGCTGCATTCCCACGCAGGAGCGTGGGAACGATCATTCTGCGGCGTTACTCCGAAGACCGAGCCCTCAACCGCCGCCCCACCACATCCAGCACATCACACCCATCCCGCAACGGAATGGCACACAGCAAGGCAAAATCACTAAGAATGAACGACTCACACTCGACCGAACCGCGCATCGACAGGTTCTCGAGCACCTGCGTCACGGCACGAATTCGATAGCTGGCAGCGTCATATAAAACATCGAGCGGCGCGTGGGTGTCGACGAACAGCGTGGGCATGTCGGTGCAGTTGCTGGTGAGGGCCATGAAGCGGTTTTTGGGGTGGGGGATTGGTTTTTCGTAGGGTGGGTCGGGGTGAAGTGTTTTCATTTTTTTAGACCTTGGTGATTGAGTTAAAAGCTACCAACGGCCTTTCCTACGGGCTTGGGTGGCAGCCGTACGCGGGAGTAGGAAACTGAGCAACTCACCAAACTCAGCCACGCCGTAGCGTGCCCCGCGCACAGCCGCCGCGAACGATGTTACGGACACAAGTTAAGTGCCGCAATCAAACGACAGCGCTGATGCGCGGTGAGTTGTCCAGGGTTCCTACACCCTGCCACTGCATTTGCAGCGACAGCCAAAGACTATCCATGGATCTCACTTCGCACCAGTTCATGGAAACCGATACGTTTTGAAGGAAACTTCCGACGACCTTGCCTGGAAATTTCGCTGCCGTGCCCCTCTGTCACCAAGTAGATTGGTCTTCAAGACTGGCCTTATGCAGATCGGTTTTCCATTCTTCGCTTGCCAATTTATATATATCTTCAAAAAATCCACGAGGATCGTCTATCTCTGATTCATCCCAAGCCATAGACGTATTGGCGTCGTAGTCGCTTTCAAACTGAGTAGAAAAATCAAAACTTGGCTGTATTAAGGCATCTTCGAGTATTTTAAACATCAAGAATCGGTGTCTATATGGTAGATGCTCAAGGTTACTTAACAAAAACAACTTAATAATTTTTTCTCTATCAGATTTTTCATTCGGATTATATACCCACAAAGCCTCACCAAGTGTTTCTTCACGATCAAAAATAGAAATCCCTCCCAACCAATACAAAAGTGTCGGCTCGAAAGGAAGGTCATACATAGGCCACTTTAACATTTTCACTTATCCTAATCTGGGAATGCAGTATAGGGTTTAACCACACCACCTTGACGAAACCTAACCTCTGAATAATTCAACTCATCTACATATTTCGGGTTTTGTAAATCCTTTTTATTAGGCTTATAGCCCCTACCGCCACCCGGCATTTCCCTCCTTACAACGGGATCCCCTGATTGAGTAAAACTCGTGGGAGCGGGAGGCTTTCGATTCATTCTAGAAACAGCATCATTTATTGCATGCATCTGTAGTAGCCAGCTTTTAAACTGAGAACTTGGGTTAATCCTCTCCTTTTTTCCTTTTTTTGTTGGATGGCTCCCATCAATCGATCTCTGCTTTAGCGCCACGCCTGGTATTTCAGGGTTATGTTTCGCAACAGTATGCATACCGTACTTGTCCTCCCACTCCAAAACCCGCCGCTTTGCATTAGCCTCAGCTAACTCATCAATCCGCGCTCTCCGCTGATCACCCGACAGCTTCGGCAGCGGCGGTTCACCCTCTTCAACCTTAGCGCCAGAAACATCATCCGGAGCCTTACACCCAAGCTTATTCGGTGGCGGACAGTTCCCGCTCAACCCCAACGGATCAACCCACCCCGTCGGATTCGGCGTGTACAGGTACTGGTTCAGCCCGCCCGCCAACTTGATCGGATCCGGCGTCAGATACCGACCCACATCCGGATCATAGTACCGATGCCGGTTGTAATGCAGACCGCTCTCGGCGTCGAAGTACTGCCCCTGGAAACGCAGTGGCTGGTCGAGTTGCTCGCCTCCACCGAGTGCCAGATGCGTGACCTTGCCGTAGGCGTTGTACTTGGCCGACCAGACAATCTCGCCACCGTAATCCGTCAGCTCCTGCGGCGTTCCGAGGTGGTCGAGTTGGTAGTAAAACGGGCAGGCTTTTTTCGGGCCTTTGCCGTCGAGCATGGCCAGTGGGCGGAAGCTGCCAAGTTCGTAGACGTAGCTGCGGTAATGCTCCTTGCTGCTTTCAGCGACGAGGTTGTCGCCCTGCCAGAAGAACTCGGTGGTTTTACCGTCGACGGTTTTGGCGATGCGGCGGCCGAAGGCGTCGTAGCGGTAACTGGAACAGCGACCGTCCGGCGTGGTGACGCCGATCAGCCGGTGCTGGCAGTCGTAGCGGTATTCGGTGACAAGTTTTTGTGCGGTGCCGCGGCGTTCGCGGAGCAGGTTGCCGAAGGCGTCGTAGTCGTAGTGGCGGTCGCCCTGCATCAGCAGGCGATTACCCAGCACCTTCGCAACGCCAGGACGATCCTGCATCTGCAGGTTGCTGGCCGGGTCGTGGGCGAAGGTTTCCGGCTGTTGGTCGCGGGAATGGCGGACGCGGATCAGTCGATTAAGCGGGTCGTACTGGTAGCTGCGCTGGCCGTGGCGGGTGTCGGCGATGTGGTCGAGATTGCCGTTGAGGCTGTAGGCATAGTCGCGGCGGTACAGTCTTTTTTGCTGTTGGCTGACGGCATGGGCCTTCAAACGGCCTTGGTCGTCGTAGGTATATTCGCTGAGCAGCAAACCCTGCTGGCGTTGCTGTTCGCGGTCGGATTTGTAAGTGTGACTTGTAAGACGCGCGCCATTAAGGTCGATGGCCGTCAGCGCGCCGCCCTTGGCATGGTGGTAATCGAGTTTGCTGCCGTCCGGCAGACGCAGACGGTTGAGCTGGCCGCAGGCGTCGTAGGCATAACGCATCGTGCCCCAGCCCTGGTGCTCGGTGATCAGGTGGTCCTGCTGGTCATACTCGAATTCCAGTGGGTGATCGTGGCCGTCGTCGACACTGGTCAGTCGGCCCAACGAGTCGTAGCGGTATTCGACCTTGATGCCGTCGGGCAGGGTTTTGGTCAGCAACCGCCCGGCCGAGTCCCGCTCATAAGCCGTGATCAGCTGCGAGCCGTCGTCGCCGAACTCGGTTTTCTCCAGTAGGTGGCCATTGAGGTCGTAAACGTAAGCTGTTCGGCGGCCGTCGAAGCCGGTTTCCTGTCGGATCAGGCCGTTGGGCGTGTAGTCCAGCTGATATTTTTCGCCGGATTCGTTTTCGATTTCCGTGAGCAACAGCTGCGCGTTGTCGTAGCGGTACTTGAGCTGGGTGCCGTCGGGGTTTATGCGGCGGCTGACCAGGTGCAGATCATCGGCGTATTCATAGCGGGTGACGCGCCCCAGTTCATCGCGTTCGGCGGTGATTTTGCCGTAGGTGTTGTAGCTGAAGGCGCGAGTGGCACCGGTAGGCAAAATCGTCTGGAGCAGTCGGCTGACGGCATCCCATTGGTACTGGGTGACCGCACCGTGTTCGTCCTGACGGGTAATCCGCCGCCCCAGCGCATCGTAGGAAAAACGCCGTACACCACCGTCCGGCAGTGTCTCTTCGACCAGCTGCCCCAAGGCATTCCAGACGAACACATGCCGACTGGTGTCCGGGTAGCGGATCGACAGCAAACGCCCCTGAGCGTCGTAGTGATAGTGGGTGACCTGGCCGTCGGGATCGGTAGCCTCGGTGACGTCCCCCTGAACATTGCGCTGATATTTCCACACCGCTTTGCCGCGATAGCGCGCGTGCAGGAAACCGTTGCGGTACTCGTAGGACGTTGGTTCGTCTTCCGGTGGAATCAGCGCCACCAACCGTCCGACTTCGTCATAGCGGTATTCAGTGACGGCCCCGAGCGGATCCTGCTCGGCCACCAACCGGCCCTGCTCGTCATAGGCCCTGAGCTGTTCGCCGCCATCCAGCTCAACCTTGCGCACCAGCCGCGCCCGGTCGTCGTGGACGTAAACCTCTTCGCTGCCATCGATGTTCTGGACGGTGACGCTGCCCTCGTCATCCCAGGTATACCGCGCGTCCATCTGCGCAAACGACGCCCAGTGGCGGATGCATCTGGCAGCCTTGCCGGACCTTTCCCACTCCCAGAAGAAACTCGCCCCACCAGCCAATTGCCGCTGCAGGATGACGTGCTGGTCATCGTAGTCGTAACGCTCGCTTTCACCGGCGGCGTTGGTGGCTTCGATGAGTCGGGCGCGCTCGTCGTAGCGGTAACCAACCAGTGTTTGCTCGGTCTGCCAGGCTTCATCGAGGGTCTGCGCCGGGACAAACACCTGATAGTCGACGGCGATCAGATGAGCGCGGTCATAACGCAACAGCAAGGCACGACCGGCGCCGTTGTCGAGGCGCTGGATGCGGCCCTGGCGGTCGCGGGTGATGCGTAGGCGGTTGTCGTAAGGATCGCTGATGGTTGTGAGAAAACCATTATGAAAATGGTAGAAACGTGCCTCGTCGCCGGCCTGGGCGAGGATCAGTTCTTCGGGTTCATTGCCGAGGTAAATCGCGGCGCGCGAGAGGCTGTTGTGGATTGCCGGGCGGGCGCTGCTCGGCAGCGGGAAGGTGGTGCGACGGTTTTCGTGGTCGATCCAGATGACAGTGTCGCCGTCGATTTCCAGCCGATGGGATAACGAATGGCTCCAGCCAAATCCGAGGCCGACATCGATCTCGGCGGCGCTGGTGCGGTAGAGCCGGGTGAAGTCGAACGGCAGGATGCCGTCCAGCGAACCGTCGGTGAGGGTCAGCAGTTCTTCGCCGGTGACCATCGACACCGGACATTTGTTGGTGGCGGTTTTATCGACGGAGTCGGCGCTGTCGCCGTTGGGGTTTTTCGCCTGAGCCGGGACGTTGTCGTGGTGTTCGTTTTGTTTGAGCGTGGTGTTGCGCTTGGCATCCCAGCGCAGTTGCATGCGACCTTGTTTGAGACCCGCAGCAACGCCGCGCGCGGCTACTTTTTTGTAGCGATCAACATAAGTAATGAAGCTGTTGATGATGTTGAAGATCGCTTTGACGAAACCCACTACTGCGTCGACGATCCGAGTGCCGTAGTTGGCAAGGCGTATAGCCAAATAGGCAATACCTGCGCCTACGCCCGCAAAAGTCAGAACTAGCCCGATCAGAATGTCGATGAGCAGTTGCACCACCACGGCTGAAACCGCTTCGGCAGTTTTGCCGGCGATTTCGCTGGGTGGCAGCATCTCCAACCAGAGGCTGGCCGTGCGCAGCAACAAACAAAGGGCCGCTTCATCGCTGACCAGCAGTTGCACCTTTTCCATTGTTGCCGGGAATTTCTCTGCCAGTTCGGCCAGTTTGTCGGCGCCGCTACCCAGGCGGCCAACGAACTTTCGGGGATCCTGGAGAATGTCCGAGAGCAGGCTGATGCTGTCCCATACACCGATAACCGCTGCCCAACTTCCCGCGAGTATTCCGTTACCGGCGGCCGCAAATGTCGATTGCGACCATTGCGGTTTGAACCCTTCCCACTCGTTGCGTAGCCAACCGTCCAGTTCTGATGTCAGGCCATCGTAAGAAGCAAAGAGGTCCTTGATTTGTGCCGGGGTCACTTCACCCTGGACATGGACGCGATAGAACTTGCCCGGTGTGCCTTCGAACTGTCCTTTACCGCTTTCGTCGAGCAAGACCGGTGTGCTTTCACCGCCATCACGGGCAACCACATCGACCTGAATATTCCCCAACGGAATGTCATAAACCGATTCAAACTTGCTCTCGATTTCCAAAATTCCATTTGCCGGGCACTGCGCAACACCCGAGAGAAAATCATCGTCGCCACTGCTCACTGCAGTCGTGGTGTTGCCGAGTTTTATCACCCGCTCCATGTCCATCAGCGACGGCAGATCCGTAGCTCGGCTAACCCTGTCCGCATTCCGGCTCAAGAAGCTGCCAAGTTGCTGGCGATACAAACTCAAGGTGTCTTTGAAACCGTCGAGCTCCTGCTCGATGCGTTCGATCTGATCCATCAGTCCAGCTCCGATATCAGGTAATCCACCAAAGCTGATTTCGGTGCTTGAGGCAGGTCCGGCGCTTGCAAAAAGATCGCAACTTTGTGCTGCAGTACGCGCTCTGAGAACGCCTCATATAAATCAGGCCGGTCTTCGCTCAACCACTTCAGCAAGTTGTTGATGTGTGTTGTTGCGGACTCGGCGGCGAGGTCTTCGAGCAGCGATTCGGACACTTCCCACCACGGAAAAACCCTGGAGGTTTTCAATGCACTGCCACCAATATCGAGCGGCAAACCATTGATCAAACAACGGTCGATGACAGGCATTAACTGCGTGGCGTTAACGTCGCCAGACTGAAGAATCGGCAACACATAACGCCCATCCCAGAAACGGAAAAACACCACGTTGCTGTTGGGCAGCAGAACTTGAGTGAGGCTGCGCAAATGCTCGACCAGCGCTTCTTGAGAGGCAGAAGAAACCGCCAGCCAACCCCAGTCTCGAGACTCGGTCGTGGCAACCCACTCCAGAAACTCACTGCCAGCAGCGACGATTCCGACATAGGGCATCACCGCTTCCCACTCGGCATACGCGGTGTCTGCCCAGATCGGACTCGGCGCTTGATCCGTGATCGAGCGTTGCCAAGCTTTAAAGGGTTCAGCAGCACTGGCACTGCTGAAGATCGCGAACAGTTGCTCCGACGGTTGCAGCAGCTGGCGCTCCAGCCAGGCATGAGGGGACAAGGCATCAGGCGGCACAAGCACCGTCCTTGCAGCGCTCGCATTCTTCGCAGAATGGGGCGTCGCTTTGCAGGCTGAGTATTTGTGCGGCACTGAGCAGCGCCGCCGGGGCGGCTGCGAGTTTCAACGGAACGTCCGGCCGGCTCGGCGCAGCAGTCATGGCCGCCATCGGTGCGCCACCGACCTGGATCGGCACGCTGCTGAAAATCCCGCCGGGGCCGATGTTGATCCACTGCCCGCCGGCCTGAATGGTCGCGCTGGCGCCGCCGTCGATGACCACTTGCTGGCCGGCGCTGACGTGGAATTGCTGACTGGCGTTGAGGGCCTGACTGGTCACGCGAATGTGCCGGTCGCCGACCACCACCAAGTGATCGTCCAGCCGCACTTCGGTCTGGCGCTGACCGTGGGTGATGCGTTTTTCGTCAGCCTTCAACTCATGGCGGGCGATGCCGGTGACGACGATGCTGCGCTGGTTGTCGACCTGCACTTGTTGATCGTTCAGTACATGCTGAGTCCAGTTTCGCTGGGCGCGCAGGTAAATTTCCTCGGCGCCCTTGCGATCCTCAATGCGCAATTCGTTGTAACCGCCGCCACCGGGACTACTTTGGCTGCGGAAAATGCTGCGGGTCTTGTCCGCCGGCAGATCGAGCGGCACTGGGGTCGCCGCATTGGGCAGGCAACCCATGACCAGCGGTTTGTCGGCATCGGCATCGACGAACCCCACCAGCACTTCCATGCCGACGCGCGGAATCATCACGCTGCCGTAGCGGTCGTGCGCCCAGCCAGTGGCTACGCGCAGCCAGCAACTGGAATGCTCGTTGAGCTGACCGTCACGGTCCCAGGCGAGCTGAACCTTGACTCGACCGTACGCGTCGCAATGGATTTCGCTGTCAGTCGGGCCGGTGACCACGGCAGGCTGATAGCCAAGCAAGCGTGGTTTTTCTGGCCCCAGCGGCGGGCGAAAAAAAACATCCCACGGCGTCGCCAGAAAGGTATTGCGATAGCCCTGAAAATCATCCGGGTTGTCGCTGGTGGCCGACTCTTCCAGCACCTGCGGCTGCCGGCCACGGTGTTCAATTTCAGTGATCAACCACAGGTCATTCCACGTTTGACGCGGGTGTTCGGCGAGGCGCAGGAAATGCCCACTGACTAAAGCAGATTCGTCGCCGCGACCTTCGGCCTGGCGGTAATCTGCACCGTGGCGCTCCAAGGCCCGTTGAGCCAGATGCTTGCCGTGTTCGCGATCGGTGAATTGGCCGGGAAAGTGGTAGTCCTCGAGCACCGGTCGCTGTTCGCTGTCGAGGCGGCTTTCGAGTTTCAAGCGCGGTTTATGGAAGTCGTAGTCCCGGCGAGTGACCGCTGTAGTCCGGGTTTCCAGCCGCACGTTGAAACGCTTGATCGCTGGCGCATCCGCGGCCATTCCGCTGCCCGGCAGGTACAAAGTCGGCTCGGGTAGACGGGGGAAAACCGTCTGATCATCACCGAAGACCAGAAGGTGCCCGTCGGGGCTGTGCTGGAAGTGGTAATGAATGCCGACTTCTGCACATAACCGCTGGATGAACGCCAGATCGCTTTCGGCGTACTGCACGCAATACTCGCGATCGGAGTAGTCGCTGCCGAGTCTGAACTCAAAGGCATCGCGCTGGATGCCATGGTCTTTGAGAACCTCCTCGACGATGGTCGGCACGTTTTTGCGCTGGAAGATTCGCTGATTGATACGCCGAGCGAGGTACGCCAGACGCGGTACAAGACTGATTTGGTAACCCGTCAGACGCTGGCCGGAATCGCTCTGGCCGACACGAAAAATCTGACCGTGAATACCGGAACCTTGTGCATCGAAACTCAGAAACGCCTGACGGTGCAGCAGGCTTTCGAGGTCAATGTCGGGCCGTTCGCTGACCAGTTCCAGGTCAAAGCGGTAGGGTTGGCTGATGGCTTCCTTGCCCGTGAACTCAAGTACCTTGAGCTCATTCTGGGCGCCGTCGAGGGTCAACGTGAAACGCGGTTGATTGGCAGGCGCGAACATCCGATGTGTCTCTGCAGAATGAAGGCGGGCGATTCTGCATGAGCGACAAGGGGTGTTGACGGAGGGACAATGAAATCAGATTTGCCCTACTTTTTTAGGGAGTTTTCCTTCACAAGTTGAGATATAGAACTACAGACATTCCTATCAGAAGCACCGCCAACAAATGTGGGAGCGGGCTTGCTCGCGAATGCGGTGTGTCAGTCGACATTAACGCTGCCTGTCACACCGCATTCGCGAGCAAGCTGATCTGGCCTAATGAAATTGGACACCTCAATAGGGCGCTATGATGGCGC
>NZ_AZRW02000007.1 GCF_000512695.2 Pseudomonas sp. QTF5 | reverse complement strand
ATGCAGGTAGGGGTTTTGTTTTGTCCGCAGGAAAGTTCGTACAGCATCATCGGACCGCTCCCGGCTGTCACAGTCTGCCGACAGTGCTAAGGTTCGGCCCTAGCTTTTGTATTTTCCCAAGGAAGCCTTTATGCCGGACGCTACGTCCCTCAGTGCTGGTTTTATGGTGGTTCACGGCAATCGCCTGGACGAGTTACGCAGCCTGGTGGTCAGCTGGATGCGGCGCTACCCGCTGGCTCCCTTGGAAAATGAAATCGCCTTGGTACAGAGCAACGGCATCGCCCAGTGGCTTAAGCTGGCATTGGCCGAAGACCCTGAAGATGACGACATGGGCGGCTGTGGAATCGCCGCTGCCATCGACGTGCAGTTACCGGGCAGCTTCATGTGGCAGCTCTATCGTATGGTGCTGGGACGTGACGAAATCCCGGTCAAATCCCTTCTCGATAAAGCCCCGCTGACCTGGCGTCTGATGCGTCTGCTGCCACAGTTGATCAATCAACCGCACTTCGAACCCCTGCAGCGCTTTCTTACCAATGACACCGACTTACGTAAACGCTATCAATTGGCGGAGCGACTGGCGGATCTGTTCGACCAATATCAGGTCTACCGTGCCGACTGGCTCGAAGACTGGGCAGAAGGTCGTCATCAGTTACGAAATGGCAGAGGCGAAGCCAAAGCCCTGACCCCGGCCAACTGTTGGCAGGCGGAGCTGTGGCGTGCGCTGTTGTTGGATGTTGGTGAGCAAGGCATGGCGCAAAGCCGCGCAGGCGTCCACCAACGCTTTATCGAGCGGATCAATAGTCTCTACGTAGCGCCCAGTGGTTTGCCTTCACGGGTGATCGTTTTCGGGATTTCTTCATTGCCTGCTCAAGCCCTGGAAGCGCTTGCCGGGCTTGCTCGTTTTAGCCAGGTCTTACTGTGCGTACACAACCCATGTCGTCACCATTGGGCGGACATCGTCGCCGATAAAGATCTATTGCGACATCAGTACAAGCGTCAGGCTCGCAAGAGCGGCATGCCAGTTGTGCTCGACTCGCAAACGCTCCATCAGCATGCTCACCCGCTACTGGCAGCGTGGGGTAAACAGGGGCGGGACTACATTAATCTGCTCGACAGTTACGACGATCCCAATAGCTATCGCTCGGCATTTCGCGACGGGCGCATCGACCTTTTCAGTGAAAACCAGCCACAGAACATGCTCAATCAGTTGCAGGACGACATCCTGGAATTGCGTCCCCTGAACGAGACTCGCGAACGTTGGCCCGTTGTCGATCTGAAAAAGGACGAATCGATCCGTTTTCACATCGCCCATAGCGCTCAACGCGAAGTGGAGATACTCCACGATCAGTTGCTCGCACGATTCAGTGCTGACCCAGACCTGAGGCCTCGCGACGTAATCGTGATGGTCCCGGACATCGACAGTTATGCCCCGCACATCCGTGCTGTCTTTGGTCAGCTTGATCGCTTTGATCCGCGCTTCATTCCTTTCACACTTGCGGATCAAGGTCAGCGCGGCCGGGATCCGCTATTGATCGCTGTCGAGCATCTGCTCAAACTGCCCGATAGTCGCTTCCCCGTCAGCGAAATCCTTGATCTGCTCGACGTTCCGGCATTACGCGCTCGGTTTGGCGTAGAGGAGCGTGACCTGCCGACCTTGCATCGCTGGATTGAAGGCGCGGGTATCCGCTGGGGGATGAACGCTGAGCAGCGCGCGGGTCTGGGCCTGCCTGAAGAGCTGGAGCAAAACAGTTGGCGTTTCGGTCTGCGACGGATGCTGCTGGGTTATGCCGTGGGCAGTGCCAGTGCCTGTGAGGGCATCGAACCCTACGATGAAATCGGTGGTCTGGATGCCGCACTCATAGGTCCCTTGGTGGCATTGTTGGATGCGCTGGAAATTGCCCATCAGGAACTCACTCATCCTGCAGCACCCAAACAATGGGGCTCGCGGTTGCAAGCTTTGGTGCAGTTATTCTTCCTGGCCAGTAACGAGCATGACGACTACTTGCTGGCCCAACTCGAAGAGCTGCGTGAGACCTGGCTTGAGACTTGCGAGTCTGTAGGTTTGCAGGACGAATTACCGCTGACCGTAGTCCGTGAAGCCTGGCTGGCGGGCCTTGACCAAGGTCGCCTGTCTCAGCGCTTCCTTGCCGGGGCCGTTAACTTTTGTACCTTGATGCCCATGCGAGCTATCCCCTTCAAACTGGTCTGCCTGCTTGGCATGAATGACGGCGATTACCCTCGCGCGCAGCCGCCGCTGGATTTCGACCTGATGGGCAGTGACTACCGCCCCGGCGATCGTTCCCGACGCGAAGATGATCGCTATCTGTTGCTGGAAGCATTGTTGTCGGCACGCGACCAACTCTATATCAGCTGGGTCGGTCGCAGTATTCGGGACAACAGCGAGCGCCCTGCTTCGGTGTTGATAGGGCAGTTGCGTGACCATCTCGGTAGCGGCTGGCGACTGCACAATGACAATGATGACCTGCTTGAATCCATGACTCAGGAACATCCGCTGCAACCTTTCAGCGCTCGCTACTTTCACGAAGGCGATGATCTATTCAGCTACGCCAGCGAGTGGCAGGTTCTTCATCAAGCCAGTGATCTGGCGACTGATATCGAAGTACTTGAACCCTATGTCCAGGACGAACCGCTGAGCCTGGGGCAGCTGCAGGATTTTCTGCGCAACCCTGTACGACATTTCTTCAGTCAGCGGCTCAAAGTGTTCTTCGAGGCTGCCGAAGTGCCTTTGGCAGATGAGGAGCCATTCGTACTCGATGCGCTGCAACGCTATAGCCTCAGCGACAGCTTGCTCGAAGCGGCGCTGGGGCAACTGGAGCAAACCGATCAGGTACTGGAGGCGCAGGCAAAACGCCTGCAAAACAGCGGGCTCTTGCCCATGGCCGGTTTTGGCGAATGTCTTCAGCGAGAGTTGATCGAGCCGCTGCCGGATCTGCTGCTGCGTTATCAGCAACTTCTGGCGTTATGGCCGACCCCGCTTACCAGCGCGTTGCCGGTGAGTCTGGAACTACAAGGATTGCGTCTGGAGGGTTGGCTCAGTGGCCTGCATCAACGCGCAGATGGCGGGTTGTTGTCGGTTACTACGATTCCTAACAGCATCGGTTCGATCAAGGCCCGCAAATGGCATCGCCTGACGCGACCTTGGGTCAATCACCTGGTTGCCTGTGCCAGCGGCATGCCGATGACAACCGCGTTGGTGGCCAGTGACGACAGTTTGCTGCTCGGTCCGATGGAGGAGGCGGCAGCATCCCGGGTTCTGGGCGATCTGTTGTTGGCCTGGCAATCGGGCATGCGTCAGCCGCTGCCGATTGCAGTAAAAACAGCGTTCGCCTGGCTCGCTCAAACCGACCCGGCCAAAGCTGACGCTGCTGCCCGCAAGGCCTATGAAGGCGACGGCCAGACCACTGACGGCGAGCGCCGCGAAAGCCCGGCGCTCACTCGGCAATACGCCGATTACGATGCACTGATTGCCGACGAGACCTTCCCCGATTGGTGCAACGCTTTGTATCGGCCGCTGTTTGAGGCCTCCTGGCGTTCATCGACCAGCGAGGAGGCGCGCTCATGACCACGAAAACACCGTTGGCCCTGGCATTCCCTCTGCGTGGCAGCCAACTGATCGAAGCCAGCGCCGGGACCGGTAAGACCTTCACCATTTCAGCGCTGTACTTGCGTCTGGTCCTTGGCCACGGCGGCGAGTCGAGTGGTTTTGGCCGTGAATTGCTGCCGCCGCAAATCCTCGTGGTGACCTTCACCGATGCCGCGACCAAAGAGCTGCGCGAACGTATTCGCACACGGCTGGCTGAAGCAGCACGGTTTTTCCGCGATGAAACATCGGCGCCGGATGGCCTCATTGGCGAATTGCGCGAGCAGTACCTCCCCGAACAGTGGTCCGGTTGTGCAAATCGCCTGGACATCGCCGCCCAGTGGATGGATGAAGCGGCGGTATCGACCATCCACAGTTGGTGCCAGCGCATGTTGCGCGAACATGCGTTCGACAGTGGCAGCCTGTTTACCCAGACCCTGGAAACCGATCACAGCGATTTGCTCGGCGAAGTCCTGCGCGACTACTGGCGACTGTTCTGCTATCCAATGCAAGGCGATGCACTGAACTGGGTTCGCGGCAATTGGGGCGGCCCGGCGGCGTTATTGCCACGAGTGCGTGGGTTGTTCGCCAGCGAGCGTGACAGCGTTGCAGGTAAAGAGCCCGCCGAGTTGATTGCCGAGTGCCTGCAGGAACGACGGGCCGCTTTGCTCGAACTCAAGATGCCCTGGCGCCAATGGGCGGATGAGTTGCTTGCCATCTGTCACCAGGGTGTCGCAAGCAAGAGCGTCGATGGCCGCAAGATGCAGCCGCGCTACTTCGAACCCTGGTTCGAGAAACTTCGGGCCTGGGCCGAAGACGAATCGCTCGAGCAGTTGGACATTGGCACCGGCTTCACTCGCCTGACCCCCGATGGCATGGCTGAAGCCTGGAAAGGTGAAGCTCCCCGTCATCCCGGTCTCGATGCAATGCCCGGTCTCAAGACCAGCCTCGATGGTTTGCCGACCCCCGATGCCGCCGTGCTGCAACACGCCGCTCACTGGGTCGGTGCACGGTTCGAGGAAGAGAAGCGTCGCCGCGCGGAGATGGGCTTCGATGACATGCTGCTGCGGCTCGATGCGGCTTTGCAGTCCGAAGGCGGTGAGCGCCTGGCAACACTGATTCGCGAGCAATTCCCGGTCGCGTTGATCGACGAATTCCAGGACACCGACCCGGTGCAGTATCGAATCTTCGAGAGCATTTATCGCATCGAAGACAACAACCCTGAAACCGGTCTGTTTTTGATCGGCGACCCGAAGCAGGCGATTTATGCCTTCCGCGGAGCCGACATCTACACCTACCTGCGCGCTCGCCAGGCCACCACTGGCCGACTGCATACCCTGGGCACCAACTTCCGTTCCAGTCATGGCATGGTCAGTGCGGTGAACCATGTGTTCGAGCGCGCCGAATCTCGTGAGCAGGGGCGCGGAGCATTCCTGTTTCGTGAGAAGAATGGCGAGAACCCGGTACCGTTCCTGCCCGTCGAATCCCAGGGGCGCAAAGAAGTTCTGCAGATTGATGGTCAGGTTGTACCGGCCCTGAACATCTGGCACCTGTCCGCCGATCAGCCACTGTCTGGCGCGGTGTATCGACAACAACTGGCCGCTGCCTGCGCCAGTGAAATCACCGCGCTACTCAATGGCGGTCAGCAAGGTCGCGCTGGCTTCATCCAGGACGGTAAGGACTTCAACGGTCTGCTGCCATCGGATATCGCAATTCTGGTGCGCGACGGCAAAGAGGCTCAGGCCGTGCGTGGCGAACTTTCGGCCCGCGGCGTGCGCAGTGTTTACCTGTCAGACAAGGACTCCGTATTCGCCGCGCAGGAGGCCCATGACCTGCTGACCTGGCTCAAGGCGTGTGCCGAGCCGGATGTCGAGCGTCCCCTCCGTGCCGCTCTTGCCTGCATCACGCTGAACCTTTCGCTGGCTGAGCTGGAACGGCTGAATCAGGACGAACTGGCTTGGGAAGCACGGGTCATGCAGTTCCGCGGTTATCGCGAGCTCTGGCGCAAGCAGGGCGTGCTGCCAATGCTGCGACGTTTGCTGCACGACTTCCGACTGCCCCAGGCGTTAATCGCGCGCAACGATGGCGAGCGGGTGCTGACCAACCTGTTGCACCTGTCCGAGCTGCTACAGCAGGCCGCTGCCGAACTCGATGGCGAGCAAGCGCTGATCCGTCATTTGTCCGAGCATCTGGCATTGTCCGGCCAGGCAGGCGAAGAACAGATTCTGCGTCTGGAAAGCGATGAGCAATTGGTCAAGGTTGTGACCATCCACAAATCCAAAGGACTTGAATATCCGTTGGTGTTTCTGCCGTTCATTTGCTCGGCAAAACCGGTGGATGGCAGCCGTCTGCCGTTGCATTACCACGACGCGACGGGCAAAGCTCAACTGAGCTTGAAGCCAACGCCGGAGTTGATCGCCCAAGCCGATGATGAGCGCTTGGCCGAGGATCTTCGGCTGCTCTATGTCGCCCTGACCCGGGCACAACATGCCTGCTGGCTCGGTGTGACTGACCTCAAGCGCGGCAATAACAACGGTTCGACGTTGCATCTTTCAGCGTTGGGTTATCTGCTGGGCGGTGGTGTGCCATTGGTCGAGTCGGCAGGGTTGCGGCGATGGCTGGAGGATTTGCAGCAGGACTGCCCGGCGCTGAACTACGGTGAAATGCCTGAAGCGAGCGCCGCGCATTACCATCCGCCGCGCAATGAAGCGACCTTGCTTGCGCCGCTGGTACCCAAGCGCAAGGCCAGCGAAAACTGGTGGATCGCCTCCTACAGCGCGCTGCGCATTGGCGACAGTCTGAGCGTGGGTAGTGACGAAGCTCCGGAGAGCCCGCAAGCGCAAAAGCTTTTTGACGACGAACGTCTCGATCCGCAAGCTCCGCGAGAAGTGATTGCTGGCGGCGCGGATATCCATCGATTTCCTCGCGGGCCGAACCCCGGCACTTTTCTCCATGGATTACTCGAGTGGGCCGGTGGCGAAGGTTTTACCGCAGCACCACAGACTGTGGAAGACGCCATCGCCCGCCGCTGCAATCGCCGTGGCTGGGAAGGCTGGATCACGACGTTGAGTGATTGGCTACAGCACTTGCTCAAATCCCCGCTGCACATCGGCGGCGGGCAGGCGCCGGTGGTGTTCGAGCAACTGACCCAATACCGGGTCGAGATGGAGTTCTGGTTCGCCAGTCATAAAGTCGATGTGGTCAAACTAGATGAACTGGTACGCCAATACACCCACAACGGCGTGGCCAGGGTGGCTGCCGAACCGGTGCTGCTCAATGGCATGTTCAAAGGCTTCATCGACCTGACGTTCGAGCACGACGGTCGTTATTACGTCGCTGACTACAAATCCAACTGGCTGGGCGTCGATGACGCGGCCTATACCGAGCAGGCCATGGAGCAGTCGATTCTCGATAACCGTTACGACCTGCAATATGTGTTGTACCTGCTCGCCCTGCATCGCCAGCTCAAGGCGCGGCTGGTCGATTACGATTACGACCGGCATGTCGGAGGGGCGTTGTACCTGTTCCTTCGCGGTACACGCGCGGCCAGCCAGGGCGTGTATTTCGCCCGTCCGCCACGGGAGCTGATCGAGCGTCTGGACCGGTTGTTCCAGGGCAAGCCAGAGCCCAAGGCCGAACCCGCCTGGGAACAGGGAGTACTGCTATGAGTCGCACCTTCGCCGATTTGCTGCCCACGCCGTTGGCGGCCGAAAGTCTGGCGGATCTGGCCCCGCTGAGTCGCGCAGATGACTTGTTGCTGCTGCTCACGCGCTGGGTCGAACGCGGTTGGCTGCGGGCGCTGGACAAGGCCTTCGTGGCCTTTCTCCACGAACTTGCCCCCGACGATGATCCACTGGTGCTGCTGGCCGCCGCGTTGACCAGTCATCAGTTGGGTCATGGCCATGTCTGTCTGGATCTGTTCGAAACGCTGAAAGAGCCGGACTTCGCTCTGTCGCTACCGCCGGAAGGTGATCTGCAGAGCGGTGCGATGTTGCTGCCGTCGCAATTGCTTGAGGCGCTGGACGGTGCTCATTGGTGCAAGGTCCTGGCGTCCAGTCGTCTGGTGGCTCTGGCCGTCGACGGGCGTGAGGCCGCGCAGCACCGGCCATTGGTGCTATCGGGTAAACGCCTGTACCTGCGCCGCTATTGGGCTTACGAACGGCGCATCGACAACGCCCTGCGTCAGCGTCTGGCGGCACACGAAACAACACCGAATGATTTGCCCCAACACCTGACCGGCCTGTTCGGTCCAGCCAGGCCTGATGAAGTGATCGACTGGCAGAAGCTCGCTTGCGCCCTGGCTACCCGTAGCGCATTCAGCATCGTCACCGGCGGCCCGGGAACCGGCAAGACCACTACGGTCGTGCGCTTGCTGGCATTGCTTCAGGCGCCCGCGATTGAGGCTGGCAAACCGCTGCGCATTCGTCTCGCGGCACCCACTGGCAAAGCTGCCGCACGATTGACCGAATCCATCAGCCAACAGGTTCAAACCCTGGAGGTTGCTGAAACAGTGCGGGAGAAGATCCCATCGGATGTGACCACCGTGCACCGTTTGCTCGGCAGTCGTCCCGGCACCCGGCATTTCCGGCACCACGCCGGCAATCGCTTGCCGTTGGATGTATTAGTGGTGGACGAAGCCTCGATGATCGACCTGGAAATGATGGCCAATCTGCTCGACGCATTGCCGGCCCATGCCCGTCTGGTGCTGCTCGGTGACAAGGATCAACTGGCGTCGGTCGAGGCCGGTGCCGTCCTGGGCGATCTGTGCCGCGATGCCGAAGCCGGTTGGTACAGCCCGCAGACACGCCAGTGGCTGGAGGCAGTCAGCGGTGAAAACCTCCGTAGCAGCGGCTTGCACGAAGACATCAACGGAACGCATCCCCTGGCCCAGCAAGTGGTGATGCTGCGCCATTCGCGGCGCTTCGGCGAAGGAAGCGGCATCGGTCAGTTGGCCCGTTGGGTCAACCGGCAGCAACCCGAGGAAGCCCGCAAGTTATTGGCGGCAGGAAGCCATGACGACGTATTTTCCCTGCCTCTCAAGGGTGAGCAGGACCGGGCGCTGGAGCGCTTGCTGCTCGAAGGCCATGGCGAGGGGCCGCAAGGTTATCGGCATTACCTGAGTCTTTTGCGCAGTCAGCGCCCACCGCTCAACAGCCCGCTCGATGATCCACGCTGGGCCGATTGGGCTCGGCTGGTGCTGCAAGCTTTCGACGCCTTCCAGCTGTTGTGCGCGGTACGCAAAGGGCCTTGGGGTGTGGAAGGCTTGAATCAGCGAGTGACCGACGCGCTGCTCAAGGCTCGGCTGATCGACAGCGACCACCAGTGGTACGAAGGTCGGCCCGTGCTGATGACCCGCAACGACTATGGCCTGGGGTTGATGAACGGCGATATTGGCATTGCCCTCAAGCTGCCGGAACGTGAGGGGCCCGATGCAGGGCGGCAAGTACTGCGTGTGGCCTTCCCGCGCAACGATGGTCAGGGCGGTGTGCGCTTTGTGCTGCCAAGTCGGCTCAACGATGTCGACACCGTGTACGCAATGACCGTACACAAATCCCAGGGCTCGGAATTTGCCCATACGGCGCTGATTCTGCCCGACGCCCTGAACCCTGTGCTCACCAAGGAACTGATCTATACCGGGATTACCCGGGCCAAACACTGGTTCACCCTGATTGAGCCTCGCGCCGGTGTATTCGAAGAGGCCGTGCGGCGCAAGGTCAAGCGTTTGAGCGGGTTGATGCTGGAGCTGGAAGAGGGTATCGAGCCGGGCCACTAAACGGGCGGCACCGGACGAAGGAATCTGTCCGAAGTGCCGTGGTGCCTCGCCTCGCTGGTGTTTCGGTGCTGTGCTATCGTTGCGGCATCATTTCGTTGCGATCGAAGAGAATCCCTGCATGAAGGTGGCTGTATGGGCGACAGAGCGCGTTGTTGGCTGCAAGCAAGTGCTGCTTGCCGGCCTTCTCTGTTTGTTGACGGGCGTTGCCTTTGCTCAGCCGGAAATTGCCGTGAGCAAGGCCGACCAGCGCGCCAGAGCGGTCACTCAGGTGGTGCTCGGGATCCTCAGTTATGCCCGATGGCCTGTTGAACCTCAACAGCTGCGACTGTGCGTGGTTGGCCCCACCGAGTACACCGACGACCTGGTCAAAGGCACCACCCAGGCCACCGGTCGGCCTGTCACCGTGCGACGGCTATTGGCCGACAACCCGGCGATTGCCGGTGAATGCGATGCGGTGTACATCGGCAAGCTGACCAGCGACGAACGCAGTCGATTATTCGCTTCGCTGACAGGACGCCCGGTGGTGAGCATCAGCGAAGGCGGCGATCAATGCACCGTCGGCAGTCTGTTCTGCCTGCGGGTCGGCGATGAACAAGTGTCCTTCGAGGTCAACCTCGACTCGGTCGCCCGCAGCGGTGTGCGCATTCATCCCAGTGTGCTGCAACTGTCGCGCCGCAAACCGGCGGCACCATGAGTCTATTCAAATCTTGTATACGTCCGACCCTGGGATCGGTTATCGGCCGTGGACATTTGATCGTCGCCCTGGTGGGCGTGGCCATGGCCAGTGTTTCGTTGACCCTGCTGGGTGTTCTGGCCTTGCGGGTTTATGCCGATCACAACCTGCATCTGATCGCCCGTTCGATCAACTACACCGTGGAAGCCGCGGTGGTGTTCAACGATAAGGCTGCCGCCACTGAGGCGCTGGCGCTGATCGCGTCCACCGAAGAAGTGGCTGATGCACAGGTCGTGGACGAGCAAGGCGAGTTGCTAGCGCGCTGGCAACGACCGGAAACGGGATTGCTCTCCGATCTTGAAATGCAGATCGCCCGGGCGATTCTGGAAAAACCCATCAGCATGCCGATCGTCCATCAAGGTCAGGAAATCGGCAGCATTCTACTCACCGGTCACGGCGGCAGCCTGATGCGCTTCTTGCTCAGCGGTCTGATGGGGATTGTCTTGTGTACCGCCGTCAGTGCCTGGGTTGCGCTCTATCTGGCGCGTCGACAATTGCGGGGGATCACCGGCCCTTTGCGCAGCCTGGCTACTGTGGCTCACGCCGCCCGCAGCGAGCGAGCCTTTGACCAGCGAGTACCGCCCGCCGATATTGCCGAACTCGACAACCTGGGCAACGACTTCAATGCCTTGCTCGATGAGCTCGAATCCTGGCAGACCCACCTGCAAAGCGAAAACGAAACCCTGGCCCATCAAGCCAGCCATGACAGCCTGACCGGACTGCCGAATCGAGCGTTTTTCGAAGGCCGCCTGATGCGTGCCTTGCGCAATGCCAGCAAGTTGGATGAGCGAGTGGCCGTGCTGTTTCTCGACAGTGACCGGTTCAAGGAGATCAACGATAACTTTGGTCATGCTGCCGGCGATGCGGTGCTGGTCGCCGTGGCAACCCGGATTCGTGCGCAACTGCGGGAAGAGGACCTGGTCGCGCGTCTGGGCGGCGACGAGTTTGCCGTCCTGCTGACACCGCTGCACAAGACCGAAGACGCCGAGCGGATTGCCGACCAAATCATTGCCAGCATGGAAGCGCCAATCCCTTTGCCGGGCACTACCCAAGTACTGACTTCACTCAGTATCGGCATCGCCGTGTACCCGGATCATGGGCTCACACCGGGTGAACTGCTCGATGCTGCCGACGCCGCAATGTACCAGGCCAAACGCCTTTCCCGAGGCGCGCAGCAAACGGCAGGGTCGGAGCTCCCTGTCGCCTACGTTCAAACCCGGAGCTAGTTTCTGTGTTCACCCTCAATCAGCATTCTCTACGACTGTTCACGATCACCCTGTTCCTGGCCTTGCTGGCATTGACCGGTTGCCAGACGGCACCGCAAAAAGGCCTGACCCCGGCACAGGTCGCTGTGCTCAAGCAGCAAGGTTTCGAAATGACGGATGATGGCTGGGCCTATGGCCTGTCGGACAAGGTGCTGTTCAGCAGTGACGTCGAGAGCCTCAACCCTGCCAGCACCGAGATTGTCGAGCGCATTGGCAAGACGTTATTGAGTGTGGAAATCGAACGGGTGAGGGTCGACGGCCACACCGATGCTTCGGGCAAAGAGTCCTATAACGAACAGCTTTCCCTGCGTCGCGCAAAAAGCGTCGGCAAGGTGTTGGCCGCCGTCGGCATGAAAGAAGAAAACATCCAACTGCGCGGCCTGGGCAGCAACAAGCCCGTCGCCTCCAACGACACCGCGGTCGGACGCACCGAGAACCGTCGGGTATCGATCGTGGTGAGTGCGGATTAATCGGCGAACAACATCTCCCGACTTTCCCCCATTAACAGCCCTTGATTCTGCTCGGTGACACCACGGATGTAATCCCACAACAACGTGATCCGCTTGAGCTTGCGCAGGTCCTCGCGGCAGTACATCCAGAACTGCCGGGTAATGGTGATCTCTTGCGGCAACACCGGCAGTAATCGCGGGTCCTGAGCTGCCAGGAAGCACGGCAGAATCGCCAGTGACCGTCCCTGCTGAGCGGCTACGAACTGCGCGATCACACTGGTGCTGCGCAGATTGGCACTGGCACCGGGCAACACATTCGCCAGGTACAGCAGCTCCGAGCTGAACGCCAGATCGTCCACATAACTGATGAACTGATGCTTGCCCAAGTCTGCCGGGCGGCGGATCGGTGGGTGCTTGTCCAGGTAATCCTGGGTCGCATACAGCTGCAATCGGTAGTCGCAGAGTTTGCAGCAGACATACGGGCCGTGTTCCGGCCGTTCCAGCGCGATGACGATGTCTGCCTCGCGCTTGGACAGGCTGATGAAGTGCGGCAGTGGCAGGATGTCCACCGAGATCGCCGGGTAGGCGTCGACGAAATGGCTCAGCTGCGGGGTGATGAAAAAGCTGCCGAACCCTTCGGTGCAGCCCATGCGCACATGCCCGGACAACGCCACGCCGGAGCCCGAAACCTGCTCGCAGGCCATATGTAGGGTGCTTTCGATCGACTCGGCGTAACCCAGCAGCCGCTGGCCTTCGGCAGTCAGGACGAAACCGCTGGTCCGGGACTTTTCGAACAGCAACGTGCCCAACGAGGCTTCCAGCGAACTGATGCGTCGCGACACGGTGGTGTAGTCCACCGCCAGGCGCTTGGCCGCGGTGCTAGCCTTGCGAGTGCGGGCCACCTCGAGGAAAAACTTGAGGTCATCCCAGTTCAACGAGCCTAAAGACGTGATGTTTTTTTGCATGATGGACCGGCTTTTATGTGCGTTCTTATTAGAAGTTTGCACATCTATACTCCAAAAACAGTCCGACAACCAATTCGCGACACACGCCTCATCTCAAGGCGACTTTCTCGCCTTGGCTCCAAAGATAGCTCTCTTAATAAGAACAACGTCCCGGAGACCAATATGAACGCATCGTTAGAAACCACCGTGCAAAAGGTCAAATTGTTGATCGATGGCGAGTGGATCGAATCCCAGACCACCGAATGGCACGACATCGTCAACCCGGCGACCCAACAAGTGTTGGCCAAAGTTCCATTCGCGACAGCCGCCGAAGTGGATGCCGCCATTAGCGCCGCCCATCGCGCCTTCCAGACCTGGAAGCTGACGCCGATCGGCGCGCGGATGCGCATTATGCTCAAGCTTCAGGCGCTGATTCGCGAGCACTCCAAGCGTATTGCTGTGGTGCTCAGCAATGAGCAGGGCAAAACCATCGCTGACGCTGAAGGCGATATCTTCCGCGGTCTGGAAGTGGTCGAACACGCCTGCTCCATTGGTAGCCTGCAAATGGGTGAGTTCGCCGAGAACGTCGCTGGCGGTGTCGATACCTACACCCTGCGTCAGCCGATCGGCGTCTGTGCTGGTATTACCCCGTTCAACTTCCCGGCGATGATTCCGCTGTGGATGTTCCCGATGGCCATCGCCTGCGGCAACACCTTCGTGCTCAAGCCGTCCGAACAGGACCCGATGTCGACCATGCTGCTGGTGGAACTCGCCATCGAGGCCGGTATTCCGCCGGGTGTGCTCAACGTCGTTCATGGTGGCAAGGATGTGGTGGACGCTCTTTGCACCCACAAGGACATCAAGGCTGTTTCGTTCGTCGGTTCGACTGCGGTCGGCACGCACGTCTACGACCTGGCCGGCAAGCACGGCAAGCGTGTGCAATCGATGATGGGCGCCAAGAACCACGCCGTTGTGCTGCCCGATGCCAATCGCGAGCAAGCCCTCAATGCTCTGGTCGGCGCCGGTTTTGGCGCGGCTGGGCAACGTTGCATGGCCACTTCGGTGGTGGTGCTGGTGGGCGCGGCCAAGCAATGGCTGCCAGACCTGAAAGCGCTGGCGCAGAAACTCAAGGTCAATGCCGGCAGCGAGCCGGGCACTGATGTTGGCCCGGTGATTTCCAAGCGAGCCAAGGCGCGGATTCTCGATCTGATCGAGAGCGGCATCAAGGAAGGCGCCAAGCTCGAACTGGATGGTCGCGACATTACTGTTCCAGGCTACGAGAAGGGTAACTTTGTCGGCCCGACCCTGTTCTCTGGCGTCACTCCCGAGATGCAGATCTACACCCAGGAAATCTTCGGCCCGGTGCTGGTGGTGCTGGAAGTCAATACGCTCGATGAGGCCATCGCTCTGGTCAACGCCAACCCATTCGGCAACGGCACGGGTTTGTTCACCCAGAGCGGTGCAGCGGCGCGTAAATTCCAGAACGAGATCGATGTCGGCCAGGTCGGCATTAACATCCCGATTCCGGTGCCGGTGCCGTTCTTCAGCTTCACCGGTTCCCGCGGTTCGAAGCTCGGCGATCTCGGTCCTTATGGCAAGCAAGTGGTGCAGTTCTACACTCAAACCAAGACCGTCACTGCGCGCTGGTTCGACGACGACAGCGTCAACGACGGTGTGAACACCACCATCCACTTGCGTTAAGGAGCCGGACATGAAAATCGCTTTTATCGGTCTCGGCAACATGGGCGCGCCAATGGCGCGCAACCTGATCAAGGCCGGCCATTCACTGCGCCTGGTCGACCTGAACAAAGCTGTGCTGGCAGAGCTTGAGCAACTGGGCGGCAGCATCAGCGCTTCGGCACGTGAAGCGGCTCAAGATGCAGAGCTGGTGATCACCATGCTGCCAGCCGCTGTGCATGTGCGCAGTGTCTGGCTGGGCGAAGACGGCGTGCTGGCGGGGATCGCCAAAGGCGTGCCCGCAGTGGATTGCAGCACCATCGATCCGCAGACGGCGCGCGACGTTGCCGCAGCTGCCGCCAAACAAGGCGTAGCGATGGCCGATGCCCCCGTCTCCGGTGGTACCGGCGGTGCTGCGGCTGGGACGCTGACCTTCATGGTCGGCGCCACGCCTGAGCTGTTCGCGACCCTGCAACCGGTGCTGGCGCAGATGGGCCGTAACATCGTCCACTGTGGCGAAGTCGGCACCGGGCAAATCGCCAAAATCTGCAATAACCTGCTGCTGGCGATTTCCATGGTCGGCGTCAGCGAGGCCATGGCCTTGGGCGATGCGCTGGGGATCGACACGACGGTGCTGGCGGGGATCATCAACAGTTCCACCGGGCGTTGCTGGAGTTCGGAGATGTACAACCCGTGGCCGGGCATCGTCGAAACGGCGCCAGCCTCACGCGGATACACCGGCGGTTTCGGTGCCGAACTGATGCTCAAGGATCTGGGGCTGGCCACTGAGGCGGCGCGTCAGGCGCACCAACCGGTAGTGCTCGGCGCGGTGGCCCAGCAGTTGTATCAGGCGATGAGCCAGCGTGGGGAAGGTGGCAAGGACTTCTCGGCGATCATCAACAGCTATCGCAAACCCCAATAACGGGGCGTCCCGGGACTGTGGTGAGGGGGCTTTTGTGGCGAGGGAGCTTGCTCCCGTCCGGCTGCGAAGCAGTCGTAAGTCCTGAGCATGCGGTGTATCTGAAACACCGCATCAGCTTGTTGGGTTCGCTTCGCGAACCAGCGGGAGCAAGCTCCCTCACCACAAGGGATGCGCATTCCAATCAGTTTTTTTGCCGAGAGACCACGTCGGGTGGTCTCTCGGTTTTTTGCATCAGGCAAACACGAAATACTTACGCACGGTCTCAACCACTTCCCACGTGCCTTTCATGCCTGGCTCGATGACGAAAATATCACCGGCGCGCAGATGGATCGGCGCCATGCCTTCCGGGGTGATGATGCAGTAGCCTTCCTGGAAATGGCAGTATTCCCACTTCACGTATTCCACATACCACTTGCCCGGCGTGCAGATCCAGGTGCCCATGATTTTGCTGCCATCTTCGCTGGTGTACGCGTTGAGGTTGACGGTGTGCGGGTCGCCTTCGAGTTTTTCCCATTTGCAGGCGTCGAGCACGGGCAGCGGATGGGTATCGCGTAGGACGGTGATAGGTGCGGACATGTCAGCTCCAGGCTAGGGGCAGGATTGAATGACCAGCCTATCGTCGGGAAAGAACACCCGGATGTCTGGGGTCGACATCCAGTTACCTGTAAACGCTGATGGCAAGAGCCGATGCACATGGATGCACGGCAACCGCTCAAAGGCGCGGCCTGACTCCATTCAATGGCCCACAGGTCGATCGTGGGCCATTGAAAGGGCGGTTTATCGTCCGGTGACGCTGTCGTGTTGCGGAGTTTTGAAGCCCGGTCGCGGTTCAAACGACGGCGTTTGCGTCGAACGCAAACGTGCCAGGCGATTGGCGTGAGTCGGTGGCTCGGCGGCTAACGGTGAACGACGCTTGCGGGTTTCCTCGCGTAATACCGGCAGTACTTCCTTGCCGAACATGTCGAGTTGTTCCAGCACGGTTTTCAAAGGAATACCGCCATGGTCGAAGAGAAAAAGCTGTCGCTGATAGTCGCCGAAGTGCTCGCGGAACGTCAGGGTCTTGTCGATGATTTCCTGGGGGCTGCCCACGGACAACGGGGTCATCTCCATGAACTCTTCAAGGGAAGGGCCATGACCGTACACCGGGGCGTTGTCGAAGTAAGGGCGGAATTCCTGTCGCGCGTCCTGAGAGTTGCGGCGCATGAAAATATGACCACCCAGGCCGACGATGGCTTGTTCCGGCGTGCCATGCCCGTAGTGCGCAAAACGCTCACGGTAAAACTCCACCAGGGCAATGAAATGCTCGCGGGGCCAGAGGATATGGCTGGCAAAAAAACCATCGCCGTAATACGCCGCTTGTTCGGCGATTTCCGGGGTACGAATCGAGCCATGCCAGACGAAGGGCGGCAGGTCGTCCAGCGGTCTGGGAATGGAAGTGAAGTTCTTCAAAGGGGTACGAAAGCGACCACTCCAGTTGATGTCTTCTTCGCGCCAGGTCTGTGCAGCAATCGATAGTTTTCCATCGCCAGCGGCAGGCCGTCGACGATGCTTTTGCCGAACCAGGGATAGACCGGTGCGGTATTTCCCCGGCCAAGCATCAAGTCCATGCGACCTCCTGCAAGGTGTTGCAGCAACGAGTATTCCTCGGCCAGCCTCACCGGATCATTGGTGGTAATGAGGGTGGTGGACGTCGACAAAATGATGCGCTGGGTTTTTGCTGCGATGTACGCCAACAACGTGGAGGGGGAGGACGTGATGAACGGCGGATTGTGGTGCTCGCCCGTGGCGAACACATCCAGACCGATGTCTTCGGCTTTTTGCGCGATTTGTAGGGTGGCCTGAATGCGCTGAGATTCACTTGGGGTACTGGCGTTGGTCGGGTCTTGTGTGACGTCGCCAACGGTGTAGATCCCGAATTGCATAAAGCCTCCTTGCCTTGCGTGTAGGTGTGTTTGAAGCCGGTGCCTCAAGGTTAAATAAACGAGGCACTTGAAATGTACGCCTGTACACGTACAATCGCAATTCTGGATCGGCATCCAACGGACATTTCGAATAGCTGACAAGGACGGGAGCAGAGCATGGAGCCTGGGCATCGCTTTCGGAAGTGAATGCACGACGCGCTAGCTCGCGCTACCAGAAAGTTCAGAGGCCGTAACTTGTCTTTAAGTTAGGTAGTGCCTTTTCGTCTGGAGTTTTTATTAAGTAACACAGGCAATCCTGAGAAAATGAACTAATTCCTAGAATACGCTTGCCATTGTACGACTGTAGACGTACATTTTTATCGGGCTCAAAAATAATAAAGATTCGTCTGTTCTTCGTCTGCTGATCGTTAATAAATAATAGCTAGGAGCCGTTATGAAAAATCTTATGCAATGGAACAATCTTCTCACTGAGTCCAATGAATGGCTCGAGACTCCGTGCGCTGAGCCCATTGATCATCAGGCGCAGGGGACACAGCGAGCAGACGATTGTCGAGTTTTATCTGGATAAGTCCAATGCGCTCACGGCAGCGCAAACGGTTATAAATAAACTTGGCGTGTTATGAGTGATTAATCACAGGGATTAATAACGCGCTGGGTTTGTGTCGCAAATTTTATTAATTCTTGAACTTTTGCGCTCGCAGTTGAGAGTCAAGGGAGTGCCACATGCTTGCTCGAAATAAAGTTAAATCACTGGTGTTTGTTCTGCTGGTTATTGTTATTGGCAGTGCCTTCGGTTGGCGTTTCTGGTGGCCCGCCCCGGTCTCGGCCGAACAACGGATACCCAATGCCAAGGTCGGTTTGGCGCAGGTCAAGAAGCAGCCCTACACCTATTACCTGGAAGCCATCGGCAAGCTTGAGGCTCAGCGCCAGGTGCTGGTATCAGCTGAAGTCAGCGGCAAGGTCGTGGACATCGACTTCGAGTCCGGTGATCAAGTGGCGGCGGGGCAGGTTCTGCTCACGCTCAACGACGCGCCGGAGCAAGGTGAACTGGTTCGTCTGAAGGGCGAGTTCGAATCGGCCAAGGCGCAATTCGCCCGGGTGCAGGAATTGGCGAAAACCGGTGCCGAAAGTCGTCGGGCCCTCGACAGTGCCCGCGCTCAATATGACGCGGCAACAGGTGACATGGAGCGCATGCAGGCGCAAATCGCCCAGCGTCATATCCGTGCGCCGTTCGCGGGCACCCTCGGGATTCGTCAGGCGCATCTGGGTCAATACCTGGAGGCCGGTGGCGCTGTCGCGACCCTGACTGATCCCGGTGTGCTGCGGGTCAACTTTACCCTGGCCGAGCGCGATGGCTCCCGCGTACAGCTCGGCCAGACCGTGCAGGCGAAAGTCGATGCCTGGGCGGATATGAAGTTTCAGGGACAGATCGTGGCGGTCGATCCACAGATCAATCAGTCCCACACCATCAACGTCCAGGCGGTGATCACTGACACGAAAAAACTGCTGCGTCCAGGCATGTATGCCCGGGTCTCGGTCACGTTGCCACAGACTTCCGAGCTGGTAATTCCGGAAACGGCCATCACCTACAACGCCTACGGCGAAAGCGTCTTCTCCGTGTACACGGATGACTTGGGGGTGCAGAAGGTCAAGCGCGAGAGCATCAAGGTCGGTGAGCGTCGCGATGGCTGGGCGGTCGTCGACAAAGGTTTGAACGAGGGCGTGCAGGTGGTGACTTCCGGGCAGTTGAAACTCCATGACGGAGTGGCTGTGGAAGGTGTGCCGGACACGGTTGGCCTTAACCTCACCACTGGGTTGGAAAAATGAAATTCACCGACATCTTTCTCCGCCGCCCCGTGCTCGCAGTGGTGGTCAGTACGCTGATCCTGCTGTTCGGCGTGCGGGCGTTGCTGAACCTGCCGATTCGCCAATATCCGATGCTGGAAACCTCGACCATCACGGTCACCACCCAATACCCGGGCGCCTCGTCAGAGTTGATGCAGGGCTTTGTGACGCAACCGATCAGCCAGGCGGTGGCCTCGGTGGAGGGCATCGATTACCTGTCTTCGGCGTCGACCCAGGGCCGCAGCCAAGTGACGATCCGGATGGCACTCAACAGTGATTCCATCTCCGCGCTGACCGAGGTCATGGCCAAGGTCAATCAGATCAAATACCGCTTGCCCAAGGATGCCTACGACCCGGTGGTGGAACGCACCTCGGGTGGTTTTACCAGCGTGGCCTACGTGGCATTCGCCAGTTCCAACCTGACCATTGCGGAGATGTCCGATTACATTTCCCGTGTCGTCGAACCGATGTTCGCCGGCATCGAAGGCGTGGCCAAAATCAACATCATGGGCGAGCAGAAACTCTCCATGCGCCTTTGGCTGGATCCGCAACGCCTGGCGGGCTACGGAATGACCGGCCAGGACGTGTCGAAGGCGATCGAAGGCAACAACTTCCAGGCCGCCCCGGGGCAGGTCAAAGGCTTGTATGTAGTCAGCAACCTGCGGGTCAACACCGACCTGAACAGTGTTGAAGATTTCCGCGACATGGTGCTGCGCAACGACAACGGCCGCATCATCCGCGTGCGGGATGTCGGGACTGTCGAGCTCAATGCGGCCTCCACCGATACCAGTGGTTCGATGAGCGATGTGCCGGCGCTGTTCCTCGGTCTGGACGCCGCACCGACCGGTAACCCGCTGGTGATCGTCAAACGCGTACGGGAGCTGTTGCCGCAGATCCAGGAAACCCTGCCGCCGGGTGTCACGGTACAAATTCCGTTTGAAGTGGCGCACTTCATTCAATCCTCGATTGATGAAGTGTCTTACACGCTGCTGGAAGCCTTGGTGATCGTGGTCCTGGTGATTTACCTGTGCCTGGGTACGTTCCGCACCGTGCTGATTCCGTTGGTGACCATTCCGCTGTCGATGCTCGGCGCCGCGATGTTGATGCAGATGTTCGGCTTCAGTCTGAACCTGCTGACGTTGCTGGCGATGGTTCTGGCCATCGGCCTGGTGGTGGACGATGCGATCGTGGTGGTGGAGAACGTGCACCGCCACATCGAGGAAGGCAAGACTCCATTCGATGCGGCGTTGATCGGTGCCCGGGAAGTGGCTGGGCCAGTGGTCGCGATGACGTTCACCCTGGCGGCGGTGTACGCGCCTATCGGTTTGATGGGCGGGCTGACCGGCACGCTGTTCAAGGAATTTGCGCTGACCCTGGCAGGGGCCGTGGTCATCTCCGGCATCGTTGCGTTGACGTTGTCGCCGATCATGAGTACCCGTCTGCTGGATGCCAAAAGCAGCGAAGGCTTCATGGCCGTCAAGGCTGACCGCTTCTTCCAGTCTTTGGCCAGTCGCTACGGCGCGTTGCTGGGTGGCTCGCTTGCGCGGCGCTGGATCAGCCTCAGCGTGGCCCTGGTGATCTTTTTCAGCCTGCCGTTTTTGTACCGCTCGGCGCAAACCGAACTGGCGCCGCTGGAAGATCAGAACATTCTGCTGACGGCCATCAAGGCACCGCAGCATGCCAATCTCAATTACCTTGAAGCGTACGCTCACAAGCTCTACGAGACGTTCAACCAGATTCCCGAGGGCTACAGTAACTGGGTGGCCAACGGTTCCGATGGACTGTCCAACAGCGTCGGCGGGATCAACCTGGTGGACTGGGACAAGCGCGGTCGCGACGCCAACACGATCCAGCCCGACTTACAGGCGCGGGTCAACGAGATCGAAGGCACGAGCATCTTCGTGTTCCAGATGCCGCCCTTGCCGGGTTCCACCGGTGGGTTACCGGTGCAAATGGTCATCCGCAGTGATCAGGATTACCTGGCGTTGTTCAACGTGATGGATCAGCTCAAGCAGGCAGCCCAGGCCAGCGGTTTATTTGCCGTGGTCGACAGCGATCTGGACTTCAACAACCCGGTGGTGGAAATCCAGATCGATCGCGCCAAGGCCAACGCCCTGGGCATTCGCATGCAGGATATCGGTGAGACCCTCAACAGCCTGATCGGTGAGAAATACGTCAATCGGTTCTCCTTTCACGGGCGCTCCTACGACGTGATTCCGCAGTCGATTTCCTCTGACCGGCTCACCCCGGAAACCCTCAAGCTGTATTACGTGAAAGACCAGAAGGGTAATCCGGTGCCGTTATCGACACTGGCCACGCTCAGCATGAAAGTCGAGCCCAACCGTTTGACCCAGTTCAACCAGCAGAACTCCGCCACGTTCCAGGCCATTCCAGCACCGGGCGTGACCCTGGGCGATGCCGTGGGCTTCTTGCAAAAGCAATCGGAAGGGTTCCCGGCCGGCTTCAGTTTCGACTGGCAGTCCGATGCCCGGCAGTACGTGCAGGAGGGCAACAGCCTGGCGTTCACCTTCGGTCTGGCGCTGGTGATCATTTACCTGGTGCTGAGCGTGCAATACGAGAGCTTCCGCGATCCGTTCATCATTCTGATCAGCGTACCGCTGTCGATTTACGGGGCGCTGGTACCGCTGGCGCTGGGGATGACGTCGCTGAACATTTACACGCAAATCGGCCTCATTACTTTGATCGGGTTAATCAGTAAGCACGGCATTTTGATGGTCGCGTTTGCCAATGAATTGCAGCGCAAGCAGAGCATGGACCGGGTACAGGCGATTCAACATGCCGCGCAGGTTCGCCTGCGGCCGATTCTCATGACCACCGCCGCGATGGTGGTGGGGCTTGCACCCCTGTTGTTCGCCAGCGGTGCCGGTGCCAACAGCCGCTTCGGGCTGGGCCTGGTGATTGTGGTGGGCATGCTGATCGGCACGCTGTTCACGCTGTTTATCCTGCCCTCGGTTTACACCTTGCTGAGTTCGATCAAACAGCCCGCCCGCGCACCTGAAGCCACGCCGGTCAGTGCGTCGCAACCCATCATGTGAGGATGTTGTATGTATCGGATTACACGCTTCATGCTGGCGCCGCTGGCTGTTTCCATCCTGATGGCGGCAGGCTGTGTGAACTATGCCGGGATCGATCATCAGGGCACCTTGTTGTCGGTTGACGATCTGCACTCCAAAACGCTGCAAGACACACTGCCGCCCGCCAACTGGCCCCGTGCCGACTGGTGGACATCGTTGGGTGACCCGCGATTGGGCGCCTTGATCGAAGAGGCCTATGCCAGCAACCCGGACCTGCAGGAAGTGTCGGCACGGGTCGCCAAGGCCAACGCGTTCCTGGATTTGCGCGAGGCCGAGCGCTATCCCGAAGTCAATGCTTCGGCGGGCGTCACCCGTGCCCGACTGTCGCGGTACGAAGACTACAGTGGGGAGGGCCGGAACTACGTCACCGCCCGATCGCTGGCCGTCAGTTTCAACTACACCTTTGACCTGTGGGGTGGACAGCGGGCGGCCTGGGAGTCGGCACTCAACAGTGCCATGGCGGCCGAAGTCGACTTGCAATCGTCGAGGCTGATTCTGACGGTCAACGTGGTCAAGGCCTACAACCAACTGGCCTACGCCTGGCAGGTGTCGGAGCTCAATCGCCGAGACCTCGCGCGGTTGAGCAAACTGGTGGAGCTGTCGGATTCACGCTACGCCTCGGGGCTGGATAACCTGTCGCAGTTGAAGCAGGTGCAAAGCCTCAAGGCACGCTCGGAATCGACGTTGATCGGCGCGCTGGATGACATCGAAATCGCCCGGCTGCAATTGTCGGTATTGGTCGGCCAGGGCGTGGATCGCGCGCAAAGCATCGACCGTCCTTCGAGCCTGCAAGCCAGTGTGGTGGCGCTGCCCGCTCAGTTGCCGGCACAACTGGTCGGGCGTCGGCCAGATATCGTGGCGGCGCGCTGGCGGGTGGAGGCCGAGAACAAGAATATCGATGCGTTAAAGACCACGTTTTACCCCAACATCAACCTTGTGGCCTCGGCGGGAACTCACGCCTTGTCCGGGGATGCGTTGCTGACCAGCGTCAGTAAGTTCTGGAACATCGCACCGGCCGTTTCCCTGCCGATTTTCGATGCCGGGCGCTTGCGCTCCGACCTCAAGGCCGGCAATGCCGAACTGGATATTTCGATTGCTCACTACAACCAGGTGCTGACCTCGGCCCTGCATGAAGTGGCGATTTCGGTCACGCAACTGCGTTCTTTCGAACAGCAGATTGCAGTGCAACGCGATGCCTGCGCCATTGCCCAGTCGTCCTACGATCTTTCTCAGTCTCGGTACAAGGCTGGGGAAGATACGTTCCTGGATGCGTTAACCATCGAGCAACAATTGATTCAGGACGAGATGCGCCTGGCCTTCCTCAACAGCAAGCACATCGACAGTTCGATTTCGTTGATGGCGGCCTTGGGCGGCGGCTTCCGGGAGCGCGAAGTGCAGTAAAAAACGCACGGGGGATTGCAGGGTTCAAGGTGCTGTAGTGCCCGGGGTGGTTATCGCGGGGGTGTACTTTTTGTGTATAGTTTTACTGTTCTCGTATAGACGAATCCGAGTAAGGCATCTCCCGCCTATATCATCAAAGGTACCTACCAATGAACGTTGCAAATCACCCTAATCAGGACCAGATCTTATTAGAGAATGTTCTGTCCGCATTGGGTAGCCCGTTGCGTCTGACCGTATTGAAGGTGTTGGCCGATGGCCAGGAACACCCGTGCGGGCGGATTCTCAAGGGGGCGTCGAAATCGACAATGACGCATCACTGGCGGGTCCTGCGTGACAGCGGTCTGATTTGGCAACGGCCGTATGGTCGTGAAAACCTGTTGTCTTTGCGCCGCGAAGACATGGACCAGCGTTTTCCAGGGCTGCTCGATTCACTGCTCACCGCGGTCAAGTTTGATGAACAGACCGTCGAAGTGATCAGCAAGCATGAAGTGAACGAAGATCCCGGGGTTTGAGTTGAGGCTTGAGTGCTACGCCGCAAGTGAAGGCCAGCCCTTCACTGCAACCAAAGTGGTCATGAAGCTCGACTCCTTGGGCTTATTTTTGCTCAAGGAGCGTACATGAGAGAGCGTTCAAGGTCCTTCTAACGCGCAGTTTTCCCAGGCGTGATGCAGGCTGCTTTCGAACTCGACCAATTGCGCGTGTCGCTGTGTCAGCGCCGCAATCTGGTCGTTGATCTCCTGCTTCTTGTTGGTGATTGCCTGTTGCGCCTGAACCCATGACAGCGGTTGACCGTTTTGGGAGGCGAAAGCCGCTTGCAATTCCTTGAGCTTGAAGCCCAATTGCTGGGCGCATTTGATGAAGCTCAGCAGGTCGACGCTGTGTTGGTCATAGACGCGGTAGTTGCCCCTGCGCCGGGCGGGAGGCAATAGGCCGATGGCCTCATAGTGACGAATACTCTTGATCGTCGTGCCCGAGCGATGCGCGGCTTGGCCGATGTACATGAAAAGTCCTTTTTTTGCCGAGGGTAGCCAACCCCATTATCGGCAGACTCATCGGCTGGCGATAGCCTGGGCTTGCAGCAGCCAGGTTTCGCGCTGACCGGCGCTGGACCCCAGGACCGGCCCGAAGGTGAGCGTGCGCTGAGGTTGGATGCCGCAAAACGCCAGGGTGGTTTTGCGCATTTGATGCAGGCCGGGCATGCGGTAGATCCAGCGGTAATACCAGGGTGGCGTGTCCATGGTCACGAGCAGATGCGCGCTGCGGCCATGCAGCAATTTGTCGGGAAAGGCTTTGCCTTCGCGATACTTGAAGGCGAAGCCCGGAAGCAACACCCGATCAAGAAAACCCTTGAGCAAGGCCGGTACCCCGCCCCACCAGATCGGGTAGACCAGGGTCAGGTGTTCGGCCCACAGAATGTCCGCCTGAGCACGGCGCAAGTCGGCTTCCAGCGGCTGCACCTGTTGATAGCCTTCGCGCAGCACCGGGTCGAAGTTCATTTTTCCTAGAAACAACTGGCGCACCTCATGCCCGGCACGCAACGCCGATTGTGCGTAGCGTTCGGCAAGTGCGCCGCAGAAACTGTTGCTCGAGGGATGACCGAGAATCACCAGAATTCGTTTGCTCATCGTAACTGTCCCTGAAGATGAAACCTCAAGGGTAAAGTCTGCCCCTCAGGGGAGAGTCAAGGCGTTCAGCAAAGCCTGGGCATAACCGGGCAGCACGGCGAAGTCCCGTGCGCACAGCAACAGTTTGCGACGGGCCCACGGTTCTTTCAGTGCGATGCTTTTGAACGGTGCTTCAACTGAGCAGCGTTCGACCGCCGCCAAGGGCACGATCGCCAGCCCGGCACCCCGGGCGACCATGCGCATCACGCCATCGAAGCCATCGGCACGGATGCGGATCTGCATCCGTAAGCCGCTATGCAGGGCTTGCTCTTCCAGGTACACGGCCAAGGCGCTGTTGGCGTTCAGGCCGACGTAATCATGGTGCAGGGTGGCGCTGAAACTTAACGGTCCGGTGTCGGCCAAGGGGTGATCGCGGGGCAGGATCAGCACCAGTGGGTCGTCACGAAAATAGCGGGTCTGAAGGCCTTCAATATCCACGGCGTCGGACACGATGCCCAGGTCCGCCGCACCTTGACGCAAGGCGTGAGTGATGCGCGCGCTGGGCAGCTCTTGCAGGTCGATGTCGAGGTTCGGATGGTCGCGTAGAAAGTCTGCCAGTAACTCCGGCAGGTATTCGGTGATCGCTGTGGTGTTGCACAACAACCGCACCTGGCCTTTGACCCCTTTGGCGTATTCGGTCAAGTCCTGCTGCATGCGCTCGGCCTGTTGCAAAAGGACTCGGGCGTGCTGCGCCAGG
Organism: Pseudomonas sp. QTF5; assembly: GCF_000512695.2. GTDB lineage: Bacteria > Pseudomonadota > Gammaproteobacteria > Pseudomonadales > Pseudomonadaceae > Aquipseudomonas. The sequence continues at coordinate 172,580 of NZ_AZRW02000007.1, read as the reverse complement.
GCCTTGCCGGCCGGGGTCGGGCTGACGCCGCGGCGACCTCGCTCCAGAAACTCGATGCCCAGTGAAGCCTCCATGGCGCGGATTCGCGCACTCGCCGCCGCCAGGGACAGATGACTGCGAGTGGCGCCGGCGGTGATGTTGCCGGTGTCGAGGATGTTCAGGTAGAGGCGCAGGTCGGTGAGGTCGAAGTGCATCGTTACAGCCTCGGGAGGTTTGTTGGCTGGGCGGGCCCCTTCGCGAGCAAGCCCGCTCCCACAGGGATCTTTGGCGGACACACAAATTTGTGTTCGATACATTTCAACTGTGGGAGCGGGCTTGCCCGCGAAGACGTCAGCAGCCGCAACGAAAATTCTAGCCTCTACTAAATCAAGAGGCACCCTCAGTATATGGCAGATTTTCAAGGCAACGTTCAGCGCTCACCATAGCCCCATGAATACACTCGCCGCGTTTTACCAACATCTGGGTTTGGCCCTGTCCTTATTGGTTATCGCCACCTTCCTGCTGGCCGGGATGATCAAAGGCGTAATCGGCCTCGGACTGCCAACCATTGCCATGGGCTTGCTCGGTCTGGCTATGGCACCGTCGCAGGCTGCGGCGTTGCTGATTATTCCCGCCACCCTGACCAACGTCTGGCAACTGGCGTTCGGTGGTCATTTGCGCGGGCTGTTGAACCGGTTGTGGCCGATGCTGATGGCGATTTTCATTGGTACGGGCGCTGGTACCCTGTGGATCGGCATGGCCGGTGGGCAGTGGGTCGTGCGAGGGCTGGGGGCGGCGTTGTTGATTTACGCGTTGAGCGGGTTGTTCCTGCCGACCTTGCGTGTTGGTGGTCGCACCGAGCGTTGGCTCGGTCCGCTGTGCGGTGTGCTGACGGGCATCATCACTTCGGCCACCGGGGTGTTCGTGATTCCGGCGGTGCCTTATTTGCAAGCGCTGGGCTTGAACAAGGATGAACTGGTGCAGGCGCTGGGCCTGTCGTTCACCGTGTCGACCCTTGCGTTGTCCGCCGGCCTGTTATGGCGCGGCGCCCTCGGCGGTGGCGAGTTGAGCGCGTCGCTGCTGGCGCTGATTCCGGCGGTGCTCGGCATGCTGCTGGGGCAATGGCTGCGTCAGCGGATCAGCGCCGTGTTGTTCAAGCGCGTGTTTTGTATTGGCCTCGGCCTGCTCGGCGGTCACTTGTTGATCAGCGGCTAGCGGACGATGGGCTGAGCATTTCGATCGGGCGGATATCGAAATCCCGTTCCAGATACTCCATGCGCTGATCGAGGAACTGCTTCATGTGCGGCAGGTTCGAGTGCTTATCCAGATCGGCCTGGGATTGCCAGATCTCGTAGAAGATAAACAGCGTCGGGTCCTGTGTGTCTTGCAGCATGTGGTACTCGATGCAACCGGGTTCGGCGCGACTCGGTTCGACGTAGGCACGGAAGAACGCTTCGAAGGCCTCGGCTTTTTCCGGGCGGGTCTTGGCGTGCAGGATGAAGCCTTGCAGTTCGCTCATCAGGGTCTCCTTGAGAGTCGGAATCGGCGCAAGTCTACGGCAACAATCGCCTGTCAATTCGTGCGTATTGGTCAAATGAATTTTGCCGATTGAGCGCTTAATCCACGCGAGGCTGATCGCTACTCTGTGACCATCGAATTTCAACCTTGCGAGACTTCTCATGAAAAAAGTCCTGTTGCTCAATGGCGGCAAAAAGTTTGCCCACTCCGATGGTCGCTACAACACGACGTTGCACGAAGCGGCGCTGAGCGTGCTGGATCGCGGTGGTGTGGATCTCAAAGCCACGTTTATCGATGAGGGCTATGACGTCGCGGAGGAAGTCGCCAAATTCCTCTGGGCCGATGTGATCATTTATCAGATGCCCGGCTGGTGGATGGGCGCGCCCTGGACCGTCAAGAAATACGTCGATGAAGTCTTCACCGAAGGCCACGGCAGCCTCTACGCCAGCGATGGCCGCACACGCTCCGACGCGTCGCAGAAGTACGGCAGCGGCGGTTTGCTGCACGGTAAAAAATACATGCTGTCGCTGACCTGGAACGCGCCACAGCAAGCCTTCGACGACCCGACCGACTTCTTCGAAGCCAAGGGCGTGGACGCGGTGTACTTCCCGTTCCACAAGGCCAACACCTTTCTCGGCATGACCGGTTTGCCGACCTTCCTGTGCGTCGATGTGATGAAACGCCCGAATGTCGAAGCCGATGTGGCGCGGTATGAGCGGCACTTGAGCGAGGTGTTTGGTCTTAAGGCATAACGCTCAGCTACTATCGAAAGTCTGAACCTGTGGCGAGTTGGCTTGCCCCAATGCCAGTTAGTCATGCGCAATCCATGTGGGAGCGGGCTTGCTCGCGACGGCGATTTATCATCCAACATTAATGTCGACTGACACACCGCTTTCGCGAGCAAGCCCGCTCCCACAGGTTCCGCATTTTGGCTGGCATTAGGGTAAGCCCCCTCGCCGCAGTAGAGCGGCGCAGGACTATCGATAAGGGACACACGTGAAAGCCAGATCCGATGAGTTGCAGATTTTCGTCTGCGTGATTGAGTGCGGGTCGATTTCGGCTGCGGCCGAACAGGTCGGGCAAACGCCGTCGGCGGTTAGCCGCACGTTGTCGCGACTGGAGGCCAAGCTCGACACCACGCTGATCAACCGCACCACGCGGCGCATGGATCTGACCGAGGAGGGCAAGTACTTCTTCGAGCACGCCAAGCTGATTCTCGATCAGATGGACGAACTCGAAGAACGCCTGTCCTCACGCCAGCAAACCCCGTCCGGGCGCCTGCGGATCAATGCCGCTTCGCCATTCATGCTGCACGCCATCGTGCCGCACATCGAAGAGTTCCGCCGTCTCTACCCGGACATCCAGCTCGAACTCAACAGTAATGACCTGATCATCGACCTGCTCGAACAAAGTACCGACATCGCCATCCGCATCGGCACGCTGGCCGACTCGACCTTGCACGCCCGCTCCCTGGGTTGCAGCCCGCTACACATCGTCGCCAGCCCGGCGTATCTGGAGCAACACGGCACACCGAGCGCTGTCGAGGATTTGACCGGGCACACGCTGCTGGGGTTTACCCAGAATGAAGGCCTCAACCAATGGCCGCTGCGCTATGTCCACGGTGATCGCTGGCCGATTCAGGCGTCGATCAGTGCATCCGGGGGCGAGACGATCAGGCACCTGGCGCTGGCAGGGCAGGGCATCGCTTGCCTGTCACACTTCATGACCATCGACGACATCCATGCCGGTCGCTTGCAGGTGCTGCTGGCGGAGTTCAACAGCGGATATCGCCAACCGATCAACGCGGTGTACTACCGCAACTCGCAACTTGCTTTACGGATTCAGTGCTTCCTGGACTTCATTCAGGGCAAATTGGCGGCTTATGCGATTGCGGATTTCAAGGGCTGATTCGTAGACCTCATTATCGTTCATCGCGAGCCTGCTCGCGATTGCGTTTCCGGCGGCCTATTCACTGGCCGGCCCGCGCTCAATTCCGTAACATCCGCCCTCTCTTCTCCCGCCTGTATTTTTAGGTAAGCCATGAAACCCAAACGTCTGCGCGCCGATGCCCTGGCCGGACTTACGACCTCTTTCGCCCTGCTGCCCGAATGCATCGCCTTCGCGCTGGTGGCCCACCTCAATCCATTGATGGGGCTTTACGGCGCTTTCATCATCTGCACCCTGACTGCGCTGTTTGGTGGGCGGCCGGGTATGGTGTCCGGCGCCGCCGGATCGATGGCCGTGGTGATCGTCGCGCTGGTGGTGCAGCACGGTGTGCAGTACTTGCTGGCGACTGTGCTGCTGGGTGGGCTGATCATGCTGGCGTTCGGTCTGTTGAGGCTGGGCAAACTGGTGCGCATGGTGCCGCACCCGGTGATGCTCGGCTTCGTCAACGGCCTGGCGATCATCATTGCCCTGGCCCAGTTGGAGCACTTCAAAAGCGGTGAGGGCTGGTTGAGTGGCGCGCCGCTGTACATGATGATCGGGCTGGTGGCGCTGACGATGGCCATCGTCTACCTGATGCCGCGCCTGACACGTGCCGTGCCGCCAGCGCTGGTGGCGATTCTGGGCGTTGGGCTGGCGGTTTATCTGTTCGGTTTGCCGACCCGAACCCTGGGCGACATGGCGCACATTGCCGGTGGCTTGCCGGTTTTTGCGCTGCCAGACATTCCCTGGAGCCTGGACACCCTGCGCATCATCGGCCCTTACGCGATATTGATGGCGATGGTCGGCTTGCTGGAAACCCTGTTGACCCTGAACCTGACCGACGAAATCACCGAGAGCCGTGGCTACCCGGATCGCGAATGCGTGGCCTTGGGTGCTGCCAATATAGTGTCTGGTGTGTTCGGCGGAATGGGCGGCTGCGCCATGATCGGGCAAACCGTGATCAACCTCAGCTCCGGTGGTCGCGGTCGGCTTTCCGGTGCAGTGGCCGGGGTGATGATCCTGCTGTTCATCTTGTTTCTGTCGCCGCTGATCGAGCGCATTCCGCTGGCCGCACTGGTCGGGGTGATGTTCGTCGTGTCGCAGCAGACCTTCGCCTGGGCCTCGTTGCGGGTGCTGAACAAGGTGCCGCTCAACGATGTCTTGGTGATCATCGCGGTGACGGTAATTACAGTGTTCACCGATCTGGCCATTGCCGTGTTGTGCGGGATCATCATCGCGGCGCTCAACTTCGCCTGGCAACAGGCTCGCGAGCTGTATGCCGACAGTCATCAGGAAAGCGACGGCAGCAAACTCTACCGCCTGCACGGCACACTGTTTTTCGCCTCGACCACGCCATTCCTCAACCAGTTCGACCCCGCCAACGACCCGGCCCAGGTGACCCTTGATTGTCGCCACCTGAGCTTCGTCGATTACTCGGCCATCGCTGCGCTGAAAACATTGCGCGAGCGCTACGCCAAGGCCGGCAAGCAGCTACGCGTGCTGCATTTGTCCGAACGCTGCAAAAAACTGCTCAAACGCGCCAGCGAGCATCATGATTGAGTGAGCCTTCCTTTGCTGCGCTGGTGGGGCGCAACCCCTGAGCTTCGGCAAAACCACCCCGACCCTGCGGATTTTCGATGAAACCAAGGCTTTGGAGTTTTACGCCGAGTTCCTTGCGATTAGTGTCTGAGGCCGTTCGGCAGCTCTGCGGGTTTTGATGGGGCAAGGTGTGTTAGCCTCAATCAATGATTTCATTGATTGCAGGAGGCATCATGGCCAGTATCACAATTCGAAACCTGGACGATCAGGTCAAGGAACAGTTGCGTATCGCCGCCGCTCACAATGGACATTCGATGGAAGAAGAGGCTCGCCTGATTCTTGGTCGAGCCCTGGCCACCGTTGATCGCGCAGGAGGTCTTGGTAGCCGAATCCGCAATAGGTTCAAAGCCAGCGGTGGGGTTGAGCTCGACCTTCCTTCGCGTCACGAGAAAGCGACAGCGGTGGATTTTTCCGAATGATAGTGCTCGATACCAATGTTCTTTCAGAATTCATGCGGGTCGAGCCTGACACTCAAGTGCTTGCCTGGGTTGATGCACAGCCAGCAATGGAGTTGGCAATTAGTGCTGTCACTGTAGCGGAAATTCTCCATGGCATTGCCCGGCTCCCGTTCGGCAAGCGCAAACAGAAACTTGAAGCTCATGCGATGGCGATGTTCGAAGAGGACTTTGCCGGAAGGATTTTGCCTTTTGATGCCCATGCCGCGGTGGAGTACGCGACGCTGGTAGCTGGCGCAGAAGCAAATGGTCGAATGGCGTCGATGGCTGATGCTCAGATAGCGGCAATCTGCCGAAGTCACGGAGCACCCATTGCCACTCGCAATGTTCGGGACTTCGAGTTTCCCGGGATTGCAGTGATCAATCCGTGGGACGCCTGAATGACTCTGGTGATCGGTAGATCGCTTTCGCGGGCAAGCCTTAGGGCAAGCCTCGCTCCGTAATTTGTAGGAGCGGGCTTGCCCGCGAATGGATCTGTCATTCACCACGGACTTAACATCAAACCCGGAAGTGCCTCACCATCATCTGCAACTGATTGCCCAACCGCGCCAGCTCAACACTGGAGGCAGCGGTTTCGTCGCTGGCGGAAGCGGTCTGTTCGGACACGTCGCGTACGTTGATGATGCTGCGGCTGATCTCTTCGGCCACGCCGCTTTGTTGCTCGGCGGCGGCAGCGATCTGCTGGTTCATCGACTGGATGTTCGACACCGTGCGGGTGATGTTTTCCAGTGACACGCCGGCCTTGCGGGTCAGCGCCACACTGCTGTCAGTCAAGGCGCGGCTGTTGTTCATCACGGTCGACACCTGTTGGGTGCCGTTCTGCAGGCCGGCCACCAGGCCTTCGATTTCCTCGGTGGATTTCTGCGTGCGCTGGGCCAGGCCGCGAACTTCGTCGGCCACCACAGCAAAACCACGACCGGCTTCACCGGCACGGGCCGCTTCGATGGCGGCGTTGAGGGCCAGCAGGTTGGTCTGTTCGGCCACCGCTTTGATCACGTCCATGACGCTGCCGATCTTGTCGCTTTCCTTCTGCAGCACGCTCATGGCTTCGGTGGAGCGCGCCACTTCGCTGGCCAGACGTTCGATCTGGGCGATGGCTTCGTTGACCACTTTGTCGCCTTCGCGCGCTTCGCCATCAGCGGCGGCTGCGGCCTGGGAGGCTTCTTCGGCATTGCGCGCGACTTCCTGCACCGTGGCCGTCATCTCGTGCATGGCGGTGGCCACCTGATCGGTCTCGATCTTCTGGCTGTTGACCCCGGCACTGGTTTGTTCAGTCACGGCCGACAGTTCTTCGGCGGCGCTGGCGATCTGGGTGACGCCATCGCGGATACCGCTGATCAAATCGCGCAGGGTCACGCCCATGCGTGCGATGCCTTGCTGCAACACGCCGAGTTCGTCGCGGCGGGTCACTTTGACGTCCTGGGACAGATCGCCGCTGGCGATGCGCTCGACCACGGCCAGGGTATCGCGTAACGGGCCGGTGATCTGACGGGTGATGAGCACGGCGGCAATGATACCCACCAGCAACGCCAGCAACGTGCTGATCAGTTGCAGCGTGCGGGCCTGGGCGCTTTCGACATCACGACGTTCAAGCTGGATTTGATACAGCTGATCGCTCAGGGTCACGATGGTGGCGCCCTGTACAGTCATTTCCTTGCGCGCCTGCACCGCATCGGTGTTGGCGGCTTTATACGTTTGCAAGGCGCTGCGGTAGTTGCTCAGCGCAGTTTCCAGCTGACGCAGAGCATCTTGCTGGGTCTCGGCGAAATGCATGTTGAGCTGTTTCAGGCTGGCGATGGCCGTGTCCAGTTGGGCGACGGCTTTTTGCTCGGTCTCGGCGTTGGTGCTGGCGGTGTAGCCACGCACTTCGTAGCGCGCCAGGATGAACGCTTCCTTGGCCGCGGTGATGGCCTGGAACTGTTCGAAGCGTTGGTCGCTCAGGGGCATTTGCTGCACGCGGGTGCTGATCGCTTCGATCAACTTGCTGGCGGTTTCAGCGTTGGCGTCCATGGCGTCGCGGGCGCTGTTACCGGTGCGGTAGGCGCTGCGCATTTTGTTCAGGGATATCTGGTAAGCGCTGATGGTCGCGCTCTGCTCTTTGAGCAGCTTGAGGTTTTCCGGGCTTTTGAAACTCGACAGCAACGCTTGTTGCTGAGCGACGAAGCCATCGAGTGTTGTTTGTACATTCTGTGCGGCAGTTTCATCGCCGTTGGTCAGCATGTATTGCAGGCGAACCACACGCAGCTTGGTCAGGCCAGCGTTTAACTGAGTGATGTCGCTCATCCAGTTGCTGCGGTCAATCAACCCGCCCAGGCTCGTCCAGCCGGTCAGGGCGAGGACGCAGGTCAGTGCCAGGACCAGGCCGAATCCCAGGCCCAGCTTCAGGTTCACGCTGATATTACCGAACCAGCTATTCATCAATATTCCTCCAGGAACGTTGTGTTTCTTGATCGTCGGTTGGCTGGAAGATTGTTGTTTTAAGAGCCAGCAAGGGTTAGCAGGTCTGTATCGGCAGCAATCCCGAGAGCTGAAAGGGTTTTCTCGGACCGATTCTGTAACAAGATTTTTGGGCGGGTCTTAAGCTTTTTTTCACATGGGTTTCACCGGTTGCCGACGCGCGCCTCTTTACCCTCGCGGCATCGAATGACAATGGTGCATGCCGGCGAGGCGGTTTGATGTGGAATTGAGACTGAGTCTGTTCGGGATAAAACGCTCGATCGATCTGAGCCGTTTGGCCCGTTATCGAAATACTGTGGTCGTGCTGGCCTCGGCACTGCTGGTGATTCCGCTGACCGTGTGGCTGTTGCGGCCTGCTGCCGTCCCGGATCTGGCCCATGGCAATGTAGCGGGTGCCCGGGCGTTGGTGACCGGTTGGACCAAGGGCGACATGATCGTGCTGGTGCGCCACGTCGAGCGCTGCGATCACTCCACCGCAGCCTGTCTGATTGGCAACGATGGCATTACGGATCGTTCGCGCAGCGTGGCGGTGAGTGTCGGCGCGCAGTTCGAGCATTTGGGCCTGGATCGGGCCGACATCTACAACAGCCCGGTGATGCGCACGGCGCAAACCGCCGGTTATATGTTCAACAAGGTCGGCGTCGACGAAGACTGGTTGGTCCACTGCAGAGGCAGCATGCTGCGCGATGCCCTCGCGCACAAGGTGGCCGGGCGCAACCTGATTCTGGTGACCCACAGCGAGTGCATGGCGCAACTGGAAAAAGACCTCAAGTTACCCACCGACACCCTTGGCTACGGCGCCTCTCTGTTTATCACCGCCGAAAAGCTTCAGGCACCGCGCATGCTCGGCTTCATCGAAGCCTCTGACTGGCATTCGGTGACCACTGAATGAGCCTCACCATCATCCCTCTGGATCAGGATGTACGATGCTGACTTCTTCCCGTTACCGCTTTTATTGGGCGAACTTCGGTATCCCCCTGGTCTGCACGGTCGTGGTTTTCCTGCTGTTTGACCTGACCAGGATAGACATCGCCTTCAGCGATCTTTTTTATGATCCGGTCACCCGGGTGTTTCCGTTACAGCATGTTCATCTGTTCGAGAAAATCACCCATAAATGGGCGCGGATCATTCCGAACTGGACCGGTGAGGCCGCGATGATCGGCGCTTTGCTGTCGTTTCTCTGGCCGCGTCTGAAGATTGAAAAACATTCGAAGATCATCGCACTCCTGGAAAAAATCAAAGTCGCGCCGGTGCTTCGGTTTGCCAGTAAACACCGTCGGGACTTTCTCTATGTGGTGTTCGCGTTTTCCATCAGCACTGGCGTTATCCACTACCTCAAGGGCCACACCAGTGTCTATTGCCCGGTCGAAACGACTCAGTACGCCGGGAAAATCGAACACAAGGAGTGGTACCAGAATTTCGACCTGCTGAAAGTCGCCGGTGCCGGTCGTTGCTGGCCGGGTGGACATGCGTCGGGCGGCTTCACGATGCTCGCGCTGTACTTCGTGGCTCGCCGCTACCGCTGGCGGTATTCCAAAGCGCTGATGTACGGCTCGCTGCTGCTCGGTTTCGTCTATGGCACAACGCGGGTTCTACAGGGTTGGCACTATATGTCCCACACCTTCTGGGCCGGAATCTTTGTGTGGCTGGCGTGTTTGCTGACGGCGTTGGCGTTCTATGGGCGGGCGCGGCTGGAGTTGCCGGTACTGGAAAAACAAGAAAAGCCTGAGGCTTCTGCGCAACCTCAGACTGCAGGCTAAATAGCTCACCTGTTACTCTCTGGTGTCATGGAGTTTGTATTTAAGGATGATGCAATGGAGCTTGCGCTGACGGTTGGTACTCACACATTGAGATTGAGCGCCCCCGACCCTGAATGGTGTAAAGCGTTGCAGCATGCGCTGAACACCAGTTTTACGGCCCATTCCGAATTTTTGCATTGGGCCAAACCCTGCACCACCGAGGACGAAGCGCGCTCGTTTCTCACGCGGGCGGTCGATGAGTTCAAGAGCGAAGCTGGCGAGCGGCGGTTGCTTATCGTCGACGATGAAGCGCATACGATCATTGGCTGCATTGGCTTGAAACCCCGGCGCCGCAATCGATATCTCGTCGGCTACTGGGCCAATACCGAGTATTCGGGCAAAGGCTATATGCGGGCAGCGCTTGAAGCACTGATCAACAGCATGCCCGGTTTTACGTTTTACCTGACCACCGCCTCGGCCAACGTGGCGAGCCAGCGGCTGGCTGAAGCGGCTGGGTTTGGTTTGATCAGGATGTTTTATCAGGCGCGGTGTTCGCAGCAGCATGGGGAGCAGGATACGTATTTGTATCGGTTGAAATGCCTGTAGGAACTGCTGAAGGTTTCCCATGCGGCGGTCACCTTGAACTGACCGCTAATAAAACGGCAGGCAAAAAAAAGCCCGCGGGAGGCGGGCAAACCGTAGTTTCTTGAATGAGCGAGAGGAATGTACAGGTTGGAGAGAGGCGGTGGGGTGAAGAAAAATTCATGTTGATGGAAGACTTCTCCGTGTTGCTCACTGCCACGAAGTGTAGTCAATGAAGGGGCAACTGACGGCATCAGTAAAAATGGGCGACCTCAATGAGGCCGCCCATTTTGCTTTTCTACGCCGAATCTGCGCCTGTAGCCGTCGCCTGTATCGATCCAGACAAAACCACCATTCGATCAACGAGCGCGATCACTCAGTGAAAGACGGGAGGTTCGGCTACGGCCACCGACCCGTTCGGATCGAGGTTATCCCGTGCTCGGTTAACCAAAAGCTCGGTCAACACCGTCAACTGCTGAAGAGCCAGTGCCACATTGCGCTGCGAGCCTTCGAGTTGGTTGGCAAAGTCCAAAGTCATGACGTTGAGGGAGGCCAGGGTTTCGCTGGCATGAGCGAGCAGGGTGTTCGTATCGACGTCGGGGCGGACGCTGAAAATGTTCCTGTTCAGGTTGCGCCGGCGGGCGCTGACGGCGCGTTCGGTGGCTTGGGGAAGTTGGGTTTGGTCGAGGGTTTCAGGCTCTGAAGTGGCCGGATTTTCAACTAATTTCAGGGGGATTTTTTTCATAAGGGCGTTCCATGGGGTTAGGGATCCTTACGCTGTTTCGGCTTGTCAAAACCGTCCGCAGGGTTCGTAGCGAAGCGTGAAGACTATCTTCCGGAAACCTTGTTCGCCAGTTCATGGACGTCGCTATGAGTCGCGGGAAATTTCCCAATATGACGTGACTCTAATCTGTCGGAGAAATCCTTTCTCGCTACGTTCAGCCCGCATAACCCGGAGCGACTCTGGATCAGGGTAATGGTCTTTCATGGAGTGTTTTCACTAGCGCGCCGTTCGATCTATTTCATGTGGGCGCGCAGATCAGGGCTCTTGGTTTCGATGGGTATGCTTCAAAGCACTTCTTTTGGAAAATACCGACTGGGCGCCTCACCCAATACTCGACGGAAAACACTGGTGAAGGCACTCGGGCTGCTATAGCCCAGATCAGTCGCAACCCGCGTAATTGCCTCCCCGTTACCCAGACGCACCACGGCCGCCAATAGACATGCCTGCTGGCGCCATTCGACAAAGCTGATACCGGTTTGTTGGCGAAATAGACGGGTGAATGTGCGGCGGCTCATCCCGACCTGCCTGGTCATGTCATCAATCCCTATCTCCAGCGAAGGTTGCTCCAGCAGGTTGCGGCAGGCGTGTGCCAACCTGGACTCAACCGGCAGAGGTGCATTAAGCGATAGGGGCGACATGCCTGCTATTTCGTGAAGCAGCAATGTCATCAGATGGCCGTCCAGATGCTCCTTGGCATACAGTGCCGGAACGTCTATGGCCCGGATCAGCAACTGCCGAAGCAGTGCTGACACGCCGAAGACCTGGCAGTGCGCAGGCAGACTGAGCCGAGCCGCGACACGGTTACGGATGTAGGTATTAAGCATGGTGACCGGCCCGCTCATGCTCATCTCATGGGGAACTCCCGCCGGTACCCAGATAGCCCTTTGTGGGGGCACGACCCAGTTACCCTGGCTAGTGAATACCGTGATGACGCCGCAGGCGGCGTAGGCGAACTGCCCACGTTGATGCGTATGCAGCGCAAAGCGCTGACCATCCAGATAGTTATTGGCCGTCACCACTGCATCGCGAGGTGTGTTTTCGTAGGGATCTATTTCAGTTTCGCGCATGGCCCGAATTTAATGATTTATGACCTGGTAGTGCAAGCGAGCCATTGCCTCTATTGCTCATAGTGATGACTTGGTTGGTGCATACAGCTGCCGGCCTTGACTTCTGGAAATAGAACTTCATGCAGAAAAAACATCTGACCCTGGCCGTCTTGGTGACAGCCGTCTGGGGCCTGAACTTTCCCATCACCAAACTAGGCTTGGCCGCTATCGATCCGCTGTTGCTGACTGCTCTTCGCTTTACGCTGGCTGCGTTGCCGTGGGTGTTTTTTGTCAGGCGCCCGCCGATTGCCATAGGGTGGTTGGCCGCCTATGGGTTGATTTTCGGCGTCGCGATGTGGGCGTTGATCAACCTGGGCATCGAACTGGGTGTTCCACCAGGGACCGCTGCTCTGTTGATCCAGTTCAGTGCATTTTTTACCTTGGGTTGGGGAGTGTTGCTGTTTCGCGAGCATCTGAGCCTTGGACAGACCCTTGGAGTGGGGCTCGCAGCGCTGGGCTTGATCAGCACTATTTTCAACAGTCCCGGCCATGCAACGACAGTAGGTTATGGCTTGTTGGTGGTGAGTGCCTTCAGTTGGAGTGTCGGCAACGTCATCATCAAAAGGTCGAAGGTCCGGGAAATGTTCGCCTTTGTGGTGTGGGCCAGCCTGTTCCCGCCGATTCCTTTGTTGGTACTCACTTGGCTGGCACACGGTTCCGCTCCGTTTACCTCCTTGGCAACGCAACTTGAGTGGGTGTCGGTGTTCTCGATTTTGTTTCAAGTCTACGCGGCGACGCATTTCTGCTATTGGGGTTGGAATCTACTGCTGCGAGAGTACCCGGTTTCCAGAGTGGCACCGCTGTCTTTGCTGATTCCGGTGTTTGGGATCGCAGGTTCGATGCTGATGCTTGGGCATAGAGTTGATTTCAATGAAGGGATTTCGATTGCGCTGATTCTATCGGCACTTGCAGTGGGGTTGATGAAGGGGCGCCAGTCGGTGCGCATTGCACCGTCTGGAAAATAGGCGCATTCAGATCCCGATGTCACGTATTCAGAACATCTCTACCCGCTCAATCCAAAAAAAAGGTACCTGCGAAACTCTCGTCAGGTACCTTTTTTATTGGGAGAGCGGCAACGGCTTCCTATGCCGGGTTCGTTATAACCCCGAAACCTGCATCTGTAACCTTCGCCCAACCACATCCAGCAAATCGCAGCCATCGCGCAGCGAAGTTACCAACACCCGCGCGAGCTCACTGTAAACGCCTTCGTTCACAGCGAAACTCTCCAGCAATTGAGTCGCGGTGCGGATGCGGTAGGCCGCCGTTTCATGCAGCACGTCCAGCGGCGCTTCGGTGTCGATCAGCAGCGACGCGATGGTGCAGTCGATGCCGGTGACCGGCATGTATCGATCCATGACAAAACCTCCATTCGATCAACGAGCACGATCACTCAGTGGCAGACGGCGTGACCGCTGGCGTGGGCAAATCGAGGTTGTCCAGCGCTCGATTGATCAACATCTCGGCCAGCACGGCCAGTTGCTGAATCGCCAATGCCACGTTGCGATGCGAGCCTTCGAGCTGGTCGGCCAGGTCGGTGGTCATGACGTTCATAGAGGCCAGGGTTTCACTGGCGTGACCGAGCAGGGTGGGTGTGTCGACGTCGGGGAGGATGGTGAAAATATGGCTCACGGGATCGGGCTGTTTCGGGTCGCGCAAGCGGGCGCTGACGGCGCGTTGGGTGGCTTTGGATAGTTGGGTCAGGTCGAGTTCTTCGGACTCTGAAACGGCTGGGTTTTCAACTGGATTTCGGGTGGTCTTTTTCATAAGGGCGTTCCATTGATTTAGGGGTCCTTACGCTATTTCGGCCTGTCAAAACCGTCCGCAGGGTTGCAGCGGAGGGTGAAGACTATCTTCCAGAAGCGTTGTGCGCCAGTTCATGGAAGTCGCTACGGATTGCGGGAAACTTCCTAGGATGACGTCGCTCAAATCCGGTCACAGAATTTTTGCTCCAGTCTAAAGACGCAACATGATGATGCTTTGCGGGCCTCTTCGCGGGCAAGCTTCGCTCCAGGGGATGTGGAGTGGCCGACAATTTACCAAACCCCAGATGCAACAAAGCCCGCACTTGGCGGGCTTTGTCGTTTTCGGATTGGTGGGCCGGGGTAATTTGAACTGGTCTTTTATCTCTTTGATAACTATAAGTAATACTAATTTCTTATCTTGATTGGAATACCATTTGGAATACCGCATGAAATAGCGCTCCGTTGATCCGCCGCTTGTATTCAATGTGAAAACCTTGCTTTGCTCATTCGCTTCCTGTCCAAGATGAGGTGTGACCCCTCGATCTGAGTAACGAGCATCTGGTCGACTATTTTGAACGAGGTCGCGCCTGAAAAACGTAGTATCACCTTGTTAGACGAGATGATCAGCCGACCTATGGCCGGATCAATCGGCCCGATCACTGCTCGAAGTTTTATGAAAGCGCTGAAGGTTATTTTAAGTTAGATCTAGGGATCTGTTGCGCTATGTGCAGGCATGCAGATTTCGGGACAGTAGCTCGCTGACGCTCGATCGTTCAGACGTTATGAAAGACGCCAATGTGAGTTGATGAACTCTTTTTTCCGTCAGAGTGTGTCCACAGCTCCCCGAGCGTTGTCGGCGATCTCAGTACCGACTGGATGGTAAACTCAATAGTTGCCGCTTAAATATCGAGCAGGTTTTCATTGATTGTGGACTGCAGAGAGGGAGCAGGTGAGATGATGCTATTTGGAGTGAAAAGCTTAACACTCGTTACCTAACGCAGGATTGAGATCGTGCGGCAGGAAGCCGGGGAATGGGTTTGGAGTAAGGTTCGAATGGCCATGTTCGCGCCCATGACCACCCTAGCTTCACATCCTTGTTAAAACAAAAGCAGCGATAAGCCCTAGTCCAACAGCGAGTACCGGGGCGGCGCCGTAGGTGCAAAGCACCCCGACGAAGCTGCCTAACGCCGTGAGGCGAAGGTGTAGAGCTGCTGAACCAGCTTGTTCGGAAATGCCCATGGCAATCCTCCCTTGCTGTTCTCCCAGTCTCATAAAGCAGCTGGCAGGGAGGTTCAGACTATTTCTGCCCATTTCCTTTTTCCGCTCTCGCGGGATTTCCAGGAGGATGGCGGCAGATACCCAACTGGCCGGTTGCAGCACGATGAGTTGCATCGTGTGGCTTATGCTCGGAGAGTGGCCGCATGATATCACGCAGAACGATGCCCGGCAAAATAATGGTCGATCGACCGAATGCCGCTTTGTAGAATATGTGACAAAAAATTCCGTTATTGCAGGCTTGCGAGCCTCCTCAACGTTTCGATCTCACGCGCACGAATGTAGTCCGTTCCGGCGTTGGTGTTCCGCTCAAGCAAACCTTTTCCGCCATTGAGAGCAGCTCGTCGGCGGATGTCTCCATGTGATATCCATAGTTAGTTGATCCAGATCTTTCACGGACGTCCGCACTTACACCACTTTTGACCGGCGCAATAGTGCCGAGCGCATCTGATTCGGCCACGGATAGGAGTTGGTTCCTCTGTCTATCGATGTCCCTGTCATCTTCATTTTGAGTAGTAATCGAACTGTGGCCAAGCGCGCGGCTGAATGGTGAAAGCGTTGACGACAAGTGCCAAAACTTGCCTCAGTTTCAAGATAGAAAGCAGTCATTGTCTCTTCGGGTAGTATTAGAAATACGTATCTTCGGGAGACGGGTTGGCAGATACTTATTTTTTATTTAAAGATGCTGGTCAGCGTAGTCCCCAATATTGCGATAACTATGGATACGCTTTGATAGCGTACAGTTCAGTCGTTTAACTTACCTCCTTATAGCTGTCCGCAGTAATTGAAAACTGATCCAGTCGGGCTGTGGTCGCAGACGGAAATGAGTGATCATGCCGTAAATCTGCGGCTGGTTCCGGGACTATAGCAAAGTTAGCGGCAGCGGAGCTTTCTAATCCATATTTGCATGCCTCTTCCAAATATAGGGGTTGGATTTTAATGTCTTCTAATTTTAAAGCTGAAGGGTAGATATCTGCCTCGTGTTTTTAGCGCTGCGTGAGCAGGCAAAATAGCGGAATGTATTTTCAATATTGTTTAAGCCGAGCTTTTAAGATGTTCGTTAATTTTTCCGCTGTATCTGGTTTTTAATGAATATATTTCTGTTAGGTTGTGCTGGAAAATTGCAAAGGAGGAGTATATAATGAAAATATTTACCGAATGGCGGTAGCGCCAGAGAATAAAAGATGTCCGAAGTTTTTTTAGATGACGCGCGAAACTTAAGAAAAAGAGTAAAGAAGAACTCTGTTGACGTTACGGTTACATCGCCACCATATTTTGATATGAAGGATTATGGCCATTCTGGGCAAATTGGATTTGGTCAGACGTATGATAATTATCTGGCGGATCTAAGGAAGATATTCAAGGATGTCTATCACGTTACTAAAGAGACAGGTTCTCTTTGGGTGGTCATCGACTCCTTTAAGCGTGATGGTGCAGTCGTTACTCTCCCGTTCGATTTCGCTAGAGAGATCAGTTCGGTAGGCTGGAAGCTTCAAGACGTTATTATTTGGAAAAAAGATAAGACTGTCCCGTGGAGTAAAAAGGGCGCCACTAGAAAAATATTTGAATATGTACTCTTCTTCTCTAAGGGGCAAGATTTTAAGTATTACTCTGAACGAGCAAGAGAAATAAAAGACTTGAAGGAATGGTGGGTGCGTTATCCTGAGCGCTATAGCCCACATGGGAAAGCTCTTGAGGAAATATGGGAGTTTAGTATTCCCACTCAGGGGGCTTGGGGGGAGGGATATATTAAACATTTCTGTCCTCTTCCGGAGGATCTCGTCAAGAGGATTTTGACACTCACGACTGATGAGGGGGATACTGTTTTCGACCCATTTTCAGGGTCGGGTACCGTACCTGCGCAAGCCGCGTTCATGGTAAGAAAATACTTTGGGTTTGAATTGAATCCTGATTATCTTGATATGTTTAAATCGTATCTTTCAGATAATATAGAGCAGCGTTCAGCCGCATACTTGGCCTCGAAGGTATCCATAGACGCTGATGTCTTTAGAGAAACTATTATTCAGTTGAGAGTTCTAAAGTTTGCAAGGTTGCTTGCCAGAAAGTTAAAGTCTGTGGGGATCGTTGTCGATAAAATTTGGGTTGAACCCCTCAGTCGTCCTGTTCGTGGTAAATATGACATTGTTTCAGCAAAGTATATCTTTTTAACTGATAAGACCGTATCAGAGGATTGGTTTTTAAGTTCAGTCAAAGAAATTATTTCACACCCACCTTTATCAAAATTTGGTATTTGCGCTGACTTTGAACAATTAGTTGATTTGAAAGACTTTGTTGATATTCTGCCGACGTCCGAAATGTACACTTATACCGCAAGCAATACACATCAATACAAAAAAACCGATGTGAAGAGCCAAATTCGCAAGGATGAATTTATATTCAGTTCGATTGCATTGAATATTAATGAAGAAATTTATAGGAGTGTTCGATGAAAGTGGCCAAGCCAGGAGCGACAAAAAAAGTACGCAAGAAATTGACTGCGGCGGAAAAGATTGTAGTTCGGGCATTGGCTAAGAAAAAAAGAGATGAGTCAAAGTTTCGTAATTCAGCTAAAGAGATATTTACTAAGTCAGGATTTGAATTCATTTCTTCTGAGAATAAAGAATTTGTTTTGCATGCCTCAGTAGGATCAAGGACTACCGAGTTAGATGGGGTCTTTGTGTATGAAAATGTCTTGGTGGTTATTGAAGATACATGTATTGCAACGCCAGGGCCCCATATAGCAAAAAAACAAATCGTGTTCGATTTAGCCCTGAAAAATAAAGTAGATTTTGTAGAGTGTCTTAAGCAAAATCTTCCTGATTTTGACAAGTATTTTACGTCTCAGCCTTATGAGCCAGTTGACTATGAACTTAGAATTGTATACTTCAGTATGCATTCAGTTGAGTCCGAGTACGTTGAAAGTGCAGCGCGTATAGGTGTTCAAGTCGTGGAGAGAGCGCTGACGAATTATTTCCATGCTCTTGTCAAAAATGTTTCTGTTTCCGCGAAATATGAAGTCCTAAACTTTCTCAAAGTTGATTACAAAGATCTGGGTGCTGCTAAGTTGTCAGGTGGCAGCTCTGGTGCGCTAAGTTCTTTTCAGGGTTTTTTACTGCCTGAAGCTAACAGTAGTTATCCGGATGGATACAAAGTTGTTTCATTCTATGCGGATCCTGCGTCACTTTTGAAAAAAAGCTTTGTGTTGCGCAAAAATGGTTGGGTTGAGCCTAATTTGTCCTATCAGCGAATTTTAGATATGCCAAAAATAAGATCTATGAGGCAGTATCTTTCAGAAAATCGAAGAGTTTATTTGGGCAATATAATCGCCACTTTGCCCTCGTCGACCAAAATAAATGATATTAAAACAGCCAATCAGCTAGCGTCTAATGATCAGCTGAATGTGAAGCCTGTAAGCATATCATTGCCGGATGAATATAACGTTGTAGGTCTGATTGATGGCCAGCATAGAATTTACTCCTATCATGAGGGTGTCGACAGCTATGAGCCTCAAATTGGGCGTCTGAGAGTTAAACAGAATTTATTAGTTACCGGCATTATTTATCCGGCGAGTGTATCAGAGGAAGATAAAACGCTTTTTGAAGCTAAGCTATTTCTAGAGATAAATAGTCGGCAAACTAAAGTTAAGTCTGCTTTAACTCAAGAAATTGAGCTTATAGTTAATCCGTTCTCAGGTACAGCTGTTGCTAAAGCAATACTAATCAAGCTCGCGCGGAAAGGGGCATTGAAGGACAAGTTGGAGGAGCATGTCTTTGATGATGCGAAAAAGCTGAAGATCTCGTCCATTGTTAGTTATGGGTTGAAACCTCTGGTGAAATGGGAAGGAGGGGATTCACTGTTTACTGCTTGGCCTGAGGCTGCTAAAAAGTCAGAAATTTTGGCGAAAAAAAGTAGGTTGTCATTAGAAGCGTATATTGATTATTGCGTGGCACAAATTAATGACCTTCTAAATGCAGTGAAAGCTTCATATCCTGATGGCTGGCAAATAGGTCACGAGAGCAAGATTCTTACCCCGACTGCTATTAACGGATTTATAAAGTGCCTTCGGATTATTTTGGAAGAAGGTGATGCGCGAGGATTCGATCAGTATAGACGTAAGTTGACGGGCGTTAAGAACTTTGACTTTTCTCCTTACAGGTCTAGCCATTGGAATCAGTTGGGAACTGATTTGTACGAAAAGTTTTTTTCTAATTGACTTTTAATTACTGGATTCAGGCGTAATGGTTACCGGTCCGGATGTATTTACGCCTTCTCCTACAACCAATGCGGGGGTATTGCTAATTCATAGTTTTTCGAAATTATGCTGAGTGCTTCTATGATTTCTTTGTGTTTTCTCTGTTGGGGTTCACCCCAAGTGTTTCTCTCTTGTAAAAGATTTTGAAGTTCTTCAAGATTGTACATTTTTAAAGCATGAAAATTCTTCCATGAGGGTATGCCAAATAAGTTATAAATGGTGCTAGTGTCGTCTCGCTCGCTTGCTAATCGCTTTTGCCCCCTCAGCAGACCTTCGGCGTGTTTTGCGTCATCATGGTCTTCATAAGTATTTAATAGTTTCATTAAGCTGAGCTCATGGTGTTTTGAATGATGGGTGCAATTTATTGTATATTGGTGTCCGTATGTAGTCAAATGCACTCTCTGTGTTTTGCTCTGTGAGTTTTCTGTACGGATTATAGTTTTCGTAGGGTCTACATTGTTATTTTCTTTATTTTATTTTAGTCGGTATCGGATTTATTAAAGTTATGGTTGAGCTCTTTCTGGGTTTATATTTCCCGTCAAGTAGTATTGCGTAGATGATTCTTCTTTGTCTGGCAGAGTGATCTCAATTAAAATATACAGATCTTTTTCCGCTCGTTATTTATAAGTTTGACCGCGAGTGAGGAATTAATTGTTAACACAATGTTAAGATCGCGCGTGATAAGTTAGAGCAAGTAATGGGCGAAATGCGTCAGGTTTTTATCGCTGGATGTTTTACTGTGTTGGCGCTGATACTGAAGTGATCAAGCCAGATGAGCGTTCAGCCTTCACCAGGCGCCCTGATCTTTGGCCTGAGCGACAAAGCCGCGTTTGATGGTCCAACGAGGCAGGTACAAAGAATCGGGGGGCCATGAGCCACCCCTGTCTTTTTAGCATTCGCAGGAACGCCGCTACCAAGCTTACCTGGTCAATCTGTTTGCTCATTTGGAGCAGATGTCATCGGTCTTTCGATCTCTTCGATCAACTCTATGATGTCCCTGCGATCAATGGAGTTTTCTACCGAGGTTGCTTCTTCCTCATCAAGAGTGAGTTCCTGGAGATCGGGATCATCCAGCAACTCCTGCATGTTTCCAATTTTCGTCATCAGCCGACGGGCCACCGCTCGATCGATTGAGCCGACATCTCTAGGAAGTGCGTTTTGCATGATGTATATCGTAGTGACAGCGTCTGGCTTCAAGCCAAGTCGATGAATCCTGTCTATGGATTGAAGATAGTGCGTTGCGTTATAACTGCGATCTACGTAGATCGCATCGTGGCAGTGCGTATGTAGGCTGATGCCTTCAGATGCCGCCGCAGGGTTTGCGATCATCACGTGGCAATTTGGGTCATCCTTGAAGCGTTTAAGCTGGCCTTGCCTGGATGCAGTGTCGGAAACATCGCCCAGTAAAACGGCACCGTGAATAGTGGCCGGGTTGTAGCCGGCTAGCGCGTGTGCAAGCTGGTGAAGGGTTTCTGTGAAAATAGTCCAGATAAGGACTTTTTTGCCCGCTGCTATGAGTTCCTGCGCGAGCGCTACCGTCTTATGTATCCTTGCTGAAGGCCCTTCTGATTTAACGGCCTCCAAGATTGCCGCGTTCTCACCTGTTTCGTGGTGCTGCTGCAGGTGAGGTATCACAAGAAGGGGGTTTGTGGCTGCTTGCAGTATGCGCATAACGCATTTACGAGCGTTGATCAGTGCCACACCACCTTTACCGCTTCGAAGCTCACTGGAGCGGGCGGTCAAATCGCTTTTCAATATGCTGTAAAGCGCCAGATGCGCATCGGTCAATGTGACGGGTACGGTCTTTATGGTGCGCTTGGGTAGTTGTAAGTCTTTCTTTGTGGTGCGGACGTAGATGTCACCAATCAGGTCGCGTGGCTCATGGCCTGCAGAAATTTTTGATCCGTAACCATGGCCAGGCCATAAAAAATCGAGTTGTGAGGCGATGTCCTGCCGACCCTGAGGCATCGGGGTACCTGACAAGATGTCACGCCTTACAGCGAGATAACCCATGCGAAGCAGGACTGAGCCTCGCTGGCTGGAGTGACCAGATTTCATGCGATGTGATTCATCCAGGATCAGATGCACCTTGTTCGTCGCCATGAAATTGCTGATGTGTTGATCAACCCGAACGAGTTGCTCATAAGAGATTATGAAGCGGCGTGAACCCGACGCCAGGAGCGATGCAATCTTGTTTTCTCCTCCAGTCAGGGGAACAAAATCAGCGCGTAGGTCCTGAGAGGCAGAAGAGTAGAGGCACTCATCTACCACACCTTCCCAAGCTGGAAAGGCATTATTCGGCGCAACGACAATGAGCGCGTCGATCTTTTCGCGTGAAAGTAGATGTAGTGCAAAGGTGACAGTAGTTTTGCCAGCCCCGGGAACTGAGAAGTTGGCTCCATTTGCCAGTGACAGGAGGTGCCGCAAGTTTGTCAGCTGGTAGTCCTTCAACTGATGGCTATCCATTTGCCAGCCAGCAGCTTCCAAGCGCGTAAGGATATCCGTTTCTGGCATCTGCAAAGCGATCGAGCCTGAAACGCTACTTACGCTCGCAAACTGTTCCATAAAACGTTGAATCCGCTCGGCCGAGCTTTCGTCAACGTCGAATATGAAATTGTGTTTGTGCTGTAGTGACGAAGACTCGCGCAGCACATTCAAAGCCGCCGGCCAAGTAAGTTCAAGTCGGTGAGAGGAAATGCGTGGCCCGGATTCTGCGTCTTGAGCGTACTGCTTCATACGAATCCAGATGTTATCGCTGACGCCAGCTCCTCGCGTGAAAACTCCAGCAGACGAACGTTCTTCGTATGAAAGAACGATGGTTGGGGTCATTTGCTTCTTCCTTGAGCTTGGCGATCAGACAGCTCCGTCAACAGCATTTCGCTGCGGCTGATGCAGCGCTCCAGGCAGCTTCTTAGGTCTTCGTGCGTGGCTGGCCCAGCCGTTTGTATATCTACAGCAGCAAGCTTTTTCTCTGCCTGAATCGCGAAGTCGAGTGCGGCTGCCTCTTTCTTTTTGCCCTGCTCTGCTGCAATCAAGCTCACTTGTTGGATCGTGGCAGTCAGTTTTTTCACAGCCTCAACGCTTTCTCTTTGAGCGTGCAGATAATCCACGAGCGGCTCATAGCTTTTTGCAGCTGGTCCAGACGGTTCAAACGAAATCTTGATTTGGGAAGGCTTTCTTGGCTCAGCCGCCGGCAACTCAATCTCGAGAGCATTGGCCAGGTTCTCTAGAAAGAGTTCAGCATTCTGCTCGATTGCGTTTATAAAAACGTACGCCCGGTCCGTGAGGTCTTTACGTTGCTCAATCAGCAAGAAGTCGAATTGCCGGGTGATATCCCGAACCCCGGAGTCATCTCCTTTGACGTTGTTTTTTAATGCGATTTGTTTGAATGCCTGTTCGGTTTCTCCTAGTTGGTCGTAACTCTGAGGCCTGGAAAGCCACTCGTCCAGGTACAGGTCGGCGTTGTCGATCATCTTTGCTGCTCGGACGATGTCGGATCTGTCGCGATTCATCAGGTTTGCGATTTCATCGTCGGGTATCAGTGATTCTCGCAAATCCCGTACGGCTCGACCTAAAGCCGTCCATTCGTAAGGCAGCTTTGTTTCGGGTTGCATTTGCAGCCCGATTTCCAGCTTGAGGATTTCTGTTGGGCTGGCAGACGTCGGGAGAACCGAACATTTTATTTCTTGAAACGTCGCGAATTTCGCAGGATCGCTGGTCCATAGTTCGCGCATAGCGCTGAGGCGCCTGTTGCCATTAACCACGATGCCGTCAGATGAAATAATGAGATCTTCAGTTTGAATTCCGACTCGCCCCAACTCTGAGTGAATCGGGGTTACGGATTCGCCGCTTCCGGTTTGCGCTTGCTGGTAGAGGATCCGATGCTGCCTTGCTTGGACTGATGGGTCTTCCCGTCTTGCAGGTTCGAAAAATCCTACTTCCTGCTCACCGGCAGCGATCAAGCTCAACTGGGTATCGCGAGTACGATAGTTCTCCAGGCGGTAAATCAGAAAGTCTTCAGGCAATGATATGACTGGTAAATTTTCGTTGCCGTTTCTGAATTTGTACTCTTTTCGCACGTTATTGCGAACAAGCGCTTCTGTGATTCGTTGCGCTATCGCCAAGCGCCGCTCTTCCAGAGCTGTGACATGCAACGTGTATTGAGTCGTTTCCATGTGATTTCCTGATACCGCCTTTCAATTGATTGCTTCGTTGAAGCTACTCAGTGCTGCCCGGGTTCAATCAGAATCTATCGAGCACCGGAGCACTGAGGACATCACCAGCGGTGACTTGCGCCAGTTGATGATGAATTAGCGATTCACGGCCTCCTCCGAGAGAGACGGCAATTCGAGGGAAGTCATCCTCTAGAGCGGGATATTCTCTTCTCAGCCAATCCGGAAAGGCGGCGGTTGGCAGCAGGCGAATGGTCCTTCCTTTGACCTCAAGTTGGCCGGAGGTGAGCTCCTGAACCATTGCCAGTTTCGATCCCCCACCAGTGAGAATGACGGCTAAGCCTTCTCTGCTGGCAACACCGACCCAGCTCTCATCGACTGTTTCGAGCGTGTCCACCAGGCATTGTCTTAGTTCATTTCGGAATGTTTGGACTGCTGCCAGCTCAATGAGCTCATTGATTTCGATATCAACGACCTGACCATCCAGTAATCTGACGGTGAGGGTTTCACCGATGAACAGCGCCTCTTTGTAGTCGCGGATATTCAGCGCTAGGTTGCTGCGTATATTTACGTTCCGTGGATTGTCTGAACCCACGCCTGCCTTTCTAAGGATCAGCTCAGTAAGGGCTCGATCAAGATGGTTGCCTGCCAGCGGAATTCCCCTGGCAGCGCCTTTGGCTTCCAAGGCCTGGCGTACGCCGCTGTCAGAGTCCACATGCAACCGATACAAACTCACGTCGCTCGTGCCAGCTCCGACGTCAACGATAAGGGTAAGGCGTCGGGTATTGCTGTCGGTGCTCAATATCGCGTTCGCAACGCCCAAGGGTTCAGTGAGGGCTTCGGTTACGAAGTCGTACTGGCGAGATACCGAGCGAAGCTGTTTCGTAGCCTCCTCGAAGTCTTCTACGCGAAGCCCCTGATGCAGCGAATCCCCGAAGGTGTCGGCCAGAACCTGAGCCTGTCCCAGCAGTGTTCGAAGCGTCCCCTCAACCTCTCGACTTTGTTCAGCGCTGAAACAAGGCATCGCGAAGCGGCGTTTGATGTTTCTGGGAACACCATATTTTGCAGCGTCCGAGTTGGCAGCCCAGGTCATGAACATCAGATATGCCAGTAATAGGTCTCCCATCTTCAGTTGTGTCTGAGTGGGGTTGTAGATTGCAGATACATCCGTCTGCATTGCGCGCTCAGACAAAAATCGTTTCACGTTGTCGATGCGCATTCTTTCGCCGTTACCACCTTCAACTAACGAGCGATCCAGTGCTTTCTTCCCAAACCAGATCAGTCCGCTGTTATCAATGTACAAAGAGGATATGAGCATGGTGTCGCTGACTTCGCGCTGGTCTCCAGGTTTCCCCAGCTCAAGAACATGAATTTCCTCGACGTCATCTTCGTCTATGCCGCTCAAGACAAGGGCTGCCTTGGACATGGCCGTGCCGAAATCGAGGCAGAGACGCTCTTTAAGGGAGGGTTGTGGGAGTTCGAAGATACTGAGGTTGAGGACGATGGAAGGCGGTGAGGAAACAGTAGCAGCAGGCGGAGGAGTTGCCGTAGGTTTTAAAGTAGGAGAAGTTGCCCCTCCAAGAACTGCCAGTGCTAGATTGAGGGCGTCGAGTTCGCCGGTCGTTAAAACTCCAGGTAATTCATACTGCTCAGCATCTATCTGTTTGATGCGCTTTAATAGATTGTTGATGAGAATCTTAGCTTCGATCCGGTCCATCGATGTTCCCCTTCCTGTTGATTAGGCCAATGGCTCGACCCTGGGCTTTACTAGCGTTTTGATGCTTCCACCAAAATCTTTCTGCACGCCGTCACGAACCACGCGCACTTCTCTTACCCCTTGGCTGGTGTCGCTGAGGAGCTCATGCTGCAAAGGATTGAATTCGACAACCATTCCCTTCAGTTCAGTCTTTTTTAGCTTTCGCATGCGCGCCAATAGCAACGCCGTTTGCGCGATTTCGGCGTAGCCGGCGGCGGCGCTGATGACATTGGAAGCAGTAACTGGGTCAGAGATTTCCAACATGGGCGCAACAGTGCGCCTCAATGCGTGCATTGAAGGTTCAGTGTTTAAGACTTCAATGAGCAGTTCACCAATCATCTGGTCTTCGGTATTGCCGACCTTGTGAACTGTCCGGCGACTGCTACTGACCGAGCCACCGGTGATCCACCATTGGCGTACATCCGGGTCCAGCTCCAAGGCTTCTCCAAAGTGGTTGGTTAGCTCTTTGAGCATTTGAGCTTTCGACTGGTACATCGTGTGGATCAGATCCAAAAGCGTACTGTCGGTTTTACCTTGGCCGGCGAGGACCAGAGCAGCTTCTCGCAAGCACATGTTCAATGCCGGGCGCATCCTGGATGAGGACAGGTAGTGGATCCAGCGCGCGCGGCCCAGCAATGCTTTTGCACGCGGCAGTAGTTGGTAGGTATCAGCTAGCATGGCGTGAGAAAAGCGCAGCTCGATAATTCTGAGCAGGATGTCTACGCCGTCATCGACGATGTTGAACAGCAGTGACTCTTCGACTTCTCTCAGGTCACCGATAAGAAGGGCACTTATCCATTTGGCTAATGCTTCACCGGGCTGGTCACCCAGTTCGAAGCTTCTGGTACGCATCACCTCAACCCAGCCGGAACTGATCCTTCGGGCTTTGCGAAGTCTCGACTCCGAGTTTGCAATTTCCATAAGGCTATCGAGTGCGGTGGTGTGTGCCGTTAGAGCTTTTGCTGCTGTTGAATGGCTGTTGAGCACCAGTTCGATGAGCTGCTTGCGTGCCTTTTCAGCAGTCTCCAGGGCAACGGATTCGGCCAGTACATAGTCCGCCCGATCAGAGGTGCGAAGTTGCGCGAGGCTGTGTGCTGCGTAGAACTTGCCATCGCCGTCCAGGGTGGATGACTCAAGGGCAGGAAGCGTGGCTGCATGGATGGTGCTTGCCAGCATCTTGAAGATACTGCTCTCGCGGCCGCGGGCAACAGCTGAAAGTCTGCCGAGTAACGCCAGAACAAGGAGACCGGATTCCGGGCTTTCATCTTCAGTTTTAGCGAGCTGTTCAACTTTCTGCAGAATGAGGTCCAGCCCTCCCTCTTTGATCATGGCCTGTATCTGTTGCCGCGCCATGCTCTGGGTTAAGACGTTGTCCAGTTCGATTAGGGATCGCGCGGTGCCGATCTCATTCAACCGCACATTCGTTTGGCTCTTGGTGATCTTTTCCTCACGATCCATCGCGACCTCATTGCCATGTCAATAACAAGCTTTCGGGAGTCAGCAGTAGTGCTGGCTTCTAATTGGTGTACCGCATGTTCTGGACCGGGCACGGGTGATGCTCGTCTGAGCATACAAAGGTCAGAGGCAATGCGCCATTACAGAGATCGAATATTGCGGTTTTGTGCGGTAGGGTAGGGAAGGCTGCGTCGCGCAATCACGGAAGACGCTCTGCTCCGTATGAGTCCAACTGCTAATGGTTTCTCAATGACACGAAAAAATACCGGATTGCTGGTTCGCTTCGATGAGTCGCGTCGGGCGGATGTAATCAAATGGAAAATCGGAGAAGGCTTTGAATCATTCTCCGATGCGCTGAGTGTGACTGACTGGGACGTTGGCCAATTCAGCACCGCGCTGCTTTCGTTTTCGGAAGCCACCATTGATTACATATGTCTGGCCAAAAAGGGTAATCAGGTTGTCACCTCGAAAAGTCGTGTGGAGTTTTCATCGGTACTGGATCTTGAGTCGATAAGAATTTCAGAGATCGAAGCTGTTTTACCCACGGTCGTACATCGATATTTCATTAAGGCTTCCCAAGGCATCGGTGGGGCGATACCGCCCAAAACGTGGGGGGCAGCAATCGACGTCGTGAAAGAGCTACGACCTCACCTTGTACCAGAAATAGAGCGAATCCTTTCCCTGCAACGGTTTTCGGGTATGCGTTTTCATGGCAGCGTCGCCGAGATCCAGATTCAGGAGCGAGAGGCGCTGGGTATATCGTTGGATATCTTCTCGGGTAGCAACAAGCTTCGAAACCGCGTACTCAGCGAGTGGGCCCCGCCTGCCGAGGCGGTGTCTGATCTTGACGAGGAAAACCAGTCGGCAATTTTGTTGGCATTGCCCACGTCTAGTCCGTCGTTCCTCAGTGGAATTTCGACCCGGTATATTCAGGAAGAATCTGCGATCCAGCACGATCTTTTCACATGGCCAGGCGATGCGCCTGTTCATGCCGGAGGTATCTCGGTCTTTGAGCAAGGAGGCCGAAAGCTTTCCGTTATTTACGCTAATCGGAATGCGCTCGAGCATACGCTAGGTGTTGACCTGATTTATTACAACGAGCTGTTTGACCTATTCGTACTCGTTCAATACAAGATCATGAAGGACGAAGGCGGCGTGATGGTCTACCGACCCGATGGGCAACTTTCGGAAGAGTTGGCACGAATGGATACGTTCAGGGATGTGGCCAAAAATACGGCCCCGTTGGCGTCTCATGAAGCCCATAGACTAAGCGACGACGGTTTCATGGTGAAGATGGTGCCCAACACGGGGCTGATGCCAGCTTCTGGCGAGCTTATAAAGGGGATGTATCTCTCACGAGAGTACATGAACTTCTTGATCAGCACTGCCGGCCCCAAAGGTCCTCGAGGGGGAAGCCAGATCACCTTCGAGAATGCCCCAAGGTACCTGACCAATACTGAGTTTTCCTCGTTGGTTCATGCGGGGTGGATTGGGACTCAGGGGACTGGTACGTCCATGATCAAGAGCTTAATAGAAAGCTTTTACACAACTGGTCGTGCCCTGCTCATCGCCCACGAAACAAAAAAGTAAGTGAATCGTTCCTGGTGTCGTAGACAGTTATCAGCCTCAGTCTTTTGGCCGGTTGGCGTCGTAGGTCGAGCTTCAGCTAATGGCCGAATCCTGTCCGTCGCCACCGAGGTCTGCAGCCGATCACTGAGTACTATGCAGTGCCTTCCGCTAAAGGTTGTCCGGGTATGTGAACGCCCTGGGGCAACGAGTTTGGCCCAATGATTGCGGACGGCGTTCATTGTGCTGAGGTTTAGCTCGATGCTCGTCACTACCGTTATGGTGAGCCGTGGCGCAGAACCGAAAACTTCATCGCCCCGAGGATCCTCAAGAAGCGTTCGAGGCCGGTTTTTTACTGCGGCTGCAGCAGACGCTGATCATGCTGCGTGAGGCTTCGTCTTCCCAATCAACCGGCATTGATACTTGAGGCACTATTGAAGTTTAGGATTTTGCTTTTCCCGCCAAACCCTCCGATCAAGCGATCTTTGATCGCGCTGATCGGAGGGTTCACCTGATTTGCTCAGGGCCACCGCGTTCCACGTTCTCATCCCCTATCTAATTAGCGCCGCGCCTTTAGTTCCCGTCAGCAACTGTCCTCTATCTCTAGTAATCGAAGTGCCGCTCAAATGTCAGAGCTGATCTTCTCGTGCGGCTATGGCTATAGGGGTGGCGACACCGGCGACACCGGCGACAACGCACGTAAAGCGCGGACTGGAGCATGGCGACAAAAGTGGCGACAGTCGCCACTTTCTGAGCGCATTGGCCGTGACGCTTGACCGCCTTTTCGAGTGGGTATAAAAATTGGCGCACGGATCGCTGTCGTTGACAGCACCAGCCCAGGTAGCCAGAACCTTGAAGGCTACGCCACTCGCGTGGTGGTTCTTCCCCAAGTGCGATTAGCGTCCGGCGGCTTGCACGGTCACTCCCCAAGAGTGATGGATGCCTACTCGACCAATCTGCCCACTGCGGCAGACGATGGATCTACCTCGCTGCATTGCAGCAACCTCACCTCTTGGCACACTTCGCTGCGCCAGACCGCGCCCGTCTCTTTCTCCAGGAAAGAGACGGGCGCTCGTACCATTGCTGCAAGCCACGTCGTACAGGGCATTGCCGCAACTCTCCCCGTGACAATCGGCCTGACAAAACCGATTCGTCGCCATCCGCAACGACACAGGCACCGGTGCCGCAGCTTTTGGACAGGCTGCACCTGACTGACAGTCAGGCATGCCCCAGATGTCTAGGTCTTTGCCTTCTCTCACCCAGGATATCTAGGTGCCGAACTCGTCAGTCGGCACAGCCTCCACCCGTCCGCATCTTTGAATGCGTCTAAGGAGGCCAGATTCTTGGGTTCATGCCCTTGCTCCCGGTCGTAAGGAGCCGTTCGTTCCGCGTCAGTGAACACCTCACAGGCCGCAGGGGCCTTGATCCCTGATAACACTCAACAGCCGTGGCGGGACTACGTGAGGACAACCGGCAATGATCGAGGAGAGGGCCCATGCAGCAGTTAGATCCGAAGCTTGAACTACCACGACCACCTCGACCGTTGATTGAGTCGAACCCCGTGCCCCAGCCTTATCCCGTGCAGGCACTGGGTGGGATTCTTGGGCCTGCGGTTGAGCGCATGGCCGAGGTCATCGGCGTGCCCCAAGCACTGGCCGCGCAATCGGTGTTGGCCGCCTCGGCCCTGGCCACTCAAGGTCATGCGGGCTTACAACTCGACGGCAGACATTATCCCCTGTCGTTGTACCTGATCACGGTGGCTGCGTCCGGTGATCGCAAGACCGCGGCAGACCGATCCGCACTGCTGCCAGCGCGCCAATGGGAGCGTGAACAGTGGCAACATTATCGTGAGCAGCTCTTTCGGTACCGTGCCGCACAGCGACAAGCGCAGCGTATCAGTCCTGCCGATCCCGCCCCCACAAACAGCGTACCGCTCGAAGCGGAGCCTTCGGCCCCTCGGCTGATCACCACAGACCCGACGATCGAGGCCCTGATCAAGGGGCTCTGCCATGATTTGCCGAGCATGGGGCTGTTTTGTGACGAGGGCGGACAATTCCTTGGCAGCAGCACCATGAGTCGGGACAACCGTTTGAAAGCGGTCACGACCTTGTCGTCACTTTGGGACGGTAGCCCGATTGATCGTGCTCGCTCTATGGCAGGCGAAAGCCTACGAGCATATGACCGACGCCTGAGCCTGCACCTGATGCTGCAACCGTATTTGGCCATGCAGTTACTCAGTGACTCGTTGCTGCAGGGGCAAGGCATTCTAGGGCGCTGCTTGATGACCTGGCCAACCAGTCTAGCCGGGCAACGTAGCTACCAGGCTGTCGACTTGTCCAAAGACGCCGCCCTCAAGCGCTATCATCACCGCCTTTCGGCTCTGTTTTATCAGCCTTGGTCACTTTCCGCTGACGGAGCCTTGCAGCTGTCAAAGCTGAGTCTCAGTCCGCTGGCGCGTCGTCGCTGGATTGACTTGCATGATGCTATCGAAGCTCAGCTGGGGGAGTTTGGCGAGCTGGCCAGCGTGCGGCCCAGCGGATCAAAGGCCGCAGATAACCTGCTGCGCGTCGCCGGCATTCTTGCAGTTGTGGAGGAGAGCAGCGTCGTGGAGGTCGACCATATCCAACGGGCCTCCGCTTTAGTCGGCTACTACCTCAACGAGATCCAGCGCCTGACTGAGCAGGAGCCGGTGTGTCGAGTAAAAGAGGAGGCAGACCGGCTGCTGCGATGGCTACAGGTCAAAGATTGGAAGCGTTTCAGTATTCGTGAATTGAATCGCAACGGTCCCCGCTTTGCCCGCAAGAGCAGTCGTCATGCCGCCAAGCTGCTGGTCGAGTTGATTGATCATCAGTGGTTGATCACTGATGGCCACACCTTCGAGGTGCGCCATGTTTAATCTTGATGAAGCGCTGCGCAACCATCTGGCTCAGCGTCAAAAGGAGCCCAAAGCGCGATTTGTCGCCGCTACTGTCGCCACTTTGTCGCCACGCTCAAAACCAGGCAGGACAAGGGTTGTCGCCGCTGTCGCCAGTGTCGCCACCACCCGTAAAGCTATCGCCTCTACGACAGCCATTATTCAATGGTTGAAAGAGGAGGGTGCGCATCTTTACGTCACCGACAACACGCTGTGTTTTCGCCCGACTGATTGGGCTCAGTTCGCGATTGTAAGTGCGCACTGGCGAGCCCTTTTGCATGATCTCGCGGCAGTCGATCAGGAACAGAAAAATGGCTCGGGTCGGTAAGCGAGCGGGGCGCAATTTCGGCTTCGGTCGCCAGCTTAGCTATGCTGGACCGCAAGCACTGAAAGACCTGTTTGGCGACGGCCATTTTGCTACCGTCAAAGCCCATAGTGATCGCTGGCAGGCGTTCGTGCATTGGTGTCGATCCGATGAAGGACCGAGGGTCAACGACGCGCGCCAGATAGACCGCGAGATCCTCATGCGGTACGCCGTCCACGTGCGGGAGCAGGTTGATCAGGGCAACGTCGGCATTGCCACCGCGCAGAACCGACTGTCCAGCGTGAACCAAACGATGGCCGCGCTACGCGGTGATCAGTACGTCAAAATCCCGAGTCCGAGTAAGGCGCTGGGCTTGCAGCGCTCAAGCGTGCGTAGTGAGGCTCCGCAAGGCCAAGACCGTGCGCAGGTCGAGTTGATCGCGCGGGCGCTGTCAGATCGTCAGCAATCGAGGGTGAGTGCCATTGTGCTCCTCGCCCGTGAGACTGGTATGCGCCTGCGCGAAGCGATCCTGGCCGATCTGCCCCGACTGCAACGTGAGGTTCGGCAACTGGGCAAGATCAACATCCAGGATGGCACCAAAGGTGGTCGATCAGGGGCCTCGGCACCGCGCTGGATTACGGCAACGGATCAAGTTCGCGATGCCCTGGGTTGGGCCAGCGCGACCTCACCCAATGGCAGCCGGAATTTGTTGGCGCCCGACGAAAGCTATAAAGACTTTATGCAGGCAGTTGTGCGACCGGCACGGGACATCCTGCATGAGTATGGATTGAAAGGTTTTCATGAGCTGCGGGCGGCCTACGCCTGTGAGCGCTATGAGCAGCTAATCGGCTTTCCTGCACCCGTTAATGGCGGTCGTGTTCATCAAGAGGATCGAGCACTTGATCAACGAGCCCGTAAGCAGATCAGCCACGAGTTGGGACATAACCGCATCGATGTGGTGAGTGCCTACATCGGAGGTCGGCGATGACGTCTGAGTTCGACATAGCGTTGTTTCTGAACCCTGTGCTCAAAGGTGCGCATGCCACGCGGCAGCGGCACATCAGGCAAGCAGAAAGGATGCACGAGGTGATTCGTGAACGCTGGGGTTGCGCGACTCCCTGGTCCTGGAGAGAAAAGCACGTGAGATGGTTTCTGGAGCACTACCTGCGATGCTCAGCTCCAGCTACCGTCTACTACTACGAGTTAACAGCAGGGTTGATCCGCCTTAGAAAGGCAAAAGCCGTGGTTGCCTGATAGACCTTTAAGCGTGAGCCCCTGGGTATGGGAATGCGGAGCCTTCCCATACTCAGGGGCTTGGCCGAAGAAGCGCTGGCAAGCTCCACTACACGGATGGCATGAACTGTCGCCGTGATGTCAGCGTATCGGCACCACCTTGCGGTCCCTGGTTTGATTGATGGCCGACGCTGACAGGCTGCCGGTAGCCGCTTTCTGGATATGTTCACTCCACCAGGCCATCATCGGGCGCCGACGTTCGATGTAATCCGCCCGGTTGTAGGCGCTCCGAACTTCGTCCTTGTCGACATGCGCCAGCGCGACTTCGATCAGTTCCGGATCCCATCCATGCTCGTTCAGGATTGTGCTGGCCATGGAGCGCATGCCGTGGCTGACCAAGCGGTCCTGGAAACCCATCCGCTTCAACGCCATGTTGGCTGTTTGGCTATTCGCGTGGGTGCGCGGGTTTCTATCTGACGGGAACACATATTCCCTGTGGCCGCTATGGGGTTTAAGCGTCTCCAATAATGAGAGTGCATGTTCGGTCAACGGGATTGTATGCGGACGCCGCTTTTTCATTCGCTCCGGAGGGATGGTCCAGATGCGTTTGTCGAAGTCGATATCTGCCCATCGAGTGGTGGCCGCCTCGGCGGGGCGGGTCATGGTATGAAGTTGCCATTCGATCAGGCAGCGGGTCGTCCGCTTGATACTGGCGTTCGCGATTTCCATCATGAGCTCCGGAAGCTCATCAGGTGGCAGCGCGGCCATATTTTCTTTCTTGGGTTTCTTAAATACCGCTCGAATGCCGCTGAGAGGATTGGCAAAGATCATTCCGGAGTTGACCCCGTAGGTCATGATCTCGTTAAGGCGCTGGCTCACTCGCTTAACCGTCTCGAGGCTGCCTTTGGCCTCAATCGGACGAAGCAGCTTGATGACCATCGGGGCACTCACTTCTGATAACGGCGTTGATTTCATGCTCGGAAATACATGCAGCGTGAGTGAGCGCCAGATGTCTTCGGCATACGCGGGTGTGACGGAATCCTTTTTCAATTCGAACCAGGCGGTGGCCACATTCTCGAAGGTGTGTTCCGTTTCAGCCCGTTTGGTTTCCAGCAGCTCATTGCGCTGAGCTTTGGGGTCGATGCCCTGCGCAAGCAGCTCTCTGGCCTCAACGGTTTTCTTCCTGGCTTGCGCAAGAGAAACCTCGGGATAAGAGCCGAGTGCCATGTTGATTCGATTCTTGGTGACGGGATGCCGGTAGTTGAAATTCCACTGCATCGAGCGATTGACCCTGACTCGCAGTTGGAGCCCGTCGCCATCGGTGAGGACGTAATCCTTGTCTTTCGGTTTGACCGCCTTGAGCTGGCGGTCGGAGAGGCGGGTGGTTTGAGCGCACATGAGAAGTACTCCATGACACCTTTTGGTATTCCCAAGATTAACGCCGGGTAGCCGGGAATACCATTGGGAATACCAAATCGCCTGGAACTCAAATAACCTAGAAAGCCTCCCGCAGCCCTGAAACCCCCGTATTCACTGGATTTCAGGCACAAAAAAAGACGTCCGTGGACGTCTTTAGATGATGAAGTGGTGGAGCCGGGGGGATTTGAACCCCCGTCCGCCAGTACTCCGCTGTCGGTACTACATGCGTAGCCGTGTCTATTAAGTTAACCCTCAGCGACCCGACGGGCAGGGTGCTTTGGGCGAGTTGTGTAAGTTTTAGCCGCTTCGTCCACAACGTACTGCACGGCGATTCTGTTCTATATGACAATCACTTTGGGTTTACAGACATCCCCTGATGATTGCTGGACCCGAAGGTACCAGGAGGGAAGGGCTAAGGCTGCTTACGCAGCGAGAGCGTATTCCCCGTAGGTTTCGTCATTGGCAACTATAGAAAGTTGCAACAGTGGATTTACGAGTTCTGTTACCAACTCGGCATGCACCTAAAGTTTCGCAACCGGCGTCGAATCCTAAACGGCCCCGAGCCTGGTGCTCTGTGAATCAAAGTGAGCAACAAGCACGCGCAGTGTACGCCAACACGGCTCAGAAGGCCAACCCGAAGGTTGTCCATCGCAGGTTATGGGTTGGCTTGGTTAGCGAGTGACAATCCCTGTGTGGCCTCGGTGACGCATTTTTTGTCGTCCCCAGAGGCTTGTGAAGCTTCGGCGCTGGACAGCAGCCTTTTGATCTCCATTGCGGTGTTTGTGGAGGTCGCCGGCAGTGAAGTCACTTTGTTTTTGAACTCCTGCAGCTTGCTCGTACACAGGTTGTTGTCCGCAGCCAATACGGGAGAGGCCAACAACGCAGCAGAAATGAACAGACCAGCGAGTGCGGTACTTTTCATGGATATCTCCTTGAACTGATGATCTCGGTGCTGCCGTATGAGCGGGCGGCTCGGCCGAGGTCGGAAAATAAGCCACGATTGATGGGGCCTACTTAAAAGACTACGTCGCTGCGCAGTAATTCGGTTTTGGCAGAAGGGCTATGAATAAACTGTTTGATAGAAGCAAAGGAGCACACGTGCCTCTTTTCACTGGTGGCCTCTTGCAAGGCCTCGCTCCTATGGACTTCTCCCACGGATTTGGGCAGGGCGTCGAGTTTTTTCACCGCGACGCGGGCGGTGCACGCATGACCAAACTCCAGATGCAACAAAACCCGCATTTGGCGGGTTTTGGTTTGCTTCATATTGGGTGGTGCCGGGGGGCCACAAGGCCAAGCCGAAGGTTGGCCTTGTGCTGGATTACTTCCCGCCTTTGTTCGCGTTCTTGAGTTGCTGGATCGTTTGTTCGGTCTCGGCTATGCAATCATCAGTCCCTTCCTTGGTGCCTTTTGCCTGATCGGCTTTGGCTTTCGTGACGCTTTCCATTACCTGATCAGTCATCTCTGGAGGAGTCTGTGACTTGGCATTTTCGATGGTTTTCAAGTTGACCGCACAGAGGTCTTCGGCGGCAAACGAGGGAGACGCCAGCAGTGAGGCAGTAACGAACAGACCTAACAGTACAGAGCGTTTCATGTGTATCTCCTTGAACTGAAGGGCAGGCATCGCTGGCCATCAGGACGGGCTGCCAATTTGGGGGAAGGTCCCACGCTTGCGGGACTTGATCAGTGGACTGCGGCACTGCGTCAGGGTTCTATTTTTCTTAGGTCGCCCTGGCCTGGGTCACCCGATCGACCAGATAGACCAGACCGTGGTAGTCAATTGCGCCGTGTTGCGTCAGACCGATTTCACAAGTGCGACTGGTAGAAATCCCTTCGCTGCAATGCTGTACCGCGTCCTTCAGCGTGCGTAACGAATGGGCATTCAATTGCGGGGTGGTGAAGCCCTTTTCCCCGGCAAAACCGCAGCAGTGAATGCCTTCCGGAATGACCACGTTTTTACTGCATTTGCGCGCCAGATCAATCAACGCCTGGCTCTCGCCGAGATGCTGCGTGCTGCAGGTGACGTGCAACGCGATCGGGGCTTCCTGGGGGGTGAAATCGAGACGATCCATCAAGTGAGTGCGGATGAAACGCACCGGATCGTACAGGTCCAGTCGCACCTCGCCCAAGTCCTGAACCAGCCGCAAGGTACAGGGGCTGGTGTCGCAATAGATCGGGTCGAGCCCGCCTCGGCTGGCGTGCAGCAGTGCGCCGATCAGTTCCTGGCGTTTGTGTTCGGCCTGTTCGGCGTAGCCTTTGGAGGCGAATGGCTGACCACAGCAGAGGTTGTCCTGATTGTCCGGAAAAACTACCTGGTAACCGGCCTTTTCCAACAGGCCACGGGTTTTTTCATACAGCGACATTTGCTCTTTATCACCCGCCGCCGGGCCCATGACCCGCGACACGCAGGCCGCCAGGTACACCACCCGAGGCCGTTCATCCGACACCGTCGGGCTGAAGCGAATGGCTCTTTCCGGTTGCGGCATGGCGTTGGTCCATTGCGGAACCTGCCCCTTGGACAGCCGCGTCAGCGATGCCGACAGTTTCGCCAGGCGTGGCGCCCCCAGCAGCATCCGTGCACCGTTGGCGACGTGCAGGGTGAAGCGTGCGCCTTGCAGCGCGGTGGCGAAATTACCCTCGATCCAGTTGGCGGTTTTCGTATGCGTTGCTTTACGGCCGCGGAGCTTTTTCACCAGCTCACCGGTGTTGATTCCTACAGGGCAACGTTGGGCACACAGGCCGGTGGCGGCGCATGTATCGATGCCTTGGTATTCGTAG
Organism: Pseudomonas sp. QTF5; assembly: GCF_000512695.2. Taxonomy (GTDB): domain Bacteria; phylum Pseudomonadota; class Gammaproteobacteria; order Pseudomonadales; family Pseudomonadaceae; genus Aquipseudomonas. The sequence continues at coordinate 135,572 of NZ_AZRW02000007.1, read as the reverse complement.
GCCTGCTCCAGCTCGGCGGTATCTGTGCCGGCGCGTTTCTTCGCCTGGATGTCACGCCAGATCACGATGCGTTGGCGTGGGCTCAGCGTCAGGTCTTTCGACGGGCACACCGGTTCGCAGAAACCGCACTCGATGCACTTATCCACAATCTCATCGGCGGCGGGCAGCGGTTTCAGGTGCTTGAGGTGGATCTGCGGATCGTCGCTGAGCACCACGTCCGGGTTGAGAATGCCGTTAGGGTCGAGCAGGCGTTTGAGCTGCCACATCAACTGGCAAGCGTCGCTACCCCATTCCAGTTCGACGAAGGGCGCCATGTTGCGACCGGTGCCGTGTTCGGCCTTCAGCGAACCGCCGAATTCAACGGCCACCAATTGCGCCACGTCGTCCATGAACGCCTGGTAGCGTGCGACTTCTTCCGCGCTGTTGAAGCCTTGGGTGAAGACGAAGTGCAGATTGCCTTCCAGGGCGTGTCCGAAAAGGATCGCTTCGTCGTAGTGATGTTTGTCGAACAGCTCGATCAAGCGATTCACGCCGCTGGCCAGCTGTTCCACCGGGAAGGTCACGTCTTCGATGATCACCGTGGTGCCGGTTTTGCGCACCGCGCCGACGGCAGGGAAGGTATCCTTGCGGATCGCCCAGAGCCGGGCGTTTTCCACCGGGTCTTCGGTGAAGTCGACTTGCTTCTCCACCGGGAAACCCGTCAGTGACGCCATGATTTGCGTCAGTTGTTCCTGCAACAAAGTGGAAGAGGCTGCGCGGGATTCGATCAGCAGGGCGCAGGCATTGGTCGACAGTTGTTGTACGAAAGCTGGCATGCCGGGCTTGTCCTGCACCGAGCGCAGGCTGCGACGGTCCAGCAGTTCCACCGCCGATACAGGTTGGCTTTTCAGCACGGTGACTGCATTGCAGCAGGTTTCTACATCCGGGAACACGATCAGCGCCGACGCCTTGTTCGGGTGGTCGATTACCGTGTCGTAGGTCACCGCGCTGATGAACCCGAGTGTGCCTTCGGAGCCCACCAGCAGGTGGCTCAAGATATCCACAGGCTCGTCGAAATCCACCAGCGCATTGAGTGACAGCCCGGTGGTATTTTTCAGACGGTATTTGTGGCGAATTTTCGCAGCCAGTTCGGCATTGGCGCGGGTCTCGCGGCCCAATGTCGCCAGACGTTCCAGCAGCTCGGCGTGGCTCTCTCGGAAGGCCGCCACACTGGCGGCGTCTTCGGTATCGAGACGGCTGCCATCGGCCAGCACCAGACGAATTCCGGCAAGCGTGTGATAGGTGTTCTGCGCTGTGCCGCAGCACATGCCGCTGGCATTGTTGGCGACGATGCCGCCGATTTTGCAGGCGTTGATCGACGCTGGGTCTGGGCCGATCTTGCGGCCGAACGGTGCCAGCCAGGCGTTGGCTTGGGCACCGATCACGCCCGGTTGCAGACGGATCTGTGTTCCTTGCCCGCGAATCTCGCGACCGTTCCAGTTATCGCCCAGCACGATCAGCACGGAATCGCTGATGGCCTGGCCTGACAGGCTGGTGCCGGCGGCGCGGAAGGTTACCGGGACTTTATCCCGTTGCGCCAGTTTGAGCAGCGCCACCACTTCGTCTTCGGACTCGACGCGGATCACCAGTTTCGGAATCAACCGGTAGAAACTGGCGTCGGTGCCGAAGGCCAAGGTCGACAGCGGATCGTCGAAACGTCGCGTTTCAGGAATCAGTTGCTGCGCATCTCGCAGGAAAGCCACAGGTAGACTCATTGGTCCTCCAGGATCAGAACGACCAGGTCTTTAGGACCGTGGGCACCGTAAGCCAGTACCTGCTCGATGTCGGCAGTCTTCGATGGGCCGGAGACCAGCAAAGCGTTGGTCGGCATGCCTTGGGCCCATTCAAATTCCTGCTGCACCTGATAGAAGTTGTCGCGGATTTCACTGGCCTTGAGCAAGGCGAAATGTACCGGCGGCACCAGGCTCATCAGGCGCGGTTCTTCCCGCGTCGGCCAGAGAATCAGGCTACCTGTCGCGGCGATCGCGCCGAGTGTGGTGGTCAGGCTTGCCGGGGTGTCATTGAACAACTCGGCTTTCCATTCCTCGACCGGGCGGTTGTAGGCTTTGAGCGCAGGCAGGTCAGGATTATTCGCCCAATGTTGAGTGACACGTTGACCGTGGGGTGTTGTCGGCGCGATCAACAGGCTTGGCAATTGGCGATCCCGCAGCAGTTGTGCGAGCAATGCGGGCCAGCCTTCTCTGGACGTCAGATGAATTTCTGTGTGCACCGCTTCCATCAATTTGCGCAGCTGCGGGATGCGTTGCTCGGGCGTGTAGGAGTAGGGCTCGGTCACCAATTCGACATCGAAATTGTCAGCGACCGGCGTGGTGCCTGTCAGACTATTGCGCAATTTGCCGAGGATATTTTGCTTGGCGCTCATCAGCGGTCTCCCTGTTTGGCCAGATGCTCGCGGGCCATGTCATGCAGTGAGCGGGCGGTGGGTTTCGGGGCGCTGTGGTTCTGGGTCCACGGGCCGACGTTGCTCGGGGTCAGCGCGCGCAGGCGAGTGGCGAAGAAGCCGAACAGGCGATAGAGCGTTGGCGAGCTGTTGAGCTTCGCCCAGGCGTTCCAGATAAAGCGTTCTTTGCGCGAGTACTTGCTGCCCTGGCCGCGCATCACTTGATGCGGGCTGTCCGGCGCTTTGACGTTCTCTTCCCGTAGGCGACGTAGCAATGCAGGGATCGGAATTTTTACCGGGCAGACTTCACCGCAAGCGCCGCATAACGAAGACGCACTCGGGTGGTCGGGGACTTTCGCCAGGCCGACCATATGCGGGGTGATGATTTTTCCGATAGGCCCAGGGTAAACCTCCCCATAGGCATGGCCGCCGATTCGGGTGTAGACCGGGCAATGATTCATACAGGCGCCGCAGCGGATGCAGTTCAGGGTCTGACGCAATTCGCTGTCGGCAAACGCCTGGCTGCGACCGTTATCGAGCAATACCAGGTGCACTTCCTGCGGGCCGTCGAGTTCATGTTCTTTGCGCGGGCCGGAGATCATGTTGACGTAGGTGGTGATCGGCTGGCCGAGGGCTGAGCGGGTCAGCAGTGACAACAGCGGCACAACGTCCCGCAGGTTTTCCACGACTTTTTCGATGCCGGTGACGGCGATGTGCACCGGTGGCACCGTGGTGGTCATGCGCCCGTTGCCTTCGTTTTCCACCAACAGCAAGGTGCCGGTTTCGGCCACGGCGAAGTTGACGCCGGAGACGCCGATGTCCGCTTCGAAGAATTTCTGCCGCAAGACCTTGCGACCGATCTGAATGAGTTGGTCAACGTCCTTGGTGTACTCCACGCCAAGTTTGTCGTGGAACAAGGACGCGACCTGACCGGCATTCTTGTGGATCGCCGGCATAATAATGTGTGAAGGCTTCTCATGGTCGAGCTGGACGATGTACTCGCCCATGTCCGATTCCAGGCATTCAATGCCCTGTTCAGCGAGGAAATGGTTCATCTCCATCTCTTCGCTGACCATCGATTTGCCCTTGATCACTTGCCGCCCCTCGTGAGCGCGGATGATCGAGAGGACGATGCCATTGGCCTCGTCCACCGTTTCCGCCCAGTGCACTGTCACACCGTTGCGGGTCAGGTTCTGTTCAAGCTGCTCGAGCAAATCGGGCAACTTGGATAAAGCACGGGCGCGGACAGCATTACCCAGCGCTCGCAAATGTTCTCTTTCATGGGCATCGCTGAAGGACGCTGCCCGTTTTGTCATCAGCGAATCCATCGCCGTGCGAAAGTTATTTCGCAGTTGCTTGTCACCCAACGCCTTGTGAGCACGGGTGCGGAAATCTTCTTCTACGGCAACCGTAGGAATAATCGCGGAAGCGTTCATAGAACACCTCCGGTACGCTGCCACAGGAAACTGGCCAGATGCTGACCGCGCAACGCTTCCTGCTGTTTCTCCAGCGAGCCATTGATGTTCATCAGGCAACCGCAGTCGGCACTGAGTACCTTGTGCGCGCCGGATTCCTTCAGCGCTCGGGTCTTGTCAGCCACCATCGCGCCGGAAATATCTGGCATACGGACGCTGAAAGTCCCACCAAAGCCACAGCATTCACTTTCGTGGCTGTGGTCGACTCGCTCCACATTGCTCAGCTGCGCCAACAACTCACGGCCGTGCAGGTGGGTGTTCATTTCACGACGTGCCGAGCACGACGTGTGCAACGCCACTTTTACCGGTTCGCCGCTGTCCTTGAGCTGCACCTTGCAGACAAACAGCAGAAACTCGGCCAGTTCATAAGTCCGTGCCGCGAGGGCTTGAACCTGTTTCAGCGTTTGCGGTTCGTCCTTGAACAAGTCGGCGTAGTGTTCGCGCAACATGCCCGCGCAAGACCCCGACGGCACCACCACCGGATAATCCCCGGCGAACAACGCCAGTTGCGAGCGCGCCACGGTGCGGGCCTGTTCGGTGTAACCCGAGGTGTAAGCCGGTTGCCCGCAGCAGCTTTGCCCTTGCGGGTATTCGACACGAATGCCTTCGCGCTCTAGCAGGTGGATCGCGTCCATCCCGGCGTCCGGGTAGAACAGATCCACCACGCAGGTTCCGAACAGGTAGACCCGTGACGGTTTTTCGCTGGGGTATTGCCGAGGCTCGGGCAGCGGCGGGGCGACGCGGGTCGCATTCGGCACAGCGTTGTAAAAAAGCTCGCTCATCAGGCGTGTCTCCGGGTGGTCCCGGTTATCCGTCCGCTGAGGCTGCTGAATATAGAGAGGGAAGCTTTCAGTAGCCTTGCAGACCCGGTTGTGAATAGCTGACGCCGGGGGCGTAACCCGGCGTCGGTTTTTTCCGTGTCGCGTGTAGTTCTTAGTGCACCAGCATGCCGGTGAACCAGTAGGCCTGAGCCAAAGTGATCAGGCCGACGATCGTTGCGAAGAATAGGCTGTGCTTGAGGGTGAAGCGGAACAGATCCGATTCTTTGCCCACCAGCCCGGTCGCGGCGCAGGCCACAGCGATCGATTGCGGCGAAATCATCTTGCCGGTCACACCGCCGCTGGTGTTCGCCGCCACCAGCAAGGTGTCGTTGACGCCGATCTGGTGCGCAGTGGTCGCTTGCAGCGAACTGAACAGTGCGTTGGATGAAGTATCGGAACCGGTCAAGAACACACCGAGCCAGCCGAGGAATGGCGAGAAGAACGGGAATGCCGCACCTGTGCCTGCCAGTACCAGAGCCATGGTCGACGACATGCCCGAGTAATTGGTGACGAAGGCAAAGGCCAGCACCATGCCGATGGACAAAATCGGCCAGCGCAGTTCGTAGACGGTTTCTTTAAAAATGGTAAGACCAGTTTTGAGATTGATCTTCAGTACCAGCATCGAGATCAGCGCAGAGAAGAAAATCGCCGTGCCAGTCGCGGAAATCGGATCGAGTTTGAACACCGCCGGCATCGCCGTCGGGGCCGTCACGATCGGTGCGATCTTGATCACCATTTGATCCAGATGCGAGATGGCGAAGTTGAACACCCAGCTATACATCGAACCACCTGCAGCGAACATGGCCTTGAAGGGTTTCAGCGTCCAGATCGTGACCAGTACGGTGAGAATCAGGAACGGCGACCAGGCTTTGAAAATTTCCCCCAGGCTGTAAGGCGAAGCCACGGTGGTGCGCGGTTGACCGAAACCGCCGGTGCTGGCCACCACGGAAGCCGAGACCGCGCCGACGATGTGGGCGCCAGCGGCGCGTTTTGGCTGCCAGATTTTCAGGAATAGCGTCAGAGAAATCAGGCTGGCCAGCGCCGAGGTGATGTCCGGCAGTTCCGGGCCAATGAAGTTCGAGGTGAAGTACTGGGTGACAGCGAAGCTCAAACCGGCCACCAGTGCCGCCGGCCAGGTTTCCCGAACGCCGCGCAGGCCGTCCATCATGAACACCAGCCAGAACGGCACGAACAGTGACAGCAATGGCAGTTGGCGACCGGTCATGGCGCCGATCTTGAACGCGTCGATGCCGGTGACTTGCCCGGCGACGATGATCGGAATTCCCAATGCGCCAAAGGCTACCGGCGCGGTGTTAGCGATCAAGCACAGGCCAGCGGCGTACAACGGGTTGAAGCCCAGTCCTACCAGCAGCGCGGCGGTAATCGCTACCGGTGCGCCGAAACCGGCGGCACCTTCCAGGAAGGCGCCGAAGCAGAAACCGATCAGCAGTACTTGCAGGCGCTGGTCGTCGGTGATCGATAGCACCGAGCTGCGGATCACTTCGAACTGGCCACTCTTGACCGTCAGTTTGTATAGGAATACCGCTGCCACGATGATCCACGCAATCGGCCACAAGCCATAGGCGAAGCCATATCCGGCGGCCGCGAAGGCCATATCGACCGGCATCTGGAACGCGAAAATTGCCACGGCAATCGACAGCGCAAGGGTAATGCTGCCGGCCACGTGGCCTTTGAGGCGGAACACGGCCAAAGCCAGGAAGAAAAATACGATGGGGATGACGGCCGCGAGTGCGGACACGCCGAGACTGCCGAGCGGGCTGTAGAGCTGTTGCCAGGTTTGCATATGGGGTGGCCCCTAATTGTTGTTGGTCAGGCACTGGTCAGCGTTCTTGGATAATTGGTAATACCAATTTACAATCGCTGTTGGCTAGGGTAAAAGCCTTGTATGCGGTGTGTCAATTTGCCGCCCTAAAACTTTTGTCGAATGAGCAGTGCAGAACGCATCTGATCTGTTCGATCAAACGTCGTCTGGTAGGTGCTGATGCAGCGCCGATAGGCCAGAATAGAGAGCCCGGCGAGCCGTCGGGATCGTGGAGAATTGAGTGATGGGGTTTGATCAGATTCGGCAGCGCCGTTTGTCTGACGATATTGTCGAGCAGCTCGAAGGGATGATTCTCGAGGGCACATTGAAGGCCGGCGAGCGTCTACCGGCCGAGCGTGCGTTGGCCGAGCAGTTCGGCGTGTCACGCCCTTCGTTGCGCGAAGCGATCCAGAAACTGGCCGCCAAAGGATTGCTGGTCAGCCGTCAGGGCGGCGGTAACTATGTGGTGGAATCCCTGGGCTCGACGTTCAGCGATCCACTGTTGCATCTGCTGGAAAGCAACCCCGAGGCCCAGCGCGATTTGCTGGAGTTTCGTCATACGCTGGAAGCATCCTGTGCTTACTACGCGGCATTGCGTGCCACAGACGTGGATCGCGAGCGGCTGACGGCGGCGTTCGACGAATTGCAGGACTGCTATTCGCGCCATGACGAGGTGGGTCGGGCGGAAGAGGGCGCGGCGGATGCGAAGTTTCATTTGGCGATCGCCGAGGCCAGTCATAACGCAGTGCTGCTGCACACCATTCGTGGTTTGTTCGACCTGCTCAAGCGCAACGTTGTGACCAACATCGGCGGCATGTACAAACAGCGCGCTGAAACTCGCGACATGTTGATCGCTCAACACAGAGAATTGTATCTGGCGATTATCGAAGGTCGGGCAGAGCAGGCGCGAGAGGTTTCCAGTCGGCACATTTTGTATGTGCAGGAAGTGCTGGAAGAGGTGCGTCAGGAAGTGCAGCGCGTGGCTCGGGCGGAGCGGCGCAAGGGGATGTAGTCAGTTAGTTCTGTGGTGATTGGACGATTGCATTCGCGAGCAAGTCGGATCGCCGCACCGCCGCTCCCACAGGTTCCGGGTCTGCCACATAGATGTCGGCATCCACGGATAATGTGGGAGCGGCGGAGCGGCGATCCGACTTGCTCGCGAAAGCGATCTGAAGGCGAAAGAACTAGTCTTCCTTACCCTTGTTCCGCACCGCACGCTGCAACTCACGACCGGCGTCGCGTTCGCGTTCGGTATCACGCTTGTCGTATTCCTTCTTGCCCTTGCCCAGAGCGATCTCGCACTTGACCATGTGCTTGCTCCAGTACCAGGAGAGGCACACGCAGGCGTAACCTTTTTGCTGCACGGCAGCGGCCAGCTTTTCCAGCTCGCGCCGGTTGAGCAGCAATTTCCGGGTGCGGGTCGGATCAGCGATGACGTGGGTGCTGGCAGTCATCAGCGGCGTAATGTGGCTGCCGAGCAGCCAGGCCTCGCCATCCTTGAGCAGCACGTAACTGTCAACCAGTTGTAGCTTGCTTGCCCGCAAACTTTTTACTTCCCAGCCGGCCAGGACCAGACCAGCCTCGAACTTATGCTCGATGAAGTAATCGTGTCGCGCCTTTTTGTTTTGCGCGATGGTCCCTGTTGGGTGTTTCTTCTGTTTAGCCATAGGGGCGGCATTATAGGGAGTTGCAAGCGAGTCGGCTACGGTGACGCTACGTGCTTGAGCAGGTTGATTGAATCCCGGACAATGCGGCCTCTTTTTTGAACGCTTGGGCGTGATAACGATGTCGACAGACAAGGTTTCTGTCCACGGCAGTTGGGCTAGCCGCTGGGTCTTCATACTCGCCGCGACCGGTTCGGCCGTGGGGCTGGGTAGTATCTGGAAATTCCCTTACATGGTCGGCGTCTACGGTGGCGGAGCCTTCGTCCTGATGTTCCTGGCCTGTATCGCGCTGATCGGTATGCCCGTCATGCTGGCCGAAACCCTGATCGGCCGGCGCGCGCGGCAGAGCCCGGCGAATGCCTTGAAGGTCCTGGCCCTGGAAGCGGGACATTCGGCGAAGTGGTCCTGGGGCGCGTTTGCCGGAATGATCACGGCATTGCTGATCCTGTCTTTCTATAGCGTGGTGGGCGGTTGGTCGCTGGATTACATCATCGACATGGGGCGTGGCGACTTCCAGGGTGTGACACCTGATCAGGTCGGCGCGTACTTCGGCAATGTGATCGCTGACCCATGGCGCCTGACACTTTGGCACACGATTTTCATGCTTCTCTCCGCCGTGGTGATCGCCAAAGGCGTGGTCGCCGGGCTGGAGCGCAGCCTGCGGATCATGATGCCGCTGCTGTTCGTGATGATCCTTGTATTGCTGGGCTACAGCATGACCACGGGTCATTTCATGGACGGCGTGCATTTCATGTTCGACTTCCACCCGGAAAAAGTGCTCGACGGCTTGCTGCCGGCGATGGGGCACGCTTTCTTTTCCCTGAGTGTGGGCGTCGGTTCGATCATGATCTACGGCGCTTACATGCCGAAGAGTTCGTCGATTTCCGGGACTGTGGTCGGCGTGGCACTGCTCGATACCTTCGTTTCCCTGGTGGCGGGTCTGGCATTGTTTCCGATTGTGTTCGCTGCCGGCCTGAACCCGAGCGAAGGCCCAGGTCTGATGTTCGTCAGCCTGCCATTTGCCTTTGGCAACGTAGCGTTCGGCCAGTTGATGGGCGTAGTGTTCTTCGTGCTGGTAGCGATTGCGGCCTGGAGTTCGGCGATTTCCCTGCTCGAACCGATGGTGGCTTACCTGGTTGAGCGCACGAAGATCAGCCGCGCCTGGGTTACCTTCTGGCTGGCATTCATTTGCTGGTTCGTCGGTTTGGGCACCGTGTTTTCCTTCAATATCTGGAAGGAAGCCAAGTTTTTCGTGAACGAAGGCGGGATGTTCCACCTCTATCAATGGGGAGCTGCCGGTGGTCTGGACTTCTTCGGTGTGATCGATTTCTTCACCTCGCGGATCATGTTGCCACTCGGTGGTTTGTGTTTCGTGGTGTTTGCGGGCTGGGTGATGGGGCGTGAAGCGGTGCGCGACGAGTTGTCGATCCGCCGTCCGGTGCTGTTCGCCCTGTCCCTGTTCTTGATGCGCTATGTGGCGCCCATCGGCATTCTTGTAGTGTTTGCCGCCCAGCTGTGGAAGTAACGCTGACATGACGACACACATTCAACGTTCAGCCCTGCTGCCTTACCCGGCACAAGCGCTTTATGACTTGGTCAACGACGTGGCCCGCTATCCGGAATTCCTGCCGTGGTGCTCGTCGGCGGAAGTCCTGGAAAGCACTCCTGAGCTTATGCGCGCCAGCGTCGGCGTGGCCAAGGGTGGCCTGAGTCAGCATTTCGTGACACGCAACACCCTGGTGCCCGGGCGTTCGATCGAGATGAACCTCGAGGAAGGTCCATTCAGCCAGTTGCACGGCGTCTGGGTGTTCAAGCCGTTGGGCGAAAAGGCCTGCAAGATCAGTCTGGACTTGTCGTTCGACTATTCGGGGCCTCTGGTGCGTGCGACGTTGGGACCATTGTTCAATCAGGCGGCGAATACGCTGATGGACGCGTTTTGTCAGCGTGCGAAACAGATGCATGGTTGAGGCAGTGATCAAGGTCGAAGTGGTGTATGCCGCTGTTGATCGTCAGGTATTGCTGACCGTAACGGTGCCGGTGGGCGCAACAGTGCGAGATGCGTTGTTCAAATCCGGCCTGAACAGCGAATTCCCTGAGCTGGACCTAGCCAGTTGTCCGGTTGGGATCTTTGGCAAAGTGATCGCTGAGCCGGCCAATCGTCCGGTTCAGGCAGGGGATCGCCTCGAGATTTACCGGCCGTTGCTGGCCGATCCGAAAGAAGTTCGCCGGTTACGCGCTGCCAAAGCGGCCGAGGCCAAAGCCCGGAATCAGTGATCCGGTTAAACGCCAGACGATAAAAAACCCGGACATGCCGGGTTTTTTATTGCGTCGCAAATTATTGCGGCGAGGTTTCCAGCGGTTCTGGCGTCGGGATTGGAACGGTTTCAACGTTGTCCACGTCCTTCTGGATCTGGTCCAGCAACGAACCTGGCTTGACCGGTTTCTCTGGCTTCGGCTTCTCGACGTTTTCTGCAGGCGTGGTCACGGTAGTGCCACTGTCCTTGCCGAGAATGGCTTCGTCGCGGCTCACGCCCGGCATGAAATCGCCAGAGAGGCTGACAAGTTGATCATTTGGGTTGAAGATGACGCTAATGCGTTCCTGTTGGCGTTCGCCGCCACCCGGTTGCAGGCTGTACAGATAATCCCAGCGATCGGCATGGAACGTGTCAGTCAGCAGAGGGTTGCCCATGATAAACCGTACTTGCCGGCGGGTCATTCCCGGACGTAACTGGTCTATCATGTCCTGCGTGACGACATTGCCCTGTTGGATGTCGATTTTGTAAACCCCGGGGAATGAACAACCGGCGAGTGCGAGCAGTCCCACAAAGGTGAAACTGGTTAGCAAGAGCTTGGTGTTTTGCATCGGTGGGCGACTTCCACTATCTTGGCTGGGACAACGTAAACGCCGATCATACCCGCATTAAGAGAAGCTGCGAAGCAGCATCGCGAGAAAGCTGACCATGGTTGAAAATAGCGAACTACGCAAAGCCGGCCTCAAAGTGACCCTTCCACGGGTCAAAATTCTGCAAATGCTCGATTCCGCCGAGCAGCGCCACATGAGTGCCGAGGACGTCTACAAGGCGCTGATGGAGGCTGGTGAGGACGTCGGTCTGGCCACGGTTTACCGTGTTCTGACCCAGTTCGAGGCAGCTGGCCTTGTGGTGCGGCACAACTTCGACGGAGGCCATGCGGTCTTCGAGCTGGACGACGGCAAGCATCACGACCATATGGTCAACGTCGAGACCAGTGAAGTGATCGAATTCTTCGACGAAGAAATCGAGCGGCTGCAGAAAGCAATCGTCGACAAGTATGGCTTCGAGATGGTTGATCACAATCTTGTACTGTACGTGCGCAAGAAAAAGTAAGCATGTCGCGCGAACTTCAGGTTCGCGAAACGAACGAAGGCGACCCCAGGGTCGCCTTCGTGCTTTCTGTCGTTCTTAAATTTTCGCGGTAACAACCATCTTTTTCGCGTGAGCCAGTGATTCCTTGGTGAGATCGATGCCGCCCAGCATCCGTGCCACTTCTTCCACGCGATCGTTCTTGCTCAGTTTGGAGACGGCCGTATGCGTGGCGTCTTCACCGCGCACCTTGTGTACAAATAGATGTTGATGCCCCTGCGCCGCCACTTGCGGCAAGTGTGTCACGGTCAGAACCTGCCCGCGCTCCCCGAGACGTCGCAGCAACTGGCCGACAATCTCGGCGGTCGGGCCACCGATGCCTACGTCCACTTCGTCGAACACCAGGGTCGGTACGCGCGAGGTCTGTGCAGTGATCACCTGAATCGCCAGGCTGATACGCGACAGCTCGCCACCCGATGCTACTTTCGCCAGGGCTTTCAATGGTTGCCCCGGGTTGGCGCTCACCAGCAGTTCTACCTGTTCGAGCCCATTGGGCAACAGTTCATCGATGTTGTTGGGGCGCAGTTCGATGGTGAAGCGACCGCCGGGCATGCCCAGGCGTTGGATTTCCTGCTCCACGGCACTGGCCAGGCTGCCCGAAGCTTGATGGCGCAGGTCGCTCAACTCACGAGCCTTTTCCTGATAATGGCGGGCGTAGGAGGCCAGCTCATTGCTCAGTCGTTCGATAGATTCGTCGTTGGCATTCAGGGTTTCGATTTCATCGAGTAGTTTCTGCTGCATCTCGGCGACCTCGGTCGGCTGGATGCGGTGTTTGCGCGCCAGGGTGTAGATGGCATCGAGGCGCTCTTCCAGGTATTGAAGGCGGGCCGGGTCAGCGTCGAAATTGTCGAGAAAGCGGTTCAGCTCGCCCACGGCTTCTTCAACCTGAATCTGCGCGCTGGTCAGCAGGCTGCTGGCTTCGCCCAGGGCGCCGATCGAATTGTTCACGCTCGATAGGCGGTTAAGGCTGGCGGTGAGCGCGTTCAATACATTGCCGGAATCGCTTTCGCTACATTGTTCGACCACTTGCCGGCAAATCCCCAGCAAGGTTTCGGCGTTGGTCAGGTTCTTGTGCTCCTGTTCCAGCTGCTCCAGCTCGTTTTCGCCGAGGCCGAGGTTTTCCAGTTCTTCGAGTTGGTAGCTGAGCAACTGATGACGAGCACGCTGTTCGTCGCCGGAGTTGGAGAGGCGTTCCAGTTCCTGGCGGGTCTGGCGCCAGCGTTGGGCGGCCAGTTGTACTTGGCGGGCCAGGTCCGTGGCGCCGGCGTATTCGTCGAGCAGGCGGCGGTGAGTATCGGTTTTGAGCAGGGATTGGTGTTCGTGCTGGCTATGGATATCGATCAGCAACTCGCCCAGGGCCTTCAGGTCGCCGAGAGGGCAGGGAGTGCCATTGATATAGCCGCGCGAGCGCCCTTCAGCGGTAATCACTCGACGCAGAATGCACGGGCCGTCGCTCTCGAGGTCGCGCTCGGCCAGCCAGGCGCTGGCTTCCGGGATGTCGATCAGGTCGAAGGTGGCCAGGATATCGGCCTTGTCGGCCCCCGGGCGGACCACGCCGCTGTCGGCGCGATCGCCCAGGGTCAGGCCGAGGGCGTCGAGCATGATCGACTTGCCGGCGCCGGTTTCCCCTGTGATCACGCTCATCCCGCGATCGAGTTCGAGATCGAGATGTTCAACGATGGCGTAGTTGTGTACGGACAGGTGCACCAGCATAAAGGCCGCTCCCAGGCTTTAGGTCTGGTTATTTATACAGTGTTTTGTTTGAGGCTGACAATGCCCCCTCTTAGGTCGATTTGCTTGATCCGGAGAAATCCTTAGCGCTCCCGGGAATGACAATGCAGCTGTTTTTTGTAGGGTTGATCATCAAATAGCCCTTGAAGCTGAATTTTGCGGCCCCATATACCGGGGCAGAAGCGCGAGTTGAGCTCGCGGACGATATTGGAAGGAGAAATCTATGGCTGACGAACAGACAGTGGATACGCAAAATCTAGACGCCAACCAGGGCCCCGAGGCTTCGGGTGAAGACCTGGCGGCTCGTGTACAAGTGCTCGAAGAGCAATTGGCTGGTGCGCAGGATCAGGCTTTGCGTGTAGCCGCCGATCTGCAGAACGTCCGCCGCCGTGCTGAGCAGGACGTTGAAAAGGCTCACAAATTCGCCCTGGAAAAGTTCGCTGGCGACCTGCTGCCGATCATCGACAGCCTGGAGCGCGGTCTGGAGCTATCCAACCCTGACGACGAAAACATTCGTCCGATGCGCGAAGGGATCGAGCTGACCCTGAAAATGTTCCAGGACACCCTGAAACGCTATCACCTGGAAGCGATCGATCCTGAAGGCGAACCCTTCAATGCCTCGCATCACCAGGCAATGGCCATGCAGGAAAGCGCCGACGTCGAGCCAAACAGCGTGCTCAAGGTGTTTCAGAAGGGCTATCAGCTTCACGGTCGCCTGCTGCGCCCGGCCATGGTCGTGGTCAGCAAGGCACCTGCACCGGTTTCGCCTTCGATTGACGAGCAGGCTTGAAATTAGCCGCAAGGCCCCCATTTAGAAGTCAAGCGTTTAAGTGCTACCGCAGTCAGCCACCACTACTGCGGCATCCAAATCCAAAGTTTCGGGAGAGTGAACATGGGCAAAATCATCGGTATCGACCTGGGGACTACCAACTCCTGCGTCTCCGTGCTGGAAAACGGCAAAGCCAAAGTTATTGAAAACGCTGAAGGCGCGCGTACCACGCCATCGATCATCGCTTACGCCAATGATGGCGAAATCCTGGTTGGCCAATCGGCCAAGCGTCAGGCAGTGACCAATCCGCATAACACCCTGTACGCGGTGAAGCGTCTGATCGGTCGTCGTTTCGACGAAGAAGTCGTACAGAAAGACATCCAGATGGTCCCTTACAAGATCGTCAAAGCTGACAACAACGACGCCTGGGTTGAAGTGAACGGCCAGAAAATGGCACCGCCACAAATTTCGGCTGAAATTCTGAAGAAAATGAAGAAGACCGCCGAAGACTACCTTGGCGAGCCTGTGACCGAAGCGGTGATCACCGTTCCGGCCTACTTCAACGACAGCCAGCGTCAAGCCACCAAAGACGCCGGCCGCATCGCGGGTCTGGACGTTAAACGTATCATCAACGAACCAACCGCAGCCGCACTGGCCTACGGTATGGACAAGGCGAAGGGCGATCACACCGTGATCGTTTACGACTTGGGCGGCGGTACTTTCGACGTTTCCGTGATCGAAATCGCCGAAGTCGATGGCGAGCACCAGTTCGAAGTGTTGGCCACCAACGGTGACACGTTCCTGGGCGGTGAAGACTTTGACATTCGTCTGATCGACTACCTCGTCGACGAGTTCAAGAAAGAAAGCGGCATGAACCTCAAGGGTGACCCGCTGGCCATGCAGCGCCTGAAAGAAGCCGCTGAGAAAGCCAAGATCGAACTGTCCTCGAGCCAGTCGACCGACGTGAACCTGCCGTACATCACTGCAGACGCTACCGGTCCTAAGCACTTGAACGTGAAAATTTCCCGCGCCAAGCTCGAAGCGCTGGTTGAAGACCTGGTTCAGCGCACCATCGAACCTTGCCGCATTGCGATGAAAGACGCCGGTATCGAAATTGGCGCGATCAACGACGTGATCCTGGTCGGCGGTCAGACCCGTATGCCACTGGTTCAGAAGCTGGTCACCGATTTCTTCGGTAAAGAAGCACGTAAAGACGTTAACCCTGACGAAGCTGTTGCCATGGGTGCTGCTATCCAGGGCGCAGTATTGGCCGGTGACGTGAAAGACGTTCTGCTGCTCGACGTCAGCCCGCTGACCCTGGGTATCGAAACCATGGGCGGCGTGATGACCGCGCTGATCGAGAAAAACACCACGATTCCTACCAAGAAATCGCAAGTGTTCTCGACTGCCGACGACAATCAGGGCGCAGTGACTATTCACGTACTGCAAGGTGAGCGTAAGCAAGCCGCACAGAACAAGTCCCTGGGCAAGTTCGACCTGGCCGAGATTCCACCAGCACCACGTGGCGTGCCACAAATCGAAGTGACCTTCGACATTGACGCCAACGGCATCCTGCACGTCGGCGCGAAAGACAAGGCTACCGGCAAGACTCAGTCGATCGTGATCAAGGCCAACTCCGGTCTGTCCGAGGAAGAAATTCAGCAGATGGTTCGCGATGCTGAAGTGAACGCTGAAGAAGACCGCAAGTTCGAAGAGCTGGCCAGCGCCCGTAACCAGGGCGATGCCCTGGTTCACTCGACACGCAAAATGGTCGCTGATGCTGGCGATAAAGTGAGCGCTGAAGAGAAGACTGCAATCGAAGCAGCTGTAGTTGCCCTGGAAACCGCCATCAAAGGCGACGACAAGGCCGCTATCGAAGCCAAGGTTGAAGAACTGTCCAAGGTCTCCGCGCCAGTGGCTCAGAAAATGTACGCTGATCAGGCTCAGCCAGCTGAAGGCGCGGCGCCGAAAGACGAATCGGCTGAAAAGGCTGACGACGTTGTCGATGCCGAGTTCGAAGAAGTCAAAGACCACAAGTAAGTTGTTGGTCGCCCGGTTGACTGCCTTCAGGCGGTGACTGGTAGGATGTCGCCGCGCGGGAGCTTGCTCCCGCGTTGGCGTGTCTGGAGTAAGCGAATTTTTACAGCATGCGACAACGCTCGGATGTTGGCGGTATGACCGGAAATGCTCCTGCTTTTCGAGTCGAAAGTACCGCATCGAATCAAAGACCAGGATCGTTGAATTGACGTGAGTTGGGTCCGGGCCTGTATTGGGGCTCAACGAGTTTGGCGAGGCTCAGGAGAGGTTTGCCGAACGTCCTTAAGAGTGCAAAGACTTATGGCAAAGCGTGACTATTACGAAGTATTGGGTGTTGAACGTGGTTCAAGCGAAGCAGACCTGAAAAAGGCCTACCGTCGCCTGGCGATGAAGCACCACCCGGACCGTAATCCCGATGACAAAGCGTCGGAAGATATGTTCAAGGAGGCCAACGAGGCCTACGAAGTGCTGTCCGATTCCAGCAAGCGCGCGGCCTATGACCAATACGGTCATGCCGGTGTCGACCCGAGCATGGGTGGCGGCGGTGCCGGTTTTGGCGGTCAGAACTTCTCCGACATCTTTGGCGATGTCTTCAGTGACTTCTTCGGTGGCGGTCGCGGCGGTGCTCGTGGCGGCGCTCAGCGCGGCAGCGACCTGCGTTACACCCTGGAGCTGAACCTGGAAGAGGCGGTGCGCGGCACGACCGTGAATATCCGCGTTCCGACGCTGGTCAACTGCAAGCCGTGCGATGGCTCGGGTGCCAAGAAAGGCTCCTCGCCGATCACTTGCCCGACGTGTGGCGGTATCGGTCAGGTGCGCATGCAGCAGGGCTTCTTCTCGGTGCAACAGACCTGCCCGCGCTGCCATGGTCAGGGCAAGATCATTTCTGATCCGTGCGATTCCTGCCACGGCGAAGGTCGTGTCGAAGAGTACAAGACCCTGTCGGTGAAAGTGCCGGCCGGTGTCGATACTGGCGACCGTATTCGTCTGTCTGGCGAAGGCGAGGCGGGTGCGCAGGGCGGCCCGACCGGTGACCTGTATGTGGTGATCAATGTGCGTGAGCACGCGATCTTCCAGCGTGATGGCAAGCACCTGTTCTGCGAAGTGCCAATCAGCTTCGTCGACGCAGCGCTGGGTGGCGAGCTGGAAATTCCGACCCTCGATGGTCGGGTCAAGCTGAAGATCCCTGAAGGGACTCAGACCGGTAAGCAGTTCCGTGTTCGCGGCAAAGGCGTCGCGCCGGTTCGCGGCGGCGGTGCTGGTGACCTGATGTGCCGCGTGGCGGTCGAAACCCCGGTCAATCTGGGTCGTCGTCAGCGCGAATTGCTGGAGGAGTTCCGCAGCTCCCTGGCGGACGACAATAGTCACTCGCCGAAAACCACCGGCTGGTTCGAAGGCGTGAAGCGCTTCTTCGGCGATTTGTAAGGAGACAGGCATGCGACGTATTGCTGTGATGGGCGCTGCCGGGCGCATGGGAAAAATCCTGGTCGAGGCGGTGCAGCAACGCGCGCCGCTGACTGGCCTCACGGCAGCCATTGTGCGCCCGGGCAGTACGCTGATTGGCGTGGATGCCGGTGAGCTGGCATCGCTGGGGCGAATCGGTGTGCTGTTGTCCGGCAAGCTGGATGCGGTGGCTGATGAGTTCGATGTGTTGATCGACTTCACGCTCCCGGAAGTCATGCTGAACAACCTGGCGTTCTGCCGTAAGGCGGGCAAGGCCATGGTGATCGGCACGACCGGCTTGGATGCCGCGCAGAAGCAGTTGCTGGTCGAGGCGAGCAAGGAAATTGCGATTGTGTTCGCGGCCAATTTCAGTGTCGGTGTAAACCTGTCGCTGAAGCTGCTCGATATGGCGGCTCGTGTGCTGGGTGATGAGGCTGATATCGAAATCATCGAAGCCCATCATCGGCACAAGATCGATGCACCTTCAGGCACGGCTCTGCGCATGGGCGAAGTGATCGCCAGCGCGCTGGATCGAGATCTGCAGAAGGTTGCGGTCTATGGTCGTGAAGGTCACACCGGTGTGCGCGAACGTGAAACGATCGGCTTTGCCACTGTTCGCGGTGGTGATGTGGTCGGTGATCATACGGTGCTGTTCGCCTGTGAAGGCGAGCGACTGGAAATCACGCATAAAGCATCCAGTCGTATGACCTTCGCCAAGGGTGCGGTACGTGCAGCTTTGTGGCTGGACGGTCGTGAGCCAGGCCTTTACGATATGCAAGACGTGCTTGACCTGCGTTAAGATGTGCCCAAAATCGGGTTCAAACCTAGCGTTTGACCCCGGTTTTAATCCGCCAAGCGACGTCCTGTCGCATTCTCTGGCCTTTAGGGCTCATTGGCGGTAGACCAAAAATGCCTTTTTCTGTAAGCTACAGCTTTAGTGTGTCCACTAAAAGCGCGCAGAATAATTCAGTGAACAAGCGGGGTGACGTGTCCATACGTCACTCCGCTTTTTTACAACCTGCGATCGCCCTTTCAGGCTTTATTTACGGGAGGTCTTCTTGACTAAGCCAGCCATACTCGCCCTTGCTGATGGCAGCATTTTTCGCGGCGAAGCCATTGGAGCCGACGGTCAAACCGTTGGTGAGGTGGTGTTCAACACCGCAATGACCGGCTATCAGGAAATCCTTACCGATCCTTCCTACGCCCAACAGATCGTTACCCTGACTTACCCGCACATCGGTAATACCGGCACCACGCCGGAAGACGCCGAGTCCGACCGCGTCTGGTCCGCTGGCCTGGTCATTCGTGACCTGCCACTGGTTGCGAGCAACTGGCGCAACACGATGTCACTGTCCGACTACCTGAAAGCCAACAATGTGGTGGCAATCGCCGGTATCGACACCCGCCGCCTGACACGCATCCTGCGTGAGAAAGGCGCACAGAACGGCTGCATCATGGCCGGTGACAACATTTCCGAAGAAGCCGCCATCGCCGCCGCTCAGGGTTTCCCTGGCCTCAAAGGCATGGACCTGGCAAAAGTCGTCAGCACCAAAGAGAAGTACGAGTGGCGCTCGACTGTCTGGGATCTGAAAACCGACAGCCACGCGACTCGGGAAGCCTCCGAGCTGCCATACCACGTGGTGGCTTACGACTACGGCGTCAAGCTGAACATCCTGCGCATGCTGGTCGAGCGCGGTTGCCGCGTGACCGTGGTGCCTGCACAGACTCCGGCAGCCGAAGCGCTGGCACTGAAGCCGGACGGCGTGTTCCTGTCCAACGGCCCGGGCGACCCTGAGCCATGCGACTACGCGATCCAGGCAATCAAGGACGTACTGGAAACCGAGATTCCGGTGTTCGGCATCTGCCTCGGTCACCAACTGCTGGCTCTGGCCTCCGGTGCCAAGACCCTGAAAATGGGTCATGGTCACCACGGTGCCAACCACCCGGTCCAGGATCTGGACAGCGGCGTGGTGATGATCACCAGC
Organism: Pseudomonas sp. QTF5; assembly: GCF_000512695.2. Lineage (GTDB taxonomy): Bacteria > Pseudomonadota > Gammaproteobacteria > Pseudomonadales > Pseudomonadaceae > Aquipseudomonas. The sequence goes on along the minus strand of NZ_AZRW02000007.1, from coordinate 115,984 downwards.
CAGAACCACGGTTTTGCGGTAGACGAAGCGACCCTGCCAGGCAACGTTCGGGCGATCCACAAATCGCTGTTCGACGGCACCCTGCAAGGCATCGAGCGTACCGACAAGAGCGCCTTCAGCTTCCAGGGTCACCCTGAAGCCAGCCCTGGCCCGAACGACGTAGCGCCACTGTTTGATCGCTTCATCAACGAAATGGCCAAGCGACGCTAATCGCTCGCCCTGATGTAGCGAAGCCTGAGGGCGGTCCCGAAACCGGTGGCCCCCTCAAGGCTTCAGAGATTGAACAAGACGGCTTGCCGACTGACCTGCGGATTTGAGTGACAACCCATGCCAAAACGTACAGACATTAAAAGCATCCTGATTCTCGGCGCTGGCCCGATCGTGATCGGCCAGGCCTGCGAATTCGACTACTCCGGCGCCCAGGCCTGTAAAGCCCTGCGCGAGGAGGGTTACCGCGTCATCCTGGTGAACTCCAACCCGGCGACCATCATGACCGACCCGGCCATGGCCGACGCCACCTACATCGAGCCGATCAAGTGGCAGACCGTTGCCAAGATCATCGAGAAAGAGCGTCCGGACGCGCTGCTGCCGACCATGGGCGGCCAGACCGCTCTGAACTGCGCACTGGACCTGGAGCGCGAAGGCGTTCTGGAGAAGTTCGGCGTAGAGATGATCGGCGCCAACGCGGACACCATCGACAAGGCTGAAGACCGTTCGCGCTTCGACAAGGCGATGAAATCCATCGGTCTGGACTGCCCGCGTTCGGGTATCGCCCATAGCATGGAAGAGGCCAACGCCGTTCTCGAACGCCTGGGCTTCCCGTGCATCATCCGTCCGTCCTTCACCATGGGCGGCACGGGTGGCGGTATCGCTTACAACCGTGAAGAGTTCGAAGAGATCTGCGCTCGCGGTCTGGATTTGTCGCCGACCAAAGAGCTGCTGATCGACGAATCGCTGATCGGCTGGAAAGAGTACGAGATGGAGGTTGTCCGCGATAAGAAGGACAACTGCATCATCGTCTGCTCCATCGAAAACTTCGACCCGATGGGCGTGCACACCGGTGACTCGATCACCGTTGCGCCGGCGCAAACCCTGACGGACAAGGAATACCAGATCATGCGTAACGCCTCGTTGGCGGTACTGCGTGAGATCGGCGTGGAAACCGGCGGCTCCAACGTTCAGTTTGGCATCTGCCCGGACACTGGCCGTATGGTCGTGATCGAGATGAACCCGCGTGTATCCCGCTCTTCGGCACTGGCCTCGAAAGCCACTGGTTTCCCGATTGCGCGTATCGCTGCCAAACTGGCGATCGGCTACACCCTGGACGAGCTGCAGAACGAAATCACCGGCGGCGCTACTCCTGCATCCTTCGAGCCGTCCATCGACTACGTCGTCACCAAGCTGCCACGCTTCGCCTTCGAGAAATTCCCGAAAGCCGACGCGCGCCTGACCACTCAAATGAAGTCGGTCGGTGAAGTCATGGCCATCGGCCGGACCTTCCAGGAATCCCTGCAGAAAGCCCTGCGCGGTCTGGAAGTGGGCGTTTGCGGCCTGGACGAGAAGCTCGACCTGAGCAACCCGGAAAGCATGAGCATCCTCAAGCGCGAACTGACCGTGCCTGGCGCCGAGCGTATCTGGTACGTCGCTGACGCGTTCCGCGCCGGCCTGTCGGTCGAAGATATTTTCGGCATGAACATGATCGACCCGTGGTTCCTGGTGCAGATCGAAGATCTGATCAAGGAAGAAGAGAAGGTCAAAACCTTGGGTCTGGCCAGCATCGACCACGACTTGATGTTCCGCCTCAAGCGCAAGGGTTTCTCCGACATGCGTCTGGCCAAGCTGCTGGGCGTGACCGAGAAGGCTCTGCGTCGCCACCGTCACAAGCTGGAAATCTTCCCGGTCTACAAGCGCGTTGACACCTGCGCGGCCGAGTTCGCCACCGACACCGCTTACCTCTACTCGACGTACGAGGAAGAGTGCGAAGCCGCTCCGTCGGGCCGCGACAAGATCATGATCCTCGGCGGCGGTCCAAACCGTATCGGCCAGGGTATCGAGTTCGACTATTGCTGCGTGCACGCGGCACTGGCCCTGCGCGAAGACGGTTATGAGACCATCATGGTCAACTGCAACCCGGAAACCGTTTCCACCGACTACGACACCTCCGATCGCCTGTACTTCGAACCAGTGACCCTGGAAGACGTGCTGGAAATCGTCCGTGTCGAGAAGCCGAAAGGCGTGATCGTCCAGTACGGCGGCCAAACCCCGCTGAAACTGGCGCGTGCCCTGGAAGAAGCCGGCGTGCCAATCATCGGCACCAGCCCTGACGCCATCGACCGTGCCGAAGACCGTGAGCGCTTCCAGCAAATGGTTGAGCGTCTGAACCTGCGTCAGCCGCCAAACGCCACCGTGCGCAGCGAAGACGAAGCGATTCGTGCCGCCGCCAAGATCGGTTATCCGCTGGTGGTTCGTCCGTCCTACGTACTGGGCGGCCGCGCGATGGAAATCGTCTACGAAGAAGAAGAACTCAAGCGCTACCTGCGTGATGCGGTGAAAGTGTCCAACGACAGCCCGGTGTTGCTCGATCACTTCCTCAATTGCGCCATCGAAATGGACGTGGATGCGGTCTGCGACGGCACCGACGTGGTGATCGGCGCGATCATGCAGCACATCGAGCAGGCCGGTGTTCACTCCGGTGACTCCGCGTGCTCCCTGCCGCCGTACTCGCTGCCTGCTCACATCCAGGACGAGATGCGCGAACAGGTCAAGAAAATGGCCCTGGAACTGGGCGTTGTCGGCCTGATGAACGTTCAGTTGGCGCTGCAAGGCGAAGACATCTACGTCATCGAAGTCAACCCGCGCGCTTCCCGTACCGTACCGTTCGTGTCCAAGTGCATCGGTGTTTCCCTGGCAATGATCGCGGCTCGCGTGATGGCCGGTAAAACCCTGAAGGAAATCGGCTTCACCAAAGAAATCATTCCGAACTTCTACAGCGTGAAAGAGGCGGTGTTCCCATTCGCCAAATTCCCTGGCGTGGACCCGATCCTGGGCCCTGAGATGAAGTCCACCGGTGAAGTGATGGGCGTGGGCGACACCTTCGGCGAAGCCTTTGCCAAAGCCCAGATGGGTGCCAGCGAAGTGCTGCCGACTGGCGGCACCGCGTTCATCAGCGTGCGTGACGATGACAAGCCACTGGTTGCAGGCGTGGCCCGTGATCTGATCAACTTGGGCTTCGAAGTGGTCGCCACTGCCGGTACTGCCAAGCTGATCGAAGCCGCAGGCCTGAAAGTGCGTCGTGTGAACAAGGTGACCGAGGGGCGTCCGCACGTGGTCGACATGATCAAGAATGACGAAGTCACCCTGATTATCAACACCACCGAAGGTCGCCAGTCGATCGCCGATTCCTACTCCATTCGTCGTAATGCCTTGCAGCACAAGATCTACTGCACCACTACCATTGCTGCTGGCGAAGCTATCTGTGAAGCGCTGAAGTTCGGTCCCGAGAAGACCGTGCGCCGCTTGCAGGATCTACACGCAGGATTGAAGGCATGATCAAATACCCAATGACCGTCCAGGGCGCGAAAGCCCTGGAAGAAGAGCACGCTCATCTGACCAAGGTCGTCCGTCCGAAGCTCAGCCAGGACATCGGTACGGCCCGCGAGTTGGGTGATTTGAAAGAAAACGCCGAATACCACGCTGCTCGCGAGCAGCAGGGTATGGTCGAGGCGCGGATTCGTGATATCGAGGGCCGGATTCAGAATCAGGTGATCATCGATGTCACGACCATTCCTCACACCGGCAAAGTGATTTTCGGCACCACCGTTGAAATTGCCAACGTCGAGACTGATGAAAGCGTCACTTACCACATCGTGGGTGAGGATGAGGCTGACTTCAAACTCGGCAAGATTTCGGTGGGTTCGCCACTAGCCCGCGCCTTGATTGCCAAGGAAGAGGGTGATGTGGTCGCCGTGAAAACGCCAGGTGGCGTTATCGAGTATGAGATTGTCGAAGTTCGCCACATCTGAAAGAAGGCGCCCGCTACGTGCGGGCGCCATGCTTTGGCAGCTGACCCAAATGTTGTGGGTTGGCGGCCTGTGGCTGTTGCATATCGGTCTGCTGCCGGTGCTAGGGCGAATAGGCCTGGCGCCGCTGCTGATCGACGAAATTGCAGGCATGCTGAATACACTGATGGTGGGATTTGCCGCGGTGTGTGTGATTTTTCAGGCTTTGGTGCTGGTTCAGGCCGAGGGCCGTGCCAGTCTATGGCGCGATATTCGCGGGCAACTGCTGATGATGGCGCTGTATGGGGGCGCGATGTATTTCGCGGTCCGCGTCGGCTGGCCGCAGGCGGCGCATTGGCAGCTGTTCAGCTATCTTGTTCTGGGATTTTCCGGGCTGGTGTTGGTGATGCAACCGGTACCGGGATGGAGTGTCAGGGCGCGCGAAGCACACCCTTGACCCTTGTCATCACTTGAAGCGATGGACGTTCGACAGCTGCTTGTTGACGCTGAAGTTCTTGCGGTAAATCAGTGCCATCTTGCCGATGACCTGAACCAGATCGGCTTTGCCGGCCTTGCAGAGTTCTGCAATGGCTGCCAGGCGCGATTCGCGATCGAGGATGTTGAGCTTGATTTTGATCAGCTCGTGATCCGCCAACGCGCGTTCAAGTTCGGCTAACACACCTTCAGTCAAACCGTTGTCAGCCACAATCAAAACTGGTTTCAGATGGTGGCCAATGGATTTGTACTGTTTCTTCTGCTCTTGAGTGAGCGGCATAATCTGACCCCTGCGTCTGATCTTGTAAAAAGCGGCGGCCAGTTTACCCGAGCGAGTCCGGGACCGCCCAGTTAATCACGACCCGTTTTATTTTCGAGGTGGCCCGTGGCCCGTTCCAAGACAAGTCTTAAATGGCTCCAAGAGCATTTCAACGACCCATTCGTGAAAATGGCGCAAAAAGACGGGTATCGCTCCCGTGCCAGCTACAAACTGCTGGAGATTCAGGAAAGGGATCGTTTGATCCGTCCAGGCATGAGCGTGATCGACTTGGGCGCCGCCCCGGGTGGCTGGTCCCAGGTGACCAGTCGTCTGATTGGTGGGCAAGGCACGCTGATCGCTTCCGACATTCTGGAAATGGACAGCATCCCGGATGTGACCTTCATTCAGGGCGACTTCACCGAGGACGCGGTACTGGCGCAGATCCTTGAAGCGGTCGGAAAAAACGAGGTGGACCTTGTGATTTCCGATATGGCCCCCAATATGAGTGGATTGGCGTCTGTTGATATGCCGCGATCGATGTTCCTGTGCGAGTTGGCACTGGATCTTGCGACTCGGGTGTTGAAGCCAGGTGGTGATTTTTTGATCAAGGTCTTCCAGGGTGAAGGTTTCGACGAATACCACAAGAGCGTGCGCAAGCAGTTCGAGAAGGTGACGACGCGCAAGCCGAAATCGTCGCGCGATCGCTCCCGTGAGCAGTACTTGCTGGGCCGTGGTTTCCGCGGCCGCAGTGAGGAATAAGAGGTTTTTCGACCGGGGCGATAGGTTTTTCGTATTTCGTCCCGCGAGCATTAGCGAATACTGTGTAGAAAGTGTTTCACAAAGGGTTACAGACGGCGCCTGCCAGAGCCGTAGGTAATGTAGTAAGTTAGGCCGGTGAATATCATGCGAAGCACGCGCCATTAGCGGAGCTTGCTTCAGAGGGTAGTTAATTGAACGATATGGCAAAGAATCTGATCCTGTGGTTGATCATCGCGGCTGTCCTGGTGACGGTGATGAACAACTTCTCCAGCCCTAACGAGCCGCAGACCCTCAACTATTCCGACTTCATCCAGCAGGTCAAGGATGGCAAGGTCGAGCGCGTAGCGGTTGATGGCTACGTGATTACCGGCAAGCGCAACGATGGCGACAGCTTTAAGACCATTCGTCCGGCAATCCAGGACAATGGCCTGATCGGCGACCTCGTGGATAACCACGTGGTAGTTGAAGGCAAGCAGCCTGAGCAGCAAAGCATCTGGACTCAACTCCTGGTCGCAAGCTTCCCGATCTTGGTGATCATCGCTGTCTTCATGTTCTTCATGCGGCAGATGCAGGGTGGTGCCGGTGGCAAGGGTGGGCCGATGAGCTTCGGCAAGAGCAAGGCGCGCCTGCTCTCCGAAGATCAGGTGAAAACCACTTTGGCTGACGTTGCCGGTTGCGACGAAGCCAAGGAGGAAGTTGGCGAGCTGGTCGAATTCCTGCGTGATCCGGGCAAGTTCCAGCGTTTGGGCGGTCGCATTCCTCGTGGCGTGCTGATGGTCGGTCCTCCTGGTACTGGTAAAACCTTGATTGCCAAGGCGATTGCCGGCGAAGCCAAAGTGCCGTTCTTCACCATTTCCGGTTCCGATTTCGTCGAAATGTTCGTCGGTGTCGGTGCCAGTCGTGTTCGTGACATGTTCGAGCAGGCGAAGAAACACGCGCCATGCATCATCTTCATCGATGAAATCGACGCCGTCGGTCGCCACCGTGGTGCCGGCATGGGCGGCGGTCATGACGAGCGCGAACAGACACTCAACCAGTTGCTGGTAGAGATGGACGGCTTCGAAATGAATGACGGCATCATCGTCATCGCAGCGACCAACCGTCCCGACGTGCTGGACCCTGCATTGCTGCGCCCGGGCCGTTTCGACCGTCAGGTCGTGGTCGGTCTGCCGGATATCCGTGGTCGCGAGCAAATTCTCAAAGTCCACATGCGCAAAGTGCCAATGGGTGACGACGTCGCTCCGGCCGTGATCGCACGTGGTACTCCTGGTTTCTCCGGTGCCGACCTGGCCAACCTGGTGAACGAAGCGTCGTTGTTCGCGGCTCGTGCTGGCAAGCGCATCGTCGAGATGAAAGAGTTCGAGTTGGCCAAAGACAAGATCATGATGGGTGCCGAGCGCAAATCCATGGTCATGTCCGAGAAAGAGAAGCAGAACACTGCTTATCACGAAGCTGGCCACGCTATTGTCGGTCGCGTCGTGCCTGAGCATGATCCGGTCTACAAAGTGTCGATCATCCCGCGCGGTCGCGCTCTCGGTGTGACCATGTTTCTGCCGGAAGAAGATCGCTATAGCCTGTCCAAGCGTGCGCTGATCAGTCAGATCTGCTCGCTGTACGGCGGTCGTATCGCTGAAGAGATGACCCTGGGCTTCGATGGTGTCACCACCGGTGCATCCAACGACATCATGCGTGCCAGCCAGATTGCACGAAACATGGTGACCAAGTGGGGTCTGTCGGAAAAACTTGGTCCGTTGATGTACGCCGAAGAAGAGGGCGAAGTGTTCCTTGGTCGTGGCGGCGGTGGTCAACATGCCAGCTTCTCCGGCGAGACAGCCAAGCTGATCGATTCCGAAGTGCGCAGCATCATTGACCAGTGCTACGGCACGGCCAAACAGATCCTCACGGATAACCGTGACAAGCTTGACGCCATGGCGGATGCCTTGATGAAGTACGAGACGATCGATGCTGATCAGATCGATGACATCATGGCAGGGCGTGCGCCTCGCGAACCTCGCGACTGGTCTGGCGGAAGTGATACTTCTGGTACGCCTCCGGCGGTGCAGGATGGGCGTCCGGAAACACCAATCGGTGGCCCGGCTGCTGATGTATAAGGTTTGAAATGACTTCTGTTCAGTCCTCGACCCGGTTGCCTTGCGGCAACCGGGTTCTTGATTTGGCCCAGACGCATGTCATGGGCATTCTCAATGTCACTCCCGACTCCTTTTCCGATGGCGGCCAATTCAGCCAGCTGGATGCGGCGCTGCGCCACGCCGAGGCGATGGTGGCGGCTGGCGCAACGCTGATCGACGTTGGTGGCGAATCGACCCGGCCCGGTGCCAGGGCGGTTTCGCCGCTTGAAGAGCTCGAGCGTGTAGCGCCTATCGTTGAGCGTATCAGTCGTGAACTCGATGTGATTATCTCGGTCGATACCTCCACACCGGCGGTCATGCGTGAAACCGCGAGGCTGGGGGCGGGTTTGATCAATGATGTGCGTTCGTTGCGTCGAGATGGCGCCCTGGATGCGGCGGCGGCCACCGGTTTGCCGGTGTGTCTGATGCATATGCTCGGTGAGCCGGGCGACATGCAGGACAATCCGCAGTACCAGAATGTAACTAAAGAGGTCGGCGAGTTTCTCGCTGAACGCATGGTTCAATGCGCGTCGGTGGGCATTCCCGCTGAGCGGATTATTCTCGATCCGGGCTTCGGCTTCGCGAAAACCTTGCAGCACAACCTGAGCTTGTTTAAGCATATGGAAGCCTTGCATGTCTTGGGACGACCCCTGTTGGTCGGGGTTTCGCGAAAGAGCATGATCGGGCAGGCCTTGAATCGGCCGGTGGGAGAGCGCCTGCATGGTGGTTTGGCGCTCGCGGCACTGGCTTCGGTCAAGGGGGCGCGTATATTGCGCGTCCATGATGTGGCTGAAACGGTCGACGTAGTGCGAATGATTGCCGCAGTAGAATCAGCCGAATAAGAATGATGGAGTACTTATGAGTAAAAAATACTTTGGCACCGACGGCATTCGTGGTCGGGTCGGTCAATACCCGATAACTCCTGATTTCATGCTCAAGCTTGGCTGGGCAGCAGGCATGGCATTTCGCAGCATGGGTGCCTGCAAGGTGCTGGTGGGCAAGGACACCCGGATCTCCGGTTACATGTTCGAGTCGGCGCTTGAGGCTGGGCTGACCTCGGCAGGTGCTGATGTGATGCTCCTGGGGCCGATGCCGACGCCGGCCATCGCCTATCTGACACGTACCTTTCATGCCGAAGCCGGCATCGTGATCAGCGCTTCGCACAACCCTCATGACGACAACGGCATCAAATTTTTCTCCGGGAAGGGCACCAAGCTTCCGGATGAAGTTGAGTTGATGATCGAAGAGTTGCTCGATACCCCGATGACCGTGGTTGAATCGAGCAAAATCGGCAAGGTATCGCGAATCAACGACGCCTCGGGTCGTTATATCGAATTCTGCAAGAGCAGCGTTCCGACCGGCACCAGTTTCGCTGGGCTGAAGATCGTGATCGACTGTGCCCACGGTGCGACCTATAAAGTGGCGCCTAGTGTGTTCCGTGAGTTGGGGGCCGATGTCGTTGTGCTTTCTGCTCATCCTAATGGCCTGAACATCAATGAGAATTGCGGTTCGACCCATATGGAGCCGCTGCAAGCTGCCGTATTGGCCGAGCAGGCCGATTTGGGTATCGCCTTTGACGGTGATGGTGATCGGGTCCAGATGGTTGATCACACTGGTGCTGTCGTCGACGGCGACGAGTTGTTGTTCATCATTGCTCGCGATCTGCAAGAGCGCGGCAAGTTGCAGGGCGGCGTGGTCGGTACGCTGATGAGTAACCTGGGGCTGGAATTGGCCCTGGCGGATCTGGCGATTCCTTTTGTGCGGGCTAACGTTGGCGACCGTTACGTGATCTCCGAGTTGCTGGAGCGCGATTGGCAGGTGGGTGGGGAGAACTCGGGGCACATTGTCTGCTTCAGTCATACCACCACTGGTGATGCGATCATTGCTGCGCTGCAGGTGTTGATGGCTCTAAAGAGACGCACAGAAGGCTTGGCTCAGTCCCGTCAGGCGCTGCGCAAGTGCCCTCAGGTGTTGATCAATGTCCGGTTTGGCGGTGGTGCGAATCCACTCGAGCATCCGACCGTCAAGGAGGCCCGCGACCGTGTTACTCAGGCGATGGCTGGTCGTGGGCGCGTGTTGTTGCGCAAGTCCGGGACAGAGCCGCTGGTGCGGGTCATGGTCGAGGGCGAGGACGAAACGCAGGTTCGCGGTTACGCCGAAGAGCTGGCAAAGCTGGTAACTGAAGTTTCTGTCTGATTTCGGCTTGCCAGCCATGATTGTGTTGGGTAACATCTGCGCCCACTTTGACCGACGAGGTACAGCATGCGTCGCCCTATGGTAGCTGGTAACTGGAAGATGCACGGTACCCGCGCCAGCGTCGCTGAGCTGATCAACGGCCTTAGTCATCTGGCCTTGCCGAGCGGTGTTGATGTCGCGGTATTCCCGCCTTGCTTGCATATCAGTCAAGTGATTGATGGCTTGAAAGGCAAGTCGGTTTCGGTCGGCGCGCAGAATTCTGCAGTGGAATCTATGCAAGGTGCATTGACCGGTGAAATTGCGCCGAGTCAGTTGGTGGATGCAGGTTGTTCCCTGGTGCTTGTCGGGCACTCCGAGCGCCGCCAGATAATGGGCGAGCAGGATGGAATGCTGATTCGCAAGTTCGCAGCGGCGCAGGCATGTGGCTTGATTCCGGTGTTGTGCGTAGGGGAGACCCTCGAAGAGCGCGAAGCCGGGAAAACTCTTGAGGTTGTCGGGCGTCAGCTGGGCAGTATCATCGAGGAGCTGGGTGTAGGCGTCTTTGCAAAGGCAGTAATCGCTTACGAGCCGGTCTGGGCCATTGGCACCGGGCTGACTGCTTCGCCGCAACAGGCGCAGGATGTGCATGCAGCCATTCGCGCTCAGTTGGCGGCAGAAAATTCTGAGGTTGCACGAGGTGTGCGGCTTCTATACGGCGGCAGCGTGAAGGCGGCCAATGCGGTCGAACTGTTCGGCATGCCGGATATCGATGGGGGGCTCATTGGTGGGGCTTCCCTGAATGCAGATGAGTTCGGTGCGATTTGTCGCGCCGCGGGAAACTGAAAAAATGCTGGAAACAGTCGTAGTCGTTTTTCATCTGCTGGGTGCATTGGGCGTAGTTGCTCTGGTTTTGCTGCAGCAGGGTAAAGGTGCGGATGCTGGCGCGTCTTTCGGAGCAGGTGCTTCAAATACTGTGTTCGGAAGCCAAGGTTCCTCTACCTTTCTTAGTAAGTTTACTGCTATACTTGCCGCCGGTTTCTTCATAACCAGCTTAGGGTTAGGTTACTTTGCTAAAGAGAAGGCTCATGAGCTGACTCAAGTAGGTTTGCCAAATCCAGCAGTGTTGGAAGTTCCAAAGCAACAACCGGCTTCTGATGATGTCCCGGTGCTTCAAGAGCAAAAGTCGGCTACTCCAGCGACTGACGTGCCTCCAGCTCAAGAGCAGAAGTAAGAAGGGTTTCAAACGTAGTATTGCCGAGGTGGTGGAATTGGTAGACACGCAACCTTGAGGTGGTTGTGCCCATAGGGTGTAGGGGTTCGAGTCCCCTTCTCGGTACCAATTATCAGGAGAGCCCGCTGTTGCGGGCTTTCTTGTAGGTGGAAGGTTACATTGACCCTGTCAGGGATCGGTCGTATACTTCCGCCCCAGCTTTGTCGCGGGGTGGAGCAGTCTGGTAGCTCGTCGGGCTCATAACCCGAAGGTCGTCGGTTCAAATCCGGCCCCCGCAACCAGTTTAAGGAGCCCCTTTTCAGGGGCTTTTTGTTAGCTGGACACTTTCAACGCCGCTGTTCAACGGCGTTTCAAGGATGGGCGTTTCGCCCATTTTTTTATTTTGCACAGCATGCACATACATGCACGAGGGGGTTCAGGTGTCGAGCAAGCTAGAAGAGTTGCAGGCCTTGCTGGCCCCGGTGGTCGTGGCCCTAGGCTATGAATGCTGGGGTATTGAGTTTTCGGCTCAAGGTCGCCACTCAATGTTGCGCGTTTATATTGATAAAGAGGGCGGCGTGCTGGTGGACGATTGTGCCATCGTCAGCCGTCAGATCAGCGGTGTATTGGATGTTGAAGATCCGATCGCCGTTGAATACACCCTTGAAGTTTCCTCGCCTGGCATGGAACGCCCACTGTTCACTATTGAGCAGTTTGCAAAATTTGCCGGTGAACAAGTGAAGATCAAGCTGCGCTCGCCTTTTGAAGGTCGGCGCAACTTTCAGGGCCTTCTGCGCGGTGTAGAAGAGCAGGACGTCGTGGTGCAGGTTGAAGACCATGAGTTCCTGTTGCCGATCGATATGATCGACAAGGCCAACATTATTCCCAGTTTTGACTGAGACGCGGATCCCGCGGATCCAATGGCTTGCGAAAGGCGAGGCGTACGATGAGCAAAGAAGTACTGCTGGTTGTTGAGTCGGTATCCAATGAAAAGGGCGTACCGGCAAACGTAATTTTTGAAGCGCTGGAGCTGGCTCTGGCCACTGCTACCAAAAAGCGTTTTGAGGACGAAGTCGATCTGCGTGTGGAAATCAATCGCCACACCGGTGCTTACGAGACATTCCGTCGCTGGACGGTCGTCGAAGAAGCAGATCTGGACGATCCGGCCATCGAAACCTGGCCGAGCAAGGTTGCAGAAACGCATCCTGGTGCCAAGGTCGGTGACGTTGTCGAAGAAAAGATCGAGTCCATCGAGTTCGGCCGCATTGCTGCACAGACTGCCAAGCAAGTCATCGTGCAGAAAGTTCGCGAAGCCGAGCGTGCTCAAGTCGTTGACGCCTATCGCGAGCGCCTGGGGGAAATCATCTCCGGCACCGTGAAGAAAGTCACCCGCGACAACGTGATCGTCGATCTGGGCAATAACGCTGAAGCGTTGCTGGCCCGTGAAGACATCATTTCTCGCGAAACCTTCCGGGTTGGCGTGCGTCTGCGTGCGCTGCTCAAGGAAATCCGCACCGAGAACCGCGGCCCTCAGCTGATCCTGTCGCGTACCGCGCCGGAAATGCTGATCGAGTTGTTCCGCATCGAAGTGCCGGAAATCGCTGAAGGCCTGATCGAAGTAATGGCTGCGTCCCGCGACCCGGGTTCGCGCGCCAAGATCGCGGTCCGCTCCAAGGACAAACGCATTGACCCGCAAGGCGCTTGCATCGGTATGCGCGGTTCGCGCGTCCAGGCAGTGTCCGGCGAGTTGGGCGGTGAGCGTGTGGACATCGTCCTGTGGGACGATAATCCGGCGCAGTTCGTGATCAATGCAATGTCGCCGGCTGAAGTGGCGGCAATTATCGTTGACGAAGATGCCCATGCAATGGACATCGCCGTTGGCGCAGACAATCTGGCTCAGGCCATCGGTCGCGGTGGTCAGAACGTGCGTCTGGCTAGCCAGTTGACTGGCTGGACCCTGAACGTGATGACCGAATCGGACATCCAGGCTAAGCAGCAAGCAGAAACCGGCGACATCCTGCGCAACTTCATCGACGAGCTGGAAGTCGACGAAGACCTGGCACAGGTGCTGGTAGATGAAGGCTTCACCAGCCTGGAAGAGATTGCCTACGTACCGTTGGAAGAAATGCTCAACATAGACGGCTTTGACGAAGAAACCGTCAACGAGCTTCGCGCTCGCGCCAAGGATCGTTTGTTGACCAAAGCCATCGCTACTGAGGAAAAGCTGGCAGACGCCCATCCGGCCGAAGACCTGCTCTCGCTTGAGGGTATGGACAAGGATTTGGCGATGGAACTGGCGGTGCGCGGCGTAATTACCCGCGAAGACCTGGCCGAGCAGTCTATTGACGATCTGCTCGACATCGACGGCATTGACGATGATCGTGCCGGCAAGTTGATCATGGCCGCCCGAGCCCATTGGTTCGAGTAATTAGGCGCGGCCTGAGGAGAGAAGTGCATGACGCAAGTCACGGTGAAACAACTGGCCGATGAGGTCAAAACACCGGTGGAGCGCCTGTTGCAGCAGATGCGTGAGGCAGGTCTGCCGCACACCGCCGCCGATGAAGGTGTGAGCGATAGTGAGAAGCAGTCTTTGCTGACTCACTTGAAGAGCAGCCACAAGGCGAAAGTGGAAGAACCGCGCAAGATTACATTGCAGCGCAAAACCACCAGCACCCTGCGTGTTGCTGGCAGCAAAAGCATCAGCGTTGAAGTACGCAAGAAGAAAGTCTTCGTACAGCGCAGCCCGGAAGAAATCGAAGCCGAGCGCAAGCGCGAACTGGAAGAACGCCGCGCAGTAGAAAATGCTGCACGTCAGAAGGCTGAAGAAGAAGCCAAGCGTCGCGCCGAAGAAGCAGCGCGTCGCCAGCCTGCTGCTGCGCAATCCGCTACTAACGACGCCGTTGCAGCACCTGCTGCAGTTGCCGAGCCAGTACGTGAAAGCGCGCCGGTTGTGGCTGCTGCACCAGCGCCGTCTGCCGATGTTCGCAACAAGCAGAACGAACAGCGTCGTCCGGACAAACCACGTGCCGACGATAGCAATCGTCGTGGCAGTGGCGATGGCGAGCGCAAAAACGCTCCGCATCGTGCGTCGGTCAAGGAAAAAGCGCCTGCTCCACGTGTTGCGCCACGTACTACCGACGAAGAAAGCGATGGCTTCCGTCGTGGTGGTCGCGGCAAGGCCAAGCTGAAAAAACGCAACGCCCACGGTTTCCAGAGCCCAACCGGCCCTGTCGTGCGTGATGTGCAGATCGGCGAGACCATCACTGTTGGCGATCTCGCCAATCAGATGTCGGTCAAGGCTGCTGAAATCATCAAGTTCATGTTCAAACTGGGTACTCCAGCGACCATCAACCAGGTGCTTGATCAGGAAACTGCTCAACTGGTAGCCGAAGAACTGGGCCACAAAGTGACCCTGGTCAGCGACACCGCCCTGGAAGATTCCCTGGCCGAGTCCCTGAAGTTTGAAGGTGAGACGTTCTCCCGTGCGCCAGTCGTAACCGTAATGGGCCACGTCGACCACGGTAAGACCTCGCTGCTCGACTATATCCGTCGTGCCAAGGTAGCTGCTGGCGAAGCCGGCGGTATCACCCAGCACATCGGTGCGTACCACGTTGAAACTGATCGCGGCATGGTCACTTTCCTCGATACTCCGGGTCACGCCGCGTTTACCGCAATGCGTGCCCGTGGTGCCAAGGCGACTGACATCGTGATCCTGGTCGTTGCAGCGGACGACGGCGTAATGCCGCAGACCATTGAAGCGGTCCAGCACGCCAAGGCTGCCGGTGTTCCGCTGGTTGTTGCAGTGAACAAAATCGACAAGCCGGGCGCTGATCTCGATCGCATCCGTAGCGAACTGTCGGTTCACGGCGTGACTTCGGAAGAGTGGGGCGGCGACACCCCGTTCGTATCGGTTTCGGCGAAAGTCGGTACTGGCGTGGACGAGTTGCTCGAAGCTGTTCTGCTGCAAGCTGAAGTTCTGGAACTGAAAGCGACCCCTTCGGCTCCTGGCCGCGGCGTTGTGGTTGAATCGCGTCTCGACAAAGGTCGTGGCCCGGTTGCAACCGTTCTGGTTCAAGACGGTACCCTGCGCCAAGGCGACATGGTGCTGGTCGGTTCGAACTATGGCCGCGTACGTGCCATGCTCGACGAGAACGGCAAGCCAATCAAGGAAGCCGGTCCTTCCATCCCTGTCGAGATCCTCGGCCTGGACGGTACCCCGGACGCTGGCGACGAGATGAGCGTGCTGTCGGACGAGAAGAAAGCCCGTGAAGTGGCTCTGTTCCGTCAAGGCAAGTTCCGCGAAGTCAAACTGGCTCGCGCTCACGCCGGCAAGCTGGAAAACATCTTCGAAAACATGGGTCAGGCAGAGAAGAAGACGCTCAACATCGTCCTCAAATCCGACGTCCGTGGTTCGTTGGAAGCGTTGAACGGTGCCTTGAACGGCCTGGGTAACGACGAAGTGCAAGTGCGTGTCGTCGGTGGCGGTGTCGGTGGTATCACCGAATCCGACGCCAACCTGGCACTGGCCTCCAACGCTGTACTGTTTGGCTTCAACGTGCGTGCCGATGCTGGCGCTCGCAAGATCGTCGAGCAGGAAGGTCTGGATATGCGTTACTACAACGTGATCTACGACATCATCGAAGACGTCAAGAAAGCCCTCACCGGTATGCTGGGCAGCGATGTTCGCGAGAACATCCTGGGTACCGCTGAAGTGCGGGACGTGTTCCGTTCGCCGAAGTTTGGCGCGATCGCCGGTTGCATGGTTATCGAAGGTGTTGTTCACCGTAACCGTCCAATCCGTGTACTGCGTGAAGACATCGTTATCTTCGAAGGCGAGCTGGAATCCCTGCGCCGCTTCAAGGATGACGCTTCTGAAGTACGTGCCGGCATGGAATGCGGTATTGGCGTGAAGAGCTACAACGACGTCAAAGTCGGCGACAAGATCGAAGTCTTCGAGAAGGTTCAGGTTGCTCGCAGCCTCTAACTCGCGCACTTCAAGGGCCACGATGAGCCGCAGCATGCAGATGCGCGGCGCAACGTCCGGACTCTAAACGCAACGCCCGGTCTGGCTTTTGTCAGGCCGGGCGTTTGCCGCTTTCAGACCCCTCGGGTTTCACCGTGGGGCAGTAACAGGTAACAAGACATGGCAAAAGAATACAGCCGTACCCAACGTATCGGCGATCAGATGCAGCGTGAGCTGGCACAGCTGATCCGTCGTGAAGTCAAAGATCCGCGCGTCGGTTTGGTCACCATTACCGCTGTTGAAGTCAGCCGTGACGTCGGTCACGCCAAGATATTCATCACCGTGATGGGGCAGGACAGCGCTGAAGATATCGCGCAAAGCATCAAGGTGCTCAACTCCGCCGCCGGTTTCCTGCGTATGCAGTTGGCTCGCGAAATGAAGTTGCGCAGCGTTCCGCAGTTGCACTTCCATTACGACGAAAGCGTCGTGCGTGGCGCGCACCTGTCGGCCCTGATCGAGCGTGCGGTGGCTGAAGACAATCAGCACCCGGTGGCGGCAGAACCCGAAGACGCCAAGGAGTAATCGGTGGCTCAGGTCAAACGTATCCGTCGTAACGTCAGCGGCATCATCCTGCTCGACAAGCCGCTGGGATTCACCTCCAACGCGGCGTTGCAGAAGGTCCGCTGGTTGCTCAATGCCGAGAAGGCCGGGCACACCGGCAGTCTCGATCCGCTGGCCACTGGCGTGCTGCCGTTGTGCTTCGGCGAGGCCACCAAGTTCTCGCAATACCTGCTCGATTCCGACAAGGCTTATGAAACCCTGGCGCAACTGGGCAAGACCACCACCACGGCCGATGCCGAAGGTGAAGTTTTGCTGGAGCGTCCGGTGACCGTTGGTCGCGTCGATATCGAAGCTGTGCTGCCGAAATTTCGTGGGCAAATCAGTCAGATACCGCCGATGTACTCGGCGCTCAAGCGTGATGGGCAGCCGCTGTACAAGCTGGCCCGTGCAGGCGAAGTAGTGGAGCGCGAACCGCGTTCTGTTACTATTGCGCGCTTGGAATTACTGGCCTTTGAGGGTGATACTGCGCGGCTTGCAGTGGATTGCAGCAAAGGCACCTATATCCGCACCCTGGTGGAGGATATCGGTGAGCAACTCGGTTGTGGCGCTTACGTGGCTGAATTGCGACGTACCCAGGCCGGGCCTTTCACGCTTGCACAGACCGTCACTCTGGAAGAGCTGGAAGCAGTACATGCCGAAGGCGGCAACGAAGCGGTCGACCGCTTCCTGATGCCATCGGACAGCGGCCTGCTGGACTGGCCACTGTTGCATTTCTCGGAACACAGTGCGTTCTACTGGCTTAACGGCCAACCGGTACGCGCCCCGGATGCACCGAAGTTCGGCATGGTACGGGTACAGGATCACAACGGTCGCTTCATCGGTATCGGTGAAGTGAGCGAAGACGGGCGTATCGCGCCGCGTCGACTGATTCGGTCAGAATGACCGGAACCGGCCTGTGTAACAGCAGGCCGGCGAGTGTGGCTGTTAACAGGCATGGTCACTACTCATTTATAGATACAGGGATTTGTCCCTGGCCTGTTGAAGCTGTTTCTTTGAAACAGTTTCCTGATAAAAGGATTGCCTCATGGCTCTCGACGTTCAAGAAAAAGCTCAAATCGTAGCTGACTACCAGCAAGCTGTTGGTGACACTGGTTCGCCAGAAGTGCAAGTTGCACTGCTGACCCACAACATCAACAAACTGCAAGGTCACTTCAAGGCCAACGGTAAAGATCACCACTCCCGTCGTGGTCTGATCCGCATGGTAAACCAGCGTCGTAAGCTGCTGGACTACCTGAAAGGCAAGGACGTGAGCCGTTACAGCGCTCTGATCGCTCGCCTGGGTCTGCGTCGCTAATAAGCGATTGCGCTAGAGGTTGGTTGTCTGTCGTGCGTCAGTGGATTTCCCGCTGGCGCATGGCAGGCTCCCAGCCTCAAGTTTTATCTGGATATACGTTTTACCCTGGACAGGCGTTGGGCCGATTCCCGACATTGCCCAAGAATTTCGCAAGAA
The DNA here is from genome assembly GCF_000512695.2 of Pseudomonas sp. QTF5. Taxonomy (GTDB): domain Bacteria; phylum Pseudomonadota; class Gammaproteobacteria; order Pseudomonadales; family Pseudomonadaceae; genus Aquipseudomonas. The sequence goes on along the minus strand of NZ_AZRW02000007.1, from coordinate 97,925 downwards.
GACAAGTTCCCCAAGAGCCACAAAAGAAGGTAGGACACCGTGAACCCGGTAATCAAAAAATTCCAGTTCGGTCAGTCGACCGTTACCCTCGAGACTGGCCGTATCGCCCGTCAGGCCTCCGGCGCAGTATTGGTCACCGTTGACGACGACGTCAGCGTATTGGTGACCGTTGTCGGTGCCAAGCAAGCCGATCCAGGCAAGGGCTTCTTCCCTCTGTCTGTTCACTACCAGGAAAAAACTTACGCTGCCGGTAAGATCCCTGGCGGTTTCTTCAAGCGTGAAGGCCGTCCTTCCGAGAAAGAAACCCTGACTTCCCGACTGATCGACCGTCCGATCCGTCCGCTGTTCCCAGAAGGCTTCATGAACGAAGTGCAGGTTGTCTGCACCGTCGTTTCCACCAGCAAAAAGACCGATCCGGACATCGCTGCGATGATCGGTACCTCGGCTGCCCTGGCCATTTCCGGCATTCCTTTCGATGGCCCGATCGGCGCTGCCCGCGTTGCGTTCCACGAAAGCACCGGTTACCTGCTGAACCCGACTTACGAACAACTGAAAGCCTCGAGCCTGGACATGGTTGTTGCCGGTACTTCGGAAGCCGTGTTGATGGTTGAATCGGAAGCCAAAGAGCTGACCGAAGACCAGATGCTGGGCGCTGTACTGTTTGCTCACGACGAGTTCCAGGTGGTGATCAACGCCGTCAAGGAACTGGCCGCCGAAGCAGCCAAGCCAACCTGGACCTGGGCTCCACAGCCAGAAGCCACCGCTCTGTTGGGTGCTATCCGTGCCGAGTTCGGCGACGCGATCTCCCAGGCTTACACCATCACTATCAAAGCCGACCGTTATGCACGTCTGGGGGAGCTGAAAGACCTGGTGGTTGCCAAGCTGTCCGGTGAAGAAGGTCAACCGACTTCCGCTGAAGTCAAAGCGGCTTTCGGTGAAATCGAATACCGCACCGTTCGCGAAAACATCGTTAACGGCAAGCCACGTATCGACGGTCGCGACACCAAGACCGTACGTCCGCTGAACATCGAAGTCGGCGTTCTGCCGAAGACCCACGGTTCGGCCCTGTTCACCCGTGGCGAAACCCAGGCCCTGGTAGTCGCGACTCTGGGTACTGCCCGTGACGCACAGCTGCTGGACACCCTGGAAGGCGAGAAAAAAGACCCGTTCATGCTGCACTACAACTTCCCTCCGTTCTCGGTAGGTGAGTGTGGTCGCATGGGTGGCGCTGGTCGTCGCGAAATCGGTCACGGCCGTCTGGCCCGTCGTTCGGTTCAGGCCATGCTGCCTGCTGCCGACGTGTTCCCGTACACCATTCGTGTTGTGTCGGAAATCACCGAGTCCAACGGTTCGAGCTCCATGGCTTCGGTCTGCGGCGCTTCCCTGGCTCTGATGGATGCCGGCGTTCCGATGAAGGCACCGGTTGCCGGTATCGCCATGGGTCTGGTTAAAGAAGGCGAGAAATTCGCTGTCCTGACCGACATCCTGGGTGACGAAGATCACCTCGGCGACATGGACTTCAAAGTAGCCGGTACCGCCAAAGGTGTTACCGCGCTGCAGATGGACATCAAGATCAAGGGCATCACCGAAGAAATCATGGAAATCGCTCTGGGCCAAGCCCTGGAAGCGCGCCTGAACATCCTCGGTCAGATGAACCAGATCATTGGCCAGTCGCGTACCGAGCTGTCGGAAAACGCTCCGACCATGATCGCGATGAAAATCGACACCGACAAAATCCGTGATGTCATCGGTAAAGGCGGCGCGACCATTCGTGCGATCTGTGAGGAAACCAAGGCTTCGATCGACATCGAAGACGACGGTTCGATCAAGATCTTCGGCGAAACCAAGGAAGCGGCTGAAGCGGCACGTCAGCGCGTTCTGGGCATCACCGCAGAAGCTGAAATCGGCAAGATCTACGTCGGCAAGGTTGAGCGCATCGTCGACTTCGGCGCATTCGTCAACATCCTGCCGGGCAAGGACGGTCTGGTTCACATCTCCATGCTGAGCGATGCTCGCGTCGAGAAAGTGACCGACATCCTGAAAGAAGGCCAGGAAGTGGAAGTGCTGGTACTGGACGTGGACAACCGCGGCCGTATCAAACTGTCCATCAAAGACGTAGCAGCAGCCAAGGCTTCGGGCGTTTAATCACCCCCTTCGCCTGACCGCTTCAACGTTGTAGAAATGCCCCGCAGTGGACGCTGCGGGGTATTTTTTTGCCTGCGAAAAATTGAGACGCGTCGCGAAGTTGCCTGACCCTGAAGTCGGTGCTAGGTTTAGCCCACCGCCCGTGTAGCTCAGTCGGTAGAGCAGCGCACTCGTAACGCGAAGGTCGCAGGTTCGATTCCTGTCTCGGGCACCAGCGACACTTTGTTTTCAGATGATCCCGAATGGTTCTGAAGGCCAGACAAACCGGGCTTAAAACGGTTTTTTTGCGTCAGAGAGATCCTTGATGATCCAGATCCATCTTCCATTCCCCAGATCAGCGAGAACGCCATGACCGTTAAAGAATTGACCCAAGAAGCCAGACACGAAGAAGCCCTGAAAAAGTACGTGCTGGACGCACCCCAGTTGCTGGAAGAGATCAAGGACTTGCCCGCCGACGATCAGAAAGACCAGATCCAGTGGGCGTTCGAGGATGAGGCGGAAGCTCAGGGCTTGCAGCCGTGGGAGTTGACGCTCAAATACACCACAACTCCGGAAGAGTTCGAGGCTGCGCGCCTGGCGCTGCACAAGGAGGCGGCCGAGGTATTGGGCGTCGAGTGGGAAGAGTACTGCGAGATGAATAATCTGGTGGTCTAAAAAAAATGCCAGCCTTTATCAGGCTGGCATTTTTTATTATCAAAGGCGTGATCAGAGACTCAGTCGCATCGACAGGTCCACAGCCTTCACATCCTTGGTCATCGCACCAATCGAAATATAATCCACCCCGGTTTCGGCGATGGGCAGCAGCGTGCTTTCGTTGATGCCGCCGCTGGCCTCCAGTTTTGCCTTGCCGGCGTTCAGGCGCACGGCTTCGCGCATGTCGTCCAGGCTCAGCTCATCGAGCATGATGATGTCCGCACCCGCAGCCAGGGCTTCCTTGAGCTCCGCCAGGTTTTCCACTTCGATCTCCACCGGTTTGCCCGGGGCGATCTTGTGCGCGGCAGCGATAGCCTCAGGGATTCCACCGCAGGCAGCAATATGGTTTTCCTTGATCAGGAAGGCGTCATACAGGCCGATGCGGTGGTTGTGGCAACCGCCGGAGGTTACCGCGTATTTCTGGGCCAGACGCAGCCCTGGCAGGGTTTTGCGAGTGTCGAGCAACTTCACCTGAGTCTTGGCGACGAAATCGGCCAGGTACTGTGCGCGAGTGGCTACACCTGACAGCAATTGCAGGAAATTAAGAGCACTGCGTTCGCCGGTGAGTAGCGAGCGTGCCGGGCCCTCGAGGTGGAATAGCACCTGATTGGGTTTCACTCGCTCGCCGTCGCTCACCTGCCAGTGCACGGCGACCCGCGGATCCAGTTGCCGAAACACGGCATCGACCCACGCGGTTCCGCTGATAACGGCGGCATCACGGGTGATGATGGTGGCTTTGGCCAGGCGTTCGGCCGGGATCAGTTGCGCGGTAATGTCGCCGCTGCCGATGTCCTCGAGCAACGCACGGCGCACGTTGGCTTCGATTTCGGCGGTCAAATCGGCGAGACGTAGATTCGGCATAACGGGCTCCACAAACAAAGTGGCCCGATTATAGGGCCATGCTGCGAGGCAACCCAAGGTATCAACGGCCATTCCCTCGTTCGCAAACCTGCATTTGGTCGATTCGCGCGAGCAATCAGTGCCAGGGGGCGTTCTCAATTAGTTTCCCGGGAAGCGCAGAGTCCGCTGGTACAAGGAAGGTCTTTTGCAGATAATCCGCCTTTCATTTGACGTCATGGCTTTGACGTAATTTTGGATTCCGAATGACAACGGTGACGAGTGTCTCTGTTGAGCGCCGGCTGTGGGGTCTGCGCGCTCGATCTTTCTTACCGAATCGAAGCATCACCGTCTCAGGAGGCCTGGATGCACAACGACGGGAATGTAGTGCCTTTACTCAAGGCGACTACCGACCAGGCGATTCACTCGCCGCTCGCCCGCCTGCCCGTGATTCTGCTTCAGGTTCGCGACAAGGCCGCTCAACAGCTCAAGCAAGGTTTGCAGGAGCTGTTCGATAACGCCGACGACACCCTGTTCGAAATGGCCGACCGGGCCCGAAATAATGTCGAGCAAAACATCTTCTTCGAGGCCATGCGCGATTTGCGCCTCAAGCGCAAAAGCATCGAACGCGGATTTCTCGAGCAATTCTTCGAGGCCTTCGTCAGCCTTGCGCAGTACGACATTTCCCAAGCTGCCTTACCCCGGGCATTGGCTTTCGATGCCTGCGCGTCGATGCCTAATGACGACATGGAGCGCAACGTGGCGGTAGAGGCCATGGTCGGCAAAGTGCTGAATCGCGACGGTTTCGCCCTCGACCAGCTCACCGCTCGACTCAGCACACTGCTGAGCAAGACGCTGGTCGAACAGCACAACCCCCTGGGGCCGACGCTGCTCTGCGAGTATTTTTTGCAGGCCGGGCGCAACCTGGGCATGGAGATCAAGGTCAAGCTGATCATCCTCAAACTGTTCGAGCGTTATGTGCTCAGCAATGCTGATCAGCTCTACGCCGAAGCCAATCAATTGCTGATCGCTACTGGCGTACTGCCGGATCTCAAGCCCGCCCCGGCGCGGCGTGCCATTGATCGGGCGGTGGCGAGTGTTCATGCCGCCCCCGTCGAAGCTGGGGGGCGCTCCGGCAATCCTCAGATAGACGATGGCGTGCAGGAGGTCTTCGCCGCATTGCAGGAATTGCTGCTCCATGTGCGTGGCAGCGTTGCGCCGACCCTGGAAGTCAGTGCCCAGACCCAGCCCATTTCCACCCGCGACCTGCTGCGCCTGCTCTCGCACTTGCAACAATACGTGCCGGCGCTGGCGGCTCAGGATGACTTCGATCTGCGTAACCAGCTCGAACTACTGCTGACCCGGGTCAGCGTCAAAAGCGGCAGATCCCGCGTGGTGGGGGTGGCCGACGAAGATGTGATCAACCTGATCGCCATGCTCTTCGAATGCATCCTCGATGACCGCAACCTGCCGGACTCCCTCAAGGCGTTGATCGGCCGTTTGCAGATACCGATGCTGAAAGTCGCGGTGCTCGACAAGAGCTTTTTCAGCCGCAATAGCCATCCAGCCCGGCGTTTGCTCAACGAAATCGCCGCTGCGGCCATGGGCTGGGGCGAATGCGATGACCATGAGCGCGACAGCCTGTACCTGCGCATCGAGCAAGTGGTGCAGCGCTTGTTAAACGATTTTGTCGATGACCCGGCGATCTTTTCCGAATTGCTGGCGGATTTTCTCGCCTTCACCAGTGACGAGCGCCGTCGTAGCGAATTACTCGAGCAGCGCACCCGTGACGCCGAAGAAGGCCGCGCGAGGACCGAACTGGCACGTCAGCGCGTCGAGCAGGCGCTGAACCAGGCGTTGGTGGGCAAGGTGTTGCCGCCCAGCGTGGTGGCGTTTGTCCAGGAGGCCTGGAGCAAAGTGCTGTTGCTGACCGGCCTCAAGCACGGTGATCAGTCCGCCGAATGGCATGCCGATGTGCAGACCATGGAACAATTGATCTGGAGCGTGCAGCGTCATGACGAACCCGATGCGAGCCTGCGCTTGTTGGCGCTGGTGCCGGGGTTGCTCAAGTCGTTGCGCGATGGGTTGAACAGCTCGGCATTCGACCCGTTCGCCACCGGCGAGTTTTTCAGCGAGCTGGAAGCGTTGCACGTTCAGCTGTTCGAACGCCCGGGCCAGAACAGTACGCCTGTTGGCGGACCGATGATGATCCAGGTGCAGCAGGAAATCGTGCTTCGCACCGCTGATGAAGGCCCGGTCGAGAAGGTCTCGGTGTGTTTGCCGGAGGGCGACGTCGCACTGCTTCAAGTCGATCAACTGCACCCGGGCTGCTGGGTCGAGTTTCAGGACGACGAGGAAAACACCCTGCGCTGCAAGCTGGCGGCGATCATTGAAGCCACCGGCAAGTACATCTTCGTCAGCCGTACCGGGATGAAAGTGCTGGAGCACAGCCGTACCGGGCTGGCCCTGCAGTTCCGGCGTGGCGCGGTGCGAACGCTGGACGACACCTTGCTGTTCGACCGGGCGCTGGAGTCGGTGCTGGGCAACCTGCGGCGTCTCAATCGCGGCAAGTGATCGCGCGCCGAGGGTCTATCGCGGCATACTGGGCACCAACACAGTCGTCGTTGAAGGAACCTGTATGCAGTTGGACCCCGCGAGCGGTTGGTGTCAGGGCGTGCGCATATGCCCCTCGCCCAACTTCAATGCGCGCCCCGAGGGCGAAATTTCCCTGCTGGTGATCCACAACATCAGTCTGCCGCCCGCGCAGTTTCTGACCGGCAAGGTGCAGGAATTTTTTCAGAATCGTCTGGATGTCACGGAACATCCCTACTTTGCAGGAATCGCCGATCTGCGGGTGTCTGCACACTTTTTGATCGAACGTGACGGCACCGTCACTCAGTTTGTCTCTTGTCTTGAGCGCGCCTGGCACGCTGGCGTCTCGTGTTTCGAAGGACGGGAAACCTGTAACGATTTTTCCGTGGGCATTGAACTCGAAGGCACGGATGATCTGCCGTTCACCGACGCCCAATATCAAGCGTTGACGGCCCTGACCCGACAGCTGCAAAGCGCCTTCACAGGTATCACCACGCGACGCATCTGCGGGCATAGCGACATCGCACCCGGGCGCAAGACTGATCCGGGACCGGCATTTGACTGGGCACGCTATCGTGCGGCTCTGGCAAAAGCTGCTCTGGAAAAAAAGGAGTAACAATGAGTTTTCTGGTGCTGCTGTTGGCGGTGTGGATCGAGAAGTTCTCGGCCCTGCGCCATCGGGTTCAACGTGATGGCGGTTGGGTGCGTGAGCTGCACAAGCTTGAAGCCAACCCACGCATGACAAACCGTCCGTGGCTGATACTGGTGGTGCTGGTGTTGTTGCCGGTGGCGCTGCTGGGTTTGCTGTTGGTGGTGCTGGACCCGGTGGCCTACGGTTTGCTGGCGTTACCGGTGCACCTGCTGGTGGTGATTTACAGTTTGGGCCGTGGTGATCTGCTGGCCCGCCTCGGGCCGTTCCGCGATGCCTGGCGCCGGGAAGACCTGCAAGCCGCCGCCCATGTGGCTAAACGTGATCTGAATATTTGCGCTGATAGTGGCGAGCAACTGCTAGAGCGAGTTGAAGGGCATCTGCTGTGGCAGGCCTATCAGAGCTTTTTCGCGGTGATCTTCTGGTACTTCCTGCTGGGCCCGGTTGCAGCGTTGAGCTATCGACTGCTGGCGCTGGCCGAGGAGCATGGGCAGAACCCGGCCGTGGTCGAGCGAGCGGCACAGCTGCGTCATGCGTTCGATTGGGTGCCGGTGCGCCTGCTGGCGGCGAGCTTCGCGCTGGTCGGCAACTTTGTCGCGGTCGGCCGGGTGATGCTGCACGAACTGCTGAACTGGAACATCAGCGCCGCCCAACTGATCGAGAAGGTCGGGTTGGTGGCTGGTGAAATTCCGGCACCGATGGTCGGGCCGGACGGCATCAACAGCCTCGACCGGATCTGGGAACTGCTGCTGCGTGCGGCAGTGCTTTGGTATGCCGGTTTTGCGTTGTGGACTGTTTTGTCCTAACCACGATACATCTCAAGTGAATATCATTGTGGCGAGGGAGCTTGCTCCCGCTGGGGCGCGAAGCGGCCCCCCAGCACCCTTTCAGACAGACCGGGTTGCCCGGATTTACGACTGCTTCGCAGCCGAGCGGGACGGTGCGGCGTTCCGACAAGCTCCCTCGCCACAGGGGGCTCATCCGCTCCAACAACGGCACCCTGTCGTTAACCTTAAGTTACAAAACCCTCCGCCGATTTAGGCTATACAGAGATAGCGCCAATAGTGGCTATCTGCTGTCTCTGCGCGCCTGCCATAAAAATAAGAATTCAAAGGGAGACTTCACAGTGAAGAGCTTGCTCTATCCCGCCGTCGCGCTAATGAACCGCCTGAGCTTCGGCATGAAGTTCAGCCTGATCAGCGTGCTATTCCTCGTGCCGATGCTGGTGACCAACTTCTATCTGGTGCGCGATTCCTATCGCGAATTCCAGGGCACACGGGTCGAGCTGCAGAGCCTCGACCTGTTGGGCAGCGGCCTGAGCCTGCGCCGGGACCTGGAAACCCTGAACAACCTGGTGCAGATCAATGTCACCCTCGGCCAGTCCGGCAAGGCCGGCAATATCGAATCGAATATCAGCGCCCTGGAGCAAAGTGTTCTGAGCCGTTTGCAAGGGCTGGCGGCGATGACCACTGACCCGGAGCAAATCGCCTTTTTCGATGGCAAGCGCGATGAAATGATCGCCGCGTTCAAGGCCCAGCAAACGGAAAACTCCTTGCAAAGCAAAAGTGCGCTGATCGGCAAGTTGCTCGGCAACGCGCAGATTTTCAGCCAGATCATCACCAGTCAGGCAGGCCTGAGCCGCGACAGCCAGAGCGACATGCGTCAGCTGAGCGAGCTCATTACCAACGTCACGCCAGCCGTCACCCAGACGCTCGGCGAAGGCCGGGCGATGGGTTCTTACTCGTTGGGGCAGGGCTTTCTCAATTCGGCGTCGAGCACCCGTTTCGATGAGTTGCTGGCGCAGATCGAAAAGCTTCAGGCCGAATACGGCCTGAAGCTGCAGGACGCTCTGGGCTCCAGTAAAGCGGCGCACGAAACCCTGGCTGCTCAGGCCGAACGCAGTAAGGCCTCGCTGAAAAAGGCCAGTGAACTGTTCGAAGAACAAGTGGTGATGGCTGACACCCTCGATGCACCGTGGCAGACCTTTTACGATCAGGTCACGGGCCTGATCGACCAGACTTACCAGCTCAATGAAGCCACCCTGAAATTTCTCGGTACCCAGTTGCAGCAGCGGCTGGAGCAGCACCGCACTCACATGATCCTGCAGGCAGTGGCGCTGGCGCTGGTGTTTGTGTTGATTTTTTACCTCTACGGCGGTTTCTATGCCTCGACCCGCACCACCCTCAAGCGTCTTGGCGCGGTGATGGACAAGGTGGCGGCCGGGGACATGACCGTGACCTTCAGCGCCAACAGCCGTGATGAACTGGGCGAGTTGGGCGAGGTATTCACCGGCACCGTGAAGAAAATCCATGATCTGATCGAGCGGGTGGGCCAGACCGTCAGTGAGGTCGAGCGCCAGGCCGGCCAGGTCGAAAACGTGTCCGCCCAGAGCAATCAGGCGGTGGCGGGGCAGCGTACGCAGATCGAGCAGGTCGCCACCGCGATGAACCAGATGTCAGCCACTTCTCTGGAGGTGGCGCGCAGTGCCGCGGCGGCCGTCAGCAGCGCCCACAGCGTCAACGACGAGACCATTAGCGGGCGCGGGCTGGTAGAGTCCCAGCAGGGCAGCATCGCTGCACTGGCCAGTGAGATCGATCAGTCGGCGCGGGTGATCAATCAACTGGCCAGCGACAGCCAGTCCATCAGTCGTGTGCTGGAAGTGATCAAAAGCATTGCCGAACAGACCAACCTGCTGGCCCTCAACGCGGCCATCGAAGCTGCACGCGCGGGCGAGCAGGGCCGTGGTTTTGCGGTGGTGGCGGACGAGGTCCGGACCCTGGCCAAACGCACCCAGCAATCGACCGAAGAAATCGAGCAGATGATCGCCAAGCTGCACAGCGGTGTCGGTGCGGCGGTCAAGGCGATGGGCACCAGCCATCAGATGGCCAACGGCACGGTCGGGCAGTCGGAAAAGGTCCAGCAGGCGCTGGAAAACATCCTCGGCGCCGTCGGTATGATCGTCGACCAGAACCAGCAGATCGCCGCTGCGGTAGAGCAGCAGACTGCGGTGGCTCACGACATCGACCAGAACATCGTCGAGATCAACCGCGCCGGTGAGCGCACCGCCGAAGGCGCGCACCAGACTGAAAATGCCAGTCGTGCGTTGTCGGCTCAGGTAGTGGAACTCAAGCAATTGATCAGCGCGTTCCGGGTTTGACGCGACACAGCAGATCCAATGTGGGAGCGGGCTTGCTCGCGAAAGCGGTCTATCAGTCACATCAATTTTGAATGTGACGGCCTCTTCGCGAGCAAGCCCGCTCCCACAGGGGATGTATGTGGCGACTGATTACCAGTTGAACAGCTCACACGCATTGGCCGTGCTGGCAGCAGCCAATCGTTCGGGGCTGATCGCCATGAGGGCGGACAGTGCCTCGCAGATTGCCGGCAAATGAGCCGGGCTGTTACGTTGGCCGGGAAACATGGCGGGGGCCATGTCCGGTGAATCGGTTTCCAGTACCACCGATTCAACGGGCAAACCGGCGAGCACGCGGTGCATGCGCAGGGCCTGCGGCCAGGTCGCGGCACCGCCGAGGCCGAGTTTGAAACCCAGCTTGATGTATTCGCGAGCCTCTTCCTGGCTACCGGCGAAGGCATGAATGATCCCCGCGCGCTTCAAGCGAAATCGTTTGAGCGTGGCAATCACCGTCGCATGGCTGCGTCGCACATGAATCAGAGCCGGCAGATTGAAGTCCGCCGCCAGTTGTAATTGAGCGTTGAACAGCGCCTGCTGACGTTCGCGATCCAGGGTTTCGATGAAGTAATCCAGGCCGATCTCGCCCACCGCGCACAACTGCCGATGGCCCGCCAGACGCGTCAGCCAGTCACCGAGTTCGGTCAAATCCTGAGGGCGATGGTCATCCAGATACACCGGGTGCAAACCGAACGCCGCGTGCAGATCGGGATCGCTCTGCACCAAGTCCCAGACCCGCTGCCAATTGGCCTGATAAACCCCCAGCACCACCATTCGTCGCACGCCGAGGGCGCGGCTCTCGGTTAGCAGCGCCTGACGATCCACGTCGAAATCCGGGAAATCCAGATGAGTGTGGGTGTCGATCAGTTCCACGGCTCAGTCCTGATGAATTCGCTGCTTGAAGGTCCGCGCGATGGCCTGCACGCCGGGTTGGTAATCGGCCTGTTCAATGGCCGCCAGCGCCAGTTGCAGCGCCTTATCGGCGATCAGCTGATGCTGCTGGGACATGGCGTTGACCGGCAGTGGCAGGAAGTCCAGCAACTGCGTATCACCGAAGGTACCCAGGCGTAGCGGACGGGTTTTCAGCGGGAAGTCGTGCAAGGCATCGAACACGCCCTGAAGCAGCACGTAGGACGTGGTCACCAGCGCATCCGGTAAATGGCCCAGGCGCTGAAGCAACTCTTCCATCAATTGTTTACCGCATTCACGGCTGAACGACTCACCGTGTTCGATCAGCGCCTCGCCTTTGAAGCCGTTCAGCGCTTCCTTGAAACCCGCCGCTCGTTCCTGGCTGATACTCAATTCGGGACGGGCACCGATCAGCGCGATCTGCTTGGGCAACGGGTCCAGCAGGCTGCGGGTAAGCTGCAGACTGGCTTCACGGTCGTCACTGATCACCGAGCAAAAGTGCTCAGGCTCCATCACCCGGTCGATGGCGATGATCGGAATGCCTTTGGCCTGCAACTGGCGATAACTGTCGTCGCCGGCCGGCAGGCAACTGGCGACGATCAGTGCATCGCAGCGGCGGGCGCGGAACAGTTGCAGCAATTGCCGTTCGCTGTCCGGCGCATCGTCGGAGCTGGCGATCAGCAGCTGATAGCCGCGAGCCCGGGCGCCTTGTTCCAGCAGTTTGGCAATGCGTGCGTAACTGGGGTTTTCCAGGTCCGGCAGAATGAAGCCCAGGGTGCGGGTGTGCCGACTGCGCAACCCGGCAGCCTGAGGGTTGGGTGTGAAGCCATGTTGTTCGACCACCGCACGCACGCGTTCGACGGTGGCACTGCTGATGCGTTGCTGTTCAGCCTTGCCATTGATGACATAACTGGCGGTAGTCACGGAGACGCCGGCCAACTGTGCAATATCACTGAGTTTCAACCCGGGTTTTCCTTATTTGTTCGAGCTTGCCCGACATTTTCGCCAATCCTACCCGATTCGGGCAGGCGACCATTGTCGCAGCAGATCCGACAATTGGACTTCAAGGATGAGACATTATCGAGTAACGTGCCTAACATTCTAGATTAAACGTTTCAGCAGGCGTATTTTCTACGTTACAGGTCGCTTTGGACGGTTCTGCCGCGAAACCGCCAAAACTGCCCCTGAAAAGGTGCTCCCAAGGGCCTAAGCTGAATCAATCAAAACAATACCTGGCGTCACACGGCGCCAAAAAGGAGAAAGCATGCTCGAGCTCACCATAGAGCAGATATCCATGGGCCAGTCGGCTATGGATAAAGCCACCGCCTTGCAATTGCTCGCTGACCGACTCGTGACCGATGGCTTGGTGGCCGACGGTTACCTTGCGGGCTTGCAGGCCCGGGAAACCCAGGGCTCGACCTTTCTCGGCCAAGGTATTGCCATCCCCCACGGCACCCCGGAAACCCGCGATCAGGTGTTCGCCACTGGCGTGCGGCTGATGCAGTTCCCGGACGGCGTGGACTGGGGCGATGGCCAGATCGTTTATCTGGCGATTGGTATCGCCGCCAAATCCGATGAACACCTGCGCCTGCTGCAACTGCTGACCCGCGCCCTCGGTGAAACCGATCTGGGCCAGGCTCTGCGCCGCGCCAGTTCCGCCGAAGCCTTGCTGAAACTGCTGCAAGGCGCGCCGCAAGAACTGGCGCTGGACGCACAGATGATCGGCCTCAGTGTTTCCGCCGATGACTTTGAAGAACTGGTCTGGCGCGGTGCCCGTTTGTTGCGGCAGGCCGATTGCGTGAGCAATGGTTTTGCCGGCGTTTTACAGCAGGTCGAAGCGCTGCCCCTGGGCGATGGCCTGTGGTGGCTGCACAGCGAACAAACGGTGAAGCGTCCGGGCCTGGCCTTCGTCACCCCGGATAAACCCATACGTTACCTCGGTCAGCCGTTGAGCGGTCTGTTCTGCCTGGCCAGCCTCGGTGAAGCCCATCAGGCGCTGCTCGAACGCCTTTGCGCGTTGCTGATCGAAGGCCGGGGTCATGAATTGGGCCGTGCCACCAGCAGTCGCGCGGTGCTGGAAGTCCTCGGCGGTGAAGTGCCGGCGGATTGGCCGAGCGTACGCATTGCCTTGGCCAACGCCCACGGTTTGCATGCGCGCCCGGCGAAGATCCTCGCGCAACTGGCGAAAAGCTTTGAAGGCGAAATCCGCGTGCGCATTGTCGATGGCCATGACAGCGCGGTATCGGTGAAGAGTTTGAGCAAACTGCTCAGCCTTGGCGCCCGTCGCGGTCAGGTGCTGGAATTCATCGCCGAACCGACTATCGCCGCCGACGCCTTGCCAGCCTTGTTGGCGGCCATCGAAGAAGGCCTCGGTGAAGAAGTCGAGCCACTGCCGGCCGTGAGCCAACAGCGCGAAGTGCTCGCCGAAGTCGTCGAAGTGCTGCTCGCGCCAAAGTCCGGCAGCCTGGTTCAGGCGATTGCCGCCGCACCGGGGATTGCCATCGGCCCGGCGCATATTCAAGTGCTGCAAATCATTGATTACCCGCTGCGCGGTGAGTCCGCCGCCATCGAGCGTGAACGTCTCAAGCAAGCGCTGGCGGATGTGCGTCGCGACATCGAAGCCCTGATCGAGCGCAGCAAGGCCAAGGCGATTCGCGAGATTTTCATCACCCATCAGGAAATGCTCGACGACCCGGAACTGACCGACGAAGTCGACACTCGCCTCAAGCAAGGCGAAAGCGCCGAAGCGGCATGGATGGCGGTGATTGAAGCGGCCGCCAAACAACAGGAATCGCTGCAGGACGCCTTGCTCGCCGAGCGTGCCGCTGACTTGCGCGATATTGGCCGTCGGGTGCTGGCGCAATTGAGTGGCGTCGAAACACCGGCCGAGCCCGCGCAGCCGTACATTTTGGTGATGGACGAAGTCGGTCCGTCCGATGTGGCGCGTCTCGATCCGACGCGCGTAGCCGGCATCCTCACCGCTCGCGGTGGTGCCACGGCCCACAGCGCCATCGTCGCCCGTGCCCTCGGTATTCCGGCGCTGGTGGGCGCCGGTGCCGCCGTGTTGCTGCTGAAGCCGGGCACACCGCTGTTGATCGATGGCCAACGCGGTCGCCTGCACGTGGACGCTGATGCCGCAACCTTGCAACGCGCCACCGAAGAGCGGGATACCCGCGAACTGCGCTTGAAAGCCGCCGCTGAACAACGCCATCAACCGGCGCTGACCACCGATGGTCACGCGGTGGAAGTGTTCGCCAACATCGGTGAAAGCGCCGGTGTCACCAGCGCGGTGGAGCAGGGCGCCGAAGGCATTGGCCTGCTGCGCACCGAACTGATCTTCATGGCCCACCCGCAAGCGCCGGACGAGGCGACTCAGGAAGTCGAATACCGTCGCGTACTCGATGGCTTGGCCGGTCGACCGCTGGTGGTGCGCACCCTCGACGTCGGTGGTGACAAACCGCTGCCGTACTGGCCGATCGCGAAAGAAGAAAACCCGTTCCTCGGTGTGCGTGGCATTCGCTTGACCCTGCAACGCCCGCAGGTCATGGAAGCGCAGTTGCGCGCCTTGCTGCGAGCGGCTGACAACCGTCCATTGCGGATCATGTTCCCGATGGTCGGCAGCGTCGATGAGTGGCGTCAGGCTCGGGACATGACCGAACGTCTGCGCCTGGAGATCCCGGTTGCGGACCTGCAACTGGGGATCATGATCGAAGTACCGTCGGCCGCCTTGCTGGCGCCGGTGCTGGCCAAAGAGGTGGACTTTTTCAGCGTCGGCACCAACGACCTGACGCAATACACCCTGGCCATCGACCGTGGTCATCCCACCTTGTCGGCCCAGGCTGACGGCTTGCATCCAGCGGTGCTGCAACTGATCGACATCACCGTGCGTGCGGCTCATGCTCATGGCAAGTGGGTCGGCGTGTGCGGTGAACTGGCGGCCGATCCGCTGGCGGTGCCGGTGCTGGTGGGCCTGGGTGTGGATGAGTTGAGCGTGTCGGGCCGCAGCATTGCCGAGGTCAAGGCACGTATTCGTGAACTCAGCCTGACCCAGACTCAAACCCTTGCCCAACAGGCCCTGGCCGTGGGCAGCGCGAACGAAGTCCGCGCATTAGTGGAGGCCCTGTAATGGCCAAGATTTTAACCCTGACCCTTAACCCGGCGCTGGACCTCACCGTTCAGTTGCCGCATCTGATACCCGGTCAGGTCAACCGCAGCGACGAAATGCACACCCACGCCGCCGGCAAAGGGGTGAATGTGGCCCAAGTGCTGGCCGACCTCGGTCATCAGCTGACCGTCAGCGGTTTTCTCGGGGAAGACAACCTTCAGGCGTTCGAAACCCTATTCGCCAAACGCGGCTTTACCGATGCATTCGTCCGCGTCCCGGGCGAGACCCGCAGCAATATCAAACTGGCGGAAAGCGATGGGCGCATCACCGATATCAACGGTCCGGGGCCGAGGGTCAGTGAAGCGGCGCAGCAGGCTTTGCTCGATCGTCTCGACCAGATTGCTCCAGGGCATGACGCAGTTGTCGTGGCCGGTAGTTTGCCCCGTGGTGTGAATCCTCAGTGGTTGCGCGAGTTGATCCAGCGCTTGAAAAAGCGTGGTCTGAAAGTGGCGCTCGACACCAGCGGTGAAGCCTTGCGCGCAGGTCTGACGGCCGGCCCATGGCTGATCAAACCCAATACCGAAGAACTGGCTGAGGCGCTGGATTGCGAGGTGGTTTGCGTGACCGCCCAAGCCGAAGCGGCGAGCCGCTTGCATGCCCATGGCATCGAGCACGTGGTGATTTCCCATGGTGCCGACGGAGTGAACTGGTTCAGTGTCGGCTCGGCCATGCACGCCACGCCGCCCAAGGTCAGCGTGGTCAGCACTGTCGGTGCGGGGGATTCGTTGCTGGCGGGCATGCTGCATGGGTTGCTCAGCGCCGATACGCCCGAACAAACCTTGCGCACCGCCACCGCGATTGCCGCCATGGCCGTCACCCAGATCGGTTTTGGTATCGGCGATGCCGCGCAACTGGCGCGGCTTGAACAGGGCGTGCGCGTGCGCCCCCTGACAGAACAATAAGAGGGTTTGACATGAAGTTAGCCATTGTTACGGCCTGCCCGAACGGCATGGTCACCAGTGTGCTGTGTGCTCGTCTGCTTGATGCAGCCGCCCAGCGTCAGGGCTGGAGCACCAGTGTCGAAGTGGTTGATGCGGCCCATCCGGAACGTCAACTGTCGGCCTCGACCCTTGAAGCCGCTGAGTGGGTGTTGCTGGTCACCAGCGGGCCAGTGGATATGTCGCGGTTCGTCGGCAAACGCGTGTTCCAGAGCACCCCGGCCCAGGCCTTGCAAGATGTCGAAGCACTGCTGCGTCGCGGGGTAGAAGAGGCCGAGGTTTACGTCGCGCCCGAAGCCACCGCCGAGCCTGCTGCGGTGGTTAAAAATGCACCGCGCCTGGTGGCCGTCACCGCATGCCCGACCGGCGTCGCCCACACCTTCATGGCCGCCGAAGCTTTGCAGCAAGCGGCCAAACGCCTGGGTTACGACTTGCAAGTGGAAACGCAGGGTTCGGTCGGCGCACGCAATCCACTCAGCGCAGAGGCGATTGCCGATGCTGACGTGGTGCTGCTGGCGGCAGACATCGAAGTCGCCACCGAGCGTTTCGCCGGCAAGAAAATCTACCGCTGTGGCACCGGCATCGCCCTGAAACAGGCCGAAGCAACGCTGAACAAAGCCCTTGCCGAAGGCAGGCAGGAAAGCGCTTCGACGGGCGCCAAAGGCCCGGCCAAACAAGAGAAGACCGGCCTCTACAAACACCTGCTGACCGGTGTGTCGTACATGCTGCCGATGGTGGTGGCGGGCGGTCTGATGATCGCCTTGTCCTTCGTGTTCGGCATCACCGCGTTCAAGGAGGAAGGCACGCTCGCGGCGGCGCTGATGCAGATCGGCGGCGAGACCGCGTTCAAGCTGATGGTGCCGCTGCTGGCGGGGTACATCGCCTACTCGATCGCCGACCGCCCGGGCCTGGCGCCGGGGATGATCGGTGGTTTGCTGGCGAGCACCCTGGGCGCCGGTTTCATCGGCGGGATCATTGCCGGTTTCATCGCCGGCTATGCGGCCCAGGCGATCAACCGCTACGCGCGCTTGCCGCAGAGCCTTGAGGCACTGAAACCGATCCTGATCATTCCGTTGCTGGCGAGCCTGTTCACCGGTCTGGTGATGATCTACGTGGTCGGCAAACCGGTGGCCGGGATGCTCGCGGGGCTCACGCACTTCCTCGACAGCATGGGCACCACCAACGCCATCCTGCTCGGTGTGCTGCTGGGCGGCATGATGTGCGTCGACCTCGGCGGGCCGATCAACAAGGCGGCTTACGCGTTTTCGGTAGGGCTGCTGGCGTCGCAAAGTTATGCACCGATGGCCGCAACCATGGCCGCTGGCATGGTGCCGCCGATTGGCCTGGGCATCGCCACGTTCATTGCCCGGCGCAAGTTCGCCCAGACTGAACGCGAGGCCGGTAAAGCGGCGCTGGTATTGGGGTTGTGCTTTATCTCCGAGGGGGCGATTCCGTTTGCGGCGAAAGACCCGCTGCGGGTGATTCCGGCGAGCATCGCTGGCGGCGCGCTGACCGGCGCGTTGTCGATGTATTTCGGCTGCAAACTCATGGCGCCGCACGGTGGGTTGTTCGTGATGCTGATTCCGAATGCGATCAACCATGCGCTGTTGTATCTGCTGGCGATCGTGGCCGGGAGTTTGCTGACGGCGGTGACGTATTCGGTGCTCAAACGGCCTGAGACGGTGGAATTGGTGCTGGAACCGGTCAAGGCTTAAAAGCAAAAGATCGCAGCCTTCGGCAGCTCCCAGGATTGTGTTCGACCACGATATTGCGGCGTACATCGAATCTGGAGTTGTCGAAGGCTGCGATCTTTTTAATTGTCACCCCGATATCGAATCAGGTCGGCGACGTCGTTTGCTCATGGGGACGGCTTCAGTTTTCAGGATCAGTTCTGAAACCTGGCAGACCCTGAGTTGAACGCCATTTCTTTACAGTCTGTGTGATGCCTTCTGCCGAATCATCAGCATCATCTTCCGGGTAGAAGATCAAATCAGAGCCTGCTGGGTGTTCACTTATGGTGTTGAAGTGATGCACAAGCCTGTTTTCCTCCTCTTCGTTTTCCTCGTTTCCTATGATGCGTTGAAGCAGCCTGATGAATTCTTCTGTGTAATCTGAAACGCTGCTTTTCAGAGTCATTGCCTGTCCTCCCTGTGAATCTCTGCGTGTCGTTCGGCGTAACTATTGCGAGGTGGTTAACCTGCAAGTTGTCGACGACAAAACAGGCCGCGCTGGCGTCGCTGAAAGCAAGTTGATTCAAGCTCAGTAAGCGTCTGGGCAGCTCCTGCGCCAAGTGCGGGGGGCTGTCCCGTTCACTGAACCTGTACCGACATGCTCAATCTCGGCCAAATTTGCCACTTGGGATCACTCGCTTTTGAATCCCGGCAGGCCCTGAGCTGCACGCCACTCCTTCACAGTCTGTGTGATGCCTTCATTTGAGTTGTCTGCACCTTCTTCGGGATAGTAAATGAGGTCGGTTCCGTCAGGATGCCCTGTAATCTTGCAAAATTGTTTTAGCAAAGGATCGAGAATCTCGTCCGGTACATTCTTGTTCGCGGCCCGGATTTCCTGCATGAGTTGAATAAACTCTTCTTCGGCGTAGTCACTGAATCTGCTTTGCATTTTTTTGCTTATTTGCGGGTGGTTGAGTACGACTTCAGTTCTCTGGATCAGTCCCTGAAACCTGGCAAGCCTTTGGACGCGCAATAGTCTTCGATTGTCTGCACGACTCCTTCCGGCGAGTCATCTGCTCCATCCTCTGGATAGAACAGCAAGTCGCTCCCTGCTGGATGCGGCACGATGTTGTTGAAGTGCTCCACCAGCTTCCCCCGGTCTTCCTCTATTTCGGCATCGCCGATAGCGCCAATCAGCGCTATGAATTCCTGTTTTGTGTACTCGGCAAGATTGCTCTTCAAATCCATTATTCAGCCCTTCTGTGTATGTCGATATGGCGCCTTGGCGTGACAGCTCGCAGATTGTCAGCATCGTATACGGCGCCACCATCCTTGATTGGTTCCACGTGGTGCAATTCGAATGCAATTCGTTTTCCTACATGCTCGATTTTTGGGGCTGCAGGGGCCAAGCCTTTCGCCATGCCGGACAGGTTGCGTGAATTGAATTGCTGACTTAGCTCTACGTCATTGGCTACGGCTATCCAGAACGCTTTCCTGAATGCGTCGAAGCTATTGAACTGTTGGCCACGAAGCTGACCAACAATCCGCGTTGGAACGGGAGCGCCTAACCCGGTGCCAGCCCCAGCAAGCCAAACCCCCGCCACATCCTCGCCCACCCCCGTAACCCCTCCGGGTTCAAACCGGGCATTGAGCACGATGTAGATCGGCTCAAGCCCCGCATCCGCAGGAAACCAGATAATCGCGTCCTGATAATCGGGTGGATGCTCCGGGTTCACCAAAGCCTTGTTGGCTTGCTCGGTGGGCGGGTACACCCATATCGTCGGCAGTGGCGGGGCGCCTTCGAGGGCCGGGATGCGTGGTATATCGTCGGGGTTCGCCGCAGGCGTCCAGATCAGGCCGATGCCGTTGCCGAGGTCGGCGACAAACTGTTCGCCTTCCTGGGTGGCCTTGATGACCGGGACAAATTCCCAGTCTTTTTTCCCGCCGGTGTAGAAGCCGTAAGCGTTGACGGAGCCGTCCGGCAAGGTCTTCACGTTGAGGCGCACACGGGTTCGCCCGGTATTCAGTTCCGCGTACTGTTCTTTCTTGTAGAAGGCGCTGTCGAGGGAAAGGCGGGTATTCGGCATCAGGAGTGCCACGGTCCCGAGCGCTGCGCCGGCGGCCACAACCGTGGAGCCTGATAGCAGACCGAGTGCAAGAGAGCCTCCGAGACGTTGGGCGATGGCGCCGGCCGTGGCTGAGCCTCTCACCAGTTTCAGGGGGACCCCGGCGGCTGTGATCGGCGCACCGGTGTCGAGCACGGCCCATAATCCGTAGTCGGCCAATTTCTCTACGGGGACAAATCCGGCCGGGTGGCTGTGATTGATGACGCCGTCAGGGAGGTTGCAGCTCTTGGCGAACACGCAACCCTGCGAATCGGGCTGAGTGTTGAGTGCGTCCTGTTGTTTTTTCTGATGCATCTCCCAGCGGGCGTTGGCGTCCAGTTCATTCTTTCGGTTAATGGCGGCTACCGCTGCGCCGGCGTCCTGGAAGGCTTGTATCTGCGCCTGGGTGGGTTGTTGTGTTGGGGCGGGCAGAAAATCCGGGGTGTCCGGGAAACCGAGCTTTTTCATTAGCGCTTCTTGTTCGTCTGGGTTCACCTCGAACCAACTGAAAGGCTCAGAGGCTGGCGTTAGGACGTTTCCCAAAAGCGGCGCTGAAATTTCCTATTTCATGTTGTTACTGGAGGCCGATGAGCAATGGCGCTGGTTCGGCTGTGGCCCGCAGCTCTCGGAGGTGAACATCGACGGGCAAAGGGGGGAGATGAGTGTGGTGCTGCGGGGGTGTTTGAGCGCAAGTTGCAGCCGGTGTGAGGGCCGCATGATCGTTCCCACGCTCTGCGTGGGAATGCCTCAACGGACGCTCCGCGTTCGGCTTGAAAGGGACGCGGAGCGTCCCGGGCTGCATTCCCACGCGGAGCGTGGGAACGATCAACAGTCCGCAATCGCGGGCAAGCCCGCTCCCACAGGGATCAATGGTGTCAGTAGACGTCGCGGCGGTAGCGGCCTTGTTCGATCAGGCGGTCGACCTCTTCAATGCCCAGCAATTCGTTGAGCGCGTGATCCACCCCTGAAGCCATCCCCTGCAAACTGCCGCAGATGTAAATCACGGCGCCATCGGCCAGCCATTTTTTCAGCTCGGCGGCGGATTCGCGCAGGCGATCCTGCACATAGACCTTGTGCGTCTGATCTCGGGAAAACGCCAGATCCAGACGCGCCAGGTCGCCGTTGATCAACCATTCCTCAAGCTCTGCGCGACACAGGTAATCGTGTTCCCGATTACGCTCGCCGAACAGCAGCCACTGACGCTGCTGCCCGTCGGCAATCCGTGCCTTGAGCAAACTGCGCAACCCGGCCAGTCCGGTGCCGTTGCCCAGCAGGATCATTGGAACTGGTTCGTTCGGTAGATGGAAGCCACTGTTGCGTCGCACCCGCAAACTGATGCCGCTACCCACGGGCGCATGCTCGGTCAACCAGCCGGAACCGACGCCCAAGGTGCCGTCGGAATGCAGTTCCTGACGCACAATCAATTCCAGCACGCCGTCGGCGGCTATCGAGGCGATGGAGTATTCGCGCATGGCCAACGGCACCAAGGCGTCCGCCAGCGCTTGCGCGTGCAGGCCGACCAGATGAGCGCGATTCTCGGGCAGTTGGCGGCTGGCCAGGGCTTGTTCCAGCGTTTGCGACAGGCCATCGAACTCAACCGTGGCTCGACCGTCAATCCCCAGGCCGTCGAGGAAATGCTCGATGTCCCACGGACAATTGCGCGGCAGCACTTCCACCAGGTCACCGGCCAGCCAGCTGCTGGTGGTAGGGGCGGTGAGGCCGAGCAAGTACACAGGCGAACCGCTGCTGTCCGGGTTCATCAATTCGCGGCGGGTCAGGGTCCAGTTGTCGTAGCTGGGTGCTTGCCAGGTATCCACCGGCGCCTGGCCCGTCAGCAGGCCGAGTTGTTGTTGCCAGTGACGCAAGGCGTAAGGATCACCGCTGTCGACTTCCACCGGGGCGAACAAGGTCTTGCCGCCGTGCTCGCCCAGCCAGGTGTGCAAGCGGCGGGCGAAGCCGCAGAAGTGTTGATACTGGCGGTCACCGAGGCCGAGTACGGCATAGTTAAGGCTGTCGAAACTCAGCGCTCGACCCAACACTTTGCGTTCGAATCCTCGGGCGCTGTCCGGTGCTTCACCGTCGCCGAAGGTGCTGACCACAAACAGCGCGTTGCTGGAATCCTGCAGGTCCTGTTCACTGACATTCGCCAACGGTTGAACCTTCACCGGTAACCCGGCGGCCTGCAATTGTCCGGCGGTCTGCCAGGCCAGTTGCTCCGCGAATCCGCTCTGGCTGGCGAAGCCGATCAGCCATGCGGGCGCGTCGCTGCCCCGTTGCGCGAGGCCTTTGCGGGCATTCTTGATTTGACGTTTCTTGCGTCGACGGTCCAGGTACAGCAACCAGCCAGTGACGAAAAACAGCGGCATGGCCAGCGCAGCAATCGTCAGGATTATCCGACCGACCATCCCGAAATAACTGCCGACGTGCAGCGCATAAATACTGGTCAGCAACTGTGCCTTGAGGCTCTTGTCGCTGTAGCGGTCATGACGGCTGACGATGCCGGTCGCCGGATCGAGGGTGATCTGGTTCAGTGCGCGGTCGTGGGGTGAATTCTTCAGCAGATAGAACACAGTTGCCGGTTGCCCGGCCACGGGCGGCATACGCACGTTGTAGGATGAAAGATCAGGGCCAGCGGCACTGTAGATGCTGCTCCATATGGCGGCGTAATCGGCAGTGGGAGCCGGACCGCTTGGTGCAGGGCCGCGACCACTGCGCACTCGTTCGTTCTGCGGCGAATCGGAAAGCAGCCGGGTCAGGCCTTTGTTGTACCACTCGTACGACCAGGACAGCCCGGTCAGCGCCGCCAGAAGGTAGAACACCAGGCACCAGGTACCGGCCACCGAGTGCAGATCCCAGTTGAAGCTACGACCCTTTTTATTCCAGTCCAGGGTCAGCCAGGCGCGCCAGCTTTTCCACTGGCGCGGCCAGCGCAGGTACAGGCCGGACAGACAGAAGAACAGCAGAATCAGCGTACAGGCGCCGGTGATCTGCCGACCGATATCGCCCATGGCCAAGACCCGATGCAGTTGCAGCATCAGGCCAAAGAAGTCCTGGCCCGTGACGTCACCCATGAATTCGGCGGTGTACGGGTCGAAGTAACGCATCGCCCCGCGGCGTTCGCCTGGCGGCGCGGTGAAGATTACCCGCGCGGCGTTACCGCTGTCGGTCTCGACCCAGAGCATCGAGACTTTCTTGCCCGAGGCACCTTCGATTTTCTCCACCAGCTCGGCAGGCGGCAGCACGCCGGCGATCTGCTTTTCGACGTGCAGCACAGAGGGGTTCAGCGCGCGCAGGATTTCATCCTGAAACGATACCGCCGCCCCGGTAATGCCCATCAGGGCCAGGACCAGTCCGGCACTGATGCCGAAAAACCAGTGCAACTGGAACAGGGATTTCTTCAACACGTCGCTCGCCTTGTTCGTTCAAAAGTCATCATCACGGCGCGCATTATGCCGTGAGTTGTCGAGAAGGATTCTTTTTTACACACAAAAGCCCCGTTCACTTCGATGAACGGGGCTTTGGCCTAATGCCAGTCAGTTACGCCGCGGAACCTGTGGGAGTGGGCTTGCTCGCGAAAGCGATTTAACATTCAACAAAGATGTTGGCTGTCAGACCGCCTTCGCGAGCAAGCCCGCTCCCACAGGGATTTTCGCTTAACTGTCGGGCATTAGGGCTTTGGCCTTCACGCTTCTGTTATCAGAAGTGGAAGTTGGCACTCAGCAGGGCGGTACGGCCCGCCGCCACGTGGGCGTAGTGGTTCTGGAGTATCTGGTCGAAGTAACGCTTGTCGGTCAGGTTCTGTACGTTGAGTTGCAGGTCGACGTTCTTGGTCAGACGGTAGCTGGCCATCGCGTCGTAACGCCAGTAGGACGGGATTTCCACCGAGTTGGCGACGTTGCCGAACTGAGAGTCGACGAAGGTCGCACCGGCACCGACGGTCAACTTGTCCGGCACCAGGTCGTAGGTCGACCAGAACGTGAAGTTATTCCGTGGGGTGCTTGGCATGTGGTTGCCTTCATCGGCGGCGAGGGTGGTTTTGACCACTTCGCTGTCCATGTAGGTGTAGCCGCCGAAGACTCTCCAGTTATGGGTCAGCTTGCCGGTGTAGGTCAGTTCCAGGCCATTGACCTGCTGTTCGCCGTCCAGCACTTGAGTGGTGCCGCCGTCCGGATCGTTGATTCGCGCGTTGGTTTTCTCGGTGCGGAACAGCGCGGCGGTCAGCGACAGATCGTCACCGAAGAAGTCCCACTTGGTACCGATCTCGTAGTTGCGATTTTTTTCCGGCTCCAGAGTGCTGTTGTTCGCTGCCAGCTCCAGGCCACCGTTGCCGCTGGTTTCGCCGGCGGGGTTGCTGGAAGTGGAGTAGGCCACGTAGACGCTGCCATTAGGTGCCGGGTTGTAGACCACGCCGATCTGGTAGTTCACCAGGTCGCTGGTGTTCTCACGGGAGAAACTGCCCGCTGGGGCTGTGCTGCCAGCGTTGGCGAAGCCGCTGGATTCGACCTGGAAGTTGTCGTAACGCAGGCCCAGATTCAGGGACCATTGCTCGTTGAACTTCAGGGTATCGAACACGTAGGCCGCGGCGGTTTTGGTGTCGGTATCGGTGAAGGCTTTGCTGTCGGTGATTGTGCCGCTCCAGTTACCCCCAGGCGTCGGGTTGTACAGACTGGTGCAGTCGCCGGAAGTGAACAGGGCGCTGTTACACCGGGTTCCGCTGGCGGTGGAGGTCAAGAGGTACGGGCGGTTGTGGGTATCCTGATAGGAAAACTCCAGGCCGGTCACCAGGCTATGCTCGATGGCGCCAGTGTTGAATTTGGCGCTCAGGTCGGTCTGGCTGACCCAGCCGCTGGACGTCGAGTTACGGCTCTTCGCGCCACGATAAACGCTGCCATTGACCACGTTGCCCTTGCTGTCGTCCGGGTTGCTGACGATGTAGTCCAGGGTCGAACGGGACATACGGAAGCTGTTCGACACGGTCAGGTCTTCATTCAGATCGTGTTCGATCTTGATGGTGCCGCTGTCATTGGTGGTTTCGCGAAAGTCGCGACCGGTGAGGCCGTAGAAGTTGTCGCGATCGACATTCACAGGTTTATCGACGTTGTGCTTGCTGCGGTTGGGGCTCAAGGTCAACGGGATGCCATAGTCGGGCATGTCGTCGGTTTCGACGTGGTAGTAGCCGACGGTCAAGCGGGTATCGGTGCCCAGTCCGAAAGCGAAGGACGGCGCCACGCCCCAGCGACTGACGTCCACGGCATCACGGCCGGCGACGTTGGCTTCGTGCTTCATCAGGTTCAGACGCACGGCCGAGGTATCGGTCATCTGTTGGTTCAGATCGAGAGTGGTGCGCTTGGTCTGATCCGAACCCCAAGTGAAGCCACCGTTGTAGGCGTTGCCCAGTTTGGCGGTCTTGCTCACCAGGTTCAGGCTGCCACCGGTGGAACCGGCGCCGGTGAAGGCTGAACCCGGGCCTTTGCTGACTTCGATCGATTCGACGTTGAAGATCTCGCGGCTCTGGGACGCCGGGTCGCGCATGCCGTCGACGAACGTGTCGCTTTCGGCGTTGAAGCCACGAATGATCGGACGATCGCCCGCCGGGTTGCCACCTTCCCCGGCACCGAAGGTGATGCCCGGAGTCGTGCGCAGGGCGTCGACCAGGCTGGTGGCGCCGGTGTCGCGAATCACCTGTTGCGGGATCACAGTGACGCTTTTCGGCGTCTCGCGCAGTGGCGCGGTGTACTTCTTGGAGGCCGAAGTATCGGTCTTGTAGGAGGCGTCATCCTGCTCGCCCACAACGCTGGTCGCGTCCAGGGAAATCGCATTGTTCAGTGCTTTTTCGCCGGTCTTCTCGGCCGCGAAAACCATGTGGCCCGCAGAGCCGGCAGTGATCGCCATGCCAATTGCAGAGGCGAGCAAACGCGGTGAACTGACCGTTAATTGTAGTTGTTGGCGTGACATGTGAGTTCCCCTCCCCAAGGATTTGAGGCCGCGGAATATAGGGTAAACACGTATCTGTATCAATTGCGAAACGTTGCTATTCGCGATTAATTTACATTCTTTACAATTGACCTTTACGGTTTTTGCCGTTTCATTCGTCACCCGGGTTTTACACAGGCAATAAGAATCAATACCATTGACGCCCCTTTGCCTTCAGGTGTCTTTTCATGTTGCTGCACATTCCCGGCGTGTTCGCGAAAGAAGAA
Source organism: Pseudomonas sp. QTF5 (assembly GCF_000512695.2). Lineage (GTDB taxonomy): Bacteria > Pseudomonadota > Gammaproteobacteria > Pseudomonadales > Pseudomonadaceae > Aquipseudomonas. The sequence goes on along the minus strand of NZ_AZRW02000007.1, from coordinate 71,832 downwards.
GTGCAGCGCATTCGCGAGGCCCTGAAGCAGGCGGATTGGGCCGATGGCAAAATCACCGCCGGTTACCAGTCGGCCAAGGCCAAGCACAATCTGCAATTGCCCGAAGGGCATCCGCTGGCCAAGGAAATCGGTGCGGCGATGCTCGAACGGTTGTGGAAAAATCCGCAGTTCATGTCGGCGGCATTACCGCACAAGGTCTTCCCTCCGTTACTGAACGGTTACACGGCTGGCGGCAGTTTCGACTTTCACATCGACAACGCCGTGCGTCAGCCCAAGGGCAGCATCGAGCGGGTGCGCACCGACCTGTCGGCGACGCTGTTCTTCAGCGAACCGGAGGACTACGACGGCGGCGAACTGGAAATCCAGGACACCTTTGGTACCCAGCGCGTGAAGTTGCCGGCCGGCGACATGGTGCTGTATCCGGGCACCAGCCTGCACAAAGTCAACGCCGTTACGCGTGGCACCCGTTACGCCTCGTTTTTCTGGACGCAAAGCCTGGTGCGTGAAGACAGCCAGCGTGCCTTGCTGTTCGAGATGGACGGGGCGATTCAACAGCTGACCCAAGACATGCCCGACCACCCTTCATTGATCCGCCTGACCGGCACCTATCACAACCTGTTGCGTCGCTGGGTCGAGGTGTAAGTGACGGATTTTCGGTTGCGCCGCGAGGAAATCCTCGATGGCGACCGCCTCAAATGGATGCTCGAGGAAAGCCCCGCACGGGCGGCTCAGGCAATTCTGATCGCCGCCCGTGAAGACGTTCTCGATGCTCAGGCGTTGCTCGGGCAGATCCTGCTGGACGGGCGAGGGATTGAGCAGGATCAGCCGCTGGCCTTGTGCTGGTTCGAGATTGCCGCTCAGCGTGGACATCTGATGGCGCGCAACATGCTCGGTCGGTGTCATGAACATGGCTGGGGTTGCACCGCCGACGCCACGATCGCCGCGGGGCATTATCGCGTCGCCGCTGAAGCCGGACTGGATTGGGCGATGTACAACTACGCCAATCTGCTGGCCACTGGACGCGGGGTGATCGAGGATCAGGTGCAAGCACTGAATCTGTATCGCCGAGCCGCTGAATTGGGCCACGCAAAGTCGATGAATTTGCTGGGGCGTTATCTGGAAGAGGGCCGGGTTTGCCCGGCGGATCCGCAAGCTGCCCGCGACTGGTATCGACGCTCGGCGGTGGGCGGGGATTTTCGTGGGCAATTCAGTTATGCCGCCGTTCTCGCGGATGAAGGGAACATCGACGAGGCGTTGGTCTGGTTGCGCAAGGCACTGGATGGCGGGAATCTGAATTTCTTGCGAGTGGCGAGCAAGGCGTTGTTGAACGCAGTGAATCCGCGCATTCGGGAATTTGCGGGCCTCTACCATCAACGCTTCGTTCAGCTGAACGATGAGCGGAGCGAATGAGGGGTTGTTGTCGTCTGTGGCATGTGCGGGACGACCGGTAGCAACTACTTAGGCAGCCTGGATTGTCAGACACAAAAAAGCCCATGACACGTCATGGGCTTTTTGATTTCTGCGTGTAGTTTTACACGTAGAAGGACTTCAGCGGCGGGAAGCCATTGAACTCAACAGCGCTGTAGCTGGTGGTGTAAGCACCGGTCGACAACCAGTACAAACGGTCACCGATCGCCAGGTTCAGCGGCAGACCGTACTTGTAGTTTTCGTACATGATGTCGGCGCTGTCGCAGGTTGGGCCGGCGATGACCACTTCTTCCATCTCGCCTTTCTTCTCGGTCCAGATCGGGAACTTGATGGCTTCGTCCATGGTTTCGATCAGGCCGGAGAACTTGCCCACATCCGTGTACACCCATCGCTCGACGGCGGTACGGGATTTACGCGCCACCAGCACCACTTCACTGACCAGAATGCCGGCGTTGGCGATCAGCGAACGGCCCGGTTCCAGGATGATTTCCGGCAGGTCGTCGCCGAAGTCTTCCTTGAGGAAGCGGATGATTTCTTCGGCATAGGTTTCCAGGCTGTTGGTGCGGGTGATGTAGTTGGCCGGGAAGCCACCGCCCATGTTGATCAGCTTCAGGTGGATGCCGTCTTCTTCTTTCAGACGCTCGAAGATCACTTTGACCTTGGCGATCGCCGCGTCCCAGACGCTGATGTCACGCTGTTGCGAGCCCACGTGGAACGAGATGCCGTACGGCACCAGGCCCAGGTCTCGGGCGAGGATCAGCAGGTCCATGGCCATGTCGGTCTGGCAACCGAATTTGCGCGACAACGGCCAGTCGGCGGTGGTCGAGCCTTCGGTCAGGATGCGCACGTAGACTTTCGAACCCGGTGCAGCCTTGGCGATGTTGCGCAGGTCGGCTTCGGAGTCGGTGGAGAACAGGCGCACGCCCTTCTCGTAGAAGTAGCGGATGTCCTTGGATTTCTTGATGGTGTTGCCGTAGCTGATACGGTCGGCGCTGACGCCGCGATCCATCACTTTGTCCAGCTCGTAGATCGAGGCGATGTCGAAGCTCGAGCCTTTGTCTTTGAGCAAGTCGATGATTTCCACGGCCGGGTTGGCCTTGACCGCGTAGTAGACCTTGGCGAATTCGAAACCGGCGCGCAGGTCATCGTAGGCCTGGCTGATCATCGCGGTGTCGATCACCACGAACGGGGTTTCTTGTTTGTCGGCGAAGGCCTTCATTTTCTGGAAGGTATCACGCGCGAAATAGTCTTCGACATTGATCGACATGCTGGGAACTCCTACTGGCAAACTGAAATTATCAATGGGTGCGAGGGTGTGTCATCAATGAGTTCACTCGTGAACTCATTGATGACACACCCTCCTGAACGCCCTCCGTATCCCCACTTTGGTTCGCCTACTTCCCAAGGCATGTCGCCGAAAGCAAAAAGGCCATGGGAGGCGGTGCTTACCCTTGGCCTTGCTGTCTCGTCGTCAGTACTTGAGCCGGATGGATCGTTTCCAGCATGGACGTTCGGCGCGAACTTTAGGGCGTGAGGGGCTTGAGATCAACAAAAAATGTCGCGTTTTTGCACGCTTCCGTCGTGCGGTCCCGGACAGCTACTGATGTAACCGACCTGCATGACAGTGTGATGTTCCCCGAATGAGGAATTTTGGAGGGATTTGCATTGCCTGATCGTTCCCACGCTCTGCGTGGGAATGCCGCCCCGGACGCTCTGCGTCCAGCCGTTGAGACGCAGAGCGTCTCTGGATGCATTCCCACGCGGAGCGTGGGAACGATCAGTAGAAAGGGATCAGGCTAACGCAGCTTCCGCTGGCGAAACAATACTCGTCTTGCCCCCACGGGACTTGCCGGAGCTCAAATACTCGGCAATCGATTCCTGGGTCACTTCCCCCAGGAACACTCGCTCCGCGTCCATCACCGGCAGCCACGAGCGATTGAACTCGTACATGCGCGACAACAGGATGCGCAAATGCTCGTCGTACGCCGCGATGGCGTTGAACTCGCGCAGGTATTGCGTGCACGTGCCGGTCTGGCGGTGCAGGTCGCGACGGCGCACGTAGCCCAAGGCCTTGTTCTCGGCGCAGGTAACCACCACGTAGCGACGGTCTAGTTCGTCCATCAACTCCAGCGCTTCGGCCACCGGCGTTCCCGGGCTCACCGATGGCGCGTTGTCCGCCGCGTCTTCGGCTTTCACCAGCAGCAGACGCTTGAGGGTGCTGTCCTGGCCGACGAAGTTGCTGACAAAGTCATCCGCCGGGTGCGCGAGCAGGGTGTCCGGGTGGTCGATCTGCAGCAGTTTACCGGCACGGAAAATCGCGATCTTGTCGCCCAGCTTGATGGCTTCGTCGATGTCGTGGCTGACCATGATCACGGTTTTGTTCAGCGCCCGTTGCATCTCGAAGAACTCGTTCTGAATCATCTCGCGGTTGATCGGGTCGACCGCGCCGAACGGTTCGTCCATCAACAGCAACGGTGCATCCGCCGCCAGCGCACGAATCACGCCGATCCGCTGCTGCTGGCCGCCGGACAGTTCTCGCGGATAACGATGCAAATATTGCTTGGGTTCGAGCTTGATCATGCTCATCAACTCGCGGGCGCGGTCGTGGCATTTCTGTTTGTCCCAGCCGAGCAGGCGCGGAACGATGGTGATGTTTTCCTCGATGGTCATGTTCGGGAACAGACCGATTTGCTGGATCACATAACCGATGTTGCGCCGCAGGGTCACTTCGTCGAGGCCGGTGGTGTCTTCGCCGTTGATCAGGATCTTGCCGGAGGTCGGTTTGATCAACCGGTTAATCATCTTCAGCGTAGTGCTTTTGCCGCAGCCCGATGGCCCGAGGAACACGCAGATTTCGCCTTCATTGACGGTCAGGCTTACCGAGTCCACGGCTTTCACATCTTTGCCGTTGCTTTGGAAGGTCTTGCTGAGGTTTTGAAGTTCGATCATTTGAGTAATCCTTTTGGCGTCAGCATGCGTTGCAGCCATTGCAGAAGCAGGTCGGCGAAGATGGCCAGGAGACTGACCAGCACGGCGCCGACAATCAGCATCGACATGTCGCTGCGGCTGATGGAAGCGAGAATGAGTACACCGAGGCCACCGGCGCCGATGGTCGCGGCGATGGTCATCACGCCGATGTTCATCACCACGGCGGTGCGCACACCGGCGAGGATCACCGGCACGGCGATCGGCAGTTCGACCATGCGCAGGCGCTGGCCGAAGGTCATGCCGATGCCACGCGCCGCTTCGCGAATGCCCGGTTCGACGCCGGTCAGGGCGAGGTAGGTGTTACGCATGATCGGCAGCAACGAGTACAGAAACACCGCGGTGATTGCCGGCATCGGGCCGAGGCCCTGGCCGAATTTCGAATAGAACGGCAGCAGCAGGCCGAACAGCGCAATCGACGGCACGGTCAGCAGCACCGTGGCGCTGGCTTGCAAGGGGGCGGCGAGGGTCGGGAACCGCGTCATCAGGATGCCCAGCGGCACGCCGGCCAGAATCGCCAGGGTCACGGCGATGCCGACCAGGGTGATGTGCTGCCAGGTCAGGTGCAAAACCTGCGGCCAATCGAGATGGGAAAAGGCGTTCAAAAATTCCATGGCTTTTCCTCCTCAGTTGATGGGGTGCTGGCGCAGGAAATCTGCAGCAACGGATGAAGGGCTTTCGTGATCGACATCGACCCGTGCGTTGAGCTGACGCATGGTGGCGTCGTCGAACAGTTCGGCCAGCGGCTTGAGCTCTTCGGAGAGTTTCGGGTGGGCGTCGAGGTAAACCTGACGCACCACCGGCGCGGCGGTGTAGTCCGGGAAGTAATGCTTGTCGTCTTCCAGCAACTTGAGCTTGAAGGCGTTCAAACGACCGTCGGTGGTGTAGACCAGACCGGCAAACACCTGGCCATTGCGAAGGGCGGTGTAGACCAGCCCGGCGTCCATCTGACGGATGTTGTTGCGGGTCAGGTTCATGCCGTAGAGGTCGACCATGCCATCGAGACCGTCGGAACGGTTGGCAAACTCGGTGTCCAAGGCGACGAGGTGATTGGTCTTCGCCTCAGCCTGCAGCACTGTGTTCAGCTCACTGATGGTGTTGATCTGCGGATAAGCCTTCGCGGTGTTTTCCGGCAGTGCCAGGGCGTAGGTGTTGCTGAATTTCGACGGGGTGAGCCAGACCAGGCCTTTTTTCGCGTCGAGTTCTTTTACTCGGGCGTAGGACTGTTCGCTGTCGAGTTTTTCTGTGACATGGTTGTAGGCCACGAGCGAAACGCCGGTGTATTCCCACATCAAATCCAATTGACCACTTTCGTGGGCGCTGCGGGCCAGGTTGCTACCCAGACCGCCCGTCACTTGGGTGTCGTAACCCTTGGTGCGCAGGTATTGGGAAGTGATTTCCGCCAGCAGGGTTTGTTCGGTGAACACCCGGGCGCCGATGCGGATCAGCGGTTTTTCAGCGGCTTGGGCAAATCCTGCGAACAGCAGAACGCAGCCCAGTAATAGGCTTAGCTTTTTCATAAATATTCCTTTGCCGAGGCTTAAGACGGGCGCAAGCCGCGTTCGAGCCAGAGGCGGCTGGCGAGTGTCACCAGTCCGTCGAGCAGCAAGGCCAGCAGGGCGGTGCATGCCGCGCCGAGCAGCAGTTGCGGCTGATTGTTCAGGGCAATGCCGGGGAAAATCAGGCTGCCCAGGCTATTGGCGCCAATCAGGAACGCCAGCGGTGCAGTCCCGACGTTGATCGCCAGCGCCACGCGCACGCCGCCAATGATGATTGGCATGGCGTTCGGCAGTTCGACCCGCCACAGCACCTGAGTCGGTGTCATGCCGATGCCGACGGCCGCTTCCTTGAGTGAACCCTGGACGTTTTTCAGCCCTTCGTAGGTGTTGCGCACAATCGGCAACAGTGAGGCGAGGAACAAGGCGAAGATCGCGGGGCCGCTGCCGATGCCGAGGATACCCAGGGCGATGGCCAGTACGGCGAGAGGCGGCACGGTGTTGCCGATGTTGAAGATCTGCATGAAGCGTTCGGCGCGTCCAACCATGGTCGGGCGGCTGAGGAAGATACCGGCAGGGATGCCCACAGCGAGGGCGGCCAGCATGGAAGCGAGGACGAGAACCAGATGAGCTTGCAGGTAAAACAACAAATCGTCGCGGTACTGTTCGATCGTGTTGATGCCGATCCAGTGGATCAGCAGGGCCAGAAGGGCGATTACCAGCGCGCCTCCTATCAGCCCTTTGCCATAGTGGATAGCCACAGGCGGACTCCTTTTTTCAGTCGGCGAACACTCTTTCGTGTGGCAAGGCCTTTCTTGGCTGCCGAAAAAATGATCGCGAGAAGCAGCTCGTTCATGCCGGCAAAGCAGCATGCAATCAAGCCATGAGCACAGCCTCGTCAGGCCGAATTGCAGGTGTTTCAGGCCCCCGACGAGTGGTCGTTACGGGGGAGTGGACGTCTCCATGCTTTAAAAGGTTCCCATCTGCGGCAGCATTTGGCCACCCCTAATGTGCTCAACGGTTCGGTTATTGACTCAAGTTGGGCTATAATCTGCGCCCTTTTTTTGAATCACCTGCCAGGCGATTTCCCATGACCAAACAGGCCGCCGAAGTCGCGAAACGCCGCACTTTCGCCATTATTTCCCACCCCGATGCCGGTAAAACCACCATCACCGAGAAACTCTTGCTGATGGGCAAGGCGATTGCGGTTGCCGGCACGGTGAAATCTCGCAAGTCCGACCGCCATGCCACCTCCGACTGGATGGAAATGGAAAAACAACGGGGTATTTCGATTACCACGTCGGTCATGCAGTTTCCATATCGCGAGCACATGATCAATCTGCTCGACACCCCGGGCCACGAAGACTTCTCCGAAGATACCTACCGCACTCTGACAGCGGTGGACTCGGCCTTGATGGTCCTCGACGGCGGTAAGGGTGTAGAGCCACGGACCATCGCGCTGATGGACGTCTGCCGTCTGCGTGACACGCCGATCGTCAGCTTCATCAACAAACTCGACCGCGACATCCGCGACCCGATCGAACTGCTCGACGAAATCGAAGCGGTCCTGAAGATCAAGGCTGCGCCGATCACCTGGCCGATCGGTTGCTACCGCGATTTCAAGGGTGTTTACCACCTCGCCGACGACTACATCATCGTCTACACCGCTGGCCACGGTCACGAGCGCACCGATGTGAAAATCATCGAGAAGCTCGACTCCGATGAAGCCCGCGCGCACTTGGGCGACGAATACGATCGCTTCGTTGATCAGCTGGAACTGGTGCAGGGCGCCTGCCACGAATTCAATCAACAGGAATTCCTCGACGGCCAACTGACACCAGTGTTCTTCGGTACTGCACTGGGCAACTTCGGTGTCGATCACGTGCTCGACGCCGTGGTCAACTGGGCGCCGAAACCGCTGGCCCGTGTCGCCAACGAGCGCACCGTGGAACCGGTCGAAGAGAAATTCGCCGGCTTCGTGTTCAAGATCCAGGCGAACATGGACCCGAAACACCGCGACCGCATCGCCTTCATGCGGATCTGCTCCGGCAAATACGAAAAAGGCATGAAAATGCGCCACGTGCGCACCGGCAAAGACGTGCGGATCGGCGATGCGCTGACGTTCTTCTCCTCCGAGCGTGAGCAGCTGGAAGAAGCGTTTGCCGGCGACATCATCGGCCTGCACAACCACGGCACCATCCAGATCGGCGACACCTTCACCGAAGGCGAAGTCCTGGGTTTCACCGGCATCCCGCACTTCGCCCCGGAACTGTTCCGTCGCGTGCGTCTGCGTGATCCGCTGAAATCCAAGCAACTGCGCCAGGGCTTGCAGCAACTGGCCGAAGAAGGCGCCACTCAGGTGTTCTTCCCCGAGCGCAGCAACGACATCATCCTCGGCGCCGTCGGTGTGCTGCAGTTCGATGTGGTCGCCAGCCGTTTGAAAGAGGAATACAAGGTTGAATGCTCTTACGAGCCGATCACTGTTTATTCCGCGCGCTGGGTCGAATGCAGCGACAAGAAGAAGCTTGAGGAATTCTCCAACAAAGCGGTGGAAAACCTCGCGCTGGACGGTGGCGGTCACTTGACCTACCTGGCCCCGACCCGGGTCAACCTGGCGCTGATGGAAGAGCGCTGGCCGGATGTGAAATTCCGTGCGACGCGTGAGCATCATTAAGCGCTGAGCCGTAACACCCAAAGCCCCGATGCGTAAGCTGCGGGGCTTTTTTGTAGCTGGCGCATTCCATTGTAGGAGCGAGCTTGCTCGCGATGATCTCAAGGGCGTCACATTTATTCAGGAAGGGCGCATTATCGTTGGCCTCCATCGCGAGCAAGCTCGCTCCTACAAAAAAATGTTCCCTGATGAAACACCATCTGCCATTGCTCGTCCTGCTTACGCCAGATTGAACTACGCAGGCTGTTGGTGGCGGCAGTCCGACATTGATAGGTCACCAGGGCGGTGTGTTTTGATAGTGGCTTGACCGCGAATTTGCTGATGGTGCGTTGGGTGAAGGTTTCGTCCGGCAATTGCTCGACCAAGTCCGCTTTGGTCCAGATGTTACCGCTGGCACCGAACTCGATGAATTCGTCGGCGATCAGGTTAGAAATTTCTCCGGCATCGTGGCGGGTAGCCTGGGATAAGAGGCGTTGTTCGAGTTCCAGTAGTATTCGTGACAGTTCCATGGTACTGGCCTTTGTCTGAGTCGTTTGGTCTTACGTTAGCGCGGTCGATCAGCCAATGCCGATCTCTTCCTTGAACTGGTCCAAAAATCCTTTCAAGCGTTCATGGCGAATCTGCGCCAGGACATTGTCCTCGGTGGTCTGGAAACAGTCTGCCAAGTGCAGCAATTTGGTCTGGAAATGGTCAAGGCAAAAGCGCTGGTAGTCGTAAGCGCGTTCATTCGCTTCGGGATCCAGCGGGTCGTCAAGCGAACGGCCTAAACGTCCGCCAACGTAGAACATGCGTGCAGCGCCGAGCATACCCAAAGCGTCCAGGTGGTCGGCATCCTGCAGGATTTTCGCTTCCAGTGAGATTGGAGTGATGTTGGCGGAAAAGCTATGGGCTTCGATGGCATGGGCGACGGCGGCGATTTTGGCGTTGGGCCAAGCCATGTCTGCCAACACTCGTGACGCTTTCTGTGCTGCTAGCGTTGAGGCCTGCGAACACAACGGCGAGCTCTTTTCCACTGCCACACAGTCGTGCAACAGCACGGCTGCCAATAGCACCTCAAGATCGCCACCCTCTTGCGTATGTAGCAAGCGCACGCTGTGCCATACCCGTTGCAGGTGAGACAGATCGTGGCTCCATCCTCCTAGGGTTCCAGTGCATGAGGCAGCAGCGAATTGGCGAGTGATTGCATGGGGGCGAAAGCGCTGGAAGTCATCCTGTGTCCCTTGATCAAAACGTGCCTTCTGTCCAGACGTCCTGCTCTGTGCAGGTCGTCCAATCCTGCGAGGGATTTTCATGGTGCGCAATCATTAAGCGGTGATTTTGGTGTTTGATCTTTTCGGCATAACACCTATTCGAAACCAATCTCCCCGCCAACGGCATTTTCTGCTACCCGGTAGCGTCCTGTCTGGAGAACCCGGTCAATCGGAACTAAATTTCATTCAGTACCTTTCAGGCATCCATGCGTCACCCACAAAGGATGGAATCGGCTATGAGCATTTTTCAACGCATTGTGTTGTTGCTTAAGGTTTTGGTGATGCTGTCCCTCGGCACGTCGGCGGTGGCGTGGGCAGAATGTGAGGACCATGAAAAACAGGCCTTGAACGGGCAAGGCGTGCATAGCGAGCTGATGATCGCTGCGACTGAATCAGACGAAGACGACCCAGACGCCGATGAGGAGGACGAGGAAGACACGCAAACGTAAATGTCGGACAAAAGAAAACCCCTCTCCACGACTGATGCGCAATCGGAATAAAAGGGGTTGGTGAACAGGTCAAGTATCTCTGTGGGAGCGGGCTTGCTCGCGAAGGCGTCATGCCAGTCAATAGCAATGTCGACTGACAGACCGCTTTCGCGAGCAAGCCCGCTCCCACATTTTACGCCGCGCCGTCGAGGAATTGCTCGGCGTAGTGGCAAGCCACCTGACGGGTATCGACCAGGCGCAGGAGCGGTTCTTCCGTGGTGCAGCGCTCGGTCGCGTACGGGCAGCGCTTGTGGAAGGCGCAGCCGGACGGCGGGTTCAGCGGGTTGGGCAATTCGCCGACGATCTTGATTTTCGGCTTGTCCGGATCCGGGTGGATGGTCGGAGTGGCCGACAACAGCGCCTGGGTATACGGGTGCAGAGGGCGGGTGTAGATGTCCTCTTTCGGGCCCATTTCCACCGGGCGTCCGAGGTACATCACCATCACGTGATCGGCGACGTGACGCACCACCGCCAGGTTGTGGGAGATGAACACGTAGGCGGTGTTGAACTCTTGCTGCAAATCCATGAACAGGTTGAGTACCTGCGCCTGAATAGATACGTCCAGGGCCGAGGTCGGTTCGTCCGCGACCAGCACTTTCGGGTGCAGCATCATCGCGCGGGCCAGGGCAATCCGTTGGCGCTGACCGCCGGAGAACATGTGCGGGTAGCGCTGGTAGTGCTCGGGACGCAAGCCCACCTGTTTCATCATGGCCTGGACTTTGTCGCGACGTTCCGAGGCGCTGAGGTTGGTGTTGATCAGCAGCGGCTCGGCGAGTTGATCACCGATTTTCTGCCGTGGGTTCAAGGACGCGTACGGGCTCTGGAACACCATCTGCACATCTTTGCGCAGCTGCTTGCGCTGAGCCTTGTCGGCGCCGGCGACTTCCTGTCCGGCGATTTTCAAGGAGCCGGAGGAGGGCTCCTCGATCAGTGTCAGGGCGCGGGCCAGGGTGGATTTGCCGCAACCCGATTCGCCCACAACGGCGAGGGTTTTGCCGGCTTCCAGTTCGAACGACACACCGTTAAGGGCGCGCACGGTCGCATGACCCTTGAACAGGCCGCGGGACACTTCGTAGTGACGGGTCAAGTTGCGGGCGGTAAGTACGACGGCCATTACGCCACCTCCTGATTCAGCGGGTAGAAGCAGCGGGCGAGGCTGTTGCTTTTCGGGTCAAGGGTTGGCCGCTGCACGCGGCAGTTGTCCTGCACGTACGGGCAGCGTGGCGACAGCAGGCAGCCTTGTGGGCGGTCGTAACGACCGGGAACGATGCCCGGCAGTGTCGACAGGCGTGCGGCACCCAGGCTGTGTTCCGGAATGGCCTTGAGCAGTGCTTCGCTGTAGGGGTGCGCCGGCATGTCGAACAGCTGTGGCACCTGGCCGACTTCAACAGCCTGGCCGGCATACATCACGCACACGCGCTGGGCGGTTTCGGCTACGACCGCGAGGTCGTGGGTGATCAACACCAGGCCCATGTTCTGCTCTTTTTGCAGGGCCAGCAGCAGGTCCATGATCTGCGCCTGAATCGTTACGTCCAGCGCAGTAGTCGGTTCGTCGGCGATCAGCAGTTTCGGTTCGCCGGCAATCGCCATGGCAATTGCCACACGCTGGCTCATGCCGCCGGAGAGTTGATGCGGGTAGGCGTCCATACGGCTGGCGGCGCCCGGGATTTCCACTTTTTCCAGCAGTTCGATGGCGCGCTTGCGGGCGTCCTTTCTGGACATTTTCAGGTGCAGACGCAGCACTTCTTCGATCTGGAAGCCGACGGTGTAGCTCGGGTTCAGCGCGGTCATCGGGTCCTGGAAAACCATGGCCAGGTCTTTGCCGACGATTTGCCGACGCTGACGGTTGCTGAGCTTGAGCATGTTCTTGCCGTCGAAATTCAGGGCGTCGGCGGTGACGATCCCCGGATGCTCGATCAGGCCCATCAGCGCCATCATGGTCACGGACTTGCCGGAACCCGATTCGCCGACGATGGCCAGCACTTCACCTTTGTCCACGGAAATGTCGAGACCGTCGACGACCGGAACAGCGTTGGCGTCGCCGAAGCGAACGTTGAGATTCTTGATTTCTAACAGTGACATTTGAATCTCCTCAGGCGGCGTTCTTGAGTTTCGGGTCCAGCGCATCGCGCAGGCCGTCGCCCATCAAGTTGATTGCCAGCACGCTGAGCAAAATGGTCAAACCAGGCAGACTCACCACCCACCAGGCGCGTTCGATGTAGTCGCGAGCCGAAGCCAGCATGGTGCCCCACTCCGGGGTCGGCGGTTGTACGCCAAGGCCGAGGAAGCCCAGCGCTGCGGCATCGAGAATCGCCGAAGAGAAGCTCAAGGTGGCCTGAACGATCAGCGGCGCCATGCAGTTGGGCAGCACGGTGATGAACATCAGGCGGGGCAGACCGGCACCGGCCAGACGCGCGGCGGTAACGTAGTCGCGGTTCAGTTCGCCCATCACCGCGGCGCGGGTCAGACGAACATAGGACGGCAACGAAACCACGGCGATGGCGATAATGGTGTTGATCAGGCCAGGGCCGAGGATGGCGACAATCGCCACGGCCAGCAGCAAGGACGGCAGGGCCAGCATGATGTCCATCAGACGCATGATGGTCGGGCCGAGCACGCGCGGGAAGAACCCGGCGAACAGACCCAGCAGGATCCCCGGAATCAGCGACATGACCACCGACGACAAGCCGATCAGCAAGGACAGGCGCGAACCGTGAATCAAACGCGACAGCAGGTCGCGACCGAGCTCATCGGTACCCAGCAGGAACTGGATCTGCCCGCCTTCCAGCCAGGCTGGCGGCGTCAGCAGGAAGTCGCGGTATTGCTCGCTTGGGTTATGCGGCGCGACCCAAGGGGCGAACAGTGCGCAGAAAATCACCAGCAGCATGAACATCAGGCCGGCGACGGCGCCTTTGTTCTTGGAGAACGCTTGCCAGAATTCTTTGTATGGAGACGGGTACAGCAGGCTTTGATCGACTGCTACCGCTGGAATTGAAGTGGTCATGGTCATAATGATCTCAGCGCTGGTGACGAATGCGTGGGTTGGCAAAGCCGTAGAGGATGTCCACCACGAAGTTGACCAGAATTACCAGGCAGGCGATTAACAGGATGCCGTTCTGCACCACGGGATAGTCCCGTGCGCCAATGGCTTCGATCAGCCATTTGCCGATGCCGGGCCAGGAGAAAATGGTTTCGGTCAGGACTGCACCGGCCAGCAACGTGCCGACTTGCAGGCCGACCACGGTCAGGACCGGAATCAATGCGTTACGCAGGCCGTGAACGAACACCACGCGCGCCGGCGACAGGCCTTTGGCGCGGGCGGTACGGATGTAGTCTTCACGCAGCACTTCGAGCATCGACGAACGGGTCATCCGCGCGATGACCGCCAGCGGAATGGTGCCGAGCACGATGGCCGGAAGGATCAGGTGATGCAGGGCATCGAAGAACGCCCCGACGTCATTGGCCAGCAACGTATCGATCAGCATGAAGCCGGTGCGCGGCTCGATGTCGTAGAGCAGGTCGATCCGCCCGGACACCGGGGTCCAGCCCAGGCTCACCGAGAAGAACATGATCAGGATCAGGCCCCACCAGAAGATCGGCATCGAGTATCCCGCCAGGGAGATGCCCATCACCCCATGGTCGAACAGGGATCCTCGCTTGAGTGCCGCGATCACCCCGGCCAGAAGGCCCAGGATACCGGCGAACAACAGGGCGGCCATGGACAGTTCCAGGGTCGCGGGGAATAGAGAGCTGAACTCGGTCCAGACGCTTTCCCGGGTACGCAGGGATTCGCCAAGATCGCCGTGGGCCAGTTTGCCGATGTAATCCAGGTACTGGGCATACAGGGGTTTATTCAGACCCAGGCGTTCCATTGCCTGGGCATGCATTTCGGGGTCGACTCGACGTTCGCCCATCATCACTTCCACGGGGTCGCCAGGAATCATGCGAATCAACGCGAAAGTCAGCAAGGTGATGCCGAAGAACGTGGGGATCAGTAACCCCAGTCGGCGGGCAATAAAACTAAACATCGTAAGGTGTACCTCATCAGCCGGTTAGGCGTGCCCGGCAGCGCTGGGGTCAGCGATGCCGAGCGTTTCTTATCTACTTCACCTGGGTGGTGGCGAAGTTATTCGTGGTGAGGGGGCTAATGTGATAACCCTCTACGTTGCTGCGCATTGCCGTGAACATCCGGGTGTGCGCCAGGCTGATCCACGGCTGGTCCTGATTGAAAATGGCCTGGGCCTGTTCGTAGAGCGCGGCGCGTTCGGCCGGATCCACTTTGGCCCGTGCCTGGTCGAGCAGTGCCTGGAATTTCTCGTTGCACCAGCGTGCATAGTTTTCGCCGTTTTTGGCGGCCTCACAACTGAGCATAGGCGTCAGGAAGTTATCCGGGTCACCGTTATCGCCAGCCCATCCAGCGGCCACCATATCGTGCTCGCCGTTTTTCGCGCGCTTGAGCATTTCGCCCCATTCCATGACACGAATATCGACCTTGATCCCGATCTTCGCCAGGTCAGCCTGCATCATCTGCGCGGCGAGCATCGGGTTCGGGTTGGTTGCACCCCCACCGTTGCGGGTGAACAGGGTAAACACCGTGCCTTCCGGCACACCGGCTTCCTTGATCAGGGCGCGAGCCTTGTCCAGGTCGCGGGGCGGGTTGGTCAATGTGTGGTTGTAGCCCAGCAAGGTATCTGGGTACGGGTTGACCGCCACGGTGGCATTGCCTTTGCCGAACAGGGCGTTGACCGCCGCTTCTTTGTCGAAGGCGATGTCGATCGCTTTGCGCACCCGTACATCACTCATGTACTTGCGAGTGGTGTTCATGGCGATATAGGAGACGGTCATCGCGTTCAGCTCATCGACCTTCAGCTTGTCGTCTTTCTTGATGCTCGGGATGTCATCCGGTTTCGGATACAGCGCGATCTGGCACTCGTTGGCCTTGAGCTTTTGCAGGCGCACGTTGTTATCGGTGGCGATCGCCAGGACCAACGCGTCAGCCGGTGGCTTGCCAAGGAAGTAGTCCGGGTTGGCCTTGAAGCGAACCTGAGCATCCTTGGCGTAACGCTGGAAGACAAACGGGCCGGTGCCGACCGGCTTGTTGTTCAGGTCGCCCATCTTGTCGGCCTTGAGCAACTGTTCGGCGTACTCGGCGGAGTAGATCGAGGAGAACGCCATGGCGATGTCGGCCAGGAACGGCGCTTCACGGCGAGTCAGAGTGAACTTGACCGTGTTGTCGTCGACCTTCTCGACGCTCTTGAGTAGCTCTTTGAAGCCCATACTTTCAAAGTACGGGAAGCCCACGCTCGACTGCTTGTGCCACGGATGATTCGGGTCCAGCTGACGCTGGAAACTCCAGACCACATCGTCGGCAATCAAGTCGCGGGTCGGCTTGAAGTAGTCGGTGGTGTGAAACTTGACGCCCTTGCGCAGGTGGAACGTGTAGGTCAGACCGTCGTCGCTGATGTCCCACGACTCGGCCAATGACGGAATCACTTCGGTGGTACCGGGCTTGAAACCCACCAGACGGTTGAAGATGGTTTCGGACACTGCATCGCCTGTGACTGCAGTCGTGTACTGGACCATGTCGAAGCCTTCCGGGCTGTTTTCGGTACAGACCACCAAGGGTTTGGCCGAGACGCCGACGGCGACACTCAGCAACGCGGCAGCGATGGCCGCTCGTAGGGGAAGCATTTTCATCTAGAGCCCTCTGCAATCGGTTGAACAGAAAAGCCAGACGGCCGACTCATCATGAGTCAGCCGCAGGCATGCGTTTTACAAAATGTTGAACGGGATGGTGGTCACGAGACGGAACTCGTTGATGCTGCCATCCGCCTGGTTTTCGCTGGCGCGGTGCGCGGTGTAGGTCGCGCGAATGGCGGTGGCCTTGAGTGGACCGCTCTGCACGGCGTACGAAGCACCGATGCCGTATTCATAGTGGTGTTCGCCATCCTGGGCCTGGATGCCGTCGTAGCCCTTGCCTGCCACGCCGCCGTTGCCGGTGTAGTGGGTGCCGTCGATGCCCCAGCCGCGAGCCTGGTAGATGTTGAACTTCAGGCCTGGTACGCCGTATTCGGCCATGTTCAGACCGTAGGCGATCTGGAAGGATTTCTCGTTCGGGCCGTTGAAGTCCGACAGCAGGGAGTTGGCCAGGTAGATGCCGTTGGTTTCGTGCAGGTAGTCGAAGTACTCGTTACCGTTCACTTCCTGATAAGAGAAGGTCAGGCTGTGAGCCTGGTGGGTCAGGCCGAACGACAGGGAGTAGGTGTCGTTGTCGATCTCGCCCAGTTTGGCCGAACCCGAATCAACGGTTTTGTAGTAGTTCAGGCCGGTGGTCAGGCTCAGGATGGAACTGTCACCCAGTACATGACTGGCGCCGAAGTAGTACTGGTTCCACAGGTCTTCAGCCTGGGTGCCCCACAGACTGGTGGTCAGGCTGGCGAATGGTGTGTAGGTGATGCCTGCGGTGTTGACGTGATCGGTCTCGGCATCCGAGTTGCCGTATTCGGAGCGGAACTTGCTCAGGCTTTCTTCGGTACGCGGCGATACGCGGTCGAAGGTCCCTACGTCGAAGGACAGGTTGTTCAGCTCTTCGCTGTGGATCGCCACACCTTGGAAGCTCGAAGGCAATGGACGGTTGCCGATCACATCGACCTGCGGGCTGCTGAAGTTCATGCGGCCAGCGGTCAGGGTGGTGTTGGAGACACGGGCCTTGATGTTGGCCAAGCCGATTTTGCTCCACTGACCTTGAGCGTCGCCGCCTTCTTTGGTCAGGGTACGGTTGTTGCCCGCGCCCGGACGAGTGCCCGGTGCGCCACCGTTGTTGGATGCCAGGTTCTCACGATCACGTTCCAGGGCAATGGCGTTGTAGGCCGCCACTTCTGTGCTGAAACCCACGGTGCCTTCGGTGAAGCCCGAGTTGTACTTGATGATGGTGCCTTGGACCCAGTTGATACGACGATCAGTCGGGGTCGAAACGCCATCCTTCTTATAGGCGAACTTGGCACCACGTTTCAGTTGTTCGTTGGCGTACCAGTTACGCGTGCTGCCGGTGACCGATTGGCCTTCGACAAAGCCGGTTGCTTGGGCTTGAGCGCTTTTGGTGTTGACCGTAACCGGGGTGAAAGCCTGGCTCTGGGATTCAGCGTAAGCCGTGGCGGTCACGCTGCTGATGGCCAAGGCCAATAACGCGGTGCTGCTCAGTTTCATGGGTGAAGCTCCTTACTTTCTTTTTTTAATGCCGGTCTTTTTTGGTGATCCGGCTATTTGGTTTGTAACTCACGCAGGCATCGCAAACGTTTGCTATAGGCCAGATTGGCGAATTACGGCAATACGCTTGCGTGAGGGCGGAATCCGCCCCCAGCGTTCTGACTCATCGGTTATTGGTCGATACTGACGCCCGAGAAAACGTTACGACCGAACGGACTCACCTTGAATCCTTCGATTTTGGCGCTCAACGGCTGGTTAACCGTTGAATGGGCGACCGGCGTGATCGGCACCTGCTGCTTGAGGTACTGTTGCGCCTGTTTGTAGAGCACGCTGCGCTGATCGCGATCGGTCACGACCTTGGCCTGCTTGATCAGCTTGTCGTAAGCCGGATCGCACCACATGGAGTAGTTGTTGCCGCCAATGGCATCACAGCTGTACAGCGTGCCGAGCCAGTTGTCCGGGTCGCCATTGTCACCGGTCCAGCCGATCAGGCTGATGTCGTGCTCGCCGTTCTTGGTGCGCTTGATGTACTCGCCCCATTCGTAGCTGACGATCTTCACTTTGAGGCCGATTTTTGCCCAGTCAGCCTGGAGCATTTCGGCCATCAGCTTGGCGTTGGGGTTGTATGGACGTTGAACCGGCATGGCCCAGAGAGTGATTTCGGTGCCTTCCTTGACGCCGGCAGCCTTGAGCAGTTCCTTGGCTTTTTCCGGGTTGTAGGCGGCGTCTTTAATCGTTTCGTCGTAGGACCACTGGGTCGGTGGCATGGCGTTGACCGCCAGTTGGCCGGCGCCTTGATAGACGGCGTTGAGAATGCCTTGCTTGTTCACCGCCATGTCCAGTGCCTGGCGCACTTCGAGCTGATCGAACGGTTTGTGCCGCACGTTATAGGCGATGTAACCGAGGTTGAACCCGGGTTTCTCGATCAGTTGCAGTTTCGGATCATTCTTCAGCGCGGTTACGTCGGCCGGGCGCGGGTGCAGGGTGATCTGGCATTCGTTGGCCTTGAGTTTCTGTACACGCACCGAGGCGTCGGTGTTGATGGCGAAAATCAGGTTGTCGAGCTTGACCCGGCTCGGGTCCCAGTACTGCTTGTTGCCGCTGTAACGGATATTGGAATCTTTCTGGTAGCTCTTGAACACGAACGGACCAGTGCCGATCGGCTTCTGGTTGATGTCGCTCGGCTTACCGGATGCCAGCAACTGGTCGGCGTATTCGGCGGAAAGGATCGCGGCGAAGCTCATGGCGATGTTCTGGATGAATGCGGCGTCGACGCTGTTGAGCGTCATCACCACGGTCAGCGGCCCGGTCTTCTCGACCTTGGCGATGTTCTTGTTGAGGCTCATCCCGTTGAAATACGGGAACTCGGTCGGATAAGCCTTACGGAAGGGTTGCTGCGGATCGAGCATGCGATTGAAGGTGAACAGCACGTCATCGGCATTAAAATCGCGGGTTGGCGTGAAGTACTTGGTTGTATGAAATTTCACCCCTTCGCGCAGGTGAAAGGTGTACTTGAGACCGTCCTCGGAAATATCCCAGCTCGTTGCCAAGCCCGGTACGACGTTGGTGGCGCCTTTTTCAAACTCTGCCAATCGGTTGTACAGCGGCTCGGCGGCGTCGTTATCGGTCGCCGTGGTGTATTGCGCGGTGTCGAAACCGGCGGGGCTGCCTTCGGAGCAGAACACCAGGCTGTTATTGGCGGCCTGGCTGATGGAAGTGACGGCCAGCAGGCCGGTGCCCAGCAATGCGGATAAAACCAAGGTATGGCGCATGACGCTCCCTCTTTTTGTAGTGTTATTCAATACGCCGCAATCCCGTCCGGGGACGTTGTGGCTGCATTGAGCTCAAACCAATACGGGCAGCAAACCGATAGCCCACACAGTCACTGGTCAGAACCCGACGGTAGGGACCGTGGGTCTGGCAGTAAATGCGCTGAGTCCTAAAGACTCGTAGGAAAAGGCAACGCGTCCTAACCCCTAGCTGCGTCAGGCAGCGGATTTGGATGTAGGCAAATTCCTAGATTCTCGGCAGAAAAAAACAGCGGCGACGCTGAAAACGTCGCCGCTACCTTTTCTTATTTGCTGACGCTGACGCCGTAGAAGGAGTTCAAGCCGAATGGGCTGATCTTGAAGTCCTGCACGTTGGCGCGCATGGGTTGGAACACCGTCGAGTGAGCGATAGGTGTCATTGGAACTGCATCTTTGAGGACGTGTTGCGCCTGTTTGTACAGTTCAGTGCGCTTGGCCTGGTCGGTCGTGCGCTTGGCTTCCTTGACAATGCCGTCGAACTTCTTGTCGCACCACTTGGAGAAGTTGTTGCCGCTCAGAGAGTCGCAACCGAACAGCACGTTCAGCCAGTTGTCCGGGTCACCATTGTCGCCACTCCAGCCGATGATCATCGCCTGGTTTTCGCCGCCCTTGGAACGCTTGATGTACTCGCCCCATTCGTAGCTGGTGATCTTGACGTTCAGGCCGATCTTCTTCCAGTCGGACTGGAGCATTTCAGCCATCAGCTTGGCGTTCGGGTTGTACGGACGCTGTACCGGCATCGCCCACAGAACGATTTCGGTACCTTCCTTGACGCCGGCTTCCTTGAGCAGCGCCTTGGCTTTCTCAGGATCGTACTTGGCATCCTTGATGGTGGTGTCGTAGGACCATTGGGTTGGCGGCATGGCGTTGACGGCCAGTTGGCCCGCGCCCTGATAAACCGAGTCGATGATCTGCGGCTTGTTGACTGCCATGTCCAGCGCCTGACGAACTCGCAAGTCGGCCAGCGGGTTCGGCTCGTTGCTGCCCTTGACCTTGTCCATCACGTTGTAGGCGATGTAGCCCAGGTTGAAACCAGCCTGGTCAGGCATTTTCAGTGCCGGGTCTGCTTTCAGTGCCTGCAGGTCAGCCGGACGCGGGAACAGAGTGATCTGACATTCGTTCTTTTTCAGCTTCTGAATACGTACCGACGGATCGGTGGTGATGGCGAAGATCAGGTTGTCGATCTTCACTTCATCAGGCTTCCAGTAGTCCTTGTTCCCGGTGTAGCGGATGTTGGAGTCTTTCTGGTAGCTCTTGAACACGAACGGGCCAGTACCGACCGGCTTCTGGTTGATGTCGGCAGGCTTGCCTTCCTTGAGCAGCTGGGCAGCGTACTCGGCAGACTGGACCGAGGCGAAACTCATGGCCATGTTCTGAATGAACGCGGCATCAACTTCTTTGAGGGTGAACTTGACGGTGTGGTCGTCGACTTTATCGATCTTGGTGATGTTGGTGTCCATCCCCATGTCGGTGAAGTACGGGAATTCGGTCGGGTACGCTTTGCGGAACGGGTCATCCTTGTTAATCATGCGATTAAAGGTGAACAGCACGTCGTCGGCGTTGAACTCACGAGTCGGCTTGAAGTACGGGGTGGTGTGGAACTTGACGCCTTCACGCAGGTGGAAGGTGTAAGTCAGGCCATCATCGGAAATGTCCCACTTGGTCGCCAGGCCAGGAATAACGGCGGTGCCGCCACGCTCGAACTGTGTCAGGCGGTTGAACATGGTTTCTGCAGAGGCGTCGAAGTCGGTTCCGGTGGTGTACTGACCAGGATCGAAACCGGCCGGGCTCCCTTCGGAGCAAAACACCAGGTTAGTCGCCGCGGCGGCGAAAGGTGCGCTGGCTAACAAGCCTGCGCCGACTAAAAACGGAATGACCGCGTGTTTAAGCATGTTGGCCTCATGATTTGTTGTCATTTTTGGATTTTGAGGTACGACCTCGTGAGTCGTTCCTGCGGATACTTATGCAGGGGCCATACCCAATGCAAGGTCCCGAATGGTCACAAGCCTTAAACAGTGGTACGAACGTACCTTAATGTCGCATTTGTATAAATGCTGAGGTATTTGACCGTTTGCGCAGGTTTTTTACGGTGCAAATCGCGCACCGATAGGGGGCGATAAGGACTTCTGGCGCACCCAGTTAGAGCCTGGTGTTACTTATTTATACCCACTCCATAGAGGGTGAGAGGCCGAACGGGTTGATCTTGAAGTCGGTCTCTTCCATGCCAGTGGCTGGAACACCGTCAAGTTCGCAAAGCGGAGCTGGCGGTGAACCGAGCGTTGGATAACGTCGATCCGGCGTAGACACACCGCAAACAATGTGGGAGCGGGCTTGCTCGCGAAGACGGCGGTACATCCAGCATCGCAGTGACTGACACACCGCTTTCTCGAGCAAGCCCGCTCCCACAGGATTCGTGCTGATTTGAAATTGGAATGACCTTGTGGGAGCGGCGGTGCGACTTGCCCGCGATTGACGGCAGATCAATCAAAAGGCCTGACGGACAAACTCCATTTCTTCAGGGCACAAAAAAACCGGCGATCACTTATTGATCGCCGGTTTTTGTTCAACCCTTACCCAATCACTGCATCAACACTTCAATCGCCCCATCCGCCGTCATGCTGACCTGGCTGGTGCCCGCTTCAACCTCGGGCGTTACCGGCGCTGAATCCATGGCCGCGGCTTTCATCATCATCGGCCCGCGCATGTACGGTTGTGGATAACCGTTGCTGTTGAGGTTCAGGTTGACGATTTTGTAGCTCTTGCCGCCCAGGGCATCGGTGGCCAGTTGGGCGCGGGACTTGAAGGCGGTCACGGCTTCTTTGAGCAGGGCGTCTTCGCTGGCCTTGCGGGTTGGGGTGGCGATGGCAAAGTCCATGCCGCCCATTTTCAGGTCGGTGAGCAGTTCGCCGGTGAGCTTGGAGAGGGCGGCGAAGTCCGAGCTTTCCAGGCGCAGTTCCGCGCGTTCACGCCAGCCGGTGATTTTCTGGCCTTTGGTGTCGTAGATCGGGTAGCTGTTGCGGCTGCCCTGGCGCAGGGTGATGTCTTTGACTTCTTTAGCCTGGGCCAATGCTTTGTTCATGGTGGTGCTGACGTCGGCGGCGAGTTTGGCCGGGTCGGTGTTTTGCTCTTCGGTGTAGAGGGTCACGATCATCAGGTCGCGGGCCACTTCCTGGCTGACTTCGGCGCGCAGGGATATCTGGTTGTAATGCAGCTCGTCGACGGCCAGGGCCGGGAGGCTGGCGACGGTGCCAACGCTTAAGGCAAGAAGGGCGGCGCTGCGGCGCAATGTGTGCATGAAAAGCTCCTTGGACGGTGCGCAGGGGTTAAGGTCCGAACCTGCGTGAAACCATCTGACTCTAGCTTCAATGGTCCGGTTCGCACAGTTACAACTTCTATACAGTCTCAAATGGTGCCAGGGCTTTTGTGGCGAGGGAGTCCGCTCCCGCTGGACTGCGAAGCGGGCCCCAACCTTTCGACCGGGTGAATCTGACAAACCGTGCATACCGATTTTACGACTGCTTCGCAGCCGAGCGGGAGCAAGCTCCCTCGCCCCAGGGAAACTCATCGCTGAAGGTAAATCCACGTGCAGTAACTGTGGTCGTTTGCCGCACTTTCGCCTCTCAGGCCCGCGGCTTGGTTATACTCCGTGCGATCCGCCTGGAGCGCTCATCAGGAGAGCTCATGCTCGCCCCCGTTCAAATCACTTCCGCCACTCGCCAGAATCTCTGGCGGCTCACGTTCATTCGCACGTTGGTGCTGGCCGCTCAGGCCGGTTCCGTGGGGCTGGCCTACTGGTTCGACCTGCTGCCGTTGCCATGGGTGCAACTGGCAATGACCCTCGGTTGCTCGATCCTGCTCTGCGTGTTCACCGCCGTCCGCCTGCGTACCTCCTGGCCAGTCACCGAGCTTGAATACGCGCTGCAATTGGCCTGCGACCTGTTTATCCACAGTGCCTTGCTGTACTTCTCCGGCGGTTCGACCAACCCGTTCGTCTCTTATTATCTGGTGCCGCTGACCATCGCCGCCGTGACGTTGCCGTGGCGCTATTCGGTAATTTTGTCCGGTATCGCCCTGGCGCTTTATACGTTGCTGCTGGCGCGGTTCTATCCGCTGGAAACGTTCCCGATCGCCCGCGAAAACTTGCAGATCTACGGCATGTGGCTGAGCTTCGCTCTGGCGGCAGCGGTGATCACGTTCTTCGCAGCCCGCATGGCCGAAGAGCTGCGTCGTCAGGAAGAACTGCGCGCCATTCGTCGCGAAGAAGGCCTGCGCGATCAGCAACTGCTGGCCGTCGCGACCCAGGCTGCCGGCGCCGCCCATGAACTGGGCACGCCGCTGGCGACCATGAGCGTGCTGCTCAAGGAAATGCGCCAGGACCATCCCGACCCGCTGTTGCAGGACGATTTGAGCGTGCTGCAGGATCAGGTCAAACTCTGCAAAGAGACCTTGCAGCAGTTGGTTCGGGCGGCGGAAGCCAATCGTCGCTTGGCGGTGGAGATGCAGGACGTCACCGACTGGCTCGACGAAGCCCTGAATCGCTGGCATCTGATGCGTCCGGAAGCCAGTTACCGCTTCCAGCGCCTTGGCCAGGGGACCGTGCCGCGCATGGCGCCGCCGCCGGACCTGACCCAGGCCCTGCTGAATTTGCTGAACAACGCCGCCGATGCTTGCCCTGAAGGCTTGCAAGTGACCCTGGACTGGAATGCCGAGGACTTGACCATCAGCATTCGCGACCATGGCGCCGGCGTGCCACTGGCCATTGCCGAGCAGATTGGCAAACCGTTTTTTACCACCAAGGGCAAAGGTTTCGGCCTAGGCCTGTTTTTGAGCAAGGCCAGCGTGACACGCGCCGGCGGCTCAGTGAAACTCTACAGTCATGAGGAAGGTGGCACGCTTACCGAGCTGCGCCTGCCCCGTGTCGCCCGAGGAGACGAACATGAGTGACGAGATCCAAGTCGAAGGCGAAGAACTGCCGCATTTGCTGCTGGTAGACGACGACGCAACCTTCACCCGCGTGATGGCCCGCGCCATGGCCCGCCGCGGTTTTCGCGTCAGCACAGCAGGTTCCGCCGAAGAAGGCTTGACCATCGCCCAGGCCGACATTCCGGATTACGCCGCCCTTGATCTGAAAATGGACGGCGACTCGGGCCTGGTGTTGCTGCCCAAGCTGCTCGAACTCGATCCGGAAATGCGCGTGGTGATCCTCACCGGTTACTCGAGCATTGCCACCGCCGTCGAGGCGATCAAGCGCGGTGCCTGCAATTACCTGTGCAAACCGGCGGACGCCGATGACGTACTGGCCGCGCTGCTCTCCGAGCACGCCGACCTCGACACGCTGGTGCCGGAAAATCCGATGTCCGTGGACCGTCTCCAGTGGGAGCACATCCAGCGCGTATTGACCGAACACGAAGGCAACATCTCCGCTACTGCCCGCGCCTTGGGCATGCACCGCCGCACGCTGCAGCGCAAACTGCAGAAGCGCCCGGTCCGTCGCTGAACGGACGCTGAACGATTATCGCCAGCCCTCGCGATAACACGAACCGATCATTTATGATCGGTTCGTGTGTGTTCTTTTCTTTATCGAGCCTTATCCATGAATCAGAACGCTGAATATTCCGCGGTCAACGATGCTGTGCGCGGGCAGTTTTTTCGCAAAGTCTGGGCGATGATCACGCCTTACTGGCGCAGCGAAGAGAAGGGCAAGGCCTGGACGTTATTGATCGCAGTGATCGCGCTGTCGTTGTTCAGTGTGGCGATTTCGGTGTGGATCAACAGTTGGTACAAGGATTTCTACAACGCCCTGCAGAAGAAGGACGAAGCGGCGTTCTGGCAGTTGATTCTGTATTTCTGCGGCATCGCGGCCGTGGCGATTCTCGGCGCGGTGTACCGGCTCTACCTGACCCAGATGCTGACCATTCGCTGGCGGGCCTGGCTCACCGAGAAACACTTCGCCCGCTGGCTCGGCAACAAGAATTACTACCAGCTGGAGCAGGGCGGTTACACCGATAACCCCGACCAGCGGATTTCCGAAGACCTCAACAAGTTCACCACCAACACCTTGGGCCTGGGCTTGGGCTTGATCCGTAACGTCGTCAGCCTGGTGTCGTTCTCGATCATTCTGTGGGGCGTGTCGGGCAGTATCGAAGTGCTTGGCTTCACCATCCCCGGCTACATGTTCTGGTGCGCACTGGTTTACGCCGCTGTCGGCAGTTGGCTGACGCATGTGATCGGTCGTCGCTTGATCGGCCTCAACAACAACCAGCAACGGTTCGAAGCCGACCTGCGTTTCTCCATGGTGCGTGTCCGCGAGAATGCCGAAAGCATTGCGCTGTACAACGGCGAACCGAACGAGAACCGCCGTCTGAGCAGCCGCTTCAGCCTGGTCTGGCACAACTTCTGGGACATCATGAAAGTGTCCAAGCGCCTGACCTTCTTCACCTCCGGTTATGCGCAGATCGCAATCATCTTCCCGTTCATGGTCGCGGCGCCGCGTTACTTCGCCGGCAAGATCGAGCTTGGTGAACTGATGCAAATCAACTCCGCGTTCGGCAATGTGCAGGAGAACTTCAGCTGGTTCATCAGCGCGTACCAGGACCTCGCTGAGTGGCGTGCCACTTGTGATCGTCTGCTGAGTTTCCGTCAGGCCATGACCGACAACGAAGAACGCGCACCGGCCATCGATGTACAGAGTCAGGGCACGGCGTTGAAGGTGCATAACCTTGGCCTCGACCTCGCTGACGGTCGTCATCTGCTGACCAACGCCGACATGACCGTGGAGGAGGGCGAACGCGTCATGCTCAGCGGTCGTTCCGGCAGCGGCAAATCGACGTTGCTGCGGGCGATGGGACACCTTTGGCCGGCCGGCCACGGCAGCATCCGTCTGCCGACGGGGCGTTATCTGTTCCTGCCGCAAAAACCCTATCTGCCGATTGGCAGCCTGCGCGAGGCCCTGAGTTATCCACAGCCGGGCGATACCTACCCGCACGAGCGCTACGTCCACGTGCTGGAAACCTGCCGCTTGCCGCACCTGATTTCGCGTCTGGACGAAGCCAATCACTGGCAGCGCATGCTTTCGCCGGGTGAGCAGCAACGTCTGGCCTTCGCCCGTGCGCTGCTTTATGCACCGCAATGGCTGTACATGGACGAAGCCACTTCGGCGATGGACGAAGAAGATGAGGCGTCGCTGTATCAGGCGTTGATCGACGAGTTGCCGGGTTTGAGCATCGTCAGCGTCGGCCATCGCAGCAGCCTGAAGCGTTTCCATCCACGGCATGTGCGTATCGAGAATGGGCATCTGGTGGACCAGACCGTCACCGCCTGAACACCGCAATCCCCTTGTGGGAGCGGGCTTGCTCGCGAAAGCGGTCTGACATCCAATATTGAGGTGTCTGACACACCGTCTTCGCGAGCAAGCCCGCTCCCACAGGGGATAGTGGATGCTGACGGTGATCGTACAACTCGCATGCGCTATGATGCGGGCTCAGCCGAATTTTTGAGACAAACGTTCACCATGGAAAACCCGATCGACGCACCTCGCCTCCCTCGCAAGCGCCGCAGCCTCGCTCAGGAACTGGTGACGGTGTTGTCCGAGCAGATCCGCGACGGTCACCTCAAACGTGGCGACAAGTTGCCCACCGAGTCGGCGATCATGGAGGCCCATGGCGTCAGCCGCACCGTGGTGCGCGAAGCGATTTCCCGTTTGCAGGCCGCCGGCCAGGTGGAAACCCGCCACGGCATCGGCACCTTCGTGCTCGACACCCCGAGCCCGAGCGGTTTCCGTATCGACCCGGCCACCGTGGTGACCTTGCGCGACGTATTGGCGATTCTGGAATTGCGTATCAGCCTGGAAGTGGAGTCCGCCGGCCTTGCCGCGCAACGTCGCAGCCCTGAGCAGCTGGCGTTGATGCGAGCGGCGCTGGACGCGCTGAATGAAAGCGTCTCCCACGCCAGCGATGCAGTGGCTTCGGATTTCCAGTTCCACCTGCAGATTGCCCTGGCCACCGGTAACCGCTACTTCACCGACATCATGACCCACCTGGGCACCAGCATTATTCCACGCACACGCCTGAACTCCGCGCGCCTGGCCCACGATGACCAGCAGCACTACATGAGTCGCCTGAGCCGCGAGCACGAGGAAATCTACGAGGCGATCGCGCGACAGGATTCCGATGCGGCGCGCGCAGCGATGCGCTTGCATCTGACCAACAGTCGTGAGCGGTTGCGCCTGGCGCATGAAGAGGCGCAGGCGCAGCGGGGCTGAGCGTCGCCAGAAAGGACGCCATCGCGGGCAAGCCCTAAATGCCAGCAGTTAAGCGCAATCCATGTGGGAGCGGGCTTGCTCGCGAAGACGGCGGCATAGTCAACATTGATGTCGCCTGACACACCGCTTTCGCGAGCAAGCCCGCTCCCACAGGTATCGCACCTTAACTGACTGGCATTAGGGCAAGCCCGGCTCCCACAGTGTTTTGTGTGTTCATACTGTCGTGATCGACACAAAACCTGTGGGAGCCGGGCTTGCTCGCGATGGGGCCAGTAGCCTTCAATTTATCTTTCAGATTGTCTTCAAAATTCCCCGATCCACTCTCACCGCCAACTCAGCAGCCCAGGTTTGGCATCGAAAACCGCATGCCCTCGTTCA
This sequence comes from Pseudomonas sp. QTF5, assembly GCF_000512695.2. GTDB lineage: Bacteria > Pseudomonadota > Gammaproteobacteria > Pseudomonadales > Pseudomonadaceae > Aquipseudomonas. The sequence goes on along the minus strand of NZ_AZRW02000007.1, from coordinate 43,862 downwards.
TCCACAAGCGCCCGGGCAATCGGCAAGCCTTTCGACAGCAACTCCAGCGGCGCGCCTTTCAGCGATTGGCCCGAAGCCAGTTCCAGTTTCAATTTGATAGTCATCAGTGATCTCCTTATCAGGCATTGGCCGCTGAATTCAGCACGCCGGTTGGTTGGTAGTCCTTGAGCAGCAGATAAGTGCTCCAGCCCCACCAGTCGTCGCCCGCGATGAAATGCAGTTGACGGTTGTATTTTAAGTTGTACGATGACCTACAACTTCGGCAAAGGCTGAACGGTTTTCTCACACAACGTTGCTACCCAGGGTGTTCGAATAAATGAATCCACAAGAACTGAAGTCCATCCTCTCTTCCGGCCTGCTGTCGTTCCCGGTCACCGACTTCAATGCTCAGGGCGATTTCCATCGCGCGGGCTATATCAAACGTCTCGAATGGCTGGCCCCATACGGCGCCTCGGCATTGTTCGCCGCGGGCGGCACCGGTGAGTTTTTCTCTCTGGCGGCCAGCGAATATTCGGAAATCATCAAGACTGCCGTCGACACTTGCGAAACCAGCGTGCCGATCCTGGCCGGTGTCGGCGGTTCGACTCGTCAAGCCATCGAATACGCTCAGGAAGCCGAGCGTCTGGGCGCCAAAGGCCTGTTGCTGCTGCCGCACTACCTGACCGAAGCCAGCCAGGACGGTGTTGCCGACCACGTTGAAGCGGTATGCAAATCGGTAAAAATCGGCGTGGTGGTCTACAACCGTAACGTCTGCCGCCTGACCGCACCTTTGCTGGAACGTCTGGCCGAGCGTTGCCCGAACCTGATCGGTTACAAGGATGGTCTGGGTGATATCGAGTTGATGGTGTCGATCCGTCGCCGCCTCGGTGATCGCTTCAGCTACCTGGGCGGTTTGCCGACCGCCGAAGTCTACGCCGCGGCCTACAAGGCACTGGGCGTGCCGGTTTACTCGTCGGCGGTGTTCAACTTCATCCCGAAAACCGCGATGGACTTCTACCACGCCATTGCTCGCGAAGATCACGCCACGGTTGGCAAGATCATCGACGACTTCTTCCTGCCGTACCTGGACATCCGCAACCGCAAGGCCGGTTACGCCGTGAGCATCGTCAAGGCCGGGGCGAAAATCGCAGGCTTCGACGCAGGCCCTGTGCGGGCACCGCTGACTGATCTGACGGGCGAAGAGTACGAAATGCTTGCCGCGCTGATCGACAAGCAAGGTGCGCAGTAACACTCGATAAAACCAAGGCCGCTGAGCAATCAGCGGCTTATTGCGTGAGGACTTCTTTTAAAAGGGGCAGCCCGTGACAGATACAAAGCGTTTCGATAACTACATCAACGGCGAATGGGTGGCGGGCAGTGATTACTGCGCCAACATCAACCCGTCCGAGCTGACCGATACCATCGGCGACTACGCCAAGGCTGATCTGGCTCAGGTCCACGCCGCCATCGACGCCGCTCGCGCCGCGTTCCCGGCCTGGTCTACTTCGGGCATTCAGGCACGTCACGATTCACTGGATAAAGTTGGCAGCGAGATCCTCGCCCGTCGCGAAGAGTTAGGCACTTTGCTGGCCCGGGAAGAGGGCAAGACCCTGCCCGAAGCAATCGGCGAAGTGACTCGCGCCGGCAACATCTTCAAGTTCTTCGCCGGCGAATGTCTGCGCCTGTCCGGCGACTATTTGCCGTCGGTGCGTCCGGGCGTCAACGTCGAAGTCACTCGCGAAGCGCTCGGTGTGGTCGGCTTGATCACCCCGTGGAACTTCCCGATTGCGATCCCTGCGTGGAAAATTGCTCCGGCCCTGGCTTACGGCAACTGCGTCGTGCTGAAGCCTGCTGATCTGGTACCGGGTTGTGCCTGGGCGCTGGCGGAAATCATCTCCCGCGCAGGCTTCCCGGTGGGCGTGTTCAACCTGGTGATGGGCAGCGGTCGCGTGGTTGGCGATGCGCTGGTGCAGAGCCCGAAAGTTGATGGCATCAGCTTCACCGGTTCCGTGGGCGTGGGTCGCCAGATCGCTGTTAGCTGCGTCTCGCGCCAAGCCAAGGTTCAGCTGGAAATGGGCGGCAAGAACCCGCAGATCATTCTGGATGACGCCGACCTCAAGCAAGCGGTCGAGCTGTCGGTACAGAGCGCGTTCTACTCCACCGGCCAGCGTTGCACCGCCTCGAGCCGCTTCATCGTCACCGCCGGGATTCACGACAAATTCGTCGAAGCCATGGCCGAGCGCATGAAGTCGATCAAGGTCGGTCACGCGCTGAAAACCGGGACCGATATCGGTCCGGTAGTCTCCCAGGCTCAGCTTGAACAAGACATGAAGTACATCGACATCGGCCAGTCCGAAGGTGCGCGTCTGGTCAGCGGCGGTGGTCTGGTGACGTGCGAGACCGAAGGTTACTTTCTCGCCCCGACGCTGTTTGCCGACAGCACAGCTGCGATGCGTATCAGCCGCGAAGAGATTTTCGGCCCGGTGGCCAATATCGTTCGCGTGGCCGATTACGACGCTGCGCTGGAAATGGCCAACGACACCGAATTCGGCCTGTCGGCGGGCATCGCCACCACATCGCTGAAGTACGCCAACCACTTCAAACGTCATTCCCAGGCCGGGATGGTGATGGTCAACCTGCCGACCGCCGGCGTGGATTACCACGTTCCGTTCGGTGGGCGTAAAGGTTCATCCTATGGATCACGTGAGCAAGGTCGCTATGCGCAAGAGTTTTATACGGTCGTGAAGACCAGCTACATCGGTTCGTAACGCAACACCCACTGTGGGAGCGAGCCTGCTCGCGAAGGTCTTGAGGACGCGGCGGTAAACTTGATGCCCCGCGTCATCGTTGACCACCATCGCGAGCAGGCTCGCTCCCACAGAAAAACCAAAGATTCACCCGCGCATAAAAATAATCAGTGGGAGTACATCTACAATGCAATCGACCAAGCCGACTCACGTCCGCTATTTGATCCTGCTCATGCTGTTTCTGGTGACCACGATCAACTACGCCGACCGGGCTACCATCGCAATCGCCGGCTCCAGCCTGCAAAAAGACCTCGGCATCGACGCGGTCACCCTCGGTTATATCTTTTCGGCATTCGGTTGGGCCTACGTGGCCGGGCAAATTCCCGGTGGCTGGCTGCTGGACCGTTTCGGTTCGAAAAAAATCTACGCGCTGAGCATTTTCACCTGGTCGCTGTTCACCGTGCTGCAGGGCTATGTCGGTGAGTTCGGCATGTCCACGGCGGTGGTTGCGCTGTTCATGCTGCGCTTTTTGGTGGGCCTGGCCGAAGCGCCATCCTTCCCCGGCAACGCACGTATCGTGGCGGCCTGGTTCCCGACCGCTGAACGCGGTACGGCGTCTGCGATCTTCAACTCGGCGCAATACTTTGCCACCGTGTTGTTTGCACCGCTCATGGGCTGGATCGTTTACTCCTTCGGCTGGCAGCATGTGTTCATCGTCATGGGCGTGATCGGTATCGTCTTCTCGGGGATCTGGCTGAAGGTGATCTACAGCCCGCGCCAACACCCGATGATCAACGACGCCGAGTTCAAGCACATCGCCGACAACGGCGGCATGGTCGACATGGACCAGGACAAAGGCAAAGGCAAAAAGGGCGACGGTCCGAAGTGGGACTACATCCGCCAACTGCTGACCAACCGCATGATGCTCGGTGTGTATCTGGGCCAGTACTGCATCAACGGCATCACTTACTTCTTCCTCACCTGGTTCCCGGTGTATCTGGTGCAGGAACGCGGCATGACCATCCTCAAGGCTGGTTTCATTGCCTCGCTGCCGGCGATCTGCGGGTTTATCGGTGGTGTGCTCGGGGGGGTGATTTCCGATTACCTGCTGCGCAAAGGTCACTCGCTGACGTTCGCCCGCAAGGCGCCGATCATCGCCGGCCTGCTGGTTTCCAGCAGCATCGTGGCTTGCAACTATGTGGACGTGGAATGGATGGTCGTCGGCTTCATGGCCCTGGCGTTCTTCGGCAAAGGCGTCGGTGCGTTGGGCTGGGCCGTGGTGTCCGACACCTCGCCGAAACAGATCGCCGGTCTCAGCGGTGGTCTGTTCAATACCTTCGGCAATATCGCGTCGATCACCACGCCGATCGTTATCGGCTACATCATCAGCTCCACCGGTTCGTTCAAATGGGCGCTGGTGTTCGTCGGTTGCAACGCACTGGTGGCGGTGTTCAGCTATCTGGTGATCGTTGGCCCGATCAAGCGTGTGGTGCTCAAAGAGCCGCCTGTCAGCGGTCCTGAAACGAACAGCAAATTATCTGAAGCGCATTCCTGAGGAGCGGCGTCATGCAGTTGATTGAACATTCCGACTCGCCGCGCTACATCCGTCTGCACGAGCGGGACAATGTGGTGATCGTGGTCAACGATCAGGGCGTGCCGGCCGGCACTGAATTCCCCGATGGCCTGGTCACCGTGGATTTCGTGCCGCAGAGCCACAAGGTCACTCTTGAGGACATCCCTGAGGGCGGCCAGGTGATTCGTTACGGACAGACCATTGGGTATGCGTTGCAGCCGATTCCTCGCGGCAGCTGGGTCAAGGAAGATCAATTGCGCATGCCGACTGCGCCACCGCTGGACAGCCTGCCGCTGTCCACCGAAGTGCCGGCCGCGCAGGCACCGCTGGAAGGCTTCACTTTCGAGGGTTACCGCAACGCCGACGGCACCGTCGGCACGCGCAACATTCTCGGCATCACCACCACTGTGCAATGCGTCACCGGGGTGTTGGACCATGCGGTCAAGCGCATCAAGGATGAACTGCTGCCCAAATACCCGAACGTCGATGACGTGGTGGCGCTGACCCACAGTTACGGCTGTGGCGTGGCGATCACCGCCACCGATGCGTACATCCCGATCCGCACCGTGCGCAATCTGGCGCGCAACCCGAACCTGGGGGGCGAGGCGCTGGTGATCAGCCTGGGCTGCGAGAAATTGCAGGCCGGGCAGGTGATGCACGAGAACGACAGTTCGGTGGATTTAAGCGAGCCGTGGTTATACCGCTTGCAGGATTCCAGTCACGGTTTTACCGAGATGATCGAGCAGATCATGGCGCTGGCCGAGACTCGTTTGAAGAAGCTCGATCTGCGTCGTCGGGAAACCGTGCCGGCGTCCGAGCTGATCCTCGGCATGCAGTGCGGCGGCAGTGATGCGTTCTCTGGCATCACTGCCAACCCGGCGCTTGGCTATGCCTCGGACCTGTTGTTGCGGGCGGGGGCGACGGTGATGTTTTCCGAAGTCACCGAGGTGCGCGATGCGATCTACCTGCTGACCTCTCGCGCCGAAACTGAGGAAGTTGCTCAGGAACTGGTTCGGGAAATGGACTGGTACGACCGTTACCTGGCCAAGGGCGAAGCGGATCGCAGTGCCAACACCACGCCGGGGAACAAGAAGGGCGGATTGTCGAACATTGTCGAGAAGTCTCTGGGCTCGATCGTCAAATCCGGCAGCAGCGCGATCAACGGGGTGCTTGGCCCTGGTGAACGGTTCAAGCGCAAAGGGCTGATTTTCTGTGCGACCCCGGCCAGTGATTTTGTCTGCGGGACGCTGCAGTTGGCGGCGGGGATGAACCTGCATGTGTTCACTACCGGGCGGGGTACGCCTTATGGGTTGGCGATGGCGCCGGTGGTGAAGGTGTCGACCCGCACAGAACTGGCGCAACGCTGGCCGGACCTGATCGACATCGATGCCGGGCGGATTGCTACCGGGCGGGCGTCGATTGAAGACCTTGGCTGGGAGTTGTTCCACTACTACCTGGACGTGGCCAGCGGCAAGAAACAGACGTGGGCGGAGCAGCATAAGCTGCATAACGACATTACCTTGTTCAACCCTGCGCCGATTACCTGAGACTGTGGCGAGGGAGCTTGCTCCCGCTGGACTGCGTAGCAGTCCCATCTTTTGGGGCCGCTTCGCGACCCAGCGGGAGCAAGCTCCCTCGCCACAGGTTACTCGTTGCCTGCCCGCGATGGCGGTCTACCTGACGCCGGTGTCCTTGGTGGCTTATCATTAGCCCCCTAACGACGCCCACCCAAGGTTCCCCCGGCATGCTGGCTATTTTCCTCGAAACCCTGAACATCACCGCACCGGTGTTTGCCATGCTGTTTCTGGGGGCGCTGCTCAAGCGCATCGACTGGATCAACGACAATTTCATTCATACCGCGTCGGCCCTGGTGTTCAACGTCACCATGCCGGCGTTGCTGTTTCTGGGCATCTTGCATGCCGACCTGCATGCCGCGCTGCAACCGGCGCTGCTGATCTACTTCTCGGTCGCGACCCTGGCGTGCTTTGCGATTGCCTGGGTCTGGGCGATCTGGAAATGCCCGCGGGAAGACCGGGGCATCTACACCCAAGGCGCGTTTCGCGGTAACAACGGCGTTATCGGCCTGGCACTGGCGGCGAGCATGTACGGCGACTACGGGATTTCCCTCGGGGCAATCCTCGCGGCGCTGGTGATCCTGTTCTACAACACGCTTTCGACCATCGTGCTGGCGGTCTACAGCCCGGTGATCAAGTCTGACCCGTGGAGTATCTGCAAAAGCGTGATGGTCAACCCGTTGATCATCAGCGTGTTTGCGGCGGCGCCATTTGCCTATTTCGAAATCGGTTTGCCGGGGTGGCTGGAAAAGTCCGGCCAGTACCTGGCACAAACCACCTTGCCGTTGGCGTTGATCTGCATCGGTGGCACGTTGTCGCTGGCGGCGATGCGCAAAAGCGGCACGATGGCGCTGAGTTCCAGCCTGGTGAAGATGATCGGTCTGCCGGTGCTGGCGACGCTTGGTGCCTGGCTCTGGGGTTTTCGCGGGGCGGAGTTGGGGATTCTGTTTCTGTACTTCGGCAGCCCGACTGCCGCGGCCAGTTTCGTCATGGCTCGGCAAGCTAATGGTAATCATGAACTGGCGGCAGCGATCATTGTGATTACCACGCTGATGGCGGCGGTCACCACCAACGTCGGGATCTTTTTGTTGCAGTGGGGGGGGGGGATTTAGCTTCAGGATTTGTGGTGTTTTTTAGATCCATTCGATTTGCTCGCGAAGACGGCTGAACAGCCACCAGAAATGTCAGCGACTCACTCCGGCTTCTGGTAGGTATCAATCACTTCCTGCGCCGCCCGAAACGCATCGATCGCCGCCGGCACGCCGGCATACACCGCGCAATGCAGCAGCGCCTCGCGAATTTCTTCCACGGTGCAGCCGTTGTTCAGTGCACCGCGCACATGGCCTTTCAATTCTTGCGGGCACTTCAACGCGGTTAGCGCGGCGAGGGTGATCAAGCTGCGGGTTTTCAGCGGCAAACCTTCACGGTTCCACACTCCGCCCCAAGCGTGTTCATTGACGAAGTCCTGCAACGGCTGGGTGAACTCGGTGGCGTTACCCAAGGCGCGGTCGACGAACGCGTCGCCCATCACTTGGCGGCGGACTTCAACGCCGGGCTTTTTATCAGTGCTCATGGCAATTCCCTCTTGTGGTGTTGGCGACGCCAGGCGCGCAGCGACGTGAACAGCAAAAACGCCCCCAGCGCTGGCAGGACGAAAAACAGCATTAGATGTTCAAGCTTGCCGGCCAGCGGCATTCCCGTGGTAAACGACACCACGTGCAGCCCATAGGCCAGGTACAAACCCAAAAACAGCAGGCCTTCGGCGCGAGTCACCCGGTAGCCGGAATAGAACACCGGCAGGCACAGCACCGCGACACCGAGCATCACCGGCAAATCGAAATCCAGTGCGTTGGGTGAAACCGACAGCGGCGACGGCGCGATCAATGCGGTAAGCCCGAGGACGCCCAAGAGGTTGAGCAGGTTGCTGCCGATCACGTTGCCCACCGCGATGTCCCGCTGACCGCGCAACGCAGCGATCAACGAAGTGGCCAGCTCCGGCAGTGACGTGCTGACGGCGACGATGGTCAGGCCGATGATCCGCTCCGACAACCCCAGGTCGGTCGCGACCGCCACCGCGGCGCCGAGCAGCAAATGTCCGGCGAACACCAGCATCGCCAGCCCGGCGACAATCAGCAGCAAGCTGCTGAACCACGGTGCCTGTGGCGCTTCGTGAGCCCCCGATGGCGGACGGGCCGAGTGTCGCGACTGGCGCAGCAGCAAACCCAGGTACAGCACCAGCGCGCCCAGCAGAATAATCCCGTCTGTGCGGTTCAGTTCTTCGTTCCACGCCAGTACGAACACCAACAGGCTGGCGCCGATCATCAGCGGAATATCCAGGCGCACCAATTGCCGCGAAACCCGCAGCGGAATAATCAGCGCCGAGAGCCCGAGGGTGACGAGGATGTTGAAGATGCTGCTGCCGATCACGCTGCCGACGGCGATGTCGGCGTTTTGCGCCAGGGTGGCTTGCAAGCTGACCGCCATCTGCGGCGCGCTGCTGCCGAGGGCCACGATGGTCAGGCCGATGATCAGCGGCCGCACATGCAGTCGTGCGGCCAGGCGCACGGCGGCGCGCACCATCAGTTCGGCGCCTACGATCAGTAAAAACAGACCGCTGAACAATTCAATCACGCTGATCAGGGGTAAATCGGCAAGTCCGAAAATAGTCAGCGCTCCGTCTATCAGTCGTCGAGGGCTTGCACGCGAACCTTCGCGGTACCGCTGCGCAGCATGCCCAACTGTTCGGCCGCTTCACGTGATATATCGATCAGACGCCCACGAGAGTATGGCCCGCGGTCGTTGATGCGCACTACACAGGACTTGTCGTTGTTCAGGTTGGTGACCTTCACCCGCGTACCGAACGGCAACTGGCGATGGGCGGCGGTCAGGCCGTGCTGGTTAAAACGCTCGCCGCTGGCGGTGCGTTTGCCATGGTGTTTGGCGCCGTAATACGAAGCCATGCCGGTCTTGTCGTAGCCGTGTGGATCGACGGTATCGGTACTGGCGCAACCGGCCAGCAAAGAGAGCAGGGCGCAGGCACTGAACAGACGCTTCATAAAAGGTATCCCGGAAACAAATGTGGGAGCGGGCTTGCTCGCGAATGCATTCTGACAGTCAACCTTGTGTTGAGTGCCGAACCGCTTTCGCGAGCAAGCCCGCTCCCACAGGCAATGGAGCCAGGTTTGAATGCTGGCTCCATTCTCATCAGCCTTCGAGCTTGCTTTTAAGCAGTTCGTTGACCTGTTGCGGGTTGGCCTTGCCTTTGGAGGCTTTCATGGCCTGGCCGACGAAGAAGCCGAACATTTTGCCGCGTTTGGCTTCATCTGCCGCGCGGTATTGTTCGACCTGCTCGGCATTGGCCGCGAGCATTTCGTCCAGCACCGCCGAGATCGCACCGGTGTCGGTCACTTGCTTGAGGCCGCGCTTGTCGATGATCTCGTCTGCGCTGCCTTCGCCGTTGGCCATGGCTTCAAAGACCACCTTGGCGATCTTGCCGGAGATGGTGTTGTCCTTGATGCGCAGCAGCATGCCGCCCAATTGCTCGGCCGAAACCGGCGACTGGTCGATGTCCAGGCCTTGCTTGTTCAACAGGCTGCCCAGTTCAACCATCACCCAGTTCGCCGCCAGTTTGGCGTCGCCGCTGATGCTCACGACTTTCTCGAAGTAATCGGCTTGCTCGCGGCTGGTGGCCAGGACGCTGGCGTCGTAGACCGACAGACCGAACTGTTCCTGGAAGCGCTCGCGTTTCTGCGGTGGCAGTTCCGGCAGGGTGGCGCGCACATCGTCGAGGAACGAGTCCTCGATGACCACCGGTAGCAGGTCCGGATCGGGGAAGTAACGGTAGTCGTTGGCTTCCTCTTTGCTGCGCATCGGACGGGTTTCGTCCTTGTTCGGATCGTACAGACGGGTCTGTTGGATCACCTTGCCGCCGTCTTCGATCAACTCGATCTGACGCTGCACTTCGCTATTGATCGCTTTCTCGATGAAGCGGAACGAGTTGACGTTCTTGATCTCGCAGCGTGTACCGAATTCAACCTGGCCTTTCGGACGGATCGACACGTTGCAGTCGCAACGCAGCGAGCCTTCTGCCATGTTGCCGTCGCAGATGCCGAGGTAACGCACCAGCGCGTGGACAGCCTTGACGTAAGCCACGGCTTCCTTGGCGCTGCGCATGTCCGGCTCGGAAACGATCTCCAGCAACGGTGTGCCAGCGCGGTTCAGGTCAATGCCGGTGGCGCCGCTGAATTCTTCGTGCAGGCTTTTACCGGCGTCTTCTTCCAGGTGCGCGCGGGTGATGCCTACGCGTTTGACCGTGCCGTCTTCCAGGGCGATATCCAGGTGACCCTTGCCGACGATCGGCAATTCCATCTGGCTGATCTGGTAGCCCTTGGGCAGGTCCGGGTAGAAATAGTTTTTACGGGCGAACACGTTGTGCTGACCGATCTCGGCATCGATGGCCAGACCGAACATCACCGCCATGCGCACCGCTTCCTGGTTCAGCACCGGCAATACGCCGGGCATGCCCAGGTCAACCAGGCTGGCCTGGGTGTTCGGCTCGGAACCGAAGGTGGTGGAACTACCGGAAAAGATTTTCGACCGGGTGGTGAGCTGGGTATGAATCTCCAGCCCGATCACGACTTCCCATTGCATGTGTTTCTCCTCAGAAGCCGGTTGGGGTGCGGGTGTGCCAGTCAGTGTTCAACTGATACTGATGGGCAACGTTCAACAGGCGACCTTCCTGGAAATACGGGGCGAGCAACTGCACGCCGACCGGCAGGCCATCGACAAAACCTGCAGGCATGGACAAGCCCGGCAGACCGGCGAGGTTGGCGGTGATGGTGTAGACGTCTTCCAGGTACGCAGCGACCGGGTCGCTGTTCTTGGCGCCGAGCTTCCAGGCCGGGTTCGGCGTGGTTGGGCCGAGGATGATGTCGACCTCATTGAAGGCAGCCATGAAGTCGTTCTTGATCAGACGACGAATCTTCTGCGCCTTCAAATAGTAGGCGTCGTAGTAACCGGCCGACAGCGCGTAGGCACCGACCATGATCCGGCGCTGCACTTCCGGGCCGAAACCTTCGCCACGGGAACGCTTGTACAGGTCTTCCAGGTTTTTCGGGTCTTCGCAGCGATAGCCGAAACGCACGCCGTCGAAACGCGACAGGTTGGAAGATGCTTCCGCCGGGGCGATCACGTAGTACGCAGGGATTGCGTGCTGCATGTTCGGCAGGCTGATTTCCTTGACCACGGCGCCGAGCTTTTTCAGCTCTTCAACGCTGGCCATGACCAGGTCGGCGATACGCGGGTCGAGACCTGCGCTGAAATACTCTTTAGGTACGCCGATGCGCAGGCCCTGCAGTGAACCGTTGAGGCTGGCACTGTAATCCGGCACCGGCTCATCAATGCTGGTGGAGTCGTTTGGATCGAAACCGGCCATGCCTTGCAGCAGGATCGCGCAGTCTTCGGCGGTGCGGGCCAATGGACCGCCCTGATCGAGGCTGGACGCGTAAGCGATCATGCCCCAGCGCGAAACGCGACCGTACGTCGGTTTCAGGCCGGTGAGGTTGGTCAGCGCAGCGGGCTGACGAATCGAACCGCCGGTGTCGGTGCCCGTCGCCGCTGGCAACAGACGAGCGGCCACCGCAGCAGCCGAACCGCCAGACGAGCCGCCCGGAACGCAGTCCAGGTTCCACGGGTTTTTCACCGCGCCGTAATAGCTCGACTCGTTGGCCGACCCCATGGCGAATTCGTCCATGTTGGTCTTGCCCAGGGTCACGGCCCCGGCAGCGGCCAGTTTGGCGACCACGGTGGCGTCGTACGGTGCTTTGAAGTTGTCGAGCATCTTCGAGCCGCAGCTGGTGCGGATGCCTTGGGTGCAGAACAGGTCTTTGTGGGCGATCGGCGCGCCGAGCAGGGCGCCGCTCTCACCGTTGGCCCGACGAGCGTCAGCGGCTTTCGCCTGCGTGAGCGCCAGGTCTTCGGTGAGGCTGATGAAACTGTTGAGCTGCGGATCGAGCTGGGCGATGCGCGCCAGCAGGACTTTGGTCAGCTCTTCGGAAGAAAACTTTTTATCGGCGAGTCCGCGGGCGATCTCGGCCAGAGTCAATTGATGCATTGCAGGCTCTTTCCCTTTAGTCGATGACTTTCGGAACCAGATACAGGCCGTTTTCGACCGCTGGTGCGATGGACTGATAGGCCTCGCGATGATTGGTTTCGGTCACGACGTCTGCACGCAGGCGCTGGCTCGCTTCCAATGGGTGGGCCAGCGGCTCGATACCGTCGGTATCGACCGCTTGCATTTCGTCGACCAGCCCGAGAATGCTGTTCAGGGCCGAAGTGATGTGTGGAAGATCGGCATCATTGAGGCCAAGGCAGGCCAGATGAGCGATTTTTTCCACGTCGGAGCGTTCAAGCGCCATGGGATTCTCCAGTGGAAAACAAAACGGACCGCGTCCGTGTGTTAGATTGTCGGAACACTACCGCATATCTACGGTCTCAAGGCCGCGATTGTGGTGCTTGGTGCACAGAAAAGCGGCCAATTTAACATATTGGCGCCTTGCCCAAAATCCCTGTCGTTGTTAGAGTTTGCCGCACTTTTTTACCCACGCGTTGCCTAGGGTCCCTTTCCCATGTTCAAGAAACTGCGTGGCATGTTTTCCAGCGATCTTTCCATTGACCTGGGCACTGCCAACACCCTTATTTACGTGCGCGAGCGCGGTATTGTCCTGAATGAGCCCTCCGTTGTGGCTATTCGGACACACGGTAATCAGAAAAGTGTCGTTGCTGTCGGCACCGAGGCCAAGCGCATGCTCGGCCGTACGCCGGGCAACATTGCTGCCATTCGTCCGATGAAGGACGGTGTGATCGCCGACTTCAGCGTCTGCGAAAAAATGCTGCAGTACTTTATCAACAAGGTTCACGAAAACAGCTTTCTGCAGCCTAGCCCTCGTGTGCTGATCTGCGTTCCATGCAAATCCACCCAGGTTGAGCGTCGTGCCATCCGTGAATCGGCCCTTGGTGCCGGTGCCCGTGAAGTATTCCTGATCGAAGAGCCGATGGCTGCTGCAATCGGTGCGGGTTTGCCGGTTGAAGAAGCACGCGGTTCGATGGTGGTCGATATCGGTGGCGGTACCACTGAAATCGCGCTGATCTCCCTCAACGGTGTGGTCTATGCCGAATCCGTACGGGTTGGCGGCGACCGCTTCGACGAAGCGATCATCACCTACGTGCGTCGCAACTATGGCAGCCTGATCGGCGAGTCCACCGCCGAGCGCATCAAACAGGAAATCGGTACGGCCTACCCGGGCGGCGAAGTTCGTGAAGTCGACGTTCGTGGCCGTAACCTGGCCGAAGGCGTTCCACGCGCATTCACCCTGAACTCCAACGAAGTGCTGGAAGCTCTGCAAGAGTCCCTGGCTACCATCGTTCAGGCTGTGAAAAGTGCGCTGGAGCAATCGCCTCCGGAGCTGGCATCGGATATCGCCGAACGTGGTCTGGTACTGACCGGTGGTGGTGCCTTGCTGCGCGACCTCGACAAGTTGCTGGCCCAGGAAACCGGTCTGCCGGTGATCGTCGCCGAAGACCCGCTGACCTGCGTTGCTCGCGGCGGTGGCCGTGCATTGGAAATGATGGATAAACACACCATGGACCTGCTTTCCAGCGAATAAGTCGCCGGATCGCCTCTATGCTGTTGAGCGCGCGCAGGCAGCACTTTGCAGTGCTGCCTGTTGGCGTTTATCTTCTGTCAGTCTGCATCCAGGCCGGTTTGATGCCGTATGAATAAAGAGAACATTTGCCTGGGAGGAGCGGCTTATTAAACCGCTTTTCACCAAAGGCCCCTCACTGGGCGTGCGCTTGTTGGTGCTGGTCGTGCTATCGGTCGCGCTGATGGTGGTCGATGCTCGCTTCACACTGCTCAAGCCAGTGCGTAGCCAAATGTCGCTGGTGCTGATGCAGTCTTACTGGATCACCGACTTGCCGCAGCGGTTATGGCAGGGTGTGGCCAGCCAATTTGGCAGCCGGACCGAACTGGTCGCCGAAAACGAAAAACTCAAAACCGAAAACCTGCTGTTGCAGGGGCGCATGCAAAAGCTTGCTGCCCTGACCGAGCAGAACGTTCGGCTGCGCGAGTTGCTCAACTCTTCCGCGCTGGTCAACGAGAAGGTCGAAGTGGCCGAGTTGATCGGCATGGACCCCAACCCCTTTACCCATCGCATCATCATCAATAAAGGTGAGCGCGACGGTGTGGTCCTCGGTCAGCCGGTGCTCGATGCCCGCGGCCTGATGGGGCAGGTGGTCGAGTTGATGCCGTACACGTCCCGCGTCCTGTTGCTGACTGACACCACCCACAGCATTCCAGTGCAGGTGAACCGTAACGGTCTGCGGGCGATTGCCAGCGGCACCGGTAACCCGGAACGCCTTGAGCTGCGTCATGTGGCCGATACCGCCGACATTAAAGAAGGCGATCTGCTGGTCAGTTCCGGCCTCGGTCAGCGTTTCCCGGCGGGTTACCCGGTGGCGACGGTCAAGGAAGTGATCCACGATTCCGGCCAGCCGTTCGCCATCGTCCGTGCCGTGCCGACCGCCGCATTGAACCGCAGCCGTTATCTGTTGTTGGTATTCAGTGACGGACGCACCGCCGAGGAACGCGCCAACGACGCCGCCCAGGCTCAGGAAGCACTGGACCAGCACGGCGGTGGGCCGATCATTCCTGCGACTGTGCCGAAACCGGCCGTGTCGGTGATACCGGCTACCGTCGCTGCTCCGGCTGCTCCGGCTGCTCCGGCGACGACACCTGCTGCCGCGACCCCGGCAAAACCTGCCGCTGCCCATGCTGCCAGCAAGCCACCCGCGTCGGCACCAGCCGCCGCCAAACCACCGACGATCCAGCCCGCCGCCGTGAAGCCTGCTGCCAAACCGCCTGTCTCCGCGCCGGCCACCACTGGGGGAAGAGAATAATGGGCGGTACTACTTCATCCCAAAACGGCTGGATGGTCTGGCTGACCTTCGCCATCGGCATGCTGCTCAGCGTTTCGCCGCTGCCGCAATTCATGGAAATCCTGCGTCCTCTGTGGCTGGCCTTGCTGTTGGCGTTCTGGGCGTTGGCCCTGCCGCAGAAAGTCGGCATGGTGACCGCCTGGTGTCTGGGGTTGGCCGAAGACGTGCTGTATGGCACGTTGCTGGGCCAGAACGCGTTGATCCTCACGCTCATTACCTTCCTGGTGCTGTCGTTGCAACAGCGCCTGCGCATGTTCCCGATGTGGCAACAGAGCCTGGTGATCCTGGTGATCTTCGGCCTCGCCCAACTGGTTCAGTTGTGGCTGAGCGCCCTGACCGGCAATCGTCAGCCAACCCTGGCACTGGTGTTGCCGGCACTGGTCAGCGCGTTGCTCTGGCCATGGATCAGCTACGGTTTGCGCGGTTTGCGTCGACGCTACAAAATCAATTAATTCGGTCAGGCATGTGCCCGCACCTGGTGCTCTGTCTCGCCGAAAAGGAACAGTATTTGTGAGACAGGGCGCTAGCAGGGAGATGTCTTGATGAAACAGCTGTACCTCGCCTCAGGTTCGCCGCGTCGGCGTGAACTGCTCACGCAGATCGGCGTGTCGTTCTCCGTCATCAGCGCGGACATCGATGAAACCCCTTTACCTGAAGAATCCCCATCGGCCTATGTCGAGCGTCTGGCGCGCGGCAAGGCCGAAGCCGGGCACGGCACGGTCGTGTCCGACGCGGATTTCTGCGTGCTGGGTGCCGACACCGCCGTGGTGCTGGACGGGAAAATTCTCGGTAAGCCGGTGGACGAAGCCGACGCATGCGCCATGCTGATGCTGTTGTCCGGGAGTGAGCATGAAGTGCTGACAGCGATTGCGCTGCGCGATGGCGAGCGCTGCGAGTCTTTGGTGGTGCGCAGTCTGGTGCGTTTTCGCACCATCGACCGCGACGAAGCGGCGGTCTACTGGGCCAGCGGCGAACCCCGGGACAAGGCTGGCGGCTACGGAATCCAAGGACTGGGTGCGGTGTTCGTCGCCGGGCTCAATGGCAGCTACTCGGCGGTAGTCGGATTGCCGCTGTGCGAAACCTTCGAGCTACTCGGCCATTTCGGCATACCCTGTTGGCAAACCCTTAACGCGCGCTGAGCGTCGTACTGACAAGATGCGGCCATTATCGTGAACATGCCTGAACGAGACCCTGCCATGAGTGAAGAGATCCTGATCAACATCACGCCGATGGAATCGCGCGTGGCGGTGGTCGAAAACGGTGTCCTGCAAGAGGTCCACGTCGAGCGCACGCAAAAGCGCGGGATCGTCGGCAACATCTATAAAGGCAAGGTCGTGCGGGTATTGCCGGGCATGCAGGCCGCCTTCGTCGACATCGGCCTGGACCGTGCAGCGTTCATTCATGCCTCGGAAATTTCCCTGCGCGAAGGCCCGGCGGTGGAGAGCATCAGTGCCCTGGTTCATGAAGGTCAGAGCCTGGTGGTGCAAGTCACCAAGGATCCGATTGGCTCCAAAGGCGCACGCTTGACGACGCAACTGTCGATTCCGTCGCGCTATCTGGTGTACATGCCGCGCACCGCCCACGTCGGCATTTCCCTGAAGATCGAAGACGAAGCCGAGCGCGACCGCCTCAAGCAAGTGGTCACCGACTGCGTGGCCACAGAAGGCATCAAGGAAGCCGGCGGTTTCATTCTGCGCACCGCTGCCGAAGGGGCCGGGGCCGATGAAATCCTCATGGACATCCGCTACCTGCGCAGGCTCTGGGACCAGATCAACGAACAGATCAAGACCATCAGCGCGCCGAGTGTGATCTACGAAGACCTCGGCCTGGCGCTGCGTACCTTGCGTGACCTGGTGAGCCCGAAGATCGAGAAGATCCGCATCGACTCGCGGGAAACCTTCCAGAAAACCACGCAGTTCGTCGCCGAACTGATGCCGGAAATCGCCGACCGCCTGGAGCATTACCCGGGCGAACGGCCGATCTTCGACTTATATGGCGTCGAAGACGAAATCCAGAAAGCCCTGGAACGCAAGGTGCCGCTCAAGTCCGGCGGCTATCTGGTGGTCGATCCGGCAGAAGCCATGAGCACCATCGACGTCAATACCGGGGCCTTTGTCGGTCATCGCAACCTCGAAGAAACCATCTTCAAGACCAACCTCGAAGCCGCCACCGCCATTGCCCGTCAGCTGCGCCTGCGTAACCTGGGCGGGATCATCATCATCGACTTCATCGACATGGAAGATGAAGAGCATCAGCGCCAGGTGTTGCGTACCCTCGAGAAGCAACTGGAGCGCGATCACGCCAAGACCAACATCATCGGCATCACCGAGTTGGGCCTGGTGCAGATGACCCGCAAGCGCACCCGCGAAAGTCTTGAGCAAGTGCTGTGCGAACCGTGCAACAGTTGCCAGGGTCGCGGCAAACTCAAGACTCCGGAAACCGTGTGCTACGAGATCTTCCGTGAAATCCTGCGTGAGGCCCGGGCCTATCAGGCTGAAGGTTATCGGGTGCTGGCGAACCAGAAAGTGGTCGACCGTTTGCTCGACGAAGAGTCGGGCAACGTCGCAGAGCTCGAAGGCTTTATCGGGCGCACCATTCGTTTCCAGGTGGAAACCATGTATTCCCAGGAACAATACGACGTGGTGTTGCTCTGAATCGTTGGGTTTCAACTCCACTAGAGCGGCTGGCCTCAGCTCTTTGCAGTATTTTTGCCATGGGAGCCAACTGACATGGAGCGTCTGACACGCATTTTGGCCGCACTGACCCGCTGGGGCCTGGGCCTGTGCGCGTTGGTTTTAGTGTTGACGGCGCTGTTCGTCAGCCTCGGCCGGGAGTTGACGCCGCTGGTGGCCGAGTACCGTGCCGACGTCGAAGACAAAGCCAGCGATGCCTTGGGCATGCCCCTGCAAATCGGCAAGCTGGAAGGCAACTGGAGCGGCCTCGCCCCGGTTCTGCTGGCCCATGACGTGATGGTCGGCGAGGGTTCCAATGCCTTGCGCCTGGATCAGGTGCGCGCGGTGCCGGATCTCTGGGCCAGCCTGCTGGCGCGCGAAGTGCGCATCGCACACCTGGAACTCAACGGCCTGAAGATCAGCCTCAAGGAAGGTGAGGACGGTCATTGGGCGCTGGAAGGTTTACCGGTGCAGCAAGACCAGCCGCTGAATCCGGAGCAACTGCTCAATCGTATGCAGATGATCCAGCAGCTGTCGGTGCTCGACAGCCAGGTCACCTTGCAGCCATTGGGGGAGTCGCCGCTGACCCTGACGTACGTCGGCCTTAATCTGAAAACCGGTCCATCCCGCCAGAGGCTCGATGCCCGTTTGACCCTTCCCGACGGCCAGCCGGTTGCGATGAGCCTGCGCACCCGTTTGCGCGCAGCCCAATGGAAGGACGGTGAAGCGGACGCTTACCTGAGCCTGCCGCAGAGTGATTGGTCGAAATGGTTGCCCGAGCGCCTGACCCAGCAATGGAATTTTTCCGAGATCAAGGCCGGTGGCGAGTTCTGGATTAACTGGAGCAAGGGCACCGTGCAACGCGCCGCGATTCGTTTGAACGCGCCGCAACTCAAGGGCGCCTATGCCGAGCGCAAGCCGATCCAGATCAATAATCTGGCGCTGAACGGGTATTTCCAGCGCAGTTCCACAGGCGTTCTGGTGACCCTGGATTCTCTGGCGATGAGCCTGGGCGACAGCCGCTGGGAATCGAAACTGCAATTTCAACAAACGGCCGCGACAGACAAGGTGCCAGAGCTCTTGCACCTGCAAGCCGACCGTCTCGATCTCACACCGCTCACTCCGCTGCTGAACGCACTGGGCCCACTGCCCGAAGGTGTCGCCACGGCGGTCGAGCGGCTCAAGGTCACCGGGGTTTTACGCAACGTGCTGATCGACTTCCGCCCAGCCGCTACCGATGACAACAAATTCAGCTTTGCCGCCAATCTGGAAAAGGTCGGCTTCGACGCTTATCGCGGTGCACCGGCGGTGCGAAATGTCAGTGGCAGCATCAGCGGCGATCTCGGGCAGGGCGAGCTGCGCATGGACAGCAAGGATTTTTCCCTGCATTTGGACCCGATTTTCGCCAAGCCATGGCAGTACATTCAGGCCAACGCCCGGTTGACCTGGAAACTCGACAAAGAAGCTTTCACCCTGATCGCGCCGTACCTGAAGGTGCTGGGCGAGGAGGGCAAGATTGCCGGCGACTTCCTGATTCGCCTGCATTTCGATCACACCCAGGAAGACTACATGGACCTGCGGGTCGGCCTGGTCGACGGCGACGGTCGCTACACCGCCAAGTACCTGCCGACGGTTCTCAGCCCGGGGCTGGACGAGTGGCTGCGCACCGCGATTCTCAAAGGCGCGGTGGATGAAGGCTTCTTCCAGTATCAGGGTTCGCTGAACCACGGTGCCGCCGATACGGCTCGCAGCATCAGCCTGTTTTTCAAGGTTCACGATGCCGAGCTGGCGTTTCAGCCGGGCTGGCCGCATGTCAGCAAGGTCAGCGGCGATGTGTTCATCGAAGACAGCGGTGTGCGGATCCTCGCGAGCAAGGGCCAATTGCTCGACACTCAGGTCAGCGACGTCTACGTCAATATTCCCCGTGTACCGGCCGGGCAGAGCACTCATCTGTTCCTCGACGGCGCATTCGCTGGCGGGTTGGGCGATGGCCTGAAGATTCTGCAGGAGGCGCCCATCGGCACCGCCGACACGTTCGCTGGTTGGGAAGGCGAGGGCGATCTGCAAGGCAAGCTCAAACTCGATATCCCGCTGGTCAAAGGCGAGCGGCCGAAAATCCTTGTCGACTTCAAGACCGACAAAGCCCGTTTGAAGCTCCGCGAGCCCACCCTGGAGCTGACGCAACTCAAGGGCGATTTCCGTTTCGACAGCACCAAGGGATTGAGCGGGCAAAAGATCACGGCGCGAGCGTTCGACAAGCCAGTGACCGCACAGATATTCGCTGAAGGCAGTCCTGGCAAGCTCAACACTCGGGTTGCCGCATCGGGTGAGGTCGAGGTCAAGAAACTCACCGATTGGCTGAATGTCACTCAGCCGTTGCCCGTAACGGGGATGATCCCTTATCAGTTGCAGCTGAACCTTGATGGTGCCGACAGTCAATTGATGGTCAGCTCCAACCTCAAAGGCGTGGCGGTGGATTTGCCGGCGCCGTTCGGCATGGCGGCCGATGTCGGGCGCGATACCGTGTTCCGCATGACCCTGCAAGGGCCGGAACGGCGTTACTGGGCCACCTATGGTGAACTGGCGAGCTTCACGTTTGCGGCACCGACCGGTAATTTCGCCGACGGTCGCGGCGAGTTGTTTCTCGGTGGCGGCAGTGCCGTGTTGCCTGGCGCCAAAGGTTTGCGCGTGCGCGGTGTACTGTCCGAGCTGGATGTCGCCCCCTGGCAGAATCTGGTGAGCAAGTATGCCGGCCAGGATCCGGGCGGCAGTGCCAAACAGCTGCTCAGTAGTGTGGATTTGAAGGTTGGAAAACTCAGTGGTTTCGGCACCACCCTCGATCAGGCGTCGGTGCAGTTGACGCGTAAACCGGCCGCGTGGGCCTTGCAACTCGACAGTCAGCA
Organism: Pseudomonas sp. QTF5; assembly: GCF_000512695.2. Lineage (GTDB taxonomy): Bacteria > Pseudomonadota > Gammaproteobacteria > Pseudomonadales > Pseudomonadaceae > Aquipseudomonas. The sequence goes on along the minus strand of NZ_AZRW02000007.1, from coordinate 23,420 downwards.
GGCCAAGGGCAGCGTCGGAATTCCCGATGCGAAAGCCGCACCGATTGCGGTCAATCTGCAATACGTACGTTTGCCGGCGCCAGCCCCGACAGTGCTGACTGACGAAAATTCGCCGGATCCGCTGGCCACCGTGGATCCGACGAAGATCCCGGCGCTGGATGTCACCATCAATCAGCTGTTCCAGGGGCAGGATCTGGTGGGCGCGTGGCATCTGAAAGTCCGGCCGACCGCCAAGGGCATTGCCTTCAATACCCTGGATCTGGGTCTCAAGGGCATCCTCTTGCAGGGCAGCGGTAGCTGGGAAGGCACGCCGGGTAAATCCAGCAGTTGGTACAAGGGCCGGGTCAGTGGCAAGAACCTCGCCGACGTGCTCAAGGGCTGGGGTTTTGCGCCGAGCGTCACCAGCGAAGAGTTTCACATGGATGTCGACGGTCGCTGGCCTGGGTCACCGGCGTGGCTGGCGACCAAACGTTTTTCCGGCAGCCTTGATGCGTCACTGAAAAAAGGTCAGTTCGTTGAAGTTGAGGGCAGCGCTCAGGCGCTGCGGGTATTTGGTCTGCTCAACTTCAACTCCATCGGCCGCCGCCTGCGCCTGGATTTTTCCGACCTGTTCGGCAAAGGCTTGAGCTATGACCGGGTCAAAGGCCTGCTGGTCGCGAGTAACGGGGTCTACGTGACCCGTAAGCCGATCTTGCTGACAGGCCCCTCGAGCAATCTGGAGCTCAACGGCACACTGGACCTGGTAGCAGATCAAGTCGATGCGAAGTTGCTGGTGACCTTGCCGGTGACCAACAATCTGCCGATTGCCGCGCTGATCGTCGGTGCACCGGCCGTCGGCGGGGCGCTGTTCCTGATCGATAAGCTGATCGGTGACCGCGTGGCGCGCTTTGCCAGCGTCAAATACACCGTCAAAGGCCCGTGGAAAGAACCGAAAATCACCTTCGACAAGCCTTTTTGAATTCTTTTGAAAAAGCACTCTTCGGGCCTATGGAGTAGCATGACCGTACGTTCGAATGCGCCGACGCTCCTACAGGTATGCGTAGATTTCACATAGGGAATAGGCCATGTCTGTAGCGGTGATTCAAATGGTCAGCCAGAGCGACGTGCTGGCCAATCTGGCCCATGCCCGTCGTCTGCTTGAGCAGGCGGCGACCGGTGGCGCGCGGCTTGCCGTGCTGCCGGAAAATTTCGCCGCCATGGGCCGTCGCGACATTGCCGAGATCGGCCGCGCCGAAGCCTTGGGTGAAGGCCCGATCCTGCCATGGTTGAAACAGACCGCCCGCGACCTCAAGTTATGGATAGTGGCCGGTACATTGCCGTTGCCGCCGGTGGATCAACCGACGGCCAAAGTGCATGCGTGCTCATTGTTGGTGGATGACCAAGGCGAAACCGTTGCACGGTATGACAAGCTGCACCTGTTCGACGTAGACGTGGCGGACAATCGCGGGCGTTATCGCGAATCCGATGACTATGCTTATGGCAGTGGTGTGGTCATTGCCGACACTCCGGTCGGTCGAGTCGGTCTGACGGTGTGTTATGACCTGCGTTTTCCGGAGCTGTACAGCGAATTGCGTGCGGCCGGCGCGGAGTTGATTACCGCACCGTCGGCCTTTACCGCGGTGACCGGCGCGGCCCATTGGGATGTGCTGATTCGTGCGCGGGCCATTGAGACTCAGTGTTACATGCTCGCGGCCGCCCAGGGTGGGACGCATCCGGGGCCACGAGAAACCTTTGGTCATGCCGCCATCGTCGACCCATGGGGGCGTGTGCTGGCACAACAGGATCAAGGCGAGGCCGTGCTGCTGGCCGAACGCGACAGCAGCGAACAGGCGTCCATCAGGGCGCGGATGCCGGTGTCCACTCACCGGCGCTTTTTCTCGCAGGGCGCCCAGCGACCTGCATCAGAACGACGAATTTAAGGCGTAAAGCATATGAGCGAGTTGTTGTCCTCCGTCAGTGAACACCTCCTGGCGCCCGGCGGCGTAACGATCGAAAGCCTGCAAGGTGTACTCGGCGATCTGGCCGGCCCGGGCATCGATGCCGCCGACCTGTATTTCCAGGGGCAGATTTCCGAATCCTGGGCACTGGAAGACGGGATCGTCAAGGAAGGCAGCTTCAACCTCGACCAAGGTGTCGGCGTGCGTGCGCAATCGGGCGAAAAAACCGGTTTCGCCTACAGCAATGCAATCACCCTCGAAGCCTTGGGCGCGGCGGCCCGTGCGGCCCGTTCGATTTCCCGGGCCGGGCAGAACGGCACCGTGCAGGCGTTCACCACCCAGGATGTCGCCCAGTTGTACGGGCCGGATAATCCGCTGGAAGTGCTGACCCGTGCCGAGAAAGTCGAGCTGCTCAAGCGTATCGACGTGGCGACCCGCGCCCTCGACCCGCGTATCCAGCAAGTCACCGTGAGCATGGCCGGGGTCTGGGAACGGATTTTGATTGCTTCCACCGACGGCGGGCTGGCGGCGGATGTGCGACCGCTGGTGCGTTTCAACGTCAGCGTGATCGTCGAGCAGAACGGTCGTCGTGAACGCGGTGGTCATGGCGGTGGCGGTCGTACCGATTACCGCTATTTCCTCAGTGATGACCGCGCCATGGGTTATGCCCGCGAAGCGTTGCGTCAGGCGCTGGTGAATCTGGAAGCGATCCCGGCTCCGGCCGGTACGTTGCCGGTGGTATTGGGTTCGGGTTGGTCCGGCGTGTTGCTGCACGAAGCCGTCGGCCATGGTCTGGAAGGCGATTTCAACCGCAAGGGCAGTTCGGCCTACAGCGGGCGCATGGGCGAGATGGTTGCGTCGAAGCTCTGCACCATCGTCGATGACGGCACCCTCGCCGGGCGCCGTGGTTCGCTGAGCGTCGACGACGAAGGCACGCCGACCGAGTGCACCACACTGATCGAAAACGGCGTCCTCAAAGGTTATATGCAGGACAAGCTCAATGCGCGCCTGATGGGCGTGGCCCGCACCGGTAACGGTCGTCGCGAATCCTACGCGCACTTGCCGATGCCGCGCATGACCAACACCTACATGCTGGCTGGCGAAAGCGACCCGGCGGAAATCATCGCCTCGGTGAAAAAAGGCATCTACTGCGCCAACCTCGGCGGCGGTCAGGTGGACATCACCAGTGGCAAGTTCGTGTTCTCCACCAGCGAGGCATACCTGATCGAAGACGGCAAGATTACTGCCCCGGTCAAAGGCGCGACGTTGATCGGCAACGGGCCGGAAGCCATGAGCAAGGTGTCGATGGTCGGTAATGATCTGGCGCTGGACAGCGGTGTGGGAACGTGTGGCAAGGATGGGCAGTCGGTGCCGGTGGGTGTCGGCCAGCCAACGCTGAAAATCGATGCAATCACTGTGGGCGGCACAGGATCGTAAGGGGCTCTTGAAAAAGTGAAGCTTCGGGTGAGTTGCGAGGCAACTCACCCGAGAAGGGACTTAACGCAAACCGCGTTGAGTCTCGTCCAGCTCACGGATGTACTTGAAGATTTTACGGCTCGAAGCCGGTGGCTTGTTGGTCGCCAGTTCGTGCTGGGCCTGACGGATCAGGGAGCGCAATTGCTGACGATCAGCTTCCGGGTAGTCGAGCACGAACTTCTCCAGGACTGCATCGTCGCCCGCGATCAAGCGATCGCGCCAGCGTTCCAGGCCATGGAAACGTTCGTTGTACTGCCGAGTGGAGGCATCGAGTTGATCGAGCAGAATCAGAATGGCGTCAGTGTCCTGATCGCGCATCAGTTTGCCGATGAACATAAGGTGCCGTTTACGCGCGATATTCGCGGTGTGCTTGGGCGCATCGGCCAGGGCCCGGCGCATAGCGTCGGTCAACGGCAGTTTTGCCAGCAAGTCAGGCTTGAGCGTTGTAAGGCGCTCGCCGAGGTCAACCAGAGCATGAAGCTCTCGTTTAACCTGGGATTTGCTTTTTTCTCCCGTATCGAGGGAGTCGTCGTAAGAATCAACCATGGTGGCCGTCCGCAAAGAAACGCCGCCATGATAACCAGTCGGGGGCCGCTTGTCCGGCCCGGTCGCTCGAAGGCCCTAGCCGAAAGCAGAATTTGAGTGGAGAACAGCATGAGTGCAGTTGAAAGCGTCGGCCCACAAGCGTTGCCGGCACTGCAAGAACAAGTCGAGCAGATCATCGCTGAAGCCAAGCGCCAGGGTGCCAGTGCCTGTGAAGTGGCGGTGTCGCTGGAGCAGGGCCTGTCGACCACGGTGCGTCAACGGGAAGTCGAAACCGTTGAGTTCAATCGCGATCAGGGCTTTGGCATCACCTTGTATGTGGGGCAGCGCAAAGGCTCGGCCAGCACCTCGGCCAGCGGTTCGGACGCGATTCGCGAAACCGTCGCCGCTGCGCTGGCCATTGCCAAGCACACCTCCGAAGACGAAGCCTCGGGCCTGGCGGATGCCGCGTTGATGGCCAAGGATCTGCAGGATTTCGACCTGTTCCATCAATGGGACATTACCCCGGAGCAAGCCATCGAGCAGGCCCTGGCCTGTGAAGCGGCGGCGTTTGCCACCGACAGCCGGATCAAGAATGCCGACGGCACCACCCTCAGCACTCACCAAGGCTGCCGGGTTTACGGTAACAGCCACGGTTTTATCGGCGGTTACGCGTCGACTCGCCACAGCCTCAGCTGCGTGATGATTGCCGAAGCCGACGGCCAGATGCAGCGCGATTACTGGTACGACGTAAACCGTCAGGGCAATTTGCTGGCCTCTGCGGAGAGTATCGGCCAACGTGCCGCTCAACGGGCGGCGAGCCGTCTGGGCGCGCGTCCGGTGCCGACCTGCGAAGTGCCGGTGCTGTTTTCCGCGGAACTGGCCGGTGGCTTGTTCGGCAGTTTCCTCTCGGCGATCTCTGGCGGCAGTCTGTACCGCAAATCGTCGTTCCTCGAGGGCACCCTGGGGCAGAAGCTGTTCCCGGAATGGCTGACCCTTGATGAGCGTCCGCACTTGATGCGCGCCCTGGGCAGTTCGGCTTTCGACGGCGATGGCCTGGCGACCTACGCCAAGCCGTTCGTGGAGAAGGGCGAGTTGGTGTCCTACGTGCTCGGCACCTACTCCGGTCGCAAACTAGGCATGCCGAGCACCGCCAACGCCGGCGGCGTACACAACCTGTTCGTCACCCATGGCGATGAAGATCAGGCAGCCTTGCTGCGCCGCATGGGCCGTGGCCTGCTGGTCACCGAACTGATGGGGCAGGGCCTGAACATGGTCACCGGCGATTACTCCCGTGGTGCGGCGGGTTTCTGGGTCGAGAACGGTGAAATCCAGTTCGCGGTGCAGGAAGTGACCATCGCCGGCAACATGCGCGACATGTTCAAGCAGATCATCGCGGTCGGTAATGACCTGGAACTGCGCAGCAACATTCGCACCGGTTCGGTGTTGATTGAGCGGATGACGGTGGCGGGTAGCTAACCTCCGACCGCTGCACAAAAAGGCGCGCCATCTATCGGATGGCGCGCTTTTTTTTAGAGTTGGAAAAAGATCCCCTGTGGGAGCGGGCTTGCTCGCGAAGAGGCCATTACATTCGACATCTGCGTCGGCTGGTACACCGCTTTCGCGAGCAAGCCCGCTCCCACAATAAATCTCCATGGATGGTCACGCTTGTTTTGTTTCTCATTATCATTTAATAATAAATCTCATTACCGAATGAGCCCGGATCATGAGTTCTGCCTTGCACGAGCAGCCTTACCTCGAAAGCTGGCGCTGGATGAGTCGCCAGATCCGTTGCGCCATGGACCCTGACGAGCCGCGCCTTATCGAGCATTATCTGGCCGAAGGCCGGTATCTGGCGTGTTGCACGGCCACCTCTCCCTGGACCATCGCCGAAACCTCTTTCCGCTTATTGCTCGACACCGCCGCCGATGTCGCACTGCCCTGGCACTGGCGCAGCCTGTGTCTCGACCAGGCCTGGCGGCCGTTGCGCGATCTCGAACGACAATCACTCTGCGGCTGCCGCCTCAAGCGCTGGCAAAGCTATGCCTGGCAACTGGCGACCTGCGAGTTGCAACCTTCGATTCCTCTCATAGAACTGGTGCAAGGATCTCCTGATGAATAACACACGTATCGAACGCGACAGCATGGGCGAGCTGCAAGTCCCGATAGACGCCCTTTACGGCGCACAAACCCAGCGCGCGGTGGATAACTTCCCGATCAGCGGCAAACCGATGCCCGTGCAGTTCATCCGCGCGCTGATTCTGGCCAAGGCCGCCGCCGCCCGAGCCAACGTCGAGCTCAAGCAGATCAGCGAATCCCAGGGCAAGGCCATCGTCGATGCGGCTCAAGGCCTGCTCGAAGGCGACTTCATGCAGCACTTCCCGGTGGATATCTTCCAGACCGGTTCCGGCACCAGTTCCAATATGAACGCCAACGAAGTGATCGCCACCCTGGCCGGCCGCTTGTTGGGCGAGGCGGTGAATCCCAACGATCACGTCAATTGCGGTCAGAGCAGCAACGACATCATCCCGACCACCATCCATGTCAGCGCCGCATTGAGCTTGCATGAGCAGTTGCTGCCGGCGCTGGTGCATCTGGTGCAGGTGATCGAGCGCAAGGCCGAGCAGGTTCATCCGTTCGTCAAAACCGGGCGTACCCATTTGATGGACGCCATGCCGGTGCGCATGAGTCAGGTGCTCAATGGTTGGGTGCAACAGCTCAAGGCCAATATCGGTCACTTGCAGGATCTGCTGCCGAGCCTGCAATCGCTGGCCCAGGGCGGCACGGCGGTGGGTACCGGAATCAATGCCCATCCAGAGTTTTCGGCGCGTTTCAGCCAGCAACTCAGCCAACTGACCCAGGTGCGGTTCACGCCGGGCAAGGACCTGTTTGCGCTGATCGGCTCGCAGGACACGGCGGTCAGCGTTTCAGGGCAGCTCAAGGCCACGGCGGTGTCCTTGATGAAAATCGCCAACGACCTGCGCTGGATGAATTCCGGCCCGTTAGCCGGGCTCGGTGAAATCGAGCTAGAAGCCTTGCAGCCCGGCTCGTCGATCATGCCCGGCAAGGTCAACCCGGTGATCCCGGAAGCTACCGCGATGGTCGCTGCTCAGGTGATCGGCAACGACACGGTGATCACCGTCGCCGGTCAGTCGGGCAACTTTGAGCTGAACGTCATGCTGCCGATCATCGCCCAGAACCTGCTGAGCAGTATCGAGTTGCTGGCTAATGTCAGCCGTCTGCTGGGCGACAAGGCTATTGCCAGCTTCAAGGTCAACGAGGCACGGCTCAAGGAAGCGCTGTCGCGCAATCCGATTCTGGTCACTGCACTCAACCCGATCATTGGTTACCAAAAAGCCGCTGAGATTGCCAAGAAGGCTTATCAGCAGGGTCGGCCGGTGATCGATGTCGCCCTGGAGCATACCGACCTGACGCGCAGCCAACTGGAAGAATTGCTCAACCCAGAGAAGCTCACCGCAGGCGGCGTGTAATCACTGCCTATGAGCACTGAAACGCTGGCGGTCAGAAGTGGACGAATGTTTCGTTATGCACTGGGATCGTTGTTATTGCTGGCGGGCATGACGTTATTGGCTGTTCAAGGGCTGAGCTGGCTGGACCTCGAACCGAAACTGCAACGCGCCCTGCAAGGCGGGGCGATTTGCGCCTTGGGTACGGCTTTGGGCGCGGTGCCTGTGCTGGTGATTCGGCAGATGCCTCAGGTAGTCAGCGACATATTGCTCGGTTTCGGAGCCAGGGTGATGCTCGCCGCGACGGCGTTTCCGCTGATCGTGCCGGGCATTGCCGCGGCCGAAAACCTCGGGCTGACCCTTGGGGCTGCTGATCGGGTTTTGTCTGATGATGGTGATGGATTCGGCGTTGGCTTGAGGTGTGCCGGCTTAGTGAAAAGGTGCTTTTGTGGCGAGGAGCTTGCTCCCGCTCGGCTGCGGAGCAGTCGTAAAATCAGCGAATGCGGTTATGTTTGGTGTACAGGGGGGGCAATTTTTGGGCCGCTTCGCAGCCCAGCGGGAGCAAGCTCCCTCGCCACAAGAGCCCGCGCTGTTTATTCGCCTTCGTCGAAGTAGTTGTTGATCAGCGCCACCAGTGCATCCAGCGCTTCCTGCTCCTGTTCGCCTTCGGTACTCAGGTGGATTTTGGTGCCCTTGCCAGCGGCCAGCATCATCATGGCCATGATGCTTTTGCCGTCTACCACGGATTCTGGCGTGCGTCCTACCCTGATCGTGCAATCCTTGAACTGACCAGCGACGCCAACGAATTTTGCAGACGCGCGGGCGTGCAGGCCCAGCTTGTTGATGATTTCGATTTCCAGAGCAGGCATCGCGATGTGAATCCTTTAGCTGAGGTCGCGGTGGCGGACCTGGACGTTCTTCAGGGTTTTTTGCAGGACCTGACCCAGACGTTCGGTCAGGTAGACTGAGCGGTGATGCCCGCCGGTGCAGCCAATGGCAATGGTGACATAGGCGCGGTTGCTGGCGGCAAAACGGGGCAGCCACTTGAGCAGGTAGGAGGAAATGTCCTGGAACATCTCTTCGACGTCCGGCTGTGCCGCCAGGTACTCGGCCACCGGTTGATCGAGCCCGGACTGCGCTCGTAACTCCGGTTTCCAGTAAGGGTTGGGCAGGCAGCGCACGTCGAACACCAGATCGGCGTCCACCGGCATGCCCCGCTTGAACCCGAAAGATTCCACCAGGAACGCAGTACCGGGCTCCGGCTGATTCAACAGGCGCAGCTTGATGGTATCGCGTAGCTGATACAGGTTCAGATTGGTGGTGTTGACCTTGAGGTCGGCCAGATCTGCGATAGGCCCCAGCAGATTGGTTTCGTCCTGTATCGCCTCCGCCAGCGAGCGATTGGCGCTGCTCAGCGGGTGACGACGGCGAGTTTCCGAAAAGCGTTTGAGCAAGGTTTCTTCGTCGGCGTCCAGGTACAGCACATCGCACTGGATATGCCGGCCGCGGACTTCTTCCAGCAGTTCGGGAAACCGTGACAGGTGGCTCGGCAAGTTGCGTGCATCGATGGACACGGCCACCAGCGGTTGTGCCAGTTCGGTGTGAATCAGCGCGCGTTCCGCCAGTTCCGGCAGCAAGCCGGCAGGCAGGTTGTCGATGCAGTAATAGCCGTTGTCCTCGAGCACATCGAGGGCGGTGCTTTTACCTGAGCCGGAGCGGCCGCTGACGATGATCAGGCGCATGATTAGTGACCGTTTTGCTCGTCCAGGACAACCTGATACAAGGCTTCGTTGCTCGGGGCGCTGCGCAGTTTTTCACGCACTTCCTTGCGATCAAGCATGCTGGCGATCTGGCGGAGCAATTCCAGGTGTGCATCGGTGGCAGCTTCCGGGACCAGCAGCACGAACAGCAGGTCAACCGGGGCACCGTCGATGGCGTCGAAATCGATAGGGGCTTCCAGGTGCAGCAGCGCACTGATTGGCGAGTTGCAACCTTTGAGCCGGCAATGGGGGATGGCGATGCCGTTGCCGAAACCGGTAGAACCGAGTTTCTCACGGGCAATCAGAGCCTCGAAGACGTCCTGCATTTCCAGATCCGGCACTTCGCGGTGGATAAGGTTGGCAATTTGCTCGAGGGCTTTCTTTTTACTGCCACCCGGCGCGTTCACTTGGGAACGGCCGGGGGTCAGGATGGTTTCTAGTCGGATCATGGGTTGGGAGTGTTAACGACCGGTCGCGCCCTGGAGGAGGCTCTGGGTCTTTTCCTTATGCTTTTTGAGTTGGCGATCCAGCTTGTCGGTCAGCAGGTCGATGGCGGCATACATGTCCGTATGCTCGGCATTGGCGACCACTTCTCCGCCGGGAATATGCAGCGTGGCTTCGATCTTCTGCAGCAGTTTTTCGACGTTCATCGTGACTTGCACATTGGTGATCTTGTCGAAATGCCTCTCCAATCGGTCGAGTTTTTCGCCGATGTAGGTGCGCAGGGGTTCGGTCACTTCCAGTTGGTGTCCACTGATGTTGACTTGCATACAGCTTCTCCTTCGTTGCCAGTGCATAAAGCGGCAGGCAGAAGCGCCTGCCACTGGAACGCTGTGGCGAGCCCGGCGGCTACATCAACCGCTTCCGTTCGCTGGAAGGCGCGATCCCCAGGGATTCGCGGTACTTGGCGACGGTGCGACGGGCTACCTGAATGCCTTGTGCCTCCAGTAAACCAGCGATCTTGCTGTCACTCAACGGCTTTTTCTGATTTTCCGCGGCAACCAGTTTTTTGATGATCGCGCGGATCGCCGTGGACGAGCATTCACCGCCTTCGGAGGTACTGACGTGGCTGGAAAAAAAGTATTTCAGTTCATAGATGCCCCGTGGGGTATGCATGAACTTTTGCGTGGTCACCCGTGAAATCGTCGATTCGTGCATGCCCACCGCTTCGGCGATGTCGTGCAGTACCAGCGGTTTCATGGCTTCGTCGCCGTATTCAAGAAAGCCGCGCTGATGCTCGACAATCTGGGTAGCCACTTTCATCAGGGTTTCGTTGCGGCTTTGCAGGCTCTTGATGAACCAGCGAGCTTCCTGCAGCTGATTGCGCATGAAGGTGTTATCAGCGCTGGTATCGGCGCGGCGCACAAAACCGGCGTATTGGGCGTTGACCCGCAGGCGTGGCACCGACTCCTGGTTCAATTCCACCAGCCAGCGCTCGTTGTCCTTGCGCACGATCACGTCGGGAACGACGTATTCGGCTTCAGTGGACTCGATCTGTGAGCCCGGGCGGGGGTTGAGGCTCTGGACCAGTTCGATGACCTGGCGCAGTTCGTCTTCCTTGAGTTTCATGCGGCGCATCAGCTGGCTGTAGTCGCGGCTGCCGAGCAGGTCGATGTAATCGGTGACCAGGCGCTTGGCTTCGGCCAGCCAAGGGGTCTTGGCGGGCAGTTGACGCAGTTGCAGCAGCAGGCATTCACCAAGGTTGCGGGCGCCGATGCCCGCGGGTTCGAATTGCTGGATGCGGTGCAGGACGGCTTCGATTTCGTCCAGTTCGATGTCCAGTTCCGGATCGAACGCATCGAGGATTTCCTCGAGGGTTTCGTCCAGGTAGCCCTGATTATTGATGCAATCGATCAGGGTCACGGCGATCAGGCGATCGGTGTCAGACATCGGTGCCAGGTTCAGTTGCCAGAGCAAATGGCTTTGCAGGCTTTCACCGACCGATGTGCGGGTGGTGAAATCCCACTCGTCGTCATCGTTGCTCGGCAGGCTGCTGGCGCTGGTCTGGTAGACGTCTTCCCAGGCCGTGTCGACGGGCAATTCGTTGGGAATGCGCTCGTTCCAGTCGCCTTCCTCGAGGTTATCCACCGTCGGGGCGGTTTCCTGGTAGGAGGGTTCCTGAATGTCGGCGTTGGGTTTCTGTTCGGCGCTATCGGCCAAGGGGTCGGCGTTATCGAAGTCGTCGCCTTCTTCCTGGCGTTCGAGCATCGGATTGGACTCCAGGGCCTCCTGGATTTCCTGTTGCAGGTCCAGGGTCGACAATTGGAGCAGGCGGATGGCCTGTTGCAGCTGCGGTGTCATCGTCAGCTGCTGGCCCATTCTCAAGACTAGCGATGGTTTCATGGCAGGGGCTTAACACCTTAATTCGCCGGCGCACATGCGCCATCCACTACAGGGCGCCGAAGCGCCAAACATAAGCAAATTATATGCCTGAAACTGAAGTGTTTGCCTAGAGTGCTGTAACAATAAAAACTTATTGATTTTTTACTATTACAGCGCTGTGGGCGACTGGGCCAGGCACCTCAGCGCTTACAGCCGGAACTCATGGCCCAGATACACTTCCTTGACCAGTTCGTTGGCCAGGATGGTGGCGGAGTCACCTTCGGCGATCAACTGGCCGTCGTTGACGATGTAAGCGGTTTCACAGATATCCAGGGTTTCGCGGACGTTGTGGTCCGTGATCAGCACACCAATGCCTTTGGCCTTGAGGTGATGGATGATCTGCTTGATGTCGCCCACCGAAATCGGGTCTACGCCGGCGAAGGGTTCATCGAGGAGGATGAATTTCGGGTTGGTAGCCAGGGCCCGGGCGATTTCCACACGGCGGCGTTCACCACCGGACAGGCTCATGCCGAGGTTGTCGCGGATGTGGTGGATGTGAAATTCCTGCAGCAGGCTTTCCAGTTCTTGGCGACGGCCGGCCTTGTCGAGTTCCTTGCGGGTCTCGAGGATGGCCATGATGTTGTCGGCCACCGACAGTTTGCGGAAGATCGACGCTTCTTGCGGAAGATAGCCGATACCCGCCTTCGCACGACCGTGCATCGGCTGGTGGCTGACGTCCAGGTCATCGATCAGTACGCGGCCCTGATCGGCCTGTACCAGGCCGACAATCATGTAGAAACAGGTGGTTTTACCGGCGCCGTTAGGGCCAAGCAAGCCGACGATCTGACCGCTGTCGATGGACAGGCTGACGTCGCGCACGACCTGACGGCTCTTGTAGCTCTTGGCCAGATGCTGAGCTTTCAGAGTTGCCATTACTGGGCCTTTTGCTCGTCGGTTTTCTTCTTCGGCTGGATCACCATGTCGATGCGAGGACGCGCCTCGGTGACCTTGTTACCTGTGGCGCGACCGGCGCTCGCAAGCTTTTTGACCGTGTCGTAAACGATTTTCTCGCCTTGGGTGACGTTGTTGTCTTTGTCGATGACTTTGGCGCGATCGATCAGAACGACACGGTTTTGCGAGGCGTGGTACTGGATAGTGACGCCGTAGCCCTGAACCGGCTTGGTATCGCCTGCCGTTTGCAGTTGCTCGAAGTAGGCGAGGTTGCCCACCGAAGTCACCACGTCGATGTCGCCGGCCGGAGTGCGGGTGATGGTCACGGTGTTGCCGGTGACCTTCATCGAGCCCTGGGTGATGATCACGTCACCTTTATAGGTGGCAACGCCATTCTTGTCGTCCAGTTGGGCATCGTCGGCCTGAATGCGGATAGGCTGCTCTTGATCGTTCGGCAGAGCCCAGGCGCTCACGCTTCCCAGTGCTGCGCCCAGACTGAGCAAAATAGGGAGAGTTTTAACGAGCCTCATACTGTCCTCTTACGTTCGATAGCAGGTGTATCCTGCTTTCTTTCAAGTACGCTTTCATTCCGTTGCCTGTCGATACACCGCCAGCGCCATCGATTCTAACGGGTTGATCGGTTTGCGCATATTGCTGCTGCGGGAACACTGTCATACGGGTGGTGGTAATCAGGGTCTTGCGGTTTTTTTCGTCGAAACGCGTGATACGTACCGAGTCAATCAGCTCGACCTGAGTGCCATCCGGGTTGACTTCGCCGCGCTCGCTCTGAACGTGCCAGGGGAATTCGGTGCCACGGAACAAGTTCAGGTCAGGATTGGTCAGCAGCGTCACTTCAGTGGCTTTCAGGTGTTCGACCTTGTCCGACGTCATCTCGTATTGCAGTTTGCCGTCGGGCAGGTATTGCACGCTGTGGGCGTTGACGGCGTAATAGTCGATCGCGCTTTCATCGACCTTCACCACCGGCTTGTCGAGGAAGCGTTCCGGGCTGATGTTCCAGTAGCCGACCGCTGCAAAAATCGCTGCGATGCAACCAAACACCAGGATGTTGCGAATTTTTTTGCTCAGCATGATGGGCTCACAGGTACGCGGCGTTGGCCGCATCGAGGCGGCCCTGGGCGCGCAGGATCAATTCGCAGAATTCGCGAGCGGCACCCTCGCCACCGCGAGCCTGGGTGATGCCGTGGGCGTGTTCGCGCACGAAACTGGCAGCGCTGGCCACCGCCATGCCAAGGCCGACGCGGCGAATCACCGGCAGGTCTGGCAGGTCGTCGCCGAGGTAAGCCACTTGTTCATAACTCAGGTTGAGTTGGGCAAGAAGCCCGTCGAGCACTACCAGTTTGTCTTCTCGGCCCTGGAACAGATGTGGAATGCCGAGGTTCTTCGCGCGCCGTTCGACCACCGGCGTTTTGCGGCCGCTGATGATCGCGGTTTGCACACCGGCAGCCATCAACATCTTGATGCCCTGGCCATCGAGGGTGTTGAAAGTCTTGAATTCGCTACCGTCTTCAAGGAAGTACAAACGCCCGTCGGTCAGTACGCCATCGACGTCGAATACCGCCAGTTTGATCTGTTTGCCACGTTGCAGCAGGTCCGTGCTCATTTAGATTACTCCCGCACGCAGCAAGTCGTGCATGTTCAAGGCGCCGACCGGGCGATCTTCGCTGTCGACCACTACCAGTGCATTGATCTTGTGGTCTTCCATGATTTTGAGCGCCTCGGCGGCGAGCATTTCGGCGCGGGCGGTCTTGCCATGGGCGGTCATGACTTCGTCAATGGTCGTGCTGTGAATATCAATGGTGCGGTCCAGAGTGCGTCGCAGGTCGCCGTCGGTGAAGATCCCGGCGAGTTTCCCATCCGTGCTCAGTACGACGGTCATGCCCAACCCCTTGCGGGTCATTTCCATCAAGGCATCCTTGAGCAGCGTGCCGCACGTCACTTGCGGCAACTCGGTGCCGGCATGCATGACGTTTTCCACTTTCAGTAGCAAGCGGCGGCCAAGGGCACCACCCGGGTGGGAAAAAGCGAAGTCTTCAGCGGTAAAACCGCGAGCTTCAAGCAAGGCAACGGCGAGAGCATCACCCATGACCAGCGCAGCGGTGGTCGACGAAGTAGGTGCCAGATTCAGCGGGCAGGCTTCGTGTTCGACGCTTACATTGAGGTTGACTTCCGCGGCCTTGGCCAGCGGCGACTCGGGGTTGCCAGTCAGGCTGATCATTTGAATGCCCTGGCGCTTGATCAGCGGTAGCAAGGTGACGATTTCGTTGGTGGACCCGGAGTTCGACAGCGCCAGAATGATGTCATCGCGGGTGATCATGCCCATGTCGCCATGGCTGGCCTCGGCCGGGTGCACGAAGAAAGCCGTGGTGCCGGTGCTGGCCAGGGTGGCGGCAATCTTGTTGCCGATATGCCCCGATTTGCCCATGCCGACCACGACCACGCGGCCTTTGCTGGCCAGAATCATCTCGCAAGCACGTACGAAATCTGCATCGATATGGGGCAGCAAGCCTTGTACGGCTTCCAGTTCGAGGCGGATGGTACGTTGTGCTGATTGAATCAGGTCGCTGGATTGGTTCATGTCGGAAATCGAATAGCCTGATGAAAAGGCGGCGATTATAACGGTAATGATCAAAACCCTCACGCAAGTTCGTCGCGGTTTGTCATTCCTTGTTACCGAATCTCTCTAAATAGATGATTTCAGGCGGTCATGATGCTGAACGTGCCCAGCTTGGGCCTTGGGCGCTTGGCCTTTGCAGTGATATAGTTCGCCGCCAGTTCGGCCTGCCCGGGGAGGTATGTGCTTTCGCCAGAAAGCCAGGCGTCCGAGTGAGAGGCTGCATCGCAAGGAGTTTAGATGAGCGCCGATAACGCCTACGCGGTCGAGCTGAAGGGACTGACCTTCAAGCGCGGTACGCGCAGCATTTTCAATAACGTCGATATTCGCATCCCGCGCGGCAAGGTCACCGGCATCATGGGGCCTTCCGGGTGTGGCAAGACCACGCTGTTGCGGCTGATAGGCGCACAACTGCGCCCCACCAGCGGCGAAGTCTGGGTCAACGGCCAGAACCTGCCAAGGTTGTCGCGCAGCGATCTGTTCGATGCGCGCAAGCACATGGGTGTGTTGTTTCAAAGCGGCGCGCTGTTTACCGATCTTGATGTGTTCGAGAACGTTGCCTTTCCGCTGCGTGTTCATACCGGGCTGCCGGAAGAAATGATCCGCGACATTGTCCTGCTCAAGTTGCAGGCTGTGGGCCTGCGTGGTGCCATCGACCTGATGCCTGACGAATTGTCTGGCGGCATGAAGCGTCGCGTCGCGCTGGCCCGGGCAATTGCTCTCGATCCGCAAATCCTCATGTACGACGAGCCCTTTGTCGGCCAGGACCCGATCGCCATGGGCGTGCTGGTACGCCTGATCCGCCTGCTCAACGATGCGCTGGGCATCACCAGTATCGTGGTCTCCCACGATTTGGCCGAAACAGCGAGTATCGCCGACTACCTCATTGTGGTGGGCGACGGGCAAGTGTTGGGCCAGGGCGCGCCCAAGGATTTGATGAAATCGGATGAGCCACGTATTCGTCAGTTCTTGACAGGCGAACCCGATGGTCCGGTCGCATACCACTTTCCAGCGCCGGATTACCGCGCAGATCTTCTGGGGAAGCGCTGATGCGCAAGATTTCACTGATAGAAAGAGTGCGCCGCTTCGGCTACGCCGGCATCGATGTGCTGGCGGTATTCGGGCGTTCGGCGTTGTTCCTGTTTCATGCCTTGCTCGGTCGTGGCGGCATCGGCGGCGGTTTTGGCCTGCTGGTCAAGCAACTGCATTCGGTAGGCGTGATGTCCCTGGTGATTATCGTCGTCTCCGGGGTATTCATCGGCATGGTGCTGGCCCTGCAGGGCTTCAACATTCTGTCCAGCTACGGTTCGGAGCAGGCCGTCGGGCAGATGGTTGCGCTGACGCTGCTGCGTGAACTGGGCCCGGTGGTCACGGCCTTGCTGTTCGCCGGGCGCGCTGGTTCGGCGCTGACCGCCGAAATCGGCAACATGAAGTCCACCGAGCAATTGTCCAGCCTGGAAATGATTGGGGTCGACCCGCTCAAATACATCATTGCCCCGCGCCTGTGGGCCGGCTTCATTTCCCTGCCGGTGCTGGCGATGATTTTCAGCGTGGTGGGTATCTGGGGCGGTTCGTGGGTGGCCGTCGACTGGCTGGGTGTCTATGAAGGCTCCTACTGGTCGAACATGCAAAACAGCGTGACGTTTGTCGACGATGTGCTCAACGGCATTATCAAAAGCATCGTTTTTGCCTTCGTCGTGACCTGGATCGCCGTATTCCAAGGCTATGACTGCGAGCCCACTTCCGAGGGGATCAGTCGTGCCACTACCAAGACCGTGGTGTATGCCTCTTTGGCTGTACTCGGCCTGGACTTTATTCTGACCGCCTTGATGTTTGGAGATTTCTGATGCAAAACCGCACCCTGGAAATCGGTGTCGGCCTTTTCTTGCTGGCTGGCATCCTGGCTTTGCTGTTGCTTGCGTTGCGGGTTAGTGGTCTGTCCCCGAGCGCAACCACCGAAACTTATAAACTTTATGCGTATTTCGACAATATCGCCGGTTTGACGGTCAGAGCTAAAGTGACCATGGCCGGTGTGACCATTGGCAAGGTCACGGCGATCGATCTGGACCGCGACAGCTTCACCGGTCGGGTGACCATGCAACTGGAAAAGCGTGTAGATAATCTGCCGACTGACTCCACTGCATCTATCCTGACCGCTGGCCTGTTGGGTGAGAAATACATCGGTATCAGCGTGGGCGGGGAAGAAACCCTGCTCAAGGAGGGTGGAACCATCCACGACACGCAGTCGTCGCTGGTGCTCGAGGACCTGATCGGTAAATTTCTGCTCAATACCGTTAGCAAAGACGCTAAATGAGGAGCTTTTGAATGATCTCTATATTGCGACGTGGCCTGTTGGTAATACTCGCGGCCTTGCCGTTGATGGCTAACGCCGTAGCGGCGCCTTCCGCGCATGATCTGATACAGGACACCACCAATCGGATGTTGGCGGATCTTGCCGCCAACAAAGAAAGGTACAAGCAGGACCCGCAGGACTTTTATACGGCGCTGAATACCATCGTCGGGCCTGTGGTGGATGCCGAAGGTATTTCCAAAAGCATCATGACGGTCAAGTATTCACGCAAGGCCACACCCGAGCAGATGCAGAAGTTTGTCGAAAACTTCAAAAGGGGTCTGTTCCAGTTCTATGGCAATGCCCTGCTGGAGTACGACAACGAGAGGATTGACGTTGACCCTCCCAAGGACGAATCGGGAGACCGTACCAGCGTTGGCATGAGGGTAAAAAGCAGCAGTGGCGCGGTCTACCCTGTGTCTTACACGCTCGAAAAGATCAATGGCGAGTGGAAACTGCGCAACGTGATCATCAATGGCATCAATATTGGCAAGCTGTTCCGCGATCAGTTCGCTGATGCAATGCAGCGCAATGGCAACGATCTGGACAAAACCATCAACGGTTGGGCCGGGGAAGTCGCCAAAGCCAAGGAAGCCACCGAAAAATCTACCGAGAACCAAACCCAATGATTGAGTCGGCCATTCGCATGAGCGAAGCCGGCGAGCTGCTGCTCAGTGGCGTGCTGGATTACCGCACAGGCCCGAATCTGCGCGAGCAGGGGCAGGCGCTGATCAAGTCCAGTAACGCGGCAGCGCTGGTGGTCGATTGCTCCGCAGTGGAGAAGTCCAGCAGCGTCGGCTTGTCGCTGTTGCTGTGCTTCATGCGCGATGCTCAGGCGGCCGGCAAGGCTCTGAGCATTCGTGCGATGCCCGAAGATATGCGTGAAATCGCTCAGGTCAGCGAACTGACCGAGCTGTTGGCGCATCCCTGAACCGCATCTATAAAGAAGCCCCCCGTCAGAGTCCTGCCTCGCGGGGTTCGCAGGCGCGGGGCTTTTTTGTATGATGTCCGACCCGCGCGCACAGGGCGCCGATTGAGGTTGAGCATGCAGGCCGTAGAAGTGAAGAGCTTCCTTGAAGGAAAGCTGCCCGGAACGTTGGTAGAAGTTGAGGGCGAAGGCTGCAATTTCCAGCTGAACGTGATTAGCGATGAACTGGCGACGTTGAGCCCGGTGAAGCGCCAGCAGCAGATCTATGCCCATTTGAACCCATGGATCACCGATGGCAGCATCCATGCGGTCACTATGAAATTTTTCAGCAGCGCGGCCTGGGCCGAGCGCACCTGAGCCCAAGGGCGTCGAGATTCTTATGGATAAATTGATTATTACCGGTGGCGCTCGTCTTGATGGCGAGATCCGCATCTCCGGGGCAAAGAACTCTGCCCTGCCGATCCTGGCTGCAACCCTGCTGTGCGATGGTCCGGTTACCGTTGCCAACCTGCCGCACCTGCACGACATCACCACCATGATCGAGCTGTTCGGTCGTATGGGCATTGAGCCGGTGATCGACGAGAAGCTCAGCGTCGAAATCGACCCACGCACCATCAAGACCCTGATCGCGCCGTACGAACTGGTGAAAACCATGCGTGCCTCGATCCTGGTGCTGGGCCCGATGGTTGCCCGTTTCGGCGAAGCCGAAGTCGCACTGCCTGGCGGTTGCGCCATCGGTTCGCGTCCGGTCGACCTGCACATCCGTGGCCTTGAAGCCATGGGCGCGGTGATCGATGTCGAAGGCGGCTACATCAAGGCCAAGGCCCCTGAGGGCGGCCTGCGCGGTGCGCACTTCTTCTTCGACACCGTCAGCGTGACCGGTACCGAGAACATCATGATGGCAGCCGCTCTGGCCAAGGGCCGCAGCGTGCTGGCCAACGCCGCCCGCGAGCCTGAAGTCGTCGACCTGGCGAATTTCCTGAACGCCATGGGCGCCAAGGTTTCCGGTGCTGGCACCGACACTATCACCATCGATGGCGTCGAGCGTCTGCACACCACCACTTACAAAGTGATGCCTGACCGTATCGAGACCGGCACCTACCTGGTGGCGGCAGCGGTCACCGGCGGGCGTGTGAAGGTCAAGGACACCGATCCGACCATCCTTGAAGCCGTCCTGGAAAAGCTCCGCGAGTCGGGCGCTGAAATTACCTGCGGCGAAGACTGGATCGAGCTGAACATGCACGGCAAGCGGCCGAAAGCCGTCAACGTGCGGACCGCTCCGTACCCGGCGTTCCCGACTGACATGCAGGCGCAGTTCATCTCCCTCAACGCCATTGCCGAAGGCACTGGTGCGGTGATCGAGACAATCTTCGAAAACCGCTTCATGCACGTTTACGAACTGCACCGCATGGGCGCTCACATCCAGGTCGAAGGCAACACCGCCAT
This sequence comes from Pseudomonas sp. QTF5, assembly GCF_000512695.2. GTDB lineage: Bacteria > Pseudomonadota > Gammaproteobacteria > Pseudomonadales > Pseudomonadaceae > Aquipseudomonas. Next base: position 3,629 of record NZ_AZRW02000007.1, on the reverse strand, counting down.
CGTCACCGGCATCGAAAAGCTCAAGGGCGCGCCAGTGATGGCCACCGACCTGCGTGCTTCGGCCAGCCTGGTGATTTCGGCGCTGATCGCTGAAGGCGATACCCTGATCGACCGCATCTACCACATCGACCGTGGTTACGAGTGCATCGAAGAGAAACTGCAGATGCTCGGCGCCAAGATCCGCCGCGTACCGGGCTAGTTTCTGCTGCATGGGCACAGGGACGTGTCCGTTGATTTGTTGAAGTCGAGCCTGTTTCAGGCTCGATGTGTGTCCGGCGCCATTTGCGACCGGGCATGAGTACCTTGATAAGGACTGACGTTTCCCATGTTGACCATCGCACTGTCCAAGGGCCGCATCCTTGACGACACCCTGCCGCTTCTGGCTGAAGCGGGCATCGTGCCGACCGAGAATCCGGACAAGAGCCGCAAGCTGATCATCCCCACGACCCAGGCCGATGTGCGCTTGCTGATCGTGCGTGCCACCGATGTGCCGACCTATGTCGAGCATGGTGCCGCCGACCTGGGCGTCGCCGGTAAAGACGTGCTGATGGAATACGGCGGCCAGGGGCTGTACGAACCGCTGGATCTGCGAATTGCCCTCTGCAAGCTGATGACCGCCGGCCGTGTCGGCGATGTCGAGCCCAAGGGCCGTCTGCGGGTGGCGACCAAATTCGTCAACGTCGCCAAGCGTTACTACGCCGAGCAGGGCCGTCAGGTCGACATCATCAAGCTCTACGGCTCGATGGAGCTGGCGCCGCTGATCGGTCTGGCGGACAAGATCATCGACGTGGTCGACACCGGGAACACCCTGCGTGCCAATGGCCTGGAACCCCAGGATTTCATTGCCGACATCAGCTCCCGGCTGATCGTCAACAAAGCTTCGATGAAAATGCAGCACGCCCGTATCCAGGCGTTGATCGACACCCTGCGCAAGGCAGTGGAGTCTCGACACCGCGGCTGATTTACCTGCGCGACCTTGAGTCGCGCCGTCTATCCGCCTCATAGCCAGAATTCTCAGGTGCCCAAGCGGATCGGACAGTAGCTTCGGGCGCCTGAGTTTTTGCCATTCCTATGAGGCTCTCGCTATGACCGCACCGACTGCAATTCGCCGACTCAACGCTGCTGACCCGGATTTCGCACATCATCTGGATCATCTGCTGAGCTGGGAAAGTGTGTCTGACGACTCGGTCAATCAGCGGGTGCTGGACATCATCAAGGCTGTACGCGAGCGTGGCGACGCGGCGCTGGTGGAATTCACCCAGAAGTTCGACGGCCTGCAAGTCGCCTCCATGGCAGACCTGATCCTGCCACGTGAACGCCTGGAACTGGCATTGACCCGGATTACCGTGCCTCAGCGTGAAGCCCTGGAAAAAGCCGCGGCCCGCGTGCGCAGCTACCACGAAAAACAGAAACAGGATTCCTGGAGCTACACCGAAGCTGATGGCACGGTGCTGGGCCAGAAGGTCACGCCACTGGATCGCGCCGGTCTGTATGTGCCGGGCGGCAAGGCGTCGTACCCGTCTTCGGTGCTCATGAACGCGATTCCGGCCAAGGTGGCGGGCGTGACCGAAGTGGTCATGGTCGTGCCGACGCCGCGCGGCGAAATCAACGAGCTGGTGCTGGCCGCGGCCTGCATTGCCGGGGTTGACCGGGTGTTCACCATCGGCGGCGCCCAGGCAGTTGCGGCGCTGGCTTACGGCACCGAAAGCGTGCCGAAGGTCGATAAGGTTGTCGGCCCGGGCAACATCTATGTCGCCACCGCCAAGCGCCACGTGTTCGGTCAGGTCGGCATCGACATGATCGCTGGCCCGTCGGAGATCCTCGTCGTGTGTGACGGCCAGACCGATCCGGACTGGATTGCCATGGACCTGTTCTCCCAAGCCGAGCATGACGAAGACGCCCAAGCGATTCTGGTCAGCCCGGACGCCGAGTTCCTCGACAAGGTCGCAGCGAGCATCGCTAAATTGCTGCCAACCATGGAGCGCGCCGAGATCATCGAAACTTCGATCAATGGTCGCGGTGCGTTGATCAAGGTTCGCGACATGGAACAAGCCATCGAAGTCGCCAACCGTATCGCGCCAGAACACCTGGAGTTGTCGGTTGCCGATCCGCAGGCCTGGTTGCCGCAGATTCGTCATGCCGGCGCGATCTTCATGGGCCGTCACACGTCCGAAGCTTTGGGCGATTACTGCGCTGGCCCGAACCACGTGCTGCCAACCTCCGGCACCGCGCGTTTCTCTTCGCCGCTGGGTGTTTACGACTTCCAGAAACGCTCGTCGATTATCTTCTGCTCCGAGCAGGGTGCCTCCGAACTGGGCAAAACCGCTTCTGTGCTGGCCCGTGGCGAGTCGCTGACCGCTCACGCGCGGAGCGCCGAATACCGCATCGTTGACGAAGACTTTTTTCAAGGGCAGGGCAACTGAGCATGAGTAAATTCTGGAGTCCCTTCGTCAAGAGTCTGGTGCCTTACGTGCCGGGTGAGCAGCCGAAGCTGGCGAAACTGGTGAAGCTCAACACCAACGAAAACCCATACGGTCCATCGCCCAAAGCATTGGCCGCGATGCAGACCGAACTGAATGATAACCTGCGTCTGTACCCGGACCCGAACAGTGACCTGCTCAAGCAGGCTGTTGCCAATTACTACGGTGTGCAGGGCAATCAGGTGTTCCTCGGCAACGGTTCCGATGAAGTCCTGGCACACATTTTCCACGGTTTGCTGCAACACGATCAGCCGCTGCTATTCCCGGATATCAGCTACAGCTTCTACCCGGTTTACTGCGGGTTGTATGGCATTGAGTTCGACGCGGTGCCGCTGGATGAACAGTTCCAGATCAATCCGGCGGACTACGCCAAGCCGAACGGCGGGATTATTTTCCCTAACCCGAACGCGCCGACCGGTTGCCTGTTGGCGCTGGACGCGGTTGAGCAAATCCTCAAGGCCAGCCCGGATTCTGTGGTCGTGGTGGATGAGGCTTACATTGATTTCGGTGGTGAAACGGCGATCGCGCTGGTGGACCGTTATCCGAACCTGTTGGTGACTCAGACCCTGTCCAAGTCCCGCTCGCTGGCAGGCCTGCGGGTTGGTCTGGCGGTCGGGCATCCGGACCTGATCGAGGCGCTGGAGCGGATCAAGAACAGCTTCAACTCTTATCCGCTGGATCGTCTGGCGATTGTCGGGGCAGCGGCGGCGTTCGAGGATCGCGAGTATTTCGACAAGACCTGCCGGTTGGTCATCGAGAGTCGCGAGAAGGTGGTCGCGCAGCTGGAAGCGAAAGGGTTTGAGGTGTTGCCATCGGCGGCGAACTTCATTTTCGCGCGTCACCCGAAGCACGATGCGGCAGGGCTGGCGGCGAAGTTGCGCGAACAGGGCGTCATCGTTCGGCACTTCAAGCAAGAGCGGATTGCCCAATTCCTGCGGATTTCCATCGGCGCGCCGGAGCAGAATCAGGCACTGATCGACGGCCTCGGCAACCTCTAACACCCCCCGGCCTGATCGTTCCCATGCTCCGCGTGGGAATGCATCCCGTGACGCTCCGCGTCACAGTGGACGCAGAGCGTCCATGGCGGCATTCCCACGCAGAGCGTCACTAGTGTCCGGTAAAAACCGAAGGGGGAGCTTGCTCCCCCTT
>NZ_AZRW02000069.1 GCF_000512695.2 Pseudomonas sp. QTF5 | reverse complement strand
GGCCGCCAACAGTAAGGGGGAGCAAGCTCCCCCTTCGGTTTTTACCGGACACTAGTGACGCGGAGCGTGGGAACGATCACTGACTGAGGAAGCACCGATGATCGAATCCCTGGAAAAAATGCTCGCCAAGGGTGTGGACAACTCGCTGCTGCGCTTCGGCCTGGGCAAGGGTTATCTGGATCTTGGTGAAAATGCCAAAGCCGCAGAGCATTTCCAGCGCTGCGTCGAGTTCGATCCGAAGTATTCGGCGGCCTGGAAGCTATTGGGCAAGGCCCATCTGGCGCTGGCGGATTACGCGGCGGCGCGCCAGGCCTGGGAACAGGGCCTGGAAGCTGCCCGCAACCACGGCGACAAGCAGGCCGAGAAGGAGATGACGGTGTTTCTGAAAAAGCTTGAGCGTCAGATCTGACACGAAACCCTGTGGGAGCGGGCTTGCTCGCGAAAGCGGAGTGCCAGCGAAGATGATGTCGACTGCCACACCGTCTTCGCGAGCAAGCCCGCTCCCACAAGGGACTACAGCCTTAGATCATCCAGCGTCTCAATACCAGCGTTCTTCGCCCGGCGGACGCTTCTTGAAGCGCTTCATGCTCCACATGTACTGGCTCGGATAGGCCCGCACATAGCGCTCGACGACCTGGCTCATGGCCGCGCAGGACGTTGCGGTATCGGTGCTGTACATGGCCTCGGGCGCAGCTTCCAGGATCACCTTGTAGCCCGAACCATCCGGCAACCGCAGGGCATGCAGGAACACGCCGACGGCTTTTCCACCGGCGAGCATGTTCGGCACGAACTTGCTGGTGAGTGCCTGGGTGGCGAAGAATGGCACGAAAATCCCGGCGGATTCGGCCGGTTCCGGGTCAGCGGGAATGCCCACTGCACCACCTTTGCGCACTTCCTTGATCACGCTGAGAATGCCTTCTTTGGTGGAAGCGGCAACCTTGTTGCCCAGTTGCACCCTTTGCTTTTGCAGCAGTTCATCCACCGCCTTCAATTTTGGCGGCCGGTAGAAAATGATCGGTTTGCACTGGCTGCAATAGAAGTGGTTCAACACTTCCCAGTTGCCCAGGTGGCTGGTGATGCCGACCACGCCTTTGCCGGAGGCGAGGGCATCCTTGAGCACATCGAGACCTTCGACTTCGCGCACCAGATCAATGGAACGCTGGGCCGGCCAGATCCACGCGCAAGCGCTTTCGGTCAGGGACTTGCCAATGTCTTTCAGACTTTGGCCCACCAGACGCTCGCGCTCGGCAGGGTCCATCTGCGGAAAGCACTTGGCGAGGTTGATCCGCACCACGTCGCGGGAACGGTTGGGGGTTTTCCACATCACCCAGCCAATCGCCGAACCCACCGCCTGTACTGCCCGCCACGGCAGCAGGGCAAACAACCGCAGAGCGCCTACCAGCAAGGCGCCTTTAAACTTATCCACAGGGTCACTCCTGATCTTGTGCTGTGCGCGAGGCGGCTATTCTAACCGCGGTTCGCCAAGGTGGCGTAGCGATCGCAATCCCGAGTGTGGTCCATGACCATGCCCGAGGCCTGCATCAACGCGTAACAAATGGTCGGGCCGACGAACGTGAAGCCGGCTTTTTTCAGGCCTTTGCTCATCTCGACGGCGACCGGTGTCACGGCCGGCACTTCACTGCGATCCTTGAAATGATTGATCACCGGCGCTCCGCCGACGAACGACCAGAGAAACCCCACCGGGTCCTTCAGCGCCAGCCAGGCCTGGGCATTGCGCCGAGCCGCGTTGAGCTTGAGGCGATTGCGGATGATCCCCGGATCGAGCATCAATTCATCGATTTCCGCGTCGCTCATCTGTGCCACGCGCTGTACGTCGAAGCCGAACAGCACCTCGCGATAGCGCTCTCGTTTGCGCAACACGGTGATCCAGGAAAGCCCGGCCTGGAACCCTTCGAGCAAAAGCAACTCGAACAAACCCTGCGCATCGCGTAGCGGCGTGCCCCACTCCTGATCGTGATAAGCCATGTACAGCGGATCTTCGGTACACCAAAAGCAGCGTGGCATAAGGCTCCAGGGGGCGTGCGCAGGACCGAATCGGGTATACTCCCGCTCTTTAAATCGCAGCCCAAGAAACAGGTGAATTTCGTGAGCCAGCCTACGCCAGCCGTGCGTACCTTCCAAGACTTGATCCTCGCCCTCCAGCAATACTGGGCCGAGCAAGGTTGTGTGGTACTTCAGCCCTACGATATGGAAGTAGGCGCCGGCACTTTCCACACTGCCACGTTCCTGCGCGCCATTGGCCCGGAAACCTGGAACGCCGCTTATGTGCAGCCCAGTCGTCGCCCGACTGACGGCCGCTACGGCGAAAACCCGAACCGTCTGCAGCACTACTACCAGTTCCAGGTAGTCCTGAAGCCGAACCCGGACAACTTCCAGGAACTGTACCTGGGCTCCCTCAAGCACGTCGGTCTCGACCCGCTGGTGCACGACATCCGTTTCGTCGAAGACAACTGGGAGTCGCCAACGCTGGGTGCCTGGGGTCTGGGCTGGGAAGTCTGGCTCAATGGCATGGAAGTAACGCAGTTCACTTACTTCCAGCAAGCGGGCGGCATCGAGTGCTACCCGGTGACCGGCGAGATCACTTACGGTCTGGAGCGTCTGGCCATGTACCTGCAAGGCGTGGACTCGGTCTACGACCTGGTCTGGGCTGACGGTCCGTTCGGCAAGGTGACCTATGGCGATGTGTTCCACCAGAACGAAGTGGAGCAGTCGACCTACAACTTCGAACACGCCAACGTCGAGAAGCTGTTCGAGTTGTTCGACTTCTACGAAAGCGAAGCCAAGCGCCTGATCGAACTCGATCAGCCGTTGCCGTTGCCGAGCTACGAAATGGTGTTGAAGGCGTCCCACACCTTCAACCTGCTGGATGCGCGCCGGGCGATCTCGGTGACCGCGCGTCAGCAATACATTCTGCGTGTACGCACCCTGGCACGTTCCGTTGCGCAAGCCTACCTGCTGGCTCGCGCCAAGCTGGGCTTCCCGATGGCGACCCCGGACCTGCGTGATGAAGTACTGGCCAAGCTGGAGGCTGCACAATGAGTGCTCAAGATTTTCTGGTTGAACTGGGCACCGAAGAACTGCCACCCAAAGCCCTGAACACCCTGGCCGAAGCGTTTATGGCCGGTATCGACAAAGGTCTGCAAGCTGCCGGCCTGAACTACGAGACCAAAACCGTCTACGCCGCGCCACGTCGTCTGGCCGTGCTGATTACCGCGCTGGCGACCCAGCAGCCGGATCGCAGCATCAACCTCGATGGCCCGCCGCGTCAGGCCGCGTTCGATGCCGAAGGCAACCCGACTCAAGCAGCCCTGGGCTTCGCCAAGAAGTGCGGCGTCGACTTGAGCGAGATCGATCAGAGCGGGCCGAAACTGCGCTACAGCCAAAGCATCGCCGGCAAGCCGACCGCGAGCCTGATGCCAACCATCGTCGAAGATTCCCTGAACGACCTGCCTATCCCCAAGCGCATGCGCTGGGGTGCTCGCAAAGAAGAATTCGTTCGTCCGACCCAGTGGCTGGTGATGTTGCTCGGTGACCAGGTCATCGACTGCACCATCCTCGCGCAAAAGTCCGGCCGCGATTCCCGTGGTCACCGCTTCCACCATCCTGAAAGCGTGCGCATCACCTCGCCGGCCAACTACCTGAGCGATCTGCGTGCTGCCTATGTGCTGGCCGACGCCAACGAGCGTCGTGAGCTGATCAGCAAGCGCACCGAAGAACTGGCGACGCTGCAGGAAGGTACGGCCATCGTGCCGCCAAGCCTGCTCGACGAAGTGACCGCGCTGGTTGAATGGCCGGTGCCGCTGGTGTGCTCGTTCGAAGAACGTTTCCTCGACGTGCCGCAAGAAGCGCTGATCACCACCATGCAGGACAACCAGAAGTATTTCTGCCTGCTGGATGCCGACGGCAAGTTGCTGCCTCGTTTCATAACCGTGGCCAACATCGAAAGCAAAGACCCGCAGCAGATCATCGCCGGTAACGAGAAAGTCGTTCGCCCACGCCTGACCGACGCCGAGTTCTTCTTCAAGCAAGACAAGAAGCAAAAACTCGAAGACTTCAACCTGCGTCTGCAGAACGTGGTGTTCCAGGAAAAACTCGGCAGCGTCTACGACAAGGCCGAACGCGTGTCGAAACTGGCGGCGTACATTGCCGCTCGCATCGGCGGCAACGCTTCCTGGGCGGCACGTGCAGGCCTGCTGTCCAAATGCGACCTGGCGACCGAGATGGTCGGTGAGTTCCCGGAGATGCAAGGTGTCGCCGGTTACTACTACGCCCTCAACGACGGCGAGCCGCAAGACGTCGCCCTGGCATTGAACGAGCAGTACATGCCGCGCGGTGCCGGCGCTGAACTGCCGACCACCCTGACCGGTGCGGCCGTGGCCATCGCCGACAAGCTCGACACGCTGGTGGGTATTTTCGGCATCGGCATGCTGCCAACCGGTAGCAAAGACCCGTATGCCCTGCGCCGTGCAGCGCTGGGTGTATTGCGCATCCTGATCGACAAAAAGCTCGACCTCGATCTGAACGACGCCGTGGCGTTTGCCGTAAATGCGTTCGGTACCAAGATCAAGGCTGCCGGCCTTAACGACGCCGTGCTGGAATTCATCTTCGACCGTCTGCGTGCCCGTTACGAAGACGAAGGCGTTGATGTTGCGACCTACCTGTCGGTACGTGCCCTGAAACCAGGGTCCGCCCTGGACTTCGACCAGCGCGTACAAGCGGTAGAAGCGTTCCGCAAATTGCCGGAAGCCGCTGCCCTGGCCGCCGTGAACAAGCGCGTTTCGAACTTGCTGAGCAAGGTCGAAGGTTCCGTGCCGACGGTCGTTGAAGCCAAGTACTTCGACAACGCCAACGAGTTCTCGCTGTATTCGGCAATCCAGCAGGCTGACCAGGCTGTTCAGCCAATGGCCGCTGCTCGTCAGTACAGCGAATCGCTGGCACGTCTGGCCGCCTTGCGCGAGCCGGTGGATGCGTTCTTCGAAGCGGTGATGGTCAACGCCGAAGATGCCAAGGTGCGAGCCAACCGCTATGCGCTGCTGGCGCGTCTGCGTGGTTTGTTCCTCGGCGTCGCTGACATTTCGCTGCTGGGCTAAGGGGCTGCTGTTGAAACTGCTGATTCTCGATCGGGACGGAGTGATCAATTACGACTCCGACGCGTACATCAAGTCGGTGGAGGAGTGGATTCCGCTCCCCGGTTCGATCGAAGCGATCGCGCAGTTGAGCAAGGCCGGCTGGACGGTGGCGGTCGCTACCAACCAGTCGGGCATCGCTCGCGGCTATTACGACATCGCCACCCTGGATGCCATGCACGCTCGCTTGCGCGAGCTCGTGGCGGAGCAGGGCGGCGAAGTCGGGCTGATCGTCTATTGCCCGCATGGGCCAGACGATGGCTGCGATTGCCGCAAGCCAAAACCCGGGATGTTGAAAACCATCGCCGCGCATTACAACGTTTCGCTGACGAATCTATGGTTCGTCGGCGATACTCTCGGTGACCTGGAAGCCGCCAGAGCCGTCGACTCTCAGCCAGTTTTGGTAAAGACCGGGAAAGGCGAAAAGACGCAGGGCTTGACCCTACCGGCGGGCACCTTGATTTTTGACGATCTGGCGGCGATTGCCGCGGAACTTATCCACAACTAAGGCTCTTCTGACATCCTGCAAGGACTGATCGGGAGTGCGCTTGAATAGGCGGGCAATGCCCGCAACGGTAAATGTCGCCATGTCGATACTGCAGGCCATCAGAACTTTCCTCTTTTACCTGCTGCTGGGCACCAGCTCTTTGCTCTGGTGCACCCTGAGCTTTTTTATCGCGCCGTTTCTGCCATTCAAGGCGCGCTATCGCTTTATCAACGTGTACTGGTGCCGCTGCGCCTTGTGGCTGAGTAAAGTCTTTCTGGGTATCCGTTACGAAGTGAAGGGTGCCGAGAACGTGCCTGACCAGCCCTGCGTGATTCAGTCGAACCACCAGAGCACCTGGGAGACTTTCTTTCTCTCGGCGTACTTCGAGCCGCTGAGTCAGGTGCTCAAGCGCGAACTGCTCTACGTTCCGTTCTTCGGCTGGGCCATGGCGATGCTCCGGCCGATCGCCATTGACCGTGGCAACCCGAAAGCTGCACTCAAGCATGTGGCGAAGAAAGGCGATGAGCTGCTCAAGGACAATGTCTGGGTACTGATCTTCCCGGAAGGGACTCGCATCCCCTATGGCACCATCGGCAAATTCTCCCGCGGTGGCACCGCGTTGGCCGTCAATGCGTCATTACCGGTACTGCCGATTGCGCACAATGCCGGCAAGTTCTGGCCAAAAACCGGTTGGGCAAAGAAGCAAGGCGTGATCACCGTGATCATTGGCGCACCGATGTACGCCGAGGGAAGCGGGCCGCGAGCCATTGCCGACCTGAATGATCGGGTGCAAGCCTGGAACGAACGGATGCAGCGCGAGATGGGTTCGCTGCCAGCAGCCCCGGCGGCACCCAACGCCACCGATCAAGTGACTGTCTGAGATTCTGTGGATAACCTGTGTACCGTTTTGTTGAAAAACGTCGTTTTTAGTTTTTAAGCTTATGATTTACATACATATTTCTTAAACAAATAAAACGTCGAAAAAGGTGCATAAGTTTATTTCGGACGTAAAAAAACCGGCTGATATAGCCGGTTTTTTTATGCCCGTTGAAAGCATCTGGCTCACTCGCTCAATAGCGGTAACTGGACACTGAACGTCGTGCCTTGCCCCACCACGCTAAGACAGGAAATCCTCCCGCCATGACGGTCCACCACAGCCTTGACCATGGACAAACCCAGCCCCAGACCGTCGCTGCCGTGAGCCGAAGTAAAACGCCGATACTGACTGAACAACTCAGGAAGTTCATCGACAGCAATACCTCGGCCCTGATCGACGATTTCGCACAGTAGCCAGCCCTCGGCACAACTCACCCGCACAAAGATCCGCGAGCCCGCCGGACTGTACTTGATGGCGTTTTCCAACAGGTTGAACAGTGCCCGTGTCAGTAGCGCTTGATCGGCCAGGACCAGCGCTTCAGCGTCTTCGTCGAGGTCATGCAGCAACTGAATGTTCTTAAGATGAGCGATGCTCGAGGCCTGGTCGAAGGTATCGAGCAACAACATCGCGAACATACTCGGCTGAAACTGATAGGCCTCGGACTCGGCTTTTGCCAACTGCACAAAAGCCTCGGTCAGGTTCAGCGCCTTACGCACTTGTAACTCGATCTGGCTGAACACTTGAGTGTCACCGGACACCTGATGCCGCTGAACATCGAGCAAGGCCAGAATCGCAGAGTGAGGAGCTCTGAGGTCATGAGATAAAAAGCGCAGCAACACGGCTCGCTGTTCTTCGGCATCCCGCTCGACGCTCAAGTCAGTGAGGCTCAGTAGCCAGCCAATCACGGAGTCTCCTTCGGCTGGTAATAGCGGCTCCAGGTCCAGACGCAGGCTGCGTGCCTGGGTGTCACGAAACTCCAGCGGCTCCAGGGTCGACAATGCAGATGGCGTTCCGTCGGACGACACCGGGTAACCCAGGTCGCTCAGTTGCTCGAGCATGTCCTCGCCCACCAAGCCACGACCAAATACCTCTCGAGCCTTGCGGTTGGCCAGCAGAATGCGTCCATGCGGATCGCTGATCAGCGTCGCCACCGGCAGGTATTCAAGTCCATCGGCAATGAAACGTCGGGTGTCGCGGGTCCGGCTCATGGCTTGCTCCAGCGCGACGATTTGCCCTTGCAGGACATCGCCGGCCGGGGCCTGGGTGCGACGACGTTCGGGAAAGACTTTTGGCTCGCTGTCCAGGCGCGCCAGTTCCCAGCCGAAATAGGCGAGCACCGCGTTCAGCCTTCGCCAATTCCAGATCAGGTAGCCCAGCATCATCCCTAGCAGGCTCGCGGCCGGTGACCACCACCAACCAAGCCGCAACAGTACACCCGAACCCAGTAGAGCGGCCGTCATTGCACCCAGAGTCAGCCATAGGGCGCGACGCGGACGCACCAACAGCAGGCCCAGCAACTCACCGACAATTACCACCGATAGCAACGCCGCCAAGCGCTGATCGAGCACCACGATGTTGCGCTGTTGCAGCAGCCCGTTGAGGATATTCGCCTGAATCTCGATCCCCGGTGTGGTGCCGATGCTGGCCGATTGCGGTGTCACGTAGCGGTCGCCCAGGCCTGGAGCGGTCGAGCCGATCAGGATCAAGCGATCGCGCAGCAACTCTGACGGGACTTCGCCGCGCAGTACGCTGACGTAGGGCACAGTGGGAAAGCCTGCATCGGAATGGATGAAAGGAATCCGTATTTCGTGGGCTCGCTGCCAGCCTTGCGCCGATGGCAGGGCCGGGGTGCCAGGCATCGGGGCATTTCCCTTGTCGGCAAGGGTTTCTTCGTACAGCAGCCAGGCCAGTTGCGGACGGGGGTTTTGCGCCGGTCCTTCGTTTAAATACACGCTGCGTACAATTCCGTCGGCATCCGCTTCGGCATTGATGTGCCCGATGCCTTTGGCGCAATGGCTCAGCGGAGTCACCGGTTCAATTTCCCCCAAGGGCTGCCCATAACGCGCGACGCCTTCGCGCAGCAGCGGCACAAAAACATTCCCGGCTCGACAGGTCGCCTGGGCCAAAAGCTGATCGTTGTCGGCATGGCTATCGGGCTCGCTGAAGATTACGTCGAAAAGAACGCCTTTAACGTTCGCGGCGCTGAGCCGATCCAGCAGTTGCGCGTGCATGGCCCGCGACCACGGCCATTGGCCAAGCTGCTGCAAGCTGTAGTCATCGATCGTGACGATGAGTATTCGCGGGTCCACCGGCAGAGGGCTCAGCCGGCGCAGGTTGTCATACAGCAGATTGCTCAGGGCCAGCCCCTGATTCATGGACAGCATCGCCGTCAGCGGCAACAGGATCAGACAGACCCACAGCCACTCGCGGACCATCCGCTGAAACAACCGCTGAGCCTGGGTCGGCTCGCGGCCATCCTTCCTTGGCCGTCTCTTCATCGGTCGTCGGCCAGGGCGCTATTGGACACGGGTGGTCCTGGGGTAATAGAAAATGTCATACACCCCGGTCTCTCCCTCTAACCCCTGAGCGTCATAGGCCGACAGGCGAACATGGTAGAAAAACGCTTTCAGCCCGCTGAATTTGACCTCTGGCGTGCTGGAAAACTGCTCTTGCTTGATGTCTAGAAAGGCAGCGTCGGTGGCCACTTGCGCCCGATAACGCGTGGCCCGTACGCCCAGTACACCGACTGGTGTGACGATCCGAAAACGATCATGGGCGCTGGCACGTTTGATCACGTACGACTCGACCTGCCCCTGCTCAAGAATGACCTGAGGGATCGAATGTTCCTCATTGAGATGCAGGGTGATATGGGAACTAGAGGGCAACACCACCCGCGAGCCATCACCCAGAGACAGGCTGACAAATGCCGAGGGCGAGGTCTTGACGCCCTCCTGCTCGTCGATCGACATACCTTCCTGCAGTGGCGTCTGCTTGCCTTTGGCGTCCAGCTTCCAGGCTTCGCCGGTCAGATGCTCGACAGTCGCCGGCAGCGGTTGACCACGGCATTGTTGGTTTTCATCGATATAAGGCAGGCGTTTTGCCGAGGCGCCAGCCGCTAATGCACTTTGGGTGAGCAATCCCATCAGGCCGGCAACCAATAAAAGACAGACACCAGAACGGCGTGGGAGCAATAAGGTCATGGGGTTCATGGATTGCTTTTTATGCTCTTGTAGAAATCATGCCGGGAAACGCACGCGCTGGCGCACGATACCTGAGCGGACGCTCTGGCAGATAGCCATGGGAACAAAGGACATGAGATGACACATCCCTGTGTCGGAACCGAGCAGGCACTCCTTGTGTTTTCCCCTTAACTGGAGACCGCCGAAAACCGGCAATCGACGGTCCCGCCAGGTTGGTTGACGCTCCCTGCGTCGGAGCACATCCCAATGCCCCTGTGCCGCTCAGCGCGAACGAATTTACCGGCATAAGGAAGCTGCGAGCTGATTCTCAATATTTGTTCAGAATTGGCAAACACTAAAACACTCAGCGTTCGCGACACTTGGGAACTTCCCACTTCAGATTCAATCAATCAGCCTGAACTACCGTAGGATTTTTCTTAAACCTTTGCATTTACGAGATGAAGGAAACACTCGGCATGCGTGTCGCAATACTGGATGACGAACCCGCCGAACTCCGCCGGGTAGAACAGACACTGCGACAGATCCCCGCAACGGGAGAGCGGGCGTGGACGTTGCACAGTTTCGAGCGAGGAGAGGATTTGCTTCGGCAACTTCGACGGGAGACCTTCGATCTGCTGATCCTCGATTGGCAACTGCCCGATGTAAGCGGTCTGTCATTGTTGCGCTGGACCCGTGAACACATGGACGCACCACCCGCCGCAATCATGCTCACCAGTCGCGATACCGAAAGCGATATCGTCCAGGCATTGAACGCCGGAGCCGATGATTACGTGAGCAAACCGTTTCGTCCCAACGAGCTGATGGCTCGGGTCAACGCGGTGCTTCGCCGGCATGGACTGCAACGCGCGGCAGCCACCGAAATACTGACTTTCAATGACCTTGAATTCGACGACGCCGAACTCACCGTCACCCGCGCCTCCACCCCCATCAGCCTGACCGAACGGGAATACCGTCTCGCCCGTTGCCTGTTCGCCAATCTGGGCCGACCTTTGTCCCGTGAATACTTGTATGAACGCTTTTGGACCCATGAAGAAGTGGTGTCCTCCCGCCCGCTGGACACCCATATTTATCGCCTGCGTAACAAGCTGGGCCTGACGGCTGATCGCGGTTGGCAACTGCTGACGATTTACGGGTATGGGTATCGGCTTGAGAGCGTGGCCAACGCTAGCGAATGACCACGTTTCGACGATCAATAAAAAAGGCCAACGATAAACGTTGGCCTTTTTTATTTTAGCGGTCCTGCTGGAGGTAGGGTCACAGAATAGATGATTCGGAAGCCCCAGCAAACGCTGGTAGAAAATCATCTCTTTTGTGAGTCCGCCGGTTGGGATTCACAAAATAAATGAGAAAAGCCTACTCGCCTCACAGAATAAATGCGTCACCGTAGAAACGCACTCACTTCAATCTACACCCTGCAATGGCTTAACCATTGGCGAGCATCCATCAGACCATTACATCTGAACCAGTCTTAGGATATTTTTTTCGAGGACAAACAAAACCCCTACCTGTATGCGCAGATAGGGGTTTCGGAATTTAATCTTGACGATGACCTACTCTCACATGGGGAAACCCCAC
>NZ_AZRW02000068.1 GCF_000512695.2 Pseudomonas sp. QTF5 | reverse complement strand
AAGCTGAAGGCTGCCCAAGGCAGCCTTCAGCTATGAAACATGTTTACCGGACACTAGTGACGCCCCGCGTGGGAATGCCTCACTGGACGCTCCGCGTCCGCTCTTGATGTGACGCAGAGCGTCACGGGCTGCATTCCCACGCAGAGCGTGGGAACGATCATCCTCCAAACCCGCGTCATATCCTTCCTTGAGCTAGCGTAGGAAAGCTACCGCCGAGCCCTGCGATTAGTCCTTAGCCCCCTATCCATGTTTAACTTGAACGCTCATTCAAGTTAAACCGCCGGTTTGCTGCCCGCTCACAACAGGAGGCTTGCCTTTGCCGAGTCCGTTATTGATTTTCCTGTTTCACCCCTTTGAGGTGCACCTTTCATGAGTGCATCGTCCACCCCCGCAAGCGGCCAGGTCCGCATGAATCCGCCGGTGTTTTATTTCGCGGCGACCTTTATTTTGTTGTTCGCCGTTGTCGTCATGGCGATGCCCGAACAGGCCGGTGCCTGGCTGTTGCAAGCGCAAAACTGGGCGGCCAACACGGTCGGTTGGTATTACATGCTCGCGATGACGCTGTATCTGGTCTTCGTGGTGGTCACCGCCTTGTCTGGCTACGGCAAGATCAAGCTCGGTGCCGACCACGACGAGCCCGAATTCAGCTACCTGTCCTGGGCCGGCATGCTGTTCGCCGCCGGGATCAGCATCACGCTGTTTTTCTTTTGCGTGTCCGAACCGCTGACGCACCTGGCACAACCGCCGCAAGGCGAGGCCGGTACGGCGGATGCGGCGCGTCAGGCGATGCAGATTCTGTTTCTGCACTGGGGCCTGCACGGTTGGGGCGTGTTCGCCTTTGTCGGCATGGCGCTGGCCTATTTCGCCTATCGACATAATCTGCCGCTGGCCCTGCGTTCGGCGCTGTACCCGCTGATCGGCAAGCGCATCAACGGCCCGATCGGTTACGCGGTGGACGGCTTCGGTATCATTGCCACGGTGTTCGGCCTCGGTGCCGACATGGGCTTTGGTGTATTGCACCTCAACTCGGGCCTGGACTACCTGTTCGGCATCGCTCACACCCAGTGGGTTCAGGTCGGCCTGATCACGCTGATGATGGGCGCGGCGATCATCGTCGCGGTGTCCGGCGTCGATAAAGGCGTGCGGGTGATGTCCGACATCAACATGCTGCTGGCCTGTGCGCTGCTGCTGTTCGTGTTGTTCGCCGGCCCTACCCAGCACTTGCTCAATACGTTGATCCAGAACATCGGCGACTACCTCGGCGCCTTGCCGATGAAGAGTTTCGACCTCTACGCCTATGACAAACCCAGCGACTGGCTGGGTGGCTGGACGGTGTTCTACTGGGCCTGGTGGATTGCATGGTCGCCGTTCGTGGGCCTGTTCATCGCGCGGATTTCCCGTGGTCGGACCATCCGCGAATTCGTCTTCGGCGTGCTGTTGATTCCGCTCGGTTTCACCTTGGCGTGGATGTCGATCTTCGGCAATAGCGCCATCGACCAGGTCCTCAACCACGGCATGAGCGCACTCGGCATGTCGGCCATCGACAACCCGTCGATGACCCTGTACCTGCTGCTGGAAACCTACCCGTGGAGCAAAACCGTAATTGCGGTCACGGTGTTCATCAGCTTCGTATTCTTCGTGACATCCGCCGACTCCGGCACTGTGGTGTTGTCGACGTTGTCCGCCAAGGGTGGTAACCCGGATGAAGACGGGCCGAAATGGCTGCGAGTGTTCTGGGGCGCGATAACTGCGTTGGTGACCAGCGCGCTGCTGTTCTCCGGCAGCATCGATGCCTTGAAGTCAGCGGTGGTGCTGACCTCGTTGCCGTTCTCGATGATTTTGTTGCTGATGATGTGGGGGCTGCACAAGGCGTTTTATCTGGAATCGCAGAAGCAGATCGCGCAACTGCATTCCCTCGCGCCAGTGTCCGGCTCGCGGCGTGGTGGATGGCGTCAGCGTTTGAGTCAGGCGGTGCATTTCCCGTCTCGGGATGAGGTCTATCGCTTCCTCGATACCACGGTGCGCCCGGCGATTGAAGAGGTGACGGCAGTATTCGTCGAGAAGGGCTTGCACGTGGTCACGCAGCCCGATCCGGCCAATGACAACGTCAGCCTGGAGATCGGTCATGGCGAACTGCATCCGTTCATCTATCAGGTGCAAATGCGCGGCTACTTCACGCCATCCTTCGCCCGTGGCGGCATGGGTTCCAAGGAACTCAATAATCGTCGTTATTACCGCGCCGAAGTGCATTTGAGCGAGGGCAGTCAGGACTACGATCTGGTGGGCTACACCAAGGAGCAGGTCATCAACGACATCCTCGACCAGTACGAACGGCACATGCAGTTTTTGCATTTGGTGCGCTGATCGAGCGCCGGTGGCACTCAGGCGTTGGTCATCGTCATGAACAACACCAGCGCCGCCACCGGTACGCCGAATACCGCGCTACCCACCACCAGTTCGGTGCTCAACGGCTGGCCGGCGTTGACCATGCCGACCGCGCCGTTGATCAAGGTCAACGCCAGCCACAGCACGACAAAGCTGTAGGCCAGGATTTGGCGGGGGAAACCGATTTTCTCGCCGATGAACAGCATCAGCGCCAGCAGGGCCAGGCCGAAGAAGATGATGATGGTGGTGTGCATGATGCGTTCCTCCCTTCAGATGTGTGTTGCCCTTGAGGACGCCTTCGCGGGCAAGCCCGCTCCCACAGTGGTCGCTCTGGTGTTCACAGGCGTTGTGTTCACTGCGATCCCTGTGGGAGCGGGCTTGCCCTAAAGGGCTTGCCCGCGAAGGCGTCCTTACTGCTCACCCCAATACGTCGAGCATAGTTAAACCAACCCACCATTCACCCGCAGAATTTGCCCATTCACCCAACCCGAATCTGGCCCCACCAGAAACGACACAACACGAGCAATATCCTCCGGCTGACCCAAACGCTCCAGTGGAGGCATCTTGGCGAAATTCTGAATTTGCTCTTCACTCTTGCCGTGCAAAAACAGCTCCGTCGCCACCGGGCCAGGGGCCACTGCGTTTACGGTGATGTTGCGACCGCGCATTTCCTTGGCGAACACCTGGGTCAGGGATTCCACTGCTGCCTTGCTGGCGATGTACACCGCGTAGCCGGGCAAGTTAAGACCAACGGTGCTGCTGGAGAAATTGATGATCCGGCCACCGCTGTTCAGGCGAGTCGCCGCTTCACGCAAGGTGTTGAACGTGCCGCGCGCGTGGATGTTGAAGGTCTGGTCGAACAGTTCGTCCGTGTGCTGCGCCAGCGGCATCACTTTGAGGATGCCGGCATTGTTGATCAGCACATCGACCTTGCCCAATTGCGCTTCAGTCTCGTCGAACAATCGGCGCACGTCGTCGGCATTCGCCACGTCAGCCTTGACCGCTATGGCCTGATGCCCGGCCTGACGCAACTCCACGACCAGTTTTGATGCTTCAGTGGCGCTGCTGGCGTAGTTGATGGCGACGGCGAAACCTTCGCTGGCGAGTTGTCTGGCGATCACGGCCCCGATGCCGCGGGAGGCGCCGGTCACGATGGCAACTTTCGACGTTTGAGTAGTCATGGTGTTGATTCCTTGGAGGGGTTTGAAGTGGAGCCAGACTCACATGTTTACTCAAGGCGATAAATGCATGAGAGTTGCCTTGACTGTTCAATAATCGCCAACAATCGACGTCAGGAGCCCCGCGTGGATCAAGTCAAAGCGATGAAGATTTTCGTGCGAATCTACGAGCGCAGCAGCTTCACGCTGGCGGCCGATGATCTGAACCTGCCCCGAGCTACGTTGACCCACACACTGAATCAGTTCGAAGCCTGGCTCGGTACTCGTCTACTTGAGCGCAGCACCCGCAAGGTGCGTCCTACGCTGGATGGCGAGGCGTACTACTTGCGTTGCGTGCAATTGCTGGCGGAACTGGAAGAAGCCGAACTGGCATTCCGCAGCGTTGCGCCGAAAGGGCGGTTGCGTGTGGATCTGCATGGGACGTTGGCCAAGCACTTCGTGATCCCCGCGTTGCCGCAATTCATGGCGCGCTACCCGGACATCCAACTGTCCATCAGCGAGGCCGACCGCTTTGTCGACCTGATCGCCGAAGGCGTTGATTGCGTGCTACGCGCCGGCACCTTGGGCGACTCGGCACTGATCGGTAAACGTGTCGCCAACCTGCGACAGATCACCTGCGCCAGCCCCGCCTATCTGCGCAAATATGGCGAACCGAAAAACCTCGAAGACCTGAAAAAACACCGCGCTGTGAACTACGTTTCGCGTACCACCGCCAAGTTGTTTCCATTTGAATTCATGGTCGATGGCGAGCTGAAAGAAGTGGCCATCGATGGCGCGTTGTCGGTGTTCGGTGCGGAGATTTACGCAGCCTCGGCGATTGCAGGTCTGGGCCTGATTCAGTGCCCGCACTACCGAATGGAAACGCTGATTTCCCAAGGGCTGGTGCGGGAAATCCTCACCGACACACCACCGCCACCGATGCCGGTTTCCGTGTTGTATCCCCATAACAAACACATGTCGCCACGGGTTCGGGTGTTTGTGGATTGGTTGGAGGAGGTGTTTGCGGGGGCTCAGTAACTGCCGGCCCATCGATCGTTCCCACGCAGAGCGTGGGAACGATCACTACGGAGTTACTCAGCCGTCGAAGATCTGTGAAACGTTTCAGCATTTTCTCGAGTCCGAGGTTTATCGGCGTTTTTCCAAGCGTATGCTGGGCAACTTGCAAAGCAGTCGATACCACATTCAAGACAGACAAGAGAGGATTCGATGACCTACACCGCTGCCGAAAACCGCTACGATTCCATCCCTTACCGCCGCGTGGGTCGCAGCGGGTTGGTGCTACCGGCACTGTCCCTTGGCTTGTGGCACAACTTCGGCGACAGCACGCCAATCGATACCCAGCGTTCGTTGCTGCGCACGGCGTTTGACTTGGGCATCAACCATTTCGACCTGGCCAACAACTACGGTCCGCCGTACGGCAGCGCCGAGATCAACTTCGGTCGTTTGCTGCGTGAAGACTTCAAGCAGTACCGCGACGAGTTGATCATCTCTAGCAAGGCCGGTTGGGATATGTGGGCCGGCCCTTACGGTCAGGGCGGTGGTTCGCGCAAATACGTGCTGGCCAGCCTCGACCAGAGCCTGCGGCGTCTGGGTTTGGACTACGTGGATATCTTCTATTCCCACCGCTTCGACCCGGACACGCCGCTTGAAGAAACTGCCAGCGCATTGGCTACCGCCGTGCAGCAGGGCAAGGCGCTGTACATCGGCATCTCGTCCTATTCCGGGGTAAAAACCCGTGAAATCGCCGGATTGTTGAAGGAGTGGAAAGTGCCGTTGCTGATCCACCAACCGGCCTACAACCTGCTCAACCGCTGGGTGGAAAAGGACCTGCTGGACACCACCGATGAACTTGGCACCGGCGTGATAGCCTTCACGCCATTGGCTCAGGGGCTGTTGACCGACAAGTACCTCAATGGCGTGCCAGCGGATGCGCGGGTCAATCGTCCGGGCGGTGGTTCGCTGCAGGCGTCTCACCTGTCCGAAGCCAACATCGCCCATGTGCGGGCGCTCAATGAAATCGCCAAACGTCGTGGTCAGAGCCTGGCGCAACTGGCGTTGGCCTGGACCCTGCGCGATCCGCGGGTGACCTCGGCGCTGATCGGCGCGAGCCGGCCGGAGCAGATTATCGAAAACGTCGGGGCGTTGAAGAACCTGAGTTTTAGCGTGGAAGAGTTGGCGGAGATTGACCGGTTTGCCCAGGAGGGTGGGGTCAATCTTTGGGAGAAGCCTTCGACGGCGGAGTAAATTCGTTCGAGGGGCAAGACCCGAATTAAGCATCCCCTCGCGGAGAAGGGATGCGTGATTTGCTTTGATGGGCTACGCGGTCGTTATTTTTTACTTGGGAAGCCTAGTATCTCTGCTGTTTCGTTGAAAAATACATCCCTCGCAGATCTCTTTCTTAGCTGCATGTCGATCACCTGCGATTGATCTGGGAGGGTAAAGTAACCCTTATCCAGGCTACACAGGTTTTCCAGAATAGGCAGAGGTAGTCCCAGTAGCTGTCTGACTTGAGAACGGGAAAGGACCTTATTTTCCACGAGCATCTTTACACCTTGAGCAATTAACTGCGGCCTTTCAAAATCGAAATCGCCATCCATGGGTTCGCCTTTGACCCAGCCTCTTGCTGATCTGGCTTTCCACAATCTTGTTGTCGTGGTGTCATTGATTATCTCTAGGTCTAGACATCTACGAACCATCGCTGCCACAGAAACTTTCCAGCGTGGTTTCAGTGCTAGCAAGGTATCCAGCGTAGGCCAGCGAATCTCCCTTAAGAAACTCTCTGCTGGCATCAGGAATGCACTTGCAAATCGATGTGCCTGTGATTCAAGCAACGCGTAATTCGATTCGTACTGTTCCTTGGAAACATGCCGATGGAGAACGATATGTCCAAGCTCGTGGGCCGCATCGAATCGATTTCGTATGCCGTTCGCCTTGTCTGCTACAAGGAGTACATAAGGTCGCTGATCCAGCTCATACCAATTTGATACACCATCCATTTTCAGGTGGCCTAGCGTGGTTCGAGCACAAATGATCCCAGCATTCTCCATAACCTGAACGACATTGGGTATGGGAGCGATTCCCAAGCCCCACGCGTGACGACATTCGCTAGCCATTCGTTCGATTTCTTCGTCTGAAATCAGCAGGCAATTGCTTTCTTCCAGATGAGGAACATTAACGGCGACGAACTCAAGGCTTTCTTGAAGTTTATAGGAGATGTCTTGAAGCCACTCCAAGCGTACCTCCGCTATTTCTCTCGCATTAGCGGTGGCACTTACCTGCGAGCGGAAGAAGAACGGCGTGTTTTCACTCGTTACGATTTGCTCTTCTAGCAGCCAGTTTTCACTGACGCCAAAGACCTCGCATAACCGCTGGAAAGCATCGGCTTCCGGAACCTGGAGCCCGTTCTCCCATTTAGAGATATTTCCAGAGGCGCGTCCAACCATTTCGGCCAAGGCAGTCTGGGTGATACCGCACGTGAGCCGTAACTGTTTGAGACGCTCGGACTGAAAGCCCGCGACTCCAGTTCTCATGGTTCACCTCTTGGAATTTTGCTCATCATCAGTTTGGTCTTCGATTTCTTCAGCGCGGCGCATCTTATCTCGCAATTTCACCAATTCAATCGGTTTCTGATCAATTGCTGGGTTATCAGAGTAGCCCTGAAGAAGTTCTTCGAATGTGCAATCCATGTGGAAGCCCTTACCGTTGAAATAAGGTATGGCCATCACGATCGCCACGGGCTCTGATTGATCTGCTGAACGTGGAGGTGGTGCGTGGACTACGACGAGTGCATGGATCAATTGTTCGGAAACGGTGTGGGACAGCCCATCGATCCAATCCATCTGGGTTGATGCTAACGATTCGTTCAGCGATTTCAGTTCACTGCGGTGTTTCGCTGCGCGAACTTCTTTTTGCCAAGGCAAAACGACAGATGTGATGCGCAGTTTTCCCAGTTCCAATAGGACGTAACTGTGCCCTTTGGGGTCGGTTGATTTGATGAGCGGATTCCAGCGTGTCATGCCTGCTAAGGCTTCCTGAGCAAGTGAGTGGCGTAAGTGTCCCCGTAGATCTTCTTGAGGGGTATGAATCAGGAGGTCCTGGACCACTTTAGAAGCTTTTTGGAAGGTTTGAGGAATCAGGACGCCGAGTTCTTCAAAAAACTCTCTATCAACTTGCGCACGAATGAAGCTTTGAATTTCTTCTTTGGTGACCATGCGTTTCACCACTCACTATTCGGTAAGCGGATTTTTACTTTATTTTTATTCGTTATGGAAGGGCGGCCTGTTTTTTTATACAGCTTGCCAGACGAGTGGGGGCGTCAATTCGAGGCTCAAGCATCACCGGAAAAACGGCACATCCCCCAACACCGTCGCCCGCTGCATCACCCGCCGTGCCGGGCGGTAATCATCCACCGCGTGATGCTGGGTCACGCGGTTGTCCCAAAACGCGATGTCGTCTTTTTGCCAGCGCCAACGGATGGTGAATTCCGGCCGTGTGGTGTGGGCGAACAAGAATTTCAGAATCACCTCGCTTTCCGTTTCCGACAGCTCATGGATCTTCGACGTGAACCCTTCATTGACGAACAACGACCGGCGCCCGCTCACCGGGTGCGTGCGAATCACCGGGTGCGACAACGGTGGGTTCTTGCGCCGGGCTTCTTCCCACAGGGCCAAAGCTTCTGGTGTATTGCCATAGCGTTCCAGTGGAAACGAGCGGGTGAAATCGTGAGTGGCGGTTAACCCTTCGAGCAGGGTTTTCATCGGTGAGGACAGTGCTTCATACGCCGCAATACCACTGGCCCACAGCGTGTCGCCGCCAAATTCCGGCAGCAACTTGGCGCTGAGCACCGCGCCCATCGCCGGGGTCGGCAGGAAGGTCACGTCGGTGTGCCAGATCGCGTTGTCCCGCACGTCGGTGACGGCGGTGTCGAGGATCAGCACTTCAGGCTGCTCCGGCACGTTCGGGTAGATCGGGTGAATGTGCAGGTCGCCGAAATAGGCGGCGAATCGCGCTTGCTGCTGCGGCTCGATCGGTTGGTCGCGGAAGAACAGCACTTGATGCTTGAGCAGCGCCTGCTCGATGGCGTCGCGTTGCTCCAGGTTCAGCGGCTGGCTGATATCGATGCCGCTGATTTGCGCGCCGAGGGCGGAGCTTAAAGGGACGATGGTCAGGTGGCTCATGGTCTCTCTCTTCGAATTCGGGGTGTCGAGCTGTTTGTGGGAGCGGGCTTGCTCGCGAAGAGGCCGTGTCAGTCAACTTAGATGTTGAGTGCTGGACCGCTTTCGCGAGCAAGCCCGCTCCCACATGAGTACTCAGTGAGCCTGGCCGTGCCATGGCACCAGTTTGCGTTGCAGGGCACGCAGGCCCATTTCCATGACGAAGGCGATCAGCGCGATCACCAGTATCCCCAACACCACCACATCGGTGACCAGGAATTGCGCGGCCGACTGCACCATAAAGCCCAGACCGCTGGTGGCAGCGATCAACTCGGCGGCCACCAGCGTCGACCAACCCACCCCCAAACCAATTCGCACGCCAGTCAAAATGTCCGGCAAGGCACTGGGCAGAATCACATGCCGAATCAACTGCCCCCGAGTCGCACCCAACGACTGCGCGGCGCGTAATTTCGCCGGGTCGACGGTACGTACGCCAGTGGCGGTGGCAATTGCGATCGGCGCGAAGATCGCCAGGTAGATCAACAAGACTTTCGACAGCTCACCGATACCGCACCAGATCACGATCAGCGGCAGATAAGCCAGTGGCGGAATCGGGCGATAAAACTCGATCAGCGGATCGAGAATGCCGCGAGCGATGCGGTTGTGGCCGATGGCTATGCCGACCGGCACGGCGGTCAGCACCGCGAAGCCCAGGCCCAGGCCAATACGGCTGAGGCTCGCGCCCAAGTGCTGCCACAAGGTCGAATCCATGTAGCCGGTGGTCACCAGCAGCCAGCCTTTTTGCAGCACGGCGGAGGGTGGCGGCAGGAACAGCGGTTCGATCAAACCAGTGGCCGTGACGGCCCACCAAATGGCAACGAGAGCGACCAGCGTCAGCACGCTGATCCAGCGCGTGTTCAAACTGCGACGCAGCGGAATGACCGTCGAGCCCGGTTTCACCGTCGCGGCGGGAATTTCATAGGTGCTCATGCACGCTCCTGCCGCTGGACGGCACTGCGTTGGGAGAACACTTTGGCGAGCACGTGTTCGCGGGTTTCGATAAAGCGCGGGTCGGATTTGATCGCCCGCGCCGATTCGCCGGCAGCGTAACGCTGACCGAAGTCCAGGCTCAGACGCTCGACGATTTGCCCGGGGTTGGGCGCCAACAGAATCAGATCCGTGGCGAGGAACGCCGCTTCTTCAATGTCGTGGGTAATCAGGAACACCGGTTTGGCCGTGCGCTGCCAGACTTGCAGCAACAGCTCCTGCATCTGTTCCCGGGTGAAGGCGTCGAGGGCGCCGAAGGGTTCGTCCATCAGCAAAACCCGAGGGTCTGCCGCGAGGGCGCGAGCGAGGCCGACACGTTGTTTCTGCCCGCCCGAGAGCTGCCAGATTCGGCGGTTTTCGAAACCGGAAAGGTCCACCAGCGCGAGCATTTCCCGGGCGCGGCTTTCGCGCTTGTCCCGGGGAACGCCAGCCAGTTCCAGACCGAAGCCGACGTTGGCCAGCACGTCCTGCCAGGGCAACAGAGCGTCGTCCTGGAACACCACGCCGCGTTCGGCGCTCGGGCCTTTGACCGGCACACCGTCAAGGGTGATGCGCCCGGCACTGGGTTCGACGAAACCGGCAATCAGGTTCAACAGCGAGGTCTTGCCACTGCCGGACGGGCCGAGGGCGACCAGCAATTGCTGGGGCCCAAGGCTCAGGGAAATATCCGCCAGCACAGGTGCCGTGCTGCCTGGGTACTGTGCGCAGATGCGCTCCAGTTGTAGCAAAGCCATCGCGGTAACTCCCGATCAGTTGGTGATGTACTTGGCGCTGACGTATGGCGCGTAGTCCGGCAGCACGGCCTCGACCTTGCCTTGTTCCTTGAGGAACACCGCGGTGTCGGTGATGGCCTTGGTGGTCGGCGCGCCGAGGGTGATCACCTGATCAGCCGCGAGCGGGAAGACGTTGCCTTGCAGCAGCAATGGAATGTCGCTGGCCTTGGCACCGGAGAGCTTCACCAGTTTGTCGACGTTGCTTTGATTGGCGAGCCAGGCTTTCGGGTCTTTGCGGTAGTCGGCGTAGGCATCGAGGGTCACCTTGGCGAACGCGGTGACGATTTCCGGGTGCTTCTCGGCGAAATCCTTACGCACGATCCAGGCATCGAAAGTCGGTGCGCCGAACTTGGCCAGTTCGCCCGAGGTGATCAGCACTTTGCCGTTTTCCTTGGCCACGCCGAGAGCCGGATCCCACACGTAGGTGGCGTCGATATCACCGCGTTTCCATGCAGCGATGATCGCTGGCGGCGCGAGGTTGAGTACGGTGACTTTCGACGGGTCGATGTTCCAGTGTTTCAGCGCGGCCAGCAGGCTGTAGTGGCCGGTGGAAACGAACGGTACGGCGATTTTCTTGCCGATCAGGTCTTGCGCAGTCTTGATCCCGGAACCGTCGCGAGCGACCAGCGCTTCGGCGGCGCCGATCTGGGTGGCGATGAGGAAGGTTTCTACCGGGACTTTGCGGGTGATTGCCGCCGTCAGGGGGCTGGAGCCGATGTAGCCGATTTGCACATCGCCAGAAGCGATGGCGGCAATGATGTCGGCGCCGTTGTCGAATTTGCGCCAGTCGATGTTGGCTTTGGTGGCTTTTTCGTAGGTGCCATCGGCCTGGGCGACTTTGGCTGGGTCAACGGTGGTCTGGTAGGCGACGGTCACATCTGCCGCCTGGGCAAAGAAACTCACCGCAGCCAGAGACGCGGCCGCCAGGAGGCGAAGGGGGAAAGTCAGTTTCATAGAGAAGCTCCTTTTCAGACGACCGAGAGTCGGCGTGAAAGGAGACTAAATGATATAAGAATCCGAAAATAAATAACTTTTTCGAATTACCTTATGAGCGGAAAATTCTAAGAGAGCATAGTTGTATATCGCTTTTGTGGCGAGGGAGGCCCCGCACCGTCTTCGACGCCGCGCTGTCGCGCAGCAAACTGGT
>NZ_AZRW02000067.1 GCF_000512695.2 Pseudomonas sp. QTF5 | reverse complement strand
CCCTGCGAAAGCTTAGTGGGCGATCGCAGGGGGCGGCGGGGGTAGCCATTTCATTATTTGATCGCTGGCGTGCACAAATAATGTGTTCACAGAAAATCCAGTGTGGGAGCGGGCTTGCTCGCGAAGAGGCCAGTACATCCAGCATTGCAATCGCCTGACACACCCTCATCTTGCAAACAAAACCCTGTGGCGAGGGGGCTTGCCCCCGTTGGGTTGCGAAGCAGCCCCAAAGCTGACACCGCATTTGCTTCAGGTACACGGCGGACGCTTATTTTACGACTGCTGCGCAGCCGAACGGGGCTAGCCCCCTCGCCACATCCGGAGCTGCCGCAGGCTGCGATCTTTTGGGGCTGCCAACGCCTATCGACTGCCTTGCCAAGCAAAAAATCAGAAGCGGAACGCTTGTCGTCCTACCAGTAGCCATTTGCCTTTCTGTTTCTGCCATATCTGGAAGTTCTCGATTTCCGTCGGAACGATCTCTTCACCCCTGATGGCTTGTGCCGAAAAATGATGACGGACCAAAGCCACATCACCCGACAGCGTGATGGTCTGGCCTTGCATTTCGAGTGTCTTGAAAGCGCTTTTGCCGGTTTCGATGTCGGCGATAAACGCTTTCTTGTCCTGGATTTTCCCGCTGGAATGCCCGTAGGTGAGGTTTTCAGCGGTGAGTGCGTTCAGTTGGGGAATATTCTTGTGCAGCATGGCTTGCGTCAGATGGTCTACGGCCACGGCGACATCCTTCTCACCCGATGAAGGGGCTGCCATCGCATAGCCGCTGAAGAGGCACAAAAATCCTACAAGCAATTTCGTTTTTTTCATGGGTATTTTTTCCTTTTTGTTATGGAAATGACAGACGAGAGATAGGCGTATCGTCTGTCATCGTACAACTTAGCAGGTTTTTGTTGCGAGACGCATCCAGCCAGTCAATGAAACGCAATCCTGTGGGAGCGGGCTTGCTCGCGAAAGCGATGTATCAGGCGACATCAATGTTGAATGTGCCGCCGTCTTCGCGAGCAAGCCCGCTCCCACAGGCTCCGCTCTCGCGAGTACCACCGGTGCGCTTTTTATCACTTCATCATCTGCTTGGAACTCCCCGCCAGACACCCTCGTCATCTGCAATGAAGCACCACCGCGGGCACACCGCGGCCACTTCCTGACGTGTTCATTACGAAGGCGATGGATGACATGACTATTCCAGACAGCAGTACCGGACAACCGGATGCCCCTCGGGATTCCGCAGGCTCCGAACAAAACTTTCAGCATTTAAAGGAGGAGGTTACCGAAGCGATAGGCGGTGCGCGGCATCAGGCCGATGAGCAGTTCGGCCAATACCGCGATACCGCAGCGGATCAAATTGAAGCATTGGCCAGAGGCGCCCAATCGGTCGTTTCCGAGATCAGGACGAACGATACGTTCGGGATGTCCGACTACCTGGCGGACATGGCCGACAGCATGAGCAGCCTGGCCGGAAAACTGCGCAGCAAAAGTGCCGAAGAGCTTTTGCACGATGGCGCTGACCTGGCACGCGACAATCCGGGGTTGTTCATTGTCGGCAGCATCGCGGTGGGGTTCGGTCTGTCGCGGTTTCTGAAAGCTGGCACGAACACGATGCCAACAACGACCGACCGTGAGTTCGCTGGCCAGAGCAGCACCACCGCGTTCAGTGGCGATGGCTCGCAAGGAACTTATGAAACCTCGATGCCTCCCGGGGACGAGTTGTCGCCCGGGTTGGCCACTGGCATCACGCCGTCCTCGCCGAGCGCGCCCGACCATCGTGGCGATAGTTCCTCAATGCCGGGTTCCAGCCCCTTCTCAGGAGAACGGTGATGAACAGAAATGATCCAGAACTGCAACCCACACCACCCGTCACACCGTCTGTCACGACGGCTGATCATGACGCTTCCGTGGTTGGTTTATTGCGGCAGTTAACTCGGGAAGTACCGGCGTTATTCACCAAGGAGCTGGCGTTGGCCAAGGTGGAATTGCAGGCCAGCCTGACGACATTGAAAGCAGGGATTGCCGGGGTCGCCGGTGGCGCCATCGTGCTGCTCGCCGGGTTCATCATTCTGCTGATGGCAGTCGTCTATGCCTTGAGCCTGGTGATGGCGCCCTGGCTGGCCGCGCTGATTGTCGGCGTCGTGGTGATGGTCATCGGGTTCGTGATGCTGCAGGCAGGCAAAAAACAATTCGAGCCTTCCCACTTCAAGCCTGAACGCACCCTGGACGCATTGAACAAAGACCAGGAAGCCCTGCGGAGGAAAGTATCATGAACCGAGAATTCGAAACCGAAGCGGCCAAGAGCCCGGAAACCATCGAGCGTGAAATCGATGCGCAACGGGAGAACATCGGGCATATCGTCGACGCGCTGGAAAGCAAGTTCACCCCTGGCCAGATGTTCGATCAGGCGCTGCTGATGATGCAAAGCAACGGCTCGACCTTCCTGACCAATCTGGGCACCAGTGTGCGCAACAACCCCGTGCCCGCGGTGCTGACCTCGGTCGGGCTGATGTGGTTGATGATGAGCCAGAATCGTCCGCCAACGCCCAGGGAATATTCCGTCGAGCCGGATGTCGATTGGGCCGATGACTTGGCCGAAGGGCTCACCGATGGCATGGACAGCGCCCGACAGCGTCTGCACAACACCACCGATTCGATCAAGGACAGCTATCAGGCGGTCAAGGGTAAGGCCGCGCACCTGAGCGACAGCCTGCATGCGAAGACCGATCACCTCAGTCACGCCGTCCATGACACCAGTGATCGCCTGGCGCGCAGGACTCATGAAATGGGTGACCAGTTCAGTCATCTGCTCAAGGAGCAACCACTGATGATGGCTGCGGTCGGTATAGCGGTGGGAGCGCTATTGGGCGCGGCGCTACCCACCACGGCGACGGAGCGCCGCTATCTGGGCAGGACCAGCGCAAGCCTCACCGGCAAGGTCAAACAGCAAGCACGGGAGGGCTATGAGGCGGTGCGCGAAAAGGTGATGGAAACCACAGAGTCCCACGAGGCAATCGCTGGAGAAACGGGCGAGATGCGCAAGACCGCGTCCGAAACCTCAGCCGACCTGTCGCGTGGGCTGGGAACTTCTTGACAGGTATCAGGGCAAGACGGGAGGTCTGATGCACAGACGTCCCGTCGAGCCCGGTTTGTCGACACCCTTGAAACAGGCAGGACTCCAAGATCAGACACCATGACGAGGTGCGCATCATGATTGATGAATCCACAGGCATGACCCCAGGTGTGCGTTACGAAATCGAGAACCGGGAAAGGGTAGAACCGTTTGCCGGTTTTTTTCTGGACGGCAAGTATTACCTCATCCCCGAACTGCAAACGGCCATCGGCTGGCTCGAGGGCAACCGCTTTATCTACGATGACCTTGATCCCGAGGGCGAGCCGGTTTTCAAGGACCGTGTGGCCGGCACTATCAAGGATTTGAAACTCACGCTGAGTGACGGAATGACGTTGGAGATCCATCCCATTGCAGGTATCTGACTCATCGGACCGAAAAACTCAAGGCCGCCTCAACCGCCACTGACTTTCCAGTGTTTGACATTATCGGCAAACACCATCTGATGCATTTCGTGGGCGATGCCGTAGGCCAGGGATTCATGCGCCGCGATTACTTTCTCTTCCGCTGAAAGGCAATGAAAAATGTCCAGTTTGGTCTCTGCGTTGGCAGTTTCCAGAGCAAAGATTTGCACGTAACGCGCGAGGTCGTTATCCAGGCTCAAGAGGTATTCGCGCAGGCGTTGATGGTCGACCGAGCTTTGGGGGAAGTACCAATTCATTGGGTGAATCAGAAACCGCGAATGGGGCGCGGTGATCCGTCGGCCGGCGGCCAGGAACATGATGATGCCCATCGACTCGATGTTGCCGGCATTGATCGCGCACAGCGGTATTGGCAGGGATTTAAGGAAGGTATAGAGGGCGAAGCCAAAGTTGGTGCTGCCGCCGCTGGTGGAAAGATTCAGCAGTAGGGATGAGGCGCCCTGATCGATGGCGTCGAGGCAGCAGTCTCTGAAGCGCTCCATGGTGCCCTGATCAATCTGGCAATGAAAGTGGACGATGTGCTCTGTCATCGACGTACCTCCATACGGGATAAATTAGAGAGCTGATGATTAAGCGTACCTGCTTGAATGATGCCAGACCTCAACGCTCTTTTCTTTCATCAATTTGTATAAGCGAACCCGTTTTTATACTCGTTTGATTCACACCATTAGTCGCCGCCGCAGGAGTTTTCTGGAACTAATAACCCCAATCCGTTGGTCGCAAGAATGCGCATCAGTTCAAACTTTCAATGACAGAAATCCTCGGAATTAGACGAGCCGACGAAGGTTCGCGAGAAACAATGAGGAGAACGAAAATGGCTAACACCGGTGACAAAAAACCTGGCAATTTTGCCAACGACCCTGATAAAGCCTCCGAAGCTGGCAAAAAAGGCGGGCAGTCGGGCGGCGGGATGATGAACGATCCGCAACGTGCCTCCGAAGCCGGCAAAAAAGGTGGACAGGCCTCTGGGGGACGTCAATCCAGCGATACCAATCGTCCCGGCAGCGGACAGGGAGCAGGGCGCCAAGGCAACTTTGTCGAAGACAGAGAGAAAGATAAAATGGCTGACGCAGACAAAAAAGGAGGAGGGCAAACTCCCGGCGGTGGGCGTAAACCCTGATGCCGTGTGAAATACGTCAAGCCCCGCTTCTGGCGGGGCTTGGTTTTGCGATAGCGCGG
Source organism: Pseudomonas sp. QTF5 (assembly GCF_000512695.2). Classification (GTDB taxonomy): domain Bacteria; phylum Pseudomonadota; class Gammaproteobacteria; order Pseudomonadales; family Pseudomonadaceae; genus Aquipseudomonas. Next base: position 7,255 of record NZ_AZRW02000067.1, on the reverse strand, counting down.
CGCAACTATCGGTTCAAGTAATAGTGACAATCAAGGAACGCCAGTTCTGCTTTGTCGGGCAAAGGTGGAAAATCGCCTCCATCGAAGACGTTGCTCAACGAACCAGATTTTTTATTTCAGGACTTCACCGATGCGCCTTTTATTTGTTCCTGTCATGGCTTTCGCCTCCTTGCTGCTAGCCGGTTGCGCCTCCGCACCGAACGATCCGACGCTGACCTTTCAGACGAAAAAAACGCCTGCCGAGTACGCCGACTGCGTGGTGCCGAAGTTGCAGGGCAATGCCCTGAACCCGACGGTCTCGCAAACCCAGCGCAGCTACCGGATCGTGGTGCCGAGCAAAGTCGCGGCAGACAACGTTCTCGAAGCCTACAAGGCGCCGAACGGCGGCAAGGTATTTTTGTATGAGCGCCACTTGCTGGCGTCGAGTTTCATGCCTTCGAGTTTCGAACGTGCCGCGCAGGAATGCCTGTAACCCGTAACGGCTTTTGAAAATGCTCCTTTGGTTGGCCGCAACCAACCCATTTTTTGTCCCGCACCTCATTCGGTCGCGGGACTTTTTTTGCGTGCAGGTTTTGGTGGGCAATGGATCATTCTTTGAGAAGTGACCCCGCCGCTTTGGCTGGCCTTGTTCCTGCTTCTGAAATGCGAGAGTTGGTAGGCGATTGCCAGCCAAATGAACCATGCAGGCATCACGCACAGTGCAAGGCGGGTGTCTGGCCGAAGAGCAAGCAGGCACAGCACAAATGCGAGAAATGCGAGGGAGAACCACGCCATCGGCACGCCTCCGGGCATTTTGTACCGAGATTGCGCATGAAGATCGGGTCTTGCTTTGCGATAAGCGATGTAGGACGCCAGGATGGTCGACCAGGTAAAGATCACCAGGATGGCCGACACCGTCGACACGATGGTAAAGGCGGTCATGACCTCAGGGATGATAAACAGCAGCAGCACCCCCAGCAGCATCAGAAAGGTCGTGAAGGCCAGGCTGATGAGCGGAACACTGTTTTTCGACAACCGTCTGAAGATACCGGGTGCACTGCCAAGGTCAGCCAGGCCGAACAACATGCGGCTGGACGAGAAGACGCCGCTGTTGGCGGATGACGCCGCAGAGGTCAGCACCACAAAGTTCACAATGCCGGCCGCCGCTGGAAAACCCGCGATCAGGAACAGTTCGACGAAGGGACTTTTGTTGGGCGATACCTGCTGCCATGAGGTCACCGCGATGATGCAGACCAGGGACAGAACATAAAAAAGGATGATCCGCAGCGGTATGGAATTGATGGCTTTGGGCAACGTCTTTTCGGGCGACTTGGTTTCGGCGGCCGCGGTACCGATTAATTCCGTGCCCGCGAACGAAAAGATCGCCATCTGAAAGCCGGCGAAGAAGCCGAACAGGCCGTTGGGGAACGCGGCTTGCTTGTCCAGCAGGTGCGTCAGGGAAGCCGTGACTCCCGTGGGTGAGACGAAGGAGCTGGCGATCAGCAGCACACTGACGGAGATCAGCGCGACGACGGCGATTATCTTGATGATCGCGAACCAGAATTCAACCTCGCCGAACAGTTTGACGGTGAGCACATTCAAGGCGAATAGCGTCAGCATCATGCCGATTGCGGGAATCCAGGCCGGTACATCAGGAAACCAGTATTGAAAGAAGCCCCCGACGACCACGGCATCTCCCACTACGGCCACGCTCCAGCTCAACCAGTATGACCATCCGAGAAAGAAGGCCGCACGAGGGCCGAGGTAGGTCCCGGCAAAGTCAGCAAAGCTTTTGAAGTTCAGGTTAGATAAAAGCAGCTCTCCCATGGCACGCATGACGAAGTAAACAAAAAGACCGATGATCATATAGATAAGTATGATCGAGGTACCGGACAGGGCGATGATCTTGCCGGAGCCCATGAACAGCCCCGTACCAATGGCGCCGCCCATGGCCATTAGTTGAATGTGGCGATTGCTGAGCGTGCGCTGCAATGCGGGTTGTTCAGTTATTTCATGCGTATCTGATTTCATCACAAAACCTCTTGATTTTATGTTTTTTGAGTTTTGGCAGAGAAATAGTGTGTGTTTTATTGTTGTAAGTTCGCCATTGCGCCCTATGGATCAGGACGGTGGTTCAAACGCTTGCAATATCGGTTAATCAGTAAGGTGTTCGTGGCTCGCCACCTGACTTGATAGCGAGCTATCGTCTGTCTTAGCTTGCTGCTAGCTGCTGTTTTTGCGGGGGCGATGCTGATGAGAAATCAGAGTTTTCCTCAATTAATTGATACAGGTTCTTTATGTTGACAGGCGTGGGTACAAGATGGATTTTCTCGCCGATCGCGTATTTTCTAGCCTGGTCATGCAAGTAACGAAGTGAAGAAAAGTCTTCAAGGGCGAATCCCACCGAGTCGAACACCGTGACTTGCGTGTCATTTTCCCGGCCTGGTTCGTTATCCCGAACGATGCGGAAATATTCGATGACAGGATGGTCAGCATCCAGTTGCTGAATGTCGCCTTCAATGCGCGTCTGCGGTTCAAACTCGACAATGATCCGGGCGTTGCGCAGGATATCGGCATGAAGTTCGGTTTTCCCGGGACAATCACCGCCAACCGCGTTGATATGCATGCCAGGCTCGATCATGTCGGGCGTCAAAATTGTCGCGTAGGCCTTGTCCGCCGTGACGGTGGTGATGATATCAACGCCTTTGACGGCTTCATGCACCGAGGAGGCTACGGTGACATTGATGCCGGTATAGCTTTCCAGGTTTTGTTTCAATTTCAATGAAGCGGCGCTGTCGATATCAAATATCCGCACCTCGTTGATCCCGAGCATTTCATAAAAGGCAATGGCCTGGAATTCGCTCTGGGCGCCATTTCCAATAATGGCCATGCGTGTCGAACCCTTGCGTGCCAACGACTGGGCTACCAGGGCGGACGTTGCCGCTGTGCGAACCGCGGTGGTCAGGGTGAGTTCGCTGAGAACGGCGGGGTATCCGCTATCGACGTTCGCCAATACACCAAAGGCCATGACGGTCAGCAAGTTGTTGCTGGCATTTCCTGGATGGCCGTTTACGTATTTGAATGAATACTGTTTTCCATCGTCAGTCGGCATCAGTTCGATCACCCCGCAAATGGAGTGATTGGCGGTGCGTGGGGATTTATCAAAGTCAGCCCAGCGGCAATAATCAGCCTTGATGTAGTTGGCCATTTGCGTGATGGCCTGACCGATTCCAATCTTGCCAAAAAGCGTGGCGGCGTGATCAACGTCTATGAATAGAGTCATCTATGTTTATCTCTTAGTTGTAAGTCCATGAAGGTTGTCTCGGTCACCGAAACTTAGAATTGTTTGCTCTCATACCCATGAAGTACATTGACCGCATTAATGCCGATTTCATCGACCATATAGCCCCCTTCCATGACGAAGAGTGTCGGTGCGCCGACTGTGGCGATGATTTCACCCATGCCAAAGAAATCCTGGCTTTCCAGAAGAAAGTGGCTGATCGGATCGTCCTTGAACGTATCGACGCCCAAGGAAATCACTAAGAGTTCAGGCGAGAAGTGACGAAGTTTTTTGCAGGCGTGGATCAGGGCGTTTTGATAACTATGCCAGGTGGTGTTTTTCGGCAACGGGTAGTTCAGGTTATAACCGTCACCGGCACCTGCTCCACACTCGCTACTGAAACCCGAGTAATAAGGATAGGAAACCGACGGATCTCCATGAAGGGAGGCAAACATCACATCGTTGCGATCGTAGAAAATGTTCTGTGTGCCGTTGCCATGATGGAAATCGACGTCCAGCACCGCGACACGTTTAGCACCTTGAGTCAGTGCATGTTGCGCGGCGATGGCCGCGTTATTCAGGTAACAGTAGCCTCCCATGTATTCACGAGCAGCATGGTGTCCGGGCGGACGACACAGGGCAAAGGCGCTGTTTTGGCCTTCGTTGATCAACGACAGTCCAGTGAGTGCAATGTCCGCGCTGGTTTTGACGGCTTCCCAGGTGGTCGCGGTGATCGGCGAACCGGCATCCATGGCAAAGAAACCGAGCTTGCCATCAATGAACGCGGGGACGTGTTCATTGGACAAGTCGCGCACCGGCCAGACCAGGGGAAGGGCGTCATGCTCCCGGCCGGTTGCCGTCCATTCGGACCATGCGGTTTCCAGAAAGGAGACATAGCGCTCACTGTGTGTATTGACGTAGCACGCCCGGTCAAACGTTCGCGGGACGATGATATCGCCGAGCCCAACGTGCTGGACTCGGTCGCGAACGGTATCCGCTCGGCTTGGCTGTTCGAAAGAAGGTTTGAGAACGCCATCCTTTAATTCGGTCCCATGGTGCAAGCGATGGGAATCGCTGAAAACTGTAAGCATTTATACGCATCCGTCATGGTGGTCCAGTGCCAATAGTTTGTTCTGGTGCGGATGCACTTTCTTTGCTTTTTGTTCTCGCTCTGCTAGCTTAATCGGGATTATTTTCCCGTGGATGGCACCATGCAGAAAAAAAATACTCATCGCGCCTTGCTTGACGATACCGACCTTTCCATCCTTGCCTTGTTGCAGGAGGACGCCAGCATTTCCAACGCCGAGTTGAGTGAACGCCTGTCGTTAAGCCTTACCCCATGCTGGAGGCGGCGCAAGAGACTGGAAGAGGAGGGAGTGATCAAGGATTACCAGGCAAACCTGGACCGGCGCAAGCTAGGGCTGGACATCATGGCGTTCGTGCATATTCGCTTTTCCACGCACACCGACCACACCCCCGAGGCCTTTGAAGCCGTCATCATGCAGCTCCCGGAGGTCTTGTCTTGTCACAAGATAACCGGGGATGCCGATTACCTTCTGCAAGTGTTGGCTCAGGATCTTGATAGCTACAGTGACTTTGTCGAGAGCGTATTGAGGCGACAACTCGGTATCGCCTCTATCCAGTCAAGTCTTGCGTTGCGTGAAGTCAAAACGACCAGTCGTATCGCCATTGCGGGGCGGACAAAGCAGTAAACGGGCGTTCTGAAACGTCCAGCCAATGGGTGGAGGATCAGCCGCAGGACAGACCGGACGTCCCACCAACGTTAGGACTGCCTTTGCTTGCGCTAGCATGAAAGATGTTCAGGCCACTCGCTGACTGCACAGGTCATGGGTGTGTCGAGTGTGCGTGACGGGCTTTGCCAATTGCAGGGGCCGGAGGAGGCGTGTTGAAACCATTCCAGCTCAGACCTAGCGCCTCAACCCTGAACATGTTGCGTCAAGCGTGCCTGCAACGCCGTGATGCGGTGCCGCCAACGTTAACCGAAAAAGCGCTGATCCCGGACATTCCAAATGCTCGTTACTGGCTGGACCAGGACCTGACTCCATTCATTCGGGATGTGAGCCAGGCCAACCTTCGAGAGGCTGAGGCGCTCGCCAGCGCAGGGCTACCGAACGACATCCTGCCGCGGGCAAATATGCTGGCCGTTTCGGGCGGCGGTGACGCCGGCACATTCGCGGGGGGCATCATTGCGGGATGGACCCGGCATGGGACTCGACCTGTGTTCAAAGTCGTCACCGGCATTAGCGCTGGCGCCCTGGTCGCCCCGTTTGCCTACCTGGGGCCCCAGTACGACGATGTCATTGTGCGTATCTGCAATGCAGTCGGTCCAAAAGACATTTTCCATGCGCGCAATATGCTGACCCGTCTGACCAGCGATGGTATGGCGCACAGCAAGCCACTGTCGCGGCTCATTGCACAGCACATCACTGCCGAGATTCTTGCGGCGATCGCGGCGGAATACGCCAAAGGACGGCTCCTGATGATCGGTACAACCGACCTTGATTCAGGGCGCCCGGTCACCTGGAACATGGGCGCTATTGCCTCCAGTCAGGCACCGGGAGCGCTCGAGCTGTTTCGCAACATCATGGTTGCGTCGATGAGTATTCCCGGTGCCGTCTCACCCGTCATGATTGATGTGGACGTTAACGGTCACCCGTTTCAGGAAATGCACGTGGACGGAGGTGTCCTTACGCAGGTGTTCCTTTACCCACCCGGCACCGTGATGGCGCTGAACCAAGTGCCCGGGGCGCGTTTGCGTCGTGAACGGCATTTCTATGTCATTCGCAACGGCAAACTGGAACTGCAATGGTCCGGAACGAAGCGCCGAACCTTGAACATCGGCGGTCGAGCCATCAGCGCATTGATCCAGAATCAGGGGATCAGCGATCTGGATCGGATTTACCGAATTGCCCAGCAGGATGGGGCGGACTTCAATCTAGCGTACATCGGCTCCGACTTCCGCATTTCTCGCCTCCATAAATTCGATGGCGAGTACATGAAGCGCTTGTTCAAATACGCCTTTGATCTCAGTGCCAAAGGCTATCCGTGGCATAAATCGCCGAGTACGTGAGAGACGGTCTCAGCCGATCGGCTCGGCCGTACAACTCATTTCCCCTGAGCCTGGTTTCTGGAAAAGCACCACGTTGCCGTCTTGCCAGAAGCTGTAGCTCCCCAGGGAATCCTTGCCAGTGTATTGGGTTCCCGAATCATTCTGCACCTGGCTCAGGGTGATCGAGGTGTTCGCCCATTTCAGGTACACGACACCAGGCTGGGTGTTAAAGAAGGTGGCGGCCATCAGCGCGTTAAGCCCTGTACACCGAAAAGCCAGGGGGCCTTCGGTGAGTCTGTCTGGATCCTTGGTTCTCGCAATGGCCGAGCCTTGGCGTAGCTGGTGCGCGCGCTCGGCATAACTTCGGATCGCGCACGCCTTGGGCGCAGGCTCGGAGGCGCACTGCTCGCGGGCCTCGGCCCAGAACTGCTGGTCGATCATGACTTTGTCGGGACGCGGTACTGAATGTTCATCCGTGAGCGCCAGCCGATAAAGACGCGTCAGTTCGATATCCATCTGCATCAGTTGTGGGTCGCGACAGATCAGCTTTTCGACGGATGCCTTTGCCGTGGCGCAGTCGAAGCTGGTCTGGAAGATGGGCGAAGGGGACGCAGCATTTGCACAGGTACTCGTCGCCGCACACACGCTGGCAGCGAGCAGACAGGTAAAAAGGGTCGTGACCGTTTTCATGTTGGCTTGATTATCACGTGATGCCTGGATTGCCGTGGGATCTACCGATCCGTTGAACAGTCATTCGTTCGCATTGGGTGTATCGCAGTGTAAGTCAGTGCTCAAAACTTGCCACATCCGTTCGAGGGAGTAGAAAGCACAAAAGGAATTAGAGGTTGCATCATAAGAACATTGGAGAGTGTCAGATTTTTTGTGTGCGGGCCGGTAACGGCCTGCCGTCAGGCAGGCCTTCATTT
>NZ_AZRW02000066.1 GCF_000512695.2 Pseudomonas sp. QTF5 | reverse complement strand
GCCTGATTTTTTAAGAGCAAAAACAATGAGTTATTTTTTGTTTGATAAGAGCTTGCTCCCGCTCGATTGCGCAGCAATCGCAAAACCATTCAATGAGGTTTATCTGACACACCTCATTGAATGGCTTTGGGTCTGCTGCGCAGCCCAGCGGGAGCAAGCTCCCTCGCCACAGAAAAGCGCTCTCACCAGAAGCATTGTCTCTAGCTCCTGGGGAACATTTCGCACAGAAAAATCAGAGTGCCAGCAGGCCCGATCCCTTTCTTTTGCAGGACGTTTCCTAGATCATTCCGCTCGCTTGCGCCTGCCAAATTCCGTGGCTAGTCTCGGTCCGTCACTGCTCATCAGTGATTGGGTTTAGTAGCCCGGAACAATAGGCGCATAGCGATTCCATGCTCATGTCCGGCAATTTTTGCCGCATGCAGAATATGGTGGCTGTGCGTGGGGCACCTTCGGGTGCACCGGTTTTCCTATTGACCGGCCTACTAACCTGCGTACAGCCGCCACCCAATCGTTTAGTAGGCGATAAGTGATGGCTCCCATGTAGCAATAGGAGCAACACATGAAAAAATCCGTACCCGATCCACCTCCCGAAACACCCGCCAACGAAACCGCCACTGAAGACCCGCTCAGGGATCGATCGGCGCTCTACCGTGCGATTGATTTCTACCTCACCGGCGATCAGCCCTCACCACCCGACGAATTTCGCTTCTACAACGTCAGCAAAGACGTGAGTTTCGAGGATACCCAGCTCTACGTCGCCGATCTCCTGCGCTGCGCCTCGGTCACGGCGTATCAGTGCGGCGATCAGCTCAAGGGGGCCGATCGGGCATTGGTGTTCTCCGTCTGGCATTTGCTGGAGATTGCCAAGGCGATGGTTGATCGGTCCATTGAATGCCTGGGGATGAAACAGAGTTGAGTCTGGCTGAAGTCATTGGTCGCCAGTGATACCGCTTTCGCGAGCAAGCCCGCTCCCACATTCGATCTTCGGTGAACATGGAATTTGTGTTCGACGCGATCCAGTGTGGGAGCGGGCTTGCTCGCGAATGGCTGCGCAGCAGCCCCAGGCTTGATGGCGTATATTCGGCGAATCCCAATTGCCTGTGCAGCCGACCATGAAACAGACTTCCGACGACCTGGAGCAGATCACCGCCACCACCCTGGGTCATTACAACGCGGTGGCCGAAGACTTCCGTGAAGGCACTCGCGATCACGATGTCAGCCAGAACATTGATGCCCTGTTGCGGCATATTCAGGGTGAGGCGCCGTTCAGCATTCTCGACTTCGGCTGCGGCCCTGGCCGCGATCTGCAAACCTTCACTCGCCTGGGCCACACCGCCGTCGGGCTCGACGGTTCGGAAAAGCTTGCGCAGATGGCGCGCGAAGACAGTGGTTGCGAAGTCTGGCAGCAAGACTTTCTGAAACTCGACCTGCCGGCCGAGCGATTTTACGGGATTTTTGCCAATGCGGTGCTGTTCCACATCCCGAGTCAGGAATTGCCTCGGGTGTTGAAGCAGCTGCGCGAGGCGTTGAAGCCGGGTGGGGTTTTGTTCAGTTCCAATCCGCGTGGGGAGAACCAGGAAGGCTGGAACGGCCCGCGTTATGGGGCGTATTACGATCTTCAGGCGTGGCAGGAGTTGCTGACTGAGGCGGGGTTTGTGGAGCTTGAGCACTACTACCGGCCGGCGGGGCTGCCGCGGGAGCAGCAGCCTTGGTTGGCGAGTGTTTGGCGTCGAGCCGACTGATCGTTCCCACGCGCAGCAAAGGAATGCAGCCAGTGACGCTCTGCGTCACAGCCGCAGGGACGCAGAGCGTCCCGAGAGGCATTCCCACGCAGAGCGTGGGAACGATCATTACGCGCTCGCCTTACTGCACCTCTTTCTTCGGCTCGCGCACCTTGTACCAGGCCACATACAACGCCGGCAAAAACAGCAGCGTCAACAAAGTCGCAATGATGATTCCGCCAATCATCGCGTAGGCCATCGGCCCCCAGAACACTTCCCGGGCAATCGGGATCATCCCCAGGCTCGCTGCCGCCGCCGTCAACAAAATCGGTCGGCGCCGATGTTCCGTGGCCTGCACCACCGCATCCCACGGCGTGTAGCCATTCTTCTCGAAAGAGTCGATCTGAGTCACCAGAATCACCGAGTTGCGGATAATGATACCGATCAGCGCCAGAATCCCGAGGATCGCCACGAAGCCCATCGGCGTGCCCGTCGGGATCAGCGCCAGCACCACGCCGATCAACCCGAGCGGCGCGACGCTGGCCACCAGGAACAGCTTCTGCACGCTGTGCAACTGGATCATCAGGAAGGTCGCCATCAAAAACAGCATCAATGGCACGACCTTAGCAATTGGCCCCTGAGCCTTGCCGCTTTCCTCCACCGTACCGCCGGTGGCGACTTTGTAGCCGACGGGCAAACTGGCGGCGAATTTGTCGATGTCCGGTTGCAGCTGTTGCACCAGGTCGGTCGGCTGAATCTCGTCGCGCACCGCGGCCTTGATGGTGATGGTCGGTTTGCGATCACGACGCCACACCAGCGGCTGCTCGAGTTCATAACGCACCGTGGCAAACGCCAGCAGCGGAATCGAGGTGCCGCCGGGGGTGACGATCTGCAGGTTTTGCAGCGTTTCCGGACTGCCGCGCTCGGCATCTTCGGCGCGACCGACCACGTTGATCAGGTAGATATCGTCATCGACCTGCGTCACTGGCGAGCCGACAACGATGCTGTTCATCAGGTTCGCCACGTCTTCCGACGACAACCCCAGTTGCCGCGCCTTGTCCTGGGCGATGTCGATGCGCAGCACTTTGCCCGGCTCGTTCCAGTCGTAAATGATCTCGCCGATGTGCGAGTTCTTATCCAGTTCGGTGGCCAGGGCGATGGCGTGTTTGCGCACCTGATCGATGTCTTTGCCGCTGACCCGGTACTGAATCGGCCGCCCCACCGGCGGGCCCATTTCCAGGGCCTGGACGTAGCTGCCAACACCGACGAACTCTTCACGCAGGCGCTTTTGCAGACGTGCCGTCAGGGCCGTGCGTGACTCCAGGCCTTTGCTGACGATCACCAATTGCGCGTAGTACGGGTTCTGCAATTGCTGGTCGAGGGGCAGGTAGAAACGGATCGCCCCTTCACCGATGTAGGTGCTCCAGCGCACGATGTCCGGATCATCCTTGAACGTCGCTTCGAGCTTATCCACCACCATGCGGGTTTCGGCGATCGAAGCGTTTTGCGGCAGGTTCAGGTCGACGAGAATTTCCGGGCGGTCCGAGGACGGGAAGAACTGGTTCTGCACAAACTGCATGGAAAACACCGAGAGCACAAACAGCGCCACGGTGATGCCGATGGCCCACCAGCGATTGCGCATCGCCCAGAGCAGGCCGCCATTGAACGCCCGACCAATGCGCCCTGGCTCTGCGTCATGAGGCTTCACCTTGGCGCTCAAAATGTGCACACCGAGCACCGGGGCGAACAACACGGCGACGACCCATGACACCAGCATGGCCACCGCGATCACCGCGAACAGCGTGAAGGTGTACTCACCGGCGGAGCTTGCGTTCAAACCGATCGGCACGAAACCGGCCACGGTGACCAACGTGCCGGTGAGCATCGGGAATGCGGTGGAGGTGTAGGCGAAGGTGGCCGCTTGCTCTTTGGTTTCACCCATTTCCAGGCGCGTGACCATCATCTCGACGGTGATCATCGCATCGTCCACCAGCAGGCCGAGCGCAATGATCAACGCACCGAGGGAAATCCGCTGCATGGTGATGCCGCTGTATTCCATGAAGAGGAAGACCATCGCCAGCACCAACGGGATCGAACACGCTACCACCAGCCCGGCGCGAACACCGAGACTGACGAAGCTGACGATCAGCACGATCACCACCGCTTCGAACAACGCACTGGTGAAGCCGCCGACGGCTTCTTCCACCACTACAGCCTGGTCGGAAACGGTGTGTACACCGACGCCCACCGGCAGGTCCGCCGTCAGCTCATCCATGCGCAGGTGCAGCGCCTTGCCGAAGTCCTGAATGTTGCCGCCCTTTTTCATGGCGATCGCCAGGCCGATGGCTGGCTGACCGTTGAAGCGAAACTCCGGGGTCGACGGATCGACGTAGCCACGGCTGATGTTGGCGATATCGGCCAGGCGGTAGAAGCGGTCGTTGAGCTTCAGGTTGACGTTGGCCAGGTCTTTCTCGGAGGCAAACTGCCCCGAGGTCCGCACCGAAATTCGCTCCGGACCGGCCTCGATCACCCCGGCCGGGGTCACGGCATTCTGCGATTGCAGGGTCTGCACCACCTCGCGCCGATCAATGCCGAGGGCGGCCAGTTTACGGGGGGAGAAGTTCAGGTAAAGGACTTCATCCTGTTCGCCGACCATCTCGACCTTACCCAACCCCGGGACTTCGCGGATTTCGGCACGCACCTGTTCCACGTAATCGCGCAACTGGCGCATCGACAGGCCGTCGGCGGTAAACGCATACACCGAACCGAACACGTCGCCGAACTCGTCGTTGAAGCCCGGCCCTTGCAGGCCCTGCGGGAAGTCACCGCGAATGTCGTTGATCTTCTTGCGCACCTGGTACCAGATTTGCGGGATATCCTTGGCGCTGGTGGTGTCGAGCAGGTTAACGAAGACCGTCGATTCGCCGGGACGGGTGTAGCTTTTCACGTAATCGAGCGAGTCGAGTTCTTCGAGTTTTTTCTCGATCCTGTCAGTGACTTGCTTGAGGGTTTCTTCCTGGGTAGCGCCAGGCCAGCGGGTCTGGATCACCATGGTTTTGATGGTGAACGACGGGTCTTCTTCGCGGCCCAGGTTCAGGTACGAGAACACGCCCATCAGCAGCGCGACGAACATCAAATACCAGACAAACGACTGATGCTTGAGGGCCCATTCGGATAAGTTGAAACTCCCTTTCATCGCGGGCTGTCCTCGTCAATTTTCACTTTCTGCCCCGGTTTGAGGCTGTGCACACCGGCACTGACCACCCGCTCGCCGGACTTCACGCCGTTGGCCAGGACCACTGTGGCATCAGTCCGGCTGATCAGGCTGACGTCCCGCGGGGAAACGGTTTGTGTCTTCGGATCGACGACCCAGATCCGCAGCTTCCCATCGACCTCCTGCAGTGCGCTCACCGGCAGTTCGAGGCGCGGCTTGATCGCGGAGCTGAGGGTCACGCTGATCGCCGTGCCGAGGCGAAAGCCCGGCGGCGTATCGGTCAGGCTCAGACGGGCGCGACGGGTACGGGTCGCGCTTTGGGCCTGGGGTTCGATTTCACGCACGATGGCGGTGCTGGTGATGCTCGGGTCCAGTTGTGAGGCGACCTGAAACACCACGTCGGCTGGCAACCGATCGACCAGGGTGTCGGGCAAATCGATCACCGCTTCCTTGATGTCCGGCTGCGCCAGGGTCACCACTTGCTGGCCGGCCGTGACCACTTGCCCGGCTTCGGCGTTCCACGCGGTGACAATGGCTTTGTGGTCGGTGCGCAGCTCGACGTAGTTGAGTTGATCCTTCGCCTGATCGACGGCGGCCTTGGCTTGATCGAGGGACGCCTGAGTGGTTTTCAGGTCGGTCTGGGCGATGTCCAGTTGCGCTTGCGCGCCAACCCCGCGATTGAACAGCTCCTGCTGACGCCGGGCGTTGGCCTGAGCATTGATGAGCAGCGCCTGCACACGCGCCAGATCACCTTGAGCCGAGCGCAACTGGTTCTGCTGATCGGTGGGGTCGAGGGTCGCGAGCAAAGCGCCCTTCTGGACTTCGGCGCCGACATCGACATTACGGCTGGCGATACGCCCCGGCACCCGGAAACCGACGTTGCTTTCATAGCGGGCCTGAATGCTGCCGGCAAACCGGCCGAGGTCTTCTTGATTGAGCGCTTTCACCTCCACGGACAATACCGGCCGAACCGGTTCTGGTGGCGCTTCCTCATCGGAGCAGGCGACCAGTAGTGCAGCGGCGGACAACAGCAACAGGCGCTTCATGGCAGGGCTCCTGTCGTTGGTGTCTTATAGGTGTTTTCGACGATCTCCACCTGCACGCCCGGATGCAGTAATTGGCCGCCCGCGGTGACGACTTTTTCGCCACCGTTGAGGCCGGCGCTGACAATGACTTTGCCGGTCAGGTAACGGCCAACGGTGACCGTGTGCAGCTGCGCCTTGCCCTCGGCGTCCACCAGCCACACGGCTGGGTCACTGAGATTTTTGGTCAGGGCCGACCAGGGCAGTTCCACTGCGGTTTTGCCGACTGGCTTGGCGGTGGCGCTCACTACCGAGCCGAGCTGCATGCCCTCGGGGAGGCTGTCCAGGGTGACTTTGACTTGCACCGTGCCGGTCTGCGCCGAGACTGCTGGCGTGACTTCCCGAACGGTGCCCGTGGTCTTGATCTTCGGGTTGTCGAGCAGGCTCACCACAATCGATCTATCCGACGGCGGCTCGGCCAGCAGCGATTCATAAACGTTGAACACCGCGTCACGCTCACCGTCCCGGGCCAGGCTGAAAATCGGCACCGTGGCCTGCACCACTTGGCCAACTTCGGCCTGGCGCGCGGTAATCACCCCCGGCGCATCGGCAATCAACGCGGTATAGCTCAGTTGATCACGGGCGTTGGCCAACTGCGCCTGAGCAGCGGTCAATGCACTCTGACTGCTGCGCAAAGCGGCTTGGGCGGAGTCGTATTCGCTCTGGCTGGTGTAGCCCTTGGGCAGGAGTTTTTGTTGGCGAACGAAGGCGGCGGCGGTTTGTTTGACCCGGGCCTGTTCGGCAACGACCTGAGCCTGAGCCGAGTCGACATTGGTTTGCAGGTCTTTCGGATCGAGTTTGGCCAGCACTTGTTTGGCCGAAACCCGGTCACCGACATCGACCATACGCTGGATGATCTTGCCGCCCACGCGGAACGACAATTCGGTTTGTACCCGCGCCTGGACGTCGCCGGTGAGTGTCACTGCGGCGGCGTAATCCGATGGCTTGACCTCTTGCACGAAGACTCGTGGGCGGTCCTTCTCGACGGGCTTTTTATCGCCGCAGGCGGTCAGCAAGGCGATGAGGCTCAGGCCAACCATTAATTTCAATCCGGGACCCGCCATGCAAACTCCTTTGCGTTGTGCGAACGTGCCAGTGACGATACGACTGTGAGCTTAGAACAGGGTTCAACAGGTGCACGGGTTTGCTACGTACTGGCCTGTGGACTTGCCTGTGGCGAGGGAGCTTGCTCCCGCTCGGCTGCGCAGCAGACGCTTTAGGGGCCGCTTCGCAGCCCAGCGCGAGCAAGCTCGCTCGCCACAAAACTCGCTCGCCACAGGGATCACAGTGTGGCTGACAATAAGGCAGAATGACGAACCCTGCAGCAGGAAGCTACCCATGCTCAAAACCCTCGCGGTGGCCAATTACCGCTCGATCAATAAATTGGTGATTCCGCTTGGCCGGTTGAATCTGATCACCGGCCCCAACGGCAGCGGTAAATCCAACCTCTACCGCGCCTTGCGCCTGCTGGCGGAAACCGCTCAGGGTGGCGTGGTCAATGCGTTGGCACGCGAAGGTGGGCTGGATTCGACGTTCTGGGCCGGGCCTGAAAATATCAGCCGACGGATGCGCAATGGTGAAGTCCCGGTCGAGGCTACGGTGAGACACGGCGTCAAACGACTGCGACTGGGGTTTGCCGGTGAGGATTTCAGCTATTCGATCAGCCTCGGGCTGCCCGATTCCAACGGCCACTTCATGCTGCCCGAACACAGCTTACCTATTCCGTCACGCTTCAACCTCGACCCGCAAATCAAGTGTGAATGCGTCTGGGCCGGGCCGATTTATCGTCCGGCCAGCCTGCTGGTGGATCGCGACGGCCCGATGATCCGTGCCCGAGCCAATCGCAGCTGGGATGTACTGGCTCAGCACACGCCGAATTTCGACAGCCTGTTCGATCAGGTCGGCAGTTTGCGTTCTTCGCCGGAGGTTCTGGAATTACGCGAGTTCATCCGCCGCTGGCGCTTCTACGATCACTTTCGCAGTGACGCCGACGCACCGGTTCGCCAACCGCAACTCGGCACCCGCACGCCAGTGCTGCACCACGACGGTCGCGACCTGGCGGCAGCCTTGCAGACCATCATCGAAATCGGCGATCCCGAGGCATTGCAGGCGGCTATCAGCGATGCCTTTCCCGGCGCGCGGCTGAGCATCGAGCCGTTGCAGGGCGGACGGTTTGCGATCGAGTTCTATCAGGAAGGGTTGTTGCGACCGTTATCCGCCGCCGAGTTGTCGGACGGAACGTTGCGCTATCTGCTGCTGGTCGCGGCATTGCTGACACCCCGGCCGCCGACGCTGATGGTGTTGAACGAGCCGGAAACCAGTCTGCATCCGGACCTGCTGCCGGCGTTGGCGCGGTTGATTATTCGAGCGTCCGAGCAGTGTCAGGTGTGGGTGGTGTCCCATGCGCGGCGCTTGATCTCGGCGTTGCAGCAAGACCCGGAATGCAATTGCATTGTGCTGGAAAAGAATCTCGGCCAGACCGGGATGGTCGGGCAGCGGATGCTGGATGAGCCGGTGTGGTATTGGCCGGATTGATCTGCGTCTGAAAAAGCTTCGCGAGCAAGCCCGCTCCCACATTTGATCGGAGACGGACACAAATCTTGTGCCCACTGAAGATCGAGTGTGGGAGCGGGCTTGCTCGCGAAGACATTAGATCGATCAACACAGAACCTGAAGAATCACCCCTGCCACTTCCCACCCTCGACAATCACGCTCTCCGGCTTGGTGTCATCGCTCAATTCTTTACGCACATACTGGTCGTACAGCTTGAGCAAAAACTTCTCCTCGCCCAACTTCGCCAACTCCACATTCACCCAGTCGCGCAGTTCGATATTGCCCTTCTTCACCGCTGGCGCGATCGGTGCTTCGGCACCCAGTTTTTCCTCAAGCACGCGGTAGCCGGGGTTCTGTTTGGCCCAGCTGAACAGCACCAGATTGTCCTGCGCATAAGCGTCGCCGCGACCATTGGCCAAGGCTTGCAGCGACTCGGAGTTTTTCTCGAACTTCAGCAGTTTCCAGTCCGGATGATGCTTGGTCAGCCAGATATCCGCCGTGGTACCCGTCGTGACGATGGTGGTGCGGGTCGCCAGGTCATCAAGGTTCTTCACCGAACTCGCCTGCGGCACCAGTGCCTGCACCGCTACCTTGAGGTTCGGATTGGTGAAGTCCACAGCTTCCTTGCGCTCCGGGGTGACGGTCATGTTGGCCAGGATCAGGTCGACCTTGTCGCTTTGCAGAAATGGAATCCGGCTCGCCGGCTCCACCGCAACGAACTCTACTTTGTTCTCATCGCCCAACAGATCCTTGGCGAATTGACGGCCGATGTCGGTATCGAACCCCACGTAGCGCCCGGCCTCATCGACAAAACCGAACGGCGGTTTGTCGGTGAAGACGCCGACGATCAGCTTGTCCCGGGCTTTGATTTTTTCCAGGTAACCGGCCGGTGCGGTGCTGACGCTTGCGACTTTCGGCTTCGCCGGTTCTTCGGTTTTGTTGCAGCCGGCGAGCAGCGCCAGACCAAACAGCGGGAGTAGCAGCAGAGAAGATTTGGCAGTTTTCATGGCAGTTCCAATTCCTTTGTTTGAGTCGTTTTGGGTAGTGCGGCGACGTAGGAGAACTTCTCCAGGAACTGCTGCGCTCGTGCGGTTTGCGGGTTCGTAAAGAACATCTCGGGTGGGTGTTGCTCAAGGATGCGCCCGGCATCCATGAACACAATGCGGTCGGCCACGGCGCGGGCGAAGGCCATTTCGTGGGTGACGATCAGCAGCGTCATGCCTTCGCGGGCCAGGCCCTGAATCACCTCAAGCACTTCCTTGACCATCTCCGGATCGAGGGCGGCGGTGACTTCGTCGAAGAGCATGACCGTGGGGTTCATGCACAGTGAACGGACGATGGCGATGCGTTGCTGCTGGCCGCCAGAGAGCTGGCGCGGGAAGGCGTCGCGCTTGTCCAGCAGACCGACACGCTCAAGCAGCGCTTCAGCCTGAGCGCGGGCTTCACGGCGTTCGCGCTTCTGCACCTTGAGTGGGCCGAGCAACAGATTGTCGAGCACGCTCATGTGCGGGAACAGGTGATAGCTCTGGAACACCATGCCGATCTGCTGACGCACTTCGCGCCAATCGGTGCCGTTATCCAGCAACTCACGCCCGGCAAAATTCAAGCTGCCGCTATGGGCGACTTCCAGGCCGTTGAGGCAACGCAGCAAGGTGCTTTTGCCACAGCCGCTGGGGCCGAGGATGACGATCACTTCGCCCCGTTTCACCTTCAGGTCGATGCCGTCGAGCACCTGCTGCTCGCCGAAAAACTTGTTGAAACCCTTGAACTCGATCAATGCACTCATGCTTGCGTCCAGCGCCGCTCCAGCACACGCGAGGCGGCTGACAGCGGGTAGCAGATGAAAAAGAAAAACAGGAACAGCGCGCCGTAGATCAGCACTGATTCGTAGGTGCGTTCGATGATCTGTTGGCCGACCTTGATCACGTCCACCACGCCGATCAGCACCGCCAGGGAGCTGGTCTTGATGATCCGCGTGTAGACGTTGATGGTCGGCGGCGTCATGCGCTTCAAGGCTTGAGGCAGCAGCACGTAGCCGTAGAGTTGCGGGCCATCCAGGCCAATCGACAACCCGGCCTCACGTTGTCCGCGCGGCAACGAATGCAAGGCGCCGCGCACCACTTCACCGACTTCGCTGGCGCCCCACAGCGACAACACCAGCACCGCGCACCAGAAGCTCGGAATGCTCAGCCCGAAAACAATCGGCAGGCCGAAGAACAGCAAATACAGCCAGACCAGCACCGGGATCGCCCGGAACAGTTCCAGATAGACCCGCAGAATCGCGTTCAGCCATTTCGAATTCAATGTGCGCAACACGCCGTAGAGCACGCCGCCGACGGTACTGATGGCGATACTCAGAAAAGAGATCGACAGGGTTTGCGCAGCGCCCTTGCCCAGTTGCGGCAACGACACCCAGAGCAACTCAAGACCCGAACTGGCCATGCTGGAGCCTCCTTTCCAGACGGCTGAGCAGCAGCGACAACGGCAAAAACAGCAGCACGCAGATCAGCGTCAGCACGGCGAGCATTTCGTAGGTTTTGTAATAGAGAGCGATGTAGCTCTTGGTGGTGTAGAGAATCTCCGGCACCGCCACCGCCGAGACCACAGTGGTTTCCTTGAGCAGAAAAATGAAATTGGCGAACAGCGACGGCAAACTGAGGATGCCGGCTTGCGGCAGGATCACGTAGCGCAGCAATTGCCCGTGGGATAGACCGATGGAGCGCCCAGACTCAAGTTGCGCCTGGGGCACCGCATCCACGCCGGCACGCAGCACTTCGGTGAGGTAGGCGCCGCCAAGGAAAGTCATGGTGATGATCGCCGCCGCGAAGCCCGAGACTTTGATACCCAGGGCCGGCAAGGCGAAGTAGACGAAGAACAACTGGATTAGCAGTGGGGTGTTGCGTGCCAGTTCCACGTACAGCCCGACCAAGCGTTGAAGATAGGGCGTGCGAAACACCAGAATCGTCGCGTTGATCAACGCCACCAGCAACGAAGTGCCGATGGCGATAAAGCCGACCTGCAGCGTCACGCCCACGGCTTTGAGAAACGCCGGCAGGGTGCTGAGGATAAAAGCGTAATCGAAAGTCATTGAACATCCTGTACGCCGCTCGGTAAGCGACGGTGGCGCAGTCCATGGGCAGTGGATAACCACCCGGCAGGCTTCGACTTTAAAGGTATAAAAAAAAGAATTTAAATACCGTTAAAGCATATTGATATCACGCAAAAAACTATCCTGCGGATTTGTGGCAGCAGTGGAGGACGACTATTTTTCTTTACGCTGTAGGAAGGATCTTTTTTTCAAAATACCCTCCAAGGACGAGCAGCTTTTGGCCACACTCCCCCGGCCGAACCATCACAAGGAAGAGAACAATGGCTGACGTAAACGTGCCACAGCGGCTGGATCCGCAGGACATCGTGAAATTGTTGGTGGCGTTGCGCAAGGCGCTGAAGGCGCAACCTCTGTAGGAGCGAGCGGTGCGGCGATCCGACTTGCCCGCGAAGGCGTCCTCCCAGGCAGACCGAGTCGCCTGTTTCGCGAGCAAGCTTCGCTCCTACAGAAGCCCGCGATTTGATCGTTCCCACGCTCTGCGTGGGAATGCAGCCCGGGACGCTCTGCGTCCCTTCAGAGCCGAACGCGGAGCGTCCGTTGAGGCATTCCCACGCAGAGCGTCACTAGTGTCCGGTAAACATGTTTCATAGCTGAAGGCTGCCTTGGGCAGCCTTCAGC
>NZ_AZRW02000065.1 GCF_000512695.2 Pseudomonas sp. QTF5 | reverse complement strand
GAGCGTGGAACGAGTGTCCGGATGTTGGTGGGCTGAGTGTCCGGATGGCGTGGAATGCGCACTGAACACGTGCCGGACTTTGTCTACAACGATCTGCATGCCTATATCGTCAAATACGTGTACCGATAATCCGCCGCGTCACTGCGGCACACCAACCGTATTGGTTTTTTTGAATTTCCAAACGTGCGGTTTGTCGCATACTCCAGAAGTACAACAATAAGGGAAGGGATCCATGAGCGATGACCGGACCAAGACCAACGCCATCGAGGAGATGCGCTTTCGTCTGCTGATCGATGCTGTGATCGACTACGCGATCTACATGATTGACCCCGATGGCATCATCACCAGCTGGAACGCTGGCGCCAAGCGTTTCAAAGGGTATGAGGAGGCGGAGATTCTTGGCCAGCATTTCTCGCGTTTTTATACCGAAGAGGACCGCAAGGCCGGCCGGCCTCAGCGCGCCCTTGATACCGCCATTCGCGAAGGGCGTTTCGAGGGCGAGGGCTGGCGGGTTCGCAAGGACGGCACGCGTTTCTGGTCCCACGTCATCATCGATCCCATTCTCGATCCGTCGGGCAAATTGCTGGGTTTTGCCAAGATCACCAGGGATTTGACCGACCGTAAAATGGCCGAAGAAACCCTCAAACAAAGCGAGCAGCAGTTCCGGCTGCTGGTGCAAAGCGTCACCGACTACGCCATCTACATGCTCGCCCCGGATGGACGCCTGACCAACTGGAATCTGGGGGCTCAGCGAATCAAGGGATATCGGCCCGAAGAAGTTATCGGCCAACATTTCTCGATGTTTTACACCCCTGAAGATCGTGAAGCCGGCGAGCCGCAACGGGCGCTGGAGATTGCAACGCGTGAGGGGCGATTCGAAAACAAGGCCTGGCGCGTGCGCAAGGACGGCACGCGGTATTTCGCGCATGTCGTGGTCGACCCGATTTGGGGCGAAACCGGCACGTTGCTGGGATTTGCCAAAATCACTCGGGACATTACCGAGGTGACCCTAGCCCAACAAGCCCTTGAAAAAACCCGCGAAGCGTTGTTTCAGGCGCAAAAGATGCAGGCCATCGGTCAACTCAGCGGGGGGATTGCCCACGACTTCAATAATCTGCTGACCGTTATTCTCGGCAATCTGGAAATCGTTCGTAAACGTGCGGCAGACGACCCGAGAATTACCCGTTTGCTCGACAACGCCACTCAAGGCGCCTTGCGTGGCGTTTCCTTGACTCAGCGCATGCTAGCGTTTGCCAGGCGTCAGGAGCTCAAGACTGAATCCGTCGAAATCCCGACGCTGATACAGGGGATTACCGGGCTGTTGCGCAGCTCTCTGGGGCCTGCGGTGAACATAGAAACCCGCTTTTCGCCTGAACTCGAACCGGTCATTGCCGACGTCAATCAGCTCGAACTGGCGGTATTGAACCTGGCGACCAATGCCCGCGATGCCATGCCCGAGGGTGGAAAACTTGTCATCAGCGCCCAAACAGAAGAAATCCACGATCAGTCGCAATTGTCCCTGACGCCAGGCCGTTATGTCTGCCTGAGTGTCACGGATACGGGGGAGGGCATGGATGACGCTACCCTGGCCTCGGCAATGGACCCCTTCTTCACCACCAAAGGCGTAGGCAAAGGCACTGGCCTCGGGTTGTCGATGGTTCATGGGTTTACAGAGCAACTGGGTGGGCGCTTCATTCTGAAAAGTCAGAAGGACGTCGGCACGACTGCCGAACTCTGGTTACCCGTCGCACTCGCCGGCTTAACTACCGAACTCGTTACCGAGGATACAGCCGTGTCACGGGTGCCACGTTTGTGTGTATTGGTCGTGGATGACGACAGCCTGGTATTGACCAGTACCAGTCTGTTGCTTGAAGACCTGGGCCATCGGGTGATCAGTGCAGCGTCCGGCGCACAGGCACTGGAGCTGTTCGACAGCGAGCACGATTTTGACCTGGTCATTACGGACATGGTCATGCCCAAGATGAGTGGTGCACAACTGGCGCAGGCTATTCGGGTCATAAGGCCACACCTGCCGATCATCCTCGCCACCGGTTACGCCGAACGCCTGGAAGGCTTCGCGTCCAGACTTCCGCGCCTGTCCAAGCCCTTCACCCAACTTAATCTGGTGGAAGTCATTGCCTTGGCAATGAAGTGAGTGCTCCTTTGTGGCGAGCGAGCTTGCTCGCGTTGGGCTGCGTAGCGGCCCCAAAAATCTGACAATAATTGAATTGCCGATTTTTATGAGCGCTACGCACTCAAGCGGGAGCAAGCTCCCTCACCACAGGTTTCTCCCTGACTCAAGACTCTCGTAAGTTATTTGCCGGGCTGTGCTATTCCCCCATCAAGCAGCGAGATTGGGCGCGCCCAGCTCTTTTTTGTATCGGGCTTTCAGGCTTTCCATCTCTGCACCCAGTTCATCGAGTGTCGTTTTACCCAGCAGTTTTTTTGCCTGAGGAAACATTTCCTTTTCCTCTTCTTCAATGTGATGTTCCAACAGCTCCTTGACCACTTTCACTCGACCGGAAAATTCGACGGTGGAGGGATCAGTGGTTTTCAGGTCGGGGAGTACCAGCATATCGACGGTGCGATGCTCCTCCTTGGCTTCGTAATACATGATGTCCTGCTCCTTGCCCCCGGCTTTTTTATACGCTGGATACAACACTTCCTCTTCCAGACGGGTATGAATCGCGATTTCCATTTCCAGTTTGGCCAGCAACTCGGTGCGCTTTTTAACTCCACGCTCGGTGGACTCGCTCAACTGGGTCAGGATGCCTTTTACGCGTTCATGGTCGGCTTTCAACAGGTCAATGGCGTTCATGGTCAAACCTCTTGTTTAGTCACGGGTCAAGCGCACAGGGTCTTTCTGCCGTTGTCGCTCACACTGCTGAAGCATTTCCCGTGCCCGTTTCAATTTTTACGATAAAACCAGTAAAAACAGTGGGTTGTAATCGACTTCAAACGACGTTTGTCGTGCAACCTGCATGAATGCCCGTTGCTGTTCAGTGCAGGTTGAGCGAAGAAATGAGCGCGCAGGGAAGCCGTCAAACTTCTTGCTGATTGCGTCGCTCGTAACGACTAAGCATCGGTTGAGTACTGATGCCATGCGCCAGAATGCTGAGCGCCACCACCGACAATGTCAGATCGGTGCACAGCGTCGCTGCCGCCGGACCGAGGTCATGGTTCAAGGCGTAGAACAGGTAATAAAAGCTTCCGATGCCGCGAATCCCGAACCAGCCGATCAACAGTCGCTGGCGGCCGTCCAGCAAGCGCCCCCACGGCATGAGCCCTACGCACAAGGGGCGAATGGCACAGAACAGCACCAACGCAATCACCAACGCTCGCCAGTCCCAATGCCCCATCAGCACCACCCCCAACAGCGTCACCAGAAACACTTCCATGGCACGCTCCACCAGACTGCCGAAGGCCAGCATGTCACCCATCATGATGCCGGCCGCCACCTGGGTTTCCTGCAGATTCGCCACGTCGCCATGCACGGCAGCCTCGGGTTCGACATTCTGGTGACCGACTACCGGTTGCACCAGATGCTCGGCGGGCATCAGGGGGGCACCGGTGGATTTGACTTCCGCCTGACGCAATCCGAGGCCGGCGGCGAATACCGACAGAAAGCCGTAGCCATTGATCTCCTCGGCCGCGACGTAAGCCAGCGCGATCAGGGCCAGGGCCAGATAGTCATTAGGGGATAGGGTGCTGTCGGCATTGCGGATGCGCATCGACAAAGTCAAGCGTCCAATGCCCTGGCCCATCCAGTAACCGGTGAGCAAGCCGGCAGGCACCGCCCACAGCACACTTTTCAATGCCCACTCACCGAGCCAGGCCTCGCTATCGCCGCTCTGTTGCACAAACAACAAACCGAGGATCACGAATGGGAAGGCGATGCCATCGTTAAGGCCCGCCTCACCGGAGAGCCCGAAGCGCACCGAATCGTAATCCTTGGCGTCGTTGACCTGAACCAGCGAAGCCAGTACCGGATCGGTAGGGGCCAGAATCGCCCCGATCAGCAGCGACGGCCCCCAGGCCAAGGCAAAACCGTAATGCAGCAACAGGCAGACGCCAATGATGGTCAAGATCATCACCGGTCCCGCCAGGCCGAACGCTACCCGCCACCGGCGATCCTTGAGCGGCAGGCGCAATTTGAGCCCGCAGACAAACAACGAAAAGAGCACCGCGACTTCCGTCAGATGCTCCATCCAGAACGCTGCGTCCTTGACGTCCAGCTTCAGCAAGCCCAGGCCCGCCGGACCGATCGCCACGCCCAGCACGAGGCACACCGCCGACGTGGTGACCGGCATCCAGCGCAGATAGGACGAGGTCAGCGCCAGGGTCAGCAGCACCGCACCCAACACCGCCACCCATACAATGAAGCTCATGTCCGGTTCTCGGAGGTGTACCGCCGACCGCGGGCGGATGGCGGAATCAGGAGAGTCAAACGCCGGTCACGCGCAAGTACTCAGGTCTCAGATAGTTGGACCAGAGCAGAATCATTTCCACCAGAATCGTCACCAGCACCAACAGCCCGACGCCCCATACGCTCGCCGCATTCAGCAGCCCTTGCTCCTTGCGCTCGTGCATGAAAATCGGCAAACCGATGAACAGCAGAAACGTCGAATAGAGGGAGGCGGCCCCCAGCACCGTGATCGCCAGCCAGCGGCTGGGGTAGAGCCCGGCGATACCTGCGAGAAAGAACGGGGTCACGGTATAGGCGGCAAAACCGATGCACTGATTGACGGTGGGGCGTGAGTCGAAGGTGCGCGACATCCAGCGAATGAATAGCCCCATCAGCACCACGCCGACAATGATGGTCAGGTACAGCAGCCCGCAGAGTTGCAGAGCACTGGTGGTACTGAGCCTGACCGTTTCGTTCTCCACCAGGCTCCAGCCGACGTAGGTGGTCCCGATAAACAGGCACACCGCAGGAATCAAGGCGAGCAGCAGCAAATGAGCGAGGTAATGGCACGGATGCGCTTCCTCTTCCTTACGAATATCTGTCCAGACGAAATTGGGCTGAGTGAACAGCCTGACGATAGGTGCGGACATGTCGACCTCCAGATAGCGAGCGGCCCGGCATAGGGGCCCCTAGAAGTATTGAGATGCATGCATCGCCAGGGGTTCATTTTTTATCGGGTGGTCAAGGGCGGTCTGCCCGAGGGAATGTTTACACGCGACGAAGGTCAACCGAGCAGTTCCTCTTGCCTGGATGCCTGGTCATGAACGTCAGCCAAAACGTCGTCGAATATTTGCGCCAACACGACTTGCGGCTGACGACTGCCGAGTCCTGTACCGCTGGAAAGATTGTGACCTTGCTGGCCGAGGTGCCGGGCAGTGGGGACCTGATCGAGAGCGGCTACGTGGTTTATTCCCCCGAAGCGAAGCAACGGTTGCTCAACGTCAGCCCTCATACGATCAAAACCTTCAACCTGACCAGTTGCGAAGTCGCTCGCGAAATGGCCTTGGGCGCCTTGCTCGACAGCCCCGCCAACGTCGCGGTAGCCACCACCGGCATCCTGGGGCCGGAAGATGTCGACGGGATTCCGGCCGGCACCATCTGTTTCGCCTGGGCGTACCAGACTGAGCAAGGCAAGCGTGTATTCACTCACCAGCACCGGTTTTTCGGGTCCCGCAGCCGGGTCCAGTTACTGGCCGCAGAACATGCCTTGAAGCGGGTGTCGTATTTTCATCAACGTGCATTGGCCGATGAGCAAGGCCAATGAACGACGAATCCCGCAGCCGCGATTACCCGGTACGCGAAGACATGGCCTATCAGGTCAAGGTCTGGCGATTCGAGCGCTGGGGCTGGTACGTGATGGTGCTGCTGGTGGTGCTGGCATTGCTCGGCTTGTTTTCACGCGGCCCGCTCAGTTCCCGGGACGTTCATGGCAGCGATGGCAAGGTCCGGGTGCAGTACGAGATGTTCCACCGTAATGGCTCAACCAATCCGATGAAGCTCAGCGTGATCGGCCGGCCGGATGCCACGGTTGAACTGGAACTGAC
This sequence comes from Pseudomonas sp. QTF5, assembly GCF_000512695.2. Lineage (GTDB taxonomy): Bacteria > Pseudomonadota > Gammaproteobacteria > Pseudomonadales > Pseudomonadaceae > Aquipseudomonas. The sequence continues at coordinate 6,853 of NZ_AZRW02000065.1, read as the reverse complement.
TGGAGAACTGCTGGAGGGCTTCGATATCGAAACCCTGCAACCGGAGCCTGTGCGCGCACTCAGTGGCGAGCAGGGCATGAAACTGTGGGTGCAAACGGACGCGCAAGGGCAGGCCAGCCTTTATCTGACGTTGCGTGGGGATGGGCTGGGACTGTTTCGCAGTCGTATCGCCTCGCCCGGTGCAGCCCCCGTCCAGGTGGATCAATTCATTTTCCCTTAGGTGACTTATGGATTCGGTATTGCGCGCGGCCGTGATGTACCTGGCGTTGATGGTGCTGTTCAAGATTGCAGGTCGGCGCTCGATGGCCGAACTGACGACGTTCGATTTCGTGCTGCTGATGATTATCGGCGAGGCGACGCAACAGGCGCTGCTGGGCAATGATTTTTCCCTGACCAATTCGATGTTGGTGATTGTCACGCTGATTGCCATCGATGTCGGGCTTTCGCTGCTCAAACAGCGCTCGCAATGGGTGTCGCAGTTGATCGATGGTGGGCCGACGATCATCGTCGAGAACGGCAAGTTCCTGCACAAACGCCTGCGCCATGCACGACTGGTGGAAGCGGATGTCATGGAGGCCGCGCGTTCGAGCCAGGGCATTGAAACCCTTGAACAGATCAAATTCGCCATCATCGAGCGCAACGGCAAGATTTCGGTGATCGCTCAAGAGCCCTGATTTCTTGGGTAAGCCCCAATGCCAGTCAGTTAAGCGAATGAACCGCTTTTCGTAGCAGCCAGGCTTGCCGGCGAAGGCGTTCTTAAGGACGCCTTCGCCGGCAAGCCTGGCTCCTACAGGGGCCGAACGCAGGTCATGCCAATTGCGTCAAAGCATCGGCTTGCCGCCCGTGACGCCATACCGTTGGCCGGTGATGTAACTGGCTTCATCCGAGGCCAGCAGCACATAGATCGGCGCGACTTCCACCGGTTGACCGGGGCGGCCGAGCGGGGGATAGTCAGTCATCGGGAAATCTCCTCTGTTCAAGGCAAAAGACTCAAGCGCCACAAGCGCTCGTTGAGGGTTGACCCTGGTCTTTTGTCTTGAGTTCGGTTGGATTTCAGCAATCCGCAAAAGCACACAAAACCCTTGTGGGAGCGGGCTTGCTCGCGAAGACTGCCTTACAGTCAAGAGGGATGTCGCCTGACACTCCGCCTTCGCGAGCAAGCCCGCTCCCACATTTGATCTTTGTTGTACTTGAGTTCGTGGAAGAATCAGCGGTTACGCAAACTACGCTCCATCCGCGCGATCCCTTCTTCCAGCAGCGCCCGCGGGCAGCCGAAGTTCAAGCGCACGAACTGCTGGGCGTTATCGCCGAAATCCAGCCCGGCGCTCAGCCCGACCTTGGCTTGTTCGAGGAAGAACTGCTGCGGGTTGTCCAGCCCCAGCGCCGTACAGTCGAGCCATGCCAGATAAGTGCCCTGAGGAATGTTCATGGTCACACCCGGCAACTTCGTACGAACCGCCTCCACCAGATAATCCCGATTGCCTTGCAGGTAGGCCATGAGCTCGGTCAGCCACGGGCCGCCTTCGCTGTAGGCGACGCGGGTGGCTTCCAGGCCCAGCGGGTTGACGCTGTCGACCATGCCGCAGCGGGCGTTGTTGACCCGATGACGCAGTGCTGCGTCTTGAATGATCATGAACGCCGTCTTCAAACCGGCGATGTTGTAGGCCTTGCTCGCCGACATCAGGGTGATGGTGCGCTTGGCGATCTGCGGGCTGAGCGAGGCGGTCGGAATGTGCACGCGCCCGTCGAAGCACAACTCGGAATGGATCTCGTCGGAGATGATCCAGGCGTCCTGCTCAAGGCAAATGTCGGCGACCGCTTGCAGTTCCTCGCGCGGGAAGACCTTGCCCAGCGGGTTATGCGGGTTGCTCAGCAGCAGCGCGCCGCCCCCTTGCAGCGACTGGCGCAAGGCATCGAGTGGCGTGGCATACGTACCATCGGCCAACGCGTCGAAATCCAGTTCGACCTTGTTCAACTGCCAGTGGCCCGGTGCATGACGCAGCGGCGGGTAGTTTGGCGTTTGCACGACCACGTTCTGCTGCGGCTGAACCAGCGCATGCAGGGCCATGTTGAAACCCGATTCGATACCCGGCAGGAAGACCAGCTCCTGGGGTTGCACGCGCCAGGCGTACTTGCTCCACAGGTCGGCGACGATGGCCTCACGCAAGTCATCCTGAGCCACGCTGTAACCGAGCATCGGGTGTTCCAGGCGTTGTTGCAGCGCCTGAATGATCGCTGGCGGCGCGGCAAAGTCCATGTCAGCCACCCACATCGGCAACACGTCGGCCGGGTAGCGGCTCCATTTGGTACTGCCGGTGCCATGGCGGTCGAACACCTGATCAAAATCGAAAGTCATGCTCAGTCTCTAAAAAGGCAGGGAGTTAATCCGACGGCCATGATAAGCGCCAACCTCTGTGGGTGCGAGGCTTGTGTGGCGAGGGGGCTTGCCCTCGTTGGACTGCGAAGCAGTCGCAAATTCGGTCCATGCGGTGTGCCTGGTTGAACGAGGTAGCAGGTTTTGGGACTGCTTCGCAGTCCAACGAGGGCAAGCCCCCTCGCCACAGGAGCCCGCTGCCACAGGTTCCGCTGACTGGCATCAGGCAGGAACCCCATTGAAAACACGCCCACAAACACAACTATGACCTACGCTTATTCCCACACGCATGTTCAACGAACAGGGGCTCTTCCCTGATCGAAAACAACAAGAACAGCTATCCGGAGACGACTCATGTTTGCATTGGCCCGTCGATTCAGTAGCAACCTCGCCGTTTTAGTTACCGCCGCCGCGCTCGCATCACCGGTTCTCGCGCTGGACACCGTCAAGTTCATGGCCCCGGGTTCGGTCGGTGGTGGTTATGACCAGACCGCACGCGTCCTGGGCAAAGCCATGGTCGAGGCGAAAACGGCAAAGTCCGTTACCTTCGAGAACAAGGGCGGCGCCGGTGGCACCCTGGGGTTGGCGCAATTTGCCAATGGCACCAAGGGCGACCCAAATGCCCTGATCGTCGTCGGTGCGATCATGGTCGCGGCCATCGAGCAGAACAAACCACAAATCACCTTGAAGGACGTGACACCGATCGCCCGGCTGTTCACCGAATACAACGTGATTGCCGTGCGTGACGACTCACCGTACAAAACCCTGGACGACTTGCTCAAAGACTTCAAAGCCAACCCGTCCAGTATCAAGTTTGGTGGCGGCTCCAAGGGGTCGATCGACCACATTGGTATCGCCGAACTGGCGAGCAAAATGGACGTCCCCGTCAACAAGGTGAATTACGTCGCCTTTGCCGGTGGCGGCGAAGTCGTCGCCGCGACGCTGGGGGGCCACATTACGGTGATCACCGGCGGCTACGCCGAGCTGGCCAAATACGTCCAGTCCAAGCAGTTCCGCTTGCTCGCCATCGGCGCGCCCAACCGCGTTGAAGGCATCGACGCACCGACCCTCAAAGAAAGTGGCTATGACGTGACAATCGGCAACTGGCGTGGCGTTTACGGCGCAGCGGGCCTGACGCCTGAACAGCGCAAAGAACTGACCGAAGCCGTCCTGACCGCGACTAAAAGCACTGTCTGGCAAGAAAACGTAAAAACCAATGCATGGTCACCGAGCATTCTGACCGGGGATGACTTCGGCAAATTCGTCGAAGAAGAACATGGGCGCCTGCGCGCGATGCTGGTCAAGGTCGGGCTGCTTTGAGATGGCCGGGCGCTGGAAAGTCATGCCGGCCCAACTGGCGATTGGCTTAGGTGTCGTCGTCATCAGCGCGGTATTGGGGTTCGGCGCCTCGCGGTTTCCGCCCGAGATGGGGTTCGTCATCATGGCGGCCTACGTCTATCCCTACGCTGTCGCGGCGTTTCTGGGCGTCGTCGGTCTGTTGATGTGTTATCAGGCGCTCACCGGTGGTTTTCGCTACCTTGCCGACGATCACGAGACCACCCAGGCTCAGCCCGGCGGCAAGGCTGGGGCGACTTGGGTCACGGCGGGACTGGTGGGGGTTGCCTTGCTCATTACCTACATCGGTTTCGTATTGGCGGCCTCATTGCTGTTTGCCTGTTCGGCGCGCGGTTTTGGCAGTCGCAGCCCGGTGCGGGATCTGGCCATCGGCATCGCCCTGACCTTACCGATTTACTGGCTTTTCACCGCCGGGCTAGGGGTTTCCCTTCCGCCCTTGATCAACGCCTGGATCTGATCCGGGCCGAAGGAGGTCGACAAGGTGGACATTCTCTCGAGTCTGGCAAGCGGCTTCGGTGCCGCGTTGGCGCCGATCAATCTGATGTGGGGGTTTATCGGCTGCCTGCTGGGTACCGCGATCGGTGTTTTGCCGGGGATCGGGCCGGCGCTGACCGTAGCGCTGCTGCTGCCGATCACCGCCAAGGTCGATCCTACCGGCGCGCTGATCATGTTTGCCGGCATCTATTACGGCGCTCAGTTTGGCGGCTCCACCACCTCGATCCTGCTCAACACCCCGGGGGAGTCGTCCTCCATGGTCACGGCCCTGGAAGGCAACCTCATGGCGCGCAACGGACGGGCAGGCCCGGCCTTGGCGACGGCGGCAATAGGTTCATTCGTGGCCGGGACCATCGCGACGATTTTGCTGACCCTGTTCGCCCCCCTCGTTGCGACGCTGGCGCTGAAGTTCGGGCCGGCGGAGTATTTCGCGATTCTGGTACTGGCCTTCACCACGGTGTCGGCGGTGCTCGGTGCATCGATGTTGCGCGGCTTCGCCTCGTTGGGGATCGGGCTGACCATCGGCTTGATCGGCCTGGACTCGACCTCAGGCATTGCCCGCTATACCTTGGCGGTTCCCGAGCTGGTCGATGGCATCGAAGTCGTGCTGGTGGCAGTCGGCTTGTTTGCCGTCGGTGAAGCCTTGTACAGCGTGCTCTACCAAAAGGAAGAAACGACGGGCCGACACCGCCTGACCTCGTTGTGGATGACCCGCGCCGACTGGAAACGCTCGGTTCCCGCGTGGTTACGGGGCACCTTGATCGGCTTTCCATTTGGCTCGATTCCGGCCGGTGGCGCGGAAATTCCGACGTTCCTGTCGTATTCGACCGAACGCAAACTCAGCAAGTACCCGAAAGAGTTCGCGGCCAGCAAAGGCGAGGGCGCCATCGAGGGTGTCGCCGGCCCCGAGGCGGCCAACAACGCCAGCGCCACCGGTTCGCTGGTTCCGCTGCTGACGTTGGGCATACCAACCTCCGCCACGGCGGCGATTCTGTTGGCCGCGTTCCAGAACTACAACCTGCAACCGGGGCCGCTGCTGTTCCAGACCTCCGGCGAACTGGTCTGGACGCTGGTGGCCTCGCTGTACATCGGCAACGCCATCCTGCTGGTGCTGAACCTGCCGTTGGTGGGCCTGTGGGTCAAGCTCCTGCAAATCCCCCGGCCGTACCTGAACGCCGGCATTCTGGTGTTCGCCACCATTGGCGTGTACGGCATGCGCCACTCAACGTTCGACTTGTTTCTGATGCTGGGCATCGGCTGGGCCGGGGTGTTGATGCGGCGTTTCGATTTCCCCGTCGCCCCGGTGATCGTCGGCATGCTGCTGGGCCCGATGGCGGAAAAACAACTGCGCAACGCCTTGTCCATCAGCCAGGGCGACTGGATGGTGTTTGTGACACAACCCATTGCGGCCTCGCTCCTGGTGCTGACGCTGTTGGTGTTGCTGGTGCCGTACCTGCTGCATAAACGCGGTATCAAATTGCATGAGGATGATTGAGTGCTTCGCGAGCCGGTTTGACGATCTGCGCGACGATGCAGGTCAGCGCCAGCTCCAGCCCCCGCGTCACGCGTTGCCCTTGCATTTTCTTCTTACTTCAACTTTCTAAAGTTGACATCCTGGACCCTGTTTCGTCCGTCTATCGAGGGTATTACCTCAATCTGGCGCTGCGCTTGACGACGTATAGCTATTCGATATGATTGGTTTTGATTCAAGTTGATTAGTAAAGAGACAGGATAAATCACATCAGGAGTAATCGATCATGGCAACTAACGCGAAAACCCGATCCGTGACAGCCCATGTCCCTGTGCAGCTTGCCGAGAAAGTCGATTTGATGGCTGAGCGTCTAGAACGCTCCAAGAACTGGATCGTCAAACAGGCGCTATCCGCTTGGATAGATCAGGAAGAAGAACGCAGTCGACTTACTCGTGAAGCCTTGGCCGATGTGGACGCGGGTCGTGTGATTGACCACCAGGCTGTCCAGTCCTGGGCTGATAGCCTCAGCACAGACGCACCGTTGCCGGTGCCGCGTTGATGGAGTTGAAGTGGACAAGCAAGGCGCTTTCCGACATTACCCGGCTGTACGAGTTTCTGGCGGCGGTGAATCAACCTGCTGCCGCACGAACAGTACAACAACTGACGACTACACCGACCACGCTGCTGGCCAACCCACGCATTGGCGAGCGTCTGGAAGAGTTCGGGCCGCGTGATGTGCGACGAATTCAAGTCGGCCACTACGAGATGCGCTACGAGATAGTAGATTCCACCATTTACCTACTGCGTTTGTGGCACACGCGTGAGGGTCGGTAGCCTGGGAGAAGCAGGCTGCTCGGCCTGATGGCGGAAAAACAACTGCGCAACACCTTGTCCACCATGCACCGCTTTACCGTGGTTCGCGATCTGACCGACATCTTGTCCAGCCTCAACCTCAACGGTATTCCGACTGCGACCTGACCCGTGTTACCCGGGCGGTGCACCTGCTGACGCGTGAAGGTTGCGCAATACTGGAGGCTCGGGCGTTGCAGCGGGAGGAGGGGTTCAAGACTGCTGTTTAGCGGTGTAGCGACAGACGCCTTCGCGAGCAAGCCCGCTCCCACATCTATGGTTACCCCCTTTTCTGCAATACTGTTTTT
>NZ_AZRW02000064.1 GCF_000512695.2 Pseudomonas sp. QTF5 | reverse complement strand
GGCCGCCAACAGTAAGGGGGAGCAAGCTCCCCCTTCGGTTTTTACCGGACACTAGTGACGCGGGGCGTGGGAACGATCAGGTGAGGGACTTACTTACTTCTGCGTCCCATCATCATGCTGCAGATTCGCCTGGGTCAGGTTGCACCCCGCCGGCACGCTGCGGGTCAGCCAGACGTTGCCGCCGATGGTCGAGCCCTTGCCGATGGTGATCCGCCCCAGAATCGTTGCGCCGGCATAGATCACCACATCGTCCTCGACGATCGGATGCCGCGGATGGCCCTTTTGCAACTGACCGTCTTCGTCCGCGGGGAAGCGCTTGGCGCCAAGAGTCACCGCCTGATAAATCCGCACGCGCTCGCCAATGATCGCGGTCTCGCCGATTACCACACCCGTCCCGTGATCGATGAAGAAACTGCGACCGATCTGCGCCCCCGGATGGATGTCGATGCCGGTGGCCGAGTGGGCGATTTCCGCGCTGATCCGCGCCAGCATCGGCAACCCGGCGCGGTACAAATGGTGGGCCAGGCGATGGTGAATCACCGCCAGAATCCCTGGATAGCAGAGCAACACTTCATCGACACTGCGAGCCGCCGGGTCACCGTGATAGGCCGCCAGCACGTCGGTGTCCAACAGGCTGCGCAATCCCGGCAAAGCGAGAGCGAAGTCTTGAATGATCTGAATGGTCTTGGCTTCGACTTCAGTGTCGGCCTGGGCACTGTGGCGCGCGGCGTAACGCAGTTCGAGCCGCGCCTGAGCCAGCAACGCGTTCAGTGCGACGTCGAGTGTGTGGCCGACGTAGAAATCTTCACTTTCCTCGCGCAAATCCACCGGTCCCAGACGCATCGGGAACAGCGCACCGCACAAGGCTTCGAGAATGTCCGCCATGGCCGCTCGGGATGGCAACTCGCGACCGCCCTGCTCGCCGCTGGCACGGCCGTTTTGTGCGCGCCACTGATCGCGCGCCGTACGCAGTTGGCTGACGATGGTCTGCAATTGCCAATGGCTGGAACGCTCGCTCACGGTAAAAACTCCTGACGGGGTGGCCGGACTGTCTGGCCACGTTAACGGCGATTACTTTACGGCAACGGCTTGCAGCCGAATTAAGAACCAATAGTGCTGTGCTCAATACTTTTGGCTATAAGCGATTGGCAGTTGCCCCACTAAATACCCGTGCCTATAGTCCTGACATCTTCCTCCGCCAGTACGGACCCATGATCAAACAACAGCTTGCCCGCTTTAACCGCCTCGACCTGCTCGGTCATCCTACTCCCCTGGAAAAACTCGAACGCCTGTCGACCTGGCTGGGCCGCGATGTGTACGTCAAACGTGATGACCTGACGCCATTGGCACTGGGCGGCAACAAGCTGCGCAAACTCGAATACCTGGCCGCCGATGCGCAGGCAAAGGGCGCCGATACCTTGATCACCGCTGGCGCAATCCAGTCCAACCACGTGCGCCAGACCGCCGCCATTGCGGCCAAGTTTGGCCTGGGCTGCGTGGCGCTACTGGAAAATCCCCTCGGCACTGACGACAGCAACTATGTCGGCAACGGCAATCGACTGTTGCTGGACCTGTTCGATGCCAAGGTCGAGCTGGTGGAAAACCTCGACAATGCTGACGAGCAATTGGAAGCGCTTGCCGGGCGTCTGCGCAGCAACGGCAAAAAGCCGTACCTGGTGCCGATCGGTGGCTCGAATGCATTGGGCGCTTTGGGATATGTCCGTGCAGGCCTGGAGCTGGCCGAACAGATCAAGGACACCGGGCTGAATTTCGCCGCCGTGGTGCTGGCGTCCGGCAGTGCCGGCACCCACAGCGGCCTGGCGCTGGCATTGAGCGAAGCACTGCCGGATTTGCCAGTCATTGGCGTGACCGTTTCCCGTAGCGATGAAGCGCAACGGCCGAAAGTCCAGGGCCTCGCCGAACGCACCGCCGAGTTGCTGGGTGTGAGCTTGCCGGCAAGTTTCAAAATCGAACTGTGGGACGAATATTTCGGCCCGCGTTATGGCGAGCCGAATGCCGGGACCCTGGCGGCGCTGAAGCTGTTGGCTAGTCAGGAAGGGTTGTTGCTGGATCCGGTGTATACCGGCAAGGCCATGGCCGGTTTGCTCGACGGCATCGGGCGCCAGCGCTTCAATGATGGCCCGATCATCTTCCTGCACACCGGTGGCGCGCCGGCGTTGTTTGCCTACAAAGACTTTCTATAACTGATCGTACGCTGAACGATCGTTCCGACGCTCCGCGTGGGAATGCAGCCCGTGACGCTCTGCGTCACTGGACGCGGAGCTTCCCTAGAGGCATTCCCACGCAGAGCGTGGGAACGATCATGAAGATGCTTGGCATATCTCAAAAAAGAATAACAAAATTGATGTTTAGTATTTTCCTATCTAAAGACAACATCATATAGTCGCGCCGCAGGCGAATTTGCAGCAAGACGCATAAGCTGCTTTAGGGCAGGATATCGCAGTCGTTCAAATCCCGAATTTGCCAACTTTCCTTAAGCGTCTTCCATAAGAAAACACAGGGGCTTGTCATGAATTTTTCCGCACTACGTCGAAATCTGCTGGTGGGTTCGCTGGGCCTGGCGCTGAGCGCCGGCCTGCTCGGGCAGGCAGTGGCCGGTGAGCAGCTGCAAAAAATCAAGGACGCAGGCGTAATCAACGTCGGTCTGGAAGGCACTTATCCACCGTTCAGCTTCGTCGACGAGGCCGGCAAACTGAGCGGCTTCGAAGTTGAGTTCTCCGAAGCCTTGGCCAAAGAGCTGGGCGTGAAGGTCAAACTGCAGCCGACCAAATGGGAAGGCATCCTCGCAGCCCTGGAATCCAAGCGTCTGGACGCGGTGATCAACCAGGTGACCATCACCGAAGAGCGCAAGAAGAAGTACGACTTCTCCACGCCTTACACCGTTTCCGGGATTCAGGCGCTGACCCTGACCAAAAACAAAGACACCATCAAGACCGCCGCTGACCTGGCCGGCAAGAAAGTCGGCGTAGGTCTGGGCACCAACTATGAGCAGTGGGTGAAAGCCAATGTGCCGACGGCTGACGTGCGCACCTACGAAGATGACCCGAGCAAGTTCCAGGATCTGCGCGTCGGCCGCATCGACGCCATTCTGATCGACCGCCTGGCCGCGCTGGAATATGCCAGGAAGGCCAAGGACACTACCGCCGCCGGCGAAGCGTTCTCCCGCCAGGAAGCCGGTATTGCCCTGCGCAAAGGCGAGCCTGAGCTGCTGGCCGCAGTGAACAAAGCCATCGACAAGCTGCGTGCCGACGGTACGCTGAAAAAGCTGTCGGAAAAATACTTCAGCGCTGACGTCACTCAATAATGGGAGAAGCTTTCCAACTTGCGCTGGACTCCGCGCCCTTTCTGCTCAAGGGCGCGTACTACACGGTTATCCTGAGCCTGGGCGGAATGTTCTTCGGCCTGCTGATGGGCTTCGGCCTGGCGTTGATGCGGCTGTCGCGTTTCAAACTGGTGAGCTGGATCGCCCGCATCTACGTGTCGTTCTTTCGCGGCACGCCGTTGTTGGTGCAACTGTTCGTGATCTATTACGGCTTGCCGCAACTGGGTATCGAACTTGATCCGCTGCCGGCGGCCCTGATCGGCTTCTCGCTGAACATGGCCGCCTACGCCTGCGAAATCCTGCGTGCCGCGATCAGCTCCATCGAGCGCGGCCAATGGGAAGCCGCCGCCAGTATCGGCATGACCCGCGCGCAAACCCTGCGCCGGGCCATCCTGCCGCAAGCGGCGCGCACGGCCCTGCCACCGTTGGGCAACAGCTTTATTTCGCTGGTCAAGGACACCGCGCTGGCGGCCACCATTCAGGTGCCGGAGCTATTCCGTCAGGCACAGCTGATCACCGCTCGCACCTTCGAAATTTTCACCATGTATCTTGCCGCTGCGCTGATCTACTGGGTTCTGGCGACTGTACTGTCGCACCTGCAGAACCAGTTGGAAGCGCGGGTCAATCGGCACGACCAGGAGTCCTGACCCAATGATTGTCGTGGAAAAACTGACAAAGCAGTTCAAGGGTCAGGTGGTGCTCAACGGCATTGATCTGCAGGTGAAGGAAGGCGAGGTGGTGGCGATCATCGGCCCCAGCGGCTCGGGCAAAACCACCTTCCTGCGCTGCCTGAACTTTCTGGAGGAGCCTAGCAGCGGCCGGATCAAGGTCGGCGACATCGAGATCGATGGCAGCCGCCCCCTGAACCAGCAGCAGAGCCTGGTACGACGCTTGCGCCAGCACGTGGGTTTTGTGTTCCAGAACTTCAACCTGTTCCCCCATCGCACCGCCCTGGAAAACGTGATCGAAGGCCCGTTGGTGGTGAAAAAGATCCCGCGTGCCGAAGCCGTTGCCCTGGGTAAAAAGCTGTTGGCCAAGGTTGGCCTGGCGGGCAAGGAAGACGCTTACCCGCGACGCCTGTCCGGCGGTCAGCAACAGCGTGTGGCGATTGCCCGAGCGTTGGCGATGGAACCGGAAGTGATCCTGTTCGATGAACCGACCTCGGCGCTGGACCCGGAACTGGTGGGTGAAGTGTTGGCGACCATCCGCGGCCTGGCCGAGGAGAAACGCACCATGGTGATCGTCACTCACGAAATGGGCTTTGCCCGGGACGTGGCCAACCGCGTGGTGTTTTTCGACAAAGGTGTGATCGTCGAACAAGGCGAAGCCAAGGCACTGTTTGCTAACCCGAAAGAAGAACGGACGAAGCAGTTTCTCAGCAAATTCCTTAATAACGCTTAGTACTGTCCCTCACTCGAAAGCTGTCAACTTCCATGGATGGAAGTGACATTAACTCCGTTTTATAAAAGCGTATAACAGCTTTCAACGACTCACATGATTCGCCCCCATCATAAATAACTTCCCGCCGTCCCATGCGGTACATATATATGTCCTGCAACAGATTCATATTGCCTAAAATTTATAAAACACCCTGCTACCCACGCTCAAAGGGTTGACGCCTCAGAGGCCTAAAACCCACCAAATACCGGACTTTATTCGACAGAGCGATGAGGTTTATTAACCATACAGCGTAGGAGCTTTCTGAATAACGCAAGAACTAACCTTTAACCAATCAACGCTATTGACACCTATTCAAACGCACTCTTATCTAGCCCCCAACAGGCAACAGCCATCCCAATCAATCATTGTTTAAGCGCGCAAATAGTGAATCGTTTTGTTGCTTGGTAATTCACCCCTTTCGATCTTTCAGAAATGGACTTCGCGGCAAAGCTTCAAGGAGAGAAACCCATGACAAGCACTTCAAACAAACCCGAACTTGCAGCCCCGACCCTGGCGCAAAGCCACAAGGCCGGTATCAACATCACCTCCGCCGCTCACCTTATGATCGACGTGGCGCCCTACTCCGGTATGGATGAAGGCGATCTGATCGAGTTGTTCTGGAACAACTGCTACGTGGCTTCCAGTGTCTTGGGCCCCGACCATGGCGGCAAAGCGGTGAGCCTGCGGGTGCCGGAAAGCTTCATTGCCAATGGTTCTGCCCGCGTCCATTACAAGGTCATGCAGGTGGGGCAAGGGCCGGCGGTATCACCGGCGGCGCGCGTCCAGATCAAGCTCGATTGCCCGGGTGGCCTGCTTCTTTGCGATGAGGAAAACCAGAGCCTGGCGCCCGTATTCATCCCTGAGACCATTCGCCGTCAGGGGGTCAATCCGAACCAGGTCAAACGCGGTGTCCCGTTGACCATCGAGCCTTACCTGAACATGGCCGTCGACGACGAAATCACCCTGCGCTGGGGCGATGTGCGCATGGACCTGCCAAAGCTCAAGGCTTGCGATGTGGGTGAGCCGATTCAGGTCTGGGTGCCCCCGGCGATCATTCTCGAAGCCGGCGAAGACCTTAGACTGGAAGTGACCTACTGCATCCTCGACCGCGTGGGTAACAACTCGCGGTGGGCACCGGCACGCACACTGAAAATCGGCTGTGCCAATCCCTACCTGAAAGTGCCGCCGAAGGAAGAACTCAAAGCCGCGGAATCCCGCAAGAAGTGAAAACACCGCCGACCCTGTGGGAGCGGGCTTGCTCGCGAAGAGGCCGTGTCAGTCGATATCAATGCTGCCTGACACACCGCTTTCGCGAGCAAGCCCGCTCCCACAGGGGTCACGTTCAGCCTATTGAAGCCCCTTCTATACATATTCCTAAAAGTTAGTTCATAAATTATTTATACACGTTTAGGGTATATGAACCGGACCACCGGACATTCGTGTTTTCCATTCGCCGCAATGCTTGCGGCGCTTTCATGAGATGTGAGGTAGGTATGGTCCGGAACACAATCACCCCAGTGCAAATCGCCAGGGCATTGCGTGCAGCCAAGGAGCGGCACTGATGTCCAGTCTGGCAGATGCAATCGTCCAGAGTGATCTGGACATCGCCCCATTGTTGTTGCCCGCGCAGGTCTTGCGCAACGACGCACAAGCCATCAAGGCTGCCCATGAGCTGGCGCAAGTCGCCCGCCTGCAAGCAGCCAAACGTGACCAGCAGCGCAAGCTGCCGTGGTCGGAAATCGAACAGTTCACCCGCAGCGGCCTGGGCAGCATTGCCATCCCGCGAGAGTACGGTGGCCCGCAGGTTTCATTCGTCACCCTAGCCTCGGTGTTCGCGATCATTTCCGCGGCCGACCCGGCTTTGGGGCAGATCCCGCAGAACCAATTCGGCATTCTCAACCTGATACTCGGCAGCGCTACCGAGTCGCAGAAAAAGCAGCTGTTCAAAAGTGTGCTCGAAGGCTGGCGAATCGGTAACGCAGGGCCGGAGCGCGGGACCAAAAATACCCTCGAGCTCAAGGCGCGGATCACCGCCGACGGCGATGGCTTCGTCATCAACGGGCAGAAGTTCTATTCCACCGGCGCCCTGTTCGCCCACTGGGTGGCCGTCAAGGCGCTGAACGACGACGGCAAGCAAGTGCTGGCCTTCGTCCGCCGTGGCACACCGGGGTTGCGCATCGTCGATGACTGGTCGGGGTTCGGCCAGCGCACCACTGCCAGCGGCACCCTTTTGCTCAACAACGTGCGGGTCGACGCCGAGCTGGTCGTGGATAACTGGAAGATCAACGACAGCCCGAATACCCAAGGCGCCGTGTCGCAGTTGATTCAAGCAGCCATCGACGCCGGCATCGCCCGGGGCGCCATCGATGACGCTATCGAGTTCGTGAAAACGCGTGCACGGCCGTGGATCGACGCCAAGGTCGAACGGGCCAGCGACGACCTCTACGTGATCGCCGACATCGGCAAGCTGAAAATCGAACTGCATGCCGCCGAAGCGCTGTTGCGCAAGGCCGGGCAAGTACTCGATCAGGTCAATGCCGCGCCGCTCACCGCCGAGGCCGCTGCGCGTGCCTCGATTGCCGTGGCGGAAGCCAAAGTGCTGACCACCGAGATCTCGCTGCTGGCCAGCGAAAAACTCTTCGAACTGGCCGGCAGCCGCGCGACCCTCGCCGAATTCAACCTCGACCGCCACTGGCGCAACGCCCGAGTGCACACGCTGCATGATCCGGTGCGCTGGAAGTATCACGCGGTCGGCGCCTATCGCCTCAACGGCACGCTGCCCGCTCGCCATTCCTGGATCTGACGACCAGAACCTTTTTGACCAGATCTCTGGAGAAACACATGACTCTTTCTCACCACGTCGCGGTCATCACCAGCGATGAGCAAGCCCTGATTGTCGCCAGTGACCTGGCCGACGATTTCAAACGCGACAGCGCCCTGCGCGACCGCGAGCGTCGTTTGCCATACCCGGAACTGGAAGTGTTTTCCCGTTCGGGTCTTTGGGGCATCAGCGTGCCAAAAGAATACGGCGGCGCTGGGGTTTCCAACGTCACCCTGGCCAAGGTCATCGCGTTGATCGCCCAGGCCGATGGCTCTCTCGGACAAATTCCCCAGAACCATTTCTATGCTCTTGAAGTGCTGCGCGTGAACGGCACTGATGAGCAGAAAAAACGCCTGTACGCAGAAGTATTGGCCGGCCAGCGCTTCGGCAATGCACTCGCGGAACTGGGCACCAAAACCGCCCATGACCGCGTCACCAGCCTGACTCGCGATGGCAATGGCTACCGCATCAACGGCCGCAAGTTCTACGCCACCGGCGCGATTTACGCCCAGCGCATTCCGACATCAGTCGTGGACCAAAACGGTGTGCAGCAACTGGCCTTCGTCCCGCGCAATAGCAAAGGCCTGACGGTGATCGACGACTGGAGCGGCTTCGGCCAGCGCACCACCGGCAGCGGTTCGGTGGTGTTCGAAGATGTCTACGTCGCCGCCGAGGACGTAATCCCGTTTCAAAGCGCTTTCGAGCGCCCGACCACCGTCGGCCCGTTGGCGCAGATTCTCCACGCCGCCATCGACACCGGCATCGCCCGCGCCGCTTACGAAGATGCCCTGCATTTTGTGCGCACCAAGACCCGGCCGTGGATTGATTCCGGTAACGACAAAGCCACCGAAGACCCGCTGACGATCAAGAGTTTCGGCCACTTGAGCATTCGCCTGCACGCCACCGAAGCCTTGCTGGAACGCTCCGGCGAATTCCTCGATCAGGCTCAGGCCGAGACCAATGCCGAAACCGTCGCCGCGGCGTCAATTGCGGTTGCCGAAGCGCGGGCCATCAGCACCGAAATCTCCCTCGCCGCCGGCAGCACGTTGTTCGAACTGGCCGGCAGCCAGGCAACCCTGATCGAACACGGCCTGGATCGCCACTGGCGCAACGCCCGGGTGCACACCCTTCACGACCCGGTGCGCTGGAAGTATCACGCGGTGGGCAATTACTACCTCAACGATGAAAACCCGCCGTTGCGGGGGACCATCTGATGAGCAAAAAGAAGATCTTGCTCAACGCCTTCAACATGAACTGCATCGGGCACATCAACCATGGCTTGTGGACGCATCCACGGGACAATTCCACCCAATACAAAACCATCGAATACTGGACTGAACTGGCGCAGTTACTGGAACGCGGACTGTTCGACGGTCTGTTCATCGCCGACATCGTCGGCGTGTACGACGTCTATCAAGACTCGGTGGACGTACCGCTCAAAGAGTCGATCCAGCTGCCGGTCAACGACCCATTGCTGCTGGTCTCGGCCATGGCCGCGGTCACCAAAAACCTCGGCTTCGGCCTCACCGCCAACCTGACCTACGAACCGCCGTATCTGTTCGCCCGACGCATGTCGACCCTCGATCACCTGAGTCGCGGACGGGTCGGCTGGAACATCGTCACCGGCTACCTCGACAGCGCCGCCAAGGCCATGGGCCTGAGCGAACAGGTGGAACACGACCGCCGCTACGACCAGGCCGATGAATACCTGCAAGTGCTCTACAAACTCTGGGAAGGCAGCTGGGAAAACGGCGCGGTGCTCAACGACCGCGAACAGCGGATCTACGCCTTACCTGCGAAAGTGCACAAGGTCGAGCACAAGGGCGAGTTCTATCAGGTCGAGGGTTATCACCTCTGCGAGCCATCGCCGCAACGCACACCGGTGCTGTTCCAGGCCGGCAGCTCCGATCGCGGTTTGCTGTTCGCCGGCCGGCATGCCGAGTGCGTGTTCATCAGCGGTCAGAACAAACCGGCGACCCGGGTTCAGGTGGATAAGGTTCGCGCCAGCGCCGTCGAAGCCGGGCGCAATCCCTGGGACATCAAGGTGTTCATGGGCTTGAACGTGATCGTCGGTGAGACAGAAGAGCTGGCCTGGGCCAAGCACGCCGAGTACCTGAGCTACGCCAGCGCCGAGGCCGGCGTGGCGCATTTCTCGGCCTCCACCGGGATCGATTTTTCCGAGTACGAACTCGACGAACCGATCCAGTACGTGAAGAGCAACGCCATCCAGTCCGCCACCAAAAACCTGCAAAACAACGACTGGACCCGCCGCAAATTGCTGGAGCAACACGCCCTCGGTGGCCGCTATATCACCGTGGTCGGCTCGCCGCAGCAGGTGGCGGATGAGCTGGAATCGTGGATCGCGGAAACCGGGCTGGATGGCTTCAACCTGACACGGATCGTCACCCCGGAAAGCTATGTGGATTTCATTGAACTAGTGATTCCTGAGTTGCAGCGCAGAGGGTCGTACAAGACCGCTTACGACAACGGCAGCCTGCGGGAAAAGCTGTTTCACGGCGAAGCGCACTTGCCTGAGCAACACACAGGCGCCGGTTACCGGCGCTAAAAGCTTCGCGAGCAAGCCCGCTCCCACATTAGATCTGTGGTGAACACAAAATTTGTGCCCGACCCGATCCACTGTGGGAGCGGGCTTGCTCGCGAAGAGGCCCGACCCAACACCACACATTTCACACCCTGACTGGAATAACCATCATGACCAAAAAACTCTTAACCCACCCAGTCAAAGCACTGGCCCTGGCCCTCGGCCTCTTCAGCTCCATCACCTTCGCCGCTGACGCACCACTGAAGGTCGGCACCACTGCCGCCTTCGCCATCCCCCTGGAAGCCGCAGTAGAAGAAGCCAACAAACAAGGCCTGAAAGTCGAACTGGTGGAGTTCAGCGACTGGATCGCCCCCAACGTCAGCCTCGCCTCGGGCGACATCGACGTGAATTATTTCCAGCACATCCCGTTCCTGGAAAACGCCAAGGCCGCCGCCGGTTTTGACCTGGTGCCGTTCGCCCCGGGCATCATCAACAACGTCGGTCTCTACTCGAAAAAATACAAAAGCTTCGACGAGTTGCCCGAAGGCGCCAGCGTGGCCATCGCCAACGACCCGATCAACAGCGGTCGTGGCCTGCAACTGCTGGCCAAGGCCGGGTTGATCACCCTCAAACCGGGCGTGGGCTACAAGGCCACCGAAGAAGACATCATCGCCTACCCGAAGAAAATCAAAATCCTTCAGGTCGAAGCCGTGCAACTGGTGCGCGCCTACGACGACGCCGATCTGGTCCAGGGTTACCCAGCCTACATCCGTCTGTCGAAGACCTTCGATGCCAGCTCCGCCCTGCTGTTCGACGGTCTCGATCACAAGGAATACGTGATCCAGTTCGTGATCCAGCCGAAAAGCAAAACCGACCCGCGGCTGATCAAATTCGTCGACATCTACCAGCATTCGCCGGCCGTTCGCGCGGCGCTGGATAAGGCCCACGGCAAGCTCTATCAAGCCGGATGGGAAAGCTGAGTATGACGGCCGCTATCCAACGGCGACTGGAACTTCCGGAGCCACATAACGCCACACAAACCGAACTGCACCCAGACCTGAACCGCGCCCACGTGCGCTTCATCGGCCTGGGCAAAACCTACAACGGCCAGCAAGGTCCGGTGGCGGCCTTGCACGGCATCGACCTGGCGATCCAGCGCGGCGAAGTGTTCGGCATTATCGGCCGCAGCGGCGCCGGCAAATCGTCGCTGATCCGCACCATCAACCGCCTCGAACAACCGAGCAGCGGGCGAGTGCTGATCGATCAGGTGGACATCGGCGAGTTCGATGAAGACCGTCTGGTGGCGCTGCGGCGGCGGATCGGCATGATCTTTCAGCACTTCAATCTGATGTCGGCCAAGACGGTTTGGCAGAACGTTGAGTTGCCGCTGAAAGTCGCCGGTGTGCCGAAGGAGCAACGCGAGCGCAAAGTCCGCGAACTGCTGGAACTGGTCGGCCTGCAAGAGAAACACAAAGCCTACCCGGCGCAGCTTTCCGGCGGGCAGAAACAGCGCGTCGGCATCGCCCGCGCGCTGGTGCACGACCCGCAGATTCTGCTGTGTGACGAGGCAACGTCGGCGCTGGATCCGGAGACCACGCAATCGATCCTCGGCCTGCTGCGCGAGATCAATCAACGGCTGGGATTGACCATCGTGCTGATCACCCACGAGATGGCGGTGATCCGCGATATCTGTGATCGGGTGGTGGTGCTGGAACACGGGCGAATCGTCGAGCAAGGACCGGTCTGGGAAGTCTTTGGCAACCCACAACATGAGGTCAGCAAGACCTTGCTCGCGCCGCTGCAACACGGACTGCCGGAAGAGTTGCAAAGCCGCCTGCGTCCACAACCGCAGTCTTCAGATGCTGCCGTGGTGTTGCGTTTGCAATTCACCGGCAGTGCCAGCGACGAGCCAGACCTGGCGGCGCTGTTCAGCGCCCTCGGTGGCCGCGTGCGCTTGCTGCAAGGGGGCGTGGAACGGATTCAGGGGCATGCGCTCGGGCAACTGCTGCTGGCAGTGACCGGTTCGTCCCTCGGCGCCGAGGAATTGCGTCAGCGCGCTGGCAACTGGGCGCAACAGGTGGAGGTACTGGGTTATGTGGTTTGATCGGTTGCTTCAGGGTTTTATCGACACGTTTTTGATGGTTGGCGTGTCGTCGCTGATTGCGTTATTGGCGGGCATTCCGCTGGCGGTGATTCTGGTCACCAGTTCCAAGGGCGGCATCTACGAAGCACCTGCGCTGAATCGTGCGTTGGGCGCGTTCGTGAACCTGTTCCGCTCGATTCCGTTTTTGATTTTGATGGTGGCGTTGATTCCGTTCACCCGGCTGATCGTCGGCACCACGTATGGCGTGTGGGCTGCCGTGGTGCCGCTGACTATCGCTGCCACGCCGTTCTTTGCACGCATTGCCGAGGTCAGTTTGCGCGAGGTCGACCATGGGTTGATCGAAGCGGCGCAGGCGATGGGCTGCCGGCGCTGGCATATCGTCTGGCATGTGCTGCTGCCTGAAGCGCTGCCGGGGATTGTCGGTGGTTTCACCATTACCTTGGTGACAATGATCAACTCGTCGGCCATGGCCGGAGCGATTGGTGCCGGTGGGTTGGGGGACATCGCTTATCGGTATGGCTATCAGCGGTTTGATAGCCAGATCATGCTGACGGTGATTGTGTTGCTGGTGGTGTTGGTGGCGGTGATTCAGTTGGGTGGGGACAGATTGGCACGGGGCCTCAACAAACGCTGAGTGCGGTGCGGTTGAAGGGCTTTTGTGGCGAGGGAGGCCCCGCACCGTCTTCGACGCCGCGCTGTCGCGCAGCAAACTGGT
>NZ_AZRW02000063.1 GCF_000512695.2 Pseudomonas sp. QTF5 | reverse complement strand
CCCCCTGCGAAAGCTTAGTGGGCGATCGCAGGGGGCGGCGGGGGTAGCCATTTCATTATTTGACCGAGTTCTTTCAGGAGAAATGCGGTCGAATGTGGGAGCGGGCTTGCTCGCGAAGACGATCATGCAGTCGCCGCAGAACCCACAGGCTCAACCACCCCCACCAACCCTTCCTTCATCCGCTTGGCATCCCTCACAAAACACCGCGAGGCCAAAAACAGAAACACCATGGTAAAGAACAACGCCACCGGAATCAGGTACATCGCGTCATGCAAACCGACAGCCTTGAACGCTTCGGTCATCTGCTCGGCGCCAGCCGAGAGCATCGCCGAGTGCGCGAAGTGATCCGACAATCCGCCGACCACCACCGGCCCCAATCCCCCACCCAGCAAATACAACCCGGCAAAAAACAACGCCATCGCCGTGGCGCGCAGGCGCGGTTCGACTACGTCCTGAATCGCCGTGTACACGCAGGTATAGAAGTTGTAGGCGAACAACCATCCCAGGCTGAACACCACGACAAATACCCCGATATCAATGCGTCCGGCATGCAGCGCCCAGGCAGTACACACGGTCGAAATGATCAGGCTGAACGCCGCGAACAGCAGCCGCCCATTGGCCACCCGCTGGTGAATCTTGTCGGCAATCCAGCCGCCGAGCGTCAGGCCGAATAACCCGGTCACCCCGACGATCACCCCGGTCGCCACCGCTGCATCCTGCAACGGCATCAGGAAATAACGCTGCAGCATCGGCACCATAAACGAGTTGCAGGCATACGTGGCGAAGTTGAAGCACAGGCCCGCCATCACCAGCCACAGGAAAGTCGGCACCGCCAGCACTCGACGGATCGGCCGGTCTACGCGTTCCTGAGACACTTGCACGCTTTCTGCCGCGCCGCGTTTCGGCTCCTTGATGAAGAACATGAAGATTGCCAGGATCAGCCCCGGCACCGCCGCGATGAAGAATGGCGCGCGCCAGCTGTCGAAGGTTTTAACCATCCAGCCAATGGTGAAGAACGCCAGCAACAGGCCCAACGGTAAACCGAGCATGAAAATGCCCATGGCCCGAGCCCGACGATGAGCCGGGAACAAATCGCCGATCAGCGAGTTGGCGGCCGGTGCATAACTGGCCTCACCGATGCCGATGCCCATGCGTACGATCAAAAAGCTCCAGAAGCTGCCCACCAAGCCGTTGACCGCGGTCAGCCCGCTCCATGCTGCCAGGCCCCAGCCCATCAACTTGCTGCGCGAACCGGTATCGGCCAAGCGCCCCAGGGGCAGGCCGGCAATGGCGTAAACGATGGTGAATGCAGTCCCGATGATCCCCAACTGAAAGTCGCTGAGGTGCCACTCCATGCGGATCGGCTCAATGATGATGGCCGGGATGGTGCGGTCGAAGAAGTTGAACAGGTTGGCCAGGAACAGCAGGAACAGAATGCGCCAGGCATTCGCCGCTTGGGTCGAGTTCTGCATGGGTCCGTCTCTTTATTGTTATTGGGCTTCACTGCCAATGCATTCGAGCCCGGAACCGTCAATCTAGTCAGGCCCGCCAGCGCTGTCTGTAATTATTCGTAATGCTGATACCCATCCATGGCAGCCAACGCGGCCCATGCAACAATTCATTTCCAATTGTTCTAAAGGCCATTCCAAAAACATTGGCGCTAATGTGCCACCACCCCTTGCGCTTCATACAAGGCCTCTATACTGCAAGCATTCGTCTGCGTGCACGGCGCAGGCCAGGATGACTCAGAGATGGAACATGCTATGGAGTGGCTTGGTTTGCATTTCATGACCGGGCTACCAGAGAGCGGGCAGGTCATACTCGATTGCACCCATAACCCTTTGCTGGTGTTACTGGCCTATCTGGTGGCCTGCACGGCCGGCTTCGCCACGCTGGACATGACCGAGCGGGTCGGCCATGTGGAAAAATCCGCCTCTCAACGACTCTGGCGCTGGGTCGGTGCCGGGTGTCTGGCAGGCGGTATCTGGGCCATGCATTTCATCAGCATGCTGGCGTTCCAGGCGCCGATCGAAATCCATTACCACTTGCCCACTACCCTGCTCTCGCTGTTGTTCGCCCTGACCGCCTCATGGCTGGCCATGCACACCCTCAGCCATGCTCAGCTGAATTTCTGGCAATACCTGCGGGCCGCCGTGTGGATTGGCCTGGGCATCGCAACCATGCACTACGTGGGGATGGCCGCCCTGCGATCGAATGCACTGATTTATTACCAACCCGTGCTGTTCGCCCTCTCCATCGTGATCGCCATCGGTGCCAGCCTGGCTGCACTGTTGATTTCCAGTCATTTGCGCGATGGCACCGGCCTGTTTCATCAACTGCTCAAATACACCGCGAGCCTGGTGCTCGGGGCCGGCATCGTCAGCATGCATTTCACCGGCATGGCGGCGCTCAGCCTGGTGCTGCCCGATGGCAGTCTTCAACCGCTGCCCGGCGACAACAATCACCTGCAACTGGGGTTGACGGTGGCAGTGATGACGCTGCTGATCATCGGCAGCAGCATCAGCGCTGCACTGGCGGACAAGAAACTGCAACACAAGGAACATGACCTGCAGCGGGTCAATGCCCTGCTCAGTCAACTGGATCAAGCGCGCATGTCGCTGCAACAGGTGGCGCATTACGACCCCTTGACCAACCTGATCAACCGCCGAGGCTTCAACCAGATCTTCGCCGAGAAGCTCATCGAGAAAACCAACGAAGGCGGCATGCTCGCGGTGATGTTCCTCGACATCGATCACTTCAAGCGAATCAATGACAGCCTCGGCCATGACGCCGGCGATGAATTGCTTAAAGTCCTGGCCAGCCACATCAAGGCCTCGGTACGCAGTCACGAAGACGTGGTGGCGCGCTTCGGAGGCGACGAATTCTGCATCCTCATCACCCTGTACGACCGTGAAGAAGCGCGGCAAATGGCCCAGCGCATCATGCTGAAAATGAAGGAACCCATCGAGTTGTCCGGACGGCGCATGGTAATGACCACCAGCATCGGCATCAGTCTGTTTCCGGAAGACGGCAAGACCTGCGAAGAACTGCTGAAAAACGCTGACCTGGCGCTGTACCAATCCAAGGATTGCGGTCGTAACGCCCTGCATTTTTTCAGTTCAAACCTGAAAACCCGCGCCACCCTGGAGTTACAACTCGAAGAGGAACTGCGTCATGCCCTGCGCGAAAACACCGGGTTGATGCTGTATTACCAACCGATCTATGACCTGAGAATTGGCCAGGTCACCAAACTTGAAGCGCTGATTCGCTGGCAACATCCGGTTCACGGATTGCTCACGCCGGATCGGTTCATCACCATTGCCGAAGCCAACGGCCTGATCGCCGAGCTGGACAACTGGGTGCTGCGCAAGGCCTGCGAGGACTTGGGCGAGCTGTCCCATCACGGTTGCGAAGAACTCAAAATCGCGGTGAATTGCTCGCCCCTGAACCTGGCGCGAGAAGAACTGGCCACTGAAATCGAACACGCGCTGCACGCCTTCGGGGTGGCACCACACCGGCTGGAACTGGAAGTGACCGAGAATGCGCTGATGGGCAATATCACCAACACCCTGGTGTTGCTGCGGCAGATTCGCGCCCTCGGGGTCTCGTTGTCGATCGATGACTTCGGCACTGGCTATTCATCCCTGGCCTACCTCAGGCGCCTGCCATTAAACACGTTGAAGATCGACCGCTCGTTCATTCAGGATATCCCCAAGGCCACCCAGGACATGGAAATCGTCCAGGCCATTATCGTCATGGCCCATACCCTGCATTTGCAGGTCGTCACCGAAGGTGTCGAAACCTTCGAGCAATACGACTTTCTCGAACGCCATGGCTGCGATTTCGTTCAGGGCTACCTGCTCAGCCGTCCGGTGCCGCTGGCCGAGTTGCGTCCAGTGCTGGCCGAAATCAACCAGCGCAAGCACATGCACACCGTCAATCCGTTGAGTCTGGCTCTATCTGCACTCGTGTCGACGGATCCTTTTCCAGGAACCCCTGCCCCCCATGAAGCCGTATCGGTTGTGCGGCCAATCCGCTGATCGGCGTGGCCGAACCCTGTTCGCGGGAGAATTTCACGGCGCTGTCGAGGTCCTTGAGCAGCGTGCGTACGTGCCATTTCACCGGTTTCGGCCATGACGCAACTGGCTACTGCCGAGTTTCAGGCTCACCGCATTCCTCGTAGCAGCTGGCAAGCCCATCAGACCGATTCCGGCGAACCCCTGCGCTGGCAGCGTTGCCATCATTTAGCCTCCTTTTGATTAAAGATCGTCGAATATTGGCCGACTCATTATGAATAAGGAAAGGATTCCCCCGAGCGATCCTAAGGCCAAGACCCTGACGCTCGGGCCACATTCGCGCTGCAAAAAGACGCGAGCTCCCCATTCCGTGATGACTCGATGACACTTGTTGCCGAGCCGACCAGTCCAGGTATATGGCGCACAATGACTTCTAAAAACAACCCGGCCACCGCGGTATCCGACCTGACCCTGAGCCCCGCGGCGAACAGCCCCTCATCGTCGAAGCCATTGACTCCGTCGCGTCCGCTGGCGACTCAGCAATACCTGTACTTCACCGAAACCAATACCGACCGCATCCTCGACAACCTCGACGGCTTGCGCGACCTGGTATTCCCGCGCCCACCGCACCTGGAAGGCGACAACGAACAACACAACGATCAGGAATTCCCATCGGTATGCCTGATTGGCCTGGGGCGTTGTGGTTCGAACATCGCGCTGGACGTGGCGGAGTTGGTGTACAACGCCCGCAAGTTCTATCTCAACGAATTCAACAACGAAGACCGTCTGTCGCCGGACAAACGCTACGCCGAAAAGGGCTACAGCCCGGCTCAGTGGATTCGCAACAACCTGCGCCTGGGGCCGAACAAGGCCACTAAACCGGTGTTTCTGGTTGAGCCGCTGGTGATGCTCGGCGACTTGGACAAAGACATCGCCGGTCGCATCCGTTTCTCGCGCAAGGGCGAAAAAAGCGGCTTTTTGCGCGACTACAGCAAAATGAAAATCATGGACTTGTCGGAAGTCCACGCCGGTGGCGCCGGTAACGCGCCGATCCTCGGCCAGTACCTGGCCAAGATCATCCTGAACAAGGACACCCAGCGCTTCTCCAGCCCTGACTGGAAGATGATTCACTCGTACCTGATCGACAGCTGCGGGATCAAGGCTAACCAATCGCGCCTGTATTTCTCGATTTTCAGTGCCGGCGGCGGTACCGGCTCGGGCATGGCCTCGGAGTTCGGCCTGGCCCAGCAGCACTCGTACATGAACAAGACGTTCGACACCAAGCCGATGGACGAGCACGACGGCAAGAGCGGTCATTCCTTCGTCTTCGAGCCGATCTTCACCAGCGGCATTTGCGTATTGCCGAATATTTCCGATCACCGCAGCGAAATGTCCGAGGCGCTGCACATCAACGCCGGTCGCCTGCTGTGTAAATACCTATCGGAAGAATGGGACTTCTCCTACAACTTCGCCAACGAAGACAGCAGCGAAGCCAGCGTCATGGGGCGTATTCGCCCATGGAACGCGATGATGTTGATCTCCAACGACATCATGCGTTATGCCGAAGAAAGCGATGACGGCAACATCCAGAACATTGATGTCAATGCCATGGAAAAGCACGCCAACCAGTACATCTCACAGCAGATCTTCAACATTCTGACGGCGCAGGCGGTCACCACCGACTACGACCAGAACTATTTCCGTCGCGCCGGCATCGACATCGGCGAAACCATTCGCCTGGACGCCAACGACCTGTTCATGAGCCTGGCCGGTCCCGTGGCAATTGCGTATGCCGAATCCGTGGTGCCGGAAACTCCGCCGCCGAGCAGCGACAAGTTCAAGGTGTTTGAGAAAGAGCCGCAGCGCCTGAACATCGACGACCTGTTCTTCCGCTCCATCGACCTGCCGCACTTCAACAAGGTCACCCAGGCGATCGAAGGCATCAGCCTGTTGCCGATCGAGTCCAAGCGCTATCGCGCTTCGCTTGAGCAGTACAAGAATTCTGGCTATGACGCGGCCGCGTTGCATGACCTGCACTTCTTCAAGAATTGCTCGTCGGTGGTGTCGATTGTTTCGCTGCCCAAGGACTACAAGCTGTCCTACATGGACCTGAACCGGTTGAAGACCCACCTCAACAGCCTGTTCCCCAACACCACGCTCAAGCGTTATGCACTGGTGATCGGCGCCTCGGCCAACCTGTCGCTGACCACCCTGATCGCCAAGAGCCCGTGCCTGTCGGACGACTTTCTGACCCTGATCGTGGCCTTCATCAAGCGCTGCTTCGCGAAAAACCCGTACCGCTTCGACGAGACGCTGGACAACTCGATCCTGGACTTCATCATCAATGAAGACTTCGACGAAGATCGCATCGACGAACTGCTCAACGAATTCGAAAACCCGGCGAAAATTCTCGATACCAACTGGTACGCGATCAAACCGATGTACGAGAAGAAGTACCGTGAGCTGATCAACGACAAGGACAAGTTTGTCTCGATCAACGACATCCGTTTGTCCCGGGATTGCGTGAAAAAGGCGATCAAGTATCTGCGCGAGATTTACCGTCACCGGATTGGCAAGACCAAGGTTATTTCGCTTAATAACCATACGGGTAGAACTGCTTAATCAGCGGCGCACCCATTCGCGAGCAAGCCCGCTCCCACATTTGATCGCATTCCTTCTGGAGGAACCCGGTTAAATGTGGGAGCGGGCTTGCTCGCGAAAGCGGTCTGACATTCACCGCATCAGCCACCGATTACCAACATTCAGAAACAATTAAGCAGCCCATCAGCTGCTCAATAAACTGTTCCCGTTACGTTTACGTCACCCTGGCCAAGACCCTTCTGTGGTCTTTCTCTACGGCAACCTGCCATCACGCTACTCGGCTACACACTTTTGCCCGACAACGGCCAGCACCAATTAAGTGCAAGCACTCAACTCGTCGCCCTTTCCTGGATCAGAATCCACGGCGAAACCACCACGGCCCAGAGCTCCGGATCGCGTTCGAAAAGATCCAGCGCCCGCGTTTCAGACAGCTTGGCGACCTTGTCGGCGGCCAGCCAGGCAGCGACTTTCTCGCCTTCATCAGTTGCCACCGCTTCTGCCGCAGCGATCAAATCCAGGCTTGGGTCGACCCACAATAGGGCACCCTTGGCAAAGAACGGTTCCAACTCTTTCCAGGTAATAGATGCGGTTTCACCAAGCAGTTTGGCATAGAGGGTGCTAGGTTCTTGAGTCATGGGTTTCTGTCCGCAAAGAAAATCGACGTGAATGATAACGTCGGTAATGCGCCAGAAAAACCCGGATGCAATTGCGTTACCGATTGAAAAACGTAGGAAAGCCAAGGAATGCTGCTGAATCAAGTATTAGCCAGCTAACATCCCGCCGCGATTCTGTCTTTTTCTTTCAATAAAGCGACACCCTCAGGTTTTGCCCCCTGGCGCCGCCTTCCCAGGCTAACAATCGGCGCTCTACACTGTACCGGTACAGTTGCCGGGGCATTTTCCGGAGGATATCAACGATATCTGACCCGGTTCTGCTGCTACGGCGCCAGGACTATAAAAACTACAACAGTAAGAGTGGAGCACTATGACTAAGGCTACTAAGCAGATTTCAAAACTGTTTGCCGCTATGGTTCTGGCCGGGGTTGCCAGCCATTCGTTCGCCGCTGACACCATCAAGATTGGCATCGCCGGCCCTAAAACCGGCCCTGTAGCCCAATACGGCGACATGCAGTTCAGTGGCTCCAAAATGGCCATCGAACAAATCAACGCCAAAGGCGGCGTCGACGGCAAGAAGCTCGAAGCCGTTGAATACGACGATGCCTGCGATCCAAAACAAGCGGTTGCTGTTGCGAACAAAGTCGTCAACGACGGCGTCAAGTTCGTGGTTGGTCACCTGTGCTCCAGCTCCACTCAGCCGGCGTCCGACATCTACGAAGACGAAGGCGTGATCATGATCACTCCGGCTGCCACCAGCCCGGACATCACCACTCGCGGCTACAAGATGATCTTCCGCACCATCGGTCTGGACAGCGCCCAGGGCCCTGCCGCCGGTAACTACATTGCCGATCACGTCAAACCGAAAATCGTTGCTGTTCTGCACGACAAACAGCAATACGGTGAAGGCATCGCCAGCGCCGTGAAGACAACCCTCGAAGGCAAAGGCGTCAAGGTTGCCGTGTTCGAAGGCATCAACGCCGGCGACAAAGACTTCTCCTCCATGATCGCCAAGCTCAAGCAAGCCAACGTCGACTTCGTCTACTACGGCGGCTACCACCCGGAGCTGGGTCTGATCCTGCGTCAATCCCAGGAAAAAGGCCTGAAAGCCAAATTCATGGGTCCGGAAGGCGTGGGTAACGACTCCATTTCGCAGATCGCCAAGGAATCTTCCGAAGGTCTGCTGGTAACCCTGCCGAAATCCTTCGACCAGGACCCGGCCAACATCGCCCTGGCTGACGCGTTCAAAGCCAAGAAAGAAGACCCGAGCGGTCCGTTCGTGTTCCCGGCCTACTCGGCTGTGCAAGTCATCGCCGAAGGCATCAAGGCCGCCAAGAGCGAAGACACCACCAAAGTGGCTGAAGCTATCCACAAGGGCACGTTCAAAACCCCGACCGGCGACCTGTCTTTCGACGAAAAGGGCGACCTGAAAGACTTCAAATTCGTGGTTTACCAGTGGCATTTCGGCAAACCTAAAACTGAAGTTTCGCCTCAGTAAGGCCTTGGCCTGACTGACTGCCAATAAAGCCCACGGCGTGCCGTGGGCTTTGTTTTACGAACGTATTGGGCCGCGCTGGCGTGATCCGCCAGTCTCCCCACCTGAAAATCTCAAAACCGTCATCAGCGGTTCGCTGGCAAACCTCGAATTCGAAGTGGATGCAGATCCACGGGGCTCGAGCGGGAAAATGACTCCACCAGTGAAATGCGTATCAGGTTTTTAGGAGCGCTGTAATGCCTGACATCTATCACTTCTTCCAACAGCTGGTTAACGGTCTGACCGTTGGCAGCACGTATGCCCTGATCGCCATCGGCTATACGATGGTTTACGGCATCATTGGAATGATCAACTTCGCCCACGGCGAGGTGTACATGATCGGCTCTTACGTGGCGTTCATCGCCATCGCCGGGCTGGCCATGATGGGACTCGACAGTGTCCCGCTGTTGATGACCGCGGCTTTCATCGCGACCATCGTCGTTACCAGTGCCTACGGTTACAGCATCGAACGGATCGCCTACCGCCCCCTGCGCGGCAGCAACCGTCTGATCCCGCTGATCTCCGCCATCGGCATGTCGATCTTCCTGCAGAACACGGTTCTGCTGGCGCAAGACTCCAAGGACAAATCCATCTCCAACCTGATCCCTGGCAACTTCGCCATCGGGCCAGGTGGCGCACATGAAGTGCTGATTTCCTACATGCAAATCGTGGTGTTCGTGGTGACCCTGGTCGCCATGCTCGGCCTGACGCTGTTCATCTCCCGTTCTCGCCTGGGTCGCGCCTGCCGCGCCTGTGCCGAAGACATCAAGATGGCCAACCTCTTGGGTATCAACACCAACAACATCATCGCCCTGACCTTCGTCATCGGTGCCGCACTGGCGGCCATCGCGGCCGTGCTGCTGAGCATGCAATACGGCGTGATCAACCCGAACGCCGGTTTCCTGGTCGGCCTCAAGGCCTTCACCGCCGCAGTATTGGGCGGTATCGGCAGCATCCCCGGCGCGATGCTCGGCGGGCTGGTGCTTGGGGTGGCGGAAGCCTTTGGTGCCGATATCTTCGGCGACCAGTACAAGGACGTTGTGGCGTTCGGTCTATTGGTTCTGGTGTTGTTGTTCCGGCCAACCGGCCTGTTGGGCCGTCCGGAGGTTGAGAAAGTATGACTAGGAATCTTAAACAGGCGTTGTTCAGCGCCTTGCTGGTGTGGGCTGTTGCCTACCCGGTACTCGGTCTGAAACTGACCATTGTCGGCATCAACCTCGAAGTCCATGGCACCAGCACTGCAACGCTGATCACCATCGCCGTGTGCTCGGTGCTGATGTTCCTGCGGGTGCTGTTCGACCAGCAGATCAGCACGGCCTGGAAAGCCTCGCCGAACATGCCAGTGATGCCGGCCAAGGCCAGTCACTTCCTGACCCTGCCGACCACCCAGCGCTGGATCATCATCGCGTTAGTCGTGGGTGCACTGGTCTGGCCGTTCTTCGGCTCCCGCGGGGCGGTGGACATCGCCACCCTGGTGCTGATCTACGTGATGCTCGGCCTGGGCCTGAACATCGTGGTCGGCCTGGCCGGCCTGCTCGACCTCGGTTACGTCGGCTTCTACGCCGTGGGCGCCTACAGCTACGCGCTGCTGTCGCACTACTACGGCCTGAGCTTCTGGATCTGCCTGCCGATCGCCGGGATGATGGCGGCCACGTTCGGCTTCCTGCTCGGTTTCCCGGTACTGCGTTTGCGCGGTGACTACCTGGCAATCGTGACCCTGGGCTTCGGTGAAATCATCCGTCTGTTCCTGCGTAACCTGACCGACCTCACCGGCGGCCCGAACGGCATCAGCAACATCGAGAAACCGACGTTCTTCGGCCTGACCTTCGAACGCAAAGCCGCGGAAGGCCTGCAGACGTTCCACGAGTACTTCGGCCTGGCATACAACTCGATCAACAAGGTGATCTTCCTTTACCTGGTGGCGTTGTTCCTGGCGTTGTTCGCGCTGTTCGTCATCAACCGCTTGCTGCGCATGCCCTTGGGCCGTGCCTGGGAAGCGTTGCGTGAAGACGAAATCGCCTGCCGTGCATTGGGTCTCAATCCTACGGTCATCAAGCTGTCGGCCTTCACCCTCGGTGCTGCGTTCGCCGGTTTCGCCGGTAGCTTCTTCGCCGCGCGCCAAGGCCTGGTGACACCGGAGTCCTTCACCTTCATCGAATCGGCGACCATCCTCGCCATCGTGGTGCTGGGCGGCATGGGCTCGCAACTGGGCGTCGTACTCGCCGCCACGGTGATGATCCTGTTGCCGGAAATGATGCGTGAGTTCAGTGAATACCGCATGTTGATGTTCGGCGCCTTGATGGTGCTGATGATGATCTGGCGTCCTCAAGGTTTGCTGCC
Organism: Pseudomonas sp. QTF5; assembly: GCF_000512695.2. Classification (GTDB taxonomy): domain Bacteria; phylum Pseudomonadota; class Gammaproteobacteria; order Pseudomonadales; family Pseudomonadaceae; genus Aquipseudomonas. Next base: position 3,147 of record NZ_AZRW02000063.1, on the reverse strand, counting down.
GATGCAACGCCCCGAACTTAAATTAAGAGCGGAGCTGCGCAAATGAGCCGCGAGATCCTAAAAGTAGACAACTTGAGCATGCGCTTCGGCGGCTTGCTCGCGGTCAACGGCGTAGCCCTGAGCGTGAAGGAAAAACAGGTCGTGGCACTGATCGGCCCCAACGGCGCCGGCAAAACCACCGTGTTCAACTGCCTGACCGGTTTCTACAAACCGAGCGGCGGCAGCATCCTGCTGGACGGCGAAGCGATCGAAGGCCTGCCCGGCCACAAGATCGCCCTCAAAGGCGTGGTGCGCACCTTCCAGAACGTGCGGCTGTTCAAGGACATGACCGCCGTCGAGAACCTCTTGATCGCCCAGCACCGTCACCTGAACACCAACTTCCTGGCTGGCCTGTTCAAGACCCCGGCGTTCCGCAGAAGCGAACGCGAGGCCATGGAATACGCCGAGTACTGGCTGGAAAAGGTCAACCTCAAGGCGTTCGCCAACCGTCCGGCCGGCACCCTGGCCTACGGTCAGCAACGTCGCCTGGAAATCGCCCGCTGCATGATGACCCGCCCACGGATCATCATGCTCGACGAACCGGCCGCCGGCCTGAACCCGAAGGAAACCGAAGACCTCAAGGCGCTGATCGGCATGCTGCGTGAAGAGCACAACGTTACCGTGCTGCTGATCGAACACGACATGAAACTGGTCATGAGCATTTCCGACCACATCGTCGTGATCAACCAGGGCACACCCCTGGCCGACGGCACGCCGGCACAGATCCGCGACAATCCTGAAGTGATCAAAGCCTACCTGGGGGAAGCGTAAATGCTGCAGTTCGAAAACGTTTCCACCTTCTACGGCAAGATCCAGGCGCTGCACAGCGTCAACGTCGAAGTCCGCCAGGGCGAGATCGTGACCCTGATCGGCGCCAACGGTGCCGGCAAGTCGACCCTGCTGATGACCCTCTGTGGTTCGCCGCAAGCCCACAGCGGCAGCATCCGCTACATGGGCGAAGAGCTCGTCGGCCAGGACTCGTCGCAGATCATGCGTAAAAGCATCGCCGTGGTCCCGGAAGGTCGTCGAGTGTTTGCCCGTCTGACCGTAGAAGAGAACCTCGCCATGGGCGGATTCTTCACCGACAAGGGCGATTATCAGGAACAGATGGACAAGGTCCTCGGACTTTTCCCACGCCTGAAAGAACGCTTCGCCCAGCGCGGCGGCACCATGTCTGGTGGCGAACAGCAAATGCTCGCCATCGGCCGTGCGCTGATGAGCAAGCCCAAGCTGTTGCTGCTCGATGAGCCATCGCTAGGCTTGGCACCGATCATCATCCAGCAGATCTTCGACATCATCGAACAGCTGCGCAAGGACGGTGTGACGGTGTTCCTGGTTGAGCAAAACGCCAACCAGGCACTGAAAATCGCTGACCGTGCCTACGTGCTGGAAAACGGCCGGGTGGTGATGACAGGGACAGGTGAAGCGCTGTTGACCGACCCGAAAGTGCGCGAGGCGTACCTGGGTGGTTGAGCCTTAGCGGTAAACAAAAACGGCCTTCGCGGCCGTTTTTTTATGCCTGCCACAAACCTGACAACAATGAAGATCCGGGGTTTGGGTATTTGATCCGCCCACTGAGTCTGTAGGACGTTCGATGCACCTCAAGGCGATGACACTGATTGATGACAGGCCCAGCACAATCGACGACCAACGAGTTAACGCCTACAAAGCAGTGACCATCCGCTGGTGCAAGTCAGGGAACAGCAGTTGAGCAAACCAGATTGGCAATCCTGGATAAACGTCGCGGGCTTTAGGCGTTGGACTCTCGACCAGCCCGAGTTGTACGAGACTTCTAAGCTGATCCGTCGCAACCCGGTCAGGCAGTCCGGTAAAAATCTTGAAGTCGGCGCGAGTGACCGTGCCCTGCGTCAGCAGGATGTGCAGTGCTCGTGCAGTCTCTTGCTTCAGGCCTGCTCTTTTGATGCGCTCGTCCCATGCAAATATCGTATGAAGTCTTTCGCGCATGTTCGAAACATTAAGCGCCTGCTCGGTATAACTCATTTGATCCAGACAGGTTTCCAGCATGAATCCGACAAACTCGAACAATCCGGCTTGAGTCAGCTGACCCCGCCCATCGAGATCGCCCCGGCGAGGTTTATCGGCGTTGGCCAAACGGGCGTAATACATGTCCTGCTGCCTGGCAAGACCGCGAGACAATGACCATAGCGGCGAAACAAGGCCAAGCTTATGCAACTGCAAGTGAGTAACCAACCTCACCGTGCGACCGTTACCGTCTACAAAGGGATGCACCCAAGCCAATCGATGGTGATAAGCCATGATTGCAATCAAACGGCTGCGGGCATCGGGCAAGCGCCCATAGACCTGCTGCATTCGGGCAAGCATCGGTATCACTGCGGTACAGGAAGGAGCAGCATGATTTCCCACCAACACGTCTTTACCGGCGGCATCACGAAGCTGACCAGGAACTAACAGACTTCCATTGCTCAGACGTAGTTGCTCGTCAACGGCACCATCAAAGAGTCTTTTATGTAAGCGCGCAACAAATGTCGAGCTGAACGCTGAATCCCAAGGGAGGTTATTGTGGATCGTTATCGCCCTTTCGAAGGCCTGTTGAGTTCCGATATGCATCATCGCGAGCTCATTCAATTCCTTGCGATTGCGTTTGGGAGCCGACGGCGCGAGGGTGACTGGCTCGGTGAACTGGCCTTCGATCAGGTTGCTGTAAAAGCTACTGGTTACCCGCAACAAACCACCTACTCGCTGGATCATCTGTGGCGCAACCATCGCGCTCAGCTTTCCAGCCTGGAAAGGCACTTGTTCCGCCAGCTTCAAAATTTCAGCCGGAAACGATGGCATGAGCGGCTCTAGCCAGTGGATTCCTGTAACGAGTTCAGCACCCATGATTGGTTCCAGAATCGCGGATTTTTTATCGGATTCCAGACTACCTTCAAAGCCCTTATTTACCTAGTTCTAAAAGTTTTCCTACTGGATTTTTTCAGGTTTTTTTGCGGATTTTTTCGGGGGTTTTTCTAACAGTTTTTTGAGCATTGGTCAGTTGGCATTTTAGCCATGCTGTCCTGAGACTGGGAGCGGGCTTGATCTGGCCTAATGAAATTGGACACCTCAATAGGGCGCTATGATGGCGCC
>NZ_AZRW02000062.1 GCF_000512695.2 Pseudomonas sp. QTF5 | reverse complement strand
ACCCGAACTGGCGACGTTGGTGGAATCTGCGCCGAGCGGCGAATGGAGCTATGAGATCAAATTTAAATAGGCATCGCTACAGTGTTGCGTTTCAAGCGCCTTGTTTGGAAGGGGTTCTACGTTAGCAGTGTTGCGATTGAAAAGTTGCTTGTGTTGCTTTTAGGCGTCATCCCCTCGGGTACAGCGACACAGAGGGTTTTTCCAAAGTGTTGCCTTTGAAGCCAGTCGGCCAGGTTCAAAATTGTATTTCACGTGAACCTCCTTTTGCACTCGGCCTGATCTAGGATTTGCATTGCCTCTCGTTGCGATTGAAATTGATAAACCGCTCATCACTCACTGAACTCTGAGAGGGTTTCCCTTCTGTAGCAATAGTTTAGTGTTCATTTTACGTCACCACACTAACCGAATTGATGTGGTCATATGTAGCTCAAACCCAAGAATTTCTTGGGGGTATTTAGCTATTACCCTCCAAATGGCAGTTTTCTGCCTAGACTTGCTCTTGTCCGCCGTGCACATGCTTTTCAGGGCATGGAACTGTACGAAAAACTAAAACAAGAGGAATCCCCCCAATGTTCAAACCTATGTGGAAAGCAGTCGCCTGCGCCCTTGCCATCGGCACCATGAGCACGACCATGGCTGCAGATCCGGTGATTATAAAATTCTCCCACGTCGTTGCAGAGCAGACTCCCAAAGGCCAGGGCGCGCTGTTGTTCAAGAAACTGGTGGAAGAACGCTTGCCCGGCAAGGTCAAAGTCGAGGTCTACCCCAACTCCTCGTTGTTTGGCGATGGCAAAGAGATGGAGGCATTACTGCTCGGGGACGTACAGATGATTGCACCGTCGCTGGCCAAGTTCGAGCACTACACCAAGACCGTTCAACTGTTCGACCTGCCTTTCCTGTTTGATGACATCACCGCCGTTGACCGCTTCCAGCTGAGCCCGCAGGGCCAGGGACTGCTCAAGTCCATGGAAGACAAAAACATCACCGGACTGGCCTATTGGCACAACGGGATGAAACAACTGTCCGCGAACAAAGCGCTACGAGTGCCGGGTGATGCCCGCGGCCTGAAGTTCCGGGTGCAGGCCTCTGCCGTGCTCGAGGAGCAGTTCAAGGTCATACGGGCCAATCCGCGCAAGATGAGCTTCGCCGAGGTTTATCAGGGCTTGCAGACCGGTGTCGTCAACGGCGCGGAGAATCCCTACTCGAACATCTACAGCCAGAAAATGCATGAAGTACAGAAGTACATCACCGAATCCAACCACGGTGTACTGGACTACATGCTAATCACCAACACCAAGTTCTGGAGCGGTTTATCGCCGGAGCTTCGTGGCGAACTGGACAAGATCATCGTCGAAGTCACCGCCCATGTGAACAAAGAGGCCGAGCAACTGAATCAGAACGCCAAGCAGAGCATCATTGCGGCCAAAACCACCGAGATCATCACCCTGACGCCTGAGCAACGCGACCAATGGCGTGACGCGATGAAGCCTGTGTGGAAGAAGTTCGAAGGCGATATCGGCGCCGAGCTGATCACTGCTGCGCAAGCTGCCAACCAGGCCCAATGATCGGTGGACGACAGGTGTTGCCGCCCTGGCAGCACCTGCCGGTCATCCGCTACAGGAGATGCCATCCATGAATGCTCTTCGGCGTATCTGGGAACACTTCGAGGAGGGCTTCATCGTCTTCCTGCTGGCTGCCATGACGTTGGTAACTTTCGTCTACGTTGTCCTCAACAATCTCTACACCCTGTTCTACAGGCTCGCCGAGAGCTGGGAAGGCGCCAGCGAATCGCTGTTCGCCATCGGCGACGGGGTCATGGGAATGGCCCAGGCGATGACCTGGAGCACCTCACTGACCAAGGCCTTGTTTGGCTGGCTGATTTTTTTCGGCCTGTCGTACGGCGTGCGCACGGCCGGCCATATCGGCGTCGACGCGCTGGTCAGGCTGGCCAGCAAACCGGTGCAACGGTTCATTGGCATCATCGCCTGCCTTTTCTGCCTGACTTACGCCGGACTGCTCAGCATTGCCAGTTTCGGCTGGATCCAGACCCTGATGATTGCGCGCATAGGTGCCGAAGACCTGGGCCAGTACGGGATCATGCAATGGCACATCGGGTTGATCGTCCCCGTAGGGTTCGTCTTGGTCTTCATCCGTTTCGCTGAAATTCTCGTGCGCATCCTGAAGAACAGGCAGACCGGCCTGGGCCTGGCCGATGAAGCCGCAGATGCGATGAAACTGACCGAACACGAGGATGACAAGTCATGACCATTGCCTTCCTGTTTGCATCGCTGTTCGTGCTGATGCTGATCGGCGTTCCCATTGCCATCTCCCTGGGGTTGGCGGGCTCACTGACCATCGTTTTCTTCAGTCCTGACTCCGTGCGCTCTCTGGCGATCAAACTGTTCGAAACGTCCGAGCACTACACGCTGCTGGCCATCCCATTCTTCTTGCTCGCGGGGGCCTTCATGACCACCGGTGGCGTCGCTCGGCGGCTGATTGACTTTGCCAATGCCTGCGTCGGCCATATCCGTGGTGGTCTGGCCATCGCTGCCGTGTTGGCATGCATGTTGTTCGCTGCCCTTTCCGGATCGAGCCCAGCCACTGTCGCCGCGGTGGGTTCGATTGCCATTGCCGGCATGGTCCGCTCCGGATATCCGCAGGCCTTCGGTGCGGGGATCGTCTGTAACGCGGGGACCTTGGGCATCCTGATCCCACCCTCGATCGTCATGGTGGTCTACGCCGCCGCGACCGAAACGTCTGTCGGCAAACTGTTCATGGCGGGCGTGTTACCAGGCCTGCTGCTGGGGCTGGCGTTGATGGTGGCGATCTACATCGTCGCCGTGAAGAAAAATCTGCCCGCCATGCCGCGCGCGACGTTCCGTGAATGGCTTGGCACGGCACGCAAGGCGATCTGGGGCCTATTGCTGATGCTCATCATCCTGGGAGGCATCTACTCCGGGATGTTCACTCCCACAGAAGCTGCGGCGGTGGCGGCCGTGTACTCGGCCTTCGTCGCCTTGTTCGTCTACAAAGACCTGACGTTTCGCGAAACGCCAAAAGTCCTGCTCGACTCGGCCAAGCTGAGCATCATGCTGATGTTCATTATTGCCAACGCCATGCTCTTCGCCCATGTGCTGACGACCGAGCAGCTACCGCAACAGATCACCGCATGGGTGATCGAAGCGGGGCTGACACCGGTGATGTTCCTGCTGGTGGTGAACATTGTGCTGTTGATTGCAGGGGCCTTCATGGAACCCTCGGCCATCATCCTGATCCTGGCACCGATCCTCTTCCCCATCGCCATGAAGCTGGGTATCGATCCCATTCACCTGGGCATCATTATGGTGGTGAATCTGGAGATCGGCTTGATCACGCCGCCCGTGGGGCTGAACCTGTTCGTGACCTCTGCTGTGACGGGTATGACACTGCCAGCAACCATCAGGGCCGCCATGCCCTGGCTAATGATCCTGCTCTTGTTCCTGATTCTGATTACCTACGTGCCTTGGATCTCCCTGGCTTTGCCAAACTGGCTGGGCATGAGTTGATGCCTGCCTGTCCGGGTACTGGACGTTCGTTTCCGGACAGGGCTTTCACGTTTGCGCTACTGGTCACTTATCGTTGTCCTGAGTCCGTCGAGCAACTCCATAGCTCCACTGAAGACGGAATGCTGACGGGTGGCCCCAGCCACTCGCTCATCTCATGACACTGCTGATTGAAGCATAACTGGTAGTCACCTGCTTGCGGGGTACGTCCAAGGTTCAGCGGCTGCAAGGGCGGCAGTTGGCGCTGATAGTACCAACTGCCTTTTTCCAACCTGGCCCCAGGGGGAATTTCCATGCCTGCGCCATTCCCTTTGACCCTGGCCTCGGTCAGCACAAGTCCCTGTTCCGAGACGCGGTAGTCTTCTTCCCAACGAATTTTTTCAATGGTGTGATTCCAAGCCAGTGTAAAGCTTGATATAGGGAGCTCGGCCCAGGCGACGCCGGCCAAACCCAGGCACAAGCCAATCATGCTATGGCCGGTCCGACACGACGAGACCGCCAGACATGCTGAAGTATGATCAACACACCCAGCACGAAACCGATTTCGTCAGTCAACGGCAGCGCAACGACCAACAAAGCACCTGCGGCGAAACTCAATAGACGCTCCCAAATCGGCATCTTCTGTTGCAGATAGCCTGTGGACGCCATTCCCCAGAGGCCAACGGCCAACATCGTCTTCACCAACATATAGGCCGTCATCCACAAATTGTCGCCTTGCATCATGAGCGCAGGGTTGTAGACCGCCATGAAAGGAATGACAAAGCCAGCCAGTGCAATACGAACCGCCCACAGACTGATCTTGAATCCTGTTTCTTTGGCGATGGGCGCTGCGGCAAAGCATGCCAAAGCGACCGGTGGAGTAAGGTCTGCAAGAATTCCGAAATAGAAAACAAACATGTGCGACACGATCAGCGGCACACCCAACTCCAGCAAGGCGGGTGCGGCAATCGAACTGGTGATGATGTAGTTGGGAATCGTCGGGATACCCATGCCCAACACCAGGCAGGTAACCATCGTCAGTATGAGTGACAACAACAAGTTATCCCTGCCAATGGCCAGTATGTAACCGGCGAAGGTCGAGGCTATGCCCGTTAATGACACTACACCGATGATGATTCCCACTAGCGCGCAAGCAATCCCGACCGGCACAGCATGACGAGCACCTTCGATCAAGGCATGCAGGCAAATACCCAGGGTTTCCCGGCCTCCCTGAATGAACCAACAGATGACCACTAACGTGGCGATCACCGCAAAGATCACGCTGATACCCAACTGGAAAAAACCGACGCAGAGGACACCAAGAGCGATCCAAAACGCACACCGCAACGCGAAACTGGACACCCGAAGGATGATTGCCGAACCGAGAATAACGATGGCTGTTAGCGCCAGACCCACCATTCCGGAGAATAGGGGGGTACGTCCCGAAAACAGCAAGTAGACCAGGACAAAAAGCGGAATCAGCAAATACCAGCTTTCCTTTACCGCACCCCATGCGCTGGGACATTGGTCTTTGGGTAACCCCTTAAGGTCGGAGCGTTTTGCCTCAAGGTGAACCATCCAGAACACCGAACCGAAATACAGGATGGCTGGAATTAACGCAGCTTTGGCGATCTCTACAAACGGGACATTAATTGTTTCCGCCATAATGAAGGCGACAGCCCCCATCACAGGCGGCATCAGTTGGCTACCCATGCTCGAAGTCGCCTCTACGCCGCCAGCAAATGCTGCCTTGTAGCCGAAGCGCTTCATCAATGGAATCGTGAACTGTCCGGTCGTGACAACGTTTGCAATGCCTGAGCCTGTGATCGTCCCCATCAAAGCCGATGACGCGACCGATACTTTTGCCGGCCCCCCGAGCTTGTGGCCAAACAATCCCATCGCGAAGTCAGTGAACAATTTGATCATGCCCGCCTGTTCGAGGAAGGAACCGAACAAAATGAACAGGAAAATATAGGTAGCGGAAACGTAGGTTGGCGTGCCGTACAGCCCCTCGGTGCCAAATGATAACTGGTTGACGATTTGATCGAATCCGTAGCCTCGATGTGCCAGGTCGCCTGGCAGGTATTCACCCAATAGACCGTATGCCAAAAACAGTCCACAGATGACAGGCAACGCGATTCCCATCACCCGACGAGCCGCCTCAAACACCAATGCGATCAATACCAGCCCCACCACCATGTCTGCAGATGTCAGGTCACCTGAACGCTGGATCAAATCCGCCTCAAAGAACCATTGATACAAGGCAGTGGTAATCCCGGCGAGGCTCAATATCCAGGCCAGCGGCTGCCAAGGACGTGTTCTGCCATATGCCGGGTAACTCAGAAACACCACCCACAGCAGGAAACCAACGTGTACCGCGCGCAGTACCTGGCTGGAAACAGGCGCAAACGCAGCGGTGACAATCTGGAACACTGAAAACAACAATGCCACGTAGAACAGCGTCTTAGGCCAGTCACGTGGGTTGTCGGCGATGCCATAATGATCTTCGCTCATTGGGTACCTGCCTCGAAAACTACATAGAAGGGTACGAACCGCTCTATCGCTCCAGCGACCATCCCCGTGGCGTATTTCTGGATTACAGCGCTCCAGCTTCCTTGTAGTAGCGCTCGGCACCGGGGTGAAGTGGAATGGGCAGATTCTTGGCAGCGTTTTGCAACTTGATGTCCTTGGCGGCTGAGTGAGAATTACCTAGGCGAGTGAGGTTTTCGAACATCAGCTTAGTCATCTGGTAGGCAACGTCATCGGAGACATCCTCGCGCGTCACCAAAATATTAGTGATCGCCACCGTAGGCACTGACTCAGGCTGTCCGTCATAGGTATTGGCTGGAATTTGTGCAGGCTGATAAGCGGCATTGCCGATTTTCGAAACCACATCAGGAGGGATGGATACGTAGTTCAATGGCATGGTTGAGGAAAGGTCGCGGATGGCCGCCATTCCTAACCCCGAGGACTGAAGCGTGGCATCTAACTGACGGTTTTTGATCAGCTCGACCGACTCCGCAAAGGGTAGGTATTGGACTTTGCTCATGTCTTCGTACGTCAATCCCGCAGCTTTGAAGATCGCACGCGCGTTCAGCTCGGTACCGGACTTCGGGGCGCCGACGGAGATGGTTTTCCCTTTCAAATCCGCCAAGGTTTTGATGCCGGACTCTTTGTTCGCAACAATTTGAATGTAATTCGGATAGGCTCCTGCAATTGCTCGCAACTTTGTCAGCGGGGCCTTGAACCCGGCATCTTCCACGCCGTTTTTTGCATCAGCCACAGAGTCCCCAAGCGCCAGAGCGAGCTCCCCACGACCTGCTTGTAAAAGGTTGAGATTTTCCACCGAGGCTTTGGTCGCTTGGACAGAAGTCTTCGCCCCCGGAATCCCATCGCTGTATATTTGTGACAGCCCAACCCCAATGGGGTAATAAACCCCGCTAGTACCACCTGTAAGGATGTTTATAAACACAGGTGCGGCATTAGCTGCGCACGAGACTGTCAACGCAGCGGTGGCCGCAAAGAGGCTAAAGCGTTTGTTTACTCGCATGGAAAATTCCCGTCTTGTTATGGCTTTATGCAGAGTCTATCTACTGTAGTCGAAACCAACGCCTTGAGTGGGAAGCTGAGTTGGCTTAATAATTTGGGGCATCTCAATCGGCTGCTGCGATGACGCCTAATCGGGATTCTCACCCCCGAAAAAAATGCCAGTCAGCTTAGCTGACTGACATTACCTTCGCAGGGTCCCTTGTACTTACAAATGATGTTATTGAGTGCGCCACGACTCAACAACATCTGCACCGAACTCGGTTTTCCATTCTTTCAATTGGCGATGGTTTCCGCCCTTGGTTTCGATTAACTCACCAGAATTCGGATTCTTATAGATTTTCACCTCGCGGGCTTTACGGACTGCCTTCGGTGCGACAGCAGTACCTGGAGAGCGGCGATCGGCCTGAGGATCAAGCAGGTTGATGACGTTCTGCAGACTGAAGCCGTACTCACCGAGCAATGCACGGAGCTTGCTCTCAAAGTCTATTTCTCGCTGCAGACCTGAATCGCTTTTCATCGACTCGAGCTCTGCGAGTTGTTCGGCCAGTTGTTGTTCAAGTTTGCGAAATTCAGCCAAACGAGACATGGGAAACTTTCCTTAAGGTTTTGGGCTGTGCGGAATGCACATTCCTCATGCTAAGCGAAGATTAGATTTTCGTCACTCACACCACGTTGGAGACTTCGCCAACAGGTAGGTTAATACCTCCAAAAGACCGGCGTAATAAATACCAGCACGGTTAGGATTTCCAACCGCCTCAGTAGCATGCCAATGCTCAGTAACCATTTCGCTGCATCAGGTAATGATGCGAAGTTACCGGCAGGCCCGATGATCGTACCCAGACCTGGTCCAACGTTGCATACTGCAGTAGCGTGCTCTTTTCTGCAGGCTTTGACATCCAAGCCCAGATCCGACAAGGAGAAGTGGAAGCTGCTCTGTATGTTTATCAAGCAGAACACGGAATTGATTTGCTGGTCATGGGCGCCTACGGGCATTCCCGCATCCGACAGTTCCTGGTGGGTAGCACGACTACGACGATGCTTCGTAAGCGTCTGGGGAAGTCACCTTCCGAACTCCAGCATTAAGGGCGATGGTGTCCGCGTATTTTTAAGCGGACGCGATAGCCCTTAACGTCAGGATTTCCATGCGCCAACGAAGCTCTTATTCCAAACCGTTCAAATCCCAAGTTGTTCAGGAATGCCTGCAACCCGGTGCGACTGTCTCCAGCGTTGCCATCAGCCACGGCATCAACTCCAACGTTATCCGCAAGTGGCTGCCGCTTTACCGGGATCAGCCAGCAGCAACGCTGCCGGCGTTCAGGCCGATGAGACGCCGATTCAAATGCTCACGCCAGGCGAGAAGAAAACTCACCGAGCGTATGTCTGGGCCTATAGCACCACGCCGTTCTCGGCACTCAAGGCCGTGGTTTACGACTTCAGCTCGAGTCGGGCGGGCGAGCATGCGCGTAACTTCCTCGGCCTGTGGAATGGCAAGCTGGTGTGCGACGATTTTGCCGGTTTCCAGAAAGGCATAGGTTCGGTTTATCCCTAAACGCCTCGAAGACACGGCTAATTGAGTTTGGTCGTTTTGCTGCGAGAAATCGTAGGAAGCGAGGGTTAGGTAAACCGGAGACGTTTGACTTCCTGGGCTTCACGCACTGTTGTAGTACGAACAGAAGCGGTGGGTTCCAAATACTGCGACTGACGGTCAAGAAGCGAATGCGTGCAACACTGCTGGCTATTCGGGATGAGCTGAAACGCCGACGTCATGAGCCTGTTCAAGTCGTGGGTCAGTGGCTTACCCGGGTGGTCACGGGCTACTTCAATTACCACGCGGTGCCGGGAAATTTGATACGGCTTGGTGGATTTCGTCTGGCGGTTTGCCGTCTATGGCGGCAAGCCCTCAAACGTCGCAGCCAGCGTAATCGGCTTCAATGGTCACGCTACGGACGCCTTGCCGACCTCTACATACCTAGACCCAGAAATGCACATCCTTACCCTGAGGATCGCTTCGCGTCACATACCCGAGGCAGGAGCCGTATGCGGTAGTTCCGCACGGACGGATCTGTACGGGGGGTGGCAGGTAACTGCCATCCCTACCGCGACCGATGCTTCGAACAGCCAGCATGCCTGTTTTGTTGCTTCGCTGGCGCAGGTTTCTAAACCACAGCATTTCTAGGCTTCGAGAAATACTGTGGTCATCTCAAGCTAGATTATTTGGCTACGGCAGCACCTGCGAGAATGCTGCTGGTGCGTAGGACTACGACGCCACCAATCGCAGCCAGAATCGAACCAATCAACACCCCAACTTTAACTTCATCGATCAATTGAGGTGATCCAGGGAACGCCAGATTGCCTATAAACAGGCTCATGGTGAAACCGATTCCGCACAAGAGTGCCACGCCGTACAGCTGCAACCAATTACTACCCTCTGGCACCTTGGCCAAGCCCGTGCGAATAGCCAGTGCAGCTGATAGAAAAACACCGACCTGCTTGCCCACCAACAAGCCCAGCGCTACACCCAGCGGAACCGGATCAACCAGGTTCTCCATGGAAATACCGGCCAATGAAACACCCGCATTGGCGAAGCCAAAAATAGGCACTATGGCAAACGCCACCCATGAGTGCAGTTTCTCTTCGAGGAACAGCAACGGGGAACGAGCTTCTTCTTCCGGCGTTCCCATGGGAATACACAGTGCCAGTGCAACACCCGCTAGGGTGGCATGTACCCCTGATTGCAGAACGAAGAACCACAACACGACCCCGACCAAGAGATACGGAAACAGTCGTCTTACGCCTAGTCGATTCATTGCGATCAGAATGACCAGAGTCGTGAGCGAAGCCAGCAACATCGGCATGGAAAGGCCCGATGTATAAAAAAAGGCGATGATCACCACAGCACCGAGGTCGTCAATAATCGCCAAGGCCGCGAGGAATACCTTCAGCGAAATAGGAACTCGCTTACCTAGCAGCGACAAGACACCCAAAGCAAATGCGATATCGGTAGCTGCAGGGATGGCCCACCCGCTCATGGTCTTAGGATTACCCCAATTGATCGCGATGTAGATGAGGGCAGGAACAACCATGCCGCCCACAGCAGCAACCCCCGGCAAGGCGCGCTGGCCCCAGGTGGAAAGTCCACCTGCCAGCACTTCTCTTTTGATCTCGAGGCCCACCATCAGGAAGAAGATCGCCATCAGGCCATCGTTCACCCAATGCTCGACGGACAAGCCCGACCAGACAGTGTGCAGGAGTGCAAAGTAACTCTCGGACAGAGGCGAGTTAGCAACAATCAGAGCCGCCAAAGCTGCTGCCATCAGCACAAGACCTCCAGCGGCTTCCGAGGATAGGAAACGGGCCAGAATTGCAGCTGCTCTAGGGGTTTCGGCTGTGGCTTGATGCTTGGTCATCAGCGTCCTTGGGATCCTTAAAAGGCAACATATTAACATCTGCCGCCGTGCAAGCACGGCGGCGTTAAACAGTCTGAAACAGTTAATGTTCATGGCTATAATCAGGCATTAATGCTTTTCACTCAGTGCTCTAGAATGTAAGACAAACAGCTATCTGCATGCGTACAAATACCGCAGCCCTCCTTTGATTATCCGTCAGTCTCCCGATCGCTTGATATCATCCAGCACACTTGTATGAAGATTTAATGTCTGGAAGGTCTTTTCGTGAACGTTATCCGTCACTGGTTACGACAACCCTACGCACGCCTCGTCGCTTTGATCGGATTGGTTCTGATCGTGCCTATGTGTCTGCGTGCGGCACTGGGTTGGTCGAATGCACTCGGCTACCTTTCAGATCTGGGAATTGCGAGCCTGCTCATCGTACTCCTGCATCGCCGTCCCTGGTGGCTAGCGCTTCCAGTGTTGCTAGCCTGGGGACTGATGACACTGGCGACTGCCGAACTGGTCAGCGCGGTCGGTAGGCTTCCAAACTCCTCAGATTTGCACTACCTGATCGACCCTCAGTTTTTGGAAAACTCTACCGGTGGTGGTTTCGCCCAGCCGTGGCTAGCCGCCACCCTGTGCCTAGGACTGGTGATTTGGCTGATAACACAGTGGATAGGACGCTCTACTTCCGCTCCGGGCTTACCAAGAACCGCGTGGGCAGCGCCGCTGCTGCTATTAATCGCCCATTGGGGCACTCAGCATCTATCCCCCTCCGAAGAAGACCAGTGGCGATTGTTCAACCTCCCGCATCAGTTGCTGGTCGCGAGCATTGGCGATGTGCAAATGCGCGCAGAAGAATGGTTGGAGGGCGATGTAGTCGAAGTCCCCCCACAAATGGCGGGGCTCACTCAACTCGATCTGGACGGAAAGCAACTGCTTGCGGCACCGGGGCGTGCCCGCAATGTGTTGATCATTGCGCTGGAAGGTATTCCCGGCGCCTATGTCGGCGTCAACCGCCAGGCCCTACACAGCAACTATCAAGAAAACCTCATGCCCAATCTCAGTCGCTGGACAGATCGCGGCATGAATACACCGGACTATGTGCTGCACAGCCACCAAACCATTCGTGGCCTGTACGCAATGCTTTGCGGCGATTACGACAAGCTGGACAACGGCACACCCAAGGGGGTCGAAATGTTGACCCAGAACGAACGCACTGTTCCCCTTTAGCCCCAAGGTGGTTCACTTGGGGAACGCTTGCTGTACAAGCACCTTCAGGCCACTGAAAAAAGGATCTGGAAATGCATAAAATTCTTGTTGCTATCGACGGTTCCGAGCATTCAGAGCGCGCGGTGCTTTACCTCATCGGACTGATCCAGGATGGTGGATTGCTGGGGGGAAGTGTTGAGGTGCATCTGGTGAATGTGCAGCCACTTTTACCGACACGAATAGCGAAAGACATGGCAGGGGATGAGCTTGATCGCTACTACGATGACAAAAGTGCTGAAGATTCACAAAAGGCAATCGCTCTTCTGAAGCAAGAAGGCATTGCATTCACATTCCACACGTTGCGGGGTGACGCGGCCAGCAAAATCGTAGCCGCCTCGCAATCCTTAGGCTGTGACAGCATCATTTTGGGTTCACATGGTAACGGTTTTCTGGCAGGAATCTTTTTAGGTTCCGTTGCAGCCAAGGTGATTCAGCTCTCGAGCATTCCTATCACGTTAGTAAAATAAGGGATCGTGAGTTGCTTGATAACTCGACGCCATAGCCAGGTTATCAAAGACGGCCTTAGGGAAAAGTTGTTGATCGAGCCTCACCCGTAGGGGCCATAAATTCTTCTTGATCACTGGAAATTTCGTCGACAAGTTTTGAATTGAATGCGTTCTCGACGAAGTCTTTACATCGGCTAGCCTAAGAATGAGCTTTCCAGAAAACCATAGGAAATACCCTACTGCTTAGGGCATTGTTTGACCGTATTATCGCTTCCTCTGTGTTATGGGCGGGGTCGCGTCGGGCACCCGAAAGGGTGGTCGGCCCTCGTGGTCGGTACGCCAACCTTCGCGGCTTTGCCCACCCCCCTTCGATAGAAATCCACGATCGAACGATCTCCTCTGTAATACCTTCCTCAATATCTCTGATAGCAACGTCTAGCTGTGGCTGATGCCACAGATTGCGATAGCCAGCCAGGTGAACCGTAGCCGCGACGTTTATCAGTGTAAAGGCGACCAGCTCACCGCAGCATGATCGCTTTGTTCGGTCTGCCAACCAATGACGACAGGCATCTCGTTCGAAATGTTCAGAATCGCCCCTATCTCCATAGAAAATGGACTAACCGCCGTGCCTCATCGCCCATGACTGGCTCAACTACGCTTAAGTGAGGGTTGTGGGCTGTCAAACCCACAACTGGGAGGGTTCCGTGCACAGTCACTGGTGGTGCCGCCTGCTCTTGTTAATGATACTGGTCGGGTTACCGACGGGTTCGACGACGGCTGCTGGCAGTATCGTGGTCCTGACCGTCAACGATGCTATTGGTCCGGCCAGTGCCGACTACGTAGAGCGCGGCCTGGCGCGTGCGGTGACCGAGGGCGCGCAGTTGGTGGTCATCAGCCTCGACACCCCCGGCGGGCTGGACACCTCAATGCGCTTGATTATTAAGGCGATTCTGGCCAGCCCCTTGCCAGTGGCAAGTTTCGTCGCCCCCAGTGGCGCACGCGCGGCCAGCGCCGGCACTTATATTTTGTATGCCAGCCACATTGCCGCGATGACCCCCGGCACGAACCTGGGGGCTGCTACACCGGTGCAGATCGGCGGCCTGCCCGGGACCGCGCCCGAATCGCCAGACCCACCCACCACCTACAAGAATTCTGCGCGAGAGCTGCAGGACACCTTGACTCGAAAACAGATCAACGATGCGGCGGCTTATATCCGTAGCCTTGCGCAACTACGCGGACGCAATGCCGACTGGGCCGAACAAGCGGTACGTGAATCGCTCAGCCTGTCGGCCCACGAAGCGCTCAAACTCAAGGTGGTCGATTATGTGGCCAATGACGTGGCAGACCTGCTCAAGCAACTGGACGGCAAGAGCCTAAATGTTGCCGGTCAAACGTTGAGGCTGAGCACCGCCGGGGCTGCGCTCATCGACCATCCGCCTGATTGGCGCACACAACTGCTGGCGGTGATCACCAACCCCAGCGTGGCATTGCTGCTGATCATGTTCGGGGTCTATGGCTTGATATTCGAATTCATGAACCCGGGGTCGGGCGTCGGAGGGGTGCTCGGTGGCATCTGCCTGTTGCTGGGGATGTATGCCCTGCAACTATTGCCCGTGAATTACGCCGGGGTCGGACTGATTCTGTTAGGGATCGCCTTCATGATCGCCGAGGCGTTTCTACCGAGTTTCGGTGTAATCGGCTTCGGTGGGGTGGTTGCTTTTGTAGTCGGCGCAGTGATTTTGATGGACACCGATGTACCGGGCTTCGGCATTCCGTTGACGCTGATCATCGGCATGGCACTGATCAGCGCCCTGTTGCTGATGACTCTGGTCGGCATGGCGCTCAAGGCCAGGCGCCGTGCCTTGGTCAGCGGCGATGCGGGCTTGGTCGGCAGCCTGGCCACGGTGACGGGGCTGCTGCCGGGTCTGCCCATGAGCGGCTGGGTGCAACTGCAGGGCGAAAAATGGCAGGTTCAGAGCAACTTGCCCCTGCACTTGGGCCAACAGGTCCGAGTGGTGGCGCGCACCGGGGTGATGCTGAATGTCATTGCGCTGGATGAAACGCCATCGCGAGAAGGTTAATTCAAGTCCCTCAAGTCGGATTTTGGCGCGCTGCCAGCCCTGCGCTTGTGTGGGTGTGCCCGGCCTTCCGGATTTTGCGCGAATCCGAACGCCGGGTTGGTGTTCCGACTCGGGGGCTTTTGACGTCTGGGCGACTGAGAAAAGTGCCTGCATGCATCCGCCAAGAGGCGGCGGAACCTTCTCATACCTAACAAGGGTCACAAGCAAATAGCAGGTCGAATTTTGTCTTTACTCCCGTGGAGCTCACATGGAAAAGCCACTCGAAAAGTACCGTGACATGAGAGACTTCGAAGAAAGTCCCGAACCCGCCGGTATTGCCAAACCTGCGAGAGGCAAACGCAAGGGCCAAGCGCACGCGCTACAGTATTGCATTCAAAAGCATGACGCCTCACACCTGCATTATGACTTTCGCCTGGAACTCGATGGCGCGCTGAAAAGTTGGGCCGTGCCCAAAGGGCCATCGCTG
>NZ_AZRW02000061.1 GCF_000512695.2 Pseudomonas sp. QTF5 | reverse complement strand
GCCCCCTGCGAAAGCTTAGTGGGCGATCGCAGGGGGCGGCGGGGGTAGCCATTTCATTATTTGGCCTCGTGTAGTTTTCAAATCCCCTGACTGCGCAACCAGCTCATCAACTGCGGTAACGGAAAGGCCCCGCTCTGGCGAGCCACTTCCCGCCCGTTCTTGAACAGAATCAGGCTCGGAATCGAGCGAATCCCCAACTGCGCCGACAATTGCTGATTCGCCTCACTGTCCAGTTTGGCCAGCCGACACTTGCCCGCCAATTGCCCCGCCGCCTGCTCGAACACCGGCGCAAACGACTTGCACGGCCCGCACCAGTCCGCCCACACATCCACCAGCAACGGCAGGTCGCCCTTGATCTGACTGGCGTAATCGCCTTGCTTCAATTCGAACGGCTTGTTCAGCAGAACCTCGGCCTTGCAGCGGCCGCATTTGGGATGGTCGTTGAGCCGCTCGGCGGGGATGCGGTTGAGGCCGTTACAGTGGGGGCAGGGAATAAGGAGTGGGTCAGTCATGATCGGGTTCCGGATGAGTAGGCAATCTATGGCACTGATCTGGAGTCGGAAATGATGTTTATCAAGGCAGAAGTTTGTAGGCAATAACCTTCCTTGTTTAGAGATACACCCTACGAGTGCTGGTGTCCCCGACTGATTGGCTGAGAGCGGTTCAACTCTTAGTCTTGAACCCTATTTCACGCAGCAAGACCGAAGCACCACTAATAGGGAGCAATAATGAGCGATATCGTTAAGCAAGCCGTCGAACACTGACCATCTGTAGCCTGGCTATTAAAACGACCTGAATCGGAAGCTGAATACAACCTGCTGGCTGAGTCGCGGTATGAGTTGCTAGCAATGATGGGCGGTGATGAATTACATCCGTTGGAAAACCTGGAGGAGATCATAGGCGACCATATCGAAGCCTATGACCATGAGCGCCGGCCAATACCAGTCTGAATGTTCAGTGTTGTTCAGTCTCACGACGAACAACTGATCTCCAGATGCTTGCCCCACTCCGGCGGCCGTTCGGCATAGCTCTCCATTCCAGGCTGTTCCTCGAACGGATTGCTCAATACCGCGTGCAAACGACGAACTTCTGCATAGTCGCCACTTTCCGCTGCATCGATGGCTTTCTGCGCCAGATAGTTGCGCAGGATGTACAGCGGATTGACCGCATGCATTCGTTTGCGGCGCTGTTGCTGGTCAACCACGCCTTCACGGGCAACCCGGGCAACGTAGAGCGCACCCCACGCATCGAAGCCCTTGATGTCGACGAAGTCATCGCGCAAACGGGCGACGGCCAGTTCGGGGGACTCATCCCCCAGGCGGCGGAAGAACAGGCTGTAATCGACGCCGCTGTTCTGCATCAGTTGCAGCAGGTGCTCCAGCAGTTTCTGATCGTCATCTTCGGCAGTGGTGAGACCGAGGCGGCGGCGCATCAGGTCCAGGTAGTGGGCCTGGAATAGCGGCAGATACAGGCCGAGGGTTTCGCGCAGGGCGTCGACGCTGATGAACGGCGTCAGGGCCTGGGCGAGGGCGCTGAGGTTCCACTGGCCGATCGGCACCTGGTTGCTGAAGGAGTAGCGGCCCTGGTCATCGGAGTGGTTGCAGATGAAGTGGGCGTCGAAGTCGTCAAGGAAGGCGAACGGGCCGAAGTCGAAGGTGATGCCCAGGATCGACATGTTGTCGGTGTTCATCACTCCGTGGCAGAACCCATAGGCCTGCCATTTGGCGATCAGCTCGGCGTTGCGCTCGACGATTTCGCGGAACATCGCCAGATATGGTTCCGGCTGCTCCAGGCAGTGCGGGAAGTGCATGGCCAGCACGTGCTCGCCGAGTTCTTTCTGCTGCTCGGGGCGCTTGGTGTAATAGAAGAATTCGAAATGCCCGAAGCGCACATGACTCGGCGACAGGCGCAAGACCATGGCCGCACGTTCCTGTTTCTCGCGCCAGACCGGCGTATCGGAGCCGATCACGCACAGCGCGCGAGTGGTGGGAATGTTCAGGGCATGCAGGGCTTCGGAAGCGAGAAACTCGCGGATCGACGAACGCAGCACCGCCCGTCCATCGCCCATGCGTGAGTAAGGCGTCTGACCGGCGCCCTTGAGGTGCAGGTCCCAATGCTCACCAGCTTCGTTATAGACCTCGCCCAGTAACAGGCCGCGACCGTCGCCCAACTGTGGGTTGTAAGAACCGAACTGATGCCCGGAATAGACCATCGCCCGCGGCTCGGCCTCGGCCCAGAGCCTGTGACCGCCGAACAGCTCGGCGAACACCGGCGTCTCGGCCACGGTCGGGTCCAGGTCCAGCAACGCCATTGCAGCAGGGCTGGCGACCACCAGTCGCGGAGCGGCGATGGGTTCGGGCAGCACATGGGTTGAGAACGCGTCGCCCAGGCGGGCGAAGCGATTGTTGAAGGTCAGTTCGTCGAGGGCTTTCAACGGCCATCTCCAGCAGAATGTCCGAGCATTCTGCTAGGGATAGAGCGCTTAGTCGAGTTCGACCGGCGGAGGCTCTCGGCGCGATTTGCCATCGGGCAGCGGCACGATGGTTTTGGTTTCCGGTTCGACCGGCACCATCTTGTACTCCTGGCCGTGAAGGTTCTTGAGGTAGACCTCCATTTGCCGGAACGAGATGTTGATCTTCTGCTTCTTGAACTCGCGATTGATAAAGCGGTTGACCTCATCAAGTACCGGGTTGCGGTCGCCAAGATCGCGTACATGCATGCGCAACTCGTGGTCGAGGGTGCTTTCGCCGAAGTTCAGGAAGTACACGTGAGGTTCCGGGTCCTTCAGTACGCGCGGGTTGTCCCGGGCGGCCTTGAGCAGCAGCTCTTTCACCAGATCCAGGTCCGAGCCGTAGTCGACACCGAGCTTGAGGGTTACCCGGGTGATGGTGTCGGTCAGGGACCAGTTGATCAGTTGCCCGGTGATGAACGTCTTGTTCGGGACGATGATGTCCTTGCGGTCGAAGTCGGTGATGGTCGTGGCGCGGATGCGGATCTTGCTCACCGTGCCCGACAGGTTGCCGATGGTGATGGTGTCGCCGATCCGCACCGGGCGTTCGAACAGGATCATGATGCCGGAGATGAAGTTGGCGAAGATCTCCTGCATCCCGAAACCGAGACCGACCGACAGCGCCGCCACCAGCCATTGCAACTTGTCCCAGCTCACACCGAGTGTGGACAAGGTCGAGACGAAACCGATGCCGGCGATCACATAGGACAACAGCGTGGTCGTGGCGTAGGAACTGCCCTGGGCCAGGTTCAGCTTCGACAGCACGAACACTTCCAGCAAACCGGGCAAGTTGCGCGCCAGTGCAAAGGTGATACCGATGATGATCAACGCGCCGAGCATGTCGCCGATGCTGATCGGCACCATGCTCATGTTGGCACCGGTGCCGCTGGTGTATTCGTAGAGGGTGATGTTGTCCAGGTACGAGAACACTGAAATCAGGTCCGACCAGACCCAGTACAGCGCGGCGATGAAGCCGCCGAGCAGGGCCAGACGGATCAGTCGCAGGGACTGCTCGTTGACCTTCTCGATGTCCAGGGTCGGCTCTTCGATCACCGCTTCGCCGTCGCCAGCCTCTTTCGCGGCCTGACGCTTGGCCAGTGCGCGTTGATAGGCCAGGCGCCGTGCCGCAACGCTGAGGCCGCGCACGAAGGTCGCTTCGATCACCAGCCAGAACATCAGCAGGTAAAGCGTGTTGATCAGCCGGTCGCTGAGTTTCAGCGCGGTGTAGTAGTAGCCAAAGCACACGGCGACGAACAATGCGATTGGCAGGGCGGTAAACAGGATTCCCAAGGCCTTGCGGAACAGCGATGCGTTCTGGTGGGTCGGGCTGCTGACCAGCAGGCGGCTGAGCAACCAGGCCATCAAGGCATAGCAGGTCAACACCACCGGCATGCCGAGCACGTCATCGGCCAGTATCGCTGGTTGCAACTCGGCGACCGCCACCACCGCCACCAGGGCCATCACTACCAAGCCGAGTCGGCGAATCCAGCCTTGAAGGAATTCGACCTGAGGTTTTTCCCAGCGGAAATGCAATTCGGCGACGCCGCCCGGCGCGAGGATGCGGTAGGCGGTATAGAACACCAGCCAGGCCTGGGCCATCTGCAGCAGCGCCGCGCCCATATTGGCGTTCTGCCCGCGGGCGTCGATTTGCAAAGCCAGGCCGCACAAGGCCAAACCCAAGGCGACGGGCATCGCCAGCAGGATGTTGATCAGAATCGCTTGCGGAGTGTGCCACTGGCTGTCGCGCTTGAAATGGCCGATGTCCAGGTGAACTTTGTTCAGGCGGGCATAGAGATTTTTGCGGCGCCACAGCAGTGCCCCGATCAGAAAGGCCAGCGGCAGGAACAACAGCGGCCGCTGCGTCAGGCCATCGGTCAGTTCGCTCAGGCTCGAGGCCCACGGCAGGGTGGTGACCTGGCGTTGCAGGCGTTCCGGCACGCCGTGCATCCACTCAAGATCCAGCGGCTTGTTGCTGGGAATCCAGAACATTTGCTCGTCCAGCGTAGCCCTCAGGCTTTGCGCGGTGCTGAGCAGTTGTTTCTGGTTGAGTTGCAGCGTGATGGATTCGTTGAGCACCGCGCTCAGTTCGCGATTCAAACGCTCCAGAAGGTCTGCGCGGGTGGTGGCCAGTTCCAGCAGGCTCTTGCGCAGTTGCGGGGTGACTTGCTCAGGCGGTTGAGTTGCCAGCAGGTTATCGACATAGGTTGTCGGGTTGCTCAGCAGTTCCCGTTGCTGGCTGACTTCGAACTGATACAGGCGAATGTCGGCGATCTGGTCGGCCAGATCGCGGTCGAGCTTGAGGCGCGGCAGGGTCTGTTTCTGTTTGTAGAGAATCTTGGAGAGCAGCAGGCTGCCCTTGAGCACGTTGATCTGTTCGTCCAGCGCCGAATCGCTCTGGGTCACGCTGTCCAGTTGCTGTTTGGTCTGCAGGTTCTGTTGGGTGACTTCGTTGAGGCGGTCGGTGCTTTTAAGCAGGTAGTCGGAGAGTTTCAGGTTGGCCGCGCTTTCGGTAGCCAGCAGGCTGCTGCCGCCAGCCTTCTGCGCTTCGATGGACTGCTGGGTCACTGTTTCTTGCGATTGGGCCAGGCGTTTCTGGTTGATCAGGGTTTGCAGCTCCTGGATTTCTCGTTCCAGGCGATCGGATTTTTCCGACAGCAGATCATGCTGGCTATTACCCAAATCCTGCAGCTGACTGTTACCGGCCAGTTCCTGTCGACGCAACGGGATCAAGGCGTTCAGTGCCGCGAGTTCAGCGTTGAGCTGATCGCGTTGCTCAGGGGTCAAGGTCTTGCCGCTGTCCTTGCCGAGCTTGAGGATGTTGTTGATCTGCTGGATGCGCGTCTGGCTGGCGGAAATTTCGGCCTGGGCACGCTCGGGGCGGGTCTGGGCAGTAATCACCAGACTGTTGGCCTCGGCCAGTGCCTTTTGCAGATCGCTTTGTTGCGTCGAGCGTTCGGTCAACAACTGCTCAAGCTGCTGAATGGTCTCTTTGGTATAGCGTTGTGCCACCGGCACTACATTGCTGGCCTTGAGGCGAGTCAGTTCACGCTGGTTCTCGATGTTCTGCTTTGGCGCGCTAGCTAGCTGCTGCTTGAGATCAACCAGCTTTTGCTCGTAATCACGCTTGTTGGTGAGTTGCGTCAACGTGCCTTGCAAAACGCTCTGCAGCGCTTTCTGATCGGCTTCAGGCAGTTTGCGGTCGGCGATCTTGTCCAGGCTCGCCTGCACGGCTGCGCTGGAGGGCGGTTCGGCGGCTTGCAGTGTGTTGATCGAAAGACTCAAGCCCAGCAGGGCCATGATGAAAAAAGTGCGCAGGGTTGACATAAAGACCGATCGAAAACTAGACGAAGAGTGGAGTTTAGAGGAACAAGCCGGGACCCGGGCGACTTCCTTCGGGGAATCTGACGCCTACCTTACCAATCTTGTTCCCTTCCATGACAGCAACGGTCCAAAGGGTGTTGTTCCATTCCACCTGGTCACCCACTACGGGTGCACCGCCCACTTTCTGGGCAATGAAGTGGCCCAGGGACATGTTCGGATCGATGCCTTCGACTTTCAACCCGTACAGGGCAGCAACCGCGCCCAGCTGGGCGTCTCCTTCGAGTACGAAGTCGCCGAAGAAGCGCAAATCCAGCCCCCGTTGCGGAGCCTGACTGAAGAGTTTTCCGAGGGCCGGAAGGTTGTGTTCATGGCCAATTACGCAGAGCAAATCATCGACTTCGAGCACCGTACTACCCGACGGATGGAGCAGTTGTTGACCACGAAACAGGGCCGCGATACGGGTGCCTTCGGGCATTTTCAGCTCGCGAAGAGGGGATCCAATGCACCATTTCTCGGCGCCGAGGCGATACACGAACAACTCCCACTCACTGGTGACATGCACTTCCAGCGCCGATCGGGAGATGGGCAAGGGCTCCGGCGGGACGGTCACTTTCAAAAGCTTGGCAACCCACGGCAGGCTTGTGCCTTGCACCAGCAGCGACACCAGGACGATAAAGAACGCCAGATTGAAGTAGAGCTGAGCATTGGGTAGCCCCGCCATCAGCGGGAACACCGCCAGAATGATCGGTACTGCGCCGCGCAGGCCAACCCAGGAAATGAATGCCTTTTCCCGCCCATGGAACGCCTTGAACGGCAACAGGCCGACCAGCACCGACAGCGGACGGGCAAACAGAATCATCCACAGCGCCAGGCCCAACGCCGGCAAAGCAATCGGCAGCAGGTCATGGGGCGTAACCAACAGCCCCAGCACCAGGAACATGCCGATCTGGGCCAGCCAGGCCATGCCGTCGAGCATGTGCAAAATACCGTGGCGACTGCGCACCGGGCGGTTGCCGATCACCAGGCCGCACAGATACACCGCCAAAAAGCCGCTGCCGTGCAGGGCGTTGGTCAAGGCAAACACCACCAGACCGCCAGCAATCACCAGAATCGGATAAAGGCCGGTGGCCAGGTTGATACGGTTGACCAGTTGCAGCAGTAGCCAACCCCCACCGAGACCGATCACACCGCCGATGCCGAACTCGCGCACCAAATGCACCAGCAGATTCCAGTGCAGGCCGGTCTCGCCGCTGGCGAGCATGTCGATCAGGGTCACGGTGAGGAACACCGCCATCGGATCGTTGCTGCCGGATTCGATCTCCAGGCTCGCGCTTACCCGTTCGTTCAGGCCCTTGCCGCCCAGCAGCGAGAACACGGCCGCGGCGTCAGTGGAGCCGACAATGGCGCCGATCAGCAGGCCTTGAATCATGTTGAGGTCGAACAACCACGCCGCCGCCATCCCGGTCAGCCCGGTGGTGATCAACACCCCGACCGTGGCCAGCGACAGCGCCGGCCATAACGCCACGCGAAAACTCGCCACCCGGGTGCGCAAGCCGCCGTCGAGCAGGATGACTGCCAGGGCGAGGTTGCCGACCAGATAAGCGGTAGGGTAGTTATCGAACATAATGCCGGCACCGTCGACGCCGGCCGCCATGCCCACCGCGAGGATGATCACGAGAATCGGGATACCGAGACGCGAGGAAAGTGAGCTCACAAGAATGCTCGCACCTACCAGCAACGCGCCGATCAAGAACAGGCTGTTGATGGTCGTCGCATTCAAAGGCAGTACTCCAGAAAGCTAAAGGCGGGCACAAACTGACCATGCAGTCTGCGTGCCAGCGATTCTAACCTGTTGAAATGTGATGCTGTCAAAAAGCTTTTAACGATGTATACCCGCTCGAACTGGACCACTGTGGCGAGGGAGCTTGCTCCCGCTGGGTCGCGTAGCGACCCCAAACCGACGCTGCGTTGCATCAGGTTCAATGCGTGGGGCCGATGCGACTGCTGCGTAGCCGAGCGGGAGCAAGCTCCCTCGCCACAGAGGTGGTGTAGCTGTTACAGGCTAAACCGCCCAACCATGTTGTTCAGGTCCAGCGCCAAACGTGACAGCTCGTTGCTGGCCGCGCTCGTCTGATTGGCACCCGTGGCCGATTGCACCGACAGGTCACGAATATTCACCAGATTGCGGTCCACTTCACGGGCCACTTGCGCCTGTTCTTCCGCCGCGCTGGCGATCACCAGGTTGCGCTCGTTGATTTCGACGATGGCGCTGTTGATGGTGTCCAGCGACAGGCCGGCACCGCGAGCGATATTCAAGGTCGACTCGGCGCGTTCGGTGCTGTTGCGCATCGAATTCACGGCGTGTTCGGTGCCGCTCTGGATGCTGCCGATCATGCGTTCGATTTCGCTGGTCGACTGCTGGGTGCGATGGGCCAGGGCACGCACTTCGTCGGCAACGACTGCGAAACCACGACCGGCTTCACCGGCACGGGCGGCTTCGATGGCTGCGTTCAGCGCCAGCAGGTTGGTCTGATCAGCCAGGCCGCGAATCACGTCCAGCACTTTGCCGATGTCTCGCGACTCGTTGGCCAGATCACCGATCAGGGTGGCGGTGCTCTGTACGTCGGTGCTCATGCGCTCGATGGCACTGACGGTTTCCTGCACCAGGTCACGACCGTCACCCGCCGAAGTGGTGGCGTTCTTCGAGGCTTCGGAGGTGCTCACGGCATTGCGGGCGACTTCTTCCACTGCGCTGGTCATTTCGTTGACCGCGGTGGCGGCTTGTTCGATTTCGTTGTTCTGCTGGGTCAGGCCACGGGCGCTTTCGTCGGTGACGCTGTTGAGTTCTTCCGCGGCGGACGCCAGTTGCGTCGCCGAACCGGAAATCCGTTGCAGGGTGTCGCGCAGTTTGTCCTGCATCTTCGCCATGGCGGCCAACAGGCGACCGGCTTCGTCTTCACCGTCGACGGTGATCGGGCGCGTGAGGTTGCCTTCGGCGATTTCTTCGGCGGCGCTCAGGGCGTTGGCGATAGGTTTGGTGATGCTATTAGTCAGCAGCCAAGCGAACAGCAGAGTCAGGCCGGTGGCGATGACCAGCAGGGTCACCGTCAGGTTGAAGGCCGAGGAGTATTGGTCGGCGGCTTGCTGGTTGGTGTCGATGGTTTGCTGAGTGTTGATCTCCAGCAAACGGTTGAGCACGGTGTTGATTGCTTCGGAGTTAGTCAGCAAATCGGTATTGAGCAGCGTGCGCAGTTCTTCGACCTGATTGTTGCGCGACAGGCTCTTCATCCGGTCTTCGATCTGGCGATACTGCCCCAGCAACTGCACATACTGATCATAGGCCGCACGTTCCTGCGGGCTGGCGATCAGTTTTTCGTAGACGGCTTGAGCCGCTCGGATCTGTTGGTTACGGGTTTCCAGCAGGTCCATGGTTTTCTGCTGGACGTCCGGTTCGCGGTTCACCAACAGACGGTAAGACAGGACGCGCAGACGCAGGGTTAGCTGAGTGAACTCGTCGAGGCTTTTAATGCTCGGTACGCTGTTCGAGGTGATTTCCTCGGCGGCGCCGCGAATCTTGCTCATCTGGTTCAGTGCGAACACCCCCAGAACCAGCATCAAGCTGCCAATCAAGGCAAAACCGAGGAACGCCCGCGGTGCGATATTCATATTTCGTAAGGACATGGTGTTCACCGAAAAAGCACATCTGTGCGAGGCTGAGACTGTTGCATGCATGACTTATCGGTCATACGACTAAAGTCTTGAGGCGCTGCGCGCTTTTATCGCAGAAGGGCCGCGGCGACGAAGTGCAGGAACCAGATCCGCCAATCACAGTCTTTAAAACTCGCGAGGAAGGTCGCCCACCAGGAAAATCAAGGCCTTGCGCCTGCATAACCCTGGCATCTGTGGTGACTTTTCTTTATCGTACGCGCCCTTTGAAAATGCCCGGAAAATCAAAATGTTGGAAGCATCCCTAAGCCAATTGGAACAACTGGTCAGCGACCTGGTGCAGCAGAACCAGACCCTGCTCGGCACCAATCAATCCCTGAGTGCAGAACTGGCCCAGGTCAAGGATGAAAACGAAAGCCTGCAACTGAGCCTGATGGAGCAGGAAGAGAAACAAGGCGCCACCGCCGCCCGTATCCAGGCCTTGGTTGAGCGCGTCAGCGCCGGCCCTGTTAGCGCATGAGTTACGGCGCCGCGGGGGTAAAAGTTGTCTCGATTCTGGGTGAGGACTATTCGATCAAGGCGCCGGCCGGGGAAGAGCAGACCTTGCTGGACGCCGCATTAATGTTGAAGGCCGCTCTGGCCGAGACTAAAAAGAAATACCCGGCGCTGATCGGTGACCGCTTGCTGGTGCTGGCGGCGATGAATCTGTGCTCGCAGCAGATCGAAATGCAAAAGCGTCACCAGCAGGAACTCGACCGTTACCAAGAGCAAGTCAGCGCCACGGTTGAAGTGATCGCCAAGACGATCAATCAGGCCTGATCAGCTTTGCGCACAACCAAGGAATAAATTGTCGTTTGTGTTGTATACAATCGGCATGGCTGTTGCAGTGTTTCAGCCTCTTATTCTTTGGGGGTGCTCCATGCAGTTCTGGCGACGCAGTATTCAATGGCAGTTGATCCTGAGCATGGGCACCGCCCTGCTGGTCAGTATTCTGATCGTGGTTGGCGTTTATACCCTCGTGGTCAACCGCCTCGCCCAGCGCTATCTGGTCGAGCAGGCGCTGCCGTCGAGCATCGAGGCGATGCGCAACGACATCGAACGAATCCTCGTTCAACCCCTCACCGCCGCCAAGGACATCGCCAGTAACAGCATGGTGCGCGACTGGTTGGCCGGGGGCGAAAACAATGCCCAGACCGACACATTCGTGAAGTATCTGGAAGGCATCCGCGCCGAGCACAAAGCCTTTACCGCTGTGATCATAGGTGCGGCTTCAAGCCATTACTTCACGGAAAAAGGCCTGGACCGGACGCTCAGCCGCTCCAATCCCGGCGACGCCTGGTTTTATTCCTTTCTCGACAGCAATCAGCCGCGCACCCTCAATATCGACAATGACACCGCCACCGGCGAATTGGCCCTGTTCATTGACTTCACGGTCGAGCAAGCCGGCAAAGTCGTGGGTGTCGCCGGGCTGGGCCTGAGCATGAAAGAGCTGTCGGAGTTGATCCAGAATTTCAACTTCGGTGAGCGCGGCAAGGTCTATCTCGTGCGTTCTGACGGTTTGATCCAGATTCACCCCGAGACGCAGTTCAGCGGCAAACGCACGCTGGCGGAGCAGATTGGCGAGCCGGCGGCGCAAGCGGTCATGGGGCAGCCCTCTACCTCCACCACGTCCGCCACTAGCAGTTTTGTCCGCGATGGCGAGGATTTTCTGGCATTGAGCCTGCCGCTGCGTGATCTGGGCTGGACCCTGGTGGCCGAAGTGCCGCAGTCGCAAATCTATGCCGAAGCCCGTCGCGCGATGTGGATGAGCAGCGGCATCGGTCTGGCGGTGGCGCTGGTTTGCCTGTTGCTGGTGGTGTTGCTGACCCGTGGATTGGTGCGACCGATTCGTCAGGTAACAGCGGCGCTGGTAGCCATCGGTAGCGGTGGTGGAGATTTGACCCACAGGTTAGATTCCAGCCGCGCCGATGAACTGGGTGACCTCGCTCGCGGTTTCAATCGGTTCCTGGAAAGTCAGCGCGACATGATCGGTGAAGTCCTGGCCACCAGTGAGCGTTTGCGCACGGCGGTCGGCCAAGTGGCACGGGTGGTGGACAACACGGCCGAACGCTCAGGCCGTCAGCAGGAAATGACCGACATGGTCGCCACCGCCGTCCACGAGATGGGCCTGACCGTGCAAGAAATCGCGCAGAACGCAGGCAGCGCGGCGGTCGCTTCGCAAACCGCGCGGGATGAATCGCTGCAAGCGCGGGAAGTGGTGGGCGGGTCGATTCGGCATATCGAAAGCATGTCCGATGAGATTGGCATCGCCGCCGGAGCGGTGGGCGAGTTGGCCCATCAGGTGGCGTCCATCGA
This sequence comes from Pseudomonas sp. QTF5, assembly GCF_000512695.2. Taxonomy (GTDB): domain Bacteria; phylum Pseudomonadota; class Gammaproteobacteria; order Pseudomonadales; family Pseudomonadaceae; genus Aquipseudomonas. Next base: position 8,737 of record NZ_AZRW02000061.1, on the reverse strand, counting down.
TCAGGTGTTGGCGGTGATTCGCGGGATTTCCGAGCAGACCAATTTGCTGGCGCTCAACGCGGCCATCGAAGCGGCGCGGGCCGGGGACATGGGGCGCGGGTTTGCCGTGGTGGCCGATGAAGTGCGGACTCTGGCGCGGCGGACTCAGTCGTCCACCGACGAGATCCAGCAGATGATCGGCAGCCTCAAGCAGGGCGCAGAGAATGCGGTGTCTTCCATGCACGCCGGGCAAGCGGCGACCGGCACCGGCGTTCAGTCGAGTCAGCGCACCGGGGCGTCGTTGACGGCGATCACCGGGCAGGTCGAACGCATCAGCGACATGAACCATCAGGTGGCGACGGCGACGGAAGAGCAGTCGGCGGTGACCGAAGAGATCAACCGGAATGTGCAGGGGATTTCTGATTTGGCTCGAGCGACGGCGGGGGAAGTGAGGGCTTGTCGGGAAGACTGTCAGATGTTGCAGCGGTTGGCGGATGATTTGGCGCGGCAGATGGGTGGGTTTCGGTTGAGCTGACAACCGATCGTTCCCACGCTCCGCGTGGGAATGCAGCCCGGGACGCTCCGCGTCCCATTGGAACGCGGAGCGTCCCCTGAGGCATTCCCACGCGGAGCGTGGGAACGATCGATGTCAGCGGGTCAGAACCACTCATCCCGCATCGTCATACACGTATCATCCCGAGCCTCAAGAATCGCCAGCTCATGGTGGCAACCCGGCACTTCCCACGTCAGGAAATACCGCGCCGCCTGCAGCTTGCCTTTATAGAAGCTCAAGTCCGCCGAGTTCCCTTTGGCCAACCCTTCCTCTGCGCGAATCGTCTGTTCCAGCCAGCGCCAGCCAATCACCGTGTGCCCGAACACTTTGAGGTACAGCGCCGAGTTCGCCAGGCTGCTATTGACCTTGCCTTGAGCCAGATCGGTCAGCAGGCCGATGGTCACGGTTTGCAGGCGTGCCACCAGTTTTTCCAGCGGTTCACGCAGCGGCGTCAGCGATTCATACGCTTGCGCTCGCTCGGCGGTGTCGGCAATCAGACGGATCAATTGCTTGAGCCCCGCGCCCCCGTTCTGCGCCAGTTTGCGCCCCAGCAAGTCCAGCGACTGAATGCCGTGAGTCCCTTCATGGATCGGGTTCAAGCGGTTGTCGCGGTAGTACTGCTCCACCGGGTACTCACGGGTGTAACCGTGGCCGCCGAGAATCTGGATCGCCAGTTCGTTGGCCTTCAAGCAAAACTCCGACGGCCAGGATTTGACGATCGGTGTCAGCAAATCCAGCAGCTCATGAGCCTGTTTGCGCTCGGCTTCGCTCTCAAGGGTCGTGGTGTCGTCGAACAGTCGCGCCGCGTACAACCCGAGATCGAACGCGCCTTCTACATAAGCCTTCTGGGTCAGCAGCATACGTTTGACGTCGGCATGCTGAATGATCGCCACCGGTGCGGTGCTCGGATCCTTGCTATCCGGCACCCGCCCTTGCGGACGCTCGCGGGCGTATTCCAGCGAATACAGGTAACCGGCATAACCCAGCATCACCGCACCCATGCCGACGCCAATCCGCGCCTCGTTCATCATCTGGAACATATAGCTCAAACCATGGTGCGGCTTGCCCACCAGATAACCGACACACTCGCCGTTGTCGCCGAAGTTCAGCGCGGTGGACGTAGTGCCGCGCCAGCCCATCTTGTGGAACAACCCGGCCAGCAACACGTCGTTGCGTTGACCGAGGCTGCCATCATCGTTGACCAGAAACTTGGGCACGATAAACAGCGAAATGCCCTTCACCCCGGCCGGTGCATCCGGCAGTTTGGCCAGCACCATGTGCACGATGTTTTCCGACAGCGGGTGATCGCCGCCGGAGATGAAAATCTTGTTGCCCTTCAGGCGATACGTCCCGTCGGACGCAGGCTCGGCGCGGGTACGAATATCGGACAGCGACGAGCCGGCATGTGGCTCGGTGAGGGCCATGGTGCCAAAGAAGCGGCCGTCGATCATCGGTTGCAGGAAGCGCTGCTTCTGCTCATCGGTGCCGAAGCTTTCAATCAGGTTCGCCGCGCCCATGGTCAGGAACGGGTAGGAGGTCGACGCCGCGTTGGCTGACTGAAAGTGTGCAAAGCACGCTTGCGACAGCAGCGTAGGAAGTTGCATGCCGCCGGCATCGAAACTGCGCGCGGCATTGAGGAAACCGGCTTCAAGGAAGGCATCCACCGCCGGTTTCACTTCCGGAATCAGAATCGCCTGACCATCCTCATAGCGCGGTTCGTTCTCGTCGCCCTTGCGGTTGTGCGGGGCGAAGAACTTCTCGGCGATGCTGCGGGCGGTGCCGATGGCCGCATCGAAGGTCTCGCGATTGTGTTCGGCGAACCGCTCACGCTGGGTCAGGCCCTCGGCATCAAGGACTTCATACAGCTCGAAAGCCAGATTACGGGAACTGAGCAGCGTCTCGGACATGGCGGCCTACCTTTGTTTGGAATGGACCGAGTCTAGGCGTGGGGAGGGCGGGCTGAACAGGATGATTGATGAGCGTGATGGTGGGGTGCGGGCAACGCTAATCAAATGTGGGAGCGGGCTTGCTCGCGAAGNGCGGTTGATCATTCAACATTAATGTTGACTGACACACCGCCTTCGCGAGCAAGCCCGCTCCCACAGGGGATATTGCATGCCGGGCGCCTATTGCGGGCGTCCGGCGGTATAGCGGTTTAGCCGATAGTCATCAAACTGGCGTTACCACCCGCCGCAGCGGTGTTAACGCTCAATGCACGCTCGATCACCAGACGTTCCAACGCAATGTTGGTCTCGCCCTGCGACAAACCATGAACCCCAACAATCGCGCCAGCACGCTTGGCCACTTGCTGGCAGACCGCACGCAACTGGTCGGAATGGCCATGATGCAGAACCGCATCAATCACCACTTCGTCCTTGGTCCAGTCGGCCACCCGCTTGATCCGCGCCTGGATTTCTTTCGGCAGACGTGCGAACAGTGCCTTGCCCGGTTCAGCGTCCGGCCACACCGCCGAGCCGCCCACGGCCAATACCGCAGCCAGTTGGCTCAGCAAATCGCCTTCGACGTCCGCCAGGCACAGCACGTGTTCGCGCGGCAGGATGGCGTAGCTGTTGCGCTCGCCGGTCGGGCCAGCCAGTACACGGGTGATCCCGCTTTGCGATTGCGCCGCGAACTGTACGCACAGAGTGCTCAAGTCAGCGAACTTGTTGCTGTCGGCCCAGGCTTTCAGCGCAGTCAGCGGTTTGCTCATGGCATCGCGCAGACGGACGTCCGGTGCAGCGATAGCGTCGCCGCGAGCGAAGGATTGTTCGATCGCATCGGTAGGACGTGTCGACAGCAAGCGGTACAGGTACAGCGGACCACCGGCTTTCGGGCCAGTACCCGACAGGCCTTCACCGCCGAACGGTTGCACGCCGACCACAGCGCCGACGATGTTGCGGTTCACATAAACGTTACCCGCGTTGACGTTGTCGATCACCTTGGCGATGGTCTCGTCGATGCGAGTGTGCACGCCCAGGGTCAGACCATAGCCGGAAGCGTTGATCTGGCCGATCAGTTGATCGATCTCTTTGCGCTTGTAGCGAACCACGTGCAGTACCGGGCCGAAGATCTCCCGTTGCAGCTCGTCGAAGCTTTCCAGTTCGATCAGGGTCGGCATCACGAAGGTGCCGCGTTTGACTTCTTCGCTGTTGGCGATTGCCACCTGATACACATTGCGACCTTTGTCGCGCATGGCCTGGATGTGCTTCTCGATGCCAGCCTTGGCTTCGGCGTCGATCACCGGGCCAATGTCCACGGACAGGCGCTCCGGATTACCGAGACGGCATTCCGCCATGGCACCCTTGAGCATTTCGATGACACGGTCGGCGGAATCTTCTTGCAGGCACAGTACCCGTAGCGCCGAGCAACGTTGACCGGCACTGTCGAAAGCCGACGACACTACGTCAATGACCACTTGTTCGGTCAGCGCCGAGGAGTCGACGATCATCGCGTTCTGGCCGCCGGTTTCGGCGATCAGTGGAATCGGACGACCCTGAGCATCCAGGCGACCGGCGATGTTGCGTTGCAGCAAGCGAGCGACTTCGGTGGAACCGGTGAACATCACGCCTTTGACCCGATCGTCGCCGACCAGACCGGCGCCGACGGTTTCGCCACGGCCGGGCAACAGTTGCAGCACGCCTTCCGGAATCCCGGCTTCGATCAGCAAACGCACGGCTTGAGCGGCCACCAGAGGGGTTTGTTCGGCTGGTTTGGCCAGTACCGGGTTACCGGCGGCCAGGGCAGCAGCAACCTGACCACTGAAGATGGCCAGCGGGAAGTTCCACGGGCTGATGCAGACCACCGGGCCCAATGGGCGGTGGGCATCGTTGGTGAAATCGTTGCGCGCCTGCACCGCGTAATAACGCAGGAAGTCCACGGCTTCACGCACTTCGGCGATGGCGTTGGCGAAGGTCTTGCCGGCTTCGCGAGCCAACAGGCCCATCAATGGCTGGATCTCGCCTTCCATCAAATCGGCGGCACGTTCCAGAATCGCGGCGCGTTCGGCCGGCGGGGTCGCCTGCCAGATCGGTGCAGCTTTCAGGGCGCACTGGATCGCGTTGTCGACGTCTTCGACGGTGGCTTCCTGCACATGGCCAACCACGTCACGCAGATCGGACGGGTTCAGGACCGGTGCCGGGGTTTCAGTGCTGGACGCACAGCCGAGCATCGGCGCCGCTTTCCAGTGGTTGTGAGCGGTGGCCAGCAGGGCGCACGACAGGGAAGCCAAACGATGTTCGTTGGCCATGTCGATGCCGCTGGAGTTGGCGCGCTCGGCACCATAAAGATCACGTGGCAGCGGGATACGCGGGTGCGGCAGGCCGAAGCCGCCTTCCAGCGTCGCCATCTGCTCGATGCTGGCCACTGGATCGGCCACCAGCTCCTGAATCGAAATGGACTGGTCGGCGATACGGTTGACGAACGAGGTGTTCGCGCCATTTTCCAGCAGACGACGTACCAGGTACGCCAGCAGTGTTTCGTGCGTGCCAACCGGTGCGTACACGCGGCACGGACGGTTCAGCTTGCCTTCGGAGACTTTGCCTACAACCTGTTCGTACAGCGGTTCGCCCATGCCGTGCAGGCACTGGAACTCGTACTGACCGGGGTAATAGTTCTGACCGGCGATGTGGTAGATGGCCGACAAGGTGTGGGCGTTGTGCGTGGCGAACTGCGGATAAATGACTTCCGGTACCGACAGCAACTTGCGGGCACACGCGATGTAGGAAACGTCGGTGTACACCTTGCGGGTGTAGACCGGATAGCCTTCCAGGCCTTCGACCTGGGCGCGCTTGATTTCGCTGTCCCAGTACGCGCCTTTCACCAAGCGGATCATCAGGCGATGACGGCTGCGGCGAGCCAGGTCAATCACGTAGTCGATCACGTACGGGCAACGCTTCTGGTACGCCTGGATCACGAAACCGATGCCGTTCCAGCCGGTCAGTTGCGGCTCGAAGCACAGACGCTCCAGCAGATCCAGCGACAGCTCGAGGCGATCGGCTTCTTCGGCGTCGATGTTCAGGCCGATGTCATATTGCTTGGCCAACAGAGTCAGCGACAGCAGGCGCGGGTACAGCTCTTCCATCACGCGCTCGTACTGGGCGCGGCTGTAACGCGGGTGCAAGGCGGACAGCTTGATCGAAATGCCCGGGCCTTCATAAATCCCACGACCGTGGGACGCTTTGCCGATCGAGTGGATGGCTTGTTCGTACGAGGCCAGGTACTTCTGGGCGTCATGTTCGGTGAGTGCGGCTTCACCCAGCATGTCGTAGGAATAGCGGAAGCCCTTGGCTTCGAACTTGCTGGCGTTGGCCAGGGCTTCGGCGATGGTTTCGCCGGTGACGAACTGCTCGCCCATCAGGCGCATGGCCATGTCGACGCCCTTGCGGATCATCGGCTCACCGCTCTTGCCGATGATGCGGCTCAGGGACGAAGTCAGGCCGGCTTCGTTGTGGGTGGCGACCAGTTTGCCGGTCAGCAGCAAGCCCCACGTGGCGGCGTTGACGAACAGCGACGGGCTGTTGCCCAAGTGCGGCTGCCAGTTGCCGGTGCTGATCTTGTCGCGGATCAGCGCGTCACGGGTGCCTTTGTCCGGAATACGCAGCAGCGCTTCGGCCAGGCACATCAGTGCCACGCCTTCCTGGGACGACAGGGAAAATTCCTGCAACAGGCCCTGAACAATCCCGGCACGGCCGCCGGCGCTTTTCTGATTGCGCAGTTTCTCGGCAATCGAGGCGGCGAGCTTGTTGGTGGCTTCGGCCATCGGGGCCGGCAGGCGTGCCTGCTCGATCAGCATCGGCACCACTTCAGGTTCCGGGCGACGGTAGGCGGCAGTGATAGAAGCGCGCAGCACCGATTGCGGCAGGATGCTTTCAGCAAACTCCAGGAAGCACTGATGCGCGTGATCGACGTGGATCTCGCCCGCTTCGTCAACTTCCTTGCCGTTCAAACCGTTCAGCTCGGACAGGGTTGCACCACCCTCGAGTTTTTCCAGGTAATTGAAAATTGCCTGCTTGATCAGCCAGTGCGGCGTGCGATCAATCGAGGTCGCGGCGGCCTTGAGGCGTTCGCGGGTCGGGTCGTCAAGTTTGACCCCAAGAGTGGTGGTAGCCATATTTTTATCCTCATGTTTGCCACGACCGCGTGGCATCAGCTGGCGGCAAGATTAGCTGTGCGTCGGTCGAGGTGCAACCGGGTGCAACCCTTTTTTTGTCGGAATAATAAGCAGCTCGTCAGGAAATTAATTCTGGTACATCCCTCCCGCGGCTGCTTGGTGCTTTTGCTTCTAGCGCAACCCGGAAAACGCCCTAAAAAGGAGCAAAAACCGACCCTTTTCAGGAAAATCCGACTAGGTGCAACTTATTCGCACGAAACTGGTTGCACCTTATTTGCTTTGTTGAATAGCATTCGCGGCCAAGGTGCAACCGGTCAAAAAGATCGGTGTGCCGGCTGATGGCTTTCCTGGGGAAACATCAGTCATAAATGCGCGGGATCCGGAATCGTCTGTCAAACGTCGTCGTTTGCGAGCGGTTCACTAGCCGCCGCTACATAAAAACAATGCCAGGGCGTAACTCAATGAGCGTAAGCAATCCAACCCTGATCACGTTCGTGATCTACATCGCAGCAATGGTGCTGATCGGCTTCATGGCCTATCGCTCCACCAACAACCTTTCTGACTACATTCTGGGCGGTCGTAGCCTGGGCAGCGTCGTGACTGCTCTCTCCGCCGGTGCTTCCGATATGAGCGGCTGGTTGTTGATGGGCCTGCCGGGCGCTATCTACATGTCCGGTCTTTCCGAAAGCTGGATCGCCATCGGCCTGATCATCGGTGCTTACCTGAACTGGCTGTTCGTCGCCGGCCGTCTGCGCGTGCAGACTGAGCACAACGGCGATGCACTGACCCTGCCGGACTACTTCTCCAGCCGTTTTGAAGACAAAAGCGGCCTGCTGCGGATCATCTCCGCGGTCGTGATCCTGGTGTTCTTCACCATTTACTGCGCTTCCGGCATCGTGGCCGGCGCCCGTCTGTTCGAAAGCACCTTCGGCATGTCCTACGAGACGGCGCTGTGGGCCGGTGCTGCGGCGACAATTGCCTACACCTTCGTCGGTGGTTTCCTGGCAGTGAGCTGGACTGACACCGTACAAGCCACGCTGATGATCTTCGCCCTGTTGCTGACGCCGATCATCGTGCTGCTGGCCACCGGTGGCGTCGACACCACGTTCCTGGCCATCGAAGCGCAAGACGCCAGCAACTTCGACATGCTGAAAAACACCACCTTCATCGGCATCATCTCGCTGATGGGCTGGGGCCTGGGCTACTTCGGCCAGCCGCACATCCTCGCGCGTTTCATGGCGGCGGATTCGGTCAAGTCGATTGCCAAGGCACGTCGCATTTCCATGGCCTGGATGATCCTGTGCCTGGGTGGCACCGTCGCTGTAGGTTTCTTCGGTATCGCTTACTTCTCGGCGCACCCTGAACTGGCCGGTCCTGTGACCGAAAACCACGAACGTGTGTTCATCGAACTGGCGAAAATCCTGTTCAACCCATGGGTTGCCGGTGTGTTGCTGTCGGCCATTCTGGCGGCGGTAATGAGTACCCTGAGCTGCCAACTGCTGGTGTGCTCGAGCGCCCTGACCGAAGACTTCTATAAAACCTTCCTGCGTAAAACCGCTTCCCAAATGGAGCTGGTCTGGGTCGGCCGTGCCATGGTGCTGCTGGTTGCCCTGATCGCCATCGCTCTGGCGGCTAACCCGGAAAACCGTGTTCTGGGTCTGGTCAGCTACGCCTGGGCTGGTTTCGGTGCCGCGTTCGGTCCTGTCGTCCTGATCTCCGTGATCTGGAAAGACATGACCCGCAACGGCGCACTGGCCGGCATCCTGGTCGGGGCGATCACCGTGATCGTCTGGAAACACTTCGAACTGCTGGGCCTGTACGAAATCATCCCTGGTTTCATCTTCGCCAGCCTGGCGATCTATTTCGTCAGCAAAATGGGCGCACCGACCGCCGGCATGCTTCAGCGCTTTGCCGCGGCCGAGAAGGATTTCCGTCTGAACCAGTGATGGGGATGAGCTGATGCTCTGATCTTTCGCCGAATATGAAAACGGCCCGCTTCCTTTTGGAGGCGGGCCGTTTTTTTTGCGGTTTTCTTTTGGCGCAAGGCGTGAAACCTCGAAATTCCACTGTGGGAGCGGGCTTGATCTGGTCCAGTA
>NZ_AZRW02000060.1 GCF_000512695.2 Pseudomonas sp. QTF5 | reverse complement strand
CCGCCCCCGATATGCTTTTTCAGGAAAAATCGGAGAGGCGACAACTATCCTGACACCGGGGGGTAGCCTGCGACCGAGATCAATCACAATCACAGGTCAATGCGGCTGAGACAACTCAAAAGCCTGCTCAAGGAGTGTTGCCGCTGACCGAAAACTGACCCAGTAAAGGCTGTTCTGCCGACTGAAAACTGACCCAGGTGTTCAACTGCTTCTGCTCAATTTCCGGGCAGGAGAACACAGGGTGATCAGCATGGAAATGATGGGAAACATTCGGCGCATGTATTTTCGCGACAAGCTGTCGCTGCAGCAGATAGCCAAGCGTACCGGGCTGTCGAGAAACACCATCCGGAAATGGGTCAGAGCGCCCGAAGCCACTCAGCCGGCGTACCAGCGGTGCGCAACCTTCAACAAACTCAGTCCGTTTCACCAGACGCTGGAGCAGGCGCTCAAGGCCGATTCGTTTCGGGCAAAGCACAACCGCAGAAGCGCCAAAGCACTCCTTGAGCTGATCACGGCCGAGGGTTACGACGGCGGCTACACCCAGCTCACCGCCTTCATACGCTCGTGGCGCGGTGAGCAAGGCAAGTCTTTACGGGCCTTTGTACCGCTGACGTTCGCGCTGGGTGAGGCTTTTCAATTTGACTGGAGCGAAGAAGGCCTGCTGATCGGCGGCCTGTTTCGACGCATCCAGGTCTCCCACATGAAGCTGTGCGCCAGTCGCGCATTTTGGTTGGTGGCGTATCCCAGCCAAGGCCACGAGATGTTGTTCGATGCCCGCTACTTCTACTTGAGTGGCATTGAGGGACGGCACACGGAAAACCTCGGCCCGCTTTTGGCGACCATGCAGTCTCTACCACGAGCTTACCCAGATGCACGCTGGTGAGCTGATCGCGTCCGACTGGTGTGGTCGTCGGGCGAACGCCGAGGACCTGCCAAACGCCTGGTCACTCATGGCACAGGTGATGGACCCGGAAGTGCCGGTGGTCAGCCTGGTCGACCTGGGCATCGTGCGCGACATCCTGTTCCAGGACGGCCGGCTGAAGGTAGTGCTGACACCCACCTATTCTGGCTGTCCGGCGACCGAAATGATCAAGCAACGTGTGCGCCAGGCGCTGGAATGCGCAGGCTATGCCACGCCCTATCTGGAACAGCGACTGGCGCCAGCCTGGAGCTCGCAATGGATCACCGACCTGGGCCGGCAACGCCTGCTGGACTACGGCATCGCCCCGCCACAGGAAAAATCCGGCCCGGTGCCCTGCCCGCAATGCGCGAGTCTCGATACCGAAACCGTCAGCGAGTTTGGCTCGACCGCCTGCAAGGCGTTGTACCGGTGCCGCCGTTGCAAAGAGCCCTTCGACTACTTCAAGTGCATTTGAGTCTGTAGCTGACTCAGGAGAAATCCATGAATACCTTTCACCCACTGGAGGTCCGGGACATTCGGCGCGAAACCCGCGATGCGGTTTCGATTCTCTTCAATGTGCCCGGAGCATTGCGCGAAACCTTCCAGTTTCAGCAGGGCCAGTACCTCGTACTGCGCACGCAACTGGATGGCGAAGAGATCCGCCGCTCCTACTCGATTTGCAGCGCTCCACATGAAAACGAGCTGCGGGTGGCGGTCAAGCAAGTCAGCGGCGGGCGCTTCTCCGAGTTCGCCAATCAAACGCTGGTCGTCGGCGATTATTTGGACGTCATGGCGCCAAGCGGCAATTTTTTTGTCGAGCTGGACGCGCAACGTCACGGCCGCTATCTGGGCGTCGCAGCCGGCAGTGGCATCACGCCTTTGCTGTCGATTATCAAGACCACGCTCGAGCAGGAACCGCATAGCCAGTTCACCTTGCTCTATGGCAATCGCTCCAGTTCCGGGACACTGTTTCGCGAGCAGCTGGGGGACCTGAAAGACCGCTATCTGGAACGCTTGAAGCTGATCTTCGTGATGAGCCGCGAGCGCCAGGATGTCGACCTCTATAACGGTCGCCTGGATGGGCAAAAATGCCGGCAATTCTTCACTCGCTGGATCGACGTCGCAGCGTTGGATCATGCGTTTATCTGCGGCCCGCATGCGATGACCATTGAGGTTCGTCAAGCTTTGATCGAGCACCAGCTTGACCCCGCACGGGTGCACTGCGAACTGTTCGCCAGCCCGTCCGCCGGCCGCAAACAGGCCGGTCGCGAGGCCGCCCCGACAGACACCGCCAGAACCAGCCTGGTCACTGTGATCAGCGATGGCAACAGCCTGGCCTTCGAGCTGCCGCGCAACACCCTGAGCATTCTCGACGCCGGCAACCAGAACGGCGCAGAACTGCCCTACGCCTGTAAGGCCGGGGTCTGTTCGACCTGCAAGGCCAGGTTGGTCGAAGGTGAAGTGGAGATGGACAGCAACTTCGCCCTTGAAGATTACGAGATCGAAGCAGGCTTCGTTCTCTCATGCCAATGCTTTCCCCTTTCTGATCGAGTGGTGCTGGATTTCGATCAACTTTGAAACCCCACAATAAGAAAGCTGCTCCGCCGTTGCAGCATCTTTAGCACCGCCCTTTTCTGGTACCTGCCTGACTAAGCCGCCTTTGAACTGCCTTTTGCGCAGAGAAGACTCGACTCATCAAGGAACTCTGAGGAAAAACGAATCATGGACATGACTATTGGTGATTTTTTATTGCGACGCTTGCGCGAATTCGGCATTCGTCATCTTTTCGGCGTACCCGGGGATTACAACCTGGCATTCCTCGAACAGGTCGAGTACTCGAACGAAATCGAGTTCATCGGCAATTGCAATGAACTCAACGCAGCCTATGCCGCGGACGGCTATGCCCGGACCCAGGGTTTTGGCAGCGTATTGACCACCTATGGAGTCGGCGACCTGAGTGCGCTGAATGGCATCGCCGGCGCCTATGCCGAACGCGTACCGGTTATTCTGATCTCCGGCATGCCGCCCCTGCATGCGATTCTCGACCGCGCGTTGTTGCACCACACACTGGTCGACGGCAACTACGACAACGTGATGATCACCGTGCGCGAGTTCACAGTGGCGCAAGCCCGCATCACGGTGGAAAACGCTGCAGCAGAAATCGACCGGGTGTTGCTGACCTGTTATCGAGAGCGACGACCGGTTTATCTACAGCTACCGTCTGACCTCGCCACGCTACAGATCGAAGTGCCTGAGCGTCCATTGCAGTTGACCGAAACCCGCAGTGATCCGAACCAACTAAAGGATGTGGTTGAGCAGATCGTCCAGCGCCTTTCACACGCCAGCACGCCGACGCTACTGGTGGATGCAGATGTCTCGCGTTTTGGTTTGACCGGCCTGGTGCAGAGCCTGGCTGAAACGCTGAATGTGCCGTTTGCAACCATGGCCCCAGCCAAGGCCATGCTGCCGGAATCGCATCCTCTGTTTCTCGGGACCTACGTCGGCGCTGGTTCGGCTCCGAGCATACGTGAAGCGATTGAAAACTCAGACTGCGTGATCAGCATCGGCGCTCGATTTACCGACACGAGCACGGGTCTGTTTTCGCAAAAATTCAGAGCCGGCTCGTTGATTCAGCTGCAGCCCTATGCCGTATCCCTCAACCGTGTTCACTATACCGCCGTATCGGTGCGCCAGGTGCTGGCGGGCGTTCTTCAGCTGGCCACGAAGCGCATCCAGGCCTGGCCGATACGCGAGTTGCGCGAGCAACGTTCAGTTACGCCGTTCGAGCCACAACCGGATGCCAAGTTGAGCCAACTGCGCTTCTGGCAACGCATCAGTCACTTCATAAAACCGGGCGATCTGATCATCGCTGAAAGTGGCACTTCTTCAGCCGGTCTCAACAGTTTGAGCCTGCCGGAAGATGTCACCTTCATTTCCCAGCCGATCTGGGGTGCTATCGGTTTCACTCTGCCAGCCCTGCTCGGCTCGCTGGTGGCCCAACCGCAACGCCGGCAGATGCTGTTCATCGGCGACGGTTCGATCCAGATGACCGTGCAGGAGTTGTCATCGATTCTGCGTCGCGACCTCAAGCCGATTATTTTCCTGATCAACAACGACGGCTATACCATCGAGCGCCTGATACTCGGCGAGAACTCCAGCTACAACGACGTCAACCGCTGGCGTTACGCCGATCTGCCGTATGTACTGGACACGCGCAATCGCTCTCGACGGCTGATCGTGCACACCGAAGATCAATTGGAGGCCGCTGTCGAACAGGCGGCGACAGCCAACGAGCTGGTGTTTATCGAAGTGATGATGGCGCGGATGGATGCCCCAGAGTCGCTCAAGCATTTCGCGAAAATGTTTGCCGATTTCGATTTCGGTCCCAGTCCCAAAGCGACCGAAACGTTGTCGATGGCAGTCTGAACCAAAGGCATCGGCGGTGATCACCGCCCATGCCTTCTTGTCTCCAGTGACCTTCAACGGTCACCCTTTGCATCAGGCGATGGAACGAACCACGCCACCATCGACACGCATCGCCGCACCGGTGGTTGCGCTGGCTTGAAGCGACGCCAGATAGACCACCAGATTCGCCACTTCTTCAGTCGTCGCCAAACGCTTGATCAGCGAGCTTGCGCGATGTTGCGCGATGAAACTCTTCTCCAGCTGCTCAGACGGCACGCCTTGTTCTTCGGCCATTTGCGCGAAGAAACCGCCGACACCTTCAGAACGCGTTGGCCCCGGCAGTACCGCGTTGACCGTCACACCGGTGCCGGCCAGCGTTTCCGCCAGACCACGAGAGATTGCCAGCAGCGCGGTTTTGGTGGTGCCGTAATGGACCATTTCAGCCGGAATCTGCAACGCCGATTCACTGGACAGGAACAACACCCGACCCCAGCCACGTTCAGCCATGGCCGGCGCATAGTGACGTGACAGACGCACTGCGCTCATCACGTTGACGTCGAAAAAACGCTGCCAGTCGGCATCGGTAATATCAAAGAAACCCCTGGGCTCGAAGATCCCCAGGTTGTTCACCAGGATGTCGACATTCAAGATTTTGGAGAACAGTTCCTGCGCGCCTTCCACGGTTCCCAGATCGGCTGCAAGACCGATCAGCCGAGCACCCGGCAGTCGGCTCAGAATGTGCTCGATAGCCTTGCGCACCCTCTCCTCGCTGCGCCCGTTGATGACCACTTCAGCACCCGCCTCGGCCAGACCGAAAGCAATAGCCAGACCAATACCGGCCGTGGAACCACTGACGATCGCGCGCTTTCCGTGCAACGATATGTTCATGCTTACTTTCTCCGATGGATGATGTAACGACACAAAAGGCGGACTCAAGGTCCGCCGTAATTGATTCGAAAAGCCGCCTCAATCAGTGGTACCGGCATCAGCCGTTGCCAGCGGATAAATCGACTGCCAGCCGCCTCCTAATGATTTATATAGCCCAACCATGGCCAACGAGACCGTGGTCGAGCTTTCCACCAGTTGTTCCTGATTCGCCAACAAGGCGCTCTGAACCGTCAGCACGTTGAGAAAATCCACCGCCCCTTCGACGTACTGGCTTTGCGCAGTTTCCAGCGCAATCCGGTTCTGCCGCACCGCTTCGGCCAGTCGGTCACGTCGAAGTTGGCTGGCGTTGTACAAGGTCAGCACATCATCAATTTCATGCCAGGCCCGCAGCACCACCTGTTGGTAATCGAGCGCCGCTTCCTGTTGCTGCGCCTCGCGCAACTTGACCATCCCACGCAAACGTCCACCCTCGAAAATCGGCAGGCTCAACTGTGGGCCGATAGCAAATTGACGCGAGCCCCAGGACCCGAAATCCGATAGCTGCATCGACTGGAAACCAACGTTGCCGGACAGACGAATGCGCGGATAGAAATCACCCTTGGCCACTCCGATCCCAGCCGTCGCGGCATGTAGGCGGGCTTCGGCCTGACGAATATCCGGACGCCGCTCGGCCAGCTCCGACGGCAAGCCAATTGCGAAGTGTTGTGGGGTTTGCGGTACTTGCGCCGGTCGTTCCAGTTCGGCCTGCAAGGCTCTTGGTGGCTCGGCCAACAGCAGGCTCAAAGCATTGATCAACTGTGCCTGACGCTGTTCGAGCGACGGTAAGCGTGCTTCGACTGCCGCGACCTGCGCAGCGGCTTCTGCCACATCCAGATTGGTCGCGATGCCATCAGCCAAACGCATCTGCGACAGCTTTAGGCTGTGCCGGGAAACATCAAGGTTCTCGCGAGTGACCGCGAGCGTACTCTGCACGCCGCGCAGCTGAATGTAATCGCGAGCGGTCTCAGCCAGAATCGACAGTAGGACCATGCGCCGGTCGTTCTCAGCCACCTCGACCGATGCATCGGCCGCTTCCACTTCGCGCTGCACCCGACCCCACAAGTCTAGCTCCCAGGCAGCGGTGAAATCGCCCTCCCAGAGATTGAAGGCAGACTTGCCGCCCTTGCCCGAAGGATCGTTCAGGCCCTTGCTACTATTGCGTGCCCGCTCATAGCCGACACCGGCATCAAGGCTCGGATATTGATCGGCGGCGATGGTCTGGCGCGCCGCTCGACTTTGCTGCAGACGAGCACTGGCGATTTTTATATCGAGGCTGCTGGTGACAACACGGCGAGCCAGGGCAGACAACTGCGTGTCGTGAAAAAGGTCCCACCAGCGTTCTTCCACCGGCGAAGCCTCTGGGCGACTGGCGGCAGCCTGGCCTTGCAGCACGGACCACTTTGCGTTGCCTGGCCCCTGAGGCTTCTGAAAGTCCGGACCAACGCTGCAAGCCGAGAGCATCAACACGCTCGACAACAATAATGGCTGAACAGGGAAAGTCCGACTCATCGAAGGGTGACCTCTTTACGTGCGTCGTTGCCCTGCGGGTCCTGCGTCTCGATACTGGCTTCCACCGACATGCCCACACGCAGGCGGTTCGCCAATGGTTGATCGGCATCCAGCGCAATCTTCACTGGTATCCGCTGCACGACTTTGGTGAAGTTGCCCGTCGCATTGTCCGGTTTGACCGAAGCAAAGGTCACCCCGGTCGCCGGCGCAATACTATCGACCCGACCGGTGAGGCTCTCGCCACTAAAGGTGTCGACGCGGATCTTCACGGGCTGTCCTGGCTGCACATGCGTCAACTGGGTTTCCTGGAAGTTGCCAACCACATAGGCCCGATCCAGAGGAACAATCGCCATGATCTTCGCGCCGGGATTGACATAGGCCCCGACACGCGCAGCACGTTCACCGACGACACCATCCATTGGTGCCACGAGACGAGTGTAAGACAGATCAAAACGGGCCCGCTCCAAAGATGCCAACGCATGTTTATGGCCTCCTTCGGCACTGTCGAGCTGGGCCTTGAGGATATCCACCTGCTTATGCGAAGCGGCCAAGGCAGCGGTCGAGTTGGCCAAGCGGGCGCTGGCTTGATCCACCCGGCTGCGGGCCTGCTGAGCATTTTGCACGGTACCGGCGCCCTGGCCTGCGAGATGGTTGTAGCGCGTCAGCTCGTGCTCCGCGAATGCGTGCTCAGCCTTGTCGGCAGCCACCATGGCCTGCGCCTGAGCGATCAATGACGACTGGCGTTCCAGCGTGGCTTGCGCGTTTTGAAATTGCGCCTGCGAAACCAGTGACTGTGCCTCGGCCGCCTGGAGCGCAGCCTGATAGTCACGATCATCGATTACCACCAGCAATTGACCAGCCTTCACTGGCTGGTTGTCCTCCACCAGCACCTGACTGATAAAGCCCGAAACCTTCGGCGCTACCAACGTGTAGTCCGCCGTGATAAACGCATCGTTAGTGGTTTGCAGCGAGCCGGAACCAAACAGGCGCGGCGCTGCCAGGAAGACGACCCCGCCAAGAGCAACCAAGGCAACCGTGTACAAGGCGATTTTCTGATTTTTACTCGTAGTCATAACGATTTTCTCTCTGAATGGAGCGCTATGCCACCGCACGAGGTGGATAGATCCGGGAAGGCATCAACGGGATCAACAGAATCAAGGCCAGTGCCAGCAGCGCCATGCAGTAGTACAAGTCCGAAGACGTCAGTACGACCGCCTGTTCGTGGATGCGATAGGCAAGCCCTACAGAGTCGCTGTCTGCCAGAGGCGAGTTGCCCAGGCGATCGACCAGCATGGTTGAGTGGAAATGCAGCCGCGCCGTGGTCAGCACATCCAGCACGCCGGTAGCAAGGACCGCCGAAAAACCTTTGACGGTGTTGAACCAGGCGGAAGCGAACGGGCCGTCTTGCGGCGCCAGGCCACCGGTAGCGAGCATCAGCAACGGAATCACCGCCATCGGCTGACCAAACACCTGGAACAGCTGCAAGATGTAGAAGTTGTCACGAATCCACTCGGAAGTGATTTGCGTGCCGCCAGCACAGGCCAGCGCCAGCAATCCAAGACCGACAGCCAGAACCCATCGGCAATCGACCCGACGGATGTTGCACAAGGCCGCCACCAGCGGTAACGCCAGCAACTGCGGCAAGGCCACCATCAGCAATACGGGCGCAGTTTGTACCGGGCGATAACCCTGCACCTGAGACAAGTAGCTGGAAGGGATGATAATCACCGCCAGCAATACGATCAGTACCCCGCCGAGGGTTAGCAACGAGTGCGACAGGTTCAGGTTGGTCAGCATCTGCAATTTGAAGAACGGCAGCGGGTGCGACCATTCATTAATAAAGAACAACACCAACAACACCATACCGCCACCAAGCAGCCAGCAAATCAGCGTGGACTCGAACCAGTCCAGACGATTGCCCAGGGACAGACCGATCACCAGCGCACAAATTGCCGGAAAACCGAGCAACAGGCCACGCCAGTCAAACTGTTTGAAGCGCTCAAAGCGCATCGGGTCCTGCGGCAAGCCATATGCAACTGCGACCATCGCCAACAAGCAGGGTGGGACAATCTGCCAGAACGCCCATTGCCAACCGACGTATTCGGTCCACAACGCGGCCAACGGAGTCCCCAGGCTCGGGCCGAAGGTGGCAGTCAACGCATAACTTGCCAGCCCGTAAAGCTTGACGCCGGGCGGGAGGAAACGCAGCGCGACGGTCATCAACATCGGCGGCAGACTGCCCCCGGCCAGCCCCTGCAAAGTTCGTAACACCATCAGGCTTTCGAGGTTCGGAGCGAACGGGCAGAGAATCCCAAGCACGGTAAACGCACCGATTGCGCTGAGAGTGAAGCGACGCAGAGAGAAGGTGACCGAACACCAGGGCGCAAATGCCATGGCCGAGACTGAGGTGGCAGCGTAAGTGGCGATCAACCAAGTACCTTCATCCGCGCCGATATACAGCGCGCCACGAATGTCAGGCATGGCCACTTTGCCGACCATCTCGTTGAGACCGGCCACCAATACGGCAATCAGCACCCCAACCAGCCCGATCACAATACGCAGGCCAAACACTGGCGCGGCCGGTGCGGGTTTCACCATCTCCAGCGCCGGGGCCATAACAGCAGAGGCTGCGAGCGAACTCACGGGGTCACCCGTCGGCTAGCGCCCCTAAAGATAGAAAACAACACAAGACACATTGCGTCATGACTCCAAGTAAAGGATTTACCTGGATAGTTTATGAAGACGCAATAGTTCCGAAAACTGACATATGGGAAGCTTTAAGCTGCACTCAGCGCACGTATTAATCCACAGAAACTATCCAGCTCCAAATTGCCCTTCGGCAGCTGCTTACAGGAATTGGGGGCTACCTGGAAAACATCCTCGGTTGGCGTAGCGGCTGCCGCAGGCTGCGATAAGCCGGGGTCGTGCCCGGCCCGAAAGGGCTTGGGGCGATCCTGGAAGCGCAAGCTGCTTCAAACCCGTGGCGAGGAGTACTTGGCGCAGCTCTCTTTCAACGTCTGACGCAGCCAGCGATGGGCCGAGTCGTTATCAAAGCGTGGATGCCAGGCCTGCATGATCACCACCGTCTCCAATGCCATAGGGATACGGAACGAACGCAACGGCAATCCCAGCCGCGAGACGCTCCACAACACATGCTCCGGCAGCGGCAGCAACAGGTCGGAATCGGGCAAGGCGAACATCGCCGAGTGAAAGCTAGGAGTGATCAACGCGACACGCCGCTGCAAGCCCATCCCGGCCAAAGCGGTATCGATCGGCCCGGTTGCACGCCCGCGTCGCGACACGCTGACCTGCGCATAGGAGGCGAAACGTTTGGGAGTGATTTCTTCCTGAAATATTGGGTGATCCACCCGGGCCAGGCCGACAAAGGTCGTGGTGAACAGGCTCTGGACTTTGATTTCCGGCCCAAGATTGCGCGTCGCACTGATATAAAGATCGATCCGCCCTTCGCGCAACGCGTCATCCTCACCCTCGCCTTCCGGCACGAAGCGCAGCACGGTACGTGGGGCCTTTTTGCGCATGATTTCCAGCAGCTGCGCACCAAAGGCCGCGACAAATACGTCATTCGCCCGCAAGTTGTAGCAGCGTTCCAGCGTCGTCAGATCGACCTCATCACCCGAAAGGAACACCTGCGCCGCTTGCTCGACCAAGCTGCGCACCTGAACCCGTAATGCCAGCGCCTTGGGTGTCGGCACCAGGCCACGCCCGGCGCGCACCAGAATCGGGTCACCGACTGCGCTACGTATCCGGGTCAAGGTCCGGCTCATGGCCGCGGGACTCAGGCTCATGCGCCGGGCGGCACCGACCACACTGCCCTCGTCCAGCAGCGCATCCAGGGCCACCAGCAGATTCATATCTGGAAGATGCACAACAAACACTCCTTGTGAAAATCAATTAATCCTGGCGCAATCCTAGCAGTTTCTGACCAAACACCAATGGGCGCGAAGCCTGCGCCGTATGCAACTATTAAGTGCGCGACGAACCATTTATCTAAACGTACGGTTTTCCAAGAATACCTGCTTTCCGTTGACTCCCGGTTGGAACAGCCATGCTTCGCTCCTTACTCGTTGCTATTGATGGTTCGCCCCAGAGCCGATCGGTCCTGGATCTGGCCGCACAGTATTCCAAGCTGGGTGCCTCTCGACTCTACGTCCTGCTTTCCGTCGACAGTGCATACACCCTGCCTTCGGAAAATGGACACATCGAGCCTGCAGATGAGCAGGAATATCCCGCGGCCTGCAGTGAGCAACATATAGCCAATAACGCCATGCAAGAGGCGCTGGACTACTTATGGTCACTCGGGCTTGACGCAGAAGGCGTGGTCATTGACGGAGAGCCGGCCTCTTCGATCGTTTCGCAAGCCGACCGGCTGAAGGTCGACTTGATCATCGTCGGCCACCGCCATCTTTCGCGGATCAACCGCATCTTCGACCCTTCAGTCAGCACCCGAGTCATCGAAGCCACCCGCTGCCCCGTGCTGGTCGATGTTTCCCCCCCCACGGCAGGCCAGCCCAAGCATTGAGCAGCTTTTTTGCTGGCGTCTAACCGAGGCCCTGAATCTCGCAGGTGATATATGAAACTGGAATACCTTTTATTGGAAAAGCATGGCCATGTGGCGATGATCACCCTTAACCGCCCCGAGGTGCTGAATGCGCTCTCAGCCGGACTGAATGCCGAATTGGCGCGTCTGCTCGATCATCTGGAAACAGATGACGAAACTCACGTAGTGATTATTACCGGCAATGAAAAGGCCTTCGCCGCCGGTGCAGATATCAAGCTAATGAAGGATTGGAGCTACATGGATGTGTACAAGGCTGACTTTGTCAGCCTTGACTGGGAACGCCTGAGCACCTTTCGCAAGCCGAGCATCGCTGCGGTTGCCGGCTATGCGCTGGGCGGAGGCTGCGAGCTGGCGATGATGTGCGATTTCATTATCGCAGCAGAAAATGCCCGATTCGGCCAGCCAGAGATCACCCTCGGTACAATCCCCGATCCCTGTTCAAGCCAACTCAATACCCCAGCTCCCGCAAACGACACTCGAACCGTCTGATCTATGATCCCCCCCCCCCGGGAAGCTTCGGCTCAGAGTTCGTTGACAGGCACTCAGATCAAAGCATCAGCCGGCTACCGCTGCGGCGACAAATCACCCCTTCGATCCTGCTAACGATCTATATCTACGGCTATCCGCATCAAGACCGGCGCAGCGAACTTCGCCTACGGGGCATCGAAGGACTCTATAGATCTCAGAAATCACCTGCATCGTTGCGTCTTCGATCGTTCCTTCATTGCGGCATAAAACCCAGCCGTGATCTGCAATCGCTCGCTCGAACGCCTGGGTACAAGCAACATGTTCTTCCAGCTTATGGATCACAGTACTGCCCAGCCCACGCCCTCGTGCCGCAGCCCTCGCCCATGAAATATCAGGGGCGGTGACAACTCCGACATGCAGGTCTGGCACTCGCACGTTTCGATCAATGTTCAACTGTAGAATCTCTGCAAACGGGACTAGCCGGCGAAACGCGGCATCAGACGGGTACCAGCGATCGATCAAGATGATGCTGCCTGGTGGCTGTTTAGCCAGCACGTGCTGGGAAATCCAGGTACGGCTATCAGCAAAGCGCTCACAAACCCCCAGCTCCAAATCCCGGGTGGGATTTCTGACGAGCTTGTTAACGAGGGCCATTGTTTCCCCCCTATAGGGATCGCTTTTTTTCTCGCAAAGTCGGATCACCTTTTTGTTGTCTGCCCTCAGTACTTTTGTAACGGCCTCCAACAGTGTGGTTTTGCCGGTTCCCTTGGGCCCATCTAGAGAAACAAACAGCGGACGATTCATTCTTCAAACAACGATTGATATACGGTTTTTTTTGCCCGGTTCGTTCGCTGCGACCGCTTGGCGCGACTACGCGAATCGAGTGGAGGGCCCTTATGAACAGACATTGATGAACACTCTAACGCGGTTTCTGGCTGACGGGTCTCAAAATACAGGGTTACAGCTGCTTATGAACATCGGTCATCGCCCATAAGGAGTTTTGGAGCGATCAGAACGCCCTACTTACTTCTGGTAAGCGTTTACAGAACGTCGAAGGAAATCCTGGGTTATCGCCAAGCCACCAGCGGTTGCCGTTTACCGTCGGCGCCTGCCAGGGTGGTCGCGCCATAGGGCGTACCGCCGGTGATCTCGCTCATGTAAATGGGGTTTAACGGGATGCAAGAACACCATTCAACTTCGCCACTTGCGTAGCCAATGCGTCCATCAGATCTGGCGACAAGCAATCATAAGGTTCCAAACCGAGCGCGCGCAGTTTTCCGCGGATTTCCTTCATGTCCTCCGGTGGGGTGCCGGTTTCGATGATCGATGAAACGAAAGCTGCAAAGCCCGGTGCAGCCCACCCTTTTTGCGGGGATAGCTCGGTATGCACAAAATCCAGGCCATAGAACGCGTGGTCTTTATTTTCGATGCGGCCGTACATATGTGCATGGCACTCTTTGCAGGCATGTCGTTGAATAGTCGCGCTCTCGTCGACGATGACCAGCTTTTCGGCGTTCGCGGTGACGCTGACTTTATCGCGAGGAACGACAGCAACGACCGCGAATTTCGCACCTGCGGGCTTCCAGCATTTGCTGCAGCCACAGGCATGATTGTGCAGGGTCTGGGCGTCAATCCTGATTTCAACCTTATCAGTCGGACACAGGCATTGCAGGGTGCCGCCAGAGAAGTTTGCAGCGCTTGGCTCTATGCCGTTGTCCAGCGAAGGATGAAGCTTCAATTTGCTCACGATAAACCTCCAATATCAGGGTGTATTGGAACTGGATCTGGAGCCTGAACTCCAGGATGCGATCAGTAAGTGCCCTCATGCATCAGATCGAAGGCCTCATTAATACGTTCAAGTAGTATGGTACGAGTGACGAAGGGAGCCAGATCGATTTCGCGCGTTCTGAGATGTTCACCCGCCTTCCTGTGGACCCAACCTCCCCCTTCATTGAAAACCTGCAATGACAGGTTCCTTCAACACCTCGGCATGAATTCAATACCTATGCCGAGGCACATCCCATGATCGAACCTGAACCACCGTCTTCACGAGCCCCCCCTCCCCCAGGACCACCGCTCGCTCCCTAAGCAAGCGTCAACAGAACGTTATTCTTCCGAAATACCTCAAAATCCCTCACAACCGCTAATCAGTTAGTCCGGTTTTTTGACACTTCACCGATACGCGGTCACAACTTTTGCGCTCCGTTGGGTCATAACACGGTACCTGTCGATGGAATATTGGCATCTGCCGAGGTTTTCGCCTGATACGGAGATAAGCTCATGATTTTCAATGTACAAAATTTTGGCGCCAAAGGAGATGGCATCACTGACGACACAGCGGCGATACAAAGTGCAATTGATGCGGCGGCCGCTGCAGGCGGTGGGCAGGTGTATATGCCGACCGGCACTTATATCGTTTCGGGAGGTGAGGAACCCTCCGACGGTTGCCTGATGCTCAAGAGCAACGTATACCTGTACGGCGACGGCATGGGAGCAACCACCGTCAAGGTGGCTGACGGCTCCGACACCAAGATCACGGGAGTCATCCGCTCCGCCTATGGCGAGGAAACCCACGACTTCGGCGTCAGCAACCTCACCATCGATGGCAACCGTGACAGCACCACGGGCAAGATCGACGGTTGGTTCAACGGCTACATTCCCGGCGAAGCAGGCTACGACTCCAACGTTACCCTCGACAGCGTCGAGATCAAGGATTGCTCCGGCTACGGTTTCGACCCCCACGAGCAGACCGTCAACATGGTCATCAAGAACAGCGTGTCCCACGGCAACGGCCTGGACGGCTTCGTTGCTGACTTCCTCAGCGACAGCACCTTCGAAAACAACATCGCCTACGACAACGACCGCCACGGTTTCAACGTCGTCACCAGCACCCACGATTTCACGCTCACCAATAACGTTGCCTACAACAATGGCGGCAATGGCATCGTGGTGCAGCGCGGCAGCGAGGACATTCCCTCCCCCAGCAACATCACCATCACCGGTGGCGAGGTGTACGGCAACGGCGCCGAAGGGGTGCTGATCAAAATGTCCAGCGAGGTGACCGTCAGCGGCGTCGATATTCACGACAACACCAGCGCCGGGATCCGCATCTACGGCAGCAACCACGTCGAGATCATCGACAACACGCTTAACAATAATTCCCTGGGCAGCCCCGTACCGGAGATCATCATCCAGTCCTACAACGACACCCTGGGCGTGTCCGGCAAGTACTTCAACGGCAGCGATAACACGATCCAGGGCAACATCATCATCGGCAGCGACCTGTCGACCTACGGCGTCGCCGAACGCAACGAAGACGGCACTGATCGCAACGCCATTATCGGCAATACCATCAGCCACACCAGCAAGGGCGCCACGCTGGTCTATGGTGACGGCAGCTACGTCAGCGCCACGGTGCCGATGACCACCGTGCAAGGCACGGCTGGCAATGACACCCTGCTGGGCAGCGCCGCCAGCGAGATTTTCTACGGTGGTGCCGGCAATGACACCATCAATGGCGGTGCCGGTGGCGACATTCTGGTGGGTGGTGCAGGCATCGACAAACTCACCGGCGGTACCGGCGCCGATACGTTCCGTTTCGCCGCTCAGTCCGACAGTTACCGCAACGCAACCGCAAGCTTCGATGACATCATCACCGACTTCGACGTCACCCAGGACAAGATCGACCTCGCGGGCCTCGGTTTCACCGGCCTGGGCAATGGCCGTGGTGGCACCCTGCAGGTCAGCTACAGCGCCAGCAGCGACCGCACTTACATCAAGGACTATGACGCCGACGCCAGTGGCAATCGTTTCGAGCTGATCCTCTCGGGTAACCTGACCAGCACTCTGACGGCCAATAACTTCATCTTTAATCGGGTGATCACCGGCACCAGCGGCAGCGACTCGCTGTTGGGCAGCGATTCGGCCGACACCCTCCTCGGCCTGGCAGGTAACGACAGCCTCAGTGGCGGTGCGGGCAACGACAAGCTCGACGGCGGTGCCGGTATGGACACCCTGACTGGTGGTGCCGGGGCGGACACGTTCGTGTTTTCCAATCGCCTGGATAGTTACCGTAACTACAACACCGGCGGAGTCAACCTTGGCGACCTGATCACCGACTTCGATATCACCGCCGACAAGATCGACCTCTCGGCCGTGGGTTTCACCGGTTTGGGGGACGGCAAGAACAACACCGTGTACGTGGTGCTCAACAGTGCCGGCACCAAGACTTACATCAAGACCCTGACCGCCGACGCCAATGGTAACCGCTTCGAAGTGGCACTGGACGGCAACTACCTCGGCAAGCTGACCAGCGCTAATTTTGTCTTCGCCACCTCATCGCCGACCAATCAGGCGCCGGTGCTGGCCACGCCGTTGCTGGATCAGAACACGACCGAAAACACCCCGTTCAGCTACGCGGTGCCGGCCACCAGTTTTACCGATCCGGATAACGACAGCCTCAGCTATACCGCGACCCTGGGCGATGGCACTGCCCTGCCCGCGTGGCTGAGCTTCAATGCCACCAGCCTGACCTTCACCGGCACGCCGACCAGCACCGCGTCCGGCAATTACAACGTGCTGGTCAAAGCCACGGACCCGGCCGGTGCATCGGTCAGCGATAGCTTCGGCCTGGTAGTGGCCGATGCGCCCGCCAACACCATCACCGGCACCAACAACGCCGAAACCCTCAACGGCACGGCGGGCGCAGATCTGATCCTCGGCCTCGGTGGCAACGACACAATCAAGGCCGGCACCGGCGCGGACATCGTCGACGGCGGCGCCGGACGCGACTCGCTGTACGGCGGCGACGGTGCCGACACCTTCCGCTACACCAACGTACTCGACAGCTACCGCGACTACGACACCGGTGGTATCACGGTCACCGACACGATTTATGACTTCACCGCGGGCGTCGACAAGATCGATGTATCGGGCCTGGGCTTTGTCGGTCTCGGCGATGGCAGCAATGGCACGCTGTACATGACCCTCAACGCGGCTGGCGACAAGACCTACATCAAGTCCGCCGAAGCGGATGCCGATGGCAATCGTTTTGAAATTGCCCTCAACGGCAACTACCTCAACACCCTGACTGCCAGCGACTTCGTGTTCGGCGCGAGCGTCCAGCAGGACATTCTCTACCTGCCCACCCTCGGCCAATCCAATGCGCGCCTGCTGCGCATGACTGAGGACGACAATCAGTCCGGCACCTCGATGCTGGTCAACGACCTGGACCGCTACACCCCCTATGACGTGCGCAGCCAGTTCACCGATGCCAATGGCAACGGCATCGACATCGCGGTGGGCGGCAGCACGGTCACCGGCCTGTCGACGCTCAGCGCCGAGGAACTCAAGTTGTGCTGGTGGCTGACCGACACCAACCAACCCGGGGCTGCGCTGTTGCGCGCCGTGACGCTGCTGCGCGACCAGCTCACCGAACTGCAATCGATCGATAACGTCACCATGGGCATCGTTTGGGGCCAGGGCGAGGAAGCCGCCCAGGAGATCGGCCGCGCCACGGACAAAGCAGCGGCAGCAGCGGCCTACAAGGCCGCGACCCTGAAGGTGTTTGATTACCTGCATGCCCAGTTCGGCAACTTCAACGTATACATGATGGAAACCGGTCACTACGAACAGGACGCGGCGCGTGCCCGTGGTTATTCGGAGGAGAAAATTGCCTCCATCGTCGAGGGGGCTGGCTATGTCCGCGCGGCCCAGGAAGCCATCGCCGCCGAGCGCGCCGACGTCAAGCTGGCGGTGGACTACACCGACCTCCCCTTGCGCTACGAAGTCGATCCGCTGGCGTATCCGGACGACGTCTGGCACCTGCACGAGGAGTCGGCGGAGATCGTCGGCCAGCGCCTGGCCGACTACATTGCCAATGACCTTGGCTTCCAGGGCAACCCCAACGACAACAACAGCGTGCAGGATATTTTCGACAATGCTCAGAACATGATTTCCGGTACCGACCAGGCGGATACTCTGGTAGGGAGTTCGGGCAACGACACGCTGGATGGCCGTCTGGGCGCCGACACCATGACCGGTGGCAATGGCAACGACGTCTATGTGGTCGATAACGCGTTCGACCGCGTGGTGGAAACCAACACCTCGACCTCGCAGATCGATACGGTGCAGGCCTCGGTCAGCTGGACCCTGGGCGCCAATCTCGAAAACCTGGTGCTCACCGGTGTGTCGGACATCAACGGCACCGGCAATGAGCGGCACAACTTCATCACCGGCAATGCCGCCAATAACGTGCTCGATGGTGCCGCAGGGGCCGACAGCATGAGCGGCGGCGATGGCAATGACACCTACTATGTCGACAACGCCGATGACACCGTGATCGAGACCAACAGCAATGCGGTGGCTGGAGGACTCGACAGTGTGCACAGTAGCTTGACGGCCTACACCCTCAGCAACAACGTCGAGCATCTGTATATCGATAGCACTGGCGCCGCCAATGGCACGGGCAACACGCAGGACAACACGCTGCTCGCCGGAGCCGGCAACAACGTGCTGGACGGGCGCGATGGCAATGACACGGTGTCTTTTGAACGCGCCCAGTCCGGCGTTACCGCAAACCTCTCGACGTCAGCGCAACAAAACACCGTGAGTTCCGGGCTCGACACCTTGAAATTCTGCGAAAACCTGACGGGAAGCGCCTACGCCGACAATCTGTCGGGCAACAGCGCCGCGAACGTTCTGAACGGTGGTGCGGGCAACGATACGCTGGTGGGCGGTTCGGGCGATGACCGGTTGATCGGCGGTGCAGGCACCGACAACCTCGCCGGTGGCACTGGCGCGGATACTTACGCGTTTGGTTCGCTGTCGGAGATGGGCGTCGGGGCTTTGCGCGATGTGCTCAACGGCTTCAAGAGCACCGAGGGCGATCTTCTGGATTTCACCGGCCTGGACGCCAACCCGCAGACCGCCACTGTCGACGCCTTCACCTTCATCGGCAGCAACGCCTTCGACCCTGCCGACGCCACCGGCCAACTGCGCTTTGCCGATGGCATTCTCTACGGCAGTGTCAACGCCGGGGCCACCCCCGAGTTCGAAATCCAATTGGTGGGCGTCCAGGCGCTGCACGCCAGCGATTTCACAGTCTTGGGTTAGGCCCACATCCCGGGAGCGGGCTTGCCCGCTCCCACAGGGGACTTGCAGTGCCGCAGGTAGATCTACTCTTGATCGACAGTAACCACCTTCCAACTGTCGTCTGGGTCAAAGCGCTTCATCGACTGCGCCAACTTGTCACTACCGGGTCCCAAGTCTTTCTCGAACACCTGTCCTTCATGACTGATCATGAAACTCATCACCCCGGTGTCATCGTATTTCGCCGGCCAGGCGATCAGTGCAAAGCCACGGATCATCTTGTCACCGATGAGGTAGCTGTAGGCGCCGCCAGGTGCCGAAGGACCTTGGCCATCAAGGATACGGAACTGGTAACCATGCCAGTCTTCGCCGGCAATGGTTTTGCCAAACGAGGGACCCAACGGGCTGATCTGACCGCTGTCGTCGTCCGCCCAATAGAGTCCGTCGTGCTTGCCGGCGGTGCTGAAGATTTTCTGCGCATAGGCGAGTGCGCCGTCACCGTCACGATCCACTGACGCATAGTCCATCTGGACGTCGTGATAAGTCAGCACTGATTGCAACGCGGCGAGTTCGTTGCGGCCAATTCGACGTGCACGGACTTCGGCGCTACCGGCCTTGATGTCGAAGCGCCAACCGTTCGCGGCTTTTACCATGGGTATAGGCAGTGTCCAGTGGTCACTGCCGACCGACAGGAGCGCCTTGCGGTCGCTGGTTTGTTCAATGGAGTGTTGCTCGCGGTATTGCTTCAAAAACGCATCCACATCACTGCGCTGCACGCCTTCGAGCGGGATGAAGCTGTGCCATTCATTGCCCAGCAACTCTGTCAGGCGGGCCTGATCGGCGTGTTCAGTGCCCAGTGCTTCGACGAACGCTTGAGCAGCCTTTTCTGGCGTTGGAAATGCCTGCTGTGCCGTGACAACGCACGACCACGCCAAGCCGGCAGTTATCGCCAGGGCATGAGGGAGCATGCCCATGAGTGCCTTCACTCGAAGATTGTTTTTCAACGACGGCCCCCCCTTTGACGCGCTGGTGGACTGGACGGCCGACTGATCTGATGGCCGGCCGATCGCGAGGCACTGGGGCGTTGGGCGGATGCCTGGCTGGCCAGGCCACGATTGGTTTGTGCGTTGGCCTGGGACGGTGTGCGCGCGCCGGCGAATACATTGTTGCGGGCACTGTCCGTCCTGGCGGACGGCCGTTTTTGCGCAGCTTGGTGCGTCTGCGAGGTACCCTGGGTGCGCTGATTCACCTGAGCGGTCTGTCTGGCGGGCTGCTGACTCTCCCGAGTGTTTCTGGCAGTGCCCTGGCTTCTGTCAGACGTCCTCGGCCTGTCTGCACCAGCTTGCATCCGATTGCTGGCCGAGTTTCCGGACTGGGCTTCGCGCGCTCGGTCACGGGCTTCGCGGTTGCTGGTGGCAGGTCGTTCGATACCGTGCTTGTCCATTGAGCTACGGGCTTTTTCACGCGCCTGGGCTCGTTGGGCATTGTCTCCTCGATAAGCCTCACGCTGATTGGCACCGCCCAGTTGTCGGCCATACTGTTCGCGGCTCTTACTGTCTCGATAGGGAACGCCATCGCGGTGAACGGTGTTGTGCTGCCATTTGTTCTGATTACGGGTGATCTGGTTGTTGCGATTGATGGTGTTGTACCGATCGACGTCAATGTCGATGTCGTTATTGCCCCAGTCACATTCACCCCACAACGAACCGATGATCGCCACACCGGTGCCAAATGCCAGCCCGGCCATCAATGCCGAACCGGGGTAATAGGCTGGTGGCGGTGGATAGTACGCGGGAGGCGAAGCAGGATAGGGCCAGGTGCCGTAGGTGGTTGTCGGGTTGTAACTGGGTACGTACACCACCTGCGGATCCGAGGGCTGAATGATGATGGTGGAGGTGCTGCTGGCAGGGACCGGAGCCGGTGCGGTGGGCGTGGGTGCCGGTGTCGCGACAGCCTGAACCGTCACGTTCTGATATTGGTTGGTCTGCAGATTGCCTGCGGCTTGCGCCTGATGACGCAAGCGTTGCACGCCCCCCATGACATCGTCGGGCTGCGCCAGGAAGGCATCACCCAAGCGTTGTACCCAGACGGGATCCTGCCCCAGCGTTGCCAGGACCTGAGGGAAGGCGACCAGCGCCTGCACGCTCGGATCCCAAGGCTGGCTCGCCACTTGTTTGACCGCATCATCGCCCTTGGCGTCCGGGTGAGCTTTAGACCAGGTTACCGCCTCGACGACTTCCCCGGGGTACGTGGTGGCCATCAGCACCTGTGCCAGCAGTGGGTCCGGGTAAAGCGCAATGGGCGCCAGCATTTGATCCAGCTGTTCCTGGGTAAACACGACATCTTTGGCCACTGCGGTGACGGGCGCTGTATCGGCAGCGTTTGCGGTCGCATCCAATGGCTGCGCCAGGCAGGAAAATCCGCTCAAAAACAGTACAGCTGACACCGCGTAAAATAATGGAATGCGCATTGCACCCCCCATATGGTCAGGCAAGCTTGAGCGTCTTGATCGTTCCGCCCTTCAAGGGGTTATCTGGTAGCCCCGTTGCTGCATGCAACTGCTGTAGGCGGAAGCAGTGGCCGCCGGTTCGGCTCGGCGATCCTGGCGACGATCCTGACGTTGCCGGGATCCACCTACAACCGCACCTGCCACAGCAGCATCCTTGGCCTTGTGCTGTCGATATTCCTGTTTAACATCGTCGTCTACCTTGTCATAAAGCTCGTCATGCTGACGACCGCGGGCTCCGGCAACTGCCGCACCGGCCACTGCGCCAGTCGCGGCACCACGGACACGTCCACCTGATTCAGGCGTTGTGCTGGTGCTGGTTGTGTTGCCGGCCTGAGCCTGACATGAACTGATGTCCTGCTGAATGATTTCGGGAGACTGCCCTTTAAGTGGCGTTACGGTCTCGGCTGAAGCGCAAAGACAGAATACCGAGACCATCGTCGCCAGACAGGGGGGGATGGGTTTTTTCATAAAGACTCCACTGCTATCAGAGTGCTTTGGATCTTTTAGTCTAGTTCAGCGTGGGCGACTAATCCTGGAACAATGTTCGGGACTGTCATAAATTTTGTGTTCGGGCATAACATGTTGAAGAGGTGCATGTATGCCAACCA
>NZ_AZRW02000006.1:217874-218105 GCF_000512695.2 Pseudomonas sp. QTF5 | reverse complement strand
CTTTCGTCTCAACCGAGGCGCGCATTCTACAGCAGCCCCTGTTACTGTCAAGCGGTTATTTTCCGAAGTTTTCAAAGTTTCGCTTGGGAATCTTTAACAACTTCAACCACTTGCGCTTTCGATCTCTCGTTAGCGGGAGGCGAATTCTACAGCGTTACCCGCTGCTGTCAACACCTCTTTTTCTCCGCTTTCGACCGAGAAGATCGAACCGTCAATAAGGCGACAACACAC
>NZ_AZRW02000006.1:0-217832 GCF_000512695.2 Pseudomonas sp. QTF5 | reverse complement strand
CTGTCAAGCGGTTATTTTCCGAAGTTTTCAAAGTTTCGCTTGGGAATCTTTAACAACTTCAACCACTTGCGCTTCCGATCTCTCGTTAGCGGGAGGCGAATTCTACAGCGTTACCCGCTGCTGTCAACACCTCTTTTTCTCCGCTTTCGACCGAGAAGATCGAACCGTCAATAAGGCGACAACACACTGCCTTAGCAACTCCTTCTGACTTCAATAAACTGAAGAGTACCGCCGCCGAAAACCGCATAACTCATTGTTTACCAAGGAGTTTTCCGTTTCGACTGCGCCGGAAGTGGGGCGAATTATAGGCTTTCAGAATCTGCCGTCAACCCCTGGTTACGCCTTTCTTGCAGAAGGTGCCTTTTTAGCTGGTAAACGTGGAATCCGACGGGTTACAGGCGGCAATCTCAACACCAACAACAACGCACCTATAGAAGCATAGATCGCCCACTCCTTCAGATCGGCACGAACGATCCACAACATATGCAGCAATCCAAGCCCGAGAACCACATAGACCAACCGATGCAACTTCTTCCAGCGAGAACCCAAACGCCGCTGACTGTAGCGATTAGAGGTAACCGCCAATGCCAGCAAACAGAGAAACCCCAGCGCCCCGACAATAATGTACGGCCGCTTACGCAACTCGATACCCAGCTGCGACCAATCAAAGCCAAGGATGAACGCCGTGTAACCGCTCAAATGCAAAACCACATAAGCGAAGCACCACAACCCCAACTGCCGCCGAACCGCTATCCATCCCGGCCAACCGGTGAGTTTCTGCAATGGCGTCATGCTTAATGTAATGAGCAGCAGTACAAGCGTCCCCTGCCCCAATCGATCAACCAGTACTTTGCCCGGATCGGGCCCCAGCACATCCGCCCAAGCCTGATACAACCAAAGCAGCGGCCAAATCGCTGCAGCGATGAAGACGCCAATACGCCAGAACGGATATCGCATCAGTAATTCTTCCGCAGATCGAGCCCTGTATATAGAGAAGCGACTTCATCCGAGTAACCATTGAACATTTGCGTGTCGCGCACATTGGGCTTGAACAGGCCGCTCGGCAAACGCCTTTCCCGTGCCTGGGTCCAGCGCGGGTGATCGACTGTCGGGTTCACGTTCGCATAAAAGCCATACTCATCCGCGGCGATACTCTGCCAGGTGGTTTTCGGCTGCTCACTGACCAGGCTGATCCGCACAATGGATTTAATGCTCTTGAAGCCGTACTTCCAGGGCACCACCAGACGCAGCGGCGCACCGTTCTGATTCGGCAACTCACGCCCGTACATGCCCACAGCAAGAATCGCCAACGGATTCATCGCCTCATCCAGACGCAGCCCTTCTACATAAGGCCAGTCGATCAGGGCAAAACCGGAACGCTGCCCGGGCATAGTTTTGGGATCCTGCAAGGTTTCGAAGCGAATGAACTTGGCTTTGGACGTCGGCTCGACTTCCTTGAGCAAAGCCGAAATAGGAAAACCGATCCACGGAATGACCATCGACCAGGCTTCCACACAGCGAAGACGATAGATGCGCTCTTCCAGTTGATAAGGCTTCATGAAGTCTTCCAGCGCATACCGCCCCGGCTTCCCCACCTCCCCGTCCACCACCACGCTCCACGGTTCGGTTTTCAGCGCCCCAGCGTTGGCCGCGGGATCACCTTTATCGGTACCGAACTCATAGAAGTTGTTGTAGTGGGTCGCATCCTTGAAAGGTGTGATCGCCTCGTCTTTGACGTTGACCGCCCCCCATTTGGTAGAAGGAAGCTTTTCGGCAAACCAGGAGGGTGCCTTGCCAGGCTCGACATCAGCATAACGCGCAACATCGTCGGCACTTGCCCAACGCGGCAGACTGCTCACCGCCAAACCAGCGACGGCGGCACCTAATACACCGCGGCGAGAAAGATAGAGGGATTCAGGCGTGACGTCCGACTCATGACAGTCAGACGCCTTGGGGACTTTGATCAGCATGGCAACTCCGCAGCATTGGAGGACAGATGCACCCATAGACTGCGGAGTATGAGGGAAATTACATCACTCGGCTTTTTTGTGCCGACGAAGGCGCAACAGGTACTGCACCGGGCCGGAAGCCGCATAGGCAAGGAAAACCAGCAGCAGGATGCGCGGCGGATCACTGAACACAACGGCGAATACCAATACCACCGCGAGGATCGCGACAAAAGGAACGCGCCCTTTCAAGTCCAGCTCCTTGAAGCTGTTGTACTTGATGTTGCTGACCATCAGCATGCCAGCGGCGGCAACCATCAGTGCAACCAGGAACGACATCCTGGAACCCTGAATGCCGTAGTCGCTGAATGCCCAGACAATGCCCGCGACCACACCGGCGGCGGCCGGGCTGGCCAGACCGATGAAGTAACGTTTGTCTGCGGTGCCGACCTGAGTGTTGAAACGCGCCAGGCGTAACGCCGCCCCCGCTACATAGATGAAGGCGACCATCCAGCCGACCTTGCCCATATCGCCCAAGGCCCAGCCGAATGCCAGCAATGCCGGCGCCACACCAAAGGCAACCATGTCCGACAGCGAATCGTACTCGGCACCGAAAGCGCTTTGGGTATTGGTCATACGAGCAACGCGACCGTCGAGGCCGTCGAGTACCATGGCTACGAAAATCGCGATCGCGGCAAACGCAAAATATTTGCTCGCGCCGATCGCATCACCGGCACTCAAGGCACTCTGGGCGCTCATCGAGTTGATGATGGAATAGAACCCTGCGAAGAGGTTCGCAGTGGTGAACAGATTCGGCAGAAGATAGATACCACGATGCCGGACTTTACGGCCTTCAGCGTCATGCCCTTCTTCGATGTGTTCATCGATGGGCAGAAGGCTTTCGGCGTCAGAAGCCTGCTTTGGCTCTTCGGGACGTTCGCTCATGGACATTTACCTTGTAACGGGTGGAAAGTTTTGACAGGTGTCTGGGACGACGGTTCGGCCACAAACAATGCAGCTTTATACCAGAACCGGCGGATCCAAACGAAAAAACGCGGCCTGGGCCGCGTTTTCCGTACAAGCTCGGGACTTAGTTCTTGGCTTTGTCGACGATCTTGTTGGCACCGATCCACGGCATCATGGAGCGCAGTTGCTCACCGATGATTTCGATACCGTGAGCGGCGTTGTTACGACGCTTGGCGGTCATCGAAGGATAGCCGGTGGCGCCTTCGCTGATGAACATCTTGGCGTATTCGCCGTCCTGAATACGTTTCAGGGCGTTGCGCATGGCCTGACGGGATTCGGCGTTGATCACTTCCGGACCGGTCACGTATTCGCCGTACTCAGCGTTATTGGAGATCGAGTAGTTCATGTTGGCGATACCGCCTTCGTACATGAGGTCAACGATCAGCTTCAGTTCGTGCAGGCATTCGAAGTAGGCCATTTCCGGCGCGTAGCCAGCTTCAACCAGGGTTTCGAAACCGGCTTTTACCAGCTCAACAGTACCGCCGCACAGAACGGCTTGTTCGCCGAACAGGTCGGTTTCGGTCTCGTCCTTGAAGGTGGTTTCGATGATGCCGGTACGACCGCCACCAACGCCAGCAGCGTAGGACAGTGCAACGTTTTTGGCGTTGCCCGAAGCATCCTGGTAGATAGCGATCAGGTCAGGGATACCGCCGCCTTTGACGAACTCGGAACGCACGGTGTGGCCCGGAGCTTTCGGCGCGATCATGATCACGTCGAGGTCAGCACGTGGCACAACCTGGTTGTAGTGAATCGCGAAACCGTGGGAGAAGGCCAGGGTGGCGCCTTTCTTGATGTTCGGCTCGATTTCGTTCTTGTACAGGGCAGACTGGAACTCGTCCGGGGTCAGGATCATGACCAGGTCGGCAGCCGCTACGGCGGAAGCAACGTCAGTCACTTTCAGGCCGTGGGCTTCAGCTTTGGCAACAGTAGCCGAACCTTTACGCAGACCAACAGTAACGTCAACGCCGGAGTCTTTCAGGTTGCACGCTTGAGCGTGGCCTTGGGAACCGTAACCGATGATGGCAACTTTCTTGCCCTGGATGATCGACAGGTCGCAGTCTTTTTCGTAATAAACTTTCATGAAATTCCTCTCTATATCCTGGCCGTTCAGGCCATTCGCTAATTTGGTTTAGATGCTCAGTACTTTGTCGCCGCGGGCAATCCCGGTGACGCCACTGCGTACGGTTTCCAGAATCGAGGCAGTCCCGATCGATTGAATGAAGCTGTCGAGCTTGTCGCTGGTACCGGTCAGTTGAACGGTATACACGCTAGCGCTGACATCAACGATCTGCCCACGATAAATATCGGTGGTGCGCTTGATCTCGGCGCGCTGGGCGCCGGTGGCCTTGACCTTGACCAGCATCAGTTCGCGCTCGATGTGAGCACTCTCCGACAGGTCGACCAATTTGACCACTTCGATCAGTTTGTTCAGGTTCTTGGTGATCTGTTCGATGACTTCATCATGGCCGACAGTGGTCAGCGTCAGACGCGACAGGGTCGGGTCTTCAGTGGGTGCCACAGTCAGGCTTTCGATGTTGTAGTTGCGCTGCGAGAACAGGCCGACTACACGAGACAGAGCGCCCGGTTCGTTTTCCAGAAGCAAGGAAATAATGTGCCGCATGATTAAGTACGCTCCGTCTTGCTCAGCCACATATCGCGCATGGAGCCGTCTTTGATCTGCATCGGGTAGACGTGCTCGCTGGTGTCGACCGAGATATCGATAACCACCAGGCGATCCTTCATGGCGAACGCTTCTTCCATCTTCGACTTCAAATCTTTCGATTCGGTGATGCGCACGCCAACGTGACCATAGGCCTCTGCCAGCTTGACGAAGTCTGGCAGCGATTCCATGTAGGAGTGCGAGTGACGGCTGCCGTAACTCATGTCCTGCCACTGGCGAACCATACCCAGTACACCGTTATTCAAAATGACGATCTTCACCGGCAAACCGTATTGCAGGCAGGTCGACAGTTCCTGAATGTTCATCTGGATGCTGCCCTCGCCCGTTACGCAGGCGACGTCATCATCCGGGAAGCTCAGCTTGATGCCCATGGCTGCCGGAAAACCGAAGCCCATGGTGCCCAGGCCACCGGAGTTGATCCAGCGGTTTGGCTTGTTGAACGTGTAGTACTGCGCGGCGAACATTTGGTGCTGACCCACGTCGGAGGTCACAAAGGCGTCGCCCTTGGTCACTTCGCACAGGGTTTCGATCACGGTCTGCGGCTTGATTACGCTGCCGTCACCCTTGTCGTAAGGGAACAGGCCACGGTCACCGCGCCACTCATCGACTTGCTTCCACCAGCTGGCAACGGACTCCTTGTTCGGGGTCTCGCCGATTTCCTTGAGGATCGCGACCATTTCGGTCAGGACACTCTCAACCGGACCGACGATAGGCACGTCTGCCTTGATGGTCTTGGAGATCGAAGCCGGGTCGATGTCGATGTGAATGATCTTGGCATTCGGACAGAACTTGGCCGGGCCGTTGATCACGCGATCATCGAAACGCGCGCCGACTGCAAGGATCACATCGGCATGGTGCATCGCCAGGTTGGCGGTGTAGCTGCCGTGCATGCCGAGCATGCCAATGAACTGACGGTCGGTGCCAGGGTAGGCACCCAAACCCATCAGGGTATTGGTCACTGGCAGGTTGAGCATCTTCGCCAGTTCGGTCAGCGGCGCGGAGCCACCACCGAGAATCACGCCGCCGCCTGCATAAAGCACAGGACGCTTGGCCGCCAGGAGCATTTCGGCTGCCTTGCGGATTTGCCCGGAGTGACCGCGAACGGCCGGGCTGTAGGAACGCAGCTTGGCTTTTTTCGGGAAGATGTATTCGAACTTCTCAGCCGGGTTGGTCATGTCTTTCGGGATATCGACAACGACCGGACCAGGACGACCGGATTGCGCCAGGTAGAACGCTTTCTTCATGACCTCCGGGATTTCCGACGCATGCTTGATCATGAAGCTGTGTTTCACGATCGGCCGGGAGATACCGATCATGTCGGTTTCCTGGAATGCATCGGTGCCTACCATGGTGCTAGGCACCTGGCCGGAAATGATCACCATCGGAATGGAGTCCATGTAGGCCGTGGCAATACCGGTGATGGCGTTGGTTGCGCCCGGGCCGGAGGTCACCAGTACCACACCGGCTTTACCGGTGGCACGGGCATAGCCGTCGGCCATGTGGGTCGCAGCCTGCTCGTGACGAACCAGGATGTGGGTCACTTCCGGTTCTTTGAACAGGGCATCATAGACATGAAGAAGAGCACCACCCGGGTACCCGTAGATATATTTGACGCCTTCGTCACGCAAAAAGCGGACGAGCATCTCACCGCCAGATAAAAGCTCCACGTTGTTCACCTCTAAAACGCCAGAATACCGCCCACATACAAAGAGGACGGGTCTTAATAGGTTTACTTCTCGGCAGAGCATGAGCGACGGTGGTCGCCGACTACGTCAGCACTGACTGAGCAAGTATTGGGATCGTCCCAAGTGTTGCGGGCCTTTCCCACCCAGCGCGAGGTAACGCGTTGCGGGTGTAACAGGTCGGCGCGGATGTGCGCCTCATGATCTACCGAGTGGGTCTGCTTCTGGCAGTCCCTCTACAGCGGACTTTGGATTCTTCTGTTTCGTCCTCTGCAAGTCAAGCCGTCAATGTGCTTTATTGAACTAAGCGCATGAGAACGCAAGAAAAAACCTTTAAACCACAACTGTGTTAGCTTCGATTGCGCACCCATGACAAGGAAATGGCATGCGAACGTTCTTCTTCACCGCCGGCTTGCTGATCAGCCTGAGCCCTTTGTGCATGGCGGGTCAGATCTATAAATGGGTCGATGCCCAGGGCGTTACCCATTTCGATGCACAGCCGCCCCCAGGCCGCGAGTCCACCCTCGTGGTGACGCCCGCCCCGCCCGTCGGCAAACCGAGTACGCCAACGCACAGCAACGTCATAGGCGATCAACGGGCCATCGACAACAAAGTGAAAAAGCAGATCGCCGAGCAGCAAGCCCAGCTAAAAGTATTCTGCGAACAGGCCCGAACGAACCTGGCTCAACTGCAGAACAATCCGCGACTACGGGAGGATGTCGACGGTGAGATGCGCCGCCTGACCGACCAACAACGTCAGGAGCGCATCACCGAAGCACAGAAACAGATTGCGAAAAACTGCCAGTAGTCAGCGGGAGGCGGTGATCAACAGGTCGAACTCTTTGAGCAAGACCTGAAGCTGCCGATCCTTGCCCTGGACGTTGCGGGCGGCGAAGACCATTTCGGCCATCTCCTGAATCCCCGACGCGTTGGGCAATGGCAGATCTTGTTCCAGGATCGACTTCATTCTTGGCAGGAAGATCCATTGCAGCCATTGCTCGAAATCCAGCGTATCCACCGAGAACGGCTCGACGCTGGAAAGCGCTTCTGCGGACGGCGAGACTTCGTCCCACCAACCCTGAACACGCAGTTCGCGCTCGATCAACAGCAACTGCTCGGCAATCTTCGGGAAGCGTACATCCATCACAGCGAAACCTTGGCCTTCTGACGAGCCAACGCCGCACCGGCGGAGTCCCCCTGCTTCCCACGAGCCTGGGCGATCAATTCCCACAGGCTGGCCTGAAGGGCCGGACGACCACTGGCGAACGTCAGACCACGACGGGCAAACTGCTCGGCCTGTGCCGCATCGCCTTGAGCCATACGCACCTGCGCCAGGCGATAAAGCACTTGCGGCTCACGCGGCGCAACACGTTGGGCGCGTTCGAGACTGGAGGACGCGCCATTAAGGTCGCCGCTGGCCTGTTGCTGCTGGGCAGTGGTCAACAATGCCAGGACCGGACCGTCCAGTTGCTCATCGGCAGACAGCCCGCCGGAGTTCGCCGAAGGAATCCCGCTCGGCGTCGATGGCATGCTGTAGCTGCCCTGATTGATCGGTGCCGACTGGACCGGCGAGGTATCGATCGGCCCCGGAGTGATCGGGCCTGGGGTAATCGGCGAAGTGCTGATCGGGGCCGAGGAAACTGCGCCACCACCCGGCACCATCACCACAACGCCAGTGTCACCTTGCGGGATTGCCTGAGTCTGGGCTTGTGCAGGACGTTTTACTGTCGTCTGACGGTAACCGCCATTCGCCTGTATCCGTTCACTGTTCGAAACGGCGCTGCCGGAATCCACAACCGGAATCGAACCGCGCTGTACGGTAGAGCAACCGCTGAGCAAAGCAACGGCGGTAACCGCTGGAATCAACCACTTGTTCACTTGAAATCCTCTTCGCTTAATTCATCCAGCCCTTGACCCAATCCATCACCGATTCACCGGAAGCAGGGCCTTCGCCACCGCAAGCGGGACCGGGAGGCGGTTCGCTGCCGCGAATATACGGCATCTGCACCGCACCTGGGCAGCTGCCTTCAGAACCTTGCCCGGTACGCGAATCGACCCACGCCTGAACAATGTTGTCCGGCTGCGGCATGTCCAGCGGCAGCGGATCGGCCTTGCGCATAAAACTGGTCCAGACCTGCAACGCACCGGTGGCACCGGTAAACGGCGTCTTGCCGTTATCATCGCGCCCCAGCCAGACCACCGCCAGCAGATCCTGACTGAAACCGGCGAACCAGCTGTCCCGCGAATCGTTACTGGTACCGGTCTTGCCGGCCAGGGTCAGGGTTTTCGGCAACACGTTATAAACCGAACTGCCCGTACCTTCACGCATGACCCGTTGCATGGCGCTCTGGATCAGGTAAATGGACGCCGGATCGAATTGCTGCTGAATCTGGAACGGATAACGCTTGAGCGGCTCGCCCTCGGCAGTCAGCACACTGCGAATCCCGCGCATCGGCGTATTGAAACCGCCGTTGGCCAGTGTCTGGTACATGGTCGCCACTTCGATCGGGGTCAACCCACCGGCACCCAGCAACATCGACGGGAACGCCGGGAACTCGCGACTCACCCCCAGGCGCGCCAAGGTCTTCA
This sequence comes from Pseudomonas sp. QTF5, assembly GCF_000512695.2. Lineage (GTDB taxonomy): Bacteria > Pseudomonadota > Gammaproteobacteria > Pseudomonadales > Pseudomonadaceae > Aquipseudomonas. The sequence continues at coordinate 208,908 of NZ_AZRW02000006.1, read as the reverse complement.
AGACATTCGGCACACCCACCGCCAACCCGAGACGCGCGGTCGACAGGTTGTAGGAATGCGCCAACCCTTGATAAAGGAATACCGTACCGTGGGAACGGCGATCATAGTTCTGCGGTTTCCAGACCTGACCGTCCGCGCCTTTGACCGAGAAGTAGTCGTCCGACAGCCAACTGGTCAGCGTGTACTGGCTCGGCTTCTCAAGGGCTGTCAGATAAACCGCAGGTTTGATCAACGAGCCGATCGGTCGTACCGCATCAAGCGCCCGGTTGAAACCGGCAAAACCCGCCTGACGGCTGCCAATCATCGCCTGGACTTCTCCGGTTTCCGGGTTGGTCACGACCATGGCCGCCTCAACCTCATCGGAACCCTTGCGCCCTGCCAGACGCTTGAACGTGTCGTTGACCGACGCTTCGGCTTTCATCTGCAGGATCGGGTCGAAACTGGTGAAGATCCGCAGACCTTCTTCGGTCAAGTCTTCGTCGCGATAGTCTTCGCGCAACTGACGTTTAACCAGGTCGAGGAAGCCCGGGAACGAGCTATCGGCCAACTTGCCGCGAGTGGTCACACCCAGTGGCATTTTCTTCGCAGCCTCAACCTGCTCGGCGGTGGCAACGCCTTGTTCCCCCAGAACATCGAGCACCAGATTGCGCCGCTCCAGCGCCCGCTCAGGGTTGCGACGCGGGTTGTAATAGGACGGCCCCTTGACCATGCCCACCAACAAAGCGACTTGATGCAGTTTCAGCTCGGACAATGGCTGCCCGAAGAAGAACTGGCTGGCCAGGCCGAAACCGTGCACCGCGCGCTGACCATCCTGGCCGACGAACACTTCATTGAGGTAAGCCTCAAGAATTTCGCGCTTGTCGTAATGCAGCTCAAGCAACATCGCCATCATGGCTTCGGTGAGCTTACGGGTCAGGCTGCGTTCGCTGGTGAGGTAGAAGTTCTTGACCAACTGTTGCGTCAGCGTACTGCCGCCCTGGGTCATCTTGCCACCCGAGGTGTTGATGTAGATGGCTCGGGCAATCGATTTCGGCGACACGCCCCAGTGGCCGTAGAAGTCCCGGTCTTCTACGGCAATCAGGGTTTCGAGCAGATACGGCGGAACCTGATCGATCTTGATCAGGATGCGGTCTTCAAGGTTTTTCGGGTAAATCCCGCCAATCAGCAGCGGCTCCAGTCGCACCACAGAAAGCTTCGAACCGTTGGTCGCCGAAAGCTCGGCCACGTAATCGCCGGAGAAGCGCACGCGCACGGGCTGGGCCTGCTCCATACCTTCATAGAACTGGAAGCCGCGGGTATTCAAGTCGACGGTATTGCCATTGACCGCCGCCGCGCCGGGGCCGTTGCTGACGGCTTCGCGTCGGTAGCCCAAGGCATCGAGCTCGGTGAGGAAGTCTTCCTTACTCAGCTTCTGGCCTGTGAACAGCTCAAGCGGGCGCGCGTACACCTTGGCCGGGATGGTCCAGCGCTTGCCGGAGAACTTCTCCTGCACCACTGCGTCGAGGTAAACCGCGAACCCGGCGAGCACCACAAGGCCGACCAGACTGAGTTTAAGGGCCCAGCCCAGCCAGGGGCGCATGCCCTTGGAAGGTGGTTTTTTGGGGGTTCGGGGGGATCGAGTACGAGTCATGGCGGCGGATTATACGCACTTTATTCATCCTCAACAGGAGCCCGCTGAGGTTTGCGTCGGGCGGACTTGCGGCCATAATGACGGCCTTGAATTTTTCCCAGACTCTGAAGGATCGCCTGTGAGCCAGTCCCTGATCGCTGCCCTGCAAAACCCGGCCCTCTACCCGCATCCCGTAGAAGGGTTCCAGGTCATCGAGACCCATATTTCCTGGGTGCTGCTCACCGGCCCCTATGCCTATAAAGTGAAGAAGCCGGTGAATTTCGGCTTCCTCGACTTCACCAGCCTCCAAGCGCGCGAGCATTTCTGCGCTGAAGAGCTGCGCCTGAACCAGCGCCTGACCCATGATTTGTATCTTGAAGTGTTGCCGATTACTGGCAGCGCCGAGGCACCACAACTGGGCGGCGAAGGTCCGGTCGTCGACTACGCCCTGAAAATGCGTCAGTTCCCACAAAGCCAATTGCTCAGCACCTTGCAAGCCAACGGCGAACTGACCACCACGCACATCGACGAGATGGCCGCGCAGATCGCTCAATTTCACCTCAGCGCGCCGAAAGTGCCTGCCGAACACGAAGCCGGCACGCCGGACAGCGTCATGGCGCCGGTGCGGCAGAACTTCGAACAGATCCGTCCGTTCCTCAGCGACAAGGCCGATCTGCTGCAACTCGAGGCGCTGCAAGCCTGGGCCGAAAGCAGCTTCGAACGCCTCAAGCCGCTGTTCGCCCAGCGCAAGGCCGACGGTTTCATTCGTGAATGCCACGGCGATATTCACTTGGGCAACGCCACCGTGATCGATGGCAACGTGGTGATCTTCGATTGCATCGAGTTCAACGAACCGTTCCGTTTCACCGATGTTTACGCCGACACCGGTTTCCTGGCCATGGACCTGGAAGACCGTGGCCTGAAGAGCCTGGCGCGCCGCTTCATCAGCCAATACCTGGAGCTGACCGGCGACTATCAGGGCCTGGAGCTGCTGAACTTCTATAAAGCCTACCGCGCGCTGGTTCGCGCCAAGGTCAGCCTGTTCAGCATGCCGGCCGAGGCCGATCCTGTGCAGCGCGCCACTACGCTGCGCCAGTATCGCAACTACGCCAACCTGGCGGAAAGCTACAGCACCATTCCTTCGCGCTTCCTGGCGATTACCCACGGTGTTTCCGCCGTCGGCAAGAGTCACGTGGCCATGCGCCTGGTGGAAGCGTTGGGCGCCATTCGTCTGCGCTCCGATGTCGAGCGCAAGCGTATGTTCGGCGAGCAAACCGTACCGAACGACCCGCAGGCCGGCATCTATAGTGCTGACGCCAGCGCTGCCACCTACAGCCGTCTGCATGAAATTGCCGGTGTAATTTTGCATGCCGGTTTCCCGGTGGTGGTCGATGCCACGTACCTCAAGCGCGACCAACGGGACGGCGCGGCAAAAATCGCCGAAGCCACCGGTGCGCCGTTCCTGATCCTCGATTGCGACGCACCGCAAGCGGTGATCGAGAGCTGGCTGAAGCAACGTCAGGCAGACAGTAAGGATCCGTCCGACGCAAACCTGACTGTTATCGCCGCCCAGCAAGCCAGCCGCGAGGCCCTGACGCCAGCAGAAATTCTCTGCAGCAAACGCGTCCAGACCAATGAAAGTGGCACGCTCGATACCGTCGTTGCGCAGATTCGCCAACGTCTGCCAGGCCTGTAAGAAACTATTTCAACCGTGAAGCCTTCACCGGCTTCACGGCTGTCAAATAGTGGCACTATAATGGCGTCATAAAACCATCAGGTGATGTGACATGAGCCAGCCGAAACTTCTCGACACCCCGCTTTATGCCTTGCTGCACAAAGACGACATCACAGGCTTTAACAACGAACGCCCGAAAGATGGACCTATCGACATGGTTGGTGGCGACTTCCGTGGTCTCGATCTGCGTGAGCTGAATGCCGACGGCGTTGACTTCACCGACGCCTATTTCCGCTCTGCCGACTTGCGCGGCATCGACTTTCGCAACGCTTCCCTGGAAGGTGCAAGCCTGGCCCACGCGCAGATCTCCGGCGCCTATTTCCCGCCAGAGCTGAGTGCCGATGAGATTCTGATGTCGATGAATTTCGGTACGCGACTGCGTTATCGCACCCGCTAAAAACGACTTTTCTATCAGGTCCGGCGCCCCTGCGTTGCGCTGGACTCTGTCCTTTTTTTACCCTGAAACTCAACCTTCACGCAGCCTTCCAACTGCACTCGCAGCCTTTTCACGCCACTTCTTGAGCCCACCTCTTAGAAGCTTTTGCGTCGAAACCGACCAAACAATCACGCTTTTCCTACTGATGGCTACACTGCTGAGAGGCTCGCCCACGCACTGTTCGGCTGTCGCAAGGAGGCTTGATGAATGATGAACTGCAACACCTGAAAAATCTTGGCAAGACGTCGGCGCAATGGCTGCATGCCGTGGGCATCCACAGTGCCTCGGACTTGCGTCGGCTGGGAGCTGTGGATGCTTATCGGGCCGTGCGCACGCGCGGTTTTCGGGCTTCCAAGGTGTTGTTGTATGCGATCGAAGGCGCACTGATGGATGTTCACTGGAACGACATTCCCGCCGAACGCAAGGAAGCCTTGAACAAACAACTGGACGCCATCTCGTCACGCCACAAGATTTGAACGGGTAATTACGCTTACGCAAACAGCCTGAACCAATGATTGCGGGGCCTTCACCAAGGGAAATGGTGAGTTCCACAGAAATTAAAAATCAGCGGTTGACTTGGTAATGAGAATCGCTATGATTATCACAACTGGTCGCGAGACTGGTCGATATTCTGAAAAGCCCTTGGTTCGGACTCTCAGATTATCTCCTCATCAGGCTAATCACGGTTATTTGACCCGGCTCTTGCCGGGTCTTTTTTTGCCTGTGGAAAACTCGCCAGGTTTTACTGCCCTGACTGCTTGCCGAACTGTTTACGCATTTGCGCGCAGTAATCCTGCGGCGGCGTGGCGGGCGTATACCAGACGTAATCGGCCATGGCCGGCGTGACCTCAGCGCCCTGCTCCGCCAACATCAATACGGTTGGCCCTTTGAGCTCACCCAGATCCAGCACATGGATCGGCACCCCGATATCCTTGCGTGCGTGGTACGCGCCAGCAAACAGCAGTGCAGGCGCAGGTGCGGCCAGTAATCGCCCGGCCATCCGCCGGTCACGCTGCTGCTGGACGGCCAGCATCGCGGGCATTTGCGATGTGGGCAGCAAGCCACAGTGGGAATCGCTGATCTGTGCCAGCAACTCATCCTTGACCATCGGGGCGTTGGAGCGCGAACCGATCAACGTCGGCGGTCTGGCATAGACAGTACGGACTTCAAGCGCATCCAGATTGGCCGCCAGCAACGGATAAGGCTGAGTCAGGGCAAAACCAACGATCGGCCCGTACAGATTCCAGTCCCAACCCGGTTGCCAGGCCAATGCATTGGGCAAGTCCGCCGGTAGCGGTGAAGACTGCCGAACTTGATCGACGCGCACTTGTTGATCCGGCGTAAGCATTTCCAACAGCAAACTGCCTTGGGGCCGCTGCTCACTTAATGCCTGCAACAACCACAATTGCAGTTGATGGTGATCACGATTGTCATGCTGCTCGCCGACGATCAGCCGCGAAGACTCGGCCAACCGTACAAGTAGTTCCTGCGCTGTCAGTGTTTGACCGCTGCGCAGCTCCAGGATCTCGCCGCTGACCGGTGGCGGCACCGGCACCGGCACCGGCACATGCTGACAGGCACTCAGTAACAGCACAGCCAGTATCACCATCACACGCATGTTCTCACCTCGATGAAATGCTCAGCGGGCAATGATCAGCGGATGCCCACGCTCCGGGTGCGGCTGCACCAGTACTTCCAGCTGGCAAACCAATCAGCCGCAACGCCGCGCGCAACGTGTCGAGCGCCAGCAAACACAGCACGCTCAGGCCAATGAACAACGCACGGGGTTTAACGAGGTCATTGGCCGGTCGTACCGGGATAGAAACCGTCAGCCAGGCTTTTCAAGTATCCTCGGCATCCGGCAATCGCCCTGCGGGTGAGCGGCCATTTGATAATTGCTTGCATTTGAACGTCAAGCTCGGACATATCTGATCACGAACTGCGGGACTTGAGGATAGACATGAAGCTTCTTTGCACGGGCGCCGAATTGGCTGACGCCAGCAGTCGTGGTTTCGACGTCGACGGTCAGAAGCTTCTGGCCGTGCGCCGGGGCGGCCGGGTGTATGTGTATGAAAATCGCTGCCCGCACCGGGGCGTCGGACTGGAATGGAAGCCCGACCAGTTTCTCGACCCCAGCAACAGCCTGATCCAGTGCGCTACCCATGGCGCACTGTTTCTGATCGAAGACGGCGAATGCGTCGCCGGCCCGTGCGCCGGTCAATCACTTACGACCATTCCCTGCCGCGAAGACGAGCTGGGGATCTGGGTCACGCTCTAACCGTTTAACAGCACTTCCAGCCGCCGATCGACCACCATCTCTTCGTGGGTCAAGTGCACGCCATACGCCAGTACTTCGACCCCGCATGCCACCGCTTCATGTAACGCAGCAGCGTAGGCCGAATCGATTTCTTCAGCAGGCCGCACGGAATCGATGCCGGTCAGGTTCACGCAATACAGTTGCACAGCACGAATCCCGTCCCGGGCCAAATGCGCCAACTCGCGCAAATGCTTGGCCCCACGCTGGGTCACCGCATCGGGAAACGCCGCCACCAACGAGCCATCGAAGCCCAAGGTGACGCTTTTGACTTCCACATACGCTGGCCCGCTCGGGTAGTCGAGACGGAAATCGATGCGGCTGTTTTCCTGACCGTAGGCCACTTCGCGCTTCAGTTCGGTAAAGCCGTTCAGCTCGGTGATGACATTGGCCCGCAACGCCTCCTCGATCAAACCGTTGGCGCGTCCGGTGTTTACGCAGAACAGCCGCCCCTGCGGGGTTTCCCCGACTTCCCAAGTGCCGGGCAACTTACGCTTGGGGTCGTTGGAACGGCTGAACCAGACCTGCCCGCCTTCGACCTGGCAATTAAGCATCGAACCGGTGTTAGGGCAGTGGATGGTCAGCAACTCGCCGCTAACGGTTTCGATATCGGCAAGAAAACGTTTGTAGCGACGAATCAAGCGACCTTCTTCGAGGGGAGGATGAAAACGCATCAGCCTTGCCAGCTCTTCAAACCGCAAGCGATCCGTTCGACCGCTTCTTGCAAGCGTGGAAGACTTTGGGTGTAGGCGAACCGCACATGATGCCCGGCCTGATAACGCCCGAAGTCCAGGCCCGGCGTGATCGCGACGTGCTCAGTTTCGAGGAAGTGTCGGCAGAACGCGAAGGCATCGCCGCCGAACTTGCTGATATCAGCGTACAAATAGAACGCGCCTTCCGGTTCTACAGCGATACCGAAGCCCAATTCCCGCAGGGCTGGCAGCAGGAAGTCACGACGTCGTCCGAACTCGGCGCGGCGCTCCTCGAAAATTTGAATGGTGGCAGGTTCGAAGCAAGCCAATGCAGCGTGCTGGGCCATGCTCGGCGCGCTGATGTAGAGGTTCTGGGCGAGTTTTTCCAGCTCACCGACCGCCGCTTCTGGCGCTACCAGCCAACCGAGTCGCCAGCCGGTCATGCCGAAATACTTGGAAAAACTATTGAGGACGAAAGCGCTGTCATCGACTTCCAGCACGCTGGCCGCATCCGTGCCGTAAGTCAGGCCATGGTAGATCTCGTCGACCACCAAATGGCCGTGACGGGCCTTGATCGCTGCAGAAAGCCCGGCCAACTCGTCGCGGGTCAGGATGGTCCCGGTCGGGTTGGCTGGCGATGCCACCAGGGCGCCGACGCTGTCGTGATCCCAGTGACGTGCGACCAGGTCCGGGGTCAGCTGATAACGCACGTCCGGGCCGACTGGCACCAGTTGCGCCGCGCCTTCCACCAACCGCAGGAAGTGCCGGTTGCACGGGTAACCCGGGTCTGCCAGCAGCCAGTGTTTGCCTGGGTCTACCAGCAAGGCACTGGCCAACAGCAACGCACCTGAACCGCCGGGCGTGATGAGGATACGTTGTGGATCGATGTTCAACCCGTAACGCTGCTGATAAAACCCCGAAATGGCTTCGCGCAGCTCGGGAATGCCGCGAGCGGCGGTGTAACGGGTCTTCCCTGCCGTCAGCGCAGCCTGGCCGGCCTGAATGATCGGCTCGGCGGTGGTGAAGTCCGGCTCGCCGATTTCCAGGTGAATCACGTCGTGGCCGGCTGCTTGCAGCTCGTTGGCCCGCGCCAGCAGGGCCATGACGTGGAACGGTTCGATAGCGCGACTGCGCGCACTGTAGGACAGAGCCATTAGCCTTCCTTACAACGGGAAAAGAATCGATTCTACCCAAGCGCAGGAACGAGCGAGAACCTAAAGCGGTCAGAGCCCATATGACGCTGGTATCAAACGGTTCAAGCGTATGCTCCAGGTTTGACTAAAATCAATAATTGATCAGGTCTCCAGAGCCGCCAGGCAAGGCTTTGCAATCTTTTGCAAGCGCCACGGGCCGCGGGCTCGACATCCGGGAGTAGCGCGGTCCGATTTGATCTGGTAAGTTCGCCCGCTTGCAGCCGCAGGGCCGGCAGGTGTCGGTGATGGAGCAATCCTGCGCAATGGATTACAAGAGTAGAGGCGGTCCATTTCATGCCCACCCAAGCAAAGCAACAGCAGAACCAGTCGATCAGCGGCTTCGAACCCTACAAAGAAGTGAAGGGCGAAGAGTACATGGGCAAGCCCATGCGCGCTCACTTCACCAAGATCCTGAACAAGTGGAAACAGGACTTGATGCAGGAAGTCGACCGTACTGTTGATCACATGAAAGACGAAGCGGCCAACTTCCCCGACCCGGCAGACCGTGCCAGTCAGGAAGAAGAATTCAGCCTCGAATTGCGCGCCCGCGACCGCGAGCGCAAGCTGATCAAGAAAATCGACAAAACCCTGCAATTGATCGAAGACGAAGAATACGGCTGGTGCGAGTCCTGCGGCGTTGAAATCGGCGTCAAGCGACTGGAAGCCCGCCCTACCGCCGACATGTGCGTTGACTGCAAGACCCTGGCGGAAATCAAGGAAAAGCAAGTCGGCAAGTAATCTTTGCGACTTGAACGAAGAACGGAGCGTGCGAACGCTCCGTTTTTTTGTTTCTGACATTTGCTTCGGCAACAACCCCTGTGGGAGCGGGCTTGCTCGCGAAAGCGGTGTGTCAGTCAGCATAAATGTTGAAGCTGATGACCCCTTCGCGAGCAAGCCCGCTCCCACAGGTGGTCGGTGCAAGCCCATACAAGTACCATCGCCCTCATGACCGTCACCGCCGCTCCCTACATCGGACGCTTCGCCCCTACGCCCAGTGGCCACTTGCATTTCGGTTCGCTGGTCGCAGCGCTGGCCTCGTACCTCGACGCCCGTTCGGTCGGCGGCCGCTGGCTGGTGCGCATGGAAGATCTCGATCCGCCACGGGAAGAGCCCGGCGCTCAGGCAGCGATTCTCAAGGCGCTGGAAAGTTACGGTTTCGAGTGGGATGGCGACATGGTCCGACAGAGTGATCGGCACGCTGCCTATGACGAAGTCATCAATCGCCTGTTCAATCAGGGCCTGGCCTACGCCTGTACCTGTTCGCGCAAACAATTGGAGCCGTATCACGGAATCTATCCCGGGTTCTGCCGCAACGCGGGGCACGGCACCGCGAACGCGGCGATCCGCCTGCGTGTACCGGAGCTGGAATACCACTTCATCGACCGGGTGCAGGGCGAATTCCGCCAACATCTGGGCCGGGAAGTCGGTGATTTCGTGATCCGCCGCCGCGACGGGCTCTACGCCTATCAACTGGCGGTGGTGCTGGACGACGCCTGGCAAGGCATCACCGATATCGTGCGCGGCGCTGATCTGCTGGATTCCACGCCGCGTCAGCTCTATCTGCAAGAACTGCTGGGCCTGCCGCAACCACGCTACCTGCACATCCCGCTGATTACTCAGCCGGACGGCCACAAACTCGGCAAATCCTATCGCTCGCCGCCGCTGACCGAAGATCAGGCGACGCCGCTGTTGCTGCGCGCATTGCGGGCGCTGGGGCACAAACCTGCGACCGAACTGAATGACGCCACGCCACGGGAAGTGCTGAACTGGGGGATTGCCCACTGGGATGCATCGCTGATCCCACGCACACTGACGCTGCCCGAAGCGCAACTGCAGTGAAGCCACTTGCAGTGGCGCGCCCATCCGTTACCATCGCCGCACGTTTTCGGGCACGCGCATAAAAAAGAGAGGCCGGGATGTACATCTATCGCTTGGTCCTGCTCCTGGTAGTGGGGATTTATCTGTTTTCCCCGGCCATCATGGATTGGTGGATCGACGCCACGGGCGCCTGGTATCGCCCTTATTTGCTCTGGCTGATTCTGATTGTCGTGACCTTCATCCTGCAGAGCCAAAAAGATGCCGATGAGCTTTAGCCTGACCCAGATGATCCTGATCAGCGCCGCATACCTGGCGGTGCTGTTCGGCGTGGCCTGGATCAGCGAACGGGGCATGATTCCCCGGGCGATCATTCGCCACCCGCTGACGTACACCCTGTCGCTGGGTGTTTACGCCAGTGCCTGGGCGTTTTACGGCACGGTGGGCCTGGCCTATCAGTACGGCTACGGTTTTCTGTCCAGTTACCTTGGGGTTTCCGGAGCGTTTCTGCTCGCGCCAGTGCTTTTGTACCCGATCCTGAAAATCACCCGCACTTATCAACTCTCGTCCCTGGCCGACTTGTTTGCGTTTCGGTTCCGCAGCACCTGGGCCGGCGCACTGACGACGATTTTCATGCTGATCGGCGTGCTGCCGTTGCTGGCGCTGCAGATTCAGGCGGTGGCCGACTCCATCAGCATCCTCACCCGCGAGCCGGTGCAGCATCGCGTGGCCCTTAGCTTCTGCGCGCTGATTACGCTGTTCACGATTTTCTTCGGCTCACGCCACATCGCTACCCGCGAGAAACATGAAGGCCTGGTGTTTGCGATTGCCTTCGAGTCGGTGATCAAACTGATCGCGATTGGCGGCGTCGGCCTGTATGCGCTGTATGGCGTGTTTGATGGCCCGCAGCAGCTGGAACTGTGGCTGCTGCAGAACCAGACCGCCCTCGCCGCCCTGCACACGCCATTGCAGGAAGGCCCGTGGCGCACGTTGCTGCTGGTGTTCTTCGCCTCGGCGATTGTGATGCCGCACATGTATCACATGACCTTTACCGAAAACCTCAACCCGCGCTCGCTGGTCAGTGCGAGCTGGGGTTTACCGCTGTTTCTGCTGTTGATGAGCCTCGCGGTGCCGCTGATTCTCTGGGCCGGGCTGAAACTCGGCGCCACGACCAATCCGGAGTACTTCACCCTGGGCATTGGCATCGCTGCCAACAGCAAAGCCCTGGCGCTATTGGCCTATGTCGGCGGATTGTCGGCGGCCAGCGGCCTGATCATCGTCACCACGCTGGCACTGTCCGGGATGGCGTTGAACCATCTGGTGCTGCCGCTCTATCAGCCGCCGGCCGAAGGCAATATCTACCGTTGGCTGAAATGGACCCGCCGGGCGCTGATCGTCGCGATCATCATGGCCGGTTATGGTTTCTACCTGATGCTGGGCGCAGATCAAGACTTGGCTAACCTCGGCATCGTCGCCTTCGTCGCCACATTGCAGTTCCTGCCGGGGGTGTTGTCGGTGCTGTACTGGCCGACCGCCAACCGTCGCGGCTTCATCGCAGGCCTACTGGCGGGGATTCTGGTGTGGCTGGTGACCATGCTGCTGCCGCTGGTCGGCAATCTGCAAGGCTTCTACATTCCACTGCTGAACATGATTTACGTGCTGGACGACACCAGTTGGCACATGGCAGCAATCGCCTCGCTGGCTGCCAACGTGCTGATGTTCACGCTGATCTCGTTGTTCACCAACGCCAGCCCCGAAGAGGCCAGCGCCGCAGAAGCCTGCGCAGTGGACAACGTTCGCCGCCCGCAACGCCGCGAACTGCATGCCGCCTCGCCCCAGGAATTCGCCACGCAGCTTGCAAAACCATTGGGCGCCAAGGCAGCGCAGAAAGAAGTCGAACAGGCGCTGCGTGACCTTTATCTGCCGTTCGATGAACGTCGGCCGTACGCCTTGCGCCGTCTGCGTGATCGTATCGAAGCCAACCTCTCCGGCCTGATGGGGCCGAGCGTGGCGCAAGACATGGTCGAAACCTTCCTGCCCTACAAGGCCGGCGGTGAAAATTACGTCACTGAAGACATCCACTTCATCGAAAGCCGCCTTGAGGACTACCACTCGCGCCTCACCGGCCTTGCCGCCGAACTCGATGCCCTGCGCCGCTACCACCGCCAGACCTTGCAGGAATTGCCGATGGGCGTCTGCTCACTAGCCAAGGATCAGGAAATCCTCATGTGGAACAAAGCCATGGAGGAACTGACCGGGATTGCCGCGCAGCGTGTGGTCGGTTCGCGCCTGAGCACCATTGGCGATCCGTGGAGAGAATTGCTGCAAGGCTTCATCAATCTGCCGGACGAGCATTTGCACAAACAGCACCTGGCCCTCGATGGTCAGACGCGCTGGCTGAACCTGCACAAAGCGGCGATCGATGAACCGCTGGCGCCGGGTAACAGCGGCCTGGTGCTGCTGGTGGAAGACCTGACCGAAACCCAGATGCTCGAAGACAAACTGGTGCACTCCGAGCGCCTGGCCAGCATCGGTCGACTGGCGGCTGGCGTGGCCCATGAAATCGGCAACCCGATCACCGGCATTGCCTGTCTCGCGCAAAACTTGCGCGAAGAGCGTGAGGAAGACGCCGAGATCACGGAAATCAGCGGGCAGATCCTCGAACAGACCAAACGCGTGTCGCGCATCGTTCAGTCGCTGATGAGCTTCGCCCATGCCGGCAGTTATCAGCACAGTGACGAGCCCGTCTGTCTGGCGGAAGTGGCCCAGGATGCCATCGGCCTGCTGGCCTTGAACCGGCGCAATTTCGAAGTACAGTTCTACAACCTGTGCGCCCCCGATCACTGGGTCGAAGGCGACCCGCAGCGGCTCGCCCAGGTATTGATCAACCTGCTCTCAAACGCCCGCGACGCCTCACCTGCGGGCAGTGCGGTGCGAGTCAAAAGCGAAGCCGGCGAACACACGGTCGATTTGATCGTCGAAGACGAAGGCAGCGGAATTCCCTCGAACATCATGGACCGACTGTTCGAACCTTTCTTCACCACCAAGGACCCTGGCGAAGGCACCGGTCTGGGCCTTGCACTGGTCTATTCCATCGTTGAAGAGCATTATGGACAAATCACCATCGACAGCCCGGCTGATGTTCAAAGCCAACGCGGCACCCGTATTCGGGTAACTTTGCCGCGTCATGTCGAAGCGACGTCCGCTGTGAACTGAGACCGTCGAGAGTATCGAATCAATGCCGCACATTTTGATCGTCGAAGACGAAACAATTATCCGCTCCGCCTTGCGCCGTCTGCTGGAACGTAACCAGTACCAGGTCAGCGAAGCCGGATCCGTGCAGGAAGCACAAGAGCGTTTCAGCATCCCCACCTTTGATCTGATCGTCAGTGACCTGCGCCTGCCGGGCGCACCCGGTACCGAGTTGATCAAACTTGGTCAGGGCACTCCGGTCCTGATCATGACCAGTTACGCCAGCCTGCGTTCGGCCGTCGACTCGATGAAGATGGGCGCCGTGGATTACATCGCCAAGCCTTTCGATCACGACGAAATGCTCCAGGCCGTCGCGCGAATCCTGCGTGACCGTCAATCGGCGCAAGCCAGCGGTGAACCGGTCGTCGGCAAAACGAGCAATGGCGCCGCGAAAAACGGTGTCGACAACAGCAACGGCGAAATCGGCATTATTGGCTCGTGCCCGCCGATGCAGGATCTCTACAGCAAAATCCGCAAAGTCGCGCCGACCGATTCCAATGTCCTGATCCAGGGTGAATCCGGTACTGGTAAAGAACTGGTAGCACGCGCCCTGCATAATCTGTCCAAACGCGCCAAGGCGCCGATGATTTCGGTGAACTGCGCGGCCATTCCGGAAAGCCTGATCGAGTCCGAACTGTTCGGCCACGAAAAAGGCGCGTTCACTGGCGCCAGTGCCGGGCGTGCCGGGTTGGTGGAAGCGGCGGACGGCGGCACCTTGTTCCTCGATGAAATCGGTGAACTGCCACTGGAAGCTCAGGCCCGCCTGCTTCGTGTGTTGCAGGAAGGGGAAATCCGCCGAGTCGGTTCGGTGCAGTCGCAGAAGGTCGATGTACGCCTGATCGCCGCGACCCACCGAGACCTCAAGAGCCTGGCGAAGATTGGCCAGTTCCGTGAAGACTTGTATTACCGCCTTCACGTGATCGCCTTGAAGCTGCCAGCCCTTCGCGAGCGCGGCGCGGACGTCAATGAAATTGCCACTGCATTCCTCGCGCGGCAGAGCGCACGGGTCAACCGCACCGATCTGAAATTCGCCCTGGATGCCGAACAGGCGATTCGACATTACTCCTGGCCGGGTAACGTTCGTGAGCTGGAAAATGCGGTCGAGCGCGCGGTGATCCTGTGCGAAAGCCCGGAGATTTCCGCCGAGCTGCTGGGCATCGACATCGAATTGAGCGATCTGGATGACGACGACTTCATCGGCCTGGCGCCCCAGCAGGGCAACAGCGCCGGTAACACCAGCCACGAACCGACCGAAGATTTGTCCCTGGAAGACTACTTCCAGCATTTCGTTCTCGAGCATCAAGACCACATGACCGAAACCGAACTGGCCCGCAAACTCGGGGTCAGTCGCAAATGCCTGTGGGAACGCCGTCAGCGCCTGGGTATTCCGCGACGCAAGACCGGGGTGGCCAGCGAGAGCTGAACCGCACCTGTCGGATGTGCGGGTAACACATGACATTGTGAAAAAACTGTTACCTCAGCTTTTTCACGTAACAGAAGCCGGGGCTTACGGTAACGAAGCCCCGGTTTTTTTGGCCCCGAAAAACACCATCAGCCCGCTTAACCCCTTGTTTTACTGGGCTTCACAAAAGTTGGCACGCACCCTGCTATATGTTTAGTACAAGAACAATAACAAGCAATGTACAAGACAATAAAAATAAGACGTATCGACTCACGCACAATAAAAACAAGACGGCGAGAGGCGTAGCTAACTGATTCTTTTGGAGAGGCGTTGCATTTGGGGCTTGCCCCACGACCAGGCCGAGAACAATAAAAAACTGTCTCAAGACAGTGCCTGAACTGGTTGGATCGAACGATCACAGCAACACAGCGACCAAAGCAATCCGTTTGCTCTTGGCTCCCGATTGGGAGGGTCATGAAGGAAAACTTCATGGCGAGGGCGCTCAACAAAAACAAGAAGCCCGAAACCAATAATAAAAATAGAGCATGCAACTACTTCTTGGGGAGCTTCGGCTCCCCTTGTGGTTTCTGTGGCGAGGGGGCTTGCCCCCGTTCCAGTGCGTAGCGCTGGCAAGATTTCGGAAACATTCAAGAGCTTGGGGCTGCTTCGCAACCCAACGGGGCGATGCGGCGTTCCGACAAGCCCCCTCGCCACAGTGCGCAGCTTCCTACACCATCCCCCGACTAAATGCTAGAATCCCCGCCCATCATGCGGTCATTCTTCGTTATGGCCGAACATTCCTTCAAACAGTGCATCCCATGCTGAAGAAGTTGTTCCAGTCATTCCGTTCTCCCAAGCGTCATACGCAACACATTCGCAGTACGCCTGAAGTGCTTAACAGCGGCCAACATTCGCTGCAAAAGGCACAGTTCAGCCGTTACGCGGTGAATATCGTCGAACGCCTGCAGAACGCCGGTTACCAGGCTTACCTGGTCGGCGGCTGTGTGCGAGATATGCTGCTCGGCATCACGCCGAAAGATTTCGACGTCGCCACCAGCGCCACGCCTGAACAGATACGCGCCGAATTCCGCAACGCGCGGATCATCGGTCGGCGTTTCAAACTGGTGCATATCCACTTTGGTCGCGAAATCATTGAAGTCGCGACCTTCCGCGCCAATCACCCGCAAAACGACGAAGACGAAGACAGCAACCAATCGTCCCGTAATGAGAGCGGGCGCATTCTGCGCGACAACGTCTACGGCACCCTGGAAGAAGACGCGCAACGCCGCGACTTCACCATCAACGCCTTGTATTACGATCCGGTCAGCGAGCGCATTCTCGACTACGCCAACGGCGTACACGACATCCGCAATCATCTGATCCGCCTGATCGGCGATCCGAAGCAACGCTACCAGGAAGACCCGGTGCGGATGCTGCGGGCCGTGCGTTTCGCCGCCAAGCTGAATTTCGGCATCGAAAAACACAGCGCCACGCCAATCCGCGAACTGGCGCCGCTGCTGCGCGAGATCCCGTCGGCTCGCCTGTTCGAAGAAGTGCTTAAGCTGTTCCTCTCCGGCCATGCCGCGGACACCTTCGAAATGCTGGTCGACCTGCAGCTGTTCGATCCGCTGTTCCCGGCCAGTGCGGCAGCGCTGGAATACAACCCGACCTACACCCACACGCTGATCAGTGAAGCGTTGATCAACACAGACCTGCGGATCAAGCAGAACAAACCGGTGACCCCGGCGTTCCTGTTTGCCGCCCTGCTCTGGCCTGCCCTGCCGGCCCGTGTGTTGCGCCTGCAAGAACGCGGCATGCCGCCGATTCCGGCGATGCAGGAAGCCGCTCACGAGCTGATCGCCGAACAGTGCCAGCGCATCGCCATCCCGAAACGCTTCACCATGCCGATCCGCGAGATCTGGGACATGCAGGAGCGTCTGCCACGGCGCAGCGGCAAACGCGCCGACCTGTTACTGGACAACCCGCGATTCCGCGCCGGTTACGACTTCCTGCTGCTGCGCGAAAGCGCAGGCGAACAGACCGATGGCCTGGGCGAATGGTGGACTGACTATCAGGACGCCAATGACAGCGAACGCCGGGACATGATCCGCGATCTGAGCGGCAAGGACGACGGTACCGGCGCTCCGCGCAAACGGCGCCGCAGCGGTGGTGCCAAGCGCAAGCGCGCTGCCGGTGCACCGAGCGCTACAGGCGAGTAAGCCATGGAACGCATCTACATCGGCATGGGCAGCAATCTGGCTGACCCCATGCAACAGTTGCGCAGCGCTGTCGAAGCGCTGGCGCAGCTACCGCAAACCGAACTGGTCGGCGTTTCAGCGTTTTATCAAAGCGACTCGCTGCTGCCCGGTCAACCACGTTACACCAACGCGGTCGCCGCCCTCGATAGCCACCTCGCCCCGCTGGACCTGCTTGATGCGCTGCAAGCCATCGAGAATGGCCAAGGCCGTGAACGCCTTGAACGCTGGGGCCCGCGCACGCTTGACCTGGACATCGTGCTGTTTGGCGATCGACTGATCGACGAACCTCGTCTCAAAGTCCCCCACTATCACCTGCAGGAACGGGCCTTTGTGCTCTATCCGCTGGCCGAGCTGGCGCCGGCGGATTTGCGCCTGGCCGATGGCCGCAGCCTCGCGGAATTGCTCGCTGCCTGCCCGTTCGTCGGGTTGGAACGCCTCTCCCCGATTTAACGCAAATCCCCCTGTGGGAGCGGGCTTGCTCGCGAAAGCGGTCTGACAGTCAGCACATGTGTTGAATGTGAAGCAGTCTTCGCGAGCAAGCCCGCTCCCACATTGGTTTTGTGTCGGACGCTACATCTGCAGCACACCTCCCATAAAACCTGCTGAATCGCGTCAGTAACGCCGGTAACACCCCACGCGTAACAATGCGGTAACACACACAATTGACTTCCCGGGTTCTCCTCACGACTATAGGCGTCCCGCTGCCGCCAACGCGGCGCTAAAGGGCGCAATCCAGGCCTTACAAGCACCACGAAAGAAGGTGCGCCTGTATAAATGACGAATCACGCGCGTTACTCGCAGTAGTTTCCATAGCGCCTGTAATGAGGATTTTTTCATGCCAGCCATCACCCTGACCACGCTCCAGAGCCTCAAGCAGAAAGGTGAAAAGATCACCATGCTGACCTGCTATGACGCGACCTTCGCCCATGCCTGCAATGAGGCCGGGGTTGAAGTGCTGCTGGTGGGCGACTCCCTCGGCATGGTCTTGCAAGGTCACGACAGCACCCTGCCGGTGACCACCGCTGAAATGGCCTACCACGTGGCGGCCGTCAAACGTGGCAACACCGATGCCCTGATCCTCGCCGACCTGCCCTTCATGGCCTACGCCACCCTCGAACAAACCATGACCAACAGCGCCCTGTTGATGCAGGCCGGCGCCCATATGGTCAAAGTTGAAGGCGCTTTGTGGCTCGCGGACTCGATCCGTCTGCTGGCCGAACGAGGCATCCCGGTGTGCGCGCACATGGGGCTGACACCGCAATCGGTCAACATCCTCGGCGGCTATAAAGTCCAGGGACGCAACGAGAACCAGGCGCGGCAAATGCGTGCCGATGCCATCTCTCTGGAACAGGCCGGCGCGGCCATGCTGCTGCTCGAATGCGTGCCCAGTGAACTGGCCGAAGAAATCACCCAGGCGGTGAAGATTCCGGTGATCGGCATCGGTGCCGGCAATGGCACCGACGGTCAGGTACTGGTCCTGCATGACATGCTCGGCTTGTCCATTACCGGCCGCGTACCAAAATTCGTGAAGAACTTCATGACTGATCAAACCAGCATTCAAGCCGCCTTGAGCGCTTACGTCACTGAAGTCAAAGCGGCGACTTTCCCTGGCATCGAACACGGATTCTCTGCATGAACACCGTAAAAACCGTACGCGAACTGCGGGCCGCCGTGGCCCGCGCCCGTAGCGAAGGCAAGCGCATTGGCTTCGTGCCGACTATGGGTAACCTGCACAGCGGGCATGTTGCGCTGATTACCAAAGCCACCCAACGGGTGGATTTCGTGGTCGCGAGTATTTTCGTCAACCCGCTCCAATTCGGCGCCGGCGAAGACCTCGACAAGTACCCGCGGACCCTGGCCGCCGATCAGGAGAAGCTGCTTCAGGCCGGTTGCCATCTGCTGTTCGCACCCACCGTCGAAGAAATGTACCCCGACGGCATGGCCGGTCAAACCCGCGTCAGCGTTCCGCAACTGTCCGAGGGACTGTGCGGCGCCAGCCGTCCGGGGCATTTCGAAGGGGTGGCGACCGTCGTCAGCAAGCTGTTCAACATGATCCAGCCGGACTTGGCGATCTTCGGCCAGAAAGACTTCCAGCAACTGGCGGTGATTCGCGCCCTGGTGCATGACCTGAACATGCCGATCCAGATCATCGGCGAACCTACCGTGCGTGCGGCCGATGGCCTGGCGCTGTCGTCGCGCAATGGTTTCCTCAGCGAAGAACAACGGGCCATCGCGCCAGAGGTCTATCGCACCCTGACCCATATTGCCGCTGCAATTAAACAGGGTGAGCGGGATTACCCGACGTTGATCAATGAGCAGATCAAACAGCTTGAAGCCGCTGGCCTGCGTGCCGATTATCTGGAAATTCGCCATGCGCTGACCTTGCGTCCGGCGACAGCGGAAGATCGGGATCTGGTGATTCTGGTGGCGGCGTTCCTGGGCACGACGCGGTTGATCGACAACCTGCATCTGAACCTCGACGCGCCCGCCTGAGCACCGCAAAACCAATGTGGGAGCGGCGGTGCGGCGATCCGACTTGCTCGCGAAAGCGGTCTGACAGTCAACGATGATGTTGAATGTAATGGCCTATTCGCGAGCAAGTCGGATCGCCGCACCGCCGCTCCCACATTGGATCTACGTCGTTTCCAGACTGTATTGCTGCCTCTAAAGCCTTCGGGCAAACTGCCCGCCGTTCGATTCCGACCTGGGGAAACACTCATGCACGCCATCATGCTCAAGGCCAAGCTGCATCGCGCCGAAGTCACCCATGCTGTACTCGATTACGAAGGTTCCTGCGCCATCGACGGCGAATGGCTGGACCTGTCCGGCATCCGTGAGTACGAACAGATCCAGATCTACAACATCGACAACGGCGAACGCTTCACCACCTATGCGATTCGTGGCGAAGAAGGTTCGCGCATGATTTCGGTCAACGGCGCCGCAGCGCACAAGGCCAAGGTCGGCGATCGCGTGATCATCTGCGCTTACGCTCACTACAGCGAAGCCGAACTGCTCAACTTCAAGCCACGCATGCTCTACATGGCGCCGGGTAACGAACTGAGCCACACCAGCAATGCCATTCCGGTTCAGGTCGCCTGATCGAGCCGCGCCCCCTTTCAGCCTTCCGTTTGTCGGACCGTTCCCGGTTAAATGTTAAAAAAGTACCGGGAGCAGGTCAGACAAAGTCAAGACAGATTGCAGCGCGAGGTTTACTGTATTCGCCCTGCGCCAAAAATCGTGTCGACGCAGTTGACCGGACGCCCACCCACAGCGCTCCGGGATTTTTAGTGTTCAAAAGGCCGTTCAAGTAAAAAGGAAAACCGCAGCGATGGCGTACTACCGCACTCCTCACGACGTTACCGCTCTGCCCG
Organism: Pseudomonas sp. QTF5; assembly: GCF_000512695.2. Classification (GTDB taxonomy): domain Bacteria; phylum Pseudomonadota; class Gammaproteobacteria; order Pseudomonadales; family Pseudomonadaceae; genus Aquipseudomonas. Next base: position 188,831 of record NZ_AZRW02000006.1, on the reverse strand, counting down.
CTTGGCAAGCGCTGAATGACCACCGCCAAGCCATGCAGGATTTCAGCATGCGCGAAGCCTTTAATGCCGATCCGCAGCGCTTTACTCAATTCACCCTCAGCAGCTGCGGCCTGTTTCTCGACTACTCGAAGAACCTGATCAACGCCGAGACCCGCAACCTGCTGGTGGGCCTGGCCAACGAAGTCGACCTCAAAGGCGCGATCAAAGCGCTGTTCGATGGCGAAATCGTCAACTCTTCCGAAGGGCGCCCGGCGCTGCACACCGCACTGCGCCGCCCGGTGGGCGACAAGCTGTCGGTCAACGGCGTCAACGTGATGCCCGATGTGCACAAAGTGCTGAACCAGATCACCGATCTCGTGGGTCGCATCCACGACGGTTTGTGGCGCGGTTACACCGAGAAGCCGATCACTGACGTGGTGAACATCGGCATCGGTGGCTCGTTCCTCGGCCCTGAGCTGGTGTCCGAAGCGCTGCTGTCCTACGCCCAGAAAGGCGTGCGCTGCCATTACCTGGCGAACATCGACGGCAGTGAATTCCACGAACTGACGATGAAGCTGCGCGCCGAGACCACGCTGTTCATCGTCTCGTCGAAATCCTTCAACACCCTCGAAACCCTGAAAAACGCCCAGGCCGCACGCGCCTGGTACCTGGCTCAGGGTGGTTCGGAAGCCGAGCTGTACCGTCACTTCATCGCCGTTTCCAGCAACAACGCGGCAGCGGTGGCGTTCGGTATTCGCGAAGAAAACATCTTCCCAATGTGGGACTGGGTCGGCGGGCGTTACTCGCTGTGGTCGGCTATCGGTCTGCCGATTGCCCTGGCCATCGGCATGTCGAACTTCAAGGAGCTGCTGTCCGGTGCTTACACCATGGACCAGCATTTCCAGAGCGCGCCTTTCGAACAGAACATGCCGGTACTGCTGGCGTTGCTCGGCGTCTGGTACGGCAACTTCTGGGGCGCGCAAAGCCACGCGATCCTGCCGTACGACCACTACCTGCGCAACATCACCAAACACTTGCAACAGCTGGACATGGAATCCAACGGCAAGAGCGTGCGTCAGGATGGCACGCCAGTGTCCACCGATACCGGCCCGGTGATCTGGGGCGGCGTCGGCTGCAACGGTCAGCACGCTTATCACCAGTTGCTGCACCAAGGCACCCAGCTGATTCCGGCCGACTTTATCGTGCCGATCGTCAGCTTCAACCCGGTGTCCGACCACCACCAGTGGCTGTACGCCAACTGCCTGTCGCAAAGCCAGGCACTGATGCTGGGCAAGACCCGCGTCGAGGCCGAAGCCGAGCTGCGTGACAAAGGCATGAGCGAGGACGAAGTACAGAAGCTGGCGGCACACAAGGTGATCCCGGGCAACCGTCCGAGCAACACCCTGGTGGTCGAACGCATCAGCCCGCGTCGTCTTGGCGCACTGGTGGCGCTGTACGAACACAAAGTCTTCGTGCAAAGCGTGGTCTGGGGCATCAACGCCTTCGACCAGTGGGGTGTGGAGCTGGGCAAGGAGCTGGGCAAAGGCGTCTACAACCGCCTGGTCGGCAGCGAAGAAACCCCGGCCGACGATGCGTCCACTCAAGGTCTGATCAACTACTTCCGCGGTCGTCACCGCGGGTGATTTGAGACGCTCCCACAGGTCATCACTGACCCTGTGGGAGCGGGCTTGCTCGCGAAAGCGGTGTATCAGTCGACACCAATGCTGAATGACAAATCGCTTTCGCGAGCAAGCCCGCTCCCACATTGGTTCTATGTACACTTGAACTCAAAATTCACAGGGCGCATCTTTATTACTTGTCGTAACAAGAATAAGGAACCGTCATGTTCGATATCAGCACGTTCCCCAAGGCCGATGCCGTACGCCGGGCTGCACAGTTAAGTCAAGACGACTACCAACGCCTGTACCGCCAATCCATCGAGCACCCCAGCACCTTCTGGGCTGAACAGGCCACACGCTTTCTCGACTGGAGCGCGCCGTGGCAAACCGTCCAGCGTTACGACCTGAAAACCGGTGAGGCGAGCTGGTTCGCCGGCGGGAAGTTAAACGTCAGTTACAACTGCATCGACCGTCACCTGGAAAAGCGCGGCGATCAAATCGCGATTATCTGGGAAGGCGATGACCCCGCCGAATCCGCCCAGATCACCTACAAAAAACTCCATCACAACGTCTGCCGACTGGCCAACGTGCTCAAAAGCCGTGGCGTGAAGAAAGGCGATCGCGTGTGCATCTACATGCCGATGATTCCCGAAGCCGCCTACGCCATGCTCGCCTGCGCGCGCATCGGCGCGATTCATTCGGTGGTGTTCGGCGGCTTCTCCCCGGACTCGCTGCGTGACCGGATTCTCGACGCCGATTGCCGAACCGTGATCACTGCCGATGAAGGCGTGCGCGGCGGTAAATTCGTGCCGCTCAAACAGAACGTCGACACGGCGCTGCAAAGCTGCCCCGACGTGAACACGGTGATCGTGGTCGAGCGCACCCAAAACCAGGTCAACTGGGTCGACGACCGGGACATCTGGTACCACCAGGCTTTGCGCGACGTCAGCGACGACTGCCCGCCAGAGCCGATGGATGCCGAAGACCCGCTGTTTATCCTCTACACCTCCGGCAGTACAGGCAAACCCAAAGGCGTGCTGCACACCACCGGTGGCTACTTGCTGCAAGCGGCAATGACCTTCAAGTACGTGCTCGACTATCGCGACGGTGAAGTCTTCTGGTGCACCGCCGATGTCGGCTGGGTCACCGGCCACAGCTACATCGTCTACGGACCGCTGGCCAACGGGGCGACCACGCTGATCTTCGAAGGCGTGCCGAGCTACCCCAGCACCTCGCGCTTCTGGCAGGTGATCGACAAGCACCATGTGAACATCTTCTACACCGCCCCGACCGCCCTGCGCGCGCTGATGCGTGAAGGCCCCGAGCCGCTGAAGGAAACGTCCCGCGAGAGCCTGCGGTTACTCGGCACCGTCGGTGAGCCGATCAACCCGGAAGCCTGGGAGTGGTATTTCAATACGGTCGGCGAGCAGCGCTGCCCGATTGTCGATACCTGGTGGCAGACCGAAACCGGCGGCATCATGCTCAGCCCGCTGGTCAGCACCCAACGGATCAAACCCGGCTGCGCCACCCAACCGATGTTCGGCGTGCAACCGGTATTGCTCGACGAACACGGCAAGGAAATCAAAGGCGCCGGCAGCGGCATACTGGCCATCAAGTCCAGCTGGCCGGCGCAGATCCGCAGCGTCTACGGCGACCCGAAACGGATGATCGAAACCTACTTCAAGCCCTACCCCGGCTATTACTTCACCGGTGATGGTGCACGTCGCGACGAGGACGGCGACTACTGGATCACCGGGCGCATCGATGACGTGATCAACGTCTCCGGGCACCGCATCGGCACGGCCGAAGTCGAAAGCGCGCTGGTGCTGCACGACAGCATTGCCGAGGCCGCCGTGGTCGGTTATCCCCATGATGTCAAAGGCCAGGGCATCTATGCCTTCGTCACCCCCATGAACGGCGTCGAAGCCAACGATGAACTGAAGAATGCACTGCTGGCTCACGTCAGCAAGGATATCGGCAGCTTCGCCAAACCGGACTTGATCCAATGGGCCCCGGCCCTGCCGAAAACCCGCTCGGGCAAGATTATGCGACGAATTCTGCGCAAGATCGCCTGCAACGAACTGGACAGCCTGGGCGACACCTCGACCCTCGCCGACCCGAGCGTGGTGCAGGGGCTGATCGACCAACGCCTGAACCAATGAACTCGTGTGGTGCATCGGCGAAGGCCAAGGCGTAGCACTGGCGAGCGAAAGAGCTAAAAGCTTCGCGAGCAAGCCCGCTCCCACACTGGATTTATGAACGGCACAAATCCAGTGTGGGAGCGGGCTTGCTCGCGAAGGCGGCCTCACAGCCACCACATCCCTCACATTTGCCCACAAAACTCAAAGCCCATAGCTGTTAAACTCCCGCGCCCCCAATTCCCTCCTGCAAGGCCGCCCAGCATGTCTTCCTTGAATCAGGCGCTGCGCGCCGCCCTCGATCGTCGCCAGGACCTGCTCGCCGAGCTGCATCAGCAAGGCACCGATTGCTATCGCCTGTTCCACGGCAGCCAGGAAGGCGCTGGCGGCCTGACCATCGACCGCTACGGCCCGCAACTGTTGGTGCAGAGCTTTCACCAGGCACTGGAGCGTGACGCCCTGCTGCAACTGCACGAGATCGTCAATCAACAGCTGGGCCTCGACACCCTGCTGGTCTACAACGACCGTTCCCGTGGCAACTCGCGCATCGACCGCGAAGACACCGTCTACCGCGCCGACGAAGCCGCCCTGCAAGATTTGATCGGCCACGAATGGGGACTGAACTACCGGGTTCGCGGGCGTCACGCTGGCCAGGACCCATTGCTGTTTCTCGACCTGCGCAACGCTCGCGGCTGGGTCAAGGCGCACAGCAAAAACAAAAGTGTGCTGAACCTGTTTGCTTACACCTGTGGCGTTGGTCTCAGCGCTGCGGCTGGAGGTGCGAGCGAGGTGTGTAACCTGGACTTTGCCGAAGGCAATCTGGCGGTCGGCCGCGAGAACGGTCTGCTCAACCCGCAATTGCCGACGATGGAGTTCATCCAGTCCGATTACTTCCCGGCGATTCGTCAACTGGCCGGACTGCCGATCAGCCAGCGTCGCGGCCAGAAACTGCCGAGCTATCAACGCCTGGACCCGCGTCAGTACGATCTGGTGCTGCTTGATCCACCGGCCTGGGCCAAGAGCGCTTTCGGCACGGTCGACCTGTTGCGTGACTATCAGAGCCTGCTCAAACCGGCGCTGCTGACCACCGCCAACGATGGCGTACTGATCTGCTGCAACAACCTGGCGAAGGTCAGCATGGACGATTGGCGCGAACAGGTTCTGCGCTGCGCAGAGAAGGCCGGGCGCCCGGTGCGTGAGTGGAGCGTGCTGACGCCGGGCAGCGATTTCCCGTCGATGGATCAGCAGCCGCCGCTGAAAACACTGATCCTGCAGCTCTGAAAGCCCACGCCGATAATCAGATAAATCCTATAAAGCGTGGTTGCTTCGGAACCGCAAACGCATGCCATACTCCAAGGCACTCCGATTCCGACAAATGAAGCCGCACATGCCCAAAGGATTGATTCGCGCTATCGGCGCCGTGTTGACTGCCCTGGCTCTTTATAGCCTGTTGGGGTTTCTGATTTTGCCGGGCATCGCGTTGCGAATCGCCAACCAACAATTGGCCAACTACGCCACGACACCTGCGACGATTCAGCGGATCGAACTCAACCCGTTCAGCCTTGAAGTCACCCTTTGGGGCCTGGTCATCGGCGAGCCGGGCAAAGAGCAAGTGGGCTTCGAACGTCTGTACGCCAACCTGCAGATCGACAGCCTCTGGACCAAGGCGCTGCATCTGTCCGATATCGAACTGGACAAACCCAAGACCGAAATCCTCTTCGGCAAGGACGGCAAACTCAACCTGCTCGGTCTGTTCAAAATCCCTGCCAGCGAACCAACCCCGGTCGATCCGGACGCCAAACCATTCCCGCTACGCGTGGAGCGGATCAAACTGGCCGGTGGCTCCGTACATTTCGAGGATGCACGGCCCAGCGAACCCATCGAATTCCTCTACGACAAACTCGATTTCGAACTGAAAAACCTCAGCACCTTGCCCGAAGACAGCGCCGACATGACGTTGGTGGCCGTCGGCCCGGCAGGTGGCCAGATCGACTGGACCGGTAACTTCAGCCTGATCCCGATCGCCTCCGAAGGTAAGCTGAAAATCACCGACGGCAAGATGAAATCCTTTTGGCCCTATGTGCGCGATGCTGTGCCACTGGCACTCGAGGATGGCGTGGTCAGCCTCAGCACCGACTACAAACTCAACCTGGCCAAGGAAACCGAACTGCTGCTGAGCAACGTTGCCGTCAGCATCGCGCCTTTCGCCATCAAGACTGCGGACGGTCGACCGCTGGCGAAGCTCGAGCGGCTGGACATCAGCGAAACCACCGTGGATCTGGCCAAACAGCAAGTGGTGGTCGGCAAGATCCGCAGTCAGAAACTGGAAACCTGGGCCGCCCTCGAAGCCGATGGGCAACTCGATTGGCAAAAACTGTTCGCCAGCCAGCCGTCCAAAGCGGCCAACAAAGCCAACGCCGAGCCAGCCAGCGCGCCGGCAGTAGCCGATTCGCCGAAGCCTGAACCGACCGCGCCGAGCAAGCCTTGGCAGGTGCTGCTTAAAGACGTGCAACTGCGTGATTATCGGGTGCACCTGGCCGACCGCAAGGCTCAACCGGAGGTGGCGCTGGAGTTGGGTCCACTGAACCTGGACCTGCAAAATTTCGACAGCCTCAATGGCTCACCTTTCAACCTCAAGCTCGACACCGGCGTGGGCAAGCAAGGCAAGATCATCGCGGATGGCGTGGTCAATCTGGCCCCGATCAGCGCCAAACTGAACGTAGAGACCAAGGACATCGACCTGCGCGTCGCCCAGTCCTACATCAACCCGTTCATTCGTCTTGAACTGCGCAGCGGCATGCTGGGCAGTGACCTGGCGGTCGACCTGAAAAGCACCGAGCCGCTGGCGTTCAACGTTACCGGCCGCGCCCAGGTCGATCAGCTGCATACCCTCGACACCCTGAAAACCCGCGACTTCCTCAAGTGGCAACAGTTGGTGCTCGAAGGCCTGAACTATCAGCACGGCGACAGCCTGTCGATCGACAAGGTCAACCTGTTCCAGCCCTATGCGCGCTTCATGATCAACGATGATCGCACCACCAACGTCGATGACCTGCTGATCCCGCAACCGGCCGATTCCGGCACCACCGCGGCGGCAGCCAAACCGACAGCCGGAAAAGAAAAACCGCTGGGCATCCACATCGGCGGCATAACCATTAATGATGGTTCGGCCAACTTCGCCGACTTCAGCCTGACCCCGAACTTCGCCACGGCCGTTCAACAGCTCAACGGGAAGATCGGCACCATCGACAGCCGCCAGGCAAAACCGGCCAGTGTCGACGTCAAAGGCAAGGTCGACCGCTATGCGCCGGTGACCATCAAGGGTTCGGTCAACCCGTTCGACCCGATGGCCAGCCTGGACATCGCCACCAGTTTCAAACGGGTGGAACTGACCAACTTGACGCCCTATTCCGGCAAGTTCGCCGGTTACCGCATCCGCAAGGGCCGGCTCAATCTCGACCTGCATTACAAAATCACCAACGGCCAGCTCCTGGCCGAAAACAAAGTGGTGGTCGAGCAGCTGCAACTGGGTGAAAAGGTCGACAGTCCAGACGCCGTGAGCCTGCCGCTGAAACTGGCGATTGCCTTGCTCAAGGATGTCGACGGCAAGATTTCCATCGAGCTGCCAGTGAGCGGCGACTTGAACAACCCGCAGTTCAGCGTCATGCCGATTGTCTGGCAAACCCTGCGCAACCTGATTGTGAAAGCCGCAGCAGCGCCATTCAAAATGATTGGCGGTCTGGTCAGCGGCGGAGGTTCGGAAGACTTGGGCACCGTGGCGTTCGCACCGGGCTCAAGCGACCTGACCAAAGACGCTGAAGCGGCGCTGGTCAAACTGTCTCAGGCGCTCAAGGAACGTCCGGCCCTGCGCCTGGAAATCGAAGGCACCGCCGCCAAGAGCAGCGATGGCCCGCTGATCGCCGAGCAACGCCTGGAGCGGGAATACCAATACAACTACTACAAAATGCTCCAGCGTCGCGGAGACAAAGTACCGGCCCAGGCCTCATTGCTGGAAGTGCCGGACAGCGAGAAAGACCCGCTGCTCGAAGGGATCTACCGCACACGCCTGAAGACCCAACCGCCCGCCGAATGGAAGGACCTGGGCAAGGAAGAACGCAGCAAGAAAATGCGTGAAGGCGTGATTGGCTTCTGGAGCTCCAGCGAGGTGCTGTTGCGTCAACTGGGTCAAGAACGGGCCAGCAGCATCAAGGATTATCTGGTGGACAAGAGTCAGTTGGCCGATGACCGCGTGTACTTCATTGACGCCAACCTCGGTGAGGCAGAAAGCGATGGTCGCGTCATTACGCCCATGCATCTGGATGCCGAGTGATGGGCGCACGCTGGCTTCTGAGACTGGCCCTGGTGTTGGCTGCCGGACAGGCTGCGGCGGCCGATACCTTGCGCTGCGGCAGTCAATTGATCAGCGTAGGGGACAGGTCCGGCGAAGTGCTGCAAAAATGCGGAGAGCCCGTTGCCCGCGACGTGTTGGGCTACAAGCGCAGCGCCAATCGGCGGGAAGAGTTTCAGGTCGAGGAATGGACCTACGGGCCCAACAGCGGGATGTACCAGTACCTGCGCTTTGAAGGGAATCGCTTGGTTCGAATCACCAGCAAGCGTGGGAATTGAATCCACCGCATCCAATGTAGGTACCAGTCAATGTGGGAGCGGCGGTGCCGCTCCCAGTTGTTTTGCGTAGCCCGCAATAGAACAGGCCCCGACACGAATGCCGGGGCCTGTAATGGCCACATCCTTGTGACCTTTCGCATGAACGCTCAAGTTGCGGCAGACGTATGACTCGGCCCGTCTACCGCACCTTCTCCCGGTCCAGGCGAGAAGCCTTGTTTTACTCGGATTTCAGGCCGTCAGCGGACACCGCTTTGACGCCTTTGATTTTCTTGGCGATAGCCACGGCGGTTGTTTTCTGAGCATCTGTCAGAGCGGTCATGGAAGACAGGGAAACAACGCCTTTGTTGGTTTCGACTTTGATGTCAGTGCCAGGGATGCCTTTTTCGGTCACCAGGTCTGCTTTGACTTTGGTTGTGATCCAGGTATCGGAAACATCCTCTTTCGCTTCAGTGACTTCACCGGCGGCCAGCATCATGGGTGCCTGAGTCGCTTGGGTGGTCTGTGCGAATGCAGCGTTGGCCATGGTCAGGGTCAACGCGGTAGCAGTAGCGGCAGCGATAGCGAACTTCTTCATACGAGTAACTCCTGTATTTCTGGAAAGTCTGCTGCGTGTCTTGTCAGCAGGGTTACAGGAGAGAGTGCGAACGCTGTGCCAACTGTCCGATAAAAAATAAATACTTATAAATCAATTACTTAACTACAAAGGTAATTTTCGTAATCATGCAAATTGCATGACTGCGAAATTATCTACATGCAACATGCGGGTTTTAACGCAGGCCTAAGGCCATGAATTGTCGGGGGTTTCTCGATTACCTGGCCCCAAAAATAGCGAACAAAAAAATGCCTCGCGTCGTTAAACGCGGGGCATTTGGCAGGATGACAATGGATCAGCCAGCAGCGGCAGCGGGAGGGCAACCTTTAGGCGCGTATTCCGCGTCAACCGTAGTGGCGCAAGTCCAGCCACCGGCAAGTGTGCGCGTGAGCGTGACGGTTTTGCTGAGCACCGGCCCCGGTGCGTTGAGAATCGTGCAAGCAATACTGCCCGCACCGGTAGAGGCAGTACCCGTTGCCGTAATCGTGCAATTACCCGTGGCGCTCGCCGCGCCGATCCCGGCGGGGGCGGCAATATCGGTGCCTTGATTGATAACGTCTTCGAAAGGCACCTTCAGTGCCGAGATTTCCGCAACCGCAGCGGTAACCTTCGCCCGCGCCTGGTACTTCGAATACTGCGGCAGCGCAAACGTCGCCAGAATCCCGATGATCGCCACCACGATCAACAGCTCTATCAGGGTAAAGCCATTTTGATTTTTCATAGACAGGCTCCATGCATGAGTCGAAATCTCATGATCTGAACAAGGCACAGCACAGGTCATGCCAAACCGCGCGCGCCCCTGCCTGCGGAGCGCGAGACCGTGGCAAAGACCTTTCCTCCCCCCAGGATCCGCACTATCTGACACTTTTTGTCACCTCACCCCGACTGGTTTGGTTCCACTGCTTGACTAGGCTATAAGTCATTAACCGTCTGCGTCCGGAATCCCAATGAATGACATTGCCCTTAGCGGTCTGGCCAAGCAATTGGTACTGGCCGAGCTGATCACCGACCAAAGTGCGCAACAGGCGTATCAGCAAGCCCAACGCAATCGAATTTCGCTGGTCAGCTATCTGGTGCAAAACAAACTGCTGAAAAGCTGGCAGGTCGCGGAAGTGGCCTCGGAGCATTTCGGCATGGCCCTGCTGGACCTCAACTGCCTGGACAAGGACACCCAACCCCGAGGGCTGGTCAGCGAGAAGCTGATCCGTCAGCACCACGCCCTGCCCCTCTGGCGGCGGGGCAACAAGCTGTTCGTGGGGATTTCCGACCCGACCAATCATCAAGCCATCAACGACATCCAGTTCAGTACCGGGCTGAGCACCGAAGCCATCCTGGTGGAGGAAGACAAGCTCAGCGACGCCATCGAAAAATTCTTCGACAATCAATCCACCGGTCTGGAAGACATGGCCGATGTCGACCTCGACGGGGTGGATATCGAGTCGGTCGATGAGCAGAAACAGGACCCCATCGCAGGGCAAGATGCCGATGACGCGCCGGTGGTGCGCTTCGTCCACAAGATGTTGCTCGACGCGATCAAGAGCGGTTCTTCCGACCTGCATTTCGAGCCCTATGAAAAAATCTACCGCGTGCGGATGCGCACCGATGGCATGCTGCGGGAGGTCGCTAGGCCGCCGACACAACTGGCCAACCGCATTGCTTCGCGGCTGAAGGTCATGGCCAGTCTCGACATCTCCGAACGGCGCAAACCCCAGGACGGGCGAATCAAGATGCGCCTGTCCAAAAGCAAGTCCATCGACTTCCGGGTCAACACCCTGCCGACCCTGTGGGGCGAGAAGGTGGTGATCCGGATCCTCGACCCGTCCAGTGCACAAATGGGCATCGATGCCCTCGGTTACGAACCCGACCAGAAAGACCTGTACATGGCCGCCCTCAAGCAGCCACAGGGAATGATCCTGGTGACTGGCCCCACCGGCTCGGGCAAGACCGTGTCGCTCTATACCGGGCTGAACATCCTCAACACCGTCGACATCAATATTTCCACTGCCGAAGACCCGGTAGAAATCAACATCGAAGGCATCAACCAGGTCAACGTCAATCCCAGGCAGGGACTGGATTTCGCCCAGGCGCTGCGCTCGTTTCTGCGTCAGGACCCGGACGTGATCATGGTCGGCGAAATCCGCGACCTCGAAACCGCCGAGATTGCCATCAAGGCCGCCCAGACCGGGCATATGGTGCTTTCCACCCTGCACACCAACAGCGCCGCGCAAACCCTGACCCGCCTGCACAACATGGGGATTCAGGGGTTCAACATCGCGACTTCGGTCAGCCTGATCATCGCCCAACGCCTGGCGCGCAAACTGTGCAGCCATTGCAAAATGCCCATCGAGATTCCCCGCGAGGCGTTACTCAAGGAAGGTTTTCCCGAGGAACGCATCGGCTCGTTCACGATCTATGAACCGGTCGGTTGCGACCAGTGCAACGGCGGTTACAAAGGGCGAGTAGGGATTTATGAAGTGGTAAAAAATACCCCGGACCTGCAACGGCTGATCATGGCCGAAGGCAATTCACTGGAAATCGACATCCAGATGCGTAAGGACGGCTTCAACGACCTGCGCACTTCGGGCCTGCTCAAGGCCATGCAAGGCATCACCAGCCTTGAAGAAATCAACCGGGTCACGAAGGACTGAACATGGCGGTCAAAGCAGCGAAAATCAATGTATATGCCTGGGAAGGCACAGACAAAAAAGGCGCAAGAATGACCGGCGAGTTGACCGGCCAAAATCCCGCGCTGATCAAGGCGCAGTTACGCAAGCAAGGCATCAACCCGGGCAAGGTGCGGAAAAAAACCGCGTCCATTTTCCGTGCAGGCAAACGCATCAAGGCTCTGGACATTGCCCTGTTTACCCGGCAGATGGCGACCATGATGAAAGCCGGCGTACCGCTGCTGCAATCGTTCGACATTATCGGCGAGGGCTTCGATAACCCGAACATGCGCAAGCTGGTGGATGAGGTGAAACAGGAAGTCGCGGCCGGCAACAGCTTCGCCGCAGCCCTGCGCAAAAAGCCCCAGTATTTCGATGAGCTGTACTGCAACCTGGTGGATGCCGGCGAGCAGGCCGGCGCCCTGGATACCCTGTTGGAACGGGTAGCGACCTACAAGGAAAAGAGCGAAAGCCTCAAGGCCAAGATCAAGAAAGCCATGACCTACCCGCTGGCGGTGGTGTGCGTCGCGATCATTGTGACCGGGATTTTGCTGGTCAAGGTTGTGCCGCAGTTCGAGTCGGTGTTCTCGGGGTTTGGCGCCGAACTGCCGGCGTTCACCGTGATGGTCATCGGCTTGTCGGAGTTCCTGCAGGCCTGGTGGTGGATGGTGCTCGGCATGCTGGGTGCGCTGGTCTTCGGCGTCCGCCATGCCTTTAAGAAGTCCCCGGGTTTTCGGGACCGAATGGACACCTGGCTGCTGAAACTGCCTTTGGTTGGCGCGCTCATGTACAAGTCCGCCGTGGCCCGTTACGCCCGCACCTTGTCGACGACGTTCGCCGCCGGGGTGCCACTGGTCGAAGCCCTGGATTCAGTCGCGGGCGCGACCGGCAATATCGTGTTCAAGCGAGCGGTATTACGCATCAAGCAGGACGTTTCAACTGGCATGCAGCTGAACTTTTCCATGCGCACCTCCGGTATCTTTCCGACCATGGCCATCCAGATGACGGCCATTGGCGAAGAGTCCGGCGCGCTGGACGACATGCTCGACAAGGTCGCGAGCTTCTATGAGGACGAAGTGGATAACATGGTCGATAACCTGACCAGTCTGATGGAACCGTTCATCATGGTGGTGCTGGGGGTTATCGTCGGCGGCCTGGTGGTTGCGATGTACCTGCCCATTTTCCAACTCGGCTCAGCGATCTGATATGTCCTTGAACGAATTTCTGAGTCTTAATCCGCTGACCTTCGTGATCACTGCATGGGTGATCGGCTTGCTGATCGGCAGTTTTCTCAACGTGGTGGTCTGGCGCCTGCCGAAAATGCTTGAGCGTGAATGGCGCCTGCAGGCCCATGACGTCCTGGATTTGCCACCCGAAGCCCCCGGCCCGGCTTACAACCTGATACTGCCTCACTCCGAGTGCCCCCACTGTGGCCATCGGATTCGAGCGTGGGAAAACATTCCCGTGCTCAGTTATCTGTTTTTACGTGGGCGATGCTCGAGCTGCGCGACGCCGATCAGCAAACGTTACCCGCTGACCGAACTGGCCTGTGGCGTGCTGTCGGCGTTCGTCGCCTGGCATTTCGGTTTCGGCTGGCAGGCCTGCATGGTGCTGGTCCTGAGCTGGGGTCTGTTGGCGATGAGCCTGATCGACGCCGAACACCAACTGTTGCCGGACGTGCTGGTACTGCCGTTGATATGGCTGGGGTTGATCGTCAACAGTTTCGGGCTCTTCGTCTCGCTGCATGACGCGTTCTGGGGTGCGGTGGCCGGCTACATGGCGCTGTGGACGGTGTTCTGGCTGTTCAAGCTGATCACCGGCAAGGACGGCATCGGCTACGGGGACTTCAAGCTGTTGGCGATGCTCGGCGCCTGGGGCGGCTGGCAGATCCTGCCGCTGACCATCCTGCTGTCATCGCTGCTGGGCGCCATTATCGGGGTGATTTTGCTGCGCCTGCGGGACGCGAAAACCTCGACACCGCTGCCCTTTGGCCCCTATCTGGCCATTGCCGGCTGGATTGCCTTGCTCTGGGGTGGTCAAATAACCGGCTTCTATTGGCTGTTTGTCGGTTTGAAATGAATACCCCTGTGGAAAAACCCTGGATTCTCGGCCTGACCGGCGGCATCGGCAGCGGCAAAAGCGCGGCAGCCCAGCACTTCATCGATCTGGGCGTGCACGTGGTGGACGCCGATCATGCGGCTCGCTGGGTGGTCGAACCCGGTCGCCCGGCACTGGCGAAGATCGCCGAGCACTTTGGCCACGGCGTACTGCAAGCCGACGGCCAACTGGATCGTGCGGCGCTGCGCAAGCTGATCTTCGAAGTGCCGGATGAACGCCGCTGGCTCGAAGCGCTGCTGCATCCGCTGATCGCCCAAGAAATCACCCACCATCTGGCCAAGGCACAATCGTCTTACGCGATTCTGGTTTCGCCGCTGCTGATCGAGTCCGGGCAGTACGCCATGACCCAACGGGTTTTGGTGATCGATGCCCCGGAACAGTTACAGATCGAACGCACGCTGCAGCGTGACCAGACCAGCGAACAGCAGGTCCAGGCGATCCTCAAGGCCCAGTCCAGCCGACAGGACCGCGTGAGCCATGCCGACGATGTGGTGGTCAACGACCGCGACCTCGCCTGGCTGCACAGCGAGGTCGAACGCCTGCATCACTTTTACCTTACTTTGCGTGGAGGCCAGTCATGAGCCAAACCCCAACCGTCGATTGCCCAACCTGTGGCGCCCCTGTCGAATGGAGTCCCGAGAACAAGTTCCGGCCATTCTGTTCAGACCGTTGCAAACTGATCGACCTGGGCGCCTGGGCGTCGGAAGAACACAAGATTCCGGTGAGCCCGGATGCCGAAGACGAACTGTTCAGCGAAGACTTCGACCCGCGTCACTGATCCCGACCCTCAGGGCCGCATAAAGCCGTAATCCTGGCCTTCGTCGAGGTTCTCGGCGAGAAACCGCAACTCATCGGCCAGGTCTTCGATATTGCGTACCGCCTTGCTCTGCTGCACCACCGCACTGAGCAAGGCGCGCAGGCTCAATCCCGGATCGAAGCCCACCTCTTGCGCCACATCCAGACTCTGACGCAACTCCTGCCTGGCCCATTCGTAGACACTCATTTCAATGCTCCTGAAGGTTTTCCAGAGCATGGATTCGGCAACGTTTTTTGGATTTGATGTGGATCAAGATTTGGGATCGTCGTCCTTCCAGGGCGCCGAAAGGTAGCGCGTGCGATTGAACGTCTCCAGCCATTCGGGGCAGAACACCACCAATGCACTGACCACCATGCCGTTGATAAACGCTTCCGGAAAAATCAGCAGCCATAGATAGCCGACAAAATCTTCCAGCCAATACGGCATGGCGAAACGTTCGTCGTACCACAGCAATGTGAGCGCCAGAATCAAACACAACAGGGCCGACAACGCAGCGGCAAAAAAACCGGAACAGAAGATGTACACAAAGGGATTACGCGGCTGCGCGCGCTCGACCAGGATTGCGCAGCACTCGGTGATCAGCACCGGCAACAGAATCAGCAGCGCGCCGTTAACCCCCATGGCCGCCATGTCCTGCCGTCCGAGCAGCACCAATCCCGTTTGCGCGACCAACCCGCCGACAATCGCCAATGGCCAATCCAGCAGCAACGTCACCGCCGTCATGCCAATGAAGTGATAGGACACGCCGGTGTCGAAGTCCCGTCGCACCAGCCAGAGCATGAACAGCGCGAACACCGTGCCGAACAACAGATGCTGACGGCGGCTATCGCTGAACAATTCAACCCAGGGCGCGCGACAGACAGCCCAGATCACTACCGGCACGTAAATCAGCCAGCCAACTGCAAGGCTTTGCGGT
The DNA here is from genome assembly GCF_000512695.2 of Pseudomonas sp. QTF5. GTDB lineage: Bacteria > Pseudomonadota > Gammaproteobacteria > Pseudomonadales > Pseudomonadaceae > Aquipseudomonas. Next base: position 173,363 of record NZ_AZRW02000006.1, on the reverse strand, counting down.
GACAGCAGTTCGGCGCCGATCATGGGCGTGCTTTCTTCGGCGCCGGGGCCCATATAGGCGTAAGACTGAGCAGCAACACTGTTCTGTATTTCACGCGTCTCTCCCGTCGTGATAGCTCTCAGTCTATACCGGCGTTTCTGACTGGCCGTGTACACATCTTCGCGATTTTGAGGGTGTACATATCCGTTTCTGTGGTCACGGCTTCTATTGGTTTCGCTTTTACAGCGAGTCACTTTCGAAAAGCCTGCGCGGCCCGGCGGAAAGTAACCAAAGCGCTTCTGCCCCTTTCGTTCGGTGCCTCGCTTAGGCTCGGCATGCCCTCGCTCCGGTCCTGCTCCGTGGGCCCGCCGCCATCGGCCATCCATGGCCGGGGGCGGCTAACCCGGCATCCATGCCGGGTTGCCCACTGCGCAGAACCTCCACTCAGCCTCTCGAGGGGACGGTGCATCAAGATCAAAAGCTGCAGGCGAGCTAACGCTCGGCCTGTTGAGTGGTGAAAAGCAGAGCGGATGTGCACTGATTTTTTGTGGGGGCTGGCTTGTCGGGTCGCGGCATCGCTGCGATAGCGACCTGTCAGTCGACCAATTTTTCCCGGGATGTACCCAGTCCAACTGTGGGAGCGGGCTTGCTCGCGAAGCTGTTGGTCTTGCCGTTGCTGTTGCTGTTGCTTTGGCTTTTGATCTTGATCTGTTGCCCCTTTCCCAGAGGCCGAACGCAGGTATTGCGCAGGGGGCACCGCGGCAAGGATGCCGCGGTAGCCGCCCCCGGCCATGGATGGCCGATGGCGGCGGGCCCCCGGAGCAATGCCTTCGTTATGGCATGCCGAGCCTAGGCGAGGCACCGAATGGAGGGGCAAAGCCTTTTGGTTCCTTTTCGGCGTTTGGAAAAGGGACTCGCTGTAAGAACGAAACCGCCAGCCGCCCCTACCGCAGAAACGGATATGTACACCATCAAAAAATCCCGGTCGGCTATCAGGCCGCCTTCGCGGGCAAGCCTCGCTCCTACCAGGGCCGATATAGCTATGCTTCTACCCGCGCGCACAGAGAATCCGAGGAAAAGAAAAAAGTTACGCAAACTTTACGAGACAAAACGACAAGCCGATCGATACTGCGCGGCGCTAACAAGACAGGCGTTATTTATGTCCATTGCGGTACTGCGGCTTATCGGTTTCATCTTGGGTATTTTTCTGATCACGCTGGCAGTGAGCATGGCGATACCGCTGCTCACACTGGTGATCTATGAGCGCAACGATGAGATGTCAGCCTTTCTGTGGTCAATCCTGATCACGGTGGTGTCCGGGCTGCTGTTGATTAACAAGGGACGTCCTGAGGACGCTCAGCTGCGTCCCCGCGATATGTACATGCTGACGACCGCCAGTTGGGTAGTCGTCTGCATGTTCGCCGCATTGCCCATGGTCTTTATCCAGCACATCAGCTACACCGACGCGTTTTTTGAAACGATGTCCGGCATCACCACCACCGGATCGACCATCCTGACCGGTCTGGACACCGCCTCTCCCGGGTTGCTGATCTGGCGTTCAATGCTGCATTGGCTGGGCGGAATCGGCTTCATCGGCATGGCCGTGGCCATCTTGCCGCTATTGCGGGTCGGGGGCATGCGGCTGTTTCAGACCGAATCATCCGACTGGTCAGAGAAGGTCACACCACGCTCCCACGTCGCCGCCAAATATATTCTGGGGCTGTATATCGGACTTACCGCTCTTTCCACGCTGGCCTTGTGGATGGCAGGCATGACGCCGTTCGAAGCCGTCAACCATGCAATGTCGTTGATTTCCACGGGAGGTTTTTCCACTTCCGATGCTTCTCTGGCGCACTGGACGCAACCGGCCATTCATTGGGTGGCGGTGGTGGTCATGATTCTGGGCAGCCTGCCTTTTACGCTGTATGTGAGCCTGTTGCGCGGGAATAGACGCGCCCTGCTCAACGATCACCAGGTACGCGGGTTCATTGGCTTTTTGCTCATTACCTCGCTGCTGGTCGGCACCTGGTTGTGCTTGCACAGCCAGTACGGCTGGTGGGAGGCGTTTCGGATCGTGGCGGTCAACGTGACTTCGGTGGTCACGACGACCGGCGTGGCGCTGGGGGATTACACGTTATGGGGCAGTTTCTCCGTGTTGCTGTTCTTTTATCTGACCTTTGTCGGCGGCTGCTCCGGCTCCACCGCTGGCGGCCTTAAAATCTTCCGCTTTCAAGTGGCTGGCGCCCTGCTCATGGGCAGCCTGAAACAATTGATCCACCCTCGAGCTGTCATCCGGAAAAAATACAACAATCACCCCATCGATGAGGATATCGCCCGCTCACTCCTGACGTTTTCATTCTTTTTCACCATCACGATCGGGGCGATCGCCATGGGCCTGGCGCTCATCGGCCTGGACTGGACCACCGCATTGAGTGGCGCGGCCACTGCCGTCTGTAACGTGGGACCTGGCGTTGGTTCGATCATTGGCCCGGCAGGAAACTTCTCGACACTGCCCGATGCCGCCAAATGGCTGCTGACCTTTGGCATGCTGCTGGGAAGACTGGAAATCCTCACCGTTCTGGTGCTGTTCATACCGGTTTTCTGGAAATACTAGTCGCAACGACCAATGGTGATTTATTGCCTAGACTCCTCTTGTCCACCGTGCAAACGCGTTTCAGACATGAACGGCACGAGAACTAAAACAAGAGGAACCTCTAAATGCTCACATCATTGTGCAGCGCGGTCGTCTGTGCACTCGCGCTGGGCGCGTCGAGCCTGGCGCTGGCGGCTGATCCAGTCGTTATCAAGTTTTCCCACGTGGTCGCCGAACAAACGCCTAAAGGCCAAGGCGCTCTGCTGTTCAAGAAACTTGTCGAAGAACGTCTGCCCGGCAAGGTCAAGGTAGAGGTTTATCCAAACTCTTCGCTGTTTGGTGATGGCAAGGAAATGGAGGCGCTTCTATCGGGCGATGTACAGATGATTGCGCCGTCGCTGGCCAAGTTCGAGCAATACACACCTAAGCTGCAACTGTTCGATCTGCCCTTCCTGTTCAACGATATCTCGTCAGTTGACCGCTTCCAGCGAAGCCCTGAAGGTCAGGGACTTCTCAAGTCCATGGAAAGCAAAAACATCACCGGTCTGGCCTATTGGCATAACGGCATGAAGCAGTTGTCGGCCAACAAAGCGCTGCGTGAACCGGGCGATGCCCGCGGTTTGAAATTCCGCGTGCAGGCTTCGGCCGTGCTCGAAGAGCAATTCAAGGCGGTACGCGCCAACCCTCGCAAGATGAGCTTCGCCGAGGTGTATCAGGGCTTGCAGACCGGCGTCGTCAATGGCGCGGAAAACCCTTACTCGAACATCTACAGCCAGAAAATGCACGAAGTGCAGAAGTTCATCACTGAGTCCGACCATGGCTTGCTCGATTACATGTTGATCACCAACACCAAGTTCTGGACTGGCCTGCCACCGGATATAAAAACCGAACTGGACAAGATCATCGTCGAGGTCACCACTCAGGTGAACAAAGATGCTGAGAAACTGAACCAGGATGCCAAACAGAACATCATCAACGCCAAGACCACTGAAATCATTACCCTGACCCCAGAGCAACGTGGCAAGTGGCGCGAAGCAATGAAACCGGTCTGGAAGAAGTTCGAAGGTGATATCGGTGCCGACCTGATCAAGGCCGCCGAAGCTGCCAACCAGGCTCAGTAATCTGCCGGCGGGCGCTGCCCGAAAGGGTGGCTCCTGTTTCATCGTCGTCACTCGATCGGGAGATGCCACTCATGAATGCCTTACGGCGCATTTGGGATCACTTCGAAGAAGGCTTTATCGTCTTCCTGCTGGCGGCAATGACGCTGGTAACGTTCGTTTACGTCATCCTTAACAACCTCTATAGCGTTTTCTACAGCCTCGCCGAGCAGTGGCAGAGCGCCAGTGAACCCTTGTTCGCCATTGGCGACAGCGTCATGGGGATGGCCCAAGCCATGACGTGGAGCATATCGCTGACCAAAGCCTTGTTCGCCTGGTTGATCTTTTTCGGCTTGTCCTATGGCGTGCGCACGGCTGGGCATATCGGTGTCGATGCCTTGGTGAAACTGGCCAGCAAACCGGTTCAGCGAATCATTGGCATCATTGCCTGCCTCTGCAGTCTGGCCTATGCGGGCCTGCTCAGCGTCGCCAGTTTCGAATGGATTCAAACGCTGTTCATCGCCGGCATCGGGGCCGAGGACCTCGGTCATTACGGCATCATGCAATGGCACATCGGACTGATTGTGCCGGTGGGTTTTGCCTTGGTGTTCATCCGTTTTGCCGAGATTCTGGTGCGCATTGTGCAAAACCGTCAAACGGGCCTGGGCCTGGCCGACGAGGCCGCGGAGGTGCTGAAACTGACCGAGCATGAGGATGATAAGAAATGACCATTCTCTTCCTCTTTGTTGCTCTGTTCGCGTTGATGTTTATCGGCGTACCGATCGCCATTTCCCTTGGCCTGGCCGGTTCGCTGACGATCATCTTTTTCAGCCCTGACTCCGTGCGCTCACTGGCCATCAAGCTGTTCGAGACCTCCGAGCACTACACATTGCTGGCCATCCCGTTCTTTTTGCTCGCCGGTGCCTTCATGACCACAGGCGGTGTGGCGCGGCGCTTGATCGCGAAACGACATGTCCTTGTAGACGAATAGCGCAATGAATGCCGCGTAGACCGCCGCCACTGCTGCCGCCTCGGTCGGGGTGAACATCCCGGTGTAGATGCCGCCCAGGATGAAGATACCGAAGGTACTGCTCGAATCCGCCAAGCTGAGCATCATGCTGATGTTCATCATCGCCAATGCCATGCTCTTCGCTCATGTACTGACCACCGAGCAATTGCCCCAACAAATCACCGCCTGGGTCATCGGCGCGGGTCTGACACCGGTGACATTCCTGCTCGTGGTGAACATCGTGTTATTGGTGGCTGGGGCGTTCATGGAACCCTCGGCAATCATCCTGATCCTGGCGCCGATCATGTTCCCGATTGCCATGAAGTTGGGAATCGACCCGATTCATTTGGGGATCATCATGGTGGTGAACCTGGAGATCGGTCTGATTACGCCACCCGTTGGCCTGAACCTGTTCGTCACCTCAGCGGTGACCGGCATGTCACTGACCGCCACCATACGTGCAGCCATGCCTTGGCTGATTATCCTGCTCCTGTTCCTGATATTGATTACCTATGTACCGTGGATTTCTCTGGTCCTGCCGAACTCGCTGGGGATGAGGTAACCGGGACCTCAGGCCCAATGACCCGCAGCCGCCCACTCGGTTTGAGATGGGCGCCGCGGGCTTCTGTCGTTGCCTCTTCCATTTAGCCCTCCGCCACCTCGTATGACCCGGCTCAGCCGCTGGACATCGCCAAGATAGTTTCCGTGACAAACACCGCAACCGCCTGCGGAGTTGCGCCTGCGACCATGGAGTATGTCGATCATCAAGGGCAGAGCCATCGGGTGACATACGAAGTCATGGGTGACTGCACCACGGATCTGTGACCGCGAGGTTCATAACAGCTTCCAGGTGTAACTGAGGATCAGGCGGTTTTCGTCGATATCACTGCGGTAGTTGGAACGCGCCATAACGTTGCGCACACGGATCCCGAGGCCTTTGAGGCTGCCGCTCTGCAGCACATAGCCGATATCCAGATCGCGCTCGCGGTCCTTGCCTTCAAACCCTTTGCCGGTGTCGACGTTATTACCGGTGATGTAGCGCACGGTGCTGGTCAGCCCCGGCATGCCGAGGGCTGCGAAGTCGTAGTCGTAACGCGCCTGCCAGGAGCGCTCGTCGGTGTAGGCGAACTCGTAGGTCGGCACTTCGTTGCCCAGTGGCGAGATGTTGGCAAACACTCGCGGGAAGGCGCTGTCGCCGAACATGCCCTGATAGCCGACATAAAAGGTGTGGCCGCCGCGCTTGGCCGACAGCAAGGAGAAGAACGCCTGGTTGTCGATATTGCCCAGCAACTTTTTGCCGTCTTCACGCGAATCGTAATAGCCAAGGTTGGCGCCCAGGGTCCAGTCGCCCATCGGCTGGCTGTGCTTGAGGCCGAGAAAACGCTGGTTGTAGATATCTTCCAGTTGCCCGAACCAGGCACTGACCGAACTGCGTTTGTCATTGAAGGCGTAATCGGCGCCAGCAAAGTTGAAGCCATCGCTGCTGACCTGACGCTGCGGTACATGACCGAGCATGGCCTGCATCTTTTCATCGCCGGCCTCGTTGCGCAGGCTGGTGGAATTCAAGTGACCGCCCTGCAAGGTCAGGCCATCGATCTCATTGGAGCTGATGCTCGCGCCCTGATAGCTGGGCGGCAGCAGACGGATATCGCTGAAGGCCAGCACCGGCAGGTTGGGTTGCAACTCACCCACTTTCAACTCGGTTTTGGAGTAACGCATTTTCAGTGCACCTTCCAGACGGCTGTACTCATTCGCCGCGCGCCCGTTATCGCGCACCGGCAGCAAACCGGTGTTGACCCGGTCCGGACTGCTGTCGAGTTTGAGTCCGAGCAGGCCGATGACATCCACACCAAAACCGATCGGGCCTTGGGTATATCCGGATTTGACGTTGAGGATGAAGCCTTGTGCCCACTCTTCGGCCTTCGACTGTTGATTGGCCCCGACGATGTCGGAAAAGTCCCGACTGAAGTAATAGTTACGTGCCTGCAAGGTGGCTGTGGTGTCTTCGATGAAGCCGCCCTCGGCGGCCATCACACCACTGGAAAAACCCGAGACGACCGCCAGGGACAACACTGAACCGGTTGCTGGAAGAATCTGTTTCATCGCTGTTCTCTTATTGTTATTGATCGACAGGTTGAAGTGCTCCACCCGTGGCGGATTCGCCGCGGGGGATGGTGAAAACGGATAAGGATCGGGGTGGCGACTACCTACTCGGTCAGCGCGCCACCTCCTGTGCGGGCGTGACCTGAGGCGCGGGACGCCGGGCGCTCAACAGCACGTGCGTGACCATGCCGAAAATAAGCCCCCAAAAAACGGCGGACAAACCAAACAGCGACATGCCCGAGGCGGTGGTGAGAAAGGTCACCAGCGCGGCTTCGCGATCACTCGGCACCGCCATTGCACCGGCCAGCGCTCCGGCAATCGCGGCGAACAGCGCCAGCCCGGCCAATGCCGCGATCAGCTCTTTGGGGAACGCCGAAAACAACGAAACCAGCGTCGCACCGAAGATCCCCAGCACCAGGTAACACAAGCCGCCCACGACCCCGGCCACATAGCGTTTGCCCGGATCTTCATGGGCCTCGCGACCGGTACAAATGGCCGCGGTAATCGCTGCCAGATTCAACCCGTGACAACCGAACGGTGCCAACAACGCAGTGCCCAACGCACTGCTGGCGATGATCGGACCGGCCGGCGTTGAGTAACCACTAGCGCGCAGCACCGCCATGCCGGGCACAAACTGGCCGGTCAGCGCCACCATCACCAACGGCAAGGCGATATTCAGGATCGCGCTCAGGCTGAATTCGGGGGTGATCCACATCGGCGTGGCCCAACCGATCACCAGCGCTTCGCGGTGCAAATCACCGGCGAGAAACGCGATGGAACAGCCCACCAGCAACACCATCAACACTGCGTAACGCGGCATCACCCGCTTGCAGATCAGGTACGTGGCAAACATCGCCAGCACCAGTAATGGCTTGCCTTGCAGCGACACGAATAACCCGGTGCCGAAGCTGAACAGAATCCCCGCCAGCATCGCCGCCGCAATCGCCGCGGGCAGTTTGCCGATGATCCAGTCGAAAGCTCCCGACACGCCGACCAGGAAGATAATCAGGCTGCTGACCAGATAGGCTCCCACCGCTTCCGGCATGGAGATCTCCGGCAACAGCGCCACCAGTAATGCCGAGCCCGGCGCCGACCACGCGATGATCACCGGGACGCGGTAACGCAGGCTCAAACCGATGCCGAGCACGGCGCTGCCGATGGAGATTGCCCAGACCCAGGACGACAACACCTCCCGCGAGAGCTGCGCAGCCTCGGCCGCCTGAAAGATGATCACCAAGGGGCCTGCGTAGGAAATCACCGTGGCGATAAATCCGGCGACGGCAGCAGACAGGGAAAAGTCCTGGAATAGAGCTTTCATGGCTCAAGCGCCGGTCGGTGAAAGCGCTTGGCTGACACCCGAAGCGCTACGCCGGCTGCTGATGGCGAACACGGTCATCGCGACAGCAGCCACCGCGCCAGGCAAGGCAAACGCCATGAAGTTCAGTTGCAGCGGCAGGCTGATCCCCAGCAAGGCACCACCCAGCAGCGGACCGACGATGGCGCCGTTGCGCCCGATGCCCGAGGCCCAGCCCAAACCGGTGGAGCGAATGGTCATGGAGTAGAACTGCGCGGCGCAGGCGTACAGCAGAATCTGCGAACCGATGGTGGTGGCACCGGCCAGGGCGATCAGCAGGTACAACACCGGCATCGGGCTGTTGAAGCCCAACAAACTGATCGATACCGCAGCAACGACGAAGAACACCGACAGCACTCGCGGCAGATTGAGCTTGTCACCCAGTACACCGCCACCGACCGCACCAAAAATGGCGCCGAAGTTGAGCACCAGCAGGAACGACAGACTCGAGCCCAGGCTGTAACCGGCGTTGGCCATCAGTTTCGGCAGCCAGGAACTCAACGCGTAGACCATCAGCAAGCAGCAGAAAAACGCCAGCCACAGCATCAGCGTGCGCAGCGCACGGCCCTCGCGAAACAGTTGCAACACCGGGGTGCCAGTGCCCTTCACTTCGCTCATGTGCAACTCATCGCCAGCATGAGCGACGTAAGCCGGATCAACCCGTTCCAGGATGTTGCGCGCTTCTTCATTGCGCCCCTGACGCAGCATGAAACCCACCGATTCGGGCAGGAAGTACATGATCAACGGCAGCAACAGCAACGGCAGCACCGCCACGTAAAAAACCGACTGCCAGCCAAAACTCGGGATCAGCACGATGCCGAGCCCCGCCGAGAGCATCCCACCCACCGAGTAGCCGCTGAACATGATTGCCACCAGCGTGCTGCGGATTTTTTTCGGCGCGTACTCGTTCATCAGTGCCACGACGTTGGGCATCACCCCGCCAATGCCAAGCCCGGCAATGAACCGGCAGAGGCCAAACTCGGTGGGGTTACGGGCAAAACCATTGAGCACGGTAAAACCGCTGAACAGCATCACGCAGATCGTGATGGCTTTTTTGCGGCCGATCTTGTCCGACAGCGGGCCGAAGAACAGCGCGCCGAACATCATCCCGAACAAGGCATAACTGCCCAGTGCGCCGGCTTGCAGGGGACTGAGCCCCCACTCTTTCATCAGCATCGGCAACACCACGCCGTAGATCACCAAATCATATCCGTCGAAGATGATGATCAGGGCGCACCAGAACAGCACCATCCAGTGAAAGCGGTTGAATCGAGCGTTGTCGATAACCTCATGTACGTTGATCTTGCGCATGGCATCTATCTCTTGTTGTTGTTTTTAGAGCGTCGGTAACGCGGCTAACGTCCCGTAAAGCCGAGGGTAGAGTCGCCGGGCACGGAGCAATAGCCGCTTTGCGCAGATCGCTATCCGTTTTGTGCAAAGCCTCCAGGAGCGTGCAGTAACCCTTGAGGGTTGAACCATGGACTAGACTCACGCGGTTGGTAAGGCGTTAAACGTCAAGAGCAGAGGGCCGTCCACGACTGACGCCAGTTTGCTCGAAGCAATGCAACTGGCATTTGTGAGGCTTTGGTCATGGCAAAGGACAAGAAGAAACCCGCGGTTAAAAGTAACGCCGCTGAACCCTTGAAACTGACGAACAAAGACTATCTTGAGCAGTTACGCCGACTGCATGTCGAAATGGTCAAGTTGCAGGAATGGGTGAAACAGAAGGGCATCAAGATTTGTATCGTCTTCGAGGGGCGCGACGGCGCCGGCAAGGGCGGGACGATCAAGGCGCTCACGGAGAGGGTGAGCCCGCGTGTCTTTCGGGTGGTGGCGCTACCTGCACCGACCGATCGCGAGAAGAGCCAGATGTACATGCAGCGCTACATGTCGCACATGCCAGCGGCTGGCGAGGTGGTGATCTTCGATCGCAGTTGGTACAACCGCGCAGGGGTCGAGCGGGTGATGGGATTTTGTACCGATGAACAGACGACCCGTTTCCTGAGCCTGACCCCTCTCATGGAACGCATGATGGTCGACTCGGGCGTAATGCTGTTCAAGTACTGGCTGGAAGTCAGCGAAGAGGAGCAGACCCGCCGGCTCGAGGCGCGGATCAAGGATGGCCGCAAAACCTGGAAACTGACGCCAATGGATCTCAAGTCATACAGCCGCTGGTATGACTACTCACGCGCACGTGACGACATGTTCAAGGCGACCGATACCGAACATGCTCCGTGGCTGGTGGCCAACTCGAACGACAAGAAGCGGGCCCGCCTCAACATCATCTCTGATTTGCTCAGCCGCATTCCGTACAAGAATGTACCGCGCGAAAAAGTGATTTTGCCCAAGCGGCAGAAATCAGGCGGCTATCGCGAACCGAATTATCCGTTGCGGCGAATTCCGGAAAAATTCTGACCGGCACGTTCAAACGGATCTGCGCTGTACACCAAAAGGCCACAGTCCTATGAGCCATTCGGATGCTTCGCCTCCCGTCCCGGAACCGGGCCGGATTGCCCATAGGGGTACCACCGACGATAAAACCGGTTGGAGTCGCTGGCTGCCGGGACTGCGCACGCTGCGCGAATACCAAATGGCTTGGTTTCGGCACGACCTCGTGGCCGGACTGGTGCTGACCACAATGCTGGTCCCGGTCGGCATCGCCTACGCAGTGGCATCAGGCGTACCCGGCATCTATGGCCTTTACGCGACCATCGTTCCGCTGCTCGCTTATGCGCTGTTCGGACCCAGCCGGATTCTGGTGCTGGGGCCGGATTCCTCGCTGGCTGCCGTCATCCTCGCCGTCGTCCTGCCACTGTCCGGCGGCGATCCGCATCGTGCAATCGCCCTTGCGGGCATGATGGCGATCGTGTCGGGGGCGGTGTGCATCCTGGCCGGCATAGCGCGCCTGGGTTTTGTCACGGAGCTGCTTTCCAAACCGATCCGCTACGGGTACATGAACGGGATCGCGCTGACGGTATTGATCAGCCAGCTGCCCAAGTTTTTCGGTTTTTCGATTGAATCCGACGGCCCGCTGAGAAACCTGTGGGCGATCGCTACAGCGGTCATGGAGGGGAAAACCAACTGGACCGCTTTCATGGTCGGCGCAGCTACTTTGGCGGTGATCCTGTTGCTCAAGGGCAACAAGCGCGTGCCGGGCATTCTGATCGCCGTGGCGGGAGCGACCGTCGCCGTGGGTGTGCTGGACCTTGCCGCGCGCGCTGGCGTGTCGGTCCTCGGCTCTCTTCCACAAGGCTTGCCTGCGTTCGCCATCCCCTGGATCACTCGCGCCGATATCGTCCCCGTCCTGATCGGCGGTTGCGCCGTTGCCCTGGTTTCGTTCGCCGATACCAGCGTACTCTCGCGTGTCTATGCGGCGCGGACCCGTACCTATGTGGACCCGAACCAGGAAATGGTGGGGCTCGGCGTCGCCAACCTGGCCGCCGGTTTCTTTCAGGGTTTTCCAATCAGCAGCAGTTCGTCACGTACGCCCGTGGCCGAGGCTGCAGGCGCCAAAACCCAGCTGACCGGAGTCATCGGCGCACTTGCTGTTGCCTTGCTGCTGGTGGTGGCACCGGACCTGTTGAAGGATTTACCCACCAGCGCACTGGCTGCGGTAGTGATCGCCTCCGCCATCGGTCTGATTGAGGTCACCGACCTGCGACGAATTTATCGAATCCAGCGTTGGGAGTTCTGGCTGTCAATCGTCTGCACCGTCGGCGTGGCCGTGCTGGGGGCGATTGAAGGCATCGGCCTGGCCATCGTGATCGCCGTCATCGAATTTCTGTGGGATGGCTGGCGTCCTTATTCTGCCGTTCTGGGACGTGCTGAAGGCGTCAAGGGTTATCACGACATCAAGCGCTATCCCGACGCGCGCCTTGTACCCGGCCTGGTACTGTTTCGCTGGGATGCGCCGTTGTTTTTCGCCAACGCCGAGTTGTTCCATGACCGGGTGCTGGACGCCGTGGCTGCATCGCCTACGCCAGTGCGCTGGCTGGTCGTTGCCGCGGAACCCGTCACCAGCGTGGACGTGACCTCTGCCGACATGTTGGCGGAGCTGGACGAAACCTTGCACGCGGCGGGCATCAAGTTGTGCGTGGCCGAGATGAAGGATCCGGTCAAGGACAAGCTGAAGCGATTCGGGCTTTTCGCGCGACTTGGCGAAACGGCGTTCTTTCCAACAATAGGCACTGCAGTCGACAGCTATCTGATGATTCATCCGGTGGATTGGGAGGACGAGGATCGCTGAGCGGCAGCGGAGCCACCCGCGGCCAGCACGCAGATTGCCGGCCCGTCTATGCTGGACATTACCGAACGCATGCCTTTGCCACTCTCTACAGGAGGTAATCAATGGTCCCCACGCCCATGCTCGAAAAGATTTTTTCCCGGGATCTGCTCGATGTACTGATTCGTGCCGGAGTGATTGCCGTTCTGGTGATGTTCTGCTTTCAGATATTCAGCCCGTTCCTCGACCTGATGCTGTGGTCGGTGATCCTGGCAATCACCCTCTACCCCTTGCAAGTCAGGTTCAAAGGCAAGCTGGGGAACAAAGACGGGATCACCGCGACGCTGATCGTATTGATCGTCATCAGTATTCTTATGGTGCCTGTTTATTTGTTGGGAGCCTCGCTTGCGGAATCCGTGGAGAGGGTCATGACCATGGTCAAAACCGACAGTTTCCATATTCCGCCACCGTCCGCCACGGTAGCCAGTTGGCCACTGGTGGGAGAACCTCTTTATAACTTATGGGCGCAAGCTGCCACTGACCTGCCCGATCTGGCACAAAAGTTCATACCCCAGATCAAAGGCGTCAGCCTCTCCCTGCTGAGCAAGCTTGCGGGTGTCAGCATGGGGCTCCTTTTATTCATCGTCGCCCTGATTGTTGCCGGTATTTTTTTAGCGTATGGAGAAAGCGGCCACCGCAGCGCGGTGCAAATCGTTACGCGCTTCAGCGGTCCGATCAACGGGCCGAAAATCGCCGACCTGTGCACCGCCACCATCCGGGCAGTGGCGTTGGGGGTGGTCGGCATCGCCTTCATTCAGATGCTGTTGGTGGGCATCGGCTTTGTGCTCATGGGCGTCCCCGGCGCAGGACTTCTCGCCTTGGCGGTGCTGCTTCTTGGCATCATGCAGCTACCCGCCAGCCTGATTACCCTGCCGGTCATCGCCTTTGTTTTCGCGAGCGAAGGTGCCAGTACGGCGACCATTGTATTTGCCATCTATGTCTTCGTTGCGGGCCTGGTCGATAACGTCCTCAAACCGTTGCTGCTAGGTCGTGGTGTCGATGTACCGATGCCTGTGGTGCTGATCGGTGCCTTGGGCGGCATGGTCACGGGCGGGATCCTCGGCCTGTTTATCGGCCCTGTGATACTCGCGGTCGGCTATCAGCTGTTCTGGGAATGGGTGGATCAAGCGCAAGAGCCCGGGCCAGACAACCAGGGACAGACCTGACACAGCGGCAGAGGATATTCCCATGCTGTTGAATCTAATGGCCGGCCTTCCCGTGATGTTGTTCTGCCTTCTAATGCAAGCCGTTTTCGTGACTATATGCCTGCGTCAATACGTGCATTTCAGGCATGCCCAACCCGCTGAATCGCAATGGCTGAATATCCTGTTGTTGTCGATGGTGATGCTGCTGATGATGCTCGGTAATTTCGTGCAGATCGCCATCTGGGCCACGCTGTTCATGCTGCTCAATGAATTCGACCAATTCGCCACCGCGCTGTATCACTCGGCGGTCAACTTCGCCACGCTGGGCTATGGCGACATCATCATGTCCTCACGCTGGCGTTTGCTTGGCCCATTGGAGGCAGCTAACGGCATTCTGATGTTTGGTGTCTCTACCTCGGTGATGACCGCTGCGGTGATGGATGTCATAAAGCACAACATGGAAAAGCTACAGCAGCGTAAACGTTCATAGGCATGCCAAAAAAACGGGTAAGACTCTGTCTGAGGAAATCGTGACAGACTTATTATTCAGATCACATTTGAACGCTAAGCTTGGGCCTATGGATGATTCAGATTATTTACGCCTGCTGACCATCGCGGCCGAGCAAGCCAACACATTCCTCTCCAATGCCCGCAAATGGGAGCGTGAGCGTTGGGTTTGCCAGCGCCTGCTGCAGGGCCTGAACATTCCTTATCGGGTCGACGAATTTGCCCCTGCCGGGGAGCCGCCGGACGTGCTGTTTCGCGACGCGAATTTCGAGGTGTTCTTCGTGCTAGACGAGGGCCGGCGCCTCAATGACGAATGGCGTGATGAGTTGCAACGCCGGCGCAGCGCATTTTCCCTGAGCCAGCTGGTGCGCCGCGAGGCCAAGCCCCGGCGCATCCCGGCCAATGATTTTTTGCTGAGACTGGCGCCGACCTTGCGCAAAAAAGCCCACAACTACAAAGAGCGCGGCATGGACCTGGGGGAGCTGGACATCATCGCCTTCGCCAGCCTCAAGCGCGAAGTGCTGGACCTCAACAGCCATTTTCCGCCACCCACCGAATACCTGCGTCAGGGCTGGCGCTCGTTGTCGCTGGTCGGCCCAACCTTTGCCCGAGTGTTATTCGCCCATCCGGATGCCCCGGATTTTCTGCGCGGCAATCTGGGTCGCAGTATTGTCTTCGACGTAGGGATCAGCCTGTGAGTCGGTTGCGGACATGGCGCAATCACTGTCCGAGTGTTACAAAGTGGAATCATTCGCCTGGACGATAGGGTGAGCTCGAGCCTGTTCCGGAGAGCGGCTATGCTGCGTCCAATCTGGGTAAAACCACTGTAGCTTCTACACATTCAGCAACGTCTACCCCTGACGAGGCCCAATATGACCAGCCGCCTGAACCCGGACGACCAGAAGCATGTCGAAGAGTACCTGCGCCTTTCCCAGCACCAAGTCGAGCGCCGGCCTTTCCGGCCGTGGATGCTCCTGGTGATGGTGTTGGCAGTGACCATTGGTTTGGGCCTGTTGAGCCGCCTTATCAGTTACCTGACGCTATGAGCTGCCTTGCGCTCGCTCGGTTGACTGCACCGATTTCTTTTAGCCTTGCGAGATATCCCCATGACTCATCGTATTGTCATCGTTGGCGGCGGCGCCGGCGGTCTGGAGTTGGCTACCCGTCTGGGTAAAACTCTGGGCAAGCGCGGCACGGCCAGTGTGATGCTGGTCGACGCGAACCTGACCCACATCTGGAAACCGCTGCTGCACGAAGTGGCGGCAGGTTCCCTGAACTCTTCCGAAGACGAACTCAACTATGTTGCCCAGGCAAAATGGAACCACTTCGAGTTCCAGCTTGGGCGCATGAGCGGGCTCGATCGCGCACAGAAGAAAATCCAGCTGGCCGCCACTTATGACGAAGCCGGTCTGGAACTGGTACCGGCGCGCGAAGTGCCTTACGACTCGCTGGTGATTGCCGTCGGCAGCACCACCAACGATTTCGGCACTCAAGGCGCGGCGCAGCACTGTTTGTTCCTCGATACCCGCAAACAGGCCGAGCGCTTCCATCAGCAATTGCTCAACCACTACCTGCGCGCCCACGCCGGGCAAACCGACACGGTGCAGCAGATCAGCGTGGCCATCGTCGGTGCTGGCGCCACCGGCGTCGAACTGGCGGCGGAACTGCACAACGCCGCCCATGAACTCGCGGCCTACGGCCTGGACCGGATCAAACCGGAAAACATGCACATTACCCTGATCGAAGCCGGACCACGGGTACTGCCAGCCCTGCCGGACCGAATCGGCGGGCCTGTGCATAAAACCCTGGAAAAACTCGGGGTCAACGTGATGACCAATGCCGCGGTCAGCGAAGTGACGGCAGACAGCTTGATTACCGCCGACGGCAAAGTGATCAACGCCAGCCTCAAAGTCTGGGCCGCCGGAATTCGTGCGCCGGGCTTCCTCAAGGACATCGATGGCCTGGAAACCAACCGCATCAATCAGCTGCAAGTGTTGCCGACCCTGCAAACCACCCGCGACGAGAACATCTTCGCCTTCGGTGACTGCGCGGCCTGCCCGCAACCGGGCACTGATCGCAATGTGCCGCCGCGCGCCCAGGCTGCGCACCAGCAAGCTTCATTGCTGGCCAAATCGCTGAAACTGCGGATCGAAGGCAAAGCCCTGCCGGAGTACAAGTACACCGACTACGGCTCATTGATCTCGCTGTCGCGTTTTTCGGCTGTGGGTAACTTGATGGGCAACCTCACCGGTAGCGTGATGCTTGAAGGCTGGCTGGCGCGGATGTTTTACGTTTCACTGTATCGCATGCACCAGATGGCGCTGTATGGCGCGTTTCGTACGGCGATGTTGATGCTGGGTAGCAAGATTGGTCGCGGGACTGAGCCGCGGCTGAAGTTGCATTAACACACATCCATTGTGGGAGCGGGCTTGCTCGCGAAGGGGCCAGTACATTCAACATAGATGTTGTCTGTGATACCGCTTTCGCGAGCAAGCCCGCTCCCACATTTTTTATTCATCGCCCTGAAGATCTGTGTCTCACTGTATCTCCCCACTGATTCCATCCCTTCGCTTACAAAGCCCCCCTCGCACGACACAGTAGCGATACACCACGCCCGCTAAATGGCCACACCCGAGCAAGGCACTGCCTGCTTCGGTCATCGCCGCACTCACGTGGCGTCCTTTATCGAGCGGTTGCGTCGTGCAACCCAGGAGATTTGTAATGTCCCGTACCACTACTCTCAGCAAAAATACCGTTGGCCTGCTCGGCGCTGTCCTGGCCGGAGGCATGATGTTGTCCGGTTCTGTCTTCGCTTCGCAGCCGCTTACTCAAGGCTACCTGCTAGCCTCGGCGGAACAGGTCGTGAAGACGCCTGAAGGCAAATGTGGCGAAGGCAAGTGCGGCGATGCCTCGATGGCCAAAACCGACACCGATGACGACGGCAAGGTATCCCGTGCGGAATTCCTGAAAGTGGCACCCAAAGCTGACTTCGACAAGATCGACACCAACCATGACGGCCAAATCGACGAACAAGAGGCTTTTGATAACGTGAAAACCAACTACGAAGCCAATGGCAAAAAAATGCCGAAGGGCTTGTTCGAGCACCTGAAAGACAATAGCTAAACCTCTGAAAGCCCAAGCCCTGCCTCTCCATCGAGAAACAGGGCTTTTTTTTGCATTTGCAGCACGCAAAAAAAATCCCCGTATCTTTCGATACGAGGATTTTTAATATGGTCGGGGTAAGGGGATTCGAACTCCTGACATCCTGCTCCCAAAGCAGGCGCGCTACCGGACTGCGCTATACCCCGGTAAAAAAAAGGCACCTTTGAAAGGCGCCTTCTTCGATCAGCGCTTTTGGCCTCTGATCTTAAGATTCGATTCCAGCGCTAACTGGTTTCAAAAATGGTGGGTCGTGTGGGATTCGAACCTACGACCAATTGGTTAAAAGCCAACTGCTCTACCAACTGAGCTAACGACCCAAAAATGGTCGGGGTAAGGGGATTCGAACTCCTGACATCCTGCTCCCAACGCAGGCGCGCTACCGGACTGCGCTATACCCCGGTAAAAAAAAGGCACCTGTGAAAGGCGCCTTCTTCGATCAGCGCTTTTGGCCTCTGATCTTAAGATTCGATTCCAGCGCTAACTGGTTTCAAAAATGGTGGGTCGTGTGGGATTCGAACCTACGACCAATTGGTTAAAAGCCAACTGCTCTACCAACTGAGCTAACGACCCAAAAATGGTCGGGGTAAGGGGATTCGAACTCCTGACATCCTGCTCCCAAAGCAGGCGCGCTACCGGACTGCGCTATACCCCGGCTTGAAATTGGCTCCGTGACCAGGACTCGAACCTGGGACCCAATGATTAACAGTCATTTGCTCTACCGACTGAGCTATCACGGAACTACATATTTCAATTTACAACAGTGAAGCTTTACTGCGTTCTCTTCTACCCGTTCGCATCGCTGCGTTCGTGTGTCTGAGGCGCGCTATTCTACAATCTTAAGCACCTCTGTCAACCCCCTAAATTGCTTTCAAGTTAATGAT
Source organism: Pseudomonas sp. QTF5 (assembly GCF_000512695.2). Classification (GTDB taxonomy): domain Bacteria; phylum Pseudomonadota; class Gammaproteobacteria; order Pseudomonadales; family Pseudomonadaceae; genus Aquipseudomonas. The sequence continues at coordinate 155,251 of NZ_AZRW02000006.1, read as the reverse complement.
TTGCAACTTATTTCAGATTCCTGCTTGGGGAGCAGAAACCCCTTGGGGTGACTTACTGCGGGGCGCACTTTACAAGCCTTTTCCTTTGAGTTCAACAGCCTGGCGAAAAAAAGGCTTCGCGATGCGAAGCCTCCTTTTATTGCATTGCCGTCGAGTCTCAGACAAAAACGATTTCGTCGTTTTCCACGGTGCCCTTGGCCGTCTCGCCCGGCATGAATCTACCCGACAGAATCAGCTGTGCCAGCGGGTTCTCGATCCAGCGCTGGATCGCCCGTTTGAGCGGCCGTGCGCCATACACCGGGTCGTAACCTACGGCAATCAGCTTATCCATCGCTTCCGGGCTGAGCTCAAGCTTCAGCTCGCGCTCGGTCAGGCGACTACGCAGGCGTCCCAACTGGATTTCGGTAATGCCGGCGATCTGATCCCGAGCCAATGGCTCGAATATCACCACTTCGTCGACCCGGTTGATGAACTCCGGCCGGAAGTGCGTGGAAATCGCATCCATCACCGCCGCGCGCTGCGCTTCGCGATCACCCACCAGTTCCTGGATCTGCACCGAGCCGAGGTTGGAGGTCATGACGATTACAGTATTTTTGAAATCCACCGTGCGGCCATGGCTGTCGGTCAGGCGTCCATCCTCCAGCACCTGCAGCAAGATGTTGAACACGTCCGGGTGGGCCTTCTCGACCTCGTCCAGGAGAATCACCGAATAAGGCTTGCGACGCACCGCCTCGGTCAGGTAACCGCCCTCTTCATAGCCCACGTAGCCCGGTGGCGCGCCGATCAGTCGAGCCACGGAATGTTTCTCCATGAACTCGGACATGTCGATCCGCACCATCGCCTCTTCGGTATCGAACAGGAACTCGGCAAGCGCCTTGCACAGCTCGGTTTTACCGACACCGGTCGGGCCGAGGAACATGAACGAGCCGCTCGGGCGATTCGGGTCGGACAACCCGGCACGGGAACGCCGTACCGCGTTGGAGACGGCGATCACCGCCTCGTCCTGACCAATCACACGTTGGTGCAACAGGCTTTCCATCTTCATCAGTTTGTCGCGCTCGCCTTCGAGCATTTTCGCCACGGGAATGCCGGTCCACTTCGACACGACTTCAGCGATTTCTTCTTCAGTCACCTTACTGCGCAGTAACTGGTTTTCGCTTTTGCCGTGCTGGTCGACCATTTGCAGGCTGCGCTCCAGGTCCGGGATCACCCCGTATTGCAGCTCGGCCATGCGGTTCAAGTCACCTTTACGGCGTGCGGCTTCCAGTTCCTGCCGGGACTGTTCGATTTTCTGCTGGATCTGCGCTGAACCCTGGACTTCGGCTTTTTCCGAGTTCCAGATTTCTTCGAGGTCCGAGTATTCACGCTCGTGACGAACGATTTCTTCCTGGAGTTTTTCCAGACGTTTCTTCGCTGCGTCGTCGCTTTCTTTCTTCAGCGCCTGGGATTCCACTTTCAGCTGAATCAGGCGACGCTCCAGACGGTCCAGCACTTCGGGCTTGGAGTCGATTTCCATGCGGATGCGGCTGGCGGCTTCGTCGATCAGGTCGATGGCCTTGTCCGGCAGCTGACGGTCAGTGATGTAGCGGTGACTGAGCTTGGCCGCGGCGATAATCGCGCCATCGGTGATCGCCACCTTGTGGTGAACTTCGTAACGCTCTTTCAAGCCACGCAGGATGGCGATGGTGTCTTCTTCGCTCGGCTCGTCCACCAGGACTTTCTGGAAGCGCCGCTCGAGGGCCGCATCCTTCTCTATATATTGGCGATACTCGTTAAGCGTGGTCGCACCGACGCAGTGCAGCTCACCGCGAGCCAGTGCCGGTTTGAGCATGTTGCCGGCATCCATCGAGCCTTCACCCTTGCCGGCGCCGACCATGGTGTGCAATTCGTCGATGAACAGAATGATCTGCCCTTCCTGCTTCGACAGTTCGTTGAGCAGGGACTTGAGGCGCTCTTCGAACTCGCCACGGTATTTGGCCCCGGCAATCAGTGCCCCCATGTCCAGCGACAGCAGGCGCTTGCCTCTCAGGCCATCCGGCACTTCGCCGTTGATGATGCGCTGGGCCAATCCTTCGGCGATGGCGGTTTTACCCACGCCAGGCTCACCGATCAGCACCGGGTTGTTCTTGGTGCGGCGTTGCAGGACCTGAATGGTCCGGCGAATTTCGTCGTCGCGACCGATTACTGGGTCAAGCTTGCCTTCTTCGGCGCGCTTGGTCAGGTCTATGGTGTACTTGTCGAGCGCCTGACGCGATTCTTCGTGGTTGGCGTCATTGACTGCCTCACCGCCGCGCAGGTTGTTGATCGCGTTTTCCAGGGCTTTCTTGCTCACGCCCTGGCCCAGCAACAATTTGCCTAACTTGCTGTTCTCGTCCATCGCGGCGAGCAGCACCAGTTCGCTGGAGATGAATTGGTCGCCCTTCTGCTGGGCCAGGCGATCAGCCTGGTTGAGCAGGCGCGCCAGATCCTGCGACATGTTCACATCGCCGGTCGGATTCTGGATTTTCGGCAACTGATCGAGCGCCTTGGTCAGCTCTTTACGCAGGCTGTTGACGTCAAAACCCACCTGCATCAGCAGAGGTTTGATCGAACCACCCTGCTGTTCAAGCATGGCCTGCATCAAATGCGCCGGCTCAATGGCCGGATGGTCGAGGCCGACGGCCAGGGATTGGGCGTCGGACAAGGCTAACTGCAACTTGCTGGTTAAACGGTCTATACGCATGGGTCACCTTCCTTTTGAGCAGGCCGGACCTATAAACATCCTGAATGAAGAAACCTGCCAGATACCGCTATAGATGCGGTCGATTCTGGGAGATTCAAGCGTCGTACAGTTGATGTAGATCAGAGAACGTTAGCGTTCAAGCCAGATCAGGGAGGCAAACCGACCGGTGCGTGGGCTGCGGCGGAAAGAGAAGAAGCGAGGATCGGTCACGGTGCAGAAACCACCGCCATAAACAGCGGTAACGCCCCGAGCAGCCAGACGTAAACGCGCCAGCTCATAGATGTCGGCCATGAACTTGCCGGCGTTTTGGCTCGGCACAAAGGCTTTGGCGGCTTCAGGCAATTGCTGGACGAAGGTTTCGCGCACTTCCGGGCCGACCTCAAAGGCTTTTGGGCCAATGGCCGGGCCGAGCCAGACCAGCACGTCTGCAGGCGGTACAGCCAGACTGTCGAGGGTCGCTTCCAGCACACCCGCCGCCAATCCGCGCCAACCGGCATGAGCGGCAGCGACGCGGGTGCCGGCGCGGTCGCAAAACAGCGCCGGCAGGCAATCAGCGGTCATCGCGGTGCAGGCGATACCGGGTGTTGCTGTCCAGCTGGCGTCGGCAGTGGCTACCAGGCTTGGGTCCGCTTGGGCCACAACAATGCCGTGAACCTGCTTTAACCAGGCCGGTTGAATAGAGAAATGATCGGTAAGGCGACGGCGGTTTTCGGCGACAGCGTCGGGGCTGTCGTCGACGTGATCGCCGAGGTTGAGGCTGTCGAACGGCGCCAGACTGACGCCGCCCGCACGGGTGGTGACGCAGGCTTTCACCCCGGCAGGCGCAGGCCAGTCGGGAATCAGCCAGTCACTCATCCGATGAACGCCTCGCGGTCTTGCTTGAGCAGTGTCAGCAACCAGACGAAATCGTCCGGCAGTGGCGATTCCCAGCTCATGCGTTTACCGGTGGTCGGATGATCCAGCTCCAGGAACCGCGCATGCAGCGCCTGACGCGGGAAGTTCTTCAAGGATTCGACCATGGTCACACTGGCCGCCGGCGGAATACGGAAACGACCGCCATAGGCAGGGTCTCCGACCAACGGGTAGTTGATGTGCGCCATGTGCACGCGAATCTGGTGTGTACGACCGGTTTCCAGCTTCACCCGCACGTGAGTGTGGGAGCGGAAACGCTCGAGCACGCGGTAATGGCTGACGGCTTGCTTGCCACCTTCCATCACGGCCATGCGCTGGCGTTGCTGGCCATGGCGACCGATCGGCGCGTTGATCTTGCCGCCGGCCGTCACCACGCCGATCACGATGCACTCGTAGATCCGGCTTACGCTGCGGCTCTGCAATTGCGTGACAAGCTGTGTCTGCGCCTGAATGGTCTTGGCCACCACCATCAGACCAGTGGTGTCCTTGTCCAGGCGATGCACGATACCGGCGCGGGGCACATTGATGATGTCCGGCACGTGGTGCAGCAAGGCGTTGAGCAAGGTGCCATCGGCGTGACCGGCGGCCGGATGCACCACCAGGCCCGCAGGCTTGTTGATCACCAGGATGTCGTCGTCTTCATAGACGATGTCCAGCTCGATGTCTTGAGCGATCCATTCGCCTTGAGCTTCCTGCTCGGCAGTCAGCTCAAGAACGGCACCACCGTGAACGATGTCTCGCGGGCGGATAACCGCCCCATCCACAGTCAGGCGGCCGTCTTTGATCCAGGCGGAAAGGCGCGAGCGCGAGTGCTCAGCGAATAGTTGTGCGGCGACTTGATCGAGGCGTTGGCCGCCCAATTCGGACGGCACCTCTGCGCGAAGTTCAATTTTATCGGACATGCTCAGACTAGGCGTCGGCACAGCCTTTGGTTTCGGCTGCGCGCTTGTGGTTAAATACGGCGTCTTTTGCCCCGAGGCTTTTCAACGGGGCGCTCATCATAACAGGACGGCCCCGCCCAAGACAGCGGCCGTCATAGGGACGCAAGCCGCCATGCAAGTGAAACACCTGCTGCTGATCGCCATCCTCGCATTGACCGCTGCTTGCTCATCGAAGGAAGTCGTAGACGAAAACCTGAGCGAAGTCGAGCTGTACCAGCAGGCTCAGCACGATCTGGACAACAATAGCTACACCAGCGCCACAGCCAAGCTGAAGGCCCTGGAGTCGCGTTATCCGTTCGGTCGCTACGCCGATCAGGCTCAACTCGAGCTCATCTACGCCAACTACAAGAATGCCGAGCCTGAGGCTGCGAAGTCCGCCGCCGAGCGTTTCATTCGTCTGCACCCGCAGCACCCGAACGTCGATTACGCCTACTACCTCAAGGGTCTGACCTCTTTCGACCAGGACGTTGGCCTGCTCGCGCGCTTCCTGCCGCTGGACATGACCAAGCGTGACCCGGGTGCCGCTCGCGACTCCTACAACGAGTTCGCCCAGCTGACCAGCCGCTTCCCGAACAGCCGTTACTCGCCGGATGCCAAACAGCGCATGATCTACCTGCGCAACCTGCTGGCTTCCTACGAAATTCACGTTGCCGACTATTACCTGACCCGTCAGGCCTATGTCGCCGCTGCGAACCGTGGTCGTTACGTGGTGGAAAACTTCCAGGAAACTCCTTCGGTCGGTGACGGCCTGGCGGTGATGACTGAAGCCTACCAGCGTCTGCACCTGGACGAACTGGCCGCAACCAGCCTCGAAACCCTGAAGCTCAACTACCCGAATCACCCAAGCCTGGTGGACGGTCAATTTGTGCCATCGAGGGATGAAGCCGATAACCGTTCGTGGCTGAGCAAGGCCACCCTGGGCCTGATCGAATCCCGTCCGCCACTGCCGCCGGGCGAAACCCGCGCCAACCAGGACGTGCAGAAGCAGTTCCAGGATGCCAAGGACGCTATTCCGAACGAACTCAAGCCTAAAGATGAAAACGGCGATGTGATCGAAGAAGAGCAGCACGAGTCCGAAGCCAACAACGCCGACCGCTCGTGGTTCAGCTACATGACTTTCGGCGTGTTCGACTGACGCTGGGGATTGTGCCGAGAAGGCGCCTTTCGAGGCGCCTTTTTTGTTGCCGGATTTCAGGGTTGGGCGCATTGCGCTGTGCGCCTGACCTGTCCTTGGCTAAACTGCCATTTCATTAATCAAAAAGCAGCTCACCATGCTTCGTTTATTGTTCTGGATCGCCCTGATTGCTGCTGCGGTATGGCTCTGGCGAAAATTCAAGGGCCCGGCTTCGGTTGCCAATACACCGCGCGAGCAAGACGCTCCGCCCATGGTTCGCTGTGCTCATTGCGGCGTACACCTGCCCCGCGACCGCGCGCTGAGACTTGAACAGCAGTGGTATTGCAGCCAGGCTCATCTTGAGCAAGGCCCGGACTCCAGTGATCACTGAGACGTCCAGTCCCGGCAACAAACAGGCCCTGCGACTGCTGCGCCTCTATCACCTCTACCGCTTAAGCGTCGGCATCACCCTGGTGCTGTTGATCTCCAGCAACATGGACAACCAGTTGCTGACGTTCGCCAATGACGACCTGCTGCGCAATGGCAGCTGGTCGTACCTGGTGCTGAATATCCTGCTGGTGGTCTTTCTGGGAAACGCCCGGCGCCCGGCGCAGTTGTTCAGCCTGACGCTGGTCGATGTCTTGCTGCTGTGCGGCCTGTTCTACGCGGCGGGGGGTGTGGCCAGCGCCATTGGCAACTTGTTGATCGTGTCTGTGGCCATCGGCAATACTCTGCTGCGCGGGCATATTGGCTTGCTGATCGCCGCGGTCGGGGCCCTCGGCATCGTGGGTTTGAGCTTCCTACTGAGCGTCAGCCATCCCGCCAGCGCCAGCGATTACCTGCAAGTCGGCACCCTCGGTGCCCTGTGTTTTGCCGCAGCATTGCTGGTGCAAGGTCTGGTCCGACGACTGGAAGTCAGCGAAACCCTGGCCGAGCAGCGGGCCAGCGAAGTACTCGGCCTCGAAGCCCTCAATGCACTAATCCTGCAACGCATGCGCACAGGCATTCTGGTGCTCGACGAGCAGCGGCGGGTACAACTGGCCAATCACAGCGCCCTGACCTTGCTGGGGCGGGAAAAACTGGATGGGCAGTTGATCGACGATCATTCGATGCCGTTGGTCGAGCGGCTCCAACTGTGGTTCAACAATCCGACTTTGCGCCCGCAAAGCCTGAAAATCGCCAGCAATGGCCTGGAGCTGCAACCGAGCTTCATAGCCCTGGACCAAAGCCCGCACCACCAGACGCTGGTCTTTCTCGAAGACCTCGCCCAAATCGCTCAACAAGCCCAGCAACTGAAACTCGCCGCCCTCGGTCGCCTGACCGCCGGTATTGCCCATGAGATCCGCAATCCACTGGGCGCCGTCAGTCACGCCGCGCAATTGCTGCAGGAATCCGAGGAACTGAACAGCACGGATCGGCGTCTGACGCAGATTATTCAAGACCACTCTCAGCGCATGAATCGGGTAATCGAAAACGTCCTGCAACTGTCCCGCCGCCAGCAAACCGAGCCGCAACGGCTTGATCTGCGGCCGTGGCTGGAGCACTTCATCGCCGAAACCCGCGAAGGGACGACCGAGCGTCAGCAGATTCACCTGCGCATCGGTTCGGGAGACTTCAAAACCCTGATGGATCCGAATCAACTGACCCAGATTCTCGACAATCTATTGCGCAACGCCTGGCGCCACAGCGCCCTGAACCACGATCAGGCGCAGGCCTGGCTCGAACTGTTTGTCGACCCGGACAGCCAGTTGCCGACCCTTGAAGTCCTGGACGATGGCCCCGGCGTGGCGCCGGACCAGCGCACGCATTTGTTCGAACCGTTCTTCACCACCAGCAGCCAGGGTACTGGCCTGGGGCTTTATCTGTCCCGTGAGCTGTGCGAAAGCAATCAAGCCCGCCTAGACTTCAAACCACGCCAAGGCGGCGGCTGCTTTCGCATCACCTTTGCTCACGGACGGAAACAAAGTTGAACATGAGCCCACGGCAAAAAATCCTGATCGTCGACGATGAGCCGGATATCCGCGAACTCCTGGAAATCACCCTGGGACGGATGAAACTCGACACCTTCAGTGCCCGCAACCTCGCAGAAGCGCAAGCACTGCTGGCACGGGAGACGTTCGACCTGTGCCTGACCGACATGCGCCTGCCCGACGGCACCGGTCTGGCGCTGGTACAGCACATCCAGCAGCGTTATGCGCAAGTGCCAGTGGCGATGATCACCGCCTACGGCAGCCTGGAGACAGCAATCAACGCCCTCAAGGCCGGCGCCTTCGATTTTCTGACCAAACCGGTCGACCTCACCCGTCTGCGCGAACTGGTCATCAGCGCGCTGAGTTTGCCTGCGCCGGGCGGCGCCAGCAGCGCCATCGACCGTCGGCTGCTGGGTGACTCACTGCCGATGCGTAGCCTGCGCAAACAAATCGACAAACTGGCCCGCAGCCAGGCCCCGGTGTACATCAGCGGCGAGTCCGGCAGCGGCAAAGAATTGGTCGCCCGGCTGATCCACGAGCAAGGCCCACGCGCCAGCCGACCGTTCGTGCCGGTGAACTGCGGGGCTATCCCGTCGGAATTAATGGAAAGTGAATTTTTCGGCCATCGCAAAGGCAGTTTCAGCGGCGCCATCGAAGACAAACCCGGGCTGTTCCAGGCCGCTCATGGCGGCACTTTGTTCCTCGATGAAGTCGCAGACCTGCCGCTGGCGATGCAGGTCAAACTTTTGCGGGCAATTCAAGAGAAAGCCGTGCGCAGCATCGGTGGCCAGCAGGAAACCGTGGTCGATGTGCGCATCCTCTGCGCCACGCACAAGGACCTCAATGCCGAAGTCGCCGCCGAACGCTTTCGCCAGGATTTGTACTACCGCCTCAATGTGATCGAGTTGCGGGTGCCACCCTTGCGCGAACGCCGCGACGACATTGAGCTTCTGGCCAACAATATGCTCAAGCGACTGGCGACCGGCACTGGCCAACCCGCCGCAAAACTCCACCCGCAAGCCCTCGACGCACTGAAAAGCTATCGTTTTCCAGGGAACGTGCGGGAATTGGAGAACATGCTCGAACGGGCACACACCTTGTGCGAGAACAAACAAATCGAAACCAGCGACCTGCGGCTGGCCGAAGGCAACTGCAACCCGGACGGCGGTGTGCCGGACCTGACGCAAATCGACAATCTGGAAGCCTATCTGGAAAACGTCGAACGCAAACTCATCCTCCAGGCCCTGGAAGAAACCCGCTGGAACCGCACGGCTGCGGCTCAGCGATTGAATCTGTCGTTTCGGTCGATGCGTTATCGACTTAAGAAATTGGGTTTGGATTGAGGACCCCTTCGCGGGCAATCCGGCCGACAACAAAGATCACTCGGTCAGATCCGCCCAGCCGGTGCATACGGCGCAGGATCGATAATCGGCGACCGCCCCAGCATCACATCCGCAAACAACTGACACGAGGCCGGCGCCAGCACCAGCCCGTTACGGTAATGCCCGCAGTTGAGCCAGAGCCCGTCAAACCCCGGCACCCGGCCAATATAGGGAATCCCTTCCGGCGACCCCGGCCGTAACCCGGCCCAATGCCCCACCACTTCGGCATCCGCCAGCGCCGGAATCAACTCCACCGCCGAGGCCTTCAGGCTTTCCAGCGCGGTGTCGGTCGGCGTCTTGTCGAAGCCTTCATGCTCCAGCGTACTGCCGATCAGAATGTGCCCATCACGCCGAGGAATGGCATAACGCCCCTTGGCAAGGACCATGCTCGGAAGGAAATTCGCCGCGCACTTGTAGAGAATCATCTGACCTTTGACCGGCTCGACCGGCAGCTCCAGACCCAGTTTTTTCAGCAAGTCCCCACTCCAGGCCCCCGCCGTCAAAACCACCTCATCACCCCGAATGGCCCCTATCGAGGTCTGTACCCCGACCACCGCAGCGCCTTCACGGATAAACCCGCTGACCTCGCATTGCTCATGAATCGTCACGTTCGGCAGCGCCAGCAAAGCGGCCTTGAGGGATTTCACCAGCCGAGGATTACGCACGTTGGCCACATCGGCCATGTAAATCGCCCGCGAAAAACCGGCGCCCAATACCGGCACCGCATCGTGTGCCGCAGAGATATCCACAGCCCGCAGCGGACGGTTTTCCCGTTTGGCCCAGGCGAGCGCTTCGGCTTCGTCATCCAGGTCCAGCCAATACAACCCGGTGGTGTGAACTTCAGGATCGACGCCAGTGGCGGCGAACAAACGCTCCGCCAGCTGTGGATAAAAATCCTGGGACCAATGAGCCAACGCAGTGACCGCCGGGCTATAACGCCACGGGTAGAGGGGCGAGACGATCCCGCCACCGGCCCAGGACGACTCCTGACCGACATTCGAGCGGTCCAGCAGCACGACGTTCTGCACTTCGGACGCGAGATTGAACGCCGTCAGCAGGCCAATCACCCCGCCGCCGACAATCACCACTTGCTGTTGCCTGCTCATGTTCTGATCCAACCGTTCAATAGACAGAGGGCGCAAAGGGCGCCCGAAAAATAAACTCAGCGACCCCAGCAATCCTTAGTGGTCAGGCCGGACGTGGCATTGACCATGCTTCTGACGCCGGTGTTGGTGAGAGTGAAATTCCCACATTTGTCGTTCGCCATGGACGAACCGGCCTTGCGTGTTGCCGTCAGCAGGAAGGTCTGATCGGTCAGGGTCGGGGTGATGGTATAGAAGTCATTGCCGGCGCTCAGACCGGTGGCATTGGTGTAGACATTATTCTTCGAATAGAAGCGCTCAAGGATCTGTGCCTGCTCGGAAAGCAGCCCGGCCACTTCAGTACGGCGGCCCTTTTTTACGTACTCGGTGAGGCTCGGGTAGCCAATAGTGATGACGATCCCGATGATCGCAATCACGATCATGATTTCGATCAGGGTAAAACCTCGGTTGGATCTGCGCATGCCTCAACTCTCACTTACTGTATTTGTCGCCACATAATGCGACGGCCGCTGCCGCCACCAGACTTTTCCACCAGAGTGGTCACGCCACCAGCGGAGTCGTTCACGATCTTGCGGGTTGCGTCATTGACGACCGCGTTCAGGGTCGGGATACCGCCAGTGAAGATCACCCCGCTGGAAATCGTGTCAGTGCTGTCGACCGTCCCGTCAGCATTGGTGTCGAGCACCGCGTAATTGAGCATCTTACCGCTGAATGCATCGAGTTCGACCAGTTTACCGGTGCCGAAGCTGGCACAGGGATCCGTGCTATCCATACTGGCCGTGGTAAACACAATTCGCCCCGATACCAGAGTGGCCTGATTGATCACCCGCTCTCCCGTCAGCACATTGTTGTACACCAGCGGCAAGTACCAGCCTTTCTTTGCCGGGTAGGTCACTTCGTTCTGGCTGGTGGTGATGAATTGCCCGGTGCTGCCGGAAAACACACCGGTCACCGCCTGCGCCTGCAAGCTGGAAGTGGTGATTTGCCCCGCGCCCCCCTCCGCATCCCATACCGCGTAGAACGCCTGCAGATCCTTGTTGGTCTTGTCGGCGGTCTCATTGAGTTTGCCGGTACCGAAAAACACTTCCTTGCCGCCCGATGCATGATCGGCGAGCAATGGTTGAACGGAGATCGGCTGGGTCGCGCCGCCTGCCGTGGTGAATAACGGCTTGCTGGAAAACGCCAACCCCCAGGTGTCGGTGGTGGCGCCACTCATATCGAACTTCCACAACCGCCCTTTCAGGTCGCCACCATAGGCGGCCTGCACTACATTCTGCGAGTTGACCCTGAGCTTCACCGATGACAGGCCGTTGGTGGTTTCTGTACTGTCGACCACGATTTTCTTGATCAACGTACCGTCGCGAATATCCACCACATACAGCGCTGCCACCCCGGAGTTGCTGCCATAGCCGTTGGAGATGAACGCGGCCCAGCGCCCATCAGCCAAGCGTGCCACTTCCGGGCGCGCATAGGCATAACCCAGATCATTGAAAACGTTCGCCGTATTGGCCGTGGCTGGCGCACTGATTTCCCACAATGCCCTGGTCACGTTACCGGCCGAGGCGTCGAACAGTTGCAGCGCATAGAACGTTTTGCCGCCCGCTCCTGTTCCGCCAATCGCCAGGGTTTTCCAGGTGCTATCGAGTTGAGCATCGAACACGCCGAGCTGACCGTCGACCAGATATTTGTGGCTCACACCATTGATGTAAGTGGGCTCAGCGATGTAGCGCAATGATGGCAGCACACTGGAGGGCATATAGCCGTAGCGTCTGACACCGTTGGCCGAGTTGATGACGTTTACAAAACCGTCGTTGGCGTTCACCACCAGGCTGGAGTTCATGTTGGCGGCTTTGGTGGCGAGGTAGGTGCTGTAGGTAGTATCCCCCGCCAGATCGGACGCGGTTTTGTCCGTGGGACCGGCCAGCACGAGAGGCGAATTGATGATATCGCCGAGCAACACACTGCGTGTTTTCAAACCGGTTTTATTGATGCCTTTGCTCCACTCCACCAGATCGCTGCCGGTGATACCGATGGGTAAGCTCTGGTTGAGGGATATCTGCTGGGCCGGGGAAAAATTGCCATAGGCCAGAGTGACAGCGGCGTTGGTCTCAGTATTCCAGGACTGGTAGGTCGGCGCAGTGGCACCGGGCACGATGGTGGTATCGGTCGTCCACAGCACCGCAGCGGTGTTAACCATCCCCGCCGATGTGAAGCCCAAGGATTTGATGGTGCCGTGCCAGTCCTTGGTATCGTAGCTGGTCTGGAAGTAGCTCGAATTGCTGGTCAGGGTTGTGCCATTGGTCACGCCGCTACCACCCGAGCCAGCCTTGGCGGTGATGTCGCTCAAGGCTGAAGACAATGCGCTGTTGAGCCCCGCACCGTCGGTCGCCTGGTAGTACTTACCCTGTCCATAGCTGGCGGCATCCGACAACATCTGGTTTGCCGTGGTGAAACCCACGGTATAGGTGTTGAGGTTCTGCTTGGGAAAATCCAGGGCGTTCCAGCCTTTTCCTGTGATGTCGGTACCCGTGGACCGCATGTCAATATCGAAGGCGAACTTGGCGATGTCATCCAGATAAAAGGTGTCGCCCTCTTTGTCGCCGACGGGGTTGGCGCCATCGTTACTGCTGATACCGTCCCAGTTCGGTAAGCGGCTAGGGCCCAGCGGATCGTCAGTGGGAAAGGTGTGATCGAAGGTCGGCAGACCACCGGTGATCACCACCCCGTAATTTCTCTGGCAGCGATACTGAATCGGACTGGTGTAGGTGGTGACCATCGAGTTGTTGTATGGCGCCATGCCACGGAAATAGCGGGTGACCTCGTAATAGGCTTCAGCCAGCGGCACATGGGCCTGTGCGCTCAGCTCGTCGATTCCGGCGATCAATGCGTTGTAGTTGGTATCGGCCTGAGCCTGGGTCACGCTGCCGCTGACTGCCGACAAATCACTGATCGAACGGGCAATGTAACCGCCGTCATCCTTATGGTAGCCAACCGCCAGGTTGAACGTCGCCAGGCCGATGCGCAGCGAGCGGTTGCTGGTCACTAACGTCTTTGAGACGTTGCGCGCCACATTCATCCGGTAATCATTGGGGATCGAACCATCAGTGAAATCCCGGTCAGCATTGTTCGCCAGGCTTAGCAGATAGGACAGGTATTTGGCCGTATATAGGGTGTCCTCGCTCCCCACCGGATCAGGAAGGTTCAGGCAAAGCGAATCCAGACCGGAAACGCTGTTCATATAAAAACCGTACCATCCGGCCTTCGAACATGTCCCATGATTCAAACTCGACAAGGGAATATTGCCATCAGCCACGTCAAGCTCACGGCCTTTGTTGCACGAACCATTGGAGAGGCAAATAGTCACCGGGGTACGTGCGACCGTCGGGTCGAAGCCTGCCGCCCAGATAATGCTGTTCATACCCTTCGAATCATCGAGTAACAGCATCACATTGGGTGCCACGGCGACGGCGTTCAACAGCGGTGAATCCGAGGGCGTGAAGGCGTAAGTCGGCGCGGCCAGATAAAGGCTCAACGCCGCGCCACAGAACAACTTCAACAACCACCGGCGCCAGCCTGTGCGGGTCTCAGTACTTCGCATAAACACTCTCCACCACACTGCGCGAGTTGCCCACGATGCCCACGGCGGTCACCCGGTATAGCGTTGCCGACGTATTGCTCGGCACGTTCACGGCCGTCAGGGTTGTGCCGATGTTCTGCACCCCGTAAAAGCCGTTGCCGGAGGCGATCCAGGTCACCCCCGAGGTGGAATTGAACCCGGCGGCGGTGATGGCCGACGCCTCGGCCGGCGGCGCGCATTGGCTGGTACCGCTGCAAACCGGCAATGAATAGGTGTCCAGTTGCACCGCGCTTTCACCGACGCGTAACGCCGCTTCCGCGCCCTGGAACGACTGATTGCGCAGGATCACGCTGCCGGCCATTTTTTCCTGCAACGTAGCGCTTTGCATCGACGAAAGACCGATCAACGTCAACACCAGCAGAAACACCAGGCTGACCAACAGCGCCATACCGCGCTGGGCGTGAGGGGGCATGGGAGAAATACTCATCGGCCCTCCCCTCATGGCAACCGGTTGCGCAAGGCGGCAACCACGTTGAAGGTTTGACTGTGTACCCGGTCGTTCGGGTCCCTCAGCGTCAGCGTCAGTCGCACACTGCGGATTCGTGCCGGATCGGACGGGTTGCTGCTGTAGCTGGAGGCGGCCGTATCCGTGGCCGAACTGGCGAGGCCGAAGCTCACATTGAAGGCACTGACATGGTTCACCAGCACCTGCTGCGTCGGCGTGCCGACACCCGAGCCCATCAGCAGTTGATCGTTACTGAAGCTGTAGACCAGACGCCGGATCGGAAACGCCAACTGTCCCGACGGCGGCGCAGGTGCACCGGAGTAAGCCGTCGCGGTGTTGCGGCAGTCGGAAACTACTGTCCAGGTTGGCACCCCGCCACTGCCGCCAACATCGGCGGTAACAAGCGTTAACTTGAGGTTGGCATTGTCCCAACTGATCGGCGTGATTTGACTGGCATTGAAACTCCCTGCCGTGCTGGCGTCGGTAATCATACCCAGACAACCAAACATACCGACCATGCGAATTTCCTGAATCATCTTGCTCAGGACGAACCGTGCATCTTCCTGCATGCCGGCGGCAGTGTTCTGGCTGACGTAGGTGTTTTTAGCCGCGATGAAAATCTGCGCCACGCCCAGAATCACCACCAGGCTCAACGCCAGGGCGATCAGCAATTCGATCAGGCCGAAACCTCTATTGGCTCTGATCATGGTGTCGTCGCCGGATCAACGGTGGCGCGACTGGTGAGGACAAAACTACGGCGCGAGTCGGCGGTATTGGCGGCTCGCGAGTCGTCCCAGGTAATGGTAATGGTATACACCCGCTGGTTGCGGGCGATGCTGCCGGTCGCCGTGGCGCCGCCGAAACTGGCGATGTTGCGGGTGAAGTCGTAAAGGTCCTGATCCCGGGCCACGCTCAAATTACCCGAGGTCGGTGGCGTAACGGTGTAATCGGCGCCGGAGTTGGCGCGAATGCGGTCCATCATGTCGTAGGCGATAAAACTCGCCTGACTGGTCATCCGCGAGCTGTCGGTGTACTTCAGCGCATTGAGCTGAATCGCTGCGGCGCCCAACAACCCCACGGCCAGAACCAACAACGCGACCAGTACCTCGATCAGCGTCATGCCCTCCTGTGCGCGCTTGCTCCAGCCTCTCATCCGCAACTTCCACCCAATAGAATTCGTCCGTTCAAACACACATTCAGCGTCCTGCTCTGTGCCCCCAGTACATAACTGATCACGACGGCCGTGGACGGTGCCGACAAACCGCCCAGATTATTGAAATCAATCGCAGTCACTCCTGAGGTTAGCGTCAGAGTTGCACCACTGCTCATCGCTGGAACAACCCGCAATACATTGGCCGGGTTGCCGGTACCGTCATAAACGGTCAGATCGCCGGTCCAGATACTCCCGCCTGCTGTCGGGCGAACCCGGGTGGTAATGCCCCGGTCGATCGCCTCAAGCCGCGCGTAATTGAGCGCGCGTTGCAGGTCGCCGATCTCGGTGTCGGCCTTGGTGTTTTGCACCGAACGGGTAAACGCCGGAACGGCCAAGGTAATCAGGATCAGAAACACGGCGAGCGTGATCAGCAGCTCGATCAGCGTGAAACCTTTTGTACGATGATCCATCGGTGCGCTCCGTTGCCGTCGGCTATACCTGCTTCTACACGCTAGAACATTCGACCGGCCCCCGTCGTTTGATTTGCCGCGAAAGGCGCATGGATTGCGCCGCCCCACACGTTCCAGGGAGGGAGTGCTAATGCCGCAACAGGGTTTCAGTCTGGTCGAACTGCTTATGGGACTGGCGATTGGCGCAATTGTTCTGTCGCTGGTCAGTCCGGCGTTTGCCACGCTCACCGAATCGAACCATCGACAACAGGCAGCCGAGTCGCTGATCAGCGGAATCCGGCACGCCAGAACCCTGGCCATCACCCGCAACCAGAGCGTGGTCATTCATGGCATCAACGGCGACTGGAGTCAGGGCTGGCGGATCATTCTGGACATCAGCGGCAAAGGGCCGGAGGACAGCAGCAATCCGCTGCTGGTGGAGAGTGCGAGTGATGCGCGGACGCCGATTGTCGGTAATTGGTGGGTCAGACGTTTTGTGCGGTTCAGCAGTCTGGGGGAACCGCTGATGTCTGAGGGGAGATTTCAGGCAGGGAGACTGCACATTTGCGCGACTCGTGAGCCAGTCAGCCACCTCCAGGTTGTACTGGCACGAAGTGGCCGAGTGCGCCTGAGCAGCGAAAAGGCTGAGCAGGCGCTGTGTCGAAAGGCTAAAAGCGTTAAAGCAGTGAACGCACGCGCAGCTCTTTAGGCATGGAGAAAGTGATGTTCTCCTCGCGGCCGGCCAGTTCATCGGCGCCAGTAGCGCCCCAGGCCTGCAATTGCTGGATGACACCGCGCACCAATACTTCCGGAGCGGAGGCACCGGCCGTGATGCCAATCCGCTCGACACCGTCGAACCAGCTCTTTTGCAGGTCTTCGGCACCGTCGATCAGATAGGCCGGGGTGGCCATGCGTTCAGCCAGTTCACGCAGGCGATTGGAGTTGGAGCTGTTCGGGCTGCCAACCACCAGCACCACATCGCATTCGTCTGCCAGTTGCTTGACGGCGTCCTGACGGTTTTGCGTGGCGTAGCAGATGTCGTCCTTGCGCGGACCGCCGATCGCCGGGAATCGAGTACGCAAGGCGTCGATCACGCGACTGGTATCGTCCATGGACAGGGTGGTCTGGGTGACGAAGGCCAGTCTTTCAGGGTTGTTGACTTGCAACGCGGCGACGTCTTTCTCGTCCTCGACCAGATAGATCGCGCCACCATTGCTGCCATCATATTGGCCCATGGTGCCTTCGACTTCCGGGTGACCGGCGTGGCCGATGAGGATGCATTCACGGCCGTCGCGGCTGTAACGCGCGACTTCGATGTGCACCTTGGTCACCAGCGGGCAGGTCGCGTCGAACACCTTCAGGCCACGGCCTGCGGCTTCAGTGCGCACTGCCTGGGAAACGCCATGGGCGCTGAAGATCACGATCACGTCGTCCGGCACCTGATCCAGCTCTTCGACGAAGATCGCCCCACGGGCGCGCAGGTCTTCGACGACGAATTTGTTGTGGACCACTTCGTGGCGCACGTAGATCGGCGGCCCGAAGACTTCCAGGGCGCGGTTGACGATTTCGATCGCCCGGTCCACACCGGCGCAGAAGCCACGGGGGTTGGCGAGTTTGATTTGCATGCTGTGCCTCGTGTCTTGCGCGCAAGAAATAGTAATGCCACCTGTCATTCGAACACCGGGCTCGAAAACAGTGAAAATCTTAATGTGGGAGCGGGCTTGCTCGCGAAGAGTCCCTGACATTCAACATTGATATTGACTAACACGACGCCTTCGCGAGCAAGCCCGCTCCCACATTGGACCGAGTTCGGTCGGTTACAGCGCTTTGACGTTGATGATCTCGACGTCAAAGGTCAAGGTTTTACCGGCCAGCGGGTGGTTGAAGTCGATGGTCACCTGGGCGTCATCGAATTCTTTCACCACACCGGGCAGCTCAGTATTGGCCGCATCGTTGAAGATCACCAGCAAGCCAGGCGACAGTTCCATATCCTTGAACTGCGAGCGCGGGATGATCTGCACATTTTGCGGGTTAGGCTGACCAAAGGCGTTTTCCGGCTCGATGGTCAGAGTGCGCTTGTCGCCGGCCTTGAAGCCGAACAGCGCTGCTTCGAAACCTGGCAACAGGCTGCCGTCGCCAACCTTGAAGGTCGCTGGGGCTTTGTCGAAGGTACTGTCGACGGTGTCGCCGTTCTCAAGACGCAATGCAAAGTGCAAGGTGACTTCCGTGTTCTGGCCGATGCGTTGCTCAGCCAATACCTGTTCAGTCATGAACGGTTTCTCCGGTTTTTTTACTTTTGAACATATCCAGTGCAAGCATCACGGCACCGACAGAAATTGCGCTGTCGGCAAAGTTGAACGCCGGGAAATACCAGCGGTTCTGCCAATGCACCAGAATGAAGTCGATCACATGGCCCAAGGCAATGCGGTCGTACAGGTTACCCAGCGCGCCACCCAGCACCAGCGCCAAGGCGACTGCCAGCCAGGTTTCGTTGCGCCCCAGGCGCTTGAGCCAGACCACCAGCACCGCACTGACCACCACCGCGATCAGAGCGAACAGCCAGCGCTGCCAGCCCGAGCTGTCCGCCAGGAAACTGAAAGCCGCGCCGGTGTTGTAGGCCAGGGTCCAGCTGAAGTAATCGGGGATCACCACGATTTGCTGGTACATGCTCAGTGAGCCTTCGAAGTAGAACTTGCTGGCCTGGTCGATGACCAGGACCAGCAAACTCAACCAGAGCCAGCTCAGCCGTCCGAAACGGCCAACGGCATTAGGCATAGTGACGAACCTCGCCAGCGCCGCTGATGTTGTCGACGCAACGACCGCAGATTTCCGGATGCTCCGGGTTCACGCCGACGTCTTCACGGCAATGCCAGCAACGGGCGCACTTGGCATGGCTCGACTTGACCACTTTGAGCTTCAGGCCGCCAACTTCGGTGATCACTGCGTCTGCCGGTGCCTGCACGAACGGTGCAACGGTGGCAGTCGAGGTAATCAACACAAAGCGCAGTTCGTTGCTCAGCTTGGCCAGGTCGGCGCTCAGCGCGTCTTCGGCGAACAGCGTAACTTCGGCTTGCAGGTTGCCACCGACGGCCTTCGCCGCGCGCTGGATTTCCATTTCCTTGTTGACCGCCACCTTCACCGCCATGATCCGTTCCCAGTAGGCACGGTCCAGTTCGAAGCCTTCCGGCAATTCGGTCAGGCCTTCGTACCAGGTATTGAGCATCACAGACTCGTTACGCTCGCCCGGCAGGTACTGCCACAGCTCGTCGGCGGTGAACGCCAGGATCGGCGCGATCCAGCGCACCAGCGCTTCGCTGATGTGGTACAGCGCGGTTTGCGCCGAGCGACGGGCCTTGCTGTTGGCGCCAGTGGTGTACTGACGGTCCTTGATGATGTCGAGGTAGAAACCGCCCAGCTCCTGCACGCAGAAGTTGTGGATCTTGGAGTAGACGTTCCAGAAGCGGTATTCGCCGTAGTGCTCTTGCAACTCGCGTTGCAGCAGCAGGGTGCGATCCACGGCCCAACGGTCCAGCGCCAGCATTTCTTCGGCCGGCAGGATGTCGGTGGCCGGGTTGAAACCGGTCAGGTTGGAAAGCAGGAAGCGCGCGGTGTTACGGATGCGCCGGTAGGCGTCCGCACTGCGTTGCAGGATCTGCTCGGAAACCGCCATTTCACCCGAGTAGTCGGTAGAAGCGACCCACAGACGCATGATATCGGCGCCCAGGGTGTCGTTGACCTTCTGCGGCGCGATGACGTTGCCCAAGGACTTGGACATTTTGCGACCGGACTCGTCAACGGTGAAACCGTGGGTCAGCAACTCGCGGTACGGGGCGTGGTCGTCGATGGCGCAACCGGTCAGCAACGACGAGTGGAACCAGCCGCGGTGTTGGTCCGAACCTTCCAGGTACAGGTCGGCGCGTGGACCGGTCTCGTGGCCCATCGAGTGCGAACCGCGCAGGACGTGCCAGTGCGTGGTGCCCGAGTCGAACCAGACGTCCAGGGTGTCGCTGATCTTGTCGTACAGCGGCGCTTCTTCACCGAGCAACTCGGCGGCGTCCATCTTGAACCAGGCGTCGATGCCTTCGACTTCGACACGCTGGGCAACGATTTCCATCAGCTCGACAGTGCGTGGGTGCAGTTCGCCGCTTTCCTTGTTCAGGAAGAACGGGATCGGCACGCCCCAGTTGCGCTGACGGGAGATGCACCAGTCCGGACGGTTGGCGATCATCGAGTGCAGGCGCGCCTGGCCCCAGGCCGGAACGAACCTGGTTTCTTCGATGGCCTTGATCGCCCGCTTGCGCAGGGTTTCGCCGGTGGCTGGCTCTTTGTCCATGCCGATGAACCACTGCGCGGTGGCGCGGTAGATCAGCGGGGTCTTGTGACGCCAGCAGTGCATGTAGCTGTGTTCAATGACGGTGGTATGCAGCAGCGCGCCGACTTCGGTCAGCTTGTCGACGATCGCCGGGTTGGCCTTCCAGATGAACTGGCCGCCGAAAAACTCCAGTGAGGTCGCGTACACGCCGTTGCTTTGCACCGGATTGAGGATGTCGTCGTTGACCATGCCATAGGCTTTGCAGGTCACGAAGTCGTCTACGCCGTAGGCTGGCGAGGAGTGAACCACACCTGTGCCCGCGCCCAGTTCGACGTATTCGGCCAGGTAAACCGGCGACAGACGATCGTAGAATGGGTGACGGAAATTGATCAGTTCCAGTTCTTTACCGGTGGTGGTCGCAATGACCGAGCCTTCCAGGCTGTAACGGGCAAGGCACGACTCGACCAGCTCTTCAGCCAGCACCAGCAGTTTGTCGCCGACGTCGACCAAGGCGTAGTTGAATTCCGGGTGAACGTTCAGCGCCTGGTTGGCCGGGATGGTCCACGGGGTGGTGGTCCAGATCACGATCGAGGCAGGTTTGCCCAGCGACGGCAGACCGAACGCGGCAGCCAGTTTGGCTTCATCAGCGATCGGGAACGCCACGTCGATGGTCGCGGATTTTTTGTTCTCGTACTCGACTTCCGCTTCAGCCAGGGCCGAACCGCAGTCAAAGCACCAGTTCACAGGCTTCAGGCCCTTGAACACGAAGCCACCCTTGACGATTTCCGCCAGGGCGCGGATTTCACCGGCCTCGTTTTTGAAGTCCATGGTCTTGTACGGGTTCGCGAAGTCGCCCAACACACCCAGACGAATGAACTCGGACTTCTGGCCTTCGATCTGCTCGGTGGCGTAGGCACGGCACAGTTCGCGGGTCTTGTCCGCGCCCAGGTTCTTGCCGTGGGTCACTTCGACTTTGTGCTCGATCGGCAGACCGTGGCAGTCCCAGCCCGGAACATAAGGCGCGTCGAAACCCGACAGGGTTTTCGAGCGGATGATCATGTCCTTGAGAATCTTGTTCAGCGCATGACCGATGTGAATCGTGCCGTTGGCGTACGGAGGACCGTCGTGCAGGACGAACTTCGGACGATCCTTGCCAATCTCGCGCAACTTACCGTACAGGCCAATGCTGTCCCAGCGCTGCAGAATCTGCGGTTCGCGCTGAGGCAGGCCGGCCTTCATTGGGAAGGCGGTGTCCGGAAGGTTTAGCGTGGCTTTATAGTCGGTCATTTAAGGCTCTTCATTAGCGATTGGCGCTAGGTGCGACAGGGCACGGGCGGCGGCGACATCCGCATTGATCGCCGTCTTAAGCGCCTCCAGAGAGGCGAAACGCTGCTCTTCACGCAGCTTGTGGTGGAAAACCACCGTCAAACGCCGGTCATACAGATCGCCGGCAAAATCTAAAAGGTGTACTTCGAGGTGGGCTTTGCCATCCCCTTCGACCGTTGGCCGCACGCCGATATTGGCGACGCCGGGCCAGGTCTTGCCGTCGATGTCGACGTTGACCAGGTAAACCCCGCTCAGCGGCACACGACGACGCTTGAGCTGCACGTTGGCCGTGGGCGTACCCAATTGGCGCGCCAGCTTCTGGCCATGCAGCACCCGCCCCGCAATCCGGAACGGATGACCGAGCAGCCGCTCGGCCAAGGCAAAATCGGCAGCGGCCAGGGCATTACGCACCTGAGTGCTGCTGACACGAATGCCGTCCAGCTCGACGGTCTGCGCCGCTTCGACGGTAAATCCCTGAAGGACGCCGGCCTGTTGCAGGAAATCGAAATCCCCTAGCCGGTCACAACCGAAACGGAAATCGTCGCCCACTTCCAGATGCTGCACGCCGAGGCCGTCCACCAGAATAGTATCGACGAATTCGCTGGCGCTGAGTTTGCTCAGGCGCTGATTGAACGCCAGGCACAGCACCCGGTCGACACCTTGTTCGGCCAGCAACTGCAGTTTGTCCCGCAGGCGGGCCAGACGGGCCGGGGCGGTGTCCGGGGCGAAGAACTCTCGCGGCTGCGGCTCAAAAATCACCACGCAGCTGGGTACACCCAACTCGAGCGCACGCTCACGCAGCCGGGCCAGGATAGCCTGGTGACCACGGTGAACACCGTCAAAGTTGCCAATAGTGGCGACACAGCCCCGATGCTGGGGGCGCAGGTTGTGGAGGCCTCGAACCAGCTGCATAACGCGCTTCTTGCTCATAAAGTGGTCGATTATAACCACACCCGGCGGCCGACGACAGGCAACACCGTAACCCAAAGTGATCGAGCCGACAAAACCGCCGGCCCGCCCGTGTTTATCGAGACAAAAGCCTCAGTTCAAGGCCTTGCGATTGAAGTCGCGCAAACGGAAGCCCATCAACAGCAACATGCCGAAATAGACCACCACGCCGGCGATCACCAATGCGCCCAGACGCAGCAAACGCTCCAGCATATGCCCCTGCCCCCAGGCCGGCATAAAGTGCATTGCACCCAGCAATACTGCGGACATCACCGCCACCGCCACCAGCAGCTTGAGCCCGAACTTTGCCCAGCCCGGTTGTGGCTGATACATCTGCTGCTTGCGCAGTTGATAGAACAACAGCCCGGCGTTGAGGCAAGCGCCAGCACTGATGGCCAGGGCCAGACCGGCATGAGCCAGCGGACCGATCAGCACCAGGTTGAATAGCTGGGTGACGATCAGGGTGAAAATCGCGATTTTTACCGGCGTGCGGATGTTTTGTTGCGCATAAAAGCCCGGCGCCAGCACTTTGATCACGATAATCCCCAGCAAACCGACGGAATAAGCAACCAATGCGCGCTGAGTCATGGCCGCATCGAAAGCGCTGAACTGGCCGTACTGGAACAGCGAAACCGTCAACGGCTCAGCCAGAATCCCCAGCGCCAGGGCGCACGGCAATACCAGCATGAAGCACAGACGCAGCCCCCAATCGAGGATCCGCGAGTATTCGTGGCGATCCTGGCTGGCATAGGTCCTGGCCAGCGTCGGCAGCAGAATCGTACCCAGAGCCACACCCAGCACGCCGGATGGCAACTCCATCAGGCGATCGGCGTAATACATCCAGGACACGGAACCAGCCACCAGGAACGAGGCAAATATGGTGTTGATGATCAGGGAAATCTGGCTTACCGAAACGCCGATGATCGCTGGCAGCATTTGTTTCATGACCCGCCAGACACCGCTATCGCGCAGATTCAGGCGTGGCAGCACCAGCATGCCGATCTTTTTCAGGTGCGGCAGCTGAAACAGCAACTGCGCCAGACCGCCCACCAGAACGGCCCAGCCCAGCGCCATTACCGGCGGATCGAAATACGGCGTCAGGAACACCGCAAAGATGATCATGCTGACATTGAGCAGGGTCGGCACGAAGGCCGGCACCGAGAAGCGGTTCCAGGTGTTGAGGATCGCTCCGGCCAATGAAGACAGGGAGATCAGCAATATATAAGGAAAAGTGACTCGTAGCAGATCGGTGGTCAGCTGGAATTTTTCCGGGGTAGTGACGAAACCCGGTGCCGTGGCCCAGATGACCCAAGGCGCGGCGAGCATGCCCAACGCGGTGACCAGCGCCAGCACCAGTGTCAGCAAGCCCGAGACGTAGGCGATAAAAGTTCGCGCCGCCTCCTCGCCCTTCTGGCTTTTGTATTCGGCAAGAATTGGCACGAAGGCCTGGGAAAAAGCCCCTTCGGCGAAGATCCGCCGCAGCAGATTGGGCAGCTTGAAGGCGATAAAGAAGGCGTCGGTCGCCATTCCCGCACCAAATGCACGGGCGACAAGAGTGTCGCGAACAAACCCCAATACCCGGGAAAGCATCGTGATAGAGCTGACAGCGGCCAACGATTTGAGCAGATTCATTGAAAGAGTTTTTGCCTGTCGATAAACAGCAGGCGAACAACGCGCCCACTTATGCGATACTCCGCGCCGCAACAGCACAGAGCCAAAGCTCGCGAGTTTACAGGTCGCACGCCGGAAAGAAATATCCCGGCGTTCTATACCTGCCACTTAGCGGATCGTCTCAACCGCCCTTGACAAGACATCAACTCATCGGCATGATTCGCGGCCTATTTTGTTTGCTATTTCCTAAAAAGTCTTTCGAGGAGCTCGACGGTGGCCAACACACCTTCCGCCAAAAAACGTGCAAAACAGGCTGAGAAGCGTCGCAGCCACAACGCCAGCCTGCGTTCCATGGTTCGTACCTACATCAAGAATGTAGTTAAGGCCATCGACGCAAAAGACGCTGCTAAAGCTCAAGCTGCTTACGTTCTGGCTGTGCCAGTTATCGACCGCATGGCCGATAAAGGCATCATCCACAAGAACAAGGCTGCTCGTCATAAGAGCCGCCTGAATGGCCACGTAAAGGCCCTGAACGTTGCCGCTGCTGCCTAAGCGACACGCTCATTAAAAAACCGACCTCAGGGTCGGTTTTTTATTGCCTGTGATTTGGCAAACGCCACGCAAAAAAATGTGGGAGCGGGCTTGCTCGCGAAGGCGGCATAACAGCCAGCATAGATGCTGCATGTCAGTCAGTCTTCGCGAGCAAGCCCGCTCCCACATTTGGATCTTCGCTAGCTTATTGAGCGTGCGTCCACGGCAGGATCGGAATCGCCGTCACCGCATTCTGCGGGCTGCCCTCGATCAAACGATCGCTATAGACCAGATACACCAGGGTATTGCGCTTCTCATCCAGGAATCGCACCACCTGCATGGTCTTGAACACCAAGGACGTGCGCTCCTTGAACACTTCCTCGCCATCCTTGAGCTCACCCTTGAAGTTGATCGGCCCGACCTGGCGGCACGCAATGGAGGCCTCAGCGCGATCTTCAGCCAGGCCCAAACCGCCCTTCACGCCGCCGGTCTTGGCGCGCGACAGGTAGCAAGTCACGCCCTCGACCTTGGGATCATCAAACGCCTCGACAACGATACGGTCGTTCGGGCCAACGAACTTGAACACCGTCGACACCTGGCCAATTTCATCGGCCGAGGCCAGCAGCGGCATCGCCAACAACAAGCCCAATAATCCTTTTGCCACACGCATTCACGTATTCCTTCAGACCAGAATCAGGTTATCGCGGTGAACCAGCTCCGGCTCCGCCATGTACCCCAACAGACCGACAATCGCTTCAGACGACTGACCGATGATTTTTTGCGCTTCCAGAGCACTGTAGTTAGCCAGGCCACGGGCGATTTCACGACCGTCCGGCGCCACGCAGACCACCATTTCGCCACGACGGAAACTGCCCTGAACCAGTTTGACACCCACCGGCAACAAACTTTTGTTGCCTTGGGACAACGCCGTCACCGCCCCTGCATCCAGCACCAGCGTGCCGCGGGTTTGCAGATGCCCGGCCAGCCACTGCTTGCGCGCCGCCAGCATGCCACGCTCAGGCGACAACAAAGTGCCGATGCGCTCGCCAGCCTTGAGACGATCCAGCACCCGCTCAATGCGCCCACCGACAATGATGGTGTGCGCACCGGAACGCGCCGCCAGACGCGCAGCGCGCAACTTGGTCTGCATGCCGCCACGACCCAGCGCACCGCCCGTGCCGCCAGCCACCGCATCCAGCGCCGGATCATCGGCACGCGCCTCGTAAATCAGCTTGGCGTCGGGATTGTTGCGCGGATCAGCATCGAACATACCGTCGCGATCGGTGAGGATCACCAGCAAATCAGCTTCGACCAGGTTCGCCACCAGCGCCGCCAACGTATCGTTGTCACCGAAACGGATTTCGTCAGTGACCACGGTGTCATTCTCATTGATCACCGGGATCACCTTGAGCTCGACCAACGCACGCAGCGTACTGCGAGCATTCAGGTAGCGCTTGCGGTCGGACAAATCGTCGTGAGTCAGGAGAATTTGTGCAGTATGCCGACCATGCTCGGCGAAGCTCGACTCCCAAGCCTGCACCAGGCCCATCTGACCGATGGCAGCAGCCGCCTGCAACTCGTGCATCGCACTGGGTCGTGCGGTCCATCCCAGGCGACTCATCCCCGCCGCCACCGCCCCTGAAGACACCAGCACCAGCTCAACGCCAGCCTCATGCAGAGCAACCATCTGCTCGACCCAGACACCCATTGCCGCGCGATCCAGGCCCTTGCCGTCCGCCGTCAGCAAAGCGCTGCCGATCTTCACGACCCAACGCTGCGCACCTGTCACCTTGCTCCGCATCATCTTCAACCTTAGCTTGAGGACAGCGCGACCCAGCGCTGCCCGTAACGTTATTCGTGACTACCGATTTCCAGATACTAAAACGCCGCTCTGGTGAGCGGCGCTTAAGTTTATCGCAACGAATCAGTCACGCACGTAAATGATTTCCGGACCGTCTTCGTCATCCACATCTTCTTCGTCCCAATCGTCATCACCGATGTCATGGACAGACTTCACACCACTGCGACGCAGGGCACGCTGATCGTCCAGCGCCTGCAACTGAGCGCGAGCCTCATCTTCGATGCGCTGATCGAGCTCGGCCAGCTCCCCCTTGTAGACAGGGTCGTTAGCCAGACGATCGGCACGATCTTCCAGGTAACGCATGATGTCATGACACAGACGCTCAGTGCCTTGCTTGGCGATCGCGGAGATCACGTAGACCGGACCGGTCCACTCCAGCCGATCAACGATTTCCTTGACGCGAGCGTCGTGCTCTTCTTCAAGGATCTGGTCGCATTTGTTCAGCACCAGCCAGCGATCACGCTCAGCCAGGGACGGGCTGAACTTGGTCAGCTCGCTGACGATCACCTCAGCGGCATCCGGAGCACTGGTGTCATCCAGCGGCGCCATGTCGACGAGGTGCAACAGCAGACGGGTACGCGACAAGTGCTTGAGGAAACGAATCCCCAGACCCGCGCCGTCGGAAGCACCTTCGATCAAGCCCGGAATGTCCGCCACCACAAAGCTCTTCCAGCGATCGACGCTGACCACACCCAGGTTCGGCACCAGAGTGGTGAACGGATAGTCGGCAACTTTCGGCTTGGCGGCCGACACCGAACGGATGAAGGTACTTTTGCCGGCATTCGGCAAACCCAGCAGACCAACGTCCGCCAGCACTTTCATTTCCAGCTTCAGGTCGCGCTGCTCGCCTGGCTTGCCCGGGGTAGTCTGGCGTGGTGCGCGGTTGGTACTGGATTTGAATCGGGTGTTGCCCAGACCGTGCCAGCCACCGTGAGCCACCAGCAGCTTCTGACCGGCCTTGGTCAGGTCGCCGATCACTTCCTGAGTGGCGGAGTCAATCACCGTGGTGCCGACCGGAACGCGCAGCACCAGCTCTTCACCCTTTTTACCGGTGCAGTCAGTGCTGCCGCCGTTGGAACCGCGCTCGGCATCGAAGTGCCGGGTGTAACGGTAGTCCACCAGGGTGTTCAGGTTTTCGTCGGCGACCATGTAGACCGAGCCGCCATCACCACCGTCACCGCCGTTAGGGCCGCCGTTTTCAATGAATTTTTCGCGACGGAAGCTCATGCAACCGTTGCCGCCGTCGCCGGCCTTTACTCGAATCGATACTTCATCAACAAACTTCATAACAACACGCCTCTCGCCATACGGACGAGCCGAAAAAATCTAGACATAAGACTCTTGCAAAAATGAGCGCAGCGACCTCAATCAACGACCGCCAATACAGCGCTGGAGCTCATTACAAACAGCTTTGCAAGAGACTCACCCCACAAACGAAAAAGCCCCGTCGCAAGACAGGGCTTTTCCAGCAACTACGTAATTATGCCGCGACGACGTCAGTCTTCGGGACAATGCTTACGTAACGACGACCGAAGGCGCCTTTTACTTCGAACTTGATCACGCCGTCGATTTTAGCGAACAGAGTGTGATCCTTGCCCATGCCAACGCCGTAGCCAGCGTGGAATTGGGTGCCGCGCTGACGCACGATGATGTTGCCCGGAATGATAACCTGGCCGCCATACATCTTCACGCCAAGGCGTTTGGCTTCTGAGTCGCGACCGTTACGGGTACTACCACCAGCTTTTTTGTGTGCCATGAGTTCAATTCTCCTAGTGAGGAATTAGGCTGAAATTAAGCCTGAATACCGGTGATTTTGATCTCGGTGTACCACTGGCGGTGGCCCATACGCTTCATGTGGTGCTTACGGCGACGGAACTTGATGATGCGGACTTTATCGTGACGACCTTGGGAGATCACTTCAGCCACAACGGTAGCGCCAGCAACAACTGGAGCGCCGATATTCACGTCGTCGCCATTGGCAACCAACAGAACGCGATCAAAAGTAACGGATTCGCCGGTAGCGATTTCCAGTTTTTCGATCTTCAGGTATTCACCTGGAGCAACTTTGTACTGCTTGCCACCAGTAACGATTACTGCATAAGACATGGTATTTCTCCGATAATCCTGCTCACCCAGCTCTTTATAAGAAGAGGTATTGGCTGGCATGGCTGCATAAGGCTGGAAGGCCTGTTGCAATTGCGTAAGGCAGGTGCTGCCCAGGAAGTTCAGGGTGCGCGATTGTACGCAAGCTGCCAGGGCGATGCAAGAGGCCGTCCATCGTGCCTTGACAGGCCCGGACGTGGGTCCTAGCATGCCGCGCAACCCTTCTGGAGCAACTGTCGCTGATGCAACCCCAAGCTTTCTACCGCGCGGTGGCGGACGATTTTAGCGCCGTCGACGGCATCATCAAGAAACAGCTGACTTCCCGAGTGCCGCTGGTATCGAAAATCGGCGATTACATTACCTCGGCCGGCGGTAAACGCCTGCGTCCGTTGCTCGTGCTGCTGTGCGGCAAGGCGCTCGGCCGCGAAGGCGATGACCTGCGCCTGCTGGCCGCGACCATCGAGTTCCTGCACACCGCCACCCTGCTGCACGACGACGTCGTCGACATGTCCGGCATGCGCCGTGGCCGTTCGACCGCCAACGCCATGTGGGGCAACGCACCGAGCGTGCTGGTGGGCGACTTCCTGTATTCGCGCTCCTTCGAAATGATGGTCGAACTGGGCTCCATGCCGGTGATGAAGATCCTTTCGCAAGCCACGCGCATCATCGCTGAAGGCGAAGTGTTGCAACTGTCGAAAGTCCGTGACGCCAGCACCACTGAAGAAACCTACATGGAAGTCATCCGCGGCAAAACCGCGATGCTCTTCGAAGCCTCGACCCACAGTGCCGCGGCCCTGGCCGGTGCCTCGCCGGAACAGAGCGAAGCGCTGCGCACCTTCGGCGATCATCTGGGCGTGGCGTTCCAACTGGTCGACGACCTGCTGGATTACCGTGGTGATGCCGAGACCCTGGGCAAGAACGTCGGTGACGATCTGGCCGAAGGCAAGCCGACCCTGCCGCTGATCTATACCATGCGCGAAGGAACTCCGGAGCAGGCTGCACTGGTTCGCCAGGCGATCCAGAAAGGCGGCATTGAAGACCTGGAAAGCATTCGCGAAGCCGTTGAAGCTTCCGGCTCGCTGGATTACACCGCGCAACTGGCCCGCGATTACGTGGCCCGTGCGATCAAGTGCCTCGACGCCCTGCCCGCCAGCGAATACCGCGATGCATTGGTAGAGTTGAGTGAGTTTGCGGTAGCCCGCACGCACTAATACGCGCCCTGTAGGAGCGAGGCTTGCCCTAATGCCAGTCAATTAAGGTTCGAACCCTGTGGGAGCGGGCTTGCTCGCGAAGACGGCGGCATAGTCAACATTGATGTCGCCTGATACACCGCTTTCGCGAGCAAGCCCGCTCCCACATTGAATTGCGCTTAACTGACTGGCATTAAGGCTTGCCCGCGAACGCGGTGTGTCAGTCACATGGGTGTCGACTGGTAGATCGCATTCGCGAGCAAGCTCTGCTCCTACAAATCATGTGTCGCCCCCTCCCCCGTATAAACCCTATACAATGTGCGCTTTTTAGCGATCCTGAATCCAAGGAGCTTTAGTGAGCACGTTGCCACCCTGCCCGAAATGCAATTCCGAATACACCTATGAAGACGGCGCACAGCTGATCTGCCCGGAGTGCGCCCACGAGTGGTCCGCCAGTGGCGAAGCCGAAGTGGCTTCCGATGACACCGTGAAAAAGGATTCGGTCGGCAATGTCCTGCAGGACGGCGATACCATCACCGTGATCAAGGACCTCAAGGTCAAAGGCACGTCGCTGGTGGTCAAGGTCGGCACCAAGGTCAAGAACATCCGCCTGTGCGATGGCGACCACGACATCGACTGCAAGATCGATGGCATCGGCCCGATGAAACTCAAATCCGAGTTCGTCAGAAAAGTCTGAATCTGCTGTATTCCATCCCGCGCCTGGCGTGGGATGGTGCTTCGCCCTTCCCCCCATCACCCAGCATTCCTGCGCAATAGCCAAACGCCAGTCGTTTTGACCTTACGCAACCCTCACCCGGAAAAAAACACAAAGCGCCAATAGGCCCTTGCTATTTGATGAATAAGAATTATTCTCATCGAAACCCATCAATGGAGATGAGACCCATGACTTATTTGATCGATGCCTGGCTGGACCGCCCACACCCCTACCTCAGAATCCTGCATCGGGAAACCGGGGAAGTCTGTGCAGTGCTTGAAGAAGAAGCCTTGAATGAGCTGCAGGATCAGGGTGATCTGGACGTCAACGGCTTGAGTTCCAGCGAGCCGGTGGTGCTCAAGGAGTTGGTGCGCAATCTGTTTCTGTTCTGCTATGCCCGGGCGTTGCGCCCGACGAATGAGCTGCATCACAAGATCGAACTATGAAAATGCAACATCTCGGAGCGAGCCCTGTGGGAGCGGGCTTGCTCGCGAAGAGGCCATAACATTCAACATCATCGCTGAATGACACACCGCCTTCGCGAGCAAGTCGGATCGCCGCACCGCCGCTCCCACATGACCGAGCCCGTTCCGACACTCAGGTCTTACAGAACGTCGAGCAGTTCGACGTCGAATACCAGTACGCTGTGCGGCGGAATGCTGCCAACGCCTTGAGCGCCGTAAGCCAGTTCGCTCGGCACGTACAGACGCCATTTGCTGCCGGCGTTCATCAGTTGCAGGGCTTCGGTCCAGCCAGCGATAACGCCGCCTACCGGGAATTCTGCAGGCTGACCACGATCATAAGAGCTGTCGAACACAGTGCCGTCGATCAGGGTGCCGTGGTAGTGAGTGCGCACTTGATCTTCACGGGTTGGCTTGGCGCCTTCACCTTGAGTCAGCACTTCGAATTGCAGGCCGGAAGCCAGGGTGGTGATGCCCTCGCGCTTGGCGTTTTCAGCCAGGAAAGCCAGGCCTTCGCCAGCAGCGGCTTCAGCCTTGGCTGCGGCTTCGGCTTGCATGATTTCGCGAATCACCTTGAAGCTGGCGGACATTTCTTCCTGACCCACACGGCTTGGCTTGCCGGCGAACGCGTCGGTCAGGCCAGCCAGGATCGCGTCCAGGCTAACGCCCGGTGGCGGGTTGTCACGCAGCTGGTCGCCCAACTGACGGCCAATGCCGTAGCTGACGCGGGTTTCGTCGGTGGACAGATTTACTTCGGACATGACACTGCTCCGCTGTGCGGACGGCCCTGGAACTTGCCGTGCGTGCACAGCGCGTCCCGGAACGCGCCCGGAATCAAAAGGGCGAGCAGACTAGCACAGATGCCGTCACGTTTGAGCTGCGTCAGCGCTGTCACACAGAACGGAAGGTGATCGGTACTTTCAGGCTTTCCTCGGTGCTGGCACCGCACATTTCATCATGAACCGAGGTATGCACAACGTTGAACGACAACTTGGGAAAGGCATGAAGCACGTCACGCGCATGCTCGACCGAGCGCAGATGCAATATCTCTCCGTGGGTATCGAACAATGGATACGCCGCGCCATGCATCCGCGCCTCCAGCACGTAGAACACGCCTTCCATTGACATCAGGTTCAGCTCATCGATCTTTCCGGCGACGGCATACGCATTCAATTCTTGCAGAGTCATGAGCGCACCTCACGCTATGGCGGGCCAGGATCTCTACATGGATATGCCTCGACGCGCTAAAGCACAAGCCACAAACCACACCGCCCGTCTGTTTCACAGCTTTTGTAGGAGCTCGCTCCTACAAGGGCTGTGTGCAAATCAGTGCTTGGTCAGCTTGTCCAGATAGCCCATGGCAAACGCTGACACCACGAAAGTCATGTGGATGATCACGTACCATTTCAAATGCTCGGGATCGACGTTCTTGGCGTCCATGAACACCCGCAGCAGGTGAATGGACGAAATCGCCACGATGGAAGCCGCGACTTTCATCTTCAACGAAGAGGAATCCATGGTGCCCAACCAGTTGAGCTTTTCCTTGCTGTCGTCGATATCCAGCTGAGAAACGAAGTTCTCGTAGCCGGAAATCATCACCATCACCAACAAGCCACCCACCAGCGCCATATCGATCAGCGACAGCAGCACCAGAATCAGATCCGACTCGGCCATCGAGAACACGTTAGGGATGACGTGGAAGACTTCCTGGAAGAATTTCAGTGCCAACGCCAACAAGCCCAGGGACAAACCGAAATAGATCGGCGCCAGTAACCAGCGGGAGGCGTACATTGCATTTTCGATAAAGCGTTCCATTGAATCTCACACAAGGGGCTGGAAATGGCGGCGAGTATAACAGCCACCCGTTACACCCAGAAACCGCTGGAAAATCCGCAACCTGCGTGCGTGTGACAAAGTTTTTCTGCTAGTGTCCAGATCAATGACAGGTCAGCGACGTCGGACAGGAAGACTGGAAATGGATGTGCGATTACCTTTAACGAGTGCCGGACTTTGCCTCACGTTGCTGCTCGGTGGTTGCTCACCCAGCGATGAGAAACGCCAGGTCAGCCTCGAAGAAAAGACCGCGCAGTTCGAACAGTCCCTGGAGACCATCGAAGATCCGAAACTCAAGGATGCCGTGGCCGAGCTTGGCAGTTCACTACTGCTGCTCGAACGCGAGCAACTCAAACTCGATACCAAACCAGTGGTCACCGAATACGGCGAAGACACCCTCGCCGCACTTAAGCACTACCCCACGTCCCAGGTGCTCGTCGACACTTACATCAACGGCCTGTTCGTGCTGCACAAGGAATCCAGCTCGGATTACCTCACCGACCTGCAGCCGGTATTCCCCTTCAATTTCAACATCCCGGGCGCATTCGTTTTTCCTCATGGCCTGGAATGGCAATCGGTGACCCTGAGCAACAAGCGCGTCATCGCGTTTCAGCCGGAATGGTCGGAGACCGATCCCGGCATTCAACTGAGCCCATCGAGCTCCAACCTGACCAACCCCGATGATTTGACGGTGGCCTACCCCTTCATCGAAGGCCTGGATGTGGATAAGAAAAACCAGCCACAACCGGTGAGCCTGCAAGGCAAGGTGGAAGTCATCGCCCCGCGCCGGCTCTACAGCTTCGACCTGACGAAAAAGGACGTTGGCCAGACTCGCACCAACGACAACGTCAGTGTCACCCTGCTGAAACTGACCAATAACCATGCCGAAATAGAATTCAGCAATAGCGCGCCGCTGGCCCCCGAGGTCCGCGATATACCGCTCAACCCGTTGATCGTTCAGGCCCGGGATGCCACAGGACAATTCCTCTCTCGCTCAGGTGCGATCAACGAAACCGCCGAACAAATTGCGTTCTATCAAAAACAACTGGTGTACATGCAACAGCAGAAGGCCTGGAGCGAAGCGCTCGAAAAACAGCTCGACGACGAGCAGCGTGCGTTTGAAAAGCAACACGCCCGGCATTACACCAAGGTGTACTTCAACGGGCCGATCGATACCCTCGAAGTCAGCCTGCTGGATTTCTCGGCGGTCACGGTGACCCACAAGGACCTGAACCTGTCAGTACGTCGCTTCGACCAGCACACCACGGAGAAAACCATCCAGCCACTGACCTTGCCGGTGGTGGTGTATGACGACCAGGCCGCGACCTGGCTCAAAGGTGCAACGCTGAGCGAGGAACAACTGAAGAACAGCATCAGCATCAGTCAGTCGGTGGATGACCCGAGTGCCGCGCGCATCGCATTCGATCACCCCAGAAGCTTCAATGACGAACTGCTCGGCACCTCTTTCAATCCCGGCGACATCCCGGTGACGTTCTTTACCGAAGACCGCAATGGTCAGCGTGATGGACCGATCGAGCTGCCGCCGGAGGCGTATCAGGTCGATCCGATACGCGGCGATATCACCTATGATCTGAACCTGTTTCCGGAAACGCCGGCCTACGCTATAGGCTCCATGCCGCAGTTCCTCGCGACTGTCGACCAGCAAACGTACGACGCCCGCCAATTACCCAAAGGCCTTGAGCTCAAAGGGAATGCGCTGGTGGTGGATTTGACGCTGTTTCCCGCGCAAGACTGGCGTTTTTTCGCCAAGGACGACAGTGGCAACTATCTGAAGGAGATTCTTTCAATCACTCACGACGCGAGCACACAAGGCCCGGCGTTATTTGCAGTGCATTACTTCTATGGCCAGCCCACACGTCTGGAAACTTATCAGCGCACCCACCTCACCACCGTGCAATATGGTTTCGAGGTCAAACTCGACAAGGCTGAGCCAGGCAACCTTGATCGATAACCTGTTCAGCGCTCGGGCCGAAACTCGGGACCGCTAAGGTTGTGGTAACGACCACCGTTGATTTCTCGCAATTGAGCTTGTAGATGCAGGCACCAGATTTGTGGGTCATCGGCCAATTCATAACCATGCAAGGTCAGGCTTTCAACGATGGTATCGAGGATCGATTCAGCCACGACCGGCCCACGGAACGGGCCTTGGGCCTTGATGGCGGATGGTTGCTCGCCGGCCATGCCGGCGGCGAAGAGCAAGGTCCACATGCCCGTATCTCCCGCCAGCGGGCGGATAGCACATTCGATACGGGTCACAAGGCCCAGGCATTGACGGGTGAGGCAGAGGTTGCGCGACATGGCGGCGACCCTCGGTAGATCCGGTATTCAGCCTCCACGGGAAGGCTGTCTCGATCCAGTGATTACTGTCGATATCCTTGAGCAGATAATAGAAGAAAAGTCTGGCTCGCACGCGAACCGAGACCAGAAGGTGCCGAGTGGTCACCGCGCGAATATTGACGCCATTTTGACGGCGCTTTTTTTTGCATTGAATACAGTCTGCAACACACCACAGAAACCTGTGGGAGCGGGCTTGCTCGCGAAGGCGGCATAACAGTCGACATTGATGTTGAATGTTAGTCCGTCTTCGCGAGCAAGTCGGATCGCCGCACCGCCGCTCCCACATGGGGGGTTGCATCAGGCCGGTTTGATTTCCAGCATTGCTTCCTGCGCCAACTCTTTTTCAGCCTCTTTGAGATCTTCGTCGCTGATCATTTCCGCGATCACCCGCAAGCGTTCCACCACTCGCGCGTTGACGCTGCCTTCAGGGAATTCGCCATTCTCATCCGGCGCACCAGCCGGCTCGCCGACCAACAGGCTCAGGGCCTCATCGGCCTGGCGCACCGCGTAGACATGGAACTGTCCCGCGCGCACCGCCGCCAGCACCTTCTCGTCGAGCATTAGCGTAGCAACGTTGGCCTGGGGAATGATCGCCCCTTGCTCACCGGTCAGACCGCGAGCTTCGCAGAGTCGGAAGAAACCTTCGATCTTCTCGTTGACCCCGCCCACCGCTTGCACTTCACCGAACTGGTTGATCGAACCGGTAATCGCAAAGCATTGCTTGAGCGGGGTTTTCGACAAGGCCGAGATCAGCGTGCATGCCTCGCCCAAAGACGCGCTGTCACCGTCGACATAACCGTAGGACTGCTCCAGGGCGATGCTCGCGGAAATCGCCAGCGGGAACTCCTGGGCATAACGGCTGCCGAGATAACCCGTGAGGATCATCACGCCTTTGGAGTGAATCGGCTGGCCGAGGTTGACCTCACGTTCAATGTCGACAATGCCGCTGCCGCCCGGATAAACCGTGGCGGAAATCCGCGCCGGTACCCCGAAAGCCGAATCACCGACTTCCAGCACTGTCAGCCCGTTGCACTTGCCGACAGCCGCGCCATCGGTGTCTATCAGGATGATGCCGGCCAGCATGTCATCGAGAATCCGCGCCGAAACGCGCCCGGTGCGGGTGGCCTTGGCCTTGAGCGCACGCTCGATGTGTCCGGCGTCGGTCATGTCGTCACCCGCCAGGTCACGAATGAAATCCGCCTCGCTGACCAGTTGGAACAGATCGCCGATCCGCGCCGACAAACGCCCCTGGTGCTCGGCCAGACGCGCGCTATAAGTCGCCAGTCGCGCCACCGCATCGGCGGTCAGCGGCGCCATGCCTTCCTCGGACGTACGGGTTTTGAGCAATTGGGCGAACTGCTCCAGGCTTTCGTCGACCATCGGAATGTCTTCATCGAAATCCACCAGGACACGGAACATCTCCTGGAAGTCCGGATCGAGGTCTTGCAACGTGTAATACAGCTGTCGGGCGCCGATGATGACGACTTTGACCTGCAATGGAATGTGCTGCGGTGTCAGGGTTACAGTGGCGAAGCGGCCCATCTCGCCGAGCGGCGATTCCATTTTCAGCTTGCGCGATTGCAGGGCGCGCTTGAGCGCATCCCAGACAAATGGCTCGCTGAGCATTTTTTCCGCTTCGAGAATCAGGAAACCGCCGTTGGCCCGGTGCAGCGCACCCGGTCGCAGCTGCCGATAAGTGGTGTAGAGCGCGCCCTGATCGGTGGTGTACTCGATGCGGCCGAACAAGTTTTCGTAAGTCGGGTGCGGCTCAAAGACCACTGGCGCGCCGCCGCTGAACGGATGACCGACCACCAGGCTCGGGGCGTATTGCTCTTCGAGCAATTTGCGGGCGATGGCGTCGGCCTTGCTGTCGTCCACCAGTTGTTCGACCACCGTCTTGAGCAGGTACACCTGCATCGCTTGCAGGTAACCGCAAACGCCTGCGTTTTCCGCGTACTTTTCCGACAGCGGCGCGAGCAATGGCTGCAAGGCCAGGGTGATGGTTTCTTCGTTGAGTTGACGCAGTTGATTGCTCGACTCACGCTTCCATTGCGGCAGGCTGGCGAGTTCTTCGTTCAATCGCTCTTCCAGCCCGGAAATGTCGTCATGAAAGCGTTCGCGCTCGGCTTCCGGCAACTGGGCGAACTCAGCCTCATCCAGTGCCTTGCCTTCGCTCATCGGGGTGAAGGCGATGTTGCTGCTGTCGCGGTAGAGCGCAACCTCTTTCTCCAGCGCCAGACGCTCGATCACATCCAGTGCACGGTCATAACGCTGGTTGAAAGCGCGGTCGATGGCGCTTTTTTTCTGTTGATAGGACGGGTGCTCGAACACCGCCGGGAAGGTCGCCAGCAGGTTGTCGATCAAGCCGTTGATATCACCGATGAAGGCACCGGCGGTGCCCGATGGCAA
The DNA here is from genome assembly GCF_000512695.2 of Pseudomonas sp. QTF5. Classification (GTDB taxonomy): domain Bacteria; phylum Pseudomonadota; class Gammaproteobacteria; order Pseudomonadales; family Pseudomonadaceae; genus Aquipseudomonas. The sequence goes on along the minus strand of NZ_AZRW02000006.1, from coordinate 117,765 downwards.
TTCCAACGCACGAGGTTCGCGCGGTTCATCGAAATTATTGACATAGACCCAGTCCGCCGGGGTCTGCAGGCGTTTGCCTTCGGCCTTGAGGTAGCGTTTGACGAACGAAAACCGGCCGGTGCCGGGTTCGCCCATGACGAATACGTTGTAACCGGGGCGTGGCATGGCCACACCGAACTGCAAGGCTTCGACCGCACGTTCCTGGCCAAGCACACCGCGGAAGGGCTCCAGATCATTGGTGGTAGAGAAGCTGAACTGTTCAGCGGAAAACGGACGGGTCAGCGCTTCAGGCGCTAGACGCAAGCTGGCAGCAACAGGATCAGGCATCGGGCTTCCTTACATCAGGCGGGGCAGATAGCGGCATTCTGGCGCTGCCCGTACCTCACTGGCAAGGCGCGCCTACAGCCAAAGCTCAGACAAACCCTCAGCCTCGGGCCGAGCAGGTCAAAATCAGGGTTTTCAACGAATGTTTCGCAAAAAGTAACGGAACCCCCGGAACATGCCTAAACTCCAAACTGCGCGGCTGGAATGAATAACCGGCCCACTGGCACCATAAGGGGCCAGCACCCTGTCCATTGGTATGCACACAAAGAGAACATAGCTATGAAACGGATTCTTCTCGGTACTCTCTTCACCGCTGTATCCATCAACGCCATGGCTCAGGCGCCAGGCGGTCCGGACTGCGGTTGGGGCAACATGCTGTTCGAAGGTCAGCGTGGCACCCCGGCACACTTCCTGGCATCCACCACCAACGGCACTTCCGGTAACGCAACGTTCGGTATGACCTCCGGCACCAACGGTTGCTCGACCAACGCGTCGCTGACCTATGGCGGCAAATCCTGGATCGCCATGAATGGCATGATGAACGAGCTGTCCGAAGACATGGCTAAAGGTCAGGGCGAAGCGCTGACCACTTACGCCGTGGTACTGGGCGTGGCGCCGGAAGACCGTGCGCACTTCGCCGCTGTGACCCATCAGCACTTCCAGCAGATCTTCAGCAAAGCTGACGTGACCGCTGATGACGTGCATACCAACACCCTGGCCGTGCTGAAAAGCGATCCTCGTCTGGCCAAGTACGCCACTCAAGCTTAAGCTCGATCCACCCGCTCCTTTTGGGGAGCGGGTTTTGTTTTTTTGACCTGTCGTGCTTTGGGTCTTTTCCCCGATCTCTTTTTTTCGAAAAGCTAAGTTGCCCACTATGCTCAAACGCCTTGCCTGTCTGGCGCTCTGTGTCTGCGCCCCGCTGTCCGCCGCGCCACACATCGACAATCAACGTTTGCAGCAACTGGCCAACGACCCCTTCTGGATTTCCCTGGGGCATTACGAAACCGCCAAGCTCGGTGGCTGGCGCAGCTATGTCAGCGACAAGAAGTTCTTTCTCGCCCCCGATGGCAACGAACACCCCGACCGTGAACTGGCGGCGACCGTACAGGCTCTGTTTGCCCCGGCCAATGTCGGCGAGCAGCATGCCCAATGCGTCTATCCGGCCCGCGCCCGCTGGCTCAAGGCGCAACTTGAGCTGAGCGATCTGCCGACACCTGACTGTGCTGAGTTCAAGCAATGGTTCAAGGACGTTTCGCCCCACAGCGCGGTGATGATTTTCCCGGCGGCCTATCTGAACAGCCCGTCGTCGATGTTCGGCCACACCTTGCTGCGCATCGATCAGGCCAATGTGCAGAGCGACAAGACGTCGCTGCTCAGTTACGCGATCAACTTCGGCGCCTACATCGAAGGTTCGGACAACAGCATTCTGTACGCCTGGAAAGGCTTGATGGGCGGCTATCCCGGGTTGTTCGCGCTGGTGCCGTATCAGGAAAAGCTCTCGGAATACCGCAGCTTAGAGAACCGCGACCTGTGGGAATACCGCCTGAACCTGACCCAGCAGGAAACCGAGCGCATGGTCGAGCACGTCTGGGAACTCAAGCAGATCCGGTTCGACTACTTCTTCTTCGACGAAAACTGCTCCTACCGCCTGCTTGAGCTGCTGCAAGTGGCGCGGCCAAACCTGCATTTGACCGAGCAATTCCCGTTGACGGCCATCCCCACCGACACGGTCAAAGCGGTGAAAGAAGCCGGGCTGGTGGAATCGATCGAGTATCGCCCGTCCCGTGAGCGTGAACTGCTAAGCCGTGCCGAGCCGTTAACTTCCGAAGAACAGGATTGGGTGCTGAAAATCAGCGCCGATCAGAAGCAGTTGCAGGCCCCGGCGTTCAAGGCCCGACCTCGCGACCGCCAGGCGTTGATCATCGATGCGGCTTATCGTCTGGAGCGTTATCGCGCCAATGGCCAGGAACGCGACCCGGAACGAGCCCAACGCAGTTTCGAATTGCTGCGCGCAATCAATCAAAACCCGCCCCCGGAGCTGGAAATTCCGCAACCCGGCTTGCCCGAGGACGGTCACGAGTCCCGCACCTGGCAGGCCGGCATCGGCACCCGGGGCGACAAGGCCTTCGGCGAATATGGCCTGCGCATGGCCTATCACGATCTCAATGACAACATGGAAAGCTTCCCCCTCGGCGCGCAGATCGAAATCCTGCAAATGAAGCTGCGCCAATACGAAGGCAATGACTGGCAGTTGCAGCAACTGGACCTGGCGACCATCCGCTCGCTGACGCCTCGCAATCAATTGTTGCAGCCGCTGTCGTGGCAAGTCACCGGCGGCCTTGAGCGCGTACCGGGCAAGCATGATGACGAAACCCTGGTCAGCCATGTCAACGGTGGCGGCGGCGGGACCTGGCAACTGGGTGACGACATGCTCGGTTTTGCCTTGGGCACCGTGCGGGTGGAGCACAACAACGACTTCGCGGGCTTCATCGCCCCGGCGGCAGGCTTTAACAGCGGCTTGCTATGGAAAAATCCGCTGGGCAATTTCAGCCTTGAAGCCAAGGGTGATTACTTCACCAATGGCGAGGTGCGCCGGAGTGTGAGCCTGAATCAGCAGTGGGAACTGTCGCGAAATCTGGGTGTACGCCTGAGTGCTCAACGCGAATTCAGCCACCTGGCGTCGCCCGAAAACGAAGTGATGCTTGAGGTGAAGTGGTATCACTATTGATCTGTCCCAGCACAACCCCTGTGGGAGCGGGCTTGCTCGCGAAGGCGGTGTATCAGGCAACATCAATGTTGACTGTGACGCCACTTTCGCGAGCAAGCCCGCTCCCACAAGGGATCTGCGTTACCCGATAGATTAATCACAAGCCTTTCCGAATCTACTTCTAGACTTCTCTTATAGACCGGCTCGGCTAATGGCTTGCGTCAGTGCCAAGCCATTGGGACGAGCGCGAACGGGCCTGGCAACAACAGAAAGACCGGGACGCCGCGCGAGCCTATCGCTCGCAATAAGTCGTTTACAGACATTCATCGAAACTTAAAGCCTGTGACCATGGCCCAAATCCTATAACGGGAGAACAGCATGAGCCGTGCCTTCGTCAATGAAGATAACGCTGCCGAGCAAGCCGATCTGCCAGTCGAACGGCAGGTCAGCGCGCAGCCCAATTACGTCACGCCCGCCGGTCTGGCGCAGCTTCAGGCGAAAGTCGTCGAGCTGCAAAAACTGCTTGATCAGGAAAGCGCCAAAGGCGAACTGGCCGATAAGCAGCGCCAGGCCGACCTCGATCGCGACTGGCGCTACTTCAAACATCGCCTGCAAAGCGCCCAGGTGGTCGCGCGGGCCTCCTCGGCCGAGAAAGTGCAGATCGGCAACTGGGTGACTTTTGCCGACGAACACGGTCATGAGCAGCGCGTGCAATTGGTCGGAGAAGACCAGGCGGATGCCGCCCATGGCTTGATCAATTGGAGTTCGCCGCTGGGGCGGGCGTTACTCAGGGCGCAGGTGGGCGATGAAGTGTTGTGGAAGCGACCGGCGGGGGATTTGGTGATTGAGGTGTTGGCCATAGAGATCGGGTGAGTTCGATGACGCCTTCGCGATCTGACTGAACGCCCATAAAAAAGCGGAGCCCCGAAGGCTCCGCTTTTTATCCATCCGACACCTGAAATCAGGCCAGTTTCTTGTGCCGTACCCGGTGCGGCTGGGAAGCCGCTTCGCCGAGGCGTTTCTTGCGATCGGCTTCGTACTCGGTGTAGTTGCCTTCGAAGAACACGGCTTGCGAGTCGTCTTCATACGCCAGGATGTGAGTCGCGACGCGGTCAAGGAACCACCGATCGTGAGAGATCACAATGGCCGCGCCCGGGAAGTCCAGCAAGGCTTCTTCCAGGGAACGCAGGGTTTCAACGTCGAGGTCGTTGGACGGTTCGTCGAGCAGCAGCACGTTGCCGCCCTCTTTCAGCGTCAAGGCCAGATGCAAGCGACCACGCTCACCACCGGACAGGTCCTTGACGAACTTCTGCTGGTCGCCGCCCTTGAAGTTGAAGCGACCAACGTAAGTGCGCGACGGGATTTCGTAGTTGCCGATGCGAATCTGGTCGGAACCGTCGGAGATCTGCTGGAACACAGTCTTGCTGCCATCCAGGTCTTCACGGCTCTGATCGACGCACGCCAGTTGCACGGTTTCGCCGACTTCGATGGAGCCCGAATCCGGCGTTTCCTTGCCCATCAGCATACGGAACAGGGTCGATTTACCGGCACCGTTACCGCCGATCACACCAACGATGGCGCCTTTAGGCATAGAGAACGACAGGTTGTCGATCAGCACGCGATCGCCATAACCCTTGCTGACGTTCTTGAACTCGATGACCTTGTCGCCCAGGCGCGGACCGGCCGGGATGTAGATCTCGTTGGTTTCGCTGCGCTTCTGGAATTCCTGCGATTGCATTTCTTCGAAGCGTTGCAGACGAGCCTTGGATTTGGACTGGCGGGCCTTGGCGCCTTTGCGCACCCACTCCAGTTCTTCCTTCATGGCTTTTTCGTGAGCCGACTGCTGCTTGGATTCGGCCGCCAGACGGTCGGACTTGGCTTCGAGCCAACCCGAATAGTTGCCCTCGTACGGGATACCGGCGCCACGGTCGAGCTCGAGGATCCAGCCGGCAACGTTGTCCAGGAAGTAACGGTCGTGCGTGATCGCAACCACGGTGCCCGGGAAGTCGTGCAGGAAGTGCTCCAGCCAGGCGACGGAATCGGCGTCCAGGTGGTTGGTCGGTTCGTCGAGCAGCAGCATGTCTGGTGCGGACAGCAGCAGGCGGCACAGGGCCACACGACGCTTTTCACCACCGGACAGGAATTCGACCTTGGCATCCCACGCTGGCAGACGCAGCGCATCGGCGGCGACTTCCAGTTGGCGATCCAGGTTGTGACCGTCGCTGGCCTGCAGGATGGCTTCAAGCTTGGCCTGTTCGGCGGCCAGTTTGTCGAAGTCGGCGTCTTCGTCAGCGTAAGCCGCGTAGACCTCGTCCAGGCGCGCCTGGGCGTTCTTGATCACGCTGACCGCTTCCTCGACCACTTCACGCACGGTCTTGGTCGGGTCCAGGATCGGTTCCTGCGGCAGGTAGCCAATGTTCAGCTCCGGCATCGGACGGGCTTCACCGTCGAACTCGGTATCGACGCCAGCCATGATTTTCAGCAGCGTGGACTTACCCGAACCGTTGAGACCGAGTACGCCGATCTTGGCGCCAGGGAAGAACGACAGCGAAATGTTTTTCAGGATTTCCCGCTTCGGCGGAACAACTTTGCCCAGCCGATGCATGGTGAAGACGTATTGAGCCATGGAGAACCTTGGGTCAGTGACTGATGAATGATTGGAGCGCAGGCGATGCCCGGCCAGGCCATGCGCGTCGTTCGTTTGATGGGTATCAAGGCGTGCGCGCTGAAAAAAACCTGATTCTAGGAGCTGGAACGCTCCCGCGTAACCGGCAAAGCTACCTTATTGATAGGAGGCAGTCCAGCTGAGTGGGACTGGCACTTCGCCACAACTCAAGGCATGCTAGCCGCCCTTCGGGCGTCCGGCTTATAGTGCACGTCGCGCCAGTCCAGCCAAACCGCAGGATTACAGTTTGTCCAATGTCTCTCCGCCATCGTCCGTGAGCGCACTCAATCCTGCGACCGGCTCGCCCCTGCGCGGAACCTTGAAGGGCGCGCTGGCGACCCTCGTGCTGTTGCTGCTCGCACTGCTGTTCTGGCAGCTGCTGGATCAGCTTCGCGAAACCCAGAAAAACCAGCGCCAGTACACCATCGACTACTCCGCCGATATGGCTGCGCAAGTCAGCCTGAACATGGCGCTCAATGCCCAGATCGCCCTTAATCTACTACCGATCATCGAACAACCACAAAGTCCCGACGAACAGCAGGCGTTGCTGAGCAAACTGCAACAATCGCTGCCCGACCTGCGTAGCCTGGCGCTGCTCAGTCCCTCCGGAAAAATTCTCAGCGACAGCGCCGCCGACAGCCAGGACGCCAATTACCTGATCGAACTGGTCCAGCGCAGCCGCGCCCAGGCCCATTATTTCAGTAATGCTTATGACGGTTCGGTGGTGCACCTGCTCTTGCATCAAGCCAGTGGCAGTACCCGCGGCTATTGGGCCCTGCGCCTGACACCAAATTTTTTCTCCTCTCTGACCAAACAGGGCGACGTCGGCATCCGCCCCCAGTGGCTGGTGGAAAACCGCATCAATCATCAAATCATCAGCCGCGATGACGCCCAGCCCTCGGCCAAACCGGCCGTGCTGACAGCCGACGAACTGGCCAACAGTGTGCTGACAGTCCCCCTGAGCAGCAGCGATTGGCAACTGCGCGGGCTGTTCGACCGGCAACGGGTGATCGAACAACTGCTGCCGGCGTTCATCGGCAAATGCCTGCTGGGTCTGGCCCTCTCCTTGTTGCCATTCATCGTTCTACTGAACATTCGTCGCCGTCAACGCCAATTGCATGAGGGCCGCCGACGCTATCAGGACATTTTCGAAGGCACCGGCGTTGCGCTGTGCGTGCTGGACCTGTCCGGGCTCAAAAGCATCTTCGACAGGGCTCGGCTCAATAGCAGCGAGCAGCTGAAGGCCTGGCTCCAGACATCAGAGCAACGCCAGCAACTGCTGCAGGAACTGCGCATCACCGAGGTCAACCAGGTCGCCCTGCAACTGCTCAACGTCAATTCCTGCGATCAAGCCTGGAAATTGCTGATCGACGGCTATCCATCGGACTGCACGACCATTGGCAATCAAGTGCTCGAAGCGGTGCTGCACCAGCAGAAACAGCTTGAGCTGGAAATCAAACTCCAGGACGCCAATGGTCGCGACCAGCATCTGTGGCTGGTGCTGCGCCTGCCGGAAGATCAGGCCGACTACAAGGCGGTGATCCTGAGTATCAGCGACATCACCAGCCGCAAACTCATCGAATTGTCGTTGCTGGAGCGTGAAGGGTTCTGGTCCGACGTGGTACGCACCGTGCCGGATCACCTGTATGTGCAGGATGTGATCAGCCAGCGGATGATCTTCAGCAACCATCACCTGGGGCAAACACTGGGTTACAACCGCACTGAACTGCACCAGATGGGCGAGTATTTCTGGGAAATCCTGTTGCACCCCGAAGATGCCGACTACTACCACCGATCACGCCAGTCCCAACGTCACGCGGGTTACACCCAACTGATGCAATGCCAACTGCGTTTCCGCCATCGCGATGGCAAATGGCGGCGTTTCGATATTCGCGAACAGGCTCTGGCGCGGGACAAACACGATCAGGTCACGCGCATCATCGGCGTGGCCAAGGACATCACCGAGCAGATCGAAGCCAGCGAGTCCCTGCGCGACAGCGAGCAGCGTTACCGGATGCTCGCCGAAAGCATCAGCGACGTGATTTTCTCCACCGACAGCAAGATGTCGCTCAACTACGTCAGCCCCTCTGTGCAAGCCGTGCTGGGCATCGACGCCGACTGGATATTCCAGAACGGCTGGCAATCGACCATCGCCAACCCACAACAACTGACCGGCATCTACAGCCTGATGGACCGGGTCAGCAAAGCGCTGGATAAGCCCGAACAACTGGCGCTGCTGCGCAGTCAGGTGCAGACCCAGCTGTTTCTGTTCGACTGCCTGCGGGCCGACGGGCGCAAGATCCCCATCGAGTTGCGTCTGGTGCTGGTCTGGGACGAACACGGTGCCTTTGAAGGTGTGCTCGGGGTCGGCCGCGACATCAGCCAGCAACGCCGGGCCGAAAAAGACCTGCGCATGGCGGCCACGGTATTCGAGCACTCGACCTCGGCGATTCTGATCACTGACCCGGCCGGCTACATCGTCCAGGCCAACGAGGCTTTCAGTCGCGTCAGCGGCTATGCGGTGGCCCAGGTCCTCGACCAGTTGCCGAACATGCTCACTGTCGATGAGCAGCAGGAAGCCCATCTGCGCTATGTGCTCAAGCAATTGCATCAACACAGCACCTGGGAAGGTGAAGTCTGGCTCAAACGACGCAATGGCGAGCATTACCCAGCCTGGGTCGGGATTACCGCGGTGCTCGACGATGAAGGCGATCTGGCCAGCTACGTGTGTTTCTTCAGCGACATCAGCGAGCGCAAGGCCAGTGAGCAACGGATTCACCGCCTCGCCTATTACGACGCCCTGACCCACCTGCCCAACCGCACGCTGTTCCAGGATCGCCTGCACACCGCACTGCAATCGGCTGAACGGCAAAAGTCCTGGGTGGTGCTGATGTTCCTCGACCTGGACCGTTTCAAGCCGATCAACGACTCCCTGGGCCACGCCGCCGGCGATCGCATGCTCAAGGAAATGGCCACGCGCCTGCTGGGTTGCGTCGACGATGACGACACCGTGGCGCGCATGGGCGGCGATGAGTTCACTTTGCTGCTGCAACCGCGGGCCAACCGGCAGATCGCGTTGAACCGGGCGATTCATGTGGCCGAGCAGATCCTCGCCAGCCTGGTGAAACCGTTCGTGCTGGAAGGCCGCGAGTTTTTTGTCACCGCCAGTATCGGCATCGCCCTGAGCCCTCAGGACGGCAGCGAGCTCAGTCAGTTGATGAAGAACGCCGACACCGCGATGTACCACGCCAAGGAGCGCGGCAAGAACAACTTCCAGTTCTATCAGGCTGACATGAACGCCAGCGCCCTGGAACGTCTGGAGCTGGAAAGCGACTTGCGCCATGCCCTGGAGCAAAACGAATTCGTGTTGTACTACCAGCCGCAGTTCAGCGGCGACGGCAAACGCCTGACCGGTGCCGAAGCCCTGCTGCGCTGGCGCCACCCGCGACGCGGCCTGGTGCCCCCGGGGGATTTCATTCCGGTGCTCGAAGAGCTCGGGCTGGTGGTGGATGTCGGCGACTGGGTGATCGGCGAAGCCTGCCGTCAGCTCAAGACCTGGCATCAAACCAAGGTGCGGGTGCCGAAAGTTTCGGTGAACATTTCGGCCCGGCAGTTCTCGGACGGGCAGCTTGGCACACGGATCGCTACCATCCTCAAGGAAACCGGCCTGCCGCCGGCGTGCCTGGAGCTGGAGTTGACTGAAAGTATCCTGATGCGCGAAGTCAGCGAGGCGATGCAGATCCTCGCCGGATTGAAAAACCTCGGCCTGAGCATCGCGGTCGATGACTTCGGCACCGGTTATTCATCGCTCAACTATCTCAAGCAATTCCCGATCGACGTGCTGAAAATCGACCGCACCTTCGTCGATGGCCTGCCCTCAGGGGAACAGGATGCGCAAATTGCCCGGGCGATCATCGCCATGGCCCACAGCCTCAATCTGGCTGTGATTGCCGAAGGCGTGGAAACCCACGAGCAGCTCGACTTCCTGCGTGAGCATGGTTGCGATGAGGTTCAGGGGTATCTGTTCGGCCGACCGATGCCGGCGAGTCGGTTTGAGGCGCAGTTCAGCAATGATGCGTTGTTCATGCTCGACTGAAGTTTTTCGGGTGTTGCTGATGGCCTCTTCGCGAGCAAGCCCGCTCCCACTTTTGAAATGCGTTCCCCTGTGGGAGCGGGCTTGCTCGCGAAGAGGCCTGCACAAACACCGAAAATCCTGCGCATGAACACCACTTGTCTGCGACATGATGTCCTTTCATATGCCATCTAAAACCCATTGGGTTAGAATGCCTCCCTTTTCTGCCCCGATCCTTGAGGACCGCCATGTTCAGCCGTGATTTGACTATTGCCAAGTACGACGCCGACCTTTTTGCCGCCATGGAGCAAGAAGCTCAGCGCCAGGAAGAACACATCGAGCTGATCGCTTCGGAAAACTACACCAGCCCTGCGGTGATGGAAGCTCAAGGCTCGGTACTGACCAACAAGTACGCCGAAGGCTACCCGGGCAAGCGCTACTACGGTGGTTGCGAGTTCGTCGACGTGGTTGAGCAGCTGGCCATCGACCGTGCCAAAGAACTGTTCGGCGCCGATTACGCCAACGTTCAGCCACACGCCGGTTCGCAAGCCAACAGCGCCGTTTACCTGGCCCTGCTGCAAGCAGGCGACACCATCCTGGGCATGAGCCTGGCTCACGGCGGTCACCTGACCCACGGTGCCAGCGTTTCTTCCTCCGGCAAGCTGTACAACGCCGTTCAGTACGGCATCGATGCCAATGGCCTGATCGACTACGACGAAGTCGAGCGTCTGGCGGTCGAGCACAAACCAAAAATGATCGTGGCCGGTTTCTCTGCCTACTCGCAGATCCTCGACTTCCCGCGCTTTCGCGCTATCGCTGACAAAGTTGGCGCTTACCTGTTCGTCGACATGGCTCACGTGGCTGGTCTGGTCGCCGCTGGCGTCTACCCGAACCCGGTTCCCTTCGCTGACGTCGTGACCACCACCACCCACAAGACCCTGCGCGGTCCACGTGGCGGCCTGATTCTGGCTCGCGCCAACGCCGACATCGAGAAGAAGCTGAACTCCGCGGTATTCCCGGGCGCCCAGGGTGGCCCGCTGGAGCACGTGATCGCTGCCAAGGCGATCTGCTTCAAGGAAGCGCTGCAGCCTGAGTTCAAGGCCTACCAGCAACAAGTGGTGAAAAACGCCCAGGCCATGGCCGGCGTATTCATTGAGCGCGGTTTCGACGTGGTGTCGGGCGGTACTCAGAACCACCTGTTCCTGCTGTCGCTGATCAAGCAGGAAATCTCCGGTAAAGACGCCGACGCCGCACTGGGCAAAGCATTCATCACCGTGAACAAGAACTCGGTACCGAACGATCCACGCTCCCCGTTCGTCACCTCCGGTCTGCGCTTCGGTACGCCGGCAGTGACCACTCGCGGTTTCAAGGAAGCAGAGTGCAAAGAGCTGGCCGGCTGGATCTGCGACATCCTGGCTGACCTGAACAACGAAGCGGTGATTGACGCCGTTCGTGAGAAGGTCAAGGCTATCTGCAAAAAGCTGCCGGTGTACGGCGCTTAATTGCACCGCTAAACCGCAGCAATGAAAGAACCGGCCAGTGATGGCCGGTTTTTTTTCGTCCGCAAATTCCCCTTGTAGGAGCTGCCGAATTCACGACCGGCATCGGTAGCGGTGCGAACACTCACCTGGACCAGCTCAAAACGAAGCCGTCGTACGAGCTATCCGCAGCAAAAACAGCGCCCAGGCCAGCGCCGAGATGCGTCGGCACATCCTTCGCGAAGGCCAACGGATGGGCATCGAATTGAACATCCCGGACGACCACCTCGGCAGTTGAACCCCTCTTCGAACTGGAGACTGGCCATGAACAGCTTCGCCTCACCACAGATATTCACTGCCCTGCCCTTCTCCCGAACGGACACCGGAAAACCGCCAGCGGATGACGATGCTACGGTGGCCGAGAGGTTGATGACCCGACATCTGGATTATATTGAAGAAGATTGCTGAACTCTGGATCATCGACCATTCGAAACTGTGCTGCCGGGTAGATCGCCTTCGCGAGCAAGCCCGCTCCCACATTGACTTTGTGTCGTCCCGGATAGAGTGGGCAACACGGATCAAATGTGGGAGCGGGCTTGCTCGCGAAAGGGGCCTCAAACACGCTGAAGATATCCGATTTTAACCGGCTGCGACCCGCGCAAACCCCTCACGAATTTTCTCTTCCGGCAAATCATCGGCAATGAACACGATCACGCTTTCGCGTGTTTCATCATCGGCCCATTCCGTATCCCAGTCGAAACCATACAACTTCAGCACGCCTTGAAACACCATGCGCCGCGGTTCGCCAAGGATGTTCAAAACACCTTTGTATCGCAGCAGTTGCTTGCCATGGTCTTCCAGCAGTTCGTTCATGAACTCACTGAGCTTGTCGATATCCAGCGGCTTGTCGGTGCGCAACACCAGGCTGGAAATACGGTCGATGGACGGCGCCTTGCTCACTGGACGCAGACTCATTCCACCGCCGAGATCGGCATTGAGGTTGAAGCCACGCACGTCGAGCAGTTCTGCCAGATCAATCTTGCCGTGTTCGACCAGGCGTATCGGCGCGCGACGGTTGATGCGGGTCAGGCGCTCGCTGAGAGCGGTGAAGGTCGGCTCGTCCACCAGATCCCGTTTGCTTACCAGCAAGCGGTCGGCGAAACCGATTTGTGCCTGGGCGATCGTCTGGGTCAGGTGATGTTCGGCATGCTTGGCGTCGACCAGGGTGATGATGCCATCGAGGATGTAGCGCTCACGCAGTTCTTCGTCGATGAAAAAGGTCTGCGCCACCGGGGCCGGATCGGCCAGGCCGGTGCATTCGATGACCAGACGATCGAAGGCGATTTCGCCGCTGTCCAGGCGTTCGAGCAGCAGGTACAGCGCCTTGGTCAAATCAGTGTGGATGGTGCAACAGACGCAGCCGTTGGACAGTGTCATCACTTGCACCGGCTCGTCGCCCAACAGTTGGGTGTCGATACCGGCGTCACTGAATTCGTTTTCGATCACGGCGATTTTCAGGCCGTGCTCGGCTTTGAGCAGATGGCGCAGCAGCGTGGTTTTTCCCGCGCCGAGAAAGCCGCTGAGGATTGTTACTGGAATGGGAGAGGACAAACGCAAGTCTCCTGTTTTCACAAAATTAAAAAACAAACACAAAGCAAATGTGGGAGCGGGCTTGCTCGCGAAGAGGTCGTGTCAGTCGACATTAATGTTGAATGACATACCGTTTTCGCGAGCAAGCCCGCTCCCACAGGGTTTGCATCAACCTGGCTGTCGGGTCAACAGCACTTCGGTCCACCCTTGCCACCGTAACGGGCTTCCTGACGTTCGCGAAAGAACATCTCGTAGCTCATCACCGGTTTGTCCGGGTGTTTGGTTTGCATATGCTCGACGTAGTTGTCGTAGTCGGGCATGCCGACCATCAGGCGCGCGGCCTGACCGAGGTATTTACCGAGGCGACTCAGGTCATTGAACATGGTGCAATCCTCGATTACGCATCCGGCTGAGCCTGGAACGGCGATTCTTTATCCGTACGTTCTTTGGTACCCCAAGCGGCAATGCCAACCTTGAGCGCATAGAACAGGATGCTGAACACCACAAACAGGAACAGCGCGGTCAGCGTTGCGTTGGTGTAGGCGTTATAGATCACATGCTGCATCTGCTCGATGCTCTTGGCCGGGGCCAGAATCTGCCCGTTGGCCAACGCATCGCTGTATTTCTTCGCCAGCGCCAGGAAGCCGATGGCCGGGTTGGCGTCGAACAGTTTGATGAAGCCTGCGGTGGTGGTGCAGATCAGCAGCCACACCGCTGGCAGCATGGTCACCCAGACGTAGCGTTGGCGCTTCATTTTGATCAGCACGACGGTCGCCAGCATCAGCGCGATTCCGGCCAGCATCTGGTTGGAGATACCGAACAATGGCCACAAGGTGTTGATGCCACCCAGTGGGTCGATCACACCTTGGTACAGCAGGTAACCCCACATCGCCACGCAACCGGCCGTTGCGATCAGGTTGGCGGTCCAGGACTCGGTGCGCTTCAGCGCCGGCACGAAGGAGCCGAGCAAATCCTGCAACATGAAACGCCCCGCACGGGTGCCGGCGTCGACCGCGGTCAGGATGAACAGCGCTTCGAACAGGATCGCGAAGTGGTACCAGAACGCCATGGTGTTTTCACCCGGCAACACACTGTGCAGGATTTGCGCAATACCGACCGCCAGGGTCGGTGCACCGCCGGCGCGGGCCAGGATGGTGGTTTCTCCGATGTCCTTGGCCACCGCTTGCAGCGCTTCCGGGGTAATCGCGAAACCCCAGCCGCTGACAGCTTGTGCCACAGCCACCACGTCACCGCCGACGACCGCTGGCGGGCTGTTCATGGCGAAGTACACACCCGGCTCGATCACCGAAGCGGCAACCATGGCCATGATTGCCACGAAGGACTCCATCAGCATGCCGCCGTAACCGATGTAACGGGCGTTAACCTCGTTATCCAGCAACTTCGGTGTGGTGCCGGAGGAAATCAGCGCATGGAAACCCGACACCGCACCACAGGCGATGGTGATGAACAGGAACGGGAACAACCCACCTTTCCACACCGGCCCGGTGCCATCGATGAACTGGGTCAATGCCGGCATTTTCAGCTCGGGCATGGTGATCAGGATGCCGATCGCCAGCGCAACGATGGTGCCGATCTTCAGAAACGTTGACAGGTAATCGCGAGGGGCGAGGATCAGCCACACCGGCAGGACTGCGGCGACGAAACCGTAACCGATCAGCATCCAGGTGATCTGGATCCCGGTGAAGCTGAACGCCTTGGCCCACACCGGATCAGCGGCAATCTGCCCGCCCAGCCAGATCGAACCCAGCAGCAACGCCACGCCGATTACCGAGATTTCACCAATGCGACCCGGGCGGATGTAGCGCATGTAAATGCCCATGAACATCGCGATCGGGATGGTCGCCATCACCGTGAAAATCCCCCACGGGCTTTCGGCCAGGGCCTTGACCACGATCAGCGCCAGCACCGCGAGGATGATGATCATGATCAGGAAGCAGCCAAACAGCGCGATGGTCCCGGGGATGCGGCCCATTTCCTCACGGACCATGTCGCCCAGGGAACGACCGTTGCGGCGGGTGGACATGAACAGGACCATGAAGTCCTGAACCGCACCGGCCAGCACCACCCCGGCAATCAGCCACAGCGTACCGGGCAGGTAGCCCATCTGCGCCGCCAATACCGGGCCGACCAGCGGCCCTGCGCCAGCGATGGCTGCGAAGTGGTGACCGAAAAGGATGTGTTTGTTGGTCGGCACATAGTCCAGACCGTCATTGTTGAGCACGGCAGGTGTAGCCCGACGCGGATCGAGTTGCATCACGTTGTTAGCGATGAACAGGCTGTAGTAGCGGTACGCGACCAGATAAATGGCCACCGCGGCGACCACAATCCACAAGGCATTGATGGCCTCGCCTCGGCGCAATGCCACTACGCCCAGGGCGCACGCTCCCAGGATTGCCAGCAGCAGCCAGGGTAAGTGGCGTAGCAGGCCATTATTATTATTTTTCATTTTATGATTCCAGCCAGAGTGGACAAGAAAGAAAGCCATCCGGAGTTTAGCGCTACTGACGGCAAAGGCCATACCCCGACATTGATCCAGGACCCGTCTTGGCTGGCAGGCTTCAACAATGCGGGTCTATAGTCAGCGGACATTCAGAGGATCGCGCCATGAGTGACCAACCTGCTGATCGCCGCCGCTTCAAACGTATTGCGTTCGATGCCCGAACCGAGCTGAGCCAGGGGGAATTCATCTGGCCGGTAAAGTTGATCGACTTGTCACTCAAGGGGCTGCTTATCGAGAAGCCCGAGCCGTGGCTGGGTAATCCAGACTGGCATTTCCTGGTTGATATTCATCTTAACGAAGACGTCGAGATCAAGATGGATGTGATGTTGACCCACGACGACCATGGTCAACTCGGGTTTGTCTGCAAACACATCAGCCTGGAATCGATTGAGCGCCTGCGGCGATTGATCGAGTTCAATCTGGGAGATCCCGAGGAACTGGAGCGCGAATTGGGCGCACTGATCGAAATATGACGGCCCGACACTGATCCAATGTGGGAGCGGGCTTGCTCGCGAAGGCGGTGGAACAGCCAACATTGATGTTGGCTGTGATGGCCTCTTCGCGAGCAAGCCCGCTCCCACAGGGTTCGTGTCCGGTTTACCAGCTATTCAAACAATGCGTCGAGCGCCTGCTCCAGGCGCGTCACAGCAATAATCTGCAACCCCGGCGGCGCCTCTTTCGGCGCGTTGCCCTTGGGCACGATAGCGCGCTTGAAGCCGTGTTTGGCCGCCTCTTTCAAGCGTTCCTGGCCACTCGGCACCGGGCGCACTTCACCTGACAAGCCGACTTCGCCGAACACCAGCAGATCATGGGGCAGCGGCCGGTTGCGCAAACTGGACATGACCGCCGCCATCAGCGCCAGGTCAGATGCTGTTTCCAGTACCTTCACTCCGCCAACCACGTTGAGGAACACATCCTGGTCGTGGGTCGGAATGCCGCCGTGGCGATGCAAAACCGCCAACAACATGGCCAAGCGATTTTGATCCAGTCCGAGCGTTACCCGCCGCGGATTGGCCAGATGACTGTCATCCACCAACGCCTGGACTTCCACCAGCATCGGCCGGGTGCCTTCCCACGTGGCCATGACCACACTGCCCGGGACTTCTTCCTGGGCGCGGGTCAGAAAAATCGCCGAGGGGTTGGAGACTTCTTTCAGGCCCTTGTCGGTCATACCGAACACGCCCAATTCATTCACCGCGCCGAAACGGTTTTTCACCGCCCGCAGCAGACGCAGACGCCCATCGGATTCGCCTTCGAAATACAGAACAGTATCGACCATGTGCTCCAGCACTCGGGGACCGGCCAGCGCACCCTCTTTGGTGACATGGCCCACGAGGAAAATCGCCGTGCCGCTTTGTTTGGCGTAACGCACCAGCAACGCCGCACTTTCGCGCACCTGGGAAACGCCCCCCGGAGCCGATTGCAGTTGCTCGGTGAAAATCGTCTGGATCGAGTCGATCACCATCACCTTGGGCTTTTCCTGCCGGGCGGTGGCGATGATGGTTTCGATGCAGGTTTCGGTCATTACCCGCAATTGATCCTGAGGTAAACCCAGGCGCCGGGCACGCATGGCCACTTGTTGCTGAGACTCTTCGCCGGTGACGTACAGCGCCGACATGCTCTTGGCGAGGTTGCACAAGGTTTGCAACAAAATGGTCGACTTGCCGATGCCGGGATCACCACCGATCAACACCACCGAGCCATCCACCAGGCCGCCGCCCAGAACGCGATCCAGCTCGCTGGATGCCGTGGAGAAACGTGGAATCTCTTCAACGCTGACTTCGGCCAGGGTCTTGATCTGCGCCTGCTGGCCGGTCCAACCGGTGCGACCGCTGGGGGCTGCGGCGCCGCCACTCTCCACCATGGTTTCGGTCAGCGTGTTCCAGGCCCCGCATTCGCCGCACTGGCCGGCCCACTTGGGGAAGGTTGAGCCGCACTCCGTGCAGCCGTACATGCGCTTGGCCTTGGCCATCTGAACTCCCGGCAAAAACCGCGATGATAGCTCAGCTGACGCAGATCAGCGCGGCACTGTTGCCCCGGCGGATCTTCGGCGTCATGTCCAGACGGAACTTCGCATGAGGTCCCGTTTCAGGCAGATGGGTCAGTCGACCAGTTTGGCCGCCAGCGCCTTGACCCGAGCCAGATCACCTTTGATACGAGAACACTCGCCGTTGCAACAAGCGATCTTCCGAAGGTTCGATACCCGGAACTAAATTGGCCGGAGCATGGCCACTTGTTCGGTTTCCTGGAATACATTCGCCGGATTACGGTTCAACACCCTACGTCCAACTTTTCGTTCAACAATACCGGGCCAGATCTTGATGGCGCCCAATGGATCGAAATCAAACTTGTACAAGTCTTGCGAACTTAGAACCTGGACGTACAAGTCCCACTTCGCAAACGCCTCCTTATTATTCAGCCACCCAGTCGTTGGTCATATGACAGTAATCTTGACCTTGAACCTTGATAACTTCTTTAGGGTCGAGGTTTTTTATCCCCTGTAAACTTTTCCAGTAAAACTTCACATAGTGCACATCGCCTTTGGCGGTCAAAACGCTGCAGCTTCTGGATCAGTTGTACGTCTTGCAACAGCACCGGATCGGTCGCGCCAACGGTGTGCGAGTTCTGGTTGTCGCCGACGGCGGCACCATTGTCGCGGGTCAGCGTCGCCGCGTTGACGCAGAAGGACAGGAGGCTGGCGGTCAGAATGCCGAAGGTACGACGGAGGGGAAAAGCCCCAGGGCCTAGGGGATTTGTCATGGAAGTTTCCTCTGGTCTTCAAGCAGCAGCCCTTAAGCTGATTTACACTGCGCTCACCAACCTAATCTGTAACAAGGAAATAACCCATGGGCGTGATAAGTGAGTTCAAGGCCTTCGCGGTCAAAGGTAATGTGGTCGACATGGCCGTGGGTATCATCATCGGCGCTGCCTTCGGCAAAATCGTTTCGTCGTTTGTTGGCGATGTGGTGATGCCGCCGATTGGCCTGCTGATCGGTGGAGTGGACTTCAGTGACCTGGCCGTTACGCTCAAGGCTGGCAATGGGGAGGTCCCGGCGGTGATGCTGGCGTACGGCAAGTTCATCCAGAGCCTGATCGACTTCGTCATCATCGCTTTCGCGATCTTCATTGCCGTCAAGGCCATCAACCGCCTGAAACGCGAAGAGGCCGTTGCGCCAACCCTGCCGCCGGTTCCGACCAAGGAAGAAGAGCTGCTGAGCGAGATCCGCGATCTGCTCAAGGCCCAGAACAATCGCCCTGATGACTGATTGCCGCGCACAAACGGCGCCTTCGGGCGCCGTTTGTTTACCAGTAGTTTTCCACCGCCACTTGGCCGGGGCGTCGACTGAGGCTCAAGTGCATTTCCCGTTGTTTCAGTAACTTGCGCGTGTCTTCGATCATCTGTGGATTACCGCAGAGCATCACCCGCGAATGCTCGGCCGTCAGCGCTACACCGGCAGTCCGTTCCAGCTCGCCAGTTTCTATGAGCCTGGTGATCCGCCCATTCAAGACACCCGGATGCTGCTCGCGGGTGACGGTGGCGATGAACTGCAGCTTGTGCGCATATTCGGCCAGATAGTCGCGCTGGGCCAGCCCTGCAATCAGCTCCTGATACGCCAGCTCCCGCGCTTCACGCACGCTGTAGACCAGGATGATGCGCTCGAATTTTTCCCAAACCTCGAAATCCTGCAGGATCGACAGAAACGGTGCCAGGCCCGTGCCTGTGGATAACAACCAGAGATCGCGCCCATCGACGAAGCGATCCAGCGTCAGATAACCAAAGGCCTGCCGGTCGACCAGCAGCGTATCGCCGACTGCCAGCCGACTCAGTTCACTGGTGAACTCCCCTCCCGGTACGACAATGGAGAAGAATTCAAGGAACTCGTCATAGGGTGAAGAGACCATCGAATAAGCCCGCCAAACCGTGCTGCCGTCGGCCTTGGCCACGCCCAGTCGGGCGAATTGCCCCGCGCGAAAACGAAAACCCGGATCCCTGGTGGTTCGCAGAGTGAACAAGTTTGGAGTCAGCGGCTGGACGTCAAGCAGCGTCTGGCGAGTGAACTTTTCTGCACTGGCAGTCATGAGTCGCTCCCTTCAACAGATGACGCCAGTGTCCCGCAAAGCAAGGGGGATAAACACCGGTGATTTGTAATGTCTTTCAGGCGCGTAACTAAACAGTAAAAAAATACAAAAAAATTACAACACGCATTTAGTCTGACTTTAAGTAATAAAAGCACTAAGAACCATTTAGGCAGTTTCGATTTTTTTCAAGAACGAAAAAATCCAGCACCCACGTAAGAATTATCCTACACTCGGGGTCGTGCCGGACCCTGGATCCAAATAAGCACCCATCAAAAAAGTTCTCCTGGAGTTGTCCAATGAAAGTGTGGAAGGAGTCACAGTTAATGCAGCTTTCTTACACTCAGAAAATAGAGACCGCGTACGAAATGTCACTCAATTTCGTTAAAAACCTTGGCTTTAATTTCTGTGCATTTTCAATCACATCCCAAGCACGAGGAACATACCGCCAAAAGATTAATCTGAATAATTACCCTGCCGAATGGAACACGAAATATGAACAAGAGCAGTTCAGTGAAATCGACCCAATACTAGCCCACTGCAATCATTCCGAATGGCCGATTCTTTGGCAGGAAGAGGTTTTCTCAAAGACACCAACGCTGCGGCAAGCACAAAAAAGGCAGGGTTTGCACTATGGCTGGTCCCAATCCGTTCATGACCAGAACGGGCTTTGCAGCATGTTGAGCCTGGCCAGAAGTCACTGCCCGATTACTACGAATGATCTGTATAAAAATCTGGGCTACGCAATGTTCATTGGCCACCATCTGCACGGGCTTGTCGCGAAAGGCCTGCCGGAGGCTTCGCCCAAGCCGAACAGCGTGCATCTGTCATCCCGAGAAGTCGAGGTGCTGAAATATTCGGCCGATGGCAAGACGGCAGGCGAGATTGCGATCATCCTTAGCCTGAGTGAAAGCACGGTGCAGTTCCATATCCGGGGCGCCATTCGCAAGCTCGGCGTCAACAACAAGATTGCCGCGGTGATCAGAGCAGCGAGAATGAGCGTTATCTGAAACCGTTCGAATCAGGTAATCCCTGCAAGTAATCCAGGCCAAAAAAACGTACCATCTGCGATCCGTCCTGAGTGATGCCGTGTGAAATGCCACGACGCAGTTTGCTCGGATGGTTCCGCCCGCTACAACGCACCTGAGCGCCGGGCCACTCGTTGATTATCCTCCGTTGACTACCCAGAGCCTCCCGCCTCATGCCTCTGCTCGAAACCCCCTTCGCTCAACTCGATCTGATCCGCCAGCCAGAACAGCAGAATGAACCGTTGCAAGCATTTGATGCCGCCGACGAATACCTGCTCAATCATCTGGCCGAGCAACAACCGGCAGCCGATACCCGAGTGCTGGTGCTCAACGACAGCTTCGGTGCTTTGGCCGCCAGCCTTGTGACCAAGGTTCGGGTGACCAGCAGCGGCGATTCGTTTCTGGCTTTTCAGGGGCTGGAAAAAAACTTGATACGCAACGGCCAGGCGTTTGATGCAGTGCCGAAGGTGCCTGCCAGCGAAGCGTTCGTCGGGCCGTTTGACCGGGTATTGATCCGGGTACCGAAAACCCTGGCCTTGCTGGAAGAGCAACTGATCCGGCTACAAGGGCAACTGGCTCCTGGCGCTCAAGTGATTGCGGCAGCGATGGTGAAACATTTGCCACGCGCTGCGGGCGATCTGCTGGAGCGTTACATCGGCCCGGTGCAAGCCTCGCTTGCCGTGAAGAAGGCTCGGCTGCTGATCGCCACATCCGAAGACAAAACCCCCGCTGTTTCCCCTTACCCGACCCGCTATCGACTCGACGCCCCTGCGATCGAACTGCTCAATCACGCCAATGTGTTCTGCCGCGAAGGGCTGGACATCGGTACGCGGGCCTTTTTGCCGCACTTGCCGAAGAACCTCGGCGCAGCACGAGTCGCCGATCTGGGGTGTGGTAATGGCGTGCTGGCGATCGCCAGTGCCCTGCAAAACCCTGAGGCCCACTACACTTTGGTGGATGAGTCGTTCATGGCCGTGCAATCGGCCGCTGAAAACTGGCGCACTGCGCTGGGTGATCGTGACGTGAGCGTGCGGGCCGGCGATGGTTTGGCAGAGCAGGAACCTCAATCCCTGGACGTGGTGTTGTGCAATCCGCCGTTTCACCAACAGCAAGTGGTCGGCGATTTCCTGGCCTGGCGGATGTTCCAGCAAGCGCGTGAATCGTTGGTGGTGGGCGGCGCGCTGTACATCGTCGGCAACCGTCACCTGGGTTATCACAGCAAGCTGGCGCGGTTGTTCCGCGGTGTCGAGCAAGTAGCGGCCACCCCCAAGTTCGTCATTCTCAAAGCACGCAAATAACCCCCCCAAAAAAAACCCTCCATGAAAGGAGGGTTATAAATCCGTGCCGCAAGGCAACGGGATGGGAATTTCAGTGAGTGCTCAGACCTGCGGCATTCATGAACATGCGCATCACCGTAGCTACGATGAACAGGGCCACGACGCTGCCGGTCCAGATCATCGCCAGCCAGCCTAATCGCTGCCAGAGCGGCTTTTTCTCTGCGGCTTCGATTTCCTGCAAATCAGGTTTGCCCGCCATCATCGCTTTCTCCTCTGCAACGGCGCAGGTATCAATCCTGCGCCGTAATCGTAGCTAGTGGTAACCATCTTCGTGGGTGACCTTGCCGCGGAATACGTAGTAGCTCCAGAAGGTGTAACCCAGGATGAACGGGATGATGAACAGCGTACCCACCAGCATGAAGCCCTGGCTTTGCGGCGGCGCGGCGGCGTCCCAGATCGAGATCGACGGCGGCACAATGTTCGGCCACAGGCTGATACCCAGACCGCTGTAGCCGAGGAAGATCAGTACCAGGGTCAGCAGGAATGGCGTGTAATGCGCATTTCGGGCCACCGCGCGAATCAGACCGTACAGGGTCACCAGCACCAGAATCGGTACCGGCAAGAACCAGAACAGATTCGGCAGGGTGAACCAGCGTGCAGCGATCTCAGCGTGGGCCAACGGTGTCCAGATACTGACAACGCCAATCACCGCCAGTAACACGAAGGCCAATGGCCGCGCCAGGTCATGCATCTGCTCCTGCAGCTTGCCTTCGGTCTTCATGATCAGCCAGGTGCAACCGAGCAGCGCATAAGCCACCACCAGCGCCGCGCCACAGAACATCGTGAACGGTGTCAGCCAGTCGAGTGAACCGCCGGCAAACTGACGATTGACTACCGGTAGCCCATCGATGAACGCACCCAACGCCACGCCCTGGAAGAAGGTTGCGGCGATCGAGCCACCGATGAATGCCTTGTCCCAGAGATGACGCTTGTCGTCCTTGGCCTTGAAGCGAAACTCAAAGGCCACACCGCGAAAAATCAGCCCGATCAGCATAAAAATCAGCGGCAGGTACAGCGCCGAGAGCACCACCGAATAGGCCAGCGGGAAGGCGCCGAACAATGCCGCGCCGCCCAATACCAGCCAGGTTTCGTTGCCGTCCCAGACCGGGGCGACGGTGTTCATCATGACGTCACGATCGCTCTTGCCCTTGATGAACGGGAAGAGAATCCCGATTCCCAGGTCAAAGCCGTCCATGACCACGTACATCATGATGCCGAAGATGATGATCACGGCCCAGATCAGCGGAAGATCAATACCCATGATTCAAATCTCCTTGTTCAGGCTGTGGCTGTGTTCGCCTTCACCGTTGTCGTCGTCGGCTGCAGACAGTGGACGGGCCGGTGTGCGTTGCTGGCCAGGGCCGCCTTCGTTGGTTTCCTTGCCTTCGTCGATCTTCGGCCCTTTGCGCACCAGACGCATCATGTAACCAAGACCGGCACCGAACAGCGCGAAATAGACCACAACGAACATGATCAAGGTGATGCTCATCTGCACGAAGCTGTGCCCGGAGGACGCGTCTGCCGTGCGCATCAAGCCGTAGACCACCCACGGCTGACGGCCGATTTCAGTGGTGAACCAGCCGGCGAGAATCGCGACCAGGCCGGACGGGCCCATCCACAACGCCAGGTACAGGAATGGACGTGAGGTATACAGCCTGTCGCGTTTGCGCAGCCACAGGCTCCACAAACCAGTGAAGATCATCAGCACGCCCAGGCCGACCATGATCCGGAACGACCAGAAGACGATGGTCGAATTCGGCCGGTCTTCAGGCGCGAATTCCTTGAGTGCCGGTACTTGCTTGTCCAGGCTGTGGGTCAGGATCAGGCTGCCCAGGTACGGAATCTCGACGGCAAATCTGGTTTTCTCGGCTTTCATGTCCGGCCAGCCGAACAGGATCAGCGGGGTCGGTTCATTGCCGACGTTTTCCCAGTGACCTTCGATCGCAGCGATTTTCGCCGGTTGATGCTTGAGCGTGTTGACGCCGTGGAAGTCACCGATAACCGCCTGGATAGGGGCAACGATCAGCGCCATCCACATCGCCATCGAGAGCATGGTGCGAATCGCCGGGTTGTCCTTGCCGCGCAGCAAGTGCCAAGCCGCCGACGAACCGACGAAGAAGGCCGTCGCAACGAACGCCGCCGTGGACATGTGCAACAGCCGGTAGGGGAACGACGGATTGAAAATAATCGCCAGCCAGTCCACCGGAATGACTTGGCCGTTGACGATTTCGTAGCCTTGCGGGGTCTGCATCCAACTGTTGGAGGCCAGAATCCAGAAGGTCGAAATAAGGGTGCCGATGGCCACCATGACCGTCGAGAAAAAGTGCAGCTTGCGTCCGACCTTGTTCCAGCCGAACAGCATGACGCCGAGGAAACCGGCCTCGAGGAAGAAGGCAGTGAGCACTTCATAGGTCAACAACGGCCCGGTCACGGAACCTGCGAAGTCCGAGAAACGACTCCAGTTGGTGCCGAACTGATAGGCCATGACCAAGCCGGAAACCACGCCCATGCCGAAGTTGACGGCAAAAATCTTCGACCAGAAATGGTACAGATCGCGGTAAGTGTCGTTGTGCGTCTTCAGCCACAGGCCTTCGAGCACCGCCAGGTAACTCGCCAGGCCAATGGTGATGGCCGGAAACAGGATGTGAAACGAAATGGTGAATGCGAACTGAATCCGGGCGAGATCGAGTGCCTCCAAACCGAACATAAGTCTTCCTCTGTCAGGTAATACTGGCTGAAGGCTTGCGGCCTGCACCCACTGCCCCCACGGATATGGCGAATTCGGATTCGTTCTTTTTTTACCATCATCACAACGTAGGGAATCTGGCCATCTGGCCGCCGGATCATTTCCACGAAGGGTCTTGATCTGGATCAAGCAACGTTGAAAGAGTAGTCGCATTTTTACCGATGGACGGTGTGGTCTTTTGCCGCGTGACAGGTTGCCTCATGGGTTTTGTCTTGAGCTGCAATACATTCCCGTGGCGAGGGAGCTTGCTCCCGCTCGGCTGCGCAGCAGTCGTAAAACCGGGTGATGCGATATGCCTGTGGGGATGGGGTAGCAGGTTCGGGACTGCTTCGCAGCCCAGCGGGAGCAAGCTCCCTCGCCACAGGGGATATAAGGGGCTGCGCAGATCGGTGTCTAGCTAACTAAATTTCCTAGCCCTGCAACTTCTGGTTACAGGTTGGTGATAATCTCGACCCTTCCCCTCCACCCAGACCTGCCTTCAGATGCCCAGCCAAGCGCCCCTGCTGTTACGTCATCACCGCCCGTTTATCGCGTTCTGGCTGGCTCGGGTGTTTACCGCCAGCGGTTTTCAGATGCTCACGGTGGCTATCGGCTGGAATCTGTATCAACTGACCGGCAATGTGCTCGATCTGGGCCTGGTGGGGCTGGTGGAATTTGCCCCTCGAGTGTTGTTCATGCTGCACACCGGGCACGTCGCAGATCGCTATGACCGGCGCAAGGTCGCGGCGATTTGTCAGTTCCTGCAGGCGCTGATTGCCCTGTCGCTAGCCATCGGTAGCGCGACCGACCATGTCACCCGGGAGATGATCTTCATCCTCGCGTTCCTGCTCGGCGCCGCCCGCTCCTTCGAAATGCCGACGACTCAGGCATTGCTGCCGAGCATCGTGCCCAGCGCGTTATTTCCCCGCGCGGTTGCTGCGGCGCAATCTGCACAACAATCCGCGACCATCGTCGCCCCGGCACTGGGCGGTTTGCTCTACGCCTTCGGCAGCGTTTGGGTGTACGGCCCGACGGTGATCCTTTACCTCATCGCTTGTGCGCTGATGCTCAACCTGCCGGCCCGGCAGACACCGTTGAACAAGGGCAAGGCCACCCTGGATTCGCTGCTGGCGGGCATCCGCTTCATTCGCAGTCGCCCGGACATTCTCGGGGCGATTTCCCTGGATCTGTTTGCCGTCCTGCTGGGTGGCGCGACCGCACTGCTGCCGGTGTTCGCCAAAGATATTCTGCTGACCGGCCCGTGGGGTCTGGGCCTGCTGCGTTCGGCCCCTGCGGTCGGGGCGCTGCTGATGTCGCTGTTTCTGGCGCGATTTGCCGTGGAGCGCAACGTCGGGCGGGTCATGTTCACGGCCGTGGGTGTATTCGGCGTGGCGACCATCGCTTTCGGCCTGTCGACTTCGTTCTGGTTTTCCCTCGCAGTACTGGTGGTATTGGGCGCGGCAGACATGATCAGCATGGTGATCCGCGCCTCATTCGTACAATTGGAAACCCCCGACGAAATGCGCGGCCGGGTCAGCGCTGTGAATGGCTTGTTCATCGGCGCTTCGAATCAGCTCGGCGAGTTCGAGTCCGGCCTGACGGCCCACTGGTTCGGCACTGTGCCAGCAGTGGTCATGGGCGGCATCGGCACGCTGATGGTGACCGGGGCCTGGATCAAGCTGTTCCCGACCCTGGCCAACCGCGACCGCATGCATGTGCCGGTGGAAGAGGTCAGGGCTTGACTCAGTTGTTCAGGGCACTCTTTAAACTACCAACTCCCTCGCCACCGTCGACCGCATGGCTTTGCCGCAGAGTTGCTCCACCAGCGTCAGCGCAAACTCCAACGCGGCGCCTGAACCCTGAGCAGTGATGCAGTTGCCATCGACCACCACCGGTTGATCGATGAAGTTACAACCTGACAGTTGATTGCTGACCGTAGGCAAGCAAGTCATGCGCCGCTGACGCAAAACGCCAAAGGTTTGCAGCGAGAGTGCCGGAGATTCGGCAATACCGGCGAACAGGCGCCCGGCTGCGGACTGGTCCTTGATCAATTGTTGCAGGGGTTGGTGAGCCGCCAAATGTTGCGCCCCCACGGCACCGCCGGGCAGCACGATCAGGTCGAACGGCTGGGCCAGCAAATCCACCAACATCGCATCGGCAGTCAAGCGGGTGCCGCGAGCGCAAGTGAGCATGCGCCGTGCCTCGATGCTGGCCACCACCACTTCAACCTTGGCGCGGCGCAGCACATCGATCAGGGTCACGGTTTGCAGATCGTCGATGCCCTCGGCGAGGGTAATCAGGGCTCTAAAGGTCATGGGCGCGGTCCACAGAATAATCTTTAAAGCGTAGTCAGCTTTCCTGACCCTTGTTCGAGGCCAGCCGTTACTTGATGTAAAGCTGCGTCGACATCGTGTTCCCGGGCGCGTTGATCGAGGTATTGCGGAAGGTGAAGCTGCCGCCCTGCTTGCCCGCCAGGCTGAAGATGTACAGATAGCCGACGGTTTTTTTCCCGGCGGAACACTCAGTCAAGTTGCCGGTATCAAAAGCACAGACAGGGGTTCGGGTGCCGTCCACTTTGAATCCGTCCAGCGCAACATGAGGCTCGCGACCGTAGCCGACCTCCAGCACGTAAACCTTGATGTTCGGGCCACTGTGGTTGCAGCGCGTCCAGTCCTGAGCGGCTGCAATATCTTCAAATCCACAGGATGGCGATTCGACCTTGAGCACCTTCACCTGGCTCAACGGTGGCGCCGTGGCCGCAATGGCTGTTTGCGCTCCGATGAAACAGGTGAGCAGCAACCCAAATGCCGCTATCACACGCTTATTAATGCAATACATATCTACCCCCTCCCTCCCCCAAAAAAACAGCGCGCAGTATGGCGCAGTTCCCTTTTGTGCAAAACATCGACGACGATCGCAGCCATAAGCAGCCATAGCCCCACGCTGCTGGTATGATGCGCGGCTTTTTCCGACCCATAGAAAATCCCCAGGCGCCTGCAGCGGTCTGTGCTTTGCTGTTGAGGTCGATACATTCACGGCGCCGGGCGCGCCACGGGGAGCAGACATGCTGGAAAGGCTGTTTCAACTCAAGGCACACAATACCAACGTGCGGACCGAGATTCTGGCGGGCGTCACGACCTTTTTGGCCATGGCCTACATTCTGTTCGTCAACCCGAGCATTCTCGGCGAGACCGGCATGGACAAGGGTGCGGTGTTTGTCGCCACCTGTCTGGCAGCCGCCATCGGCTCGGCGACCATGGGCCTGATCGCCAACTACCCGATTGCCCTCGCGCCGGGCATGGGCCTGAACGCCTTCTTCACCTACACCGTGGTCCTGCACATGGGCCACACCTGGCAAGTGGCGCTGGGTGCGGTGTTCATCTCGGCGGTGATGTTTTTCCTGCTGTCGATCTTCCGCATCCGCGAATGGATCATCAACAGCATCCCGCTGGCGCTACGTTCGGCGATTGCCGCCGGTATCGGCCTGTTCCTGGCGCTGATCGCCCTGCACAACGCCGGCATCGTCGTCAGCAACCCGGCGACCATGGTCGGCCTTGGCGATCTGAAGCAACCGGCGCCGATTCTCGCGACCCTCGGTTTCGCCCTTATCGTTGCTCTCGAAGCCCTGAAAGTACGCGGTGCAGTCCTGATCGGTATTCTGGCGGTGACCATCGTTTCGATCGTGATGGGCTTCACCCCGTTCGGTGGCGTGATGTCGATGCCGCCATCCCTGGCCCCGACCTTCCTGCAACTCGACATCAAAGGCGCACTGGACATCGGTTTGGTCAGCGTGATCTTTGCCTTCCTGTTCGTCGACCTGTTCGACAACTCTGGCACCCTGATCGGCGTCGCCAAGCGAGCTGGCCTGATGGGCAAGGACGGCCACATGCCGAAAATGGGCCGCGCCCTGATCGCCGACAGCACCGCGGCCATGGCCGGCTCCTTGCTGGGCACTTCGACCACCACCAGCTACATCGAATCCGCAGCCGGCGTGAGTGCCGGTGGCCGCACTGGCCTGACCGCCATCGTGGTCGCGATTCTGTTCCTGCTGGCGCTGTTCTTCTCGCCATTGGCGGCCAGTGTTCCAGCCTTTGCCACCGCGCCTGCTTTGCTGTTCGTCGCCGTACTGATGACATCCGGCCTGGCCGAAATAGACTGGGACGACATCACCGTCGCCGCACCGGTCGTGGTCACCGCCCTGGCCATGCCATTCACTTATTCCATCGCCAACGGCATCGCCTTCGGTTTCATCTCCTGGACTGCCATCAAGTTGTTGTCCGGTCGCGGCCGTGAGTTGAATTCGGCGCTGGTGATTCTGTCGATTCTGTTCGTGATCAAGTTGGGTTGGTTCAACGCATGACTTTTGATTCCCAGGCTTACACCGTTCAGCTCGAAGAAAAGGTCACGCGCCTGCGCGACCTGCTGGCCCCGTTCGGTGCTCCCGAACCCGCAGTGTTCGATTCACCGCTGAAAAACTTCCGCCTGCGTGCCGAATTCCGCCTGTGGCGTGAAGCCGGCGAGCGCCATTACGCGATGTTTTCCCAGGAAGACAAACGCACGCCAATTCTGATCGAAGAGTTCCCGATCGCCAGCCTGCGCATCAACCAGTTGATGCCGCAGCTGAAGGCAGCGTGGCAAGCGAGTTCGGCCCTGAGCCACAAGCTGTTTCAGGTGGAGTTCCTCACCACCCTGGCCGGCGATGCGATGATCACCCTGTGCTATCACCGCCCGCTGGACGAGCACTGGCACGCAGCGGCGTCGAAACTGGCAGCCGACCTGAACGTCAGCATCATCGGTCGCTCGAAGGGCAAACGCGAAGTGATCGGTCACGATTACGTGGTCGAGAAACTCGAAGTTGGCGGCCGCACTTTCAGCTATCGCCAGCCGGAAGGCGCGTTCACCCAACCCAACGGCACGGTGAATCAGAAGATGCTTAACTGGGCGTATGACGCCCTCGGCGATCGTTCCGACGATTTGCTGGAGCTGTATTGCGGCAACGGCAACTTCACCCTGCCACTCGCGACCCGCGTGCGCAAAGTGCTGGCCACCGAAATCAGCAAGACCTCGGTCAATGCAGCGCTCAGCAACCTGAGCGAAAACGCGGTGGATAACGTCACGCTGGTGCGTTTGTCTGCCGAAGAGCTGACCGAAGCCCTGAACGAAGTTCGCCCGTTCCGCCGCCTGCACGGTATCGACCTCAAGAGCTACGAATTCGGTAGCGTGTTCGTCGACCCGCCGCGCGCCGGCATGGACCCGGACACTTGCGAACTGACCCGACGCTTCGACAACATCCTCTACATTTCCTGCAACCCGGAAACCCTCGCGGCCAACATCGCCCAACTGCACGACACCCACCGCATTACCCAATGCGCGATGTTCGACCAGTTTCCGTGGACCCATCACATGGAATCCGGGGTGTTGTTGACCCGTCGTTGATCGCAGCCTCCATATACAAATCAGCCGTCCACAGGACGGCTTTTTTGTGGGCGATTGAAACGCCCTGTATTTGTGCGCCCTGATTTGATAAATACAGCCACTGGCATTTCATTTGATTCCCGGTGTAATCAATCATGCAACGACATTTCGACGATCTTCAATTAGGCAGCATCGAACTGTTTTGCCTGGCCGCCGAAGCCAGCAGCTTTACCGCCGCGGCTCAGGTGGCGGGGGTGACCCCGGCCGCTGTCAGCCGCTCGGTGTCGCGCATGGAAGAACGTTTGGGTGTGCGGCTGTTTGCGCGTACCACCCGTAGCGTCAAGCTGACTGACAGTGGCCGGCGTTATTTCGAGGAGTGTCGCGAGGCTCTCGCACAACTGGTCGAGGCCCAGCGCGAGGTGATGGGGCAGCAGCAAGAACCTTCCGGCACCTTGCGCATCAGTATTCCCACGACCTATGCCCACCATCGCATCCTGCCCTTGTTGCCTGCGTTTCGGGCGCGCTTTCCCGCCGTGAAAGTCGAGGTGCACATCAGCAATCGCAACATCGATTTCGTCGGTGAAGGCTATGACATGGCAATCCGTGTGCGGGCCATTCCCGACTCCGGGCTGATTGCCCGGCCGTTGGAGGATGCCGCGCTGGTGATGATTGCCAGCCCTGATTACCTGAAGCGCGCCGGCACTCCGCAGACCCTGGATGACTTGGCTCAGCACGAATGCATTCAGTACGAACTGCCCAGCAGCGGCCGGCGGATTGCCTGGTTGTTCAACGACAACGGCGTGCCGCTGGAGATTTTGGCCGAGGGTAATTACTGCTGTTCCGATGATGTATTGGGCGGCGTGACGCTGGCAAAAAGCGGCGCAGGAATCTTTCAAACCTATCGCTTCATCGTCGAAAAGGAACTGTCGGACGGTTCGCTGGTGGAAGTGCTCAAGCCCTATGGCGGACGCTCCCGCCCCTTCACTCTGCTGTACCCGCAAAGCCGCCATGTGCCGTTGCGGCTAAGAGCGTTTATCGATTTTCTGGTTGAGCATCTGCCGCGCTGAAAAGATCGCCCCTGTTGGAGCTGCCGAAGGCTGCGATCCTTTGTATCTGTCCGATCACCGCACAAATAATCCAGGCCTGACGTCCTCTTCAATTGACCTTATTAACCAGTTAGTACAATTTCTCCCCACAGGCTGAAAACCTCGGCCAATGCCAAAAATAATATGTGGAGAGACCCGATGTCCCCTATCGTTCTGGTGCTCAACGGCCCGAACCTGAACCTGCTGGGCACCCGTGAACCGGCGACTTATGGTCACGAAACCCTGGCGGACATTTCAGCGTTGTGCGGTCGTGCTGCCGAAGAATTCGGCCTGACAGTGGAATTTCGTCAGACCAACCATGAAGGCGAACTGCTCGACTGGATTCACGCCGCCCGTGGCCGCTGCGCCGGGATCGTCATCAACCCGGCCGCGTGGACTCACACCTCGGTCGCCATTCGCGATGCCTTGGTCGCCAGCGAACTGCCGGTGATCGAAGTACACCTGTCCAACGTCCATGCCCGCGAACCCTTCCGGCATCACTCCTTTGTTTCGTCCATCGCCACCGCGGTCATGTGCGGTTTCGGCAGCCACGGCTATCGTTTGGCGCTGGAGCATTTCAGCCAACGTTTGGAAGGTTAAGCGTCATGACACAGAACACCGTGGTATTGGCCGGGCTGATCGGTGCCGGCATTCAGGCTTCCCGCACCCCCGCGCTGCACGAGCATGAAGGCGATGCGCAGGGTTTGCGTTACCTGTATCGGTTGATCGATCTGGATCAATTGAAACTCGACAGCGGCGCCCTGCCCGACCTGCTGATGGCCGCCGAACGGATGAATTTCACCGGGCTGAATATCACCTTCCCGTGCAAGCAGACGATCATCCCGTTACTTGACGAATTGTCGCCGGAAGCCCGCGGTATTGGCGCGGTGAATACGGTGGTGCTGAAGGACGGTAAGCGCATCGGCCACAACACCGATTGCCTGGGTTTTGCCGAAGGCTTTCGCCGTGGCCTGAAGGACGTTGCCCGTGATCGTGTGGTGCAAATGGGCGCCGGTGGCGCAGGCGCGGCAGTGGCCCACGCGCTATTGAGCGAAGGCGTACAGCTGCTGAGCATTTTCGATGTGGACCAAAGTCGCGCTCAGTCGTTGGCGAATAATCTCAATCAGCATTTTGGTTTCGGTCGAGCCGTGGCCGGGCATGATTTGCCAGGCACGTTGGGCCAGGCAGACGGGCTGGTGAATACCACGCCGATGGGCATGAAAAAGCTGCCGGGCATGCCAGTACCGGTAGAGCTGCTTCGGGCGCAGTTGTGGGTCGCGGAGATTGTTTACTTCCCGCTGGAAACCGAACTGCTGCGCAACGCTCGCGCGTTGGGTTGCCGGACTCTGGATGGCGGCAACATGGCGGTGTTTCAGGCGGTGAAGGCGTTTGAACTGTTCAGCGGCGTGGTGCCGGATGCTCAGCGGATGCTGGCGCATTTTCAGAGCATGAATGGTTGAGGTTTAAAAGATCTGAGGGCTGCTTCGCAGCCCAACGGGGCGGTGCGGCGTTCCGACAAGCCCCCTCGCCACGGGTCAGGCCTGCAAATACCGCAAAACCGACTCGCAAATCATCTCCCTATGACGCTGCTTGATGCTTTCGTCCGGCAAGTCGATCTGAAAGATCTCACTGAAGGTATGACGGTTCGACACGCGATAGAAGCAAAACGAGCTGATCAGCAGATGCACATCCAGCGGATCGAGACCGCTGCGGAATACACCCTCT
Organism: Pseudomonas sp. QTF5; assembly: GCF_000512695.2. Taxonomy (GTDB): domain Bacteria; phylum Pseudomonadota; class Gammaproteobacteria; order Pseudomonadales; family Pseudomonadaceae; genus Aquipseudomonas. The sequence continues at coordinate 85,016 of NZ_AZRW02000006.1, read as the reverse complement.
GCGCCCCCGCGACGCAAGATCTCGCCCAGTGAATCGAGGATGGTGTTGTTCATCGCCTTGATCGCATCGGAACGCTTCACATACTCGGCGTTGTGAATGTTCTCGATGCTGACGATACGCACAAAATCGACGTTGCGATCATGGTGATCGAAAGTGAACTCCACCAAGCGCCGAATCGCTTCCACCGGCGCCAGTTCTGCCAGGTGCAAACGGTTTTCGGTGCTGCGGATATCTCCGTAGAGTTTCTCCAGCACCTCGACGTAGAGCTGTTCCTTACTGCCGAAGTAGTAATAGATCATGCGTTTTGAGGTGTGAATGCGCTCGGCGATTGCATCGACGCGCGCACCGGAAAGCCCCTGCTGAACGAACTCGACAATGGCCTCTTGAAGGATGTTCTCGCGGGTCTTTTCCGGGTTGTTCTTACGACTCTTGCGAGGCTCGGCAATTGGCTTTTCGGGCACTACGGAGAGTTCTGAAATTATTGTCATTGCGGGCTCACGGCCATCACTGCACAAGCTGGCGATTATGGGCTGCCGCGCACAGTGAAGGAAGTCGCGAGGCAGCAGTTTTGTACCCGTGTTTACGATTTTCCTACAACTTTGCCTGACGTACGCCACCACTTCGCGATTTAGCCATGGCCGCCAGTCGCACTGCCACGTTGGCTGCGCCGTAACCCGCATAGCCATTTTTGCGCTGGATGATTTCAAAGAAGAACCGTCCTTCGAACGGCTCGGTGTACACATGAAACAGCTCGCCGCCCTGAGCATCGCGGTCGTAGAGCACGTTGAAATAGGCCAGCTCACTGAGGAACTCATCGTCGAAATCGAACCGCGCGGCGAGGTCATCGTAGTAGTTGAGCGGGATATCCAGCAGCGGCACGCCCGCCTCCTTCGCGCGGCTGACTTCGGCAAAGATGTCGTCGCAATCGAAAGCGATGTGATGCACGCCGGAACCGCGATAACTCGACAGTGCGTGTGAGATGGCGGTATTGCGGTTCTCGGAAATGTTCAGCGGCAGGCGGATCGAACTGCAACGGCTGCGCAATGCACGGCTCTTCACCAAGCCATACGGGTCGGGTAGAACCACTTCATCGTCGGCTTCGAAATCCAGCAGGCTTTTATAGAACAGCACCCAACTGTCGAGGCTGTCGGCCGGCAGCGCCATCGCCATGTGGTCGATGCGCTTGAGGCCACCGCTGACAACGGCCGTCGGTTGCAGATTGAAGTCGGTGCCGTAGACGTCGGCGTCCTTGTCCACCAGGTAAATCAGGCTGCCGTCCGGCGCACGCACCGCTGCCAGTTCAAGCTCGTTGGGGCCTACGAGCCCTCGATACGGCTGGCCTTTGTAAGCCACGGCACGCGCCAGCGCACTGGCGCTGTCCTTGACTCGCACGGCGGTGGCGCACAGCGACGGACCGTGGGCTTCGAAAAAACTGTGAGCGAACGAATAAGGCTCGGAGTTGAGGATCAGGTTGATATCGCCCTGACGCAACAGGCTGACACTCTTGGAACGGTGCTGCCCGGCCTTGACGAAACCCAGCCGCTCAAGCCAATGGGCCAGCTTGGCGCCAAGGCTTTCATCCACCGCGAATTCAAGAAACTCGATGCCGTTGTATTCGCTGGCGCTGGGGGTGTCGAACAGAATGTCGCGATTGGTTGCGGGCGTGGCTTCCTGTTCCAGACGCTCGCGGGTTTTCTCTTCCAGATACAGCAACGAACGTAAACCGTCGGCGGCGTTGGCCCTTGGCGGTGCGGCGCGGAAGCCGTCGTTGAAGATCTCCAGCGACAGCGGCCCGGTGTAGCCACTCTTGATGATTGGCGCGAGAAAACCCGGCAGATCGAATTCGCCCTGGCCCGGGAAACAGCGAAAGTGTCGGCTCCACTCCAGCACATCCATGGCCAGGATCGGCGCGTCGGCCATTTGCACGAAGAAGATCTTGTCGCCGGGAATCTCGGCGATGGCGCTCGGGTCGCCCTTGAGCGACAGCGTATGAAAACTGTCCAGCAACACGCCGAGGCTCGGATGATCAGCCTGGCGAACGATGTTCCATACCTGTTGCCAGGTGTTCACATGCCGGCCCCAGGCCAGCGCTTCATAGCCGATCCGCAGGCCACGACTACCGGCCCGTTCGGCCAGCAGACGCAAGTCGTCGACCAGAATCTGCTCATCACTGATGGAATCGGCCGAGGCGTTGCTGCACACCAGCACCAGGTCGGTGCCCAGCTCCTGCATCAAATCGAACTTGCGCTCGGCCCGCTCCAGATTGCGTGGCAGACGATCGCGGCGGCAACCTTCGAAATCCCGAAAGGGTTGAAACAGCGTGATGGCGATCCCGAGATCGGCGCACATCTGTTTGATTTCCCGCGGGCTGCCGTCGTAGTAGAGAAGGTCATTCTCGAAAATCTCCACCCCGTCAAAACCGGCGGCGGCGATGGCTTCGAGTTTTTCCGGCAGGGTGCCGCTCAAGGAAACGGTGGCAATGGAACGCTGCATGTGTCGACTCCCGGTGGTGGGGACATTCTTGTTGGGCAAATTATTGGCTTGACGAATCCACACAGCAATTCAAAGTGTACTACCCGGTTAGTTTTGCGGGCGATTATCGAACACAATGGCAGTTGGCGAATTGACGATTTTTCGTCCACTGCGCAACATCGACACCACATTGAGTCCGGTCACAACCCCATGGACTCGGTTACCAAAGACCCTGAACACCACATAAAAATTTCAAAAAACGGGTACACGCTCATGCGCTCATTCAACGCCTTGTTTGCTTGCTCCACCGCCCTCACGCCGTACCTGGCATCCATCCGAACCTTGCGCCCTCTCGCCCGAACCGTGCCGCTCGCTGAATAACGCGTTGTCGTCAGCCCGACGAAAACACCTCAGCCGATCAATCACACCCGCGCCTGGCGCCGTGGATTGATCACGCGCCCTTGAAGTCCCGACAAGCCTCGCTTGTCAGTCATTGAACGGATGGCACATACACATGATTCCTTCTCAAAGCTCTCGCGTAGCTCCCGCCATGGGCGTCGCCACTGGCGGTATCGGCGACAAAATCCGCGGCGCCATGGCCGTCGGAAAAACCCGTTGGGGGATGCTGGCGCTGGTGTTTTTCGCCACCACCCTGAACTACATCGACCGCGCCGCCCTGGGCGTCATGCAGCCGATCCTGGCCAAGGAAATGAGCTGGACGGCGATGGACTACGCCAACATCAACTTCTGGTTTCAGGTCGGCTACGCCATCGGCTTCGTGCTGCAGGGCCGGTTGATCGACCGGGTCGGCGTCAAACGCGTGTTCTTCTGCGCGGTGCTGCTCTGGAGCCTGGCCACCGGCGCTCACGGCCTGGCCACTTCGGCGGTGGGCTTCATGGTCTGCCGGTTCATTCTCGGTTTGACTGAAGCGGCGAATTATCCGGCCTGCGTGAAAACCACCCGCTTGTGGTTCCCTGCCGGCGAGCGCGCCGTAGCCACCGGCATCTTCAACGCCGGGACCAACGTCGGCGCGATGTTCACGCCTATGTTGCTGCCGCTGATTCTTCACGCCTGGGGCTGGCAAGCCGCGTTCCTGTGCATGGCGGCACTGGGCGGCATCTGGTTGCTGTTCTGGGGTCTGAAGTACTTCAACCCGGAAGATCACCCAAGCGTCAAACAATCGGAACTGGACTACATCCAGAAGGAAGTCGAGCCGGAACAATCCCGCGTGCCGTTTTCGCGAATCCTGCGCATGCGTGGCACCTGGGCCTTCGCCCTGGCCTACTCGATCACCGCGCCGGTGTTCTGGTTCTACCTGTACTGGCTGCCGCCGTTCCTCAATCAGCAATACAACCTGGGGATCAACGTGACCCAGATGGGTATCCCGCTGATCATCATCTACCTGACGGCCGACTTCGGCAGTGTCGGCGGCGGGATCCTGTCTTCGTTCCTGATCGGTCGCGGAGTCAACCCGATCAGGGCGCGACTGATGTCCATGTTCCTGTTCGCCTGCTGCATCATCGGCGTGGTCATGGCCGCTGGTTCGAGCAGCCTGTGGCTCGCGGTGTTTGCCATCTCCCTGGCCATCGGTGCTCACCAGGCCTGGACCGCGAACATCTGGAGCCTGGTGATGGACTACACGCCCAAGCACATGATGAGTACGGTGTTCGGCTTCGGCGGAATGTGCGCGGCGATCGGCGGGATGTTCATGACCCAGTTGGTCGGCCACATTCTGACGGTCACCAACAACAACTACACCGTGCTGTTCACCATGATTCCGGCGATGTACTTCATCGCGCTGACCTGGATGTACTTCATGGCACCGCGCAAGATTCCTACCGTCACCGACTGAAATCCCTTCCTTCGGCAGGCCTGATTCCAGGCCTGCCCTCTCCTACCCTTCGTTGTTGCCACGCTGCCGCCAACCCGCTGCAACAAATCACCGCGATCCCGACCACTGTGGTCAGGGTCGGCGTGTGAGAAAACAGTAACCAACCCAGCAAACCTGCAAAGACGATCTGGCAATAGCCGAACGGCGCCAACAACGCGGGCGCGGCGTGACGGAAGGCCTGAGTCAGAAACAGATGCGCCGTCATCCCGCACGCCCCCAGCGCCACCATCAAAAAACCATGACCAAGGCTTGGGACTTGCCAGAAGAATGGCACCAGCGCGCTCATCACCAACGTGTTGCATAGCCCGGCGAAAAAATTGCTGGTGGTCGGGCTGTCGATTTCGCTGAGCTTACGGGTGAGCAACTGATAGAAGCAGAAAAACAGCGCCGAGCAGAACGGCAGCAACACCGCTGGCGTGAACAACTCGCCGCCAGGATGGACGATGATCAACACCCCGATAAATCCGCAAATCACCGCCAGCCATTGCCCACGCGTCACTTGTTCACCGAGCAGTGGTACCGACAGCGCCGTCACCAATACCGGTGCGAGAAAATTCACCGCCGTGGCTTCGGCCAACGGGATGAACAGCAAACCAGTCGTGAACAGCAAACTGGTCCCCAGCAGGCACAACGCCCGCAGCAGTTGCAGCAATGGCCGTTTGGTCCGTAGGACACGCAGCCCGGACTGCGGCAGAAAAATCCCCGCCATCAGTAACGTGTGAACCACATAGCGGGCCCAGACCACCATGATCACCGGATAGAACCCCGAGAGGTATTTCGACAAAGCGTCGTGGCTGGAAAACAGGAAGGTGGCGACGACGATCAGCAGAATCCCTTTGAAGGGCTGATTGACACCGGAAAGCGGAGTGCTGAGGGTCATGGGGTATTCCCTTGGGAACTTGTGATCAAAAGCTTCGCGGGCCAGTCGGATCGCCGCACCGCTCGCCCATACAGGATTATTGCTGGGGCTGAACCCAAACAATTTAGAACCTGGTTCCAGATTCTCACAGGAGCTACGGCAAATAGTGTTCGATCAGCGCACAGATTCGAATAGTTCACACCTATAAAATGTGGGAGCGAGCTCCCACACTATCTTTCTATGGCGGTTGAATTAAACGAACAACTCTGACGCCAGACTCGCCGCCGACAACTCCTCGGTAAATTTCAACAACAGCGGCGCCAATTCATGCAAACGCGCCCCCGGCATCCGCGCACTCGGTCCGGCGATGCTGAGTACGCCGATCACCCGGCCATCACCCGGATGCCGCACCACTGCGGCAATCGCCGACGTGCCTACCGCCGAACTTTCCTCGACCCAGGCATAGCCCTGTTCCCTGGCCAGACGCAGGCGTTCGAGCAATTCGATGTTGGAGCGCGGAGCATTCGGTCCGAGGTCCTTGGGCCGGTCAATACCCTGGCGTTCCACCAGCGACAAGGCCTCGGCATCGCTCATGCATGCCAGCCACGCATGCCCCGATGCGGTGTAAAACAACGGCGCATCGCGGCCCATGTCTGGGTCATAACGCAAGCCGGAACGGGCGCCCTGGGACTTGGCGATCCAGATTTGCCGCTCCCCTTCGATCACCCCAAGGCGCACCAGCTCACCGGTTTCCTCGGCCAGGCGATCAAGCACCGGTTGAACGATATCCGCGCCGCTACTCGACAGGTAGCGGAAACCCATGGCCACCAGTTTGGTCGACAGGTGATAACGCAGGTTCTCCGGATTCTGCCGCACGTAGCCCAGCCGGATCAGCTCGGCGAGCAAGCGATGGGTCGCGCTTTTGGGGATATCCAGTTGCTCTGCCAGCGTTTGCATCGGCAAACCACGAGGGTCAGTGGTGAGACTTTCCAGCACGCTGAAAACACGTTCGATCTGACTGCCGGCCATGGGAGGTTCCATACGAAATTTGCCCGATTCTAGAAGACAACAGGCCGGATGCAAAATCTGGAACCCGGTGTGCGATCAGCAACCGGCAACAAAAGTACTCGCCCACTCGAGAAAAACCGATCACCTGACGGAATTCGATGGGCTATCGATGTTCAATACAAGTCTGAAATGTTTCGTGCGGGCTAAAAGATGGACGACCGGACTGGCGCCACGCCTACTCACCGGCAACACTCATCACCAAGCTTGTTCATCATGCTTCTTCACCAGCAAGAAAAGAGGATCCCCCCATGCTTTGGAAAAAAGGCCGACGCAGCGACAACGTGGTCGATGCCCGTGGCGAGGGTGGTGGGGGCGGTGGGATGCGCTTCGGTGGAGGCAAGGGCCTGAGCCTGACGGCGATTCTGTTGATCGTCGGGATCGGCTGGATCACCGGCCAGGACCCGATGCAGATCCTCGGACAACTGACCGGGCAAATGAGCGAACAGTCAGCCCCGGCCCCCACCCAAACTCGCAAGGCGCCACCGGCCAATGATGAAGGGGCCGAATTCGTGCGTTCGATCCTTGGCGATACCGAAGACACCTGGCGCCAGATTTTCCAGCAGGCCGATCAGCAGTATAAAGACCCGACCTTGATACTGTTCAGCAACCGCGTCAACTCGGCCTGCGGCCTGGCGACTTCAGCAACCGGGCCCTTCTATTGTCCGGCTGACCAGAAGGTCTATCTCGATACGAGTTTCTTTCAGGAGATGTCCCAACGCTTTTCCGCCGCGGGCGACTTCGCCCAGGCCTACGTGATCGCTCACGAAATCGGACACCACGTGCAGACCCTGCTCGGCGTTTCAGCGAAAATTCAGACCGCGCGCCAACAGGGCCGGCAGATGGAAGGCGACAATGGTTTGCTGGTACGTCAGGAACTGCAAGCCGATTGCCTGGCCGGCGTCTGGGCCAACCATGCGCAAAAACGTCTGAACTGGCTGGAACCCGGTGACATCGAAGAAGCCTTGAACGCCGCCAACGCCATCGGCGACGACCGCTTGCAACAGCAAGGTCAGGGCCGCGTGGTGCCGGATTCCTTCACCCATGGCACTTCGGCCCAGCGAGTGCGCTGGTTCAAGGCCGGATTCGCACAAGGCCAGGTCGGCCAGTGCGATACCTTTTCCGCGAAGAATCTGTGATGCGTAAGTGGCTGCTGGCTCTGTTAATCACCTGCGCAAGCACCCAGGCTGCCGAGCAAGGGGTCAAGGCGATCAGTTCCGGGCGCTTGCTGTTGAGCGCCGGGGAAATTGCGGTGAGCATTGGCCCGACACCGGCGAAAATCGAACGCGTGCTGATCATCGTCCATGGTCGATTGCGCAACGCAGAAACCTACCGCCAGAGCGCCGAACACGCAGCCGAACAGGCAGGGCAAAGCGCGACTACATTGGTGCTCGCCCCGCAGTTTCTCAATGAAACCGACATCGCGAGCCACGCGGTGCCTGACAGCGTTTTACGCTGGCAAGGCAATGACTGGATGGCCGGCGGCTTGTCCACTGCGCCATTTACGCTGAGCTCCTATGCGGCGCTCGACGAAATCATCGCGCGACTGGGTGATCGGCGACAGTTTCCCGACGTGAAGCAAATCATCATCGCCGGTCACTCCGGCGGGGCTCAAGTGGTTCAGCGTTATGCCTTGCTGAGTCACCCACAGCCGGCCCTCGACGCGGAGGGCGTGAAAGTGCGCTATGTGATCGCCAATCCTTCGTCGTATGCCTACTTCAATGAGCAACGGCCAGTGGCGTTCAGTCACGCGAGGTGTCCGAAATTCAATCGCTGGAAGTATGGACTGGCGAATCTGCCCGCCTATGCCGATGGGCAAACACCTGCACAACTTGAAGAAAACTACGTCAAACGCGACATCGTTTATTTACTCGGCCAGCACGACATCGACCCGAACCATCCGGCGCTGGATAAAAATTGCGAGGCCAAAGCCCAGGGTGCTTCTCGATTGATTCGCGGGCGCCACTATTTCAATTATCTGAAGCGACGCCATTCTCAAGGGTTGAGTCAGCAGCTGATCGAAGTGCCTGGGGTCGGGCACGATGGGGATGGGATGTTTATGTCGCCTGAGGGGCAGAAGGTGTTGTTCGGTCAGTGAGTTTTTGTGGTGTCTGATCTGACGCCTTCGCGAGCAAGCCCGCTCCCACAGTAGATTTGGGTGTACACAAAATCTGTGTTCACACCGATCGAATGTGGGAGCGGGCTTGCTCGCGAAAGCGGTTAACCCGACAACACATCCCTCAAGCCAACAGCAGTTGCCGCAACTCGACGCAATCGCGCGCATGCCAATCGGCCAATTCCGGCCACGGATTATCCGGCAGATTTACCAGCACCGTCCGCGTCCCCGCCGCCCGACCGCAATCCAGATCGAAGCGGTAATCACCGACCATCACCATTTCGCTCGCCTGAACCTTCCAGGCTTCGGCCAGTTTCAGCAGCCCACCAGGATGCGGCTTGGGCGGAGCTTCATCGCGGCCCAGTACATCCTCTACCGCAAAGCAGTCAGCCAGGCCGATGGCCTCCAGCGTGACATGCGCCAGCTCGCGAGCATTGCGCGTGAGAATGCCCAGACGATAACCGCGTCCGGCCAACTCACGCACCAGTTCCACTGCACCCGGCGCCGGTTTCGAACCCAACGCCAGATCCCGCTCGTGCTCCAGCAGCCACGCATGTTTGGCCGCGGCTTCATCGACCGGCAGTGCCGCGAGGTGGGTGAGGATGTCGTCTTCGGCGGGAATCGCCAACGCCACGCGGATCGCCGCAAAGTCATGCACGGCCACGGTCAGGGTGCCGTCCATGTCGAACACCCAGTACCTCACCTCGGCCAGACTCATATCCAATCCTTGCGATGACGAATCAGGCCTTCCTGAGTGACCGAGGCCACCAGTTGCCCGGCACGGTTGAACACGCTGCCCCGGGAGAATCCGCGCGAATTACCGGCCCATGGGCTGTCCATCGCATACAGCAACCAGTCATCGGCGCGCAGGTCGGCGTGGAACCACAAGGCGTGGTCGAGGCTGGCGACCTGCATGTCTTTCTGCCAGACCGATTTGCCGTGGGGTAGCATCGAGGTGGTCAGCAGACCGAAGTCCGACGCATAGGCCAGCAGGTATTTGTGCAGCGCCGGAGTGTCAGCCAAGGCACCGTCGGCACGGAACCAGACGTATTTGACCGGATCGGCAGGCTGCGGGTTGTAGGGATCTTTCTCGGTCACCGGCCGGACTTCGATGGGTTTCGGGCACAGCAGTTTTTCGCGCATGTGCTCAGGGATCAGGTGCGCTTGCAGCTGGGTGAGTTCCAGCTCCGACGGTAGGTTTTCCGGGCCGACCACTTGCGGCATTTCAGTCTGGTGCTGAAAGCCTTCTTCGTCGTACTGGAACGAGGCGCTGCAGGTGAAAATCGGATTGCCCTTCTGGATCGCCGTCACCCGGCGCGTGCTGAAACTGCCGCCATCGCGCACCCGATCGACCTGATACACCACCGGCAATTTGGCATCGCCCGGGCGCAGGAAATAACCGTGCATCGAATGCACATGGCGCGCCGGCTCAACTGTCTGACTGGCCGCCGACAGGGACTGGCCGAGTACCTGGCCGCCGAACAATTGACGAAACCCCAGGTCCTGGCTGCGGCCACGGAACAGGTTTTCTTCAATCGGTTCCAGGGTCAGCAGGTCTACCAGATCTTCCAACACTTGGCTCATTCAGACTCTCCTCACACAACGCAATGCCGCGCAGTCTTGGCTGCGGCGGTCGATTCAGTTTATGGCCCGGTTCAACATGAGGGCCATTGTAAACGTCCGCGCCTGCTTATCCATGCAAGGTTTGCAGCCATTGCTCACGGGTGATGCGGTACAACACATGCGGGCGCAGCGGATGATCGACTGCAAGCCGCGGGTGCTCGAAGTCATCAAAGGGGGCATGGTGCATGCCGATCGCTTGCATGACTTTCTCGGATGGCAAATTGGTCTTGGTGGTGAAGGCAACGACCTCTTGCAGCGCCAACCGATCAAACCCGCAGCGCAGAGCGGTCCACGCCGCTTCACTGGCATAACCCAGCCCCCAGTGCTCGCGCGCCAGGCGCCAGCCGATTTCGATGGCCGGCGTGAATGGCCCATCGAAGCCGACCACACCCAATCCGGTAAACCCGATGAATTCCGCGGTGTCTTTGCGCTCCAGTGCCCAGAGGCCGAAACCATGCTCGGCAAAATGCCCGCGAATCCGCCCGATCAACGAGGCACTTTCCAGTCGACTCAAGGGTGACGGAAAATAACGCATCACTTGTGGATCGGCGCACATCGCCGCAAACGCCGGTAAATCCTCATCACGCCACTGCCGTAACAACAGTCGTGCGCTTTCGAGTTCCAGTATCGGCTCCATCTCGTCCCCCTTTCCCATCCCGCAAGTCTACATCGCTGGTAGGATCCTTCACTCATTCCTACATGCCTTCCTGTATAAATCAGCCATGCCCCTGCCATTGATCTACCACGAAGACTACAGTCCCGAGTTCCCGGCGGATCACCGCTTCCCCATGGACAAGTTTCGCCTGCTGCGCGATCACTTGGTGGACAGTGGCCTGACCCGCGACACCGATTTGCTGCGCCCGGACCTATGCCCGCCAGAGATTCTCGCCCTCGCCCATGACCCTGCGTATATCGAACGCTACATGGGCGGCGAATTGTCCCGCGAAGACCAGCGACGCCTCGGCCTGCCCTGGAGCGAAGCGCTGGCCCGGCGCACGGTGCGGGCGGTCGGTGGCTCGCTGCTGGCGGCCGAACAGGCACTGAAGCATGGTTTGGCCTGTCACTTGGCTGGCGGCACTCATCATGCGCATTACGATCATCCCGCCGGGTTCTGCATCTTCAATGACCTGGCGGTGATCAGCCATTACCTGCTGGAAAGTGGCCGGGTGAATCGCGTGCTGATCTTCGACTGCGATGTGCATCAGGGCGATGGGACTGCACGAATCCTGCACAACACCCCAGAGGCAGTGACCGTTTCCCTGCACTGCGAAAAGAATTTTCCCGCACGCAAAGCCGAAAGTGATTGGGATATTCCGTTGCCGATGGGCATGGGCGATGCCGATTACCTGAAGGTGGTGGACGACGCACTCAACTATTTGCTGCCGCTCTACCAACCGGATCTGGTGCTGTACGACGCTGGCGTCGATGTGCATAAGGACGACGCCCTGGGTTATCTGAAGCTGACAGACGAAGGCGTCGCCGCTCGCGATGAAAGCGTGATGCGTCATTGCCTGGGCCGGGATATTCCGGTGGTCGGCGTGATCGGCGGTGGCTACAGCAAGGACCGCAAAGCCTTGGCGCGCCGTCACGGAATCCTCCATCACAGCGCCCAACGGGTGTGGCAGTCATCAGGTTGTCATTGATGTGTGGGTCTTTACCCACAATGCCTGTGGAACCGCCTGTGGATAACCTGAGTGAAAGGGTCTGCAGACCATGCGGGGTGCAGGCTTCAGAACGGTGGTTGTTTTTTAACCACCCTTTTGAAAACACCGAAGATCAAATGTGGGAGCGGGCTTGCTCGCGAAGGCGATTTAACAATCAACATTGATATCGACTGACCCACCGCTTTCGCGAGCAAGTCGGATCGCCGCACCGCCGCTCCCACATTGATCGGGGCTGATAGAATGCCCGGCTTCATTCCGCCAAACCGCAGTGCATTCCATGACCCAGCCCTCCACTTCCCTCCCCCCTCGCGTCGCCATCATCGGCGGTGGCCCTGCCGGTTTGATGGCGGCTGAAGTGCTGAGCCAGGCTGGAATCAAAGTCGACCTGTACGACGGCATGCCTTCAGTGGGGCGAAAATTCCTCCTCGCCGGGGTCGGCGGCATGAACATCACCCACTCCGAGGCCTACCCGGCGTTTCTCTCACGCTATGCCGAACGGGCACCGCAGATTGCGCCGCTGTTACGGTCCTTCGGTGCCGACGCCTTATGCCAATGGATTCATGACCTGGGCATCGAAACCTTTGTCGGCAGCTCCGGCCGGGTGTTTCCTACGGATATGAAAGCCGCGCCCCTGTTGCGGGCCTGGCTCAAACGCCTGCGCGATGCCAACGTAGTTATCCACACCCGCCATCGCTGGCTCGGTTGGGATGACAACGGTGACTTGCGCATCGACAGCCCCGAAGGCGAAAAAACCGTTCAACCCGACGCGACCCTGTTGGCCCTCGGCGGCGGCAGCTGGTCGCGCCTCGGTTCGGACGGTGCCTGGATGCTGCCGCTGGAACAACGTGGTGTAGGACTGGCGCCGCTGCAACCGAGCAATTGTGGCTTCGAGGTGCAGGCCTGGAGCGAATTGATGGTCAGCAAATTCGCAGGCAGCCCGCTGAAAAACATCGCCATCGGCCTCAATGACGACGTGCCGCGACTCGGAGAATGTGTGATCACTGCCACCGGGATTGAAGGCAGTTTGATCTACGCCCTGTCGGCACCGATCCGCGAAGCGATCAATCAACACGGCTCGGCAACCGTTCACCTCGACCTGGTGCCGGGCAAGCCTGTGGATAAAATTCAAACTGCGCTGAGTAAACCTCGCGGCTCCCGTTCCATGTCCAAACACCTGCACAGTCAGCTTGGGCTTGATGGCGTGAAAGCGGCGTTGCTGCGGGAACTGACACCGGCCGACTGTTTTACCGATCAGGCATTGCTGGCCAAAGCGATCAAGGCATTGCCGCTGACGCTGGTGAAAACCCGGCCATTGGACGAAGCCATCAGCAGCGCGGGCGGCGTGATGTTCGAGTCGATGGATGAACGTTTGATGCTCAAGCAACTGCCTGGCGTGTTCTGCGCGGGGGAAATGCTCGATTGGGAAGCGCCGACCGGCGGCTATCTGCTGACCGCGTGTTTCGCCAGTGGGCGAACGGCGGGATTGGGGATGGTGGAGTGGTTGAAGCACAAAGATTGAGACCGAGGCGCGCCCTTCGCGAGCAAGTCGAATCGTCGCACCGCCGCTCCCACATTCGACCGAGTTCCTTCAGGAAGAATGCGATCAATGTGGGAGCGGCGGTGCGACGATTCGACTTGCTCGCGAAGGCGGCTTAACCGACGCAGCGCCTGTTAAGGCTTACGCTTACGCGGCCCGGTATTAAACACCGGCACTTTACGCACAGGCTTGATCGAAGGCTCCGGCGCCGAAGCATCCCCGCTCTCGACCCATTTACCCAGGTTGCGCTTACCGCCACTGGAGGTTTTGGGTTTCTTCGGTTTTTTCGGCTTCTTGACCACCTGACCGCTGGCATCGGTATCCGGCACGCGGTGCTCAGGCTCGAAATCCTGTTCCATCTGACGAGTCAATGTCTGACGGGTCAACATCTCGATGGCTGACAGCTGATTCACCTCATCGGCACACACCAGCGAAATAGCCTGCCCGGTTGCGCCCGCACGGCCGGTACGACCGATACGGTGGATGTAGTCCTCCGCCACGATCGGCAGGTCGAAATTGACCACCAATGGCAAATCTTCGATATCCAGACCACGCGCTGCCACGTCGGTGGCTACAAGGATTTGCACTTCACTGGCCTTGAAACGATCCAGCGCCCGCTGACGGGTCGCCTGAGGTTTGTCGCCGTGGATGCCGTCGGCATTGATGCCCAGGCCCTGGAGTTTTTCCACCAACGCGTCTACACCGTTGCGGGTCTTGGCGAACACCAGCACCTGCGTCCACTTACCCTTGCGCATCAAGTGAACGAACAGCTCCGGCTTGCGCTTCTTGTCCACCGTCACCACCCATTGCTTGACGGTGTTGGCGGCCACGTTGCGCGGGCTGACTTCGATGCTCAGCGGGTCGTTGAGCATTTGCCCGGCCAAGGTGCGGATGGCGTCGGAGAAAGTCGCGGAGAACAACAGCGTCTGACGTTTTTTCGGCAGCGCTTTGTAGATATTCCCCAGCTCTTCGGAAAAGCCCAGATCGAGCATGCGATCGGCTTCGTCCAGCACCAGGGTTTGCAACTGATTGAACTTGAGCGCGTTCTGACGGAACAGGTCGAGCAAACGGCCCGGAGTCGCCACCAACAGGTCGACGCCTTTGCGCAGCTTCATCATTTGCGGGTTGATGCTGACACCGCCGTACACCGCGTACGTACTCAACGGCAGGTTCTCGGCGTACTGACGCACGCTTTCGTGAACCTGCTCGGCCAGTTCGCGGGTCGGCACCAGGATCAGTGCGCGCACGGAGTTGGCACTGACTTTCGGCCCTTCCATGGCCAGCAATTGCAGCAGCGGCAAGGCGAAACCGGCGGTTTTGCCGGTGCCGGTCTGGGCTGCAGCCATCAGGTCACGACCGGCCAGCACCGCCGGAATCGCTTGTGTCTGCACCGGCGTAGGGGTCTGGTAGCCGAGCGTCTCGAGAGCGCGCAGCAAGGGTTCGATCAGGCCAAGGGTGGCGAAAGTCATGGGAGTACCGTAGGAAAATTCAGCGCGGGTTGTTCAATACAAGTGTGCAAAACAAGATGCAATGGCGCGCAGTTTACCCTAATTCGCGCGGGATTCTGTCGGCACCACTACGGCAGGCCGATCTGCACCACGGCGCCACTGCGGCAACCCGATCAACACCACGGCACTGATGATCACTGTCATGGCCAGCGCTTCTTCAATACCAATGGTCTCGCCAACAAATACGATACCCAGCAACACCGCCACCGCCGGGTTGACGTAGGCATAACTGGTGGCCGCCGCCGGGCGCACGTGTTTCAACAGATACATGTAAGCGTTGAAGGCAATGATTGAACCGAAGAACGTCAGATAGGCCAATGCTGCCCAACCTTCGATCGGCGGCATGGCCTCCAAATGCTCACCGCTCAACGCACTGCCGATCAGCAACGCCACGCCACCCACCAACATTTCCACGGCACTGGCCATCGCGCCCTGCGGTAACGGCAAGTGTTTGCTCCATACCGAACCGAAAGCCCAGGACGCTGCCGCGAATACCAGCAACGCCGCACCCAACGGGCTCGATTGCAGATTGGAACCGAGGTTGAGCATGGCGATACCGATCAGCCCGAGCCCAATCCCGGCCCATTCGAGACGGGTATTACGCGCGCCCCAGAAATATCCACAGAGCAAAGTGAACAGCGGCACCGTCGCCACCGCCAACGCCGCAACGCCGGAGGCCACGCCCGTATGCTCGGCGACGCTCACCGCACCGTTACCGAACGTCAGCAGCAAAATCCCGATGATCCCCGCCGCTTTCCATTGAGCCCACGTCGGTGCCGGTGCCCCACGCCAGCGCAGGAACGCGTACATCAACGTCCCGGCGATCACGAAGCGGATACCGGCGAGCAACAATGGCGGCCAGTACTGCACGCCGATGCGAATCACCAGGTAGGTCGACCCCCAAATCACGTACAGCGCGAAAAAAGCAGCGATCAGCGGTAAGGAAAAACGGCGTATGCCAGGCATGGGCAGCTCGAGAACAAGACAAAGAGAGCAGCTATTCTAGAAAGGCCAACGGTGGAAATTAAGTTACAAAACCTGTTTATAGCGCCGGTACACTTTTCAAAACACGGAGTTCAGCGCTATAAACCGTGCTTTCGAAAGTCAGTCTTTTTCAGGAATACCATGATGGACAAATACGACCGCATGCTCCTCAGCGCCCTGTTGGAAAACGGTCGTGCGTCCTACGCCGAACTGGCGCGCAAGGTGAACCTGTCCGCTCCAGCGGTGGCCGAGCGCGTGGCCAAACTTGAAGCCTGCGGAGTGATCACCGGCTACCAGGCGAAAGTCGACATGGCCAAGCTCGGCCTGCCAATCCAGTGCGTCATCGAACTGCGCTTGAACCAGCACGGCAACCAGAAAGCCTACGACGAACTGATCAAAATCCCACAGCTCACCGAATGCCATCGCGTCACCGGCGACCCGTGCGTGATCATGCAAGCGGCGGTGGGGTCGATGCCGGAGCTGGAAGAGCTGATCAACCGGATCGCCACGTTCGGGTTCAGCAAGACCTCGATCGTACTGTCCAGCGCCATCGAGAAGCGGGTGCCGTTGGGGCAGTTGGAAGGAAAGCCGATCTAATGTTGCAGAAGATCTAATGTGGGAGCGGCGGTGTTTTCAGAACCCACGATACCGCTTCAAATGCTCATTGATCTTCGCCGCCGGCACTTTCTGCAAACTGACGAGCAGATCATGGGACAACTCCCGCAACCCATGCTTGCATCGCAACTCTTCAGCCAAGTGCGCCGTCAGGTTGGCCGCCATCTCGGCATCTGCCATGGCCCGGTGAGCCTTACCGGTATTGGGCAGGCTGGCGAAAGTGGTGAGGGTGCCGAGTTTGTGGTTCGGCGCGGCGGGCATCAGGCGGCGGGCGAGTAACAGCGAGCAGGCAAAGTTCTGCAAGCGTGTGCGTTTGATTCGCGCGAGCTCGTAGTCCCAGAACTTCTGGTCGAACGCAGCGTTGTGCGCCAGCAGTGGTGTGATGCCGACGAATTCATTGACCTCGTTCATCACCTGCTCGGCCGAGGGCGCGGTGCGCAGCATGGCGTTGCTGATGCCGGTGAGTTGCTCAATAAAAGCCGGCACCCGCACTCCAGCGTTCATCAGGCTTTGATAACGCTCGACGATGCGCCCCTGTTCAAGAATCACCACGGCGATTTCCGTGGCTCGGCAGCTGCTGCTCGGAGAGATCCCGGTGGTTTCAAAGTCGATGACTGCTATGCGTTCCAAACCTGTTTCAACTCCGTAAAAATCAATTCTTGAGCAGCAACGCGCCTTCGATCGGCACGTAACGGCTGGCGGCGCGGATCAGCGAGTTGGCGGTGAGACCGGGCACGCCATAGGCCACCGCTTGCACCCCGTGCTTGCTGATGATGCGCTCCAGCAGCATGTCGAAATCACCGTCACCGGAGGCCAGCACCACTTCGTCGACATGGTCGGCGGCGTCCATGATGTCGAGGGTGATGCCCACGTCCCAGTCGCCTTTGGCCGAACCGTCGCTGCGCTGGATGTAGGGCTTGAGCTTCACGATGAAGCCGAGATTGCGCAGGATCTGCTGAAACTGCTGCTGCTTGCTGTCGCCACGATCGATCGCATAGGCATAGGCCTCGACGATCTGCCCTTCTTTACTGACGTCAGCCCACAGCGCGGCGTAGTTGAAGTGGCAACCATAAGCCTGACGCACGGTGTAATAGAGGTTCTGGACATCGGCGAACACTGCGATTTTTTTCACCGTACATCCTCTTTGGCGTGCCGAAGCGCGGACAGGATCAGGCACCAGGCCCGAAAAGTTGCCCAGTATGCCAGCCCAAAGGATTGTTCCGCGAATAATCGGCCATGTGGCGAGGGAGCAAGCTCCCTCGCCACAGATGTATCAGACGAAGGAATCGTCGTCGCCACCGAAGAACGATGAGCTGTCATCGCTATAGTCGGCGTCGGCGAATCCGCCTTGATCGCTGGAGTTGTCAGCCACGTGCTGATCATTGCCGCTGTCGCTCTGATCGTTGACCTGAGCCGGTTCTTCCTTGATGACTTCAACCACTTCCGGCTGCTGATTGTGCTGGAACAGGCTGCTGATGCCCTGCGCCAGCATCACGCCACCGGCCACACCCGCTGCGGTTTTCAACGCCCCGCCGAGGAAACTGCCGCCGGCCGCCTGTTGTGGTGCGTAATTTTGCTGCGGTGCGGCACCGAAATTTTGCTGTGGCGGCTGCGCGTTGAACGACGGCCTCCCCGGTTCACGCCAGCCGCCATTCGACGGGGCTGCGCTTTGAGTCGGCGCAGGCTGTGGATCACGAGAGCCACCACCGAAGATGCTCGCCAAAAAGCCACCGCTGCTCGGCGCCGGAGCCGCCGTCTGAGACTTGGCCGACTGCAGTTCAGCCTGCAATTGCTGAACTTGTTGGGTGAGTTGCTTGTTCTGTTCGTCGAGGCTCTTGATGGCTGCCTCTTGCACCAGAATCGCCTGGGTCATGAAATAGCCCGCCGCTGGCTGGCGAGTCAGGTGTTCCTTGATCCGCGCTTCGGCCTGGGCGTCGCGCGGGGCTGAATCCGTTTCGGCCTGTTGCAGCCGGGAAAACAGTCCATCGATCAGGGTTTGTTCTTCGCTGTTCATGGCGACCTCATAGATTGCCGGGAAAATCGTCGCCCTCATCCACGGTGGATAAGGTGCTCACCAGTAATGGGGCTGATACAGGATGTTTCAATGACCTTTACCGAACGTTTACGTTTGCGCCCCAAAGGGGTTCATCGGTTAAAGTGAGGCACTGCTTTCAACCTGCGATACCGACTGATGAATCCGTTCGATGTACTGCGTGACTCGCTGTATTTCTTCAAGCGCAATCTGCGCCAGATCGTGCAGCTGTGCCTGCCGCTGGTGATTTTCGAGGCGCTGCTGCAACAAGTGGTCGACCACTCCACCGAGCCGGACGGCTTCCCCGGCATCAGTGTATTGGTCGGCCTGCTGGTGTATCCGCTGTACACCGCCGCACTGATCCTGTTTCTCGATGCCCGCAGCCGTGGCGAATCGCCGCGCACCCGCGACTTGCTGACGACCTCCGCGACCCTGTGGCCGCGTTTCGCCCTGTTGACGGCCCTCAATACGCTGCTGATCCTGATCGGCCTGTCGCTGTATTTCCTGCCGGGCATCTGGTTGATGGTGACGCTGGCGTTCGGCGAGTACTTGCTGGTGCTGCGTGGCTTGGCACCGCTGGCGGCGATGAAGGAAAGCCTGCGCCTGACCCGCGGGAATTTCCTGCGCATTCTGGTGTGCATTCTGTGCGTGATGGCCCCGCTGTGGGTGCTCAAGGGTGCGACGCTGGCGGTTTACCCTGATCCGCAGAACCCGGTGATCTCGCTGCTGATCGACAGCGCCCACAGCTTTCTGCAGCTGTTCACCAGCGTGGTGGTGTTCCGTTTGTTCATGCTGATCGCCGATGCGCCCGAGAAAGCTGACGGAGCGCTCTGAGCGCTCTACCCTTGGGCTCGGGCGCTGCTCTCGGTTATGCTCGGGGTCAATTTTGTAACGCGATAAGCCGAGCCATGACCCGTCTACTGCGCTACACCCTGCTGGGCCTGCTGATTGCCATCGGCCTGATTGCATTACTGATCTACAGCCTGACCTGGCGCCCCGAAACCAAGGAAGCGCTGCCGGTCAGTTGCAACGCCCAGGCGCCGACGCTGGTGCCCGGCCAGGCACTGAAGGTGATGACCTGGAACGTCCAATATCTGGCAGGCAAGCGCTACGTGTTCTGGAACGACCTGGCCGCAGGGAACGACGAGAGCCCTACACCTGAAGACATGGCCTTCAGCCTCGATGAAGTGGCGCGGGTGATTCGCGACGAGCAACCGGACATCGTGCTGTTGCAGGAACTCGATGACGGCGCCAAGGCCAGCGACTACCAGAACCAGCTCAAGCTGCTTCAGGATCGAGTCACCGACCTGTATCCGTGCAGCGCTCAGGCCTTCGACTGGAAAGGCGACTTCGTACCTGAACCGCATATCTACGGCAGCGTTGGCCGGCAATTGGCAACCCTGAGCCGCTACCAGATCGAACACGCCGAACGCCTGCAATTACCGGTCGCACCGACCAATTTCATCAGCCGTCAGTTCAAGCCGAAAAACGCCTTGCTGGTCACTCACCTGCCATTGAGCAACGGCGGCCAAATGGCCGTGGTCAACACCCACCTGGACCGTGCCACCACCCCGCTCGACGAAACCTTGCAAAGCCAGATGACAGCCGTGGCCAAGGTCCTCGACAAATATGAAAGCCGCGGCACACCGTGGTTGATCGGTGGTGACTTCAACCTGTTGCCGTTGGGCCAGTATCGACGCCTGCCCGCTGAACAACGCACGCCCTACTCCGCCGACAGCGCGCTGCATGTGCTGTGGGACAAATACCCGATGATCCCCACCAACAACGAAGCCAGCGGTATCGACCGGGCGCAATGGCTGACGCATTACCCGAATGACCCAGGCTTGAACGGCCCGGACCGGACCGTCGATTACCTGTTCTACAGCCCACACCTCAAACGGGTCGAGGCGCGAGTGAGGCAGGACGATACGTTGCGCATTTCCGATCACTTGCCGGTGATTGCACGGTTCCTGTTGCCGGCTGCGCCTTAGGTCAAAGCTTCGCGAGCAAGCCCGCTCCCACACTGGATCGCGGTGGTACACAAGTGCTGTGCTCACTGAAGATCTAATGTGGGAGCGGCGGTGCGGCGATCCGACTTGCTCGCGAATGCCGCACTACCGATGCAACTGACTATTTACGAGGCTTGATCCGCGCCGTCGCCTCGGCCACCAGCGGATCATCCGGCCAGTAATGTTTCGGATAACGCCCCTTCAAATCCTTCTTCACCTCGGCATACGTACTGCGCCAGAAGTTCGCCAAGTCCTGCGTCACCTGCACCGGCCGGCGTGCCGGCGACAGCAGATGCAGTTTCACCACTTGCCGGCCACCGGCAATGCGCGGCGTTTCGGCCAGACCAAACAGCTCCTGCAAACGCACCGCCAGAATCGGCGGTTGTTCACTGTAATCCAGACGAATCGATGAGCCCGACGGCACGCTCAAATGATGCGGTGCCAGCTCTTCGAGCCGTTGCGGCAGCGGCCACGGCAACAAGTTGTGAACGATGCTCGACAGGTCCAGATTGGCGAAGTGACTGAGCCGCGAGACTTTGCCCAAGTACGGCATCAACCAGTGTTCGAGACTTTTGAGCAGTGCAGCGTCGCTGACATCCGGCCACTCGCTCTGGCCCTGACTACTCAAGTCTAACTGACGCAACAACGCCACCCGCGCCTGCCACTGACGCAACTCCGGGGTCCACGGCAACAACTCCAGACCTTTGCGCCGCACCAGATTCACCAGCGCCTGACTGCGAGCGTTTTCATCGAGCCCGGTCAGCGGTTCGCGGCTGAGGATCAACTCGCCGACCTTGCGCTGACGCTCGGCCCGCAGCACGCCTTCGCGCTCATCCCAATCCAGTTGATCGACGCAACGCACCTGCTCGGCCAACACCGAATCGAACAACGCCGGATCGAAATCCGTCGCCAGATAAATCCGTTCTTCACGCTGGCCCTGGCGACTGCCCAGATCGGCGATCACCAGCCACGGTTGCTTCATCAGACTGTCCGCTTCGGCAAACAGCGCCGCACGACCGTTGGCCAATCGATATTCAGCGCCACCGGCCCGCCGCTGTTGGGCGACTCGGTCGGGATAAGCCAACGCCAGCAACGCACCAAGCCAGCGCGGATGCTCGGGATCGCTGACCGGCTCCGACGCTTTGCCACGCAAGTAACCACGATATTGCCGCGCCAGTTGCCGGGCCCGTTGAACGCCGCCCTGAGCACCACGAGCGGCTCGCTCTTCACCGGACAGCAGCACCAGCCGACTGTGCAGATCCGCGCCAGCACCACGCAAAATATCCCGCTCACCGAGCAATGCCGCGACATCGCAGGCCATTTCGGCGAGACCGAGCGCTTGGCCTCGCAACAGCAAATGGGCGATCCGTGGATGGGCCGGCAGTTCGGCCATCGCCTGACCATGACGGGTCAGCGCTTCGCCCTCCAGTGCGCCTAAACGCTCAAGCAAATCCTGAGCCTGTGCATAAGCCGCTGCCGGAGGAACATCCAGCCAAACCAACTGACCCGGTGTCACGCCCCAACGCCCCAGTTGCAAGGCCAGCCCGGCAAGGTCCGCCGAGAGAATTTCCGCACTGGCGTAAGCCGCCAATTGTTCGTGCTGATCCTGCGACCACAACCGATAACACACGCCCGGTTCCAACCGCCCGGCCCGGCCCGCGCGCTGCGTGGCACTCGCTTTGGAAATGCGTTGGGTGTCGAGGCGGGTCATGCCGCTGCCGGGGTCGAAACGCGGTACTCGCGCCAGCCCGGCATCGATCACCACGCGCACACCGTTGATGGTCAGGCTGGTCTCGGCGATGTTGGTCGCCAGCACCACTTTGCGTTTGCTGGCGGGCGCCGGATCGATCGCGGCGCGTTGGGCGGCGAGGTCCAATTCACCGTGCAACGGGCAGAGCAAAACCTGTGTGCTATCGCCCAGTGCATCGGCGAGTTGCTGATGCACCCGACGGATTTCCGCCTGCCCCGGCAGGAACACCAGCAGGCTGCCGGTCTCATCGTTCAGCGCGTCGAGGATGGTCTGCACCACCTTGGGCTCGATAAATTCACCGGGCTGAAACGGCCGGCCCCAACGCATCGCCACCGGATACATGCGACCTTCGCTGCGCAGGATTGGCGCATCATCCAGCAACCCGGCCAGGCGTTCGCCTTCCAGCGTCGCGGACATCAACAGAATTTTCAGCGGTTGGTCGTCGCGAAACAGCTCGCGGCCATTGAGGCTCAGGGCCAACGCCAGATCGGCGTCGAGACTGCGCTCGTGGAATTCGTCAAAGATCAGCAAACCCACGCCTTCCAGCGCCGGATCATCCTGCAAGCGCCGGGTGAGGATACCTTCGGTGACCACTTCGATGCGGGTGTGGGGGCCGACTTTACTGTCGAGACGAATGCGATAGCCAACGGTTTCGCCGACCTTCTCACCCAGCTCACTGGCCAACCGCTCCGCCGCCGCCCGCGCGGCTAATCGGCGCGGTTCGAGCATCAGAATGGTCTGCCCGGCCAGCCACGGCTCATCGAGCAAGGCCAAGGGCACGCGGGTGGTTTTACCGGCGCCGGGCGGTGCTTCGAGCACGGCTTCGTGGCGTGTAGCGAGGGCTTCACGCAGGGCGGGTAAAACTTCATCAATCGGCAAAGAAATCATGCTGGCTCCCAAACAGAGCGGCGAGTATAACGGCGAACTGCTCGGCGTTTGTCGCGGTCCTAATTCATACAGACGCCCCTTCGTTTCCAGATGACTCAGGAGATTTCAAATGCGTGCTCCCTTTCGCTTGATCGGCGGTGTACTGGTCGCGGCCTTGCTGACCCAGGTGACCGCCTGCGGCTCGATTTTCTACCCGGATCGTCGCGGTCAGATCGACGGCAAAATCGACCCGGCCATCGCCGCGCTGGATGCTGTGGGTCTGCTGTTCTACATCATCCCTGGCCTGATTGCCTTTGCGGTGGACTTCGCCACGGGCGCCATTTACTTCGAACCCGGCCGGACCGCTCAGGTGGCTCCGGAAAAACTCAAGGACGCCATCGGCGCCGATGGCAAGGTCGATAACCACAAGTTGCAGACTATTCTGGAAAGTGAACTGGGCCGCAGCTTCCCGCTGGACGATCCACGCCTGATCCAGCACAAGGGCAGCGCCCAGCAACTGGCCATGTTCGGCCTGCAACCCGCCGCGTAATCGGTGCACTAAAAAGGAAAAGCCGCACCTATGACCACCAGTACCGAACACGCCCGCCTGCTGCGGCTGGCGACGCGCGCCTCGGTGGCGGTCGCGTGCATATTGATCATCGCCAAAGCCATCGCCTGGTGGCTGAGCGGTTCGGTGAGCATGCTCGCCGGGCTGACCGACTCGGCACTCGATGGCGTCAGCTCGCTGCTCAATCTGCTGGCCGTGCATTACGCCTTGCGCCCCGCCGACGACGATCATCGTTACGGGCATGGCAAGGCCGAATCATTGGCGGGCATGGCTCAGGCGCTGTTCATTGGCGGCAGTGCCGTGCTGATTGCCTTGCAGGCGATCGAACGGTTGAAACATCCGGAGCCGGTAGGCGCCGCGTGGCTCAGCATCGGGGTGATTGTGTTTTCCCTCGCCCTGACCGTGGCCCTGCTGATGTTGCAGCATCGGGTAATCAAGGCAACCGGTTCCAATGCCGTGAGTGCCGACTCCTTGCATTACCGCTCGGACCTGCTGCTCAACGGCAGCATTCTGATGGCGCTGGTGCTGGCCGGGTTTGGCTGGCATCAAGTCGACCCTTGGTTCGGATTGGGGATCGCCGCCTACATTCTCTGGAGCGCCATTCATATCGCCCGGGAAAGTTTTGCGGTGCTGATGGATGAAGAGCTGCCGCCGGATGTCAGCCAGCACATGCTGGAACTGGCCTGCAGCGTACCGGGCGTTTTGGGCGCCCACGACTTGCGCACACGGATTTCCGGCAACCAGTGGTTCGTGCAATTGCATCTGGAATTGCCGGGGGAGCTGACCCTGTCAGTCGCCCACGGCATCAGCGATCAAGCCGCCGATGCGATTCACGCCGCCTACCCGCGAGCCGAAGTGCTGGTGCACGCCGACCCGCAGGAAGTGGTGAAAGCCGCCAGGGCTCAGTAACTCACCTGATAACCGCGACTGCTCAGGCAGTTGCCTTGGGCCTGTCGGTACACTTGCACCACCGACGGGGCCGGTTGATAGGTGATAGCGCGCGGATCGAAACCGCTCTGTTCCACCGCCCAGCGATAGCACTCGTAACCGTCCCGACTGACCTCTTCTGGCGACTGGCCGTTGGCCGGATATGCCACCACGTCATAACCACTGCTCACCGGTTGCGGCTGCACGGGGGGTTCGACCACGACGTAATCCCGAGAGCTCTCCTGATAGGCGTAATACGAGCCCGCCGCCAGGAACAACAGCGCGCCGCCAATCCACACTTCACGCGCGTAATCGGGCAAGTAGCGGACCCGAATCCCGCGAGGCGGCTGAACCACCACGTAACGCGGGCCTTGCGGGCGATACCAGTAACCACCGGAATAGAAATAATCCTGGCCGCGATACGGCACGCGGTAGTTGCGGTTCGGGAAGCGGTCGATCACGTGCCCTGGACGATACTGCGGGCCGGGCCCCCAGCCATTGCCGTGCCCATCCGGGCGACCGGGCCAGCGACGGTCATCGGACCGCTGGTTGTATTGGTTGCGCCGCGGCTCGTCCTGATAATAGCCACGCCGGGGTTCCTGGGTCTGGCGCACGGTGTCGGGCCGACCCTGGATCGGCAAATTGTTACTCGGTTGTTGCGGCGGCCGGCCCTGAGTATTGGGATCATGCGACGAGCGGTTTTGCCGCTGGCCGCCCTGATTCTGATCGTGAAGCTCGAACTGGCGGCTGTTGTCGCCACGAATGATTTCGTTGTTCTGCCGGCGTGGCTGATTGTTACCGTCATGACCCTGACCTTTGCCCTGATGATCCGCCCCACGCTCCCCACTATCGGGACCGCGATATTGCGGCTCATCGGCAAGCGATTGCGCAGTGACACTCACACACAGCAAACCAACACCGGCCAAACGCCAGATGCTCGACTTCATGCTTTTCCTCACTGCGGGTTAGGGTCTGTACGTAAGACTGGGAAAGCACAGGCCGGTTCTGCAACAGGTTATCAGTCACGCAACTTATTTATTGAGGGGGCGCCGATAAATTCCGGGCAATAAAAAAGGGAGACCCGTCGGCCTCCCCTTGAGAACTTCGTCCGTGCTCGACGCTTATGACGTCGGCTCACCTCACGCCGTCTTCTGGACAGTGTGTAGCTCGGGGGCCGACACATCCCCGGTGGGGGTGGCGACCGCAGCTGGCCTGATTGGGCGAGCCGCACTGGACTGTTTGTCCGAGCAGTGATTCTGGTGATAAGAATAGGCCCGGCGCGGCGACAGAGGATTGCGAAGATTGCTCAAATAAACATCACTTGCGCAATTTTTAACTCAGGATAGATAATCCGCCGCAATAGTTATGACAAAGGCCTGATTGATGAGCAAACTCGACCGATACGACCTGAGCATTTTGGCTGAACTGCAGCGCGACGCGCGCATCTCCAATCAGGAGTTGGCCGAACGCATCGGCCTGTCGCCTTCGCCTTGCTCGCGGCGGGTCAAGCAGCTGGAAGACGACGGTTACATCACCCGCCAGGTCGCCCTGCTGGACCGCAAAATGCTCGGCCTGAGCCTGACCGCTTACGTGCTGATAGGTATGGATCGCCATACACCCGAGCGTTTCGAGAACTTCGAAGCCGCCATTCGCACCTTGCCGCAAGTGCTGGAATGCAGCCTGGTGACGGGGATGGATGCGGATTATCAGCTCAAAGTGGTAGTGCCGGACATGGATCACTATCAGAAACTGCTGCTGGGGCATCTGACCCGGATTGAAGGGGTGACCAGTGTGCGCTCGAGTTTTGTGTTGAATCAGGTGCTCAACAGCACTGAACTGCCGCTTACTCATCTGCGTAACTGAGGACGCCATCGCGGGCAAGCCCGCTCCCACAGGTTTTGCGTCAGTCACAGTATTGCGCTCGACACAAAACCTTGTGGGAGCGGGCTTGCCCGCGATGGCGTCGGCACAGGCGACGAATAGCTGCGACACACTGCCGCAGGTCAATACTTCACCAATCCCCCTTGGCATATACTCCCCCGCGTTTTAGCCCCGCCCGCGCTGGAGATGTTCGATGGATCCTGCAGTATTCGAAGAGTGGATGATGACTGGCCTGGTCAGCATTCTGATCATTTTCATGGGTTTCATCGTCTGGGATCTGGCGAAAAAATCCAAGGCCGGGCGCTTCGGCTCGTTCATTCTGTTCTTCGTACTGGGGCTGGGTGTGGCCGCATTCGTGGTCAAAAGCGTGGTCATCGGCATGATCGAATCCGGCACTCTATAAGCGCGCCGGCACTTCCTTCCACTGGCCCTGATCGAGCCCCTCGATCGACCAGTCGCCGATTCTGACCCGCACCAGCCGCAACGTCGGCAAGCCGACCGCCGCGGTCATGCGCCGTACCTGACGGTTGCGGCCTTCACGAATGACCAATTCCAGCCAACTGGTCGGCACGCTTTTACGAAAGCGCACCGGCGGGTTGCGCGGCCACAGTTGCGGCTCATCCAGTTGTCGCGCTTGGGCCGGCAATGTCATGCCATCGTTCAGTTCGACGCCATCGCGTAAACGCTGCAACTGCTCGGCGCTTGGTTCGCCTTCCACTTGCACCCAATAGGTCTTGGCCAGTTTGTGTTTCGGGTCGGCAATTCGCGCCTGAAGCTGGCCGTCGTTGGTCAGCAACAGCAAGCCCTCGCTGTCGCGGTCCAGCCGTCCTGCCGGGTAAATCCCCGGAATCTCGATGAAGTCCTTGAGCGTCGCCCGCCCTTCGCCGTCGCTGAATTGCGTCAGCACATCGAAAGGTTTGTTGAACAGAATCAGCTTCGGCTCGGCCGGTGGCGCTTTGGCGACACGGCGCGGGGCTGAAGAGGATGGCGCAGGCTTCACGCCGGGGCGGCGGGAAACGGGACGTGGAGGACGAGACATGGCGAGAAGAACATCTAACGGTCAGGGCTGCTAATGCTAGTGCCCCAACCGCCAAATGACCATGACAACTCTCTATTAGCGGAACGGCGGCTCGTCGAAGCTGCGCAGTTTGCGCGAGTGCAGTGAGTTGAGCTCGGTGCGCAACAGATCCACCGCCTCGATGCCGATTTTCAAGTGCTGGCTGACCGCGCGCTCATAGAAGGCGTTGGCCGAACCCGGCAGTTTGATTTCGCTGTGCAACGGTTTATCCGATACGCAGAGCAATGTGCCGTACGGCACCCGCAAGCGATAACCCTGCGCGGCGATGGTGCCGCTTTCCATGTCCACCGCCACGGCGCGGGACAGGTTGATCAGCGGACGCTCCTGCGCCCAGCGCAGTTCCCAGTTACGGTCGTCGTAGGTCAACACGGTGCCGGTGCGCAGGCGCTTCTTCAGCTCATCGCCCTTTTCACCGGTGATGTTGGCCGCCGCTTGTTGCAACGCCATCTGCACTTCAGCCAGGGCCGGAATCGGAATGTTCGGCGGCACTACGCGGTCGAGAATCCCGTCGCGGCGCATGTAAGCGTGGGCCAGTACGTAGTCGCCAATGGTCTGCGACTGACGCAAGCCGCCGCAGTGGCCGATCATCAGCCAGCAATGCGGACGCAGCACCGCCAGGTGGTCGGTGATGTTCTTGGCATTGGACGGGCCGACGCCGATGTTCACCAGGGTCACGCCATGGCCGTCGCTGGCGATCAGGTGATAGGCCGGCATCTGATAACGATGCCAGACCACACCCGCGGCAATTGCCGAGGCTTCGCCGTGGTCCATGCTCTTTTCGATGATCACGTTGCCCGGCAACACCATGCGCACAAAACGCGGATCGTTGCGCAGTTGTTCCAGGCCATGAACGATGAACTGGTCGACGTAGCGGTGGTAGTTCGTCAGCAGAATCCACGGCTGCACATGGCGCCAGTCGCTGCCGGTGTAATGCACCAGTCGGCGCAGGGAGAAGTCCACCCGCGCGGCGTCGAACAGGGCCAGTGGCAGCGGGTCGGTGTTTTCCCAATCATACAAACCATCGGCAATGCCATCGGTCGCGGCCGACAAATCCGTACTCGGGAACACTCGCGCCAGCACCGCCGCCGTGACGCCGGAGCCGGCCAGTTCATCGCCCTGCTCGACCACGTACGGATAAGGAATGTTCTGCTGACTGACGCCGACTTCCACGGTCACGGTGAAGTCGTGCATCAACGGGACGAGTTGTTCCAGCAGGTATTTGCGGAAGGCTGCCGGATGAGTGACGGTGACGCTGTAGGTCCCCGGCAGTTGAACCTTGGCATAGGCGCGAGTGGTCTGTGGGACTTCGCCCTGGCAAAGGTAGGTCAGACGCAACTCGGGATAACGAAACAGAGCACGCTGCTCAGCGTCCGGCTCGATGCGATCCTTGAGATAACGCTTGAGCGCCTGATTCAGCGCGGTGGTTGCACGTTCGTGCAAGGCAGCAAGCCGATCCACGGCTTGCTCGGCGGTTTGAACGACAATAAACGCTTCGGTCACGATCAGCTTCCTGTGTTCTGACTTGCAGACCTTCATCTTGCCTGCATCGTCGCTTCACGGGAACCCTGTGGGAGCGGGCTTGCTCGCGAATGCGGTTTACCATTCAACAATGATGTTGACTGACAGGCCGCATTCGCGAGCAAGCCCGCTCCCACATTTTATTTGTGTCGATCACAAAGGGGTCGTCAAAACCCTTGCGGGGTCGACCGAGCCACAATCGCTTCCACATCCAGCCCGCGCGGCAACGTTCCATACACCCGACCGGCCGAACCGAGGCGGCTGGCGATGAAAGCATCACTGACCGCCGCATTCCCCGCCTCCAGCAACAGCTTGGCCTGAAGCCCCAAGGCGATGTCCTCGGTGAGCTGGCGGGCGCGGTATTGAATATCGCCGGTGTCCTTGAACGCCGCCTGCAATTGGCTGATATGCGCGGCCAGGCGTTTATCGCCATGACCGTCGCCCAACTCACTGAACAACACATCGAGCACACCCGGCTCTTTCGACAACGCGCGCAATACGTCGAGGCACTGCACGTTGCCGGAACCTTCCCACGTCGAATTGACCGGTGCCTCACGATACAAACGCGGCAGGATGCTTTCCTCGACATAACCGGCGCCGCCCATGCATTCGGCAGCCTCATTGATCATCGCGGGCGCGCGTTTGCAGATCCAGTACTTGCCCACCGCCGTCACCAGTCGGGCGAATTTCGCTTCGTGCTCGTCATCCAGATGATCCAGCGCCCGGCCCATGCGCAAACTCAAGGCCAGCGCCGCTTCGCTTTCCAGGGCCAGGTCGGCCAGTACGTTTTGCATCAAGGGTTGCTCGCTGAGCAATTTGCCACCGACCTTGCGATGGGCGCAGTGGTGGCTGGCCTGGGTCAGCGCCTGGCGCATCAGCGCGCTGGAGCCGACCATGCAATCGAAGCGGGTCATGGCGACCATTTCGATGATGGTCGGAACGCCCCGCCCCTCTTCGCCGACCATCCAGGCCAGGGCGCCACGGAATTCCACTTCGCTTGAGGCATTGGACCAGTTGCCGAGTTTGTTCTTCAGCCGCTGTATGTAGAACTGATTGCGCGTGTCGTCCGGGCGATGACGCGGCAGCAGGAAACAGGTCAAGCCTTTGTCGGTCTGGGCCAGGGTCAGGAAGGCATCGCACATCGGTGCCGAGCAGAACCACTTGTGGCCCACCAGTTCATACGCCTGACCGGGACCACTGGCGCCGACCGGATACGCCTTGGTTGTGTTGGCCCGCACATCGGTGCCGCCCTGTTTCTCGGTCATGGCCATGCCGATGGTGACCCCGGCCTTGCGGGCCATGCCGACGTTGCGCGAGTCGTATTCGGTGGCGAGGATTTTCGGCAACCATTGTTCGGCCAGATTCGGCTGCAGGCGCATCGCCGGGACGCTGGCGAAGGTCATGGTCAGCGGGCAACCACTGCCGGCTTCAGCCTGACTGTGCAAATAGGTCATGGATGCACGCGCAACGTGGGCCCCCGGTTGCGGGTCGGTCCAGGGCAAGCCTGTCAGGCCATGCTCCACCGCCGTGCGCATCAACTCGTGGTAAGCCGGGTGAAACTCCACCAGATCGATGCGATGGCCATAACGGTCATGGCTGACGAACACCGGTTTGTTCTGATTGGCCGCAAACCCCGCCTCCATCAGCGGCCCGCCGGCCAGTGCGCCGTAAGCGTCGATCCGCGACTCGGCCCAACCGGCATCGAAACGCCGCGACCACTCCTGCAAAGGCAGGTCGATGCGATAAAGGTTGGTACCGTCCAGCGACGGTGGCTGGTTGGTGACTTCGTGGGTTTCGGCGAACTGATGCAGGTTCATGACAAGGCTCCTTTGGTCAGCCAAGGGACTTTCAGTTAAGCACCGCCCCGAGGATGAACAAAGTGGCATATATGCCTAACTGTCGGCGCTTTCGCCTTGCCCTGGACAGAGCACCCGCCGATAGAGCGCCGCCTGCAAATCTTCGAATTTCACCGGTTTGCTCAAATAGTCGACCAAGGTGTCGCTCGGGCAATAGGCCCGGTCCGCGCTCAGGGCAATCATGAACACGGGTAATTCGGCGCAACCCGGCAAGGCGCGGATCCGGCAGCAGATCGAGGCGCCATCCAGTGGCGGCAGCTGACCATCGAGCAGCACCGCGTCAACGGCTTTACGCTGCAAGTGATCGAGCGCAGCGACGCCACTGTCAGCGGCGCAAACGCGGAACCCAAGCTTGAGTAACATGCCACGCATCACCAATTGATTGATGCTGTTGTCATCGACCAGCAACACCGTGCAGTCCTGAGGCAAACGCAGGTGGGAGGTTTGCCGGATAATCGAGGGCGCAGATACCACCACCGGCAGCTCGAATTCGACGTCCAGCTGGAAGCGACTGCCACGACCCGGTTCCGAGCGATGGCTCAGGCGCCCGCCGAGCAACTCAACCAGTTGCCGACAAATGGCCAGGCCAACGCCCAAACCACCGTATTCACGGGTCATCGAGCCGTCGAGCTGGAAGAAGCGTTGATACAGCGTTGCCTCGTCCAAATCGGTAAAGCCAATGCCGGTGTCGATCACCGCAAAGGACAGCGCCAGCCGATCGGGCTCCACCGGTTTGCCCGTCACCCGCAGCGCCAACCCACCGACCCGAGTGAATTTGATCGCGTTATCCAGCAGGCACTCCAGGCATTGCGTCAGCTTGTCGCTGTCGCCGTGCAAACGATCCGGCAGCCCGGGCGTAACCTCGACTTTGAAGTCCAGCGACTTGCTCGACGCATTGCCATCGAACTGCAGGCGCAAGGCCTCGACCACACCGCGCAAACTGAACGTGTCCGGATAGACCTTGAGCTTGCCGGCCTGCAATTCGGTCAGCGTGAGGATACCGTTGACCATGCGCATCATGTCCCGCGCCGAACCTGCAGCCGTTTGCTGATACTGCTCCAGCTCAGGGTTCATCTCGACGGTCTGCATCAACTCCAGCGAACCGATCACACCATTCATGGGCGTACGCAGTTCGTGGGTCAGGGTGGCGAGGAATTCGTCCTTGAGCTTGTTACTGTGAGCCAGTTGCTGGTTCAGCACTTCGAGCTTCTGGCCGGCATCGAACAACGTCTGTGCCTGTTGCTCGCGCATGGCGTTGATGCGATCGGCCAGAGCCAGGGACAGCAGCGCCACTTCGATCGCCGAGCCAATCTGGCTGGCGTACATGGTCAGGAATACGTTGGGCAAATAACCCAGCACCATCAGGGTATTGACGACGCCACCGAGCAGGAACGCCGACCAGGCAATGATGAAATACCGCGCGACCCGCAAGCCACGCCACCAGGCGAAAATCCCGGCGGCGAAAATCACCACGGTGAAGACCAACGCCAACAGCGTCGCCAGACGCAGGGCCAGGGCGTAACTGGTCATCAACGACAACCCGACCACCAGCGCACTGAACGCAATCAACGCCAGCAGCAAACGGTCGAGCCAGCGACTGTGGGTGGCCGTCTGCAAAAAGCTGCGGGCGAACTGGCTGCCGAACAATCCTGAACAGCCGATGAAGAACGGCGTCGCAGCGTTTGCCCACCACGGATTGTTCGGCCAGAAATACTCCACGGCCGCGCCATTCACCGACAGCTGATACAAGCCGAACGAGGCGATATAGACGATGTAATAGAGGTAGCTGGTGTCGCGCACGCTGAGAAAGATGAACAGGTTGTAGACCAGCATCCCCAGCAACGCACCGTAAATCAGCCCCAGCACATAGAGCCGGACCGGCTGCTCTTGGAGGTAAGCGGTGCTTGACCACAAGGTGACGGGCGCCTGGATCGACCCTTGGCTTTGCAGACGCAGGTACACGGTTTGCGCCTGTTCAGGCGCAAAGTTCAGATCGAACAGATAGTTGTTCTGGCGGATCTCGCGAGTGGCGAACGGCAATGCATCGCCAGTCTGTCGGACCAATTGATAGTCACCGCCAGCATCGGCCAAGTAGAGATCAAGGTGATCGAGGGGCGGATAGGCCAACTCCAGCAACCAGGTCCGTTGTGCCGACGGATTGGTCGGGCGGTACTGCAGGTCGATTTTCAACCAGAACGCCGAACGTGAATAACCGGCATTGAGGGTGGCTTTATCATGGGGTTTGAACTGCCCAGCCGCCGCTTGCGCACGGACATCGGCGATGGTCGCCTGACCGCCCGCGTCTTCATAAACCTGCATCGTCCGGCCCAGGGGAAGGCTCTGGGTGAACTCGTCGAATTCGACGGCGCTCGCCAGGAGGGGCAAGCACAACAGCAACATCAGCAAATAGCGCATTTAAGCCCCAGCGTGGCCTGTCCGGTTCTGTCAGGAAGCCCCCCATTCCTTTTGAGTAGACGTAAAACCGGTATTACCTGTTATTGGTTTGGATCCACTCTAGCATAGCTGTTGATGGCTATTGAACACCATTGAAATTTTCCCTACAAAGGCTCTAGAACAAGCGTTCCAGCTCTATACATTGAGTTAGAGCTGTTGGTTGGTCAGGTTGTGACAATGCCTCAGTGCGTAGCGATTCCTGTGGCGAGGGAGCTTGCTCCCGCTGGGGTGCGAATCGCCCCCCTTTGCCTTCTGCCTGGAACACCGCATCGGCAGGTTTACGACTGCTTCGCAGCCGAACGGGAGCAAGCTCCCTCACCACAATGTATCAGCCGGACAGGATGTCGCAGCACCCGAAAAAATAAGTTTGGTGGTAAGCTCGCGCACCATGAATATCTACAGCTCTCGCCCCGTTGTCCTCTGTCTCTCCGGCCACGACCCAAGTGGTGGCGCCGGCTTGCAGGCAGATATCGAAGCCCTGCTCGCCCAGGGTTGTCATGCGGCGCCAGCCGTCACCGCCCTGACGGTGCAAGATACCGTCAACGTCACTGACTTCCGCGTTCTCGATCGCGAGTGGGTGTTGGCCCAGGCCAACGCGGTGCTCAACGACTCCGAAGTCGCCGCCGTCAAACTGGGCATGCTCGGCTCCCTGGAAATGGTCGACACCGTAGTCGAACTGCTTTCAGCGCACCCGCATTTGCCGGTGGTCTGCGACCCGGTGCTGCGCGCTGGCGGCGGCGGACGACTGGGCAAAGACGAAGTCGGCTACGCGATGCGCGAACGCCTGCTGCCACTGTCGATCATTGCTACCCCCAACCTTCCCGAAGCCCGCATCCTCGCCGAACTGCCCGAAGGCACCGCGGACGAGTGCGCTGAAAAACTCCTGCCGTTCGTCAAACACCTGCTGATCACCGGCGGCCATGGCGACGAACACGAAATACACAATCGTCTGTACAGCCGCGACGGTCGCCGCGAAACCTTTACCTGCCAGCGCCTGCCCGGCAGCTATCACGGTTCCGGTTGCACACTGGCCAGCGCCCTCGCCGGTCGCCTGGCCCAGGGGGAACACCTCGTCAGTGCCGTACAGAGCGCGCTTGACTACACTTGGCGCACCCTGCGTGATGCGGAGCAGTTGGGCAAGGGCCAGTTCGTGCCGCGCCGCCTGCCGCTGGATTTCTGTTCGTAACTTTCTATTAGTGATGCGGTGAGGCTTGTCCGATGAAACTACGTGGCCTGTACGCCATTACCGACAGCCAGTTACTGGCCGGTAAATTTCTTTCGTACGTGGAGGCGGCGCTCGAAGGCGGCGTCACTCTGCTGCAATACCGCGACAAGAGCAGCGACGAAGCCCGCCGCCTGCGCGAGGCCGAAGCCCTGCGCGATCTGTGCGAACGCTACAAGACCCAACTGATCATCAACGATGACGCCGAACTGGCCGCGCGCCTGAACGTCGGCGTGCACCTGGGCCAGACCGATGGCCCGCTGATGCCGGTTCGGGCACTGCTCGGTCGTCAGGCCATCATTGGCTCGACCTGCCACGCGCAACTCGAACTTGCCGAACAAGCCGCCAAAGAAGGCGCCAGTTACGTCGCCTTCGGCCGCTTCTTCAACTCCAATACCAAACCCGGCGCACCGGCCTGCAGTCTCGAACTGCTCGATCAGGCCCGCAGCAAACTGCACCTGCCGATCTGCGCGATCGGCGGCATCACTCTGGACAACGCTGCGCCGCTGGTGGCCCACGGGGTCGATCTGCTGGCGGTGGTGCATGGTCTGTTTGGTGCCGAGAGCACGGCTGAAGTAACGCGCCGCGCCCGCGCCTTTAACGAATTATTCAAATCCTGATTTTTTGAGAGCCCGATCATGTCTCGTTCCGAAACCCTGTTTGCCAATGCCCAGAAACACATTCCCGGAGGCGTGAACTCGCCTGTTCGTGCGTTCAAGAGTGTTGGCGGCACGCCGCTGTTCTTCAAACACGCCGAAGGCGCCTACGTCACCGACGAAGACGACAAGCGTTATGTGGATTACGTCGGCTCCTGGGGGCCGATGATTCTCGGCCACAGCCATCCGGACGTGCTGGACGCGGTGCGCAAACAGCTGGAACACGGCCTGTCCTACGGCGCCCCGACCGCGATGGAAACCGAGATGGCCGATCTGGTCTGCTCGATCGTGCCGTCGATGGAAATGGTGCGCATGGTCAGCTCCGGCACCGAAGCGACCATGAGCGCCATCCGACTGGCTCGTGGCTTCACTGGCCGTGACAGCATCATCAAATTCGAAGGCTGCTACCACGGCCATTCCGACAGCCTGCTGGTCAAGGCCGGTTCCGGCGCCCTGACCCAAGGCGTGCCAAGCTCGGCCGGTGTGCCGGCGGCCTTTGCCAAACACACTCTGACCTTGCCGTTCAACGACATCGACGCGGTAGAAACCCTGCTCGCCGATGTTGGCCAGGACGTGGCCTGCATCATCGTCGAGCCAGTGGCCGGCAATATGAACTGCGTACCGCCGGCACCGGGTTTCCTCGAAGGCCTGCGCACCCTGTGCGACAAGCATGGCGTGGTGCTGATTTTCGACGAAGTGATGACCGGTTTCCGTGTCGCCCTCGGCGGTGCCCAAGCCCATTACGGCGTCACGCCGGACCTGAGCACCTTCGGCAAGATCATCGGTGGCGGCATGCCGGTTGGCTGCTTCGGCGGCAAACGCAAGATCATGGAGCAGATCGCGCCACTGGGGCCGGTTTACCAGGCTGGCACGTTGTCGGGTAACCCGCTGGCGATGGCGGCTGGCCTGACCACGCTGCGCCTGATCAGTCGCCCTGGTTTTCACGCCGAGCTGAGCGACTACACCAGCCGTCTGCTCGATGGCCTGCAACAGCGCGCAGACGCCGCCGGCATTCCGTTCGTGACCACTCAGGCCGGCGGCATGTTTGGCCTGTATTTCAGCGGTGCCGACGACGTCGTGACCTTCGATGACGTGATGGCCAGTGATGCCGGCCTGTTCGGGCGTTTCTTCCACCTGATGCTGGAAGGCGGTGTGTACCTGGCGCCTAGCGCCTTCGAAGCCGGTTTCACCTCGATTGCCCACGGCGAGCCCGAGTTGAAACTGACGCTGGACGCCGCCGAGCGTGCATTCGCCGCACTGAAATAAAGCGGCGACGCTGACGTTGGCGATTGCCAGCGTCAGCTTTCACCTACATTCGCGCCCTTTTTCCTACTCATCTGCTAATAATCTGCGCCAAGTGGGCGATATATTCCCCGCGCAGCAGAAAAACGAGTAAAGACTTTGTAAGGTTGGTCCCGCTTATTTCATAATGCGCGCTTATTGGATCCCCTCGATGGGTCCACGCGCCCCTCAGAGGTAAGTCGATTCCCATGAACCGCACCGGCCGCACCCTTGCACTGGGCTGCCTGTTGCTCCTTCAGCCCCTGCTCGCGCTCGCACAAGCAGGCGGCAACTCGTTGTTGATCCCGGCGATGGGTCGCTGCACCCTCAATACTCAGCCGCAAGACCTGACGCAAGCGCTCGCCGCCTGTCAGAAAGCGTCGGATGAAGGGGATGCGCAAGCGCAATACGAGTTGGGTGAGTTCTACTACGACGGCAAAAACGCGCCGCGCGACCTCAATCAAGCCCTGAGCTACTTCGAAAAGGCCTCGCTGCAAGGCCACGCCCAGGCGCAATTCAAACTCGGCACCATGTTCTTCCATGGTGAAGGCGTACCGGCCAATAATGTTCAGGCGTATATCGTGCTGAAAATGGCCGCAGTCAACGGTGCCGAAGAGGCGCTGGACACCGCCGACGAAGTCGCCGAGAAAATGCCCCGCGAAGATCTGGAAGTCGCGACCCAGGTGCTGGGGCAAATCTTCCGTAAATACCTGATGGAATTGCAGAGCGCCGACGGGCGTACGCCGTTTTCGCCACTGCCCTGATTTCTACACCGATCTTTCTGGCCCCTTCGCGAGCAAGCCCGCTCCCACATTTAACCGCGTTCGCGTTCCAACTTAAGGACACGGTCTAATGTGGGAGCGGGCTTGCTCGCGAATGGGGGCGACTCGGTCTTGAGGCTTACTTCTCAGGCATCGGCATCGGAAACGGCATGACATTGCCGACCGCACCGCGGGCTTCGCTGATTTTCGGCGTGCCGAGGCGCTCGACCTCGTCGATGCGCACGATCGAATGCATCGGCACAAAGCTGCGCACAACGCCTTCGAACTGAGCCTTGAGCTTCTCTTCGCTCGGATCGACGACCACTTGCGTGCGCTCGCCAAAGACGAACTCTTCCACTTCCAGGAAGCCCCACAGATCACTTTGATAGATCTGCTTGGCATACATTTCGTACACCTGGCCCTGATTGAGGAAAATCACCTTATAGATTGGAGCTTCACGTTTGGTCATGGTGGGCGAGTAACACATCGGGGATAAAAATGAGGGCGCGAACTATAGCATAGCCGCCGGACGCGCAACGGTAGGAACCTTGATGCATGTTCCCTATAATGCGCGGTTCTTTGAATCACGTGAGACTGGGGTCCATGGCCAAGAAGCTTTACATCGAAACCCACGGTTGCCAGATGAACGAGTACGACAGCTCGCGCATGGTCGATCTGCTGGGTGAACATCAGGCCCTGGAAGTCACCGCTCGCGCTGAAGATGCCGACGTGATCCTGCTCAATACCTGCTCGATCCGCGAACGCGCCCAGGACCGGGTGTATTCCCAGCTGGGCCGCTGGCGCGAACTGAAACTGGCTAACCCGGACATGGTCATCGCCGTCGGCGGTTGCGTGGCCAGCCAGGAAGGCGCGGCCATCCGTGATCGCGCTCCGTACGTGGACGTGGTATTCGGCCCGCAGACCCTGCACCGCCTGCCGGAAATGATCGACGCCGCGCGCCTGACCAAACTGCCGCAAGTCGATGTCTCGTTCCCGGAAATCGAAAAATTCGACCACTTGCCCGAGCCACGCATCGACGGGCCGAGCGCTTACGTGTCGGTCATGGAAGGCTGCAGCA
This sequence comes from Pseudomonas sp. QTF5, assembly GCF_000512695.2. GTDB lineage: Bacteria > Pseudomonadota > Gammaproteobacteria > Pseudomonadales > Pseudomonadaceae > Aquipseudomonas. Next base: position 46,744 of record NZ_AZRW02000006.1, on the reverse strand, counting down.
AGTACTGCACCTTCTGCGTAGTGCCTTATACGCGCGGTGAAGAAGTCAGCCGACCGTTCGACGACGTGATTGCCGAGATCATTCACCTGGCCGAAAACGGCGTGCGTGAAGTGACCTTGCTGGGACAGAACGTCAACGGTTACCGAGGCACCACTCACGATGGTCGCCTGGCCGATCTGGCGGAACTGATCCGGGTGGTGGCGGCTGTCGATGGCATCGACCGGATTCGCTACACCACCTCGCACCCGCTGGAGTTCTCCGACAGCCTGATCCAGGCCCACGCCGATGTGCCGGAGCTGGTGAAACACCTGCATTTGCCGGTGCAATCGGGTTCCGACCGGATCCTTGCGGCGATGAAGCGCAACCACACCGCGCTGGAGTACAAATCCAAACTGCGCAAGTTGCGAGCCGCCGTGCCGGGAATCTGCATCAGTTCAGACTTTATCGTCGGTTTCCCGGGCGAGACCGAGAAAGACTTCGAACAGACGATGAAGCTGATCGAAGACGTCGGTTTCGACTTTTCCTACTCGTTCGTTTATAGCCAGCGCCCGGGCACGCCGGCTGCCGATCTGGCCGACGAAACGCCGGAAGCACTGAAAAAAGAACGCCTGAACGCCCTGCAACATCGCCTCAACCAGCAAGGTTTCGAGATCAGCCGACAAATGGTGGGCTCCATTCAGCGGATTCTGGTAACCGATTATTCGAAAAAAGACCCCGGCGAACTGCAAGGCCGGACCGAGAATAACCGTATCGTCAACTTCCGCTGCGACAATCCGACCCTGATCGGCCAGTTCGCCGACGTGCACATCGACGCCGCGCAACCGCACTCGCTGCGGGGCTCGCTGATCCAATAACAGCGCATTCCCCCTGTGGGAGCGGGCTTGCTCGCGAAAGCAATGTGTCAGCCACATCAATGTCGACTGACACTCCCTCTTCGCGAGCAAGCCCGCTCCCACAGAGACCGCGCCAGACCATGAATCCGATTGGTCTGTTTAAGAGCTTTCGCACCCAGGCGACTGGCGCTATCCTTGATTCATCATAATTGCCCCAGGGCGGCTAAATACGACCTTGAACGCACCCATAGAACCACATCGTTTCATCCTCGAGCCTTTTGAAGCTCGCCGCTTCGCCAATCTGCGCGGGCAATTCGACGAGCATCTGCGCTTGATCGAACAGCGCCTCGCGATCGAGATCCGCAACCGCGGAAACCAGTTCGAACTGATCGGCGAGCCCAAGCACACCACCTCCGCGGAAAACCTGCTGCGCCGCCTGTACCGGGAAACCAAAGGTACCGAGCTGTCGCCGGACATGGTTCACCTGTTCCTGCAGGAATCGGCCGTCGAGGAGTTGGACAACCACTCCCCCGCCGAACCGTCCGTCGCCTTGCGCACCAAGAAAGGCATGATTCGCCCTCGCGGCTTGAATCAGCTGCGCTATGTGAAGGAAATCCTCGGTAACGATATCAACTTCGGCATCGGCCCGGCCGGTACCGGCAAGACCTATCTGGCTGTTGCCTGCGCGGTAGATGCGCTGGAGCGCGAGCAGATTCGCCGCATTCTGCTGGTCCGTCCGGCGGTTGAAGCGGGCGAAAAGCTCGGCTTCCTGCCCGGCGACCTGTCCCAGAAAATCGACCCGTACCTGCGCCCGCTCTATGACGCGCTCTACGAAATGCTCGGCTTCGAATACGTCGCCAAGCTGATCGAGCGTCAAGTGATCGAAGTCGCGCCGCTGGCCTACATGCGCGGTCGTACGCTGAACAACAGCTTCATCATCCTCGACGAAAGCCAGAACACCACCGTCGAGCAGATGAAGATGTTCCTGACCCGGATAGGCTTCGGCTCCACCGCCGTCATCACTGGTGATATCACCCAGGTCGACCTGCCGAAAGGCACCAAGTCCGGGCTGCATCACGTGATCGAGGTGCTGAAAGACGTACCGGGTATCAGCTTCACCCACTTCATGCCCAAGGACGTGGTGCGCCATCCGCTGGTGCAGCGCATTGTCGAAGCCTATGAACGCTTCGAAAATCGCACAGCCGACGAACCGGCGAAGTTCTCTTCCAAGGACACTCGCCCCGATGCTTGAGCTTGATCTGCAACTGGCTACCGAAGCGCCTGTCCCAAGCGAAGCCGAATTCCGTCAATGGTGCGAACTGGCCCTGCGCCAGCGTACTGCCGACTCCGAAATGACCATCCGTCTGGTCGACGAAGAGGAAGCCCGCGAACTGAACTTCACCTGGCGGCAGAAAGACTACGCCACCAACGTTTTGTCGTTCCCGGCCGATGTCCCCGATGAATTTCTCGATATTCCCCTGCTCGGCGATCTGGTGATCTGCGTAGCAGTGGTCGAGCGCGAAGCGGCGGAACAAGGCAAGGAATTAAAGGCCCACTGGGCGCATCTGGTCATTCACGGCTGCTTGCATCTGCTTGGTTACGACCATATAGATGACGATGAAGCCGAAGAAATGGAAGCACTGGAACGAACGTTGCTTGCAGAGTTGGGTCATCCGGACCCTTATGCGGACGACGAAACAGATACATCCCCTACCGTAACAACAAAGGATTCAGAGTAATCGCTATGAGCGAAGATCGATCGAGCAACGGGCAGAAGTCTTGGCTGGGTAAGCTCACCCAGGCTTTTGCCCACGAGCCGAAGAACCGCCAGGAGCTGCTGGAGCTGCTGCGCGATGCACATCAAAACAAGTTGCTGGACAGCGAAGCGCTGGCCATCGTCGAAGGCGCCATCCAGGTTGCAGACCTGCAAGTACGGGACATCATGGTCCCGCGCTCGCAGATGATCAGCATCAAGGCGACCCAGACACCTCGTGAGTTCCTGCCAGCCGTGGTCGACTCGGCCCACTCCCGCTACCCGGTGATCGGCGAAAGCCACGATGACGTGATGGGCGTGTTGCTGGCCAAGGACTTGCTGCCATTGATCCTCAAGGAGAACGGCGACAGCTTCAACATCAAGGACCTGCTGCGTCCGGCCACGTTCGTGCCCGAGTCCAAGCGCCTGAATGTGCTGCTGCGCGAGTTTCGCGCCAACCATAACCACATGGCCATCGTCATTGACGAATACGGCGGCGTGGCAGGTCTGGTGACCATCGAGGATGTGCTCGAACAGATCGTCGGCGACATCGAAGACGAGCACGACGTCGAAGAAGACAGCTACATCAAGCCGCTGCCCAGCGGTGACTTTCTGATCAAGGCCCTGACGCCGATCGACAACTTCAACGAGTTCTTCGACAGCGAATTCTCCGACGACGAATTCGATACCGTCGGCGGTCTGGTGATGAGCGCGTTCGGGCACTTGCCAAAACGCAACGAAATCACTGAAATCGGCGCCTATCGCTTCCGCATCCTCAATGCCGATAGCCGTCGTATTCACTTGTTGCGTCTATCGCCCATTGCCCGTTAAGGATTGACATGCTTCGCGTAACCCGCCCCGGCTGGCCCGGTAACCTGCTGGCCGTGGCGGCCGGTGCACTCACCACCCTGGCCCTGGCGCCGTTCGATATCTGGCCGCTGGCATTGCTGGCGGTCGGTTTCTTTTATGCCGGTTTGCGTGAACTGAGCCCCCGTCAAGCCCTGGGCCGTGGCTGGTGTTTCGGTTTCGGCCTGTTTGCCGCAGGCACCAGCTGGATCTACTACAGCATTCACCACTTCGGTGGCGCTTCAGTGTTGCTGGCCGGCTTCCTGATGCTGATCTTTACGGCGGCGATTGCCTGGTTCTTCGCCCTGCCCGCCTGGCTTTGGGCGCGCTGGCTGCGCCGTAACGAAGCGCCGCTGGCCGATGCCTTGGCATTTGCGGCCTTGTGGGTGGGGCAGGAAGCCTTTCGCGGCTGGTTCCTTACCGGTTTCCCATGGCTCTATTCCGGTTATAGCCAGCTCGATGGCCCACTGGCCGGGCTCGCGCCGGTCGGCGGAATGTGGCTGATTTCCTTCACCCTGGCCCTGACGGCTGCCCTGATTTACAACGCTATGCGGCTGGTGCGCACTGGCCGTAAAGGCTTCATCGCCGCGGGCGTGTTACTGCTGGCCGGTCCTTGGGTGGCTGGCATGGTGCTCAAGGAGCATGCCTGGACCAGTCCTTCGGGCGCGCCGCTGAGCGTTGCGGCGCTTCAAGGCAACATTGAACAAAGCATGAAGTGGGACCCGTCGCAGCTCAACGCGCAATTGGCGCTGTATCGCGACATGAGTTTCAGCTCCAAACGCGTCGACCTGCTGATCTGGCCGGAAACGGCGGTCCCGGTGCTCAAGGAGTCCGCCGAAGGCTACCTGAACATGATGGGCAGCTTCGCCGCAGAGCGTAAATCGGCGCTGATCACCGGTGTGCCGATTCGCCAGGAAGTCCATCACGAGAAGCGCTTTTTCAACGGTATTACTGTTGTCGGTGAAGGCGATGGCACTTACCTGAAGCAGAAACTGGTGCCGTTCGGCGAATACGTTCCATTGCAGGAAGTCTTGCGCGGCCTGATCGCTTTCTTCGACCTGCCGATGTCCGATTTTGCCCGTGGTCCGGCCGATCAAGCGTTACTGCAAGCCAAGGGTTATCAGATTGCACCGTTCATCTGCTACGAAGTGGTCTATCCGGAATTCGCCGCCGGCCTCGCCGCCCGCAGCGATTTGCTGCTGACCATCAGCAACGACACCTGGTTCGGCACCTCGATCGGCCCGCTGCAACATTTGCAGATGGCACAGATGCGCGCACTTGAAGCCGGCCGCTGGATGATCCGCGCCACCAACAACGGCGTGACCGGCCTGATCAACCCGTTTGGCCAGATCACTGCGCAGATCCCGCAGTTCGAACAAGGCATTCTGTATGGCGAAGTGGTGCCGATGCATAACCTGACGCCGTACCTGGAATGGCGTTCGTGGCCGTTGATTATCTTTTGCGTGTTGTTGTTTGGCTGGGCGTTGGTTGCGAACAGAATGGCGAAGACCGTTTAAAAGCTTCGCGAGCAAGCCCGCTCCCACATTTGATCGGCAGTGAACACAGATTTTGTGAACACCAGAGATCAAATGTGGGAGCGGGCTTGCTCGCGAAGACGGCATCACAAGCACAACATCAATCAGCAGCGTCGACATCACCTCGATAGAACATCCAATACCCGACCTGCCCCACCGCCTCATTCATCAACTGCCCGCTCTGCCAGATCGATTTGAATTCCGGCATCCAGCCGCCCAGCGGCCGGGCATTGTCCACGCCTAAAAATCCCACTGGCGCGGGCACCACCTCAAACCCGGCCTGCTGGAAACTCCAGACCGCCCGCGGCATATGCCAGGCCTGAGTCACGACCACCACCCTTTTGATCCCCTCTGGCAACAACACTTGGGCGCTGAGTTGCGCGTTTTCCCAGGTCGTGCGGCTGCGCCCTTCTTGCCAGCGCACCGTCACGCCAAAATCATCGAGCAGTGAGTCCGCCATCAGCTTCGCTTCCGTCGGCGGTGTGCCGTAATGCAGACCACCGCTGGTCAGAATCGGCAAGCCGGACGCCTTGGCCAGGCGCGCGGCATAACGCTCGCGCCCCAGGCCTACACCCGTCGGTTGGTCAACGCCCCAGGCCGGGTCGCCACGCTCACGCCCTGAACCCAGCACCACGATCGCATCAGCGCGCTGGCCCAGAGTTGCCCACTCCTCGCGCGCCAGCGGCGGCTCTCGCTCCAAGGCCTTGGCACTCCACTCCACCATCACTGGCAAGCTCATTAACCAGAAGCCGCCCACGCCCACGAGAAAACACAACCCCGCCAGCCTCGGCCTTGAGCGGCGCCACCACCAGGCAAGCACCAGCAACAGCAATAAAATGCCGGGCGGCAGTAGAAGTTGTTTAATGAAATAACGAAAAGGCATCGGGCATCTCCATAGATGCCCGAAGCCTAAGTGGATTGACGCAATGCGACAACAAATGTGGAAGAACCTTGCTTCAAAAAAAGCATATCCAGCAGCTTCAGGTGCCCTTATTGAATTGCAAAGACCGGACCTTTACCGCGCCTTTGCCGGGTGCCTTATCCTTGAGCCAGATGATATTGGCCGAACGTGGTGCCTCGAGTTGCTTCATTGCTGCTGACAAGCATCCATGCGTCTCACGCTCACTACGGTCGAGATACGCCTTGACCAGTTCAAACTCTGCGGGGCTCAAACCACGCAGCTCCAGCTCCAGGGGACGCTCATCGCGAAGCCGACCGGCGGTTTTGGCCACATCCAGGGCCATTGCGAGACGGTCTATCAGTCTTTCATACAGCTCCGGTTTTGTAGCTTTTCGCTGTGACTCAACCATCCATCACCTCATTGAAGATAAGACTCACTCCCCTTTTAGAGCTTAGCTTCGCTGAAAAAACCGGCTGAGCGCCGCGACCAACGGCCCTCGGGGCGGGCATTGGCCGTGTCCTCACGTGTAATCAGGGTTTCCCTCGGTAGAGTGCGGTCATGTATGCTACGGCGCTTCCTGTAACTCCACTTCCAGCTCGCCTGGGCACCGAAACGCCGATTTGGCGTTATCACCGTCCAGCGTTGCATTGAAGAGGATTAGGCCACCCCTATTCAGTTCAAAAGTAGCCATGCACGAACAATATCAGCCCCGTGAAATCGAAGCCGCCGCCCAGTCGTTCTGGGACGAGCAAAAGTCCTTTGAAGTCAGTGAACAGCCAGGCAAGGAGACATTCTACTGCCTGTCGATGTTCCCTTACCCCAGCGGCAAGCTACACATGGGGCACGTGCGCAACTACACCATCGGCGACGTGATCTCCCGCTACCAGCGCATGCAAGGCAAGAACGTCCTGCAACCCATGGGTTGGGACGCCTTCGGCATGCCGGCGGAAAACGCCGCGATGAAGAACAACGTAGCGCCCGCCAAGTGGACCTACGAAAACATCGCCTACATGAAAACCCAGCTGCGCAGCCTGGGCCTGGCGGTGGACTGGTCGCGCGAAGTGACCACTTGCAAGCCGGATTACTACCGCTGGGAACAATGGCTGTTCACTCGCCTGTTCGAAAAAGGCGTGATCTATCGCAAAAACGGCACTGTGAACTGGGACCCGGTCGACCAGACCGTTCTGGCCAACGAGCAAGTGATCGACGGTCGCGGCTGGCGTTCCGGCGCGCTGATCGAAAAGCGCGAAATCCCGATGTACTACTTCAAGATCACCGCCTACGCGGATGAGCTGCTGGAAAGCCTCGACGAACTGACGGGCTGGCCTGAGCAGGTCAAAACCATGCAGCGCAACTGGATCGGTAAGTCCCGCGGCATGGAAGTGCAGTTCCCGTACAACGTCGATTCCATCGGCGAAACCGGCGCGCTGAAAGTTTTCACCACCCGTCCAGACACCCTGATGGGCGCGACCTACGTTGCCGTGGCCGCCGAACACCATTTGGCTACCCTGGCCGCGCAGAACAGCCCTGAGCTGCAAGCGTTCATCGCTGAATGCAAGGGCGGCAGCGTCGCCGAAGCCGACGTCGCCACTCAAGAGAAAAAAGGTCTGCCGACCTCGCTGTTCGTCGAACACCCGCTGACCGGTGAGAAACTCCCGGTGTGGGTCGCCAACTACGTGTTGATGCACTACGGCGATGGCGCGGTGATGGCCGTTCCGGCTCACGATGAACGTGATTTCGAGTTCGCCACCAAGTACAACTTGCCGATCAAATCCGTGGTGCGCACAAGTTCCGGTGACACCAACCCGGCCCCTTGGCAGGATGCGTACGGCGAGCACGGCTCACTGATCAACTCCGGCGAATTCGACGGTCTCGACTTCGCCGGCGCCTTCGACGCCATTGAAGTGGCGCTGATCAAGAAAAACCTCGGCACCTCCCGCACCCAGTTCCGCCTGCGCGACTGGGGCATCAGCCGTCAGCGCTACTGGGGCTGCCCGATCCCGATCATCCACTGCGACACCTGCGGTGATGTGCCGGTCCCGGAAGATCAACTGCCCGTGGTGCTGCCGGAAGACGTCGTACCCGACGGCGCCGGTTCGCCGCTGGCGCGCATGCCCGAGTTCTACGAGTGCACCTGCCCGAAATGCGGCGCTGCGGCCAAGCGTGAAACCGACACCATGGACACCTTTGTCGAGTCCTCGTGGTACTACGCCCGTTACGCCTCGCCGCACTATGAAGGTGGCCTGGTAGAAAAAGCGGCGGCCGACCATTGGTTGCCAGTGGATCAGTACATCGGCGGTATCGAACACGCCATTCTTCACCTGCTCTACGCGCGCTTCTTCCACAAGCTGATGCGCGACGAAGGCCTGGTGAGTTCCAATGAGCCGTTCAAGAACCTGCTGACCCAGGGCATGGTGATCGCCGAGACTTACTATCGTCGCGAAGCCAATGGTGCCTACACGTGGTTCAACCCGGCGGACGTAGAACTCGAACGCGACAGCAAGGCCAAGGTCATTAGCGCCAAGCTGATCGCAGACGGCCTGCCGGTGGAAATCGGTGGCACCGAGAAGATGGCCAAGTCAAAGAACAACGGCGTTGACCCACAGTCGATGATTGACCAGTTCGGCGCAGACACCTGCCGACTGTTCATGATGTTTGCCTCCCCACCCGACATGAGCGCGGAATGGTCCGACTCCGGCGTAGAGGGTTCGCACCGCTTCCTCAAACGCGTCTGGCGTCTGGCTCAAGCGCACGTCACTCAGGGCCTTCCGGGCAAACTGGACGTCGCCAGCCTGAACGACGAGCAGAAAGCCATTCGCCGTTCGATCCACCAGGCCATCAAGCAGGCCAGCCACGACGTCGGCCAGAACCACAAATTCAACACCGCCATCGCCCAAGTGATGACGCTGATGAACGTGCTGGAAAAAGCCGCGCAAGGCACCGAACAGGATCGCGCACTGATTCACGAAGGTCTGGAAACCGTAGTCCTGCTGCTGGCACCGATCACCCCGCACATCAGCCACGAACTGTGGCATCGACTGGGCCATGCTGACCCGGTAATCGATGCCGGTTGGCCGGTACTGGACGAAAACGCCCTGGTGCAAGACAGCCTGCAACTGGTCATCCAGGTGAACGGCAAACTGCGCGGACACATCGAAATGCCGGCCAGCGCCAGCCGCGAAGAAGTCGAAGCTGCCGCACGGGCCAACGAAAACGTCCTGCGCTTCGTCGATGGCCTGACTATTCGCAAAGTGATCGTAGTGCCCGGGAAACTGGTCAATATCGTCGCCAGCTAAATTGGATCGGGCGCCAGGTCATGCCTGGCGCCGAGTAAAACCTTTCGGGCCGCTTGACCGGCCCACATGGTTTCAAGGGGAGCAACAAGATGATCAAACGCAATTTGCTGGTGATGGGGCTTGCAGTCCTGCTGAGCGCCTGCGGTTTCCAGCTGCGCGGCACCGGCACCACCGAACTGGCGATCAAGGAACTCGACCTGAGCGCCCGCAATGCCTACGGCGAAACTGTAACGCAAATGCGTCAGGTACTGGAAAGCAGCGGCGTCAAGGTCTACAGCGGCGCGCCTTACAAGCTGGTGCTGACCGATGAGCAGGAAAGCCAGCGCATCCTCAGTTACGCAGGCGCCGGTCGTACTGGCGAGTACCAGATGACCATGGTGCTGAACTACGACATCCGGGGTCAGGGCAACCTGCCACTGCTGAGCGACAAGCTCGAAGTGCAGAAAGTCTTCATCCATGACGGCAACAACCTGGTGGGTTCTGACCAGGAAGCCAACGATGCCCGCAAGGAAATGCGTCGTGAACTGGTTCAACGCATGATGCTGCGCCTGCAACAGCTGACCCCAACTCGGTTGGAACAACTGCAACAGACCGCTGAAGCCAGGGCCAAGGCTGAAGCCGACGCGCTGGAAGCGGCGCAGAAGGCTGAAGCGGAGACTCCGCGTCAGTCGCCTATCGAACTGCCGCAGCAATAAGCCTTACGGGGCGCTCAGGCGCCCCGTTCGCCTCTTCTTATGAAACTCGCCCCCGCCCAACTCGGTAAACACCTGCAAGGCGTCCTCGCGCCGGTCTACGTCATCAGTGGCGATGACCCACTGCTGTGTCAGGAAGCCGCCGATGCCATTCGCGCAGCCGCCCGCCAGCAAGGTTTCGATGAACGCCAGGTCTTTGCCGCCGACGCCAGTTTCGACTGGGGTACGCTGCTGCAGGCCGGCGCCAGCATGTCGCTGTTCGCCGAAAAGCGTCTTCTGGAACTGCGTCTGCCCTCCGGCAAACCCGGAGACAAAGGCGCTGCGGCATTCATTGAGTACTGCTCGCGCCCGGCCGAAGACACGGTGCTGTTAATCAGCCTGCCCAAGCTTGATGGCAGTGCGCAGAAAACCAAGTGGGGCAAGGCGCTGATCGAAGGTCCGCAGACCCAGTTCATTCAGATCTGGCCAGTGGATACCAGCCAGTTGCCGGGCTGGATTCGCCAACGCCTGTCCCAGGCTGGGCTTTCAGCCAGTCAGGACGCTGTCGAACTGATCGCCGCTCGAGTCGAAGGTAATCTGCTGGCTGCCGCCCAGGAAATCGAAAAACTCAAGCTGATGGCCGAGAGTGGCCAGATCACGGTCGAAACCGTGCAAGCGGCGGTGGCCGACAGCGCGCGTTTCGATGTCTTCGGCCTGACCGATGCGATCCTTAATGGCGAGGCTGCTCACGCCCTGCGCATGCTCGAAGGGTTGCGCGGCGAAGGCGTCGAACCGCCGGTGATTCTCTGGGCGCTGGCCCGGGAGCTGCGTCTGCTGGCCAACCTGTCACTGCAATACAGCCAGGGTGTGCCACTGGACAAAGCCTTCAGCCAGGCCCGACCACCGATCTGGGACAAGCGCAAACCGCTGATGAGCAAGGCGCTGCAACGCTACTCGGCGCAACGCTGGGCACAGTTGTTGCTCGAAGCGCAGCGTATCGACGCACAGATCAAAGGCCAGGCGGCAGGCTCGCCGTGGATGAGCCTGAGCCGGTTGACGCTGTTGATGGCCGGGCAAAGATTGTCGTTGCCTGCCGAGTAAGGCTTTTGTGGCGAGGGAGCTTGCTCCCGCTGAGTTGCGAAGCGACCCTAAAACCAGTCACCGCGCGTCTTCAGATGTTCCTCGGTTACCCGTTTCACGACTGCTACGCAGCCGAGCGGGAGCAAGCTCCCTCGCCACAGGTATCATTTCCTACACAATGTAGGGACTAGACAGAACCCCTACTTCGGCAGATTATTCCCCCCGCAAAATCCACTCACTTGCGAGAAATCATCATGAGCAAAAAGCCATCCAAACATGGCCCCAACAAGGCCAAATCCATCATCGCCCAGCCACTGTTCCGCAGCCGTCAGGAACGAGCCGGCAAGGGCAAAGGCAGCTACCGCCGCGAAGCCTTCCAGTCTAATAGCTGGGAGGCTTCTTACTTTCTGGCGGCCTGAAAGGCAAGCCATCGCTCAACATGTTAAGGTCTGCACCTGATTCGTATCCTCTGGACCTGTGCATGCCCCTTTGTATTTCCCGTCGTTGGCCTCTTCGCCAACTGATAGCTGCCTCCAGCCTCGTTCTGCTTGTCGCCTGCGCGGAAAAACCCACCGCCGCCGACGCCCAACCGCTTCAGACCCGCACCGTTGCGACGGCCCCTGCGATCATTCCGCCGGTGGTGCCGACCGGTGAGAATCTCGACATCCAGCCTACCCAGACCTTTGCCGAATGGCAGGCGGGTTTCCGTAAAGACGCCCTCGCCGCCGGCATTCGCGCCGACCTGTTCGACCGTGCGTTCGCCAATGTCAGCGTGGACGACAGCGTGATCCGTGCCGACCGCAGCCAACCGGAGTTTACTCGCCCGGTGTGGGAATACCTCGATGGTGCGCTGTCACCTCTGCGGGTGCGCAAAGGTCAGGCGCTGGTCAGCCAGTACGCCGACATCCTGCAAAGCATCGAACAGCGCTACGGCGTCGACCGTCAGGCACTGGTCGCTGTGTGGGGCATGGAAAGTAATTTCGGTCAGTTCCAGGGCAACAAGTCGGTGATCAATTCCCTGGCGACCCTGGCCTATGAAGGTCGACGTCCGGGCTTTGCTCACGCGCAGCTGATCGCAGCCCTGCAAATCCTGCAACAGGGCGATATCGAACCTGAAAACATGCTCGGTTCCTGGGCCGGAGCCATGGGCCAGACCCAGTTCATCCCGACCACCTACAACACCCATGCCGTGGATTTCGACGGCGATGGCCGCCGCGACATCTGGAACAGCCCCGCCGATGCACTGGCCTCGACCGCGCACTATCTGCAGAGCTCCGGCTGGCAGAAAGGCCAGCCTTGGGGCTTCGAAGCACAACTGCCGAGCGGTTTCAATTACGCCCTGGCCGATGGCACGATTCGCAAGAGCGTTGCCGAGTGGCGGCAACTGGGGGTGACCCTGCCCAATGGCGCCCAGGTTCCGGCAGGCTCCGAACACCTGTCGGCCGCCCTGCTGCTGCCGGCCGGCTATCGCGGCCCGGCGTTCCTGGTCCTTGATAACTTCCGCGCGATTCTCAAGTACAACAACTCTTCGTCCTACGCCTTGGCCGTGAGCCTGCTGTCCGAGCGTTTCAATGGTGGCGGTTTGATCAGCGGTCTATGGCCAAAAGATGACTTGCCGCTGAGCCGTAGCGAGCGAATCGAGCTGCAAAACCTGTTGAGCGCCCAGAACTACGACGCAGGGACCGCCGACGGGATTATCGGCGCCAATACCCGCAAAGCGATCCGCAACGCCCAGCAGTCATTTGGCTGGCCGGCGGATGGTTATCCGACGCACAAGTTGCTGGAAGGGTTGCGTAGCCGATAGTAAGACGAATGGCTGATACCGCTTTCGCGAGCAAGCCCGCCCCCACAGTTGACCGAGTTCTTTCATGAACATGCGGTCGAATGTGGGAGCGGGCTTGCTCGCGAAGACTGTCTGTCAGGCGATGAATTCCTAAGCCTTGATCACCACATCCTGCTCCAACACCAACGTCTTGTCCCCCGCATCCAGCCTGACCAGCGCGCCCATCGGCAGCGTCAAATTCGGATCACAATGCCCGCTACGCCATCCGGCCAGCACGGGTATGCGCAACGGTGCGAAGACTTGTTTGAGCAAGCGCTCCAGCGCAGCAACATCAACCCCCGCCACATCCCCCACCAGAACCCCGCCCAGCTTGTGCAGCGTACCGGCCAAGCGCAAATGAGTCAGCAGCCGGTCTATGCGATACAGCGGCTCGTTAATGTCCTCGATGAACAGGATGACGCCCTCGGCATCGATCTCGTAAGGCGTGCCCATGGTCGCGGCGATCATCGACAGATTGCCCCCCAGCAAACGTCCGTGAGCGATGCCGGGCTCGATTGTGGTCAACGGCCAGGCCACCGGGTGAGAAAGCACACTGCCCGCCTTTACCTGCCCGCGCAGCATGTTGAAAAACGAGAACTCAGTGGGTTGCTGCTTGTCACCTAGCAGGTCAGCGTTGAGCATCGGGCCATGGAAGGTCACGAACCCGGCATAACGACTGATGGCCGAGTGCAGCGCAGTGACGTCGCTGTAGCCGATAAACGGCTTGGCGTTGTTATGCAGTAATTCGAAATCGATGCGATCGAGCAAACGCGGCGTACCGTAACCGCCACGCAGACAGATGATGGCGTCGATCTCGCTGTCGGCGAATGCGCCGTGCAAGTCATTGAGCCGTACATCATCACTGCCAGCCAGGTAGCCGTCTTTCTCGTAAACGCCAGGAAACACTCGCAGCGAATAGCCGCGAGCGCGCATCCAGGCAATGGCTTTATCGGTGTCCAGTGCAGCGGGGCCGGCGGGCGCGATCACGCCGATCATCCCTGCAGACGGCAAGGCCGGAACGGCGGCGTGAGGACAAAGAGTGTGGGTCGGTCGAGCGGTCATCCATGATTCTCCCTGTGTGAACGTTTCAGCACACAGTAGTCAGGAACGGGGATAAACAGAAGAGGGTCAGTCACCCCACGGCTTGCAGGAAAAGTCTGCAATGGACGTGGGCGCAGCCAAAAAAAGGCCCGCAAGGCCGGAGAAGCCTTGCGGGCCTTTTTTGCTCTCACAACAGGATCAGGACGACATCAGCTCGGCCTTGACCAGTTTCGCCTGCTCGTCGGCATGGTACGAGGAACGTACCAACGGGCCGGAAGCGACGTTCTTGAAGCCCATCTTGTAACCTTCCTCGGCAAACCAGGCGAAGGTGTCCGGGTGCACGAAGCGCTGGACCGGCAAGTGGCTGCGGGACGGTTGCAGGTACTGGCCAAGGGTCAGCATGTCGATGTCGTGTTCGCGCATGCGCTTCATGACTTCGATGACTTCTTCGTCGGTTTCGCCCAGGCCCAGCATCAAACCGGACTTGGTCGGAATGTGCGGCATCATCTGCTTGAAGCGTTGCAGCAGGGTCAGCGACCACTGGTAATCCGAACCCGGACGCGCAGCCTTGTACAAGCGTGGCACGGTTTCCAGGTTGTGGTTGAACACATCCGGCGGCTCGGCGGCGGTGATTTCCAGCGCGACGTCCATGCGGCCACGGTAGTCCGGGACCAAGGTCTCGAGCTGCACGTTTGGCGACAGTTTGCGGATTTCGCGGATGCAGTCGGCAAAGTGCTGAGCACCGCCGTCACGCAGGTCGTCGCGGTCTACCGAGGTGATCACCACGTACTTGAGTTTCAGGTCGGCGATCGCAATGGCCAGGCTTTCCGGCTCATTGACGTCCAGTGGTTTCGGACGACCGTGGCCGACGTCGCAGAACGGGCAGCGACGGGTGCAGATGTCACCCATGATCATGAAAGTCGCGGTGCCACCGGAAAAGCACTCGCCCAGGTTTGGGCAGGACGCTTCTTCGCACACGCTATGCAGCTTGTGTTTACGCAGCAGGGCCTTGATGCGGTCGACCTCCGGGGAAACCGGGATGCGCACGCGAATCCAGTCGGGTTTCTTCGGCAGTTCAGTGGTCGGGATGATCTTCACCGGGATGCGTGCAACCTTCTCGGCGCCGCGCAGCTTGACGCCGGCTTCAACCTTGGCACGCGGGGCCGGACGCTCGGTGACATCGAGCGTCGGGATCATGGTTTGCACTGCATCAGTAGTCATATCAGTCGATTCCGCCCGTTAGGGTCGTCTGCTCAGCATAGTCGAGGTGTTTGACGAGCTGCGCGCGCAGCCGGGCACTTACCTCGGCAAATTCAATCGATCCTGCGTGATCGCTCAGCTGGGTCATCGCCAGCCCGGCGTAGCCGCAGGGATTAATCCGTCGAAACGGCTCCAGGTTCATGTCCACGTTCAGGGCCAGGCCATGAAAGGAACAACCGTGGCGGATCCGCAGACCCAGAGAAGCGATTTTCGCGCCATCGACATAGACACCCGGCGCATCCGGCTTGGTCACCGCGGTCACGCCGTAGCTGGCCAGCAGCTCGATCAGGCATTGCTCCATGCGGCTGACCAGGTCACGTACACCGAAACCCAGCTTGCGCACATCCAGCAGCAGATAGGCCACCAGTTGTCCGGGACCGTGGTACGTCACCTGACCACCACGATCGACCTGAACCACCGGAATATCACCCGGCAGCAGCAAATGCTCGGCCTTGCCGGCCTGGCCCTGGGTGAACACCGGCGGATGTTCCACCAGCCAGATTTCGTCGGCGGCATCGCTGCCGCGTTCGTTGGTGAAGCGTTGCATGGCATGCCAGACCGGCTCGTAAGCCATCTGGCCGAGCTCGCGAAAGCCCAGCGTGCCGGACATCACAGCACCATGTGCACGAAACCGGTGGCCCGCAGTTCGCTGTTGATGTTGTACAGCTGGTCCTGGTCGGTCGCGACGATGTGCAGTTGAATGGTGGTGTATTTGCCATTGGTGCTTTGGCGTTCATCCACACGGTCATGGTTGATCGTTGCGTGCTTCTTGACGATCTCGATGATCTTGTCTTTGTTGCCCACTCCGGTGTCGCTGATCACCTTAACCGGGTAATCAACGTTGGGGAATTCGATCTTTGGCGCCTTTACTTCAGTGTCTGTCATGGCGTAACGGCCTCGTAAGCCGTGGTAACGGACATGGCCCCGCTCCGGATTGGAACGGGGCCATGCAGGTCCACACTAATTCAATTGAACAAGCCGTAGAAGAATAGACGGATGCTATCCCACATGCGGCGGAAGATACCACCCTCGTCGACCGCGTCCAGAGCGATCAGGTCGGCGCTGTGTACCACCTTGTCGTCCAGTTTCACTTCGACTTTACCGATCACATCGCCCTTGGCGATTGGCGCGACCAGTTGCGGGGTCATGGTCATGCTGGCGGCGAGCTTTTTCAGCTGGCCTTTTGGCAAAGTCATGGTCAGGTCTTGAGCCAGGCCGGCCTTGACTTGATTGGTCGTGCCTTTCCAGACAGGTGCCTGAGCCAGCTCGGCGCCTTTCTGATAGAAGGTCTGGGTTTCGAAGAAGCGGAAACCGTAAGTCAGCAGCTTCTGCGTTTCAGCAGCACGGGCCACTTCGCTGTTGGTGCCGAACACCACTGCGATCAGGCGCATGCCATCACGTACAGCCGAAGACACCATGCAGTAGCCAGCTTCGTCGGTGTGACCGGTTTTCAGACCATCGACAGTCTTGTCACGCCACAGCAGCAGGTTGCGGTTAGGCTGCTTGATGCCGTTCCAGAAGAACTCTTTCTGCGAGTAGATCGCGTAGTGAGCCGGGTCTTCGTGGATGATTGAGCGAGCCAGCACGGCCATGTCGTGAGCCGACGAGTAGTGCTCCGGGTTCGGCAGACCGGTCGGGTTCATGAAGTGACTGTTGGTCATGCCCAGGTCGGCCACGGTTTTGTTCATCATGTCGGCGAACGCGTCTTCGCTGCCGGCGATGTGCTCGGCGAGCGCAACACTGGCGTCGTTGCCCGACTGAATGATGATGCCATGCAGCAGGTCGCTGACAGTCACTTGCGTGCCGACCTTGATGAACATCCGCGAACCGCCGGTACGCCAGGCATTCTCGCTGACGGTCACTGGATCGTTTTCGCCGATCTGGCCACGACGGATTTCCAGGGTCGCGATGTAGGCGGTCATCAGCTTGGTCAGGCTGGCCGGAGGCAGACGCTGGTCACCGTTGTTCTCTACCAGCACGTTGCCACTGCTGGCATCCATGAGTACGTAGGCTTTGGCGGCCAGTTGCGGTGGCGACGGCATCATCTCGACCGCGAAAGCGGCAGGCGAGAGGAGCAGCGGGACTAGCAGGCACAGGCGTTTGGCAAAGGTGGTGATGTTCATCCGTCTCTCGAAATCGCTAATGGAAACTGCCCAAGGGCAAAACTAATCAGACAACTCTCTAAAAAGCTGTCACGTGTTCAGTTGCTCACTCTGTAACCCTTGCCGGGCTTTTGTTCTTCAACGAGCCAACAACCCGGTTCGCCCCCCAAAACCGCAAGCGAACCGTCAATCAAGTACTACGTATCACTCGGCGCTGACCAGGCTCGGCGAACCGAGGTTGGCCAGCCGCACACTGTTCTGCACCTGCTGGATTTCACCTGGCGAGCCAATCGGCCCCAGGCGCACCCGATGCAGTGTCTGTTGGTTACGCACGATCGAGCTGATGAACACCGGAGCGCTCACCATCCCGCTGAGCTTCGATCTCAGGAGTTCTGCAGCGTCCGGGTTGGCGAACGCGCCCACCTGCAGATACTGGCCAGAGGCTGGTACAGAAGCGTTTTTTTTTGCATCGATCTGCACCGGCACAATGGCCGCGGCGTGTTGCTGCGGCGGTGGCGTCCATTGCTCGACGGTACCGGCCGAAGCCGTTATGACCGGGGCACTATTCTGCGCAACTTGCGACTCGTTGAGCATCAAAGGTGCCGGGCGGCCTTTGGCGGCCCACCATTGCTGCGGGTCGATGCCTTCGACCTTGACCCGTGCCGTGCCGGTTTCAGCGTAGCCGAGCTTCTTGGCGGCCGCGTAGGACAAGTCGATGATCCGGTCCGAGTAGAACGGCCCGCGGTCGTTGACCCGCAGGATGACCGTCTTGTTATTGTCCAGGTTAGTCACCCGAACGTAACTTGGCAGTGGCAAGGTCTTGTGAGCGGCGCTCATGCCATACAGGTCATACACCTCGCCGTTGGCAGTGTTCTGACCATGGAACTTGGTGCCGTACCAGGACGCAGTGCCCGAGGCCACGTAGGTGCTGGACTCTTGCTGCGGGAAATAAGTCTTGCCCAGTACCGTGTAAGGATTGGCTTTATAAGGACCGCTGTGCAGGGTCGGCGTGGCATCCGGGATACGCGACACGTCGACATCCCACCAGGGTGCGCCATCCTTGTGAGCCCGGTTGATATCCAGGCCAGGTGCCGAACGAACGGCGGTCGGGGATTTCTGAGCCGGCGCGCGGCTGGTCGAACAACTGGCGACCAGTACCGCCAACGCGGCGAATGCCATGAGCTTCAGGGGTTTATCCATAGGCAATGCCCGCATTACTTGACGCCCCGTGCTTGGACCAGCTGTTCAGACAGTTGATGTACCGCCATGGCGTACATCACGCTGCGGTTATAACGCGTGATTGCGTAAAAATTCGTCAGGCCCATCCAGTATTCGGGGCCATTGTCACCTTCCAGGCGGAAAGCCGTGACCGGCATATCATCGCGCAGCGCATCATGACTCGACCAGCCCAGCGCCCGCAACTCCCCGACGGTTTTCGTCGGCTCGATGCCGGCGGTCAAACCCTCGTCCACCTGATCGCCACGCACATCGGCGCGGTTGACCACAGGTTCGCCGGCGACCCAGCCGTGACGTTTGAAATAGCTGGCGACACTGCCGATGGCATCGTCCGGGTTGTTCCAGATATTAATGTGGCCGTCACCGTCGAAATCCACCGCATAGGCGCGAAAACTGCTCGGCATGAACTGCGGCAAGCCCATGGCCCCGGCGTAGGAGCCTTTGAGGGTCAACGGGTCGACCTGCTCTTCACGGGCCAGCAGCAGGAATTCACGCAATTCCTTGCGGAAGAATTCGGCACGGGGAGGATAGTCGAAACCCAGGGTCGACAAGGCATCGATCACCCGGAAATTACCGGTATTGCGACCGAAAAAGGTCTCGACACCGATGATCGAAACAATAACCTGCGCCGGCACACCGTATTCCTGCTCGGCACGAGCCAGGACCGCTTCATGCTGACGCCAGAAGTCCACACCGCGGGCGATACGCGCATCGGTGATGAACATCGGGCGATATTCTTTCCACTGTTTAACCCGTTCGGCGGGTTTGGAGATGGCGTCCAGAATTGACTGCTTGCGTTCGGCTTCGCGGAACACGCCCATCAGTTGTTCACCGGCAAAGCCATAGTCGCGGGTCATTTCACCGACGAACTCGGCCACTTGGGGCGAGCCTTCGTAATCGCCGGCCAACGCTTGCTGCGCAGTCCCAAGGATGCTTACCAGGCCGACCCACGGTGCGTATCGAGTCGCCCAGCCACGCATTGCTTGCATTGAAATCTTCACCTTATTCAAACCTGTGCGATCCACTTGCGATGGGTATGGATCGACATCAAAACCCCAAACGCTGACAGTAGCGTCACCAGCGAAGTTCCTCCGTAGCTAATGAACGGCAACGGCACCCCCACAACCGGCAACAGGCCACTGACCATACCGATGTTGACGAAAACGTAAACAAAAAACGTCATGGTGAGACTGCCCGCGAGCAATTTGCCGAACAATGTCTGAGCCTGGGCAGTAATCACCAGCCCGCGACCGATCAACAGCAGGTAGATCAGCAACAATGCGCAGATGCCCACCAGGCCGAACTCTTCGCCCATCACCGCAATAATGAAGTCGGTGTGGCTTTCCGGCAGAAAGTCCAGGTGCGACTGAGTGCCGAGCAACCAGCCTTTGCCGAACACGCCGCCGGAACCGATGGCGGCTTTCGACTGAATGATGTTCCAGCCCGTGCCCAGCGGATCGCTCTCTGGGTCGAGGAAGGTCAGGATTCGCTGCTTCTGGTAGTCGTGCATGATGAAGTACCACATGCCGACCGCCACCGGCACAGCCGCGGCAATCACACTGAGAATCCAGCGCCAGCGCAGGCCACCCATGAACAGAACGAACGCGCCACCGGCGAGGATCAGCAGCGAAGTGCCGAGGTCGGGCTGGCGCACGATCAGGATGAACGGCAACCCGATCAGAAACAGACTGACGCCCACATGCTTGAGTTGGGGCGGCAAGGAGCGCTTGGCCAGGTACCAGGCGATGGTTGCCGGCATCAGGATCTTCATGAATTCCGAGGGCTGGAAGCGGATCACCCCGGGAATGTTGATCCAGCGCGTGGCCCCCATGGCGTTGTGCCCCATGACATCCACCACCACCAGCAACAGCACGCCGATCACATAACCGACCGGCACCCAGCGGGCCATGAAGCGCGGCTCGAACTGGGCGATGACGATCATCGATACCAGGCCGATGCCGAAGGAAGTCGCTTGCTTGGCCAGCAGATCCCAGCTTTTGCCACTGGCCGAATACAGCACGAACAGGCTGCCGGCCGCGAGGGTCAACAGCAGGATCAGCAACGGGCCGTCGATGTGCATGCGTTGCAACAGCGTCGCACGGCGACGCATCACATCCTCGCTGGAGAGGATGCGATCGAAATTACTCTTCACGGGCCGTAGCCTCCGCACTGATAGGGCTGGCGTATTCGGCTTTCAGTCGGCCATCCTGGTCCAGGAGCCAGGCATCCATGACTTGACGCACCACAGGTGCAGCGACGCCGGAACCGGACTCGCCGTTCTCGACCATCACCGACACCACGATTTGCGGGTTGTCGGCCGGCGCGAAGCCGACGAACAAGGCGTGGTCGCGGTGACGCTCCTGAACCTTGGAGCGGTCGTACTTCTCGCCCTGCTTGATCGCGACCACCTGAGCCGTACCGCTCTTGCCGGCAATCCGGTATTGAGCACCAATGGATGCCTTGCGCGCCGTACCGCGGGCACCGTGCATCACCTGCTGCATGCCGTGGTTGACCTTGGTCCAGTCCGACGGGTCGCGCAGGATGATGTCCGGCATCGGATTTTCGTCCACCGGCTTCGCACCTTCGAGGGTCTTGGCCAAATGCGGACGATTCCAGACACCCTTGTTGGCCACCAGCGCCGTGGCCTGCGCCAACTGCAACGGAGTGGACTGCATGTAGCCCTGACCGATCCCGAGAATCAGCGTTTCGCCCGGGTACCAGGCCTGACGACGGGTCGCGCGCTTCCATTCCCGGGTCGGCATCAACCCCGGCGACTCTTCGAACATGTCCAGGGAGACCTTCTGACCAATGCCGAATTTGCTCATATAGGCCGACAACCGATCAATCCCCAGCTTGTGGGCCAGGTCATAGAAGTAGGTGTCGTTGGACCGCATGATTGCCGTATCCAGATCCACGTAACCGTCGCCGGTACGGTTCCAGTTACGGTATTTGTGATCGTAGTTGGGCAGTTGGTAGTAACCGGGGTCGTAGACCCGGGTCGACGCCGTAACCACGCCCGCATCCAGACCGGCAATCGCCACCGCCGGTTTAATCGTCGAGCCCGGCGGGTACAGACCGCGCAATACGCGGTTGAACAGTGGCCGGTCGATGGAATCGCGCAACTCGGAATAGGCTTTGAAGCTGATGCCGGTGACGAACAGGTTCGGGTCGAAACTCGGCTGGCTGACCATCGCCAGCACTTCGCCGGTTTTCGGGTCCAGCGCCACGACCGCGCCACGGCGACCGCCAAGCGCAGCTTCGGCGGCTTCCTGCAATTTGATGTCCAGGCTCAGGACAATGTCCTTGCCGGGAATCGGATCGGTACGCTTGAGTACGCGCAATACGCGGCCTCGTGCGTTGGTTTCGACTTCCTCGTACCCCACCTGGCCGTGCAACTCGGCCTCATAGAAGCGCTCGATACCGGTTTTGCCAATTTGATGGGTACCGCTGTAACCCACCGGATCCAGAGTTTTGAGTTCTTTCTCGTTGATCCGCCCCATGTACCCCACCGAGTGCGCAAAGTGCGCGCCCTGCGGGTAATGACGCACCAGCTGCGCGACCACTTCCACACCGGGCAGGCGGAATTGGTTCACCGCGATGCGGGCGATTTGCTCTTCGGTCAGCTCGAACAGGATGGGCACCGGCTCAAACGGTCGGCGCCCCTGACGCATGCGTTTCTCGAAGATCACCCGGTCTTCGGGCGTCAGCCCCAGCACTTCGACAATCACATCGAGCACTTGCTGCCAGTCGCCGGAGCGTTCGCGGGTCATGCTCAGGCTGAAGCTTGGCCGATTGTCGGCCACCACCACGCCATTGCGGTCGAAGATCAACCCGCGAGTCGGCGGAATCGGCTGCACATGGACGCGGTTGTTTTCCGACAGGGTCGAGTGGTACTCGTACTGGATCACCTGAAGGAAATACAGCCGCGCGATCAGCACCCCAATCAGTGCTACAACTGCAATGGCCCCGAACACGACGCGGCCACGCACCAGACGGGCGTCTTTTTCGTGGTCCTTGATGCGGATCGGCTGGGGCATGAGGGCAGAACTACTTGTGGTAAGGGTGGCCGGACAGCACTGTCCAGGCACGATACAGCTGTTCGCCGATCAGAATCCGCACCAATGGGTGCGGCAATGTCAACGGCGACAACGACCAGCGTTGATCCGCCCGCGCACAGACTTCCGGCGCCAGCCCCTCGGGGCCGCCGACCATGAAATTCACCGTGCGCGAGTCCAGCCGCCAGCGATCGAGTTCAACCGCCAGTTGCTCGGTGCTCCAGGGCTTGCCGTGGACTTCGAGGGTGACAATGCGCTCATTCGGCCCGACCTTGGCCAGCATGGCTTCGCCTTCCTGACGGATAAAGCGCGCCACGTCGGCGTTCTTGCCGCGGGTGTTGAGCGGAATTTCCACCAGTTCCAGCGCCAGCTCGGACGGAAGACGCTTGGCATATTCATGCCAGCCTTCTTCCACCCATTTGGGCATGCGTGAACCGACGGCGATCAGTCGCAGTCGCACAGCGTTCCCTTATTGCTGGTCTTTGTTGAGCTTGGTGAAATGCTCATGGGTGTTTTCCGGGCTGTGATGCGCAGCGCTGGCCGAACGGCTCTGCTCGGCACCGGCCCACAGGCGTTCCAGGTCATAGAACTGGCGCGCCGAGGCAGTCATCATGTGTACGATGACATCGTCCATGTCCAGCAACACCCAGTCGCTGTCGCCCTTGCCTTCTTCACCCAACGGCTTGACGCCCTTGGCCTTGACCGCCTCGCGGACCTTGTCCAGCATCGCGCCGATCTGGCGGTTGGAAGTACCGGTAGCGATGATCATGAAGTCAGTGATGCTCTGCTTTTCACGAACGTCGATCACCTGAATGTCCTGGGCCTTGACGTCTTCCAGGGCAGCTACGGCAACCTTGACCAGCTCTTCGCCGGCAAGTACCACGCCGGTGTGAGCCTCTACTGGCAGCGGAGCGCTCTTGAATGTGCCCTTGCGCTTTACTTTGCTTACGTCTTTGTCAGTCATATAAAACTCGTTTTGCTCGTATGTTCGGGCGCTTCGATACACGCGTTCACGTGCCTTGAAGCGCGCCCTTTTTCAGTTCGACGCACGGTAGAGTCCGTGCGCATCGATGTAGGCCAGGACCGCGTCGGGCACCAGGAAACGTACCGACTTACCGCTGGCCAGCAGTTGACGGATCTGGGTGGCGGATACCGCGAGCGGCGTCTGCCAGACGAATGCAATCTGTCCGCTCGGCCCTTTGAGGGCCAGCGGGTCGCTCACCGAGCGCGCTGCCAGCAGGTTGCGCAAGGCATCCGGCGGTTCGCTGTCGGCATCCGGGCGTTGCAGCACCAGGATGTGGCAATGCTGGAGCAACTCTTCCCAGCGGTGCCAAGTGGGCAGGCCGCAAAATGCGTCCCAGCCCAAAAGTAGAAAAACCTGGTCTGGGGCGGCCAGTTCGGCGCGCATCAGTTCCAGGGTGTCGATGGTGTAGGACGGTTTGTCCCGCTGCAATTCGCGGGCGTCCACCACCAACGGCGGCACATCGGCCACCGCGCACTTGACCATCGCCAGACGGTCCTTCGCTGACACCTGCGGCGTGCCCCGATGAGGCGGCCTGGCACTGGGTGTCAGACGCAACTCATCGAGCGCCAGCGATTCGGCGACTTCCAGCGCACCGCGCAAATGGCCGATGTGCACCGGGTCGAAGGTCCCGCCCAGTACGCCAATGCGTCGAGGCTGGGGCTCGCTGGCGGTCACTTGGGTTGACGGGTCGAGGTCGCCCAAGTCAGACCGACTCCTGGCCGCGCAACTGACCGTCACCGACCACGATGTACTTCTCGCAGGTCAGACCTTCGAGGCCCACCGGACCGCGGGCGTGCAGCTTATCAGTAGAAATGCCAATCTCGGCACCCAATCCGTATTCGAAGCCATCGGCGAAGCACGTCGGGGTGTTGATCATGACCGAAGACGAATCGACTTCAGCCACGAAACGCCGGGTGTCGGCCAGGTTTTCGCTGACGATCGAATCGGTGTGATGGGAGCCGTACTTGTTAATATGCTCGATGGCCTGATCCAGCCCATCGACCACGCGAATCGAGAGGATCGGCGCCAGGTATTCGGTGTGCCAGTCTTCTTCAGTGGCCGCAACGGCCTCGACGATCGCCCGGGCACGCTCGCAACCGCGCAGTTCGACGCCTTTCTCGCGGAACTGGGCAGCCATCGACGGCAGGAACTCCTTGGCGACAGCCTGATCGACCAGCAAGGTTTCCATGGCGCCACAGATACCGTAACGGTAGGTCTTGGCGTTGAACGCGATGCGCTGGGCTTTCGGCAGATCGGCGTGGGCACTGACGTAGACGTGACAGATGCCGTCCAGATGCTTGATGACGGGCACGCGGGCATCGCGACTGACCCGTTCGATCAGCCCACGGCCGCCACGGGGCACGATGACGTCGACGTATTCGGGCATGGTGATCAGTGCGCCGACGGCGGCCCGATCGGTGGTTTCGACCACTTGCACCACAGCGGCCGGAAGATCGGCCTCGGCCAGGCCGCGCTGGATGCAGGCGGCGATGGCACGGTTGGAATGAATCGCCTCGGAGCCGCCCCGCAGGATGGTCGCGTTGCCGGACTTCAGGCACAGGCTGGCGGCATCGATGGTCACGTTCGGCCGTGATTCGTAGATGATCCCGATCACGCCCAATGGCACGCGCATCTTGCCAACCTGAATGCCAGACGGGCGATAACTCATGTCGCGAATCGCGCCGACCGGGTCCGGCAATGCCGCGACCTGGCGTAAACCGACGATCATGCCATCGATGCGCGCCGGGGTCAGCGCCAGACGTTCCAGCAGAGCAGGTTCGAGACCGTTGGCGCGGCCGGCGGCCAAATCCAGTTCATTGGCTGCGGTCAGCTCGGTGCGTGCAGCATCCAGCGCATTGGCAGCCGCCTGCAAGGCGCGGTTTTTCTGCCCGGTGCTGGCACGGCCGATCACGCGGGAAGCTTCGCGGGCGGCGCGCCCCAAACGGGTCATGTAGTCAAGAACGGACTCAGTCATGGTCTGCAATGGTCTTTGCTAAGGTCTTGGTAAAGAGTAAAGCGGCAGATTATAGCTGTCGCGTCCCGGGACTAACAGCGGTGACAGGCGGATGGTCGAAATGGAGCGCAATTTGCCGACGTTCAGCCGGGATTAAGCTGCATATTGTTATCATCACGACTCAATCAGCCCTGATAAACGCTGTCCATCATGACCAACCTGCCTGTTTCTGCATCCACTACGCGCCAGCCCAAGGGGCTGCCGGATGCATTTTTCGACCGCGATGCCCAAACGCTGGCCCGGGATTTACTGGGCAAAATCATCCGTCATCGGATCGGCGACCTGTGGCTCAGTGCCCGAATCATCGAGACCGAAGCCTATTACTGTGAAGAAAAAGGCAGCCACGCCTCCTTGGGCTACACAGAAAAGCGTAAGGCTTTGTTTCTGGATGGCGGCCACATCTATATGTATTACGCCCGGGGCGGCGATTCCCTGAACTTCAGCGCTCAGGGCCCAGGCAATGCAGTGTTGATCAAATCCGCCTATCCATGGGTCGACGAACTGAGCGGGCCGGCGAGCCTGGCGCAGATGCTATTGAACAATCCCGATGCTCAGGGTCGCCCTCGCCCCTCACAAAAGCTGTGCGCCGGGCAGACGCTGCTTTGCAAGGCGCTGGGGCTGAAGGTGCCGATCTGGGATGCCAAACGCTTCGACCATGAAGTGCTGCTGGTGGAAGATGTCGGGCCGGCGCCCGGCCACATCATCCAGACTACACGCCTGGGCATTCCCCACGGGCGCGACGAACATTTGATGTACCGTTTTGTTGATGCGGCTTACGCACTTTACTGCACGCGTAACCCGCTGCGCCGGGGGCAAGTCGAAGGTCGCGATTATTTTTTGCTGTCCTGAAATTTGCCTGGACTTGATACAAACGGGAATCTCCTGTGGGAGCGGGCTTGCTCGCGAAGAGGCCATCACCTCCAGCATAAATGCTGAATGACGGATCGCTTTCGCGAGCAAGCCCGCTCCCACAGGGAAATCTGTGTGTAGTGAAGATTGTGTTCGTCCCTAGGGACCGATTGATTATTCGATGGAGTTGTTTTTATGGGCCCATGGCTCGATAGCGTGACCGGTTGGCTGACGGTCAATCCGCAGTGGCTGGCCGCGGCAGTGTTCATAGTGGCTTGCGTGGAATGCCTGGCGATTGTCGGACTGATCGTGCCCGGCACGGTGTTGTTGTTTGCCGTGACGGTGCTGGCCGGCAGTGGCGCGCTGTCGTTGGGTGAAACGTTGCTGTTGGGCTTTCTCGGCGGTGTGCTGGGCGACATCGTTTCGTACTTTTTAGGGCGACATTTCCACCAGAACATCCGTCGCCTGCCGGGGTTGCGCCATCATCCGGAATGGATCGCCGGGGCCGAGGCTTATTTCCAGCGTTATGGCATCGCCAGCCTGTTGGTCGGACGCTTTATCGGCCCGCTGCGGCCAATGCTACCGATGGTTGCCGGGATGTGCGACATGCCCTTCCCGCGCTTCGCCGTCGTCAGCCTGTTGGCTGCCGCGGGCTGGAGCGTTGCGTATCTGCTGCCCGGTTGGGCCACGGGTGCGGCCATTCGCTTGCCGTTGCCGGAAGGCTTCTGGCCACAGGCCGGGATCGTCGCGGGCAGCATTGCGCTGATGGTGGGGCTGAGTGCAACCAGCAGTCTGCGCCGACATCGCAAGGCCACGATGTTCATCGCCGGGATGAGCTTTCTGATTCTGGCGGGACTGTTCATCGGCTATCCGCACCTGACCGCACTCGACCAAGGGTTGATGGCCCTGGTGCAGGAACACCGCAGCCCGATGCTCGATGAAGCGGCCGTGGTGTTCACGTTGATCGGCGAATTCCACAACATGTTTATGTTCAGCGCCCTGCTGACAGCCTTGCTGTTGCTCACCCGCCAGTGGCGGCATGCAATCTTCGCTGGCGGCACTTTGCTTTTCACCGCTTTGGGCAACACCGCAACCAAGCATTTTTTCGCCCGCGTTCGCCCGGAAGTACTGAGCGATCCACTGACCAGCTACAGCATGCCCAGCGGCCATGCCTCGGGCTCTTTCGCACTGTTCCTGACGCTCGCGGTTCTGGCGGGTCGTGGACAACCGCCGCGAATGCGCCTGACCTGGTTATTGTTGGGCTGCTTGCCGGCACTGACAATTGCCCTGTCGCGGGTATACCTGGGCGCGCACTGGCCGACCGATGTGCTGGCCGGCGCGATGTTGGCATCGTGCGTGTGTGCGGCGAGCCTTTGGCTGTCTCAACGCCAGACTTCGCTCAATGCCATGCCGCCGAAAATCTGGTGGCTGGTGTTGCCGTCGTTGGTGGCGTTATTCGGGTTCTTTGCGCTGCGGCATTTGCCGCATACGATGTTGCGGTATGCGTACTAACACCGAATTTTTCGGTGCTGGAACACCAACGCCCTGGCTTCCTGCTCATAAACAAAAGCCCCCGACTCTAAGAGTCGAGGGCTTTTGCTATTTCATTATCAGCAAGTCGTATTCAAGAACGCTCACGCTTACGCATTTCCAGCACTAGAGCATCGGCCAGCTTGCCTGCGTACTCCGCTGTTTCCTCGCGGGTACCACTCGAATAGTTTTTGAGCATATACCCAACCGCAACCGCTTCCCAAAGTTCTTTTTCGTTCGTATAAATAGTCATATAAAGATCCCTTTTATTAGTAAATACCTACCTCATGTGGGCAGGGCTCAATCTAATTAAGATGGGACTTCAGCACAACACTATTGGCTGATTAAGTTACGACAAGATGCAACTAAGAAAACAACTCACCCTGCAACTCATCCAGCAACGCCTGAATCGCATCCAGCCGTTGTTGCGGATCATCGAGTTGCAGCAGATTGATCTTGTCCATCTCGGCAAACGGCAGCAGATACGCCAACTGATTGGCCAGCGACTGTTGCCCCGTCGCTTCGGTGCCCATGCTCAGCGCTTCGACCATCGGGTGCTCCGCCAAAGCCTTGAGCAGCGCGACCAGGTCGGCGTCGTCATCCTGTAGCGGTTGCTCGGGCTCATCTTTGAGCCACTCGACTTCGGCGACGATCAACTGGTTGCGCTGCACCTCGGTGCGTACAACGTGGAAACGCCGCCCGCCCTTCACCCGAATACCCAGCAGGCCGTTGTCCTGCTGATGAAAATCGGTGATCAGCGCCTCGCACCCCACCCGTGAGTAGCCTTCGGGGGCGACGCCGACTTCTTCGCCGTCGAGGATGCACACCACGCCGAAGCCGCCGCCCTGTTTCATGCAGCGACCGATCATGTCCAGGTAGCGCGCCTCGAAGATCTGCAAGTCGAGGATGCAGTCCGGAAACAGCACCGTGTTCAGCGGAAAAAGCGGCAAACTCATAGACATTTCCTTACACCACCATCGACACCGCCAACGGCAGGAACACCGCCGTGGCCACGCCCATCAGACTCATCGCCAGCGCCGCGAAGGCGCCGCACTCTTCATTTTCCTGCAAGGCCACCGAGGTACCGACCGCATGGGCGGTCATGCCCAGGGCCATACCACGGGCCTCTGGGCTGTGGACACCGAGGCGAGTCAAAAGACTCGGCCCGAAGATCGCCCCGATCACCCCGGTAATCAACACGAACACCGCCGCCAACGCCGCGACGCCACCAATCTGCTCCGCCACCAGCATGGCAATCGGCGAGGTCACCGATTTGGGGGCCAGGGTCATCAGGATCATGTGGTCGGCACCGAACCACCAGCCCAGCAACACAACCATGCCCGTGGCGACCACGCCACCTATCACCAGCGTAGTAAATATCGGCCAGAACAACTGACGGATCCGCCGCAGGTTGAGGTACAGCGGCACCGCCAGCGCAACGGTAGCCGGCCCGAGCAAGATACTGAGGATCTCAGTGCTCTTGCGGTATTCGGCGTAGCTCAGGCCGCAACTGACCAGTACACCGATGACCAGTAACATGGAGACCAGCACCGGTTGCAGAAAAATCCAGCGGGTTTTCTCGAACGCCGCCAGCACCAACTGATACGCCCCCAGGGTAATGCCAATACCGAACAGCGGATGATGAATCACCGACACCCAGGCGCCGTGCCAATCGAACATCATTGGTCGTCCTCGGGATGGGCATGACGCTTGACCAAGCGCTCCATCAGCACCCCCGCGAAGGTCATCGACAGCAGCAACGACAACACCAGCGCACCGGTGATCGCCCAGAAATCCGCGGCAATGTCGGCGGCGTAAACCATCACCCCCACCGCCGGCGGCACCAGCAGCAACGGCAGGTAACGCAGCAGGCTACTGGCCGCGAGGTTCAGCGGCTCGCCGACTTGACCGCGAATAATCAGATACCCCAGCAACAGCAGCAGGCCAACGATCGGCCCCGGCAGCACCGGCAAAAACAAATGGTTGAGGGCGGTGCCGAGCAATTGAAAAAGCACCAGCCAGGTCAGGCCACGTAACAACATCCATCATCTCCCGCAAAAGGCGCGAGGCATTATAAGCACGCCAACGCTATGAATCGGCATTCGCCAAAAGCATGAATAGTTGACCGGAGCAATTTGCCATGTTGATCTAAAGTGGTTCGCAGGGAGGTCAAATCCCCCACTCGAAAAACTATAAAACCGATGAACCCAAGGAGAGTCTCAATGCCCTATGTTCCAGTTGCAGAGCTCAAAGATTATGTCGGCAAGGAACTCGGACGTTCCCAATGGCTCACCATCGATCAGGAACGTATCAACCTGTTCGCAGAAGCCACAGGCGATTATCAGTTCATCCATGTCGACCCGATCAAAGCCGCGCAAACACCTTTTGGCAGCACCATCGCCCATGGTTTCCTGTCGTTGTCGCTGATCCCCAAACTGATGGAAGACATCCTCATCCTGCCCGAAGGCGCGAAGATGGTGGTCAACTATGGCCTGGACAGCGTGCGTTTCATCCAGCCCGTAAAGGTCAATTCCAGGGTTCGACTCAAGGTCGACATGAACGACGTCACCGAGAAGAAACCCGGCCAATGGCTGCTCAAGGCCACCGCCACGCTTGAAATCGAAGGGTCGGACAAACCGGCGTATATCGCCGAGCCGCTGTCCCTCTGCTTCGTGTAAAGCATCCCGGATGCGAAGCAGCTCACGCTGTTTCGCGCCGTGTCTCTGCCGTGTCTCTATAAATGCGACACATAGCTGCGGCATACTCGGTCGCCTAATTGCCCGGATCCCGCTATGCGCTCACTTGCACTCCTTGCTTTGACCCTGTTGCTCACCGCTTGCGGCGATGGCGAATCGCTGTTGCCTCCCGACGCCCGCCTGCCGGACGGCGGACGCTATCGCGGTGATCTGGTCAACGGCTTGCTGCAAGGCGAGGGCCGCATCGATTACCCGAACGGCAGCTGGTACGCCGGCCAGTTCGACAAAGGCCAATGGCATGGCCAGGGCGAATGGCACGGCAGCAACGGCGAGGTCTATCGCGGGCAATTCCAGCAAGGGCTATTCGACGGCCAAGGCACGCTGACCACCACTGGCAGCAGCTATACCGGCGGTTTCAAGGCGGGTCGACGGGACGGTGAAGGCACCCTCAAAGAAAACGCCATGACCTACCGCGGCGAATTCAAGGCCGATCAATATTCAGGGCTCGGTCGTCTGGAACTCGAAGACGGCAGCCAGTACCAGGGGCAATTCGCCCACGGCAAACCCAACGGCGAAGGCCAGCGCAGCGATGCCAGCGGCAATCAGTTCACCGGGCATTTCGCCGACGGCCAGCTGGAAGGCAATGGCACCTTCAACAGCGCCGATGGCGATATCTATGTCGGCGGTTTCAAGAACAATCAACTGCATGGCAAGGGCCGCTACGAAAACGCTGACGGCGATGTCTGGCTCGGTCAGTTCAAGGAAGGCGTGCTCAGCGGCAAAGGCGAGTTGATCGGTGCCGACGGCAGTCACTATATCGGTCAGTTCAGCGACTGGCGTTTCACCGGCCAGGGGCGCTTGAACCTGGCCGATGGCAGCTTCTATATCGGCCAGTTCGACGGCGACAACTATCAGGGCAAAGGTACTCTGGTGCTGACCGATGGCACGGTCCAGAGCGGCACCTGGGTCAACAGTCAGCGCGTGCGCGACGCCGACGGCAAGCTGCTGCCCGACCCCCTCGAACTCGGCTTGTTGGCCCAAGGTCGCTTGCTCGACGATGCGCTGGCTAACGTCCCGGCCTCGACCCCGGCGGTCGAACTGTACACCTTGACCCTCGGCGGCGACGGCAAGCAGAGCGTGTTCCTGCGCGAGTCCGATTACGTCGCCAACATGCTCGCCAGCCGTTTCGGCGCCTTCGGCCAGATCCGCTTGGTCAACCATCGCGACCACCTCGGTGACCGGCCGATGGCCACACGGGAAAACCTGCGCCGCGCCGCCCAGACCCTGGCTGAGCGCAGTGGCCCGGAAGACTTGCTGTTCATTTACCTGACCAGCCATGGCTCCAGTGAACACGAACTGGTGCTCGACCAGCCACGCATGGAACTGGCCGACTTGCCCGCCGACGAACTCGCCGCTGTCCTCGCGCCCCTGAAAAAGCGCGACAAAATCATCGTGATTTCGTCCTGTTATTCCGGCGGTTTCATCCCCGCCCTCAAGGACGAACGCACCCTGATCATGACCGCCTCGCGCGCCGACCGAGTGTCCTTTGGGTGTTCGGAAGAAGCCAACTTCACTTATTTCGGCGATGCGCTGTTCGCCCAGGCGCTGAACCAGACCGATGATCTGGAGCAAGCCTTCAAACTGGCCAGGGCCACCGTGGCCGAACGTGAACTGGCCGATAACTTCGAAGCCTCCGAGCCGCAAATCTGGGCCCCGAAAACCGTTCTCGCCCACTGGCAATCGTTACGCAAACAGCAGGCACGAAAGGCACTGCAAAGTGTCTCTATCAGCAAGGATGAAAAGAGCAACTAAGCTGAATAGTATCAAGGGGGAATGACTATGTACTTGACGCCTCAGCATGTATTGCTTGCCGGAGCCACCGGGTTAACCGGTGAACATTTGCTTGACCGTCTACTCAACGAGCCAACGATTACACGGGTATTAGCCCCCTCACGCCGGCCGCTGGCCGAGCATCCCCACCTGGAAAACCCGGTCGGCGACCCGGCGGTGTTTTTGCCGCAATTGAACGGTCGCGTCGACATTGCCTACTGCTGCCTCGGCACCACAATCAAACAAGCCGGCTCCGAGCAAGCGTTTCGCGCGGTGGACCTGGACATGGTCGTGGCCTTCGCCAAGCGTGCGCGTGAAATGGGCGCACGGCACTTGATCGTGATCAGCGCCCTGGGCGCCGATCGCAGATCCTCGATTTTCTACAATCGGGTCAAAGGCGAGATGGAACACGCATTGCGCGCGCAGAATTGGCCGCAGCTGACCATTTGCCGGCCTTCGTTGTTATTGGGCGATCGCGTCGAGCCACGACTGGGCGAGAAAGTCGCCGGTCCGTTGTCGCGATTGATTCCGGGCAAGTACCACGGCATCGAAGCCTGCCAACTGGCCCGCGCCATGTGGCGCCTGGCGCTGGAAGAGCAGGATGGCGTGCGGATTGTCGAGTCGGATGAGTTGCGCAAGTTAGGCAAGTAATTCAGCGGAGCCCAAACGGACGCCTTCGCGAGCAAGCCCGCTCCCACATTGGATTTGTGAACGACACAGATCAAATGTGGGAGCGGGCTTGCTCGCGAAGGGCGCAACATCGATTCAAAGCCGAGCGCTACAAACCACCCGTCGCTTGAAAACTTACGCCAATCACCGTCAACAACGACAGCGGCAACAGCAACGTGTCGAGCAACACACTGGCCGGCAGGTCAACACCCGGATAACTCGGCGCTTCGGCACCGAATCTGTCCATGGCGCAGCACCCGCCATTCATCGCATACAAATCCAGACGCGTCCCCGAATACACCACCGGCGCTCCAGGCTTGGCAGCATCGAGGGTGCGCGCCGTGGCGCAACCCGCCAGTTGCACAGCCAACAGGATGATCAGCAGTTTATTCATCGCTGCTCAAATGGTGTTCGCCCCAGCGCGGCAGCATATCTTGCGGAATGTTCAGCAGATTGAGAATTCGCGCCACGACGAAGTCGATCAAGTCATCGATGGTCTGCGGCTGGTGATAGAAGCCCGGCGACGCGGGCAGAATGGTCACGCCCATGTTCGACAGCTTGAGCATGTTCTCCAGATGAATGCTCGAATACGGCGCCTCGCGCGGCACCAGAATCAGCTGGCGGCGCTCCTTCAAGGTCACGTCGGCAGCCCGTTCGATCAAGTTATTGCAGGCGCCGGTCGCGATAGCCGACAAGGTCCCGGTGGAACATGGCACCACAACCATTGCCGCTGGCGAGCCAGACCCCGAAGCCACCGGCGACATCCAGTCTTCTTTGCCGTACACCCGAATCTGCCCGGCGGCGGCGCCGGTGTATTCAGTGAGGAAGGCTTGCATCATTTGCGGTTTGGACGGCAGCGAAACATCGGTCTCGGTGGCCATCACCAGTTGCGCGGCCTTGGAGATCAGGAAGTGCACCTCGCGGTCTTCACGCACCAGGCAGTCGAGCAGGCGCAAGCCGTACTGAGCACCCGAAGCGCCGGTCATCGCCAGCGTGATGCGTTCCGGACCGTTGTTCATTGCAGCGCCTCGGCCAGTTTGCCGTGCAGCCCGCCGAAGCCGCCGTTGCTCATGATCACCACGTGCGTGCCGGGCTGAGCCTGGCTCTTCACGCGCTCGATGATGCCTTCCAGCGAATCGCTGACGATCGACGGCACCGTGCACAACGCGGCAGTGGCGCCCAGATCCCAACCGAGGTTGGCCGGCGAATACCAGATCACCTGATCGGCATCGACCACACTTTCCGGCAAGCCATCGCGGTGAGCGCCAAGTTTCATGGAGTTGGAGCGTGGCTCGATGATCGCGATCAGTGGCGCGTCGCCAATGCGTTTGCGCAGACCGTCGAGGGTGGTGGCGATAGCGGTCGGGTGGTGAGCGAAATCGTCGTAGATGGTGATACCACGGACTTCCGCGACTTTTTCCATCCGCCGCTTCACGCTTTTGAACGCGCTCAGTGCAGCGATGCCCATCGACGGCACTACGCCGACGTGACGCGCAGCGGCCAAGGTGGCCAAGGCGTTGGCGACGTTGTGTTGACCGGTCATGTCCCACTCGACCACGCCTTGAGCGACGCCTTCAAACATCACTTCGAACTTCGAGCCGTCTTCGCTGAGCAGTTTGACCTGCCACTGACCGCCGGCACCGGTGGTTTGCACCGGGGTCCAGCAGCCCATGTCGATAACACGCTGCAATGCCGGTTCAGTGGTTGGATGGATCACCAGGCCTTCGCTCGGAATGGTCCGTACCAAATGGTGAAACTGCCGCTCGATGGCTGGCAGATCGGGGAAGATGTCGGCGTGATCGAACTCAAGATTGTTCAGGATCGCCGTACGCGGACGGTAGTGAACGAATTTGGAGCGTTTGTCGAAGAACGCACTGTCGTATTCGTCGGCTTCGATCACGAAGAACGGCGTGCCGCCCAGACGCGCCGACACCGAGAAATTCTGCGGCACGCCGCCGATCAGGAAACCCGGGCTCATGCCCGCGTGCTCCAGGACCCAGGCGAGCATGCTGCTGGTGGTGGTTTTGCCGTGTGTGCCGGCAACCGCCAGCACCCAGCGGCCTTGCAATACGTGATCCGCCAGCCATTGCGGGCCGGAGACGTACGGCAGGCCTTTGTTCAGCACGTATTCGACGGCCGGGTTGCCGCGAGACATGGCATTGCCGATCACCACAAGGTCCGGGGCCGGATCGAGCTGCGCCGGGTCGTAACCTTGGGTCAACTCAATGCCCTGGGCTTGCAGCTGAGTGCTCATCGGCGGATAGACGTTGGCATCGGAGCCCGTCACGTGATGGCCCAGCTCTTTGGCCAGAACCGCCATCGAACCCATGAAAGTGCCGCAAATACCAAGAATATGAATGTGCATAGTCGACCTCGTAAAACATGGCCGCAGGTTAGCGTAGGAAGGGGAAAATCGCACCTTTGTTTCTGACTTGAGGACGCCTTCGCGAGCAAGCCCGCTCCCACACTGGTTCTGCAGCGAACACAACATAGGCAACGCCACCGATCAAATGTGGGAGCGGGCTTGCTCGCGAATGGCCGCGACGCTGTTTAACGGGCGATACCGTGTTTACGCAGCTTTCTGTAAAGAGTATTGCGGCTGACACCCAGCTGTTCAGCCGTGTGCGTCATGTGCCAGCGCTGCTGCTCCAGCACAGTCAGCAACGCCAGCCGCTCGGCATCGTCCAGCGGATACTCGGACGGGGCTTCAACCGCCGGTACTGTCACCGTTCGGGCTTGGCGAATCATCGCCGGCAAATCCCCCAGGCCGATCCGACCGCCATCACACAATGCCGCCAGGGTCCGCAGCACATTGCGCAACTGCCGCACATTCCCCGGCCAGGCAAAATCCAGCAAGGCCTGCCGCGCCGGCCCGTCGATCAATACCGTCTCCCCGCCCGCCTCTTCGGCCAGCAAAAAGTCGAGCAACTGTGATTTGTCAGCGCGCTCACGCAGCGCCGGCAATGCGACTTCCAGCCCATTGAGCCGGTAATACAAATCCTCGCGAAAACTGCCGTCCTGCACCCGTTCAAGCAGATTGCGGTGAGTGGCGCTGATGATCCGCACATTGACCGATTCCGGCTCACCGCCAATCGGCACCACCTGACGGTCTTCCAGAACCCTTAATAGACGGGTCTGCATGCTCAGCGGCATGTCACCGATTTCATCGAGGAACAAAGTCCCGCCATCGGCCTGCTGCAACTTGCCACGCATGCCTTCCTTGCGGGCACCGGTGAAGCTGCCGCCGCGATAACCGAACAGTTCGCTCTCGATCAGGCTTTCGGGAATCGCCGCGCAATTGAGGGCGACGAACGATTTTTCTGCCCGTTGACTGGCCTGATGCACGGCTTTGGCGAAGGCCTCCTTGCCTGAACCGGTTTCGCCGTTGATCAGCAATGGCACGTCCCGTTCAAACACGCGCAAGGCCTTGCGGAAATCCTCCTGCAACGCGGCATCCCCCAGGCAAATGCCTGACAAGCGCGGACGCTCTGCAAGCATCGGGCTTTGCACCACTGGCACCGGAATACTGCGCGGCTGCCCGCGCAACACGGCAAACAGCCGCCGCCCGTCGCGGGTGCGCAACGGCCAACTGGCGCTGGCATTGGCGCTCGCCCGGCCGAGCAATTCATCCAGAGAGCAGTCGAAAAACGCCTCCACCGGTTTGCCCAACAACCCACCACGAATATGCCCCAGCAAATTCAGCGCACTCTGATTGACCGCACTGATCCGCCCTTCCCCGTCGAACGCCAGCAACCCTTCGCTGAACAGCCCGACGGATTCGGCCTGTAGGTGAAAGCGCAGCAACCATTGATTGTCGAAGTAACGCAGGAAATAGCAGCTCTCGATCATCTTCGCCGAGAGATTGACCAGAGCCATGGTGTGGAACTGGCTCTGCCGCGAAACCTCGTGACGCGCCGAAGACACGTCGAGCACCGCCAGCAGCTCTCCATGAGGATCGAACACCGGGCTCGCCGAGCAGGTCAGGCCGGTGTGACGCCCCCGAAAATGTTCGTCTTGATGGATGGTCAGGGACTGGCGCTCCACCAGGCAGGTGCCGATGCCATTGGTGCCTTCGCAGGCTTCGCTCCAGTCGGCGCCCAGCCAAAGGCCGGCGCGCTCGAAAATCTTCCGTTCGGTAGGCGCGGTGACGCAGTTGAGGATCACCCCGCGAGCATCGGTCAGCAGCACCGCGTGGCCGGCGCCGGAAAGTTGCTGGTGAAGGCTGGTCATTTCGTTGCCGGCAATCTGCAGCACTTGCTGCAAGCGTTCGCGACTTTCCAGCACGCGGCCATGCTCCAGCACCGTCGGCGCCATGGTCAGGGCCGGGTCGAGGTGATAGTCCTCAAGACAACGCAGCCAGGAACGGGCAATGGACGGATCGCTGCCGGGACCGTGCAGGTGGGATTTACCCTGGGTCACGGTCAGCACTTGCTGGGCATGGCGACTCAAATGGTTGTCGTGCATTTCTTATTATTCTCCCCGAGAGGTGAGTACTTACCTGGCCACTCCTGTGGCGAGGGGGCTTGCCCCCGTTCGGCTGCGCAGCAGTCGTAAATCCTGTGTACGCGGTGTATCCGGGAAATCGAGTTTGGGGGCTGCTTCGCAGCCCAACGGGGGCAAGCCCTCTCACTACAGAAGGATTACCTGTGTGGCAATTTGAGGCCCAGCATCCTCCAGCCATCGACGCATTGCAATGCTGGCAAGACCCACCAGTCACAGCCTGCGCCACAAACGGTACAAAGTGTCACAGGGGCTGTACCGCAAGCGTCACAAACACCACCCATCCGTCCGACAAAAAACACGCAAGGCCTTGATTTACCTGACCTGCAAGGCGCTGGCCCGAGCTTTGCTCTACGCTTAATGCAGCGCTTTAGCGCGTCCTCCCTTATAAGCACAAAAGCCAAGGAGAAACCCATCATGCGTTACGCTCACCCCGGTA
The DNA here is from genome assembly GCF_000512695.2 of Pseudomonas sp. QTF5. Lineage (GTDB taxonomy): Bacteria > Pseudomonadota > Gammaproteobacteria > Pseudomonadales > Pseudomonadaceae > Aquipseudomonas. Next base: position 8,762 of record NZ_AZRW02000006.1, on the reverse strand, counting down.
CTGAAGGCGCTATCGTTTCGTTCAAGAGCAAATACGGTAACTACATCGGCGGCGAGTTCGTCGCGCCTGTCAAAGGTCAGTACTTCACCAATACCTCGCCGGTCAACGGCCAACCTATTGCCGAATTCCCGCGTTCCACCGCCGAAGACATCGAAAAGGCCCTGGACGCTGCCCATGCCGCCGCCGATGCCTGGGGCGCCACGTCCGCCCAGGCACGCTCGCTGGTCCTGCTGAAAATCGCCGATCGCATCGAACAGAACCTGGAAGTGCTGGCGATCACCGAATCCTGGGACAACGGCAAGGCCGTTCGCGAAACCCTCAACGCCGACATCCCGCTGGCCGCCGACCATTTCCGCTACTTCGCCGGTTGCATCCGCGCCCAGGAAGGCAGCGCCGCCGAGATCGACGGCAACACCGTGGCCTATCACATCCATGAACCGCTGGGCGTGGTCGGGCAGATCATCCCGTGGAACTTCCCGATTCTGATGGCCGCCTGGAAACTCGCCCCGGCCCTGGCCGCTGGCAACTGCGTGGTCCTTAAACCTGCCGAGCAAACGCCACTGGGCATCACCGTGCTGATGGAACTGATCGGCGACCTGCTGCCACCCGGTGTACTCAATGTGGTGCAAGGCTTTGGCAAAGAAGCCGGTGAAGCCCTGGCCACCAGCAAGCGCATCGCCAAGATCGCCTTCACAGGCTCTACCCCCGTCGGCTCGCACATCATGAAATGCGCCGCCGAAAACATCATTCCGTCCACCGTGGAGCTGGGTGGCAAGTCGCCAAACATCTTCTTCGCCGACATCATGCAAGCCGAACCGACTTTCATCGAGAAAGCCGCCGAAGGCCTGGTGCTGGCGTTCTTCAACCAGGGCGAAGTCTGCACCTGCCCGTCCCGCGCCCTGGTGCAGGAATCGATCTACGACGAGTTCATGAAAGTGGTCATGAACAAAGTCCTGCAAATCAAACGTGGCGACCCACTGGACACCGACACCATGGTCGGCGCCCAGGCATCCGAGCAGCAGTTCGACAAAATCCTTTCGTACCTGGAAATCGCCAAAGGCGAAGGCGCCGAGCTGTTGACCGGCGGCAAGGTAGAAAAACTCGAGGGTAGCCTGGCGACCGGGTATTACATCCAGCCGACCCTGCTCAAGGGCACCAACAAAATGCGCGTGTTCCAGGAAGAAATCTTTGGCCCGGTGGTGAGCATCACCACCTTCAAGGACGAAGCCGAAGCCCTGGCCATCGCCAACGATACCGAGTTCGGCCTGGGTGCCGGCCTCTGGACCCGCGACATCAACCGCGCCTACCGCATGGGCCGTGCCATCAAGGCCGGTCGTGTGTGGACCAACTGCTACCACCTGTACCCGGCGCATGCCGCGTTCGGTGGTTACAAAAAGTCCGGCGTCGGTCGTGAAACCCACAAAATGATGCTCGATCACTATCAGCAGACCAAAAACCTGCTGGTGAGCTACGACATCAATCCGTTGGGCTTCTTCTAAAAACCGGGGGCGATGCAGGGTAGTTCTGTATCGCCCTTCGAACCGATTTCGCGAGCAAGTCGGATCGCCGCACCGCCGCTCCCACACTAGATTTCCGACGTGCCCAGACTTGCAGGCACACCGCAGGCCCAATGTGGGAGCGGGCTTGCTCGCGAAGGCGCCCTAAATGACACACCAATCATCGCCCTGCTGGTCTGGCATGGGCTTTGCGTGCCCGCTCTACACCTAAAACGCCATACCCGAAAGTCCAACAGATCAAACAATAAAAAAGACAGAGAGGACTTATGACTTCTACTACACAGCTCAAACCCACACTCGGCACCCTGCATTTATGGGGCATTGCCGTCGGCCTGGTGATTTCCGGCGAGTATTTCGGCTGGAGTTACGGCTGGGGCACCGCAGGCACCTTGGGTTTTCTCGTCACCGCCCTGATGGTGGCGACGATGTACACCTGCTTCATCTTCAGTTTCACCGAATTGACCACCGCCATTCCCCACGCTGGCGGGCCGTTTGCCTACAGTCGTCGGGCGTTTGGTGAAAGAGGCGGACTGATCGCCGGGATTGCCACCCTGATCGAATTCGTCTTTGCGCCACCGGCAATTGCCATGGCCATCGGCGCATACCTCAACGTGCAATACCCGGAACTGGACCCGAAGATCGCCGCTGTTGGCGCCTATTTCGTGTTCATGGGTTTGAATATCCTCGGCGTGAGCATCGCAGCCACTTTCGAATTGGTGGTCACCGTGCTGGCGGTCGCCGAGTTGCTGGTGTTCATGGGCGTGGTCGCACCGGGCTTCAGCTTCAGCAATTTCGTGCTCAATGGTTGGTCAGGTTCCAACGAATTCACCATGGCCTCGATTCCCGGCATCTTTGCGGCGATACCTTTCGCGATCTGGTTCTTCCTCGCCATTGAAGGCGCAGCCATGGCCGCCGAGGAAGCCAAAGACCCGAAACGCACGATTCCCAGGGCTTACGTCAGTGGCATTCTGACCTTGGTGTTCCTGGCCATCGGCGTCATGGTGATGGCTGGCGGTGTCGGCGACTGGCGCCAACTGTCGAACATCAACGATCCGCTGCCTCAGGCGATGAAAGCCGTGGTTGGCAATAATTCGACCTGGATGCACATGCTGGTATGGATCGGCCTGTTTGGCCTGGTGGCGAGTTTCCACGGGATCATTCTTGGCTACTCGCGACAGTTCTTCGCCTTGGCTCGCGCCGGTTACCTGCCCAGAGGGCTGGCCAAACTGTCGCGCTTCCAGACGCCGCACCGGGCGATTCTGGCCGGCGGCGTGATCGGCATCGCGGCGATCTACAGCGACGGCCTGGTCAACCTGCAGGGCATGACGCTGACGGCTGCGATGATCACCATGTCGGTATTCGGCGCCATCGTGATGTACATCATCAGTATGCTGAGTCTGTTCAAGTTGCGTAAAACCGAGCCGAACCTGGAACGCACCTTCCGTGCGCCGGGTTACCCGATCGTACCGGGGATCGCGCTGTTTCTGGCGGTGGTATGCCTGGTGGCGATGGCGTGGTTCAACACCTTGATCGGGTGTGTGTTCCTCGGGTTCATGGCGGCCGGTTACCTGTATTTCCAACTGACTGCCAAGCAGCGTTCCGACGCGCCGGCGGATGCGATGCTCGAAGGCGTCTGAGTTGCACCGGCGCCGGGCTGATTCCCGGCGCCTGCCATATTGAAGTGCACGCAGTTCTCATGTGGGAGCGGGCTTGCTCGCGAAGGCGGAGTGTCATTCACAACACATGTTGGATGTCAGAACGCCTTCGCGAGCAAGCCCGCTCCCACAGGGGGTCGGCGGTGCATTTGAGTTATTTATTGAATCAGGAGGACACCGCCCCATGGCCGTATTTGCCCATACCGTCGGCGCCCAGACCTACCGCTTCGACAGTCTCAAAGACGTCATGGCCAAAGCCAGCCCGGCGCGCTCCGGGGACTTTCTGGCCGGCGTTGCCGCCCTCAATGATGGCGAGCGGGTGGCCGCGCAGATGGCCCTGGCTGACATCCCGCTGACTCACTTCCTACAAGAAGTACTGATTCCTTACGAGACCGATGAAGTCACCCGGCTGATCATCGACACTCACGATAAACAGGCTTTTAAAGCGGTCAGCCACCTCACTGTTGGCGGCTTTCGTGACTGGCTGCTCAGCGACGCCGCCGACGAACAGAGCCTGCGCGCCCTCGCTTCGGGCCTGACCCCGGAAATGGCCGCCGCCGTGTCAAAGATCATGCGTGTGCAGGACCTGGTGCTGGTGGCGCAGAAAATCCGCGTGGTCACGAAATTCCGCGGCACTCTGGGTCTGCGCGGCCGGCTCTCGACACGCCTGCAACCCAATCACCCCACCGACGAACCGGCCGGCATCGCCGCGAGCATTCTCGACGGCCTCCTGTACGGCAACGGTGACGCGATGATCGGCATCAACCCGGCCACCGACAGCATCGCTTCGATCTGCGCCATGCTGGAAATGCTCGATGCGATCATCCAGCGCTACGAAATTCCGACACAGGCCTGCGTGCTGACCCACGTCACCACGTCCATCGAGGCGGTGAATCGCGGCGTTCCGCTGGACCTGGTGTTCCAGTCGATCGCCGGCACTGAAGCGGCCAACGCCAGTTTCGGCATCAACCTGAACGTCTTGCAGGAAGGCTATGACGCGGGTTTAAGCCTGAATCGCGGCACGTTGGGCCAAAATCTGATGTATTTCGAGACCGGTCAGGGCAGCGCCTTGTCTGCCAACGCCCACCACGGCATCGATCAACAGACCTGCGAAACCCGCGCCTACGCCGTGGCGCGCCATTTCAAACCGTTTCTGGTAAACACCGTTGTAGGCTTCATCGGCCCGGAATACCTCTACAACGGCAAACAAATCATCCGCGCCGGCCTCGAAGACCACTTCTGCGGCAAGCTGCTGGGCGTGCCCATGGGTTGCGACATCTGTTACACCAACCATGCCGAAGCCGACCAGGATGACATGGACACCCTGCTGACCCTGCTGGGCGTGGCCGGGATCAACTTCATCATGGGCATTCCCGGTTCCGACGACATCATGCTCAATTACCAGACCACGTCGTTCCACGACGCCCTTTACGCCCGAAAAACCTTGGGCCTTAAACCGGCGCCGGAATTTGAACAGTGGCTGGCGAACATGGGCATATTCACCCAGGCAGACGGCAAAATTCACTTCGGCGACAACCTGCCGCCGGCCTTTCGTCAGGCCATGGCGCAACTGGGATGAGTATTGAGATGGATAAACTACCTGTCGATCCGCAAAACCCGTTGCTGGAACTGCGTCGCCTGACCCCGGCACGTATTGCCCTCGGTCGTACAGGCACCAGTATGCCGACCAGCGCGCAGCTGGATTTTCAGTACGCCCATGCACAAGCCCGGGATGCGGTGCACCTGCCGTTCGATCACAGGGGGCTCAGTTCGCAACTGGTCGAGCGCGGACGTGAGAGTTTGCTGCTGCACAGCGCCGCCACGGACCGGAACAGCTATCTGCAGCGCCCCGATTTGGGGCGCAAGTTGAGTGACCAATCGGCGCAGACCCTGCGCGATTACGCACGGAGCCATCCTGGCGGGGTGGATTTGGCCGTCGTGGTGGCCGATGGCCTCTCGGCATTGGCCGTTCATCGCCACACCTTACCGTTTCTGGCGCGCATGGAAGAACAGACAGCCGCTGAAGGCTGGTCCCTGTCGCCGGTGATTCTGGTGGAACAGGGCCGAGTCGCGGTGGCCGACGAGATTGGCGAGCTGCTGGGCGCCAAAATGGTGGTCATTTTGATCGGCGAACGCCCCGGCTTGAGCTCGCCAGACAGCCTGGGGTTGTATTTCACCTATAATCCCAAAGTCGGACTGACAGATGCCTATCGCAACTGCATCTCGAATGTTCGGCTCGAAGGCTTGAGTTACGGCATGGCGGCACACCGCTTGCTGTATTTGATGCGCGAAGCCTGTCGGCGGCAGTTATCAGGGGTCAGTCTGAAGGACGAAGCCCAGGTTCAGACGCTGGAGTCGGACATTGGTGCAGATATGAAAGGTAATTTCCTACTGAGCCCGTCGGATACCTGAACCGTTTCCGCATTGCGTTTCTATTCAGGTTTCAGGCAGGATCGATGCACGGCCGCCAGGGTTTCCCGTCGCCGTCACCACGTAAGACAGCCACTTGAAGACGAGACCTACCATGCGGATTATTCAAGCGACCCTCGAACACCTCGACCTGCTGACCCCGTTGTTCGTCAAATATCGTGAGTTTTACGGTTCCCTGCCGTATCCGGACTCGTCCCGGGCGTTCCTCGAGAAACGCCTGCGGCGCAAGGAATCGGTGATCTACCTGGCCTTGGCCGATGACGACAACAACAAACTGATGGGTTTTTGTCAGTTGTACCCGAGCTTTTCGTCTCTTTCGCTTAAACGCGTGTGGATCCTCAACGACATCTACGTCGCCGAAGACGCCCGCCGCCAGTTGGTGGCCGACAACCTGATCCGCACCGCGAAAAAAATGGCCAAGGAGACCAATGCCGTGCGCATGCGCGTTTCCACCAGCAGCAATAACGAAGTCGCGCAGAAAACCTACGAATCCATCGGGTTCAAGGAAGATACAGAGTTCAAGAACTATGTGTTGCCGATCAGTGACGGGCTGTAACGCACAGCGTGATGCGGGGGGCTTTTGTGGCGAGGGAGCTTGCTCCCGTTCGGCTGCGCAGCAGTCGTAAAACCAACAGGTTAATTTTCTTGATACACCGCAGGACAAGGAGCGCTTCGCACTCCAGCGGGAGCAAGCTCCCTCGCCACCAGGATTGTGCAAAGCCAATAGGACCTGTGATCGACCCATCGACATCCCCCGCTACAAACTCGACGCGTTTTTCACCTCTTCCCCCGTATAATGCCCATTCTTCCGGCTCGTAAGAAAAATCACACTTAGCTGTAGTCTTACGCGAAGCCATCCGCACAGGCCTGCAGAGTCGGGCCATCACCACAGGTGCTTTCCATGGATTTCAACCCGATCGACCTTATCCTGCATCTCGATGTTTATCTCGACCTGCTGGTGACTAACTACGGGGCATGGATTTACGCCATTCTGTTTCTGGTGATCTTCTGCGAAACCGGTCTGGTGGTAATGCCGTTCCTACCGGGTGATTCCCTGCTGTTCATCGCGGGCGCCGTGGCGGCCGGTGGCGGCATGGATCCGGTGCTGCTGGGCGGCCTGCTGATGCTGGCGGCGATTCTCGGTGACAGCACCAACTACGTGATCGGCCGCACCGTTGGCGAACGGTTGTTCCGCAACCCGAACTCGAAAATTTTCCGCCGCGACTACCTGCAACAAACCCATGACTTCTACGACAAGCACGGCGGCAAAACCGTGACCCTGGCGCGCTTCATGCCAATCATCCGCACCTTTGCCCCCTTCGTCGCTGGCATTGGCAAAATGCCTTACCCACGGTTCTTTGCCTTCAGCGTCCTCGGCACCATCCTCTGGGTGGGTGGCTTGGTCACCCTCGGTTACTTCTTCGGCAACGTACCGTTCATCAAGAAAAACCTGTCGCTGCTGGTGGTGGGCATCATCCTGCTGTCGCTGCTGCCGATGATCATCAGCGTGATCCGCAGCCGCCTCGGTCATGCTGCGTCCAAAGCCGAACCCCGCTGACTCACGATGTGGTCCCTTAGCGCCTGGCGACGCCAGCGCACCCTGGCCAGGCATCCGATTGCCGACGACATGTGGCAACGGGTGCGCCATCACTTGAGTTTTCTCGATGGCCTCAGCGCAGCCGAAGACCAGTGGCTGCGCGAAGCCTGCGTGCTGTTCCTGCAAGACAAACACCTGACCGCCCTGCCCGGCGTCGAACTCCACCTGGAGCAACGCCTGCTGCTTGCCGCCCAGGCCCAATTGCCGCTGCTGCATCTGGGCGATCTGAACTGGTATCAGGGCTTTCATGAAATCATCCTCTACCCCGACGATTTCCTCAGTCCCCAGCGCCATCGCGATGCCAGCGGCGTCGAACACGAATGGGACGGCGAACATAGCGGCGAAGCCTGGCAGCAAGGCCCGATCATCCTCGCCTGGCCCGGCGTGATGGCCAGCGGTGGTTGGGAAGGCTACAACCTGGTCATCCACGAACTCGCGCACAAACTCGACATGCTCAACGGCGACGCCAATGGCCTGCCACCGCTGCATGCCGACATGCGCGTCAGCGACTGGGCCAAGGTCATGCAAGAGGCCTACAGTGACCTCGACCGGCAACTGGACCGCAACCCTGATGCTGAAACCGCCATCGACCCATACGCAGCGGAGAACCCCGCCGAGTTCTTCGCGGTCACCAGCGAATACTTCTTCAGCGCCCCGGATTTGTTGCACGAGGCTTATCCACAGGTTTATGAGCAGTTGAAGCTGTTTTACCGGCAGGATCCACTGGCGAGGCTGAAGCAACTTCTGGCCGAGAACCCGGTCTATCAGGCACACGACTAGCGGGCACCTGGGTCTCTACGACCTCTGGCGCATGGCAACGACGGCAGAATATGCCTATAATCGCCGCCACTTTTGGTCAATCCGGCCAAGTGTTTTTGGTCAACTACGGGGGCACCGCCCAATGAGCTACAGCAAGATTCCGGCTGGCAAAGACCTGCCGAACGACATCTACGTCGCGATCGAGATCCCGGCCAACCACGCGCCGATCAAATACGAAATCGACAAAGACAGCGACTGCCTGTTCGTTGACCGTTTCATGGCCACCCCGATGTTCTACCCGGCCAACTACGGTTACATCCCGAACACCCTGGCTGACGACGGTGATCCCCTCGACGTGCTGGTCGTGACGCCTTACCCGGTTGCTCCAGGTTCGGTAATCCGCGCGCGTCCGGTAGGCATCCTGAACATGACCGACGACGGCGGCGGCGATGCCAAAGTGATCGCGGTTCCACACGACAAGCTGTCCCAGCTGTACGTCGATGTGAAGGAATACACCGATCTGCCTGCGCTGTTGATTCAGCAGATCGAGCACTTCTTCGCGAACTACAAAGATCTCGAAAAAGGCAAATGGGTGAAGATCGAAGGCTGGGCCGGCGCAGATGCCGCCCGCGACGCGATCACCAAGTCGGTTGCTGCCTATAAAGGCTGAGCTGCGACGTTGAAGAAGAACCCCGGTTGATCCGGGGTTTTTTGTGGGTGCATGGAAATACGCCTTTAACAAGGGACTGTCATAAATTTTGTGTTCGGGCATAACATGTTGAAGAGGTGCATGTATGCCAACCA
>NZ_AZRW02000059.1 GCF_000512695.2 Pseudomonas sp. QTF5 | reverse complement strand
GGCAGCCTTCAGCTATGAAACATGTTTACCGGACACTAGTGACGCGGAGCGTGGGAACGATCACTGGGAAAACACTTTCCAATCGCCCACAAAAAAGGCCGTTTCTGTATAGAAACGGCCTTTGCCAAGTAGTTAAAGACCGGCGAAAAACACTTAAGTTCCGCCCAAAAAACAGTAACTTATAGAATTGTGCTCAAGTCGTGTTACTCGTCGGATTTCGATTGTCACAACCATGACACAGCCTCAGGATCGCGCCGTCATCCCCTTGAGGTTCCTCTATGAAGTTCTCCTCGATTCTCTTGTTGTCCCTTGGCCTGGTCAGTGGCTTCGCTTCTGCAGGCGGCACCACCGAAGCTGGTGTGGGCGGCGCATTGGGCGGGGTTCTTGGCTCGGTCGTCGGTCAATCGTTAGGCGGCAGTACAGGTTCAACCATTGGCGCAGCGTTGGGCGGCGCGGGTGGTAGCGCAGTCGGCGCAGACAAACGCAGCCGTGGCGAAGCCGCCATTGGCGGTGCGTTGGGCGCAGCAGGCGGTAACGTGGTCGGCCGCAGCATGGGCGGCACCACCGGCAGCCTGATCGGCTCCGCAGCAGGCGGCGGCGCCGGTGGCGCGCTGGGTAACTACATGGGCAACAAGAGCGATGACGACGATGATCGTCGTTCCTATCGTGGCCGTGATGATCGTCGCTACTACCGTGACGGCCATCCAGGTCGTGGCCATGCCTATGGCCATCGCAAGCATAAACATAAACATCGCTACCACGACGACTGAGGTTTTTATCGCCTCGTCTACCGGTAGATCAAAACATCGCAGCCCTCGGGCTGCGATTTTTTTTGCCCCTCAAACCGCTAGCCGCTCCAATGCCCCTCGCAATCCGGCAGGAATCGCCACCGGTTGATTCGTGGTCCGATCCACGAACACATGCACGAAGCGCCCTGCCGCGCAGGCCTCATCTTCTCCGGTCTTGAATACCGCCAATTCGTATTGCACCGAGCTATTGCCCAACTTGCCGACCCGCAGGCCGATTTCGATCCGGTCCGGGAAAGCGATAGAAGCAAAGTAGTCGCAGGCCGAACTCACCACAAAACCCACCACCTCGCCGTCATGGATATCCAGACCGCCGACTTCGATCAGGTAGGTGTTCACCGTCGTGTCGAAAAAACTGTAGTAGGTGACGTTGTTGACGTGACCGTAGGCGTCGTTGTCATGCCAGCGGGTGGTGATGGGCTGGAAGTGCGGGTAGTCGGTGCGTTGAGGCATCGGGCTGGACATCAGTGTCGGTTCCTGGAGTTGAACAGCGAGTCTAAGGCGTAAACCGCGTTATCGTTCTTCGCGAGCAAGCCCGCTCCCACACTTGATCTTGGTCGTACACAAAATCTGTGTTCAATGAAGATCCAGTGTGGGAGCGGGCTTGCTCGCGAAGGCGCCCTCACAGACGCCACATAAATCACATGCCGGCAAATCCTTTGCCCTGCGCCGCCAGCTCTCCAATCAACCGCGCCGGCGCCCAGTGATCGCCCTGCTTGGTCTCAAGCTGCAACAACCGCAGATGAATATCTTCCAACCCTTGCTGATCCGCCCAGGCCATCGGCCCCCCCTTGTCCGCCGGGAAGCCATAACCATTGAGGTAGACCAGGTCGATGTCATGCGCCGACGTTGCAATACCTTCCTGAAGAATCTTCGCCCCTTCGTTGACCAGCGCCAGCAAACAACGCTCCAGAACCTCTTCAGGGCCGATCTCGCGACGCTGGAACCCCAACCCTTCACTGACTTTCAGCACCAGCGCATCGACTTCCAGATCGTGCTCAGCCTGGCGACTGCCCGGTTCGTAGTGATAATACCCATCGCCACTCTTCTGACCGAAACGCCCGAGCTCGCACAAGCGGTTGTCCACTTGAACCTCCGGCGCATCCTGGCCCTTGCCAGCCAGCTTCCGAGCGCGCCACTCCAGGTCGATGCCGACCACGTCATACATGCGGAACGGCCCCATGGCGAAACCAAACCCTTGGAGTGCCGCATCCACCTGATAAGGCAAAGCGCCTTCCAGCAGCATCTTGCGCGCTTCGAGCACGTACGGATGCAGCATGCGGTTGCCAATGAAGCCATGGCAGTTGCCCGACACCACGCTGACCTTGCCCATGCACTTGCCCAACTCCAGCGCCGCATCAAGCACCGCCGGTTCCGTCTGGGCGCCGCGCACGATCTCCAGCAATTTCATGATGTGCGCCGGGCTGAAGAAATGCAGGCCCAGCACCTGCTGCGGACGGCGAGTGGCAGCAGCAATCGCGTCGATGTCCAGCGCCGAGGTATTGCTGGCCAGAATCGCTTCAGGTTTCATCAGGCCGTCAAGTTCGCGGAAAATTTTCTGCTTCAACTCGAGGTTTTCGTAGACCGCTTCGATGACCAGATCGACATCGCGGATCGCTGCGTAATCGGCAGCCGCCGTCACCCGTGCAATGCGCGCATCCGCCTCGGCCTGATCGATCCGTCCCTGACGCACGTTGTGGGCGTAAGTCTCAGCCACGCTGGTCAGCGCCTGTTCAAGCATCTGCGGATTGTTGTCGACCCACTGCACCGGAACGCCGGCGTTAGCCAGGCACATGACAATGCCACGACCCATGGTGCCCGCGCCGATCACGGCGGCGCGCTGAATATCGAACGGTGTCTGGCTCATGATTGTTCTCTTGTTAGCGATCCAAAGACAGTCCTCACCATAGTCAGGCGCCGGGCTTTTTTGAAATTTATTCCTGTGATGAGCGACATTCAGGGGATGGATGTGCCATTCATTGCGGGAAGCCCATTCCCACAACCGCTACCTGCTCTGGAGACCCGGAACTCAGGAAGAACCACAAAGGAGTGAACCAGACCCAAATGGGTGCTAGCCAACAACTTTAATCAGGTTAAAATTTTCTTATCTGATTTGATGATTTTAAAAAAAATCTTGGCGTGGTAAAAAAAATCTTACCCAGATAGGGGAACTGCGATGGGAAACAGAGTGGGCTACGCCCATTTAATTGATGCGCTGGATCTAAAAGCTATCGAAGTGAAACGGCCAGCGCTCATCCAGCCAGTTACTCGCCTGGAGAAAATCGGCGGTGCGCTGTCCGTTCCGCTGAGCGTTGCGCCAGCGAAAGAAGACTACCTCGCACACATCATGTTTGCGCTAAAGCATGAGGGCGTCAATCTCGCCATTCTGGCTCAGGCACTCCCCCGCATTGATGGCCAAATATTGGTCGAAGCCATAACCGAGGCTCCCAGTAGCGCCTACCTGCGTAAAATTTGCTTCCTCTGGGAATTTTTCACCGACCAGCACCTGGACTATCCCGACAACCCACGCGGCACCGCTACTTTTCTATTTGATCCGGACAATTACATCACCGGGCCATCAGTCCGAAACTCGCGCTGGCGAGTCGACTTCAATGGGCTTGGTACGCTTCGATATTGCGCAACAGTCGAACGCACAGCTGAGATTCAGACCCTGCTCGACTATGACATTCTTGGTCGATCAAAAGTCTTTATTGGTTCCCTTCCAAAAGAAATGATGGATCGGGCGATCAATTGGGCGTATCTGAGCGAAACCGAAAACTCGTTTGCAATCGAGAAGGAAGCCCCCAGTGAGCAGAAGGCGCAACGATTTGTGCAACTGCTCCGCCAGGCACATGAGCGCCAGCCGCTTACGGAAGATTATCTCGTCGCGCTGCAGAACAGTGCGATCTCCAACCCCTTTGATCGTGCAGCAGCATTCCGACACGAACAAAACCACCTGAGTAATTCATTTCGCGGTGCTGCTGGTGTGACCTACGTGCCGCCAGACCCCGAGCTCTGCCGTGAGTTGATGGAAGAGCTGATGACCTTTGCCAACAGAGCGCCAGAGCAACTCGACCCATTGGTCGCCGCAGGCATCGCGTCTTTTGGCTTCGTCTTTCTGCACCCCTTCATGGATGGCAATGGCCGTCTTTCGCGCTTCCTGATCCACCTGGCTCTGTGCCGAAGCGGTGCTCTCGAAAACGGCCTCTTGCTACCTGTTTCGGTCGCTATGAAGCGTGAAGAACAACACTATCTGGAAGCACTACAGTCTTTCTCAAAGCCAGCCCGTGAGTTTTGGGATGTTCGCTGGATCGATGCAGAAACAATGAGCTTCAACTTCATCGGCGATTCCAGTATCTATCGCTATTGGGATGCCACCGATTGCGTAGCGTTCACGATGGAAATGGCCAAACGAGCCCTCGAGGTGGAGCTGAGAGAGGAAACCGATTTTCTTCAGCGATTCGATACTCTCGTGAAGGTTGTAAACGAAAACTACGACGTTCGAGGCAATCTTTTGTCCAGGCTAGTCATGCAGTGCCTGGATCAAAACGGCATCGTGTCCAAAGGCCGTCGCAAACAATACCAAGGATCGATTCAGGAAGAGGTCTTTGATTTTCTTGAGCAACAAGCTCAGGCTCTATTGGCCGATGCTTACGGTGAGTCTCCTGAAGAAGTTTGAACGGCCTCTGTGGGAGGCCGTGTTTCAACTTGGTAGATGCGCTTGAGCCCAGTCACGCACGTCGGCATACGGATAGTCCTCCAACGCCGCAAACCCCGAAATCGACCGCGCCTTGAGTTTGGTAAACAATGGCACGCTGATCCCGCACAGAAACCGCGTAACGCGCTCCGCCGATGGAACACTCCCCGTGTGCTGCTCGTGCCTGTGGATAAAGTCACCACCCAGAGTCTCGAAATTTTTATCCACAAGCGCTGGCAATTCCGGGGGCGCTGGTAGCCGCGCCACCTGACCGTGACACACCGAGCAATGCCCACACTGTCGGGGCGCGTTTTCGTCGCCGAAGTATTCCGCCAGGCGATAACCCAGGCAGTGGTCGGTAGCGAACAGATCCAGCATGGCGTGAATCCGTGCAATCTCAGTGCGCTCGTGTTGGGTGAAGTAGGCGTGCAATTCAGCGCTCAGGGTTGGGGAATCAAAGTCCGCTTGCAGCAGGCTGTAGACCTCGGTCATCTGCTTGCTTTCGACCTCGACCCAGCCCTTTTCCTGAAAATAATCCAACGCCTTGACCACCCGACTGCGCTCGGCGGAATACTGTTCATACAGCGCATCGAAATTTACTGTGGCCCACGTTCGCGCGCGGCTGGAGGTCCGGATGATCGCCGAGACGAAGTCCTTTCGCTCACCTTCAAATCGGGCCAGCAATGCCTCAGGTTCCTGCAAATACTTGAAGCGGTATTCAGCGTAATAGGCATAACGCGGTGCGATTATTCCGCGCAGTTCCAGCTGTACCAACAAGGTCTTGAGCGGTAACTGGCGAATGTTGCTCTGATCGGCCAAAGGTCCCAGCAGAAATTCCCACTGCCCCTCGGGCACAGCGGCTTGCAACTCCTCGAGCACGCAACGAATGCCGTCCCGTTCCGGCGTGTCGCCGTAGACGAAGTTCTCCAGCACGTTGAGGCTGTCGCGGTTGGCCAGCACCAGGCAATCGGACGGCTGACCGTCACGCCCGGCGCGGCCGATTTCCTGGCTGTAGTTTTCGATGGATTTAGGCAGGTCGAAATGCACCACGTTGCGGATGTCGCTCTTGTCGATGCCCATGCCGAACGCGATGGTGGCGACGATGCAATTGGATTGCCCGCCCATGAACCGTTTCTGTATCCCTTCCCGCTGTTCATGGGGCAAACCGGCGTGATAGGCCTCGGCCTGAATGCCGTTCCGCCCCAGATGTTCGGCGATGTGCTCGGCGGTTTTCTGCAGGGTGACGTAGACGATACTCGGCTGGCCGGGACGCTGGCTCATCCACTCGACAAGGCGTCTTCGCTTGTCTTGGCCGCGTACCGGTTCCACCAACAGATTGAGGTTGGGTCGGTAGAAACCGGTGGTCACCACATCCTCGGGAGCAATGGCGAATTTGGTCTCCATGTCGGCGATCACTTTGGGTGTCGCGGTAGCGGTCAGAAGCAGGGCCTGAGGGATGTTGAACTGGCGCTGGTAGTCCGGCAACTTGAGGTAGTCGGGACGGAAGTTGTGACCCCACTCGGAGATACAGTGAGCCTCGTCTACCACCAGCAGAGAGATCGGCACTTGCTGCAAAAAATGGCGGAAGCGTTCGTTCTTCAAGCGCTCCACGGAAATCATCAGAATCTTCAATTCGCCGGACTTTGCCCGGGCCATCACATCACTGGCGTCATCACGGCTCTGGGCCGAATCGATACTGCCCGCCGCAATGCCGTGACGCTGCAAGAACGCCAACTGATCCTGCATCAACGCCAACAGGGGCGACACAACCAATGTCAGGTGCGGCAGCAATAAGGCCGGCAATTGATAGCAAAGCGACTTGCCCGAACCGGTCGGGAAAATCGCCGCCGCCGAGCGCCCGGCCAACACAGCACTGACCGCCGCCTCCTGACCGGGCCGAAACTGTGGATAACCGAAAACCTGTTCCAGGGTGTTGTGCATAAGCTGTCACTCCGTTGACCGCTGCGAAGCCCAAAGCCTAGCCGGAGAACGCAGCGAGTCGAGAAAAGGTCGGGGGTAAAAACGATACGGGATGATACCGCGGATGGCACGAGTCAACTCAGACGCTCCGAAACGTCCTACAAATTCTGGCGCGCACCATCCCGAGGCTTGATGCGTTAAGCCTGACAATCCTGTAGGAATATCGACCTCTAGGGGAATAGATTAAAAAATGGCCGGGGATGTGCGTAGGCAAAGGGCGATAGCGCCGATAAACCCCCTACAAATCCTGTCCATTTGCGCCACCTTGCGACGCCTCGCCGCGACCCTCTATAGTTTTCGACGCGGCTGAAAACACTGTGTCGGCCCGCCAGCGAGACTGCCCGACTTCCCACAGGACCGACTTCGATGAACACGCGCCACTCGTTAACCGACCGCTATCGCCCGCTCAAAACCAGCTACAGCGACACCCCGGTGTTGGTCATCGACACCGAAGCCAATCCTCACGAAATCCTCGACGCCGCCCGCCAACGCATCCGCGCCGCCAGCGACCTGCTCGAAACGCTCTATTGCCTGTGCTTCAAACAGGCCGACGTGAAAGACATTCCCAATATCGTCAATGCTCTTTACTTGCTAACCCAAGATGGCTGCGAACTGCTCGAGATCGCCCGGCAACGCTTGCCGAAAACCACAGCGGGTTGAGACCCAGACAACGATCCCCTGTAGGAGCGAGGCTGAACTGGTCCAGTAATTTTGGACATTATTTTCGGTTCTCACGCGGCCATCTTTTCTGCTGCTACGGCGAGTGGTAACCGTTGTATGCTGCCTTCCTGGAAGCCCTTTACGTCGCACGCTCAGAACGACGTACAGCGGCCGAACCCCCGAATCCGCCGGAAACACCAGAATAAAATCCTGATACTCCGGCGGATAAACCGGGCTAACGATAATGTTGTCCGCTTGCTCCGTCGGCGGAAAGATCCACACTTGAGGCGCTTGCGGCGCCGCTTCCAGCGCCGGGATACCCAACGTATCTGCCCCCCCCTCCGTCACCACTAAACCACGGCTCAATGCCGAGGCCAGCGAAGTTACCGAGTGTTGGAAAGTGTGGTTGTAGGGCTAATCTGAACCTGCCGTGCGATCATTCTTCAACCAAACTTGCCGCAAAATCCGGCCCAAGCCGATTCATCGGCATGCCCCAAATGGAAGATGCACCATGAACCTCGCCCCCAACTTCCCCGACGACCACACCATGCGCCTGCTCATACAGCTGCTGCACGAAGAACTCGGCCTGCCTGAACGCAAAACGCTCAGCCTCAACACCTCGATCAATTTCGACCTGAGCTGCGACGGCGCTGATGCGCGGCATTTGATGGAAGCGCTGGAAGAACAGTTTGGGGTCGACTTCGTGGACTACGACGCGTATCGGTACTTTCAGCCGGAAGGGTTTGATGTATTCCTCAAACGTCGAGCCAAAGGTCGTGGCGACAAAGCCCCACTGACCATCGGCATGCTTTACCAAGCGGTCAAGTTGCAACGGTGGGATACAAAGGCTCTGGAAGAGATCTAAGCGGACCACTTAAGTGGCAATATTCTGGCTGTTTTTATCGATTTTAGTTGGAATAATGGCAGTTTCAATAATCCGCCTTCCACGTATATCTGGAGCGACCGTACTGGTAGAAGAGAGTTTTGTACATGTTGGGGCAGTCCAGCAAATCACCACATAAGTGCTATTATTCTGGCAGTTAAAGCCTAAAAACGAAGGAATAATGGCATATGGCTAAAAAAACAGCACCCCTGCTGCCGGCTGCATCCAGGTTGCTCGCCGAGTTTGGCGAACGACTCAAACTCGCTCGACTACGTCGCAAGCTGACAGCCAAGCAAGTGGCTGAGAGAGCAGGCATGTCGCTGACAACGCTGCGCTCATTGGAGTCCGGCGGCTCAGGCGTGACGATCGGTGCCTATATGTCCGTGATGCAGGTTCTGGGCTTGGAAAAAGACTTGAACAAGCTCGCAGCAACGGATGAGTTGGGACGCCAACTGCAAGACGCGCAATTAACCCCAAGAGCGAACGCAGCATCCAGTAAACGCCAACGAGTGCGCAACGTGACTTCAACGAAAGCGTCGTCACCCATTCGCGACAGGGCTACGGAAGCACTGGAAAGTCCCATCTCCGAATCGGATCTTGAAGTTGATTTCCCATTGAACACCCACTCTTTTTCCAATTTGTTTACCAAGAAAAAATCTAAACCTGAGACGGATTAAAAATGACACTGATCGCGGTGTATGCCGATTGGGAAACCCTGCAAAGTCCAAGGCGTCTTGGGTTTCTTCATGTCAGAAAGGCTCGCTCCACTAACGTGTTCGAGTTTGAGTACGACACTGCTGCTTTGGCCGATCCCGAGTTGAATTTCACGACGCTGGATCCCCGTATCAGGCTCTTCGAAGGGCGACAGTTCCCTGGACAGCATCAGACCCGCTTCGGCGTTTTTGCCGACTCAAGCCCGGATCGCTGGGGTCAATTGCTGATGAAACGCCGACTGGAACGAGACATCCGCGACGGCTTGGTCCCGAAGGGTACCAAGCTCTATGAGTCGGATTTCCTGTTAGGCGTTCATGATCTCTATCGAGTCGGTGCTATTCGTTACAAGCTCAATGACGAAGGCAATTTTCTGGATGATCGAGATGGATTGGCGGCGCCTCCCTTTGTCGAATTACGCGCGTTGGAGCAGGCAAGTCGAGCGTTGGAAAACGATCCAGACAACACCTCACTCGATGGGCGCAAGTGGCTGAGAATGTTGATCGCACCCGGTGGTTCATTGGGCGGTGCCAGGCCCATGACCAGTGTTGCTGACAAGAATGGTCATCTGTGGATCGCCAAGTTTCCGAGCACTCGGGACGACTATGACGTCGGCGGATGGGAATTCGTGGTGAGTGTTCTGGCGAATCAATGCGGTCTGCGGGTGGCGAAGGGTATTGCGCAGCGCTATGCGAGCGACCATCACTGCTTCATGGTCAAACGGTTCGACCGTACCGAAACGGGTGGGCGACTACATTTCGCCTCAGCCATGACCATGACTGACCGCGTAGACAGTGACGATGCATCGGTGGGCGCCAGCTATCTAGAGCTCGCAGAAGTACTCATGGAGCATGGCTCAGAACCCGACAAAGATCTGCGCGAGTTGTGGTCGCGTATTGTGTTCAACATCCTGGTTTCCAATACCGACGACCACATGCGCAACCATGGCTTTCTTCTTGATCCCGGTCGTGGGTGGCGCCTCTCTGATGCCTACGACATGAACCCGGTGGCACACGCCGATGGATTGAAGCTCAACATTACAGATGCCGACGATGCTTTGGATCTCGAACTTGCTCGTGAAGTGGCCGGGTTCTTTCGGGTTAGCCGTATTGATGCGGAAGAAATAATTGAGAACTTCCAAGAGGTGGTGAGCCAGTGGCCAAGAGTTGCCAGCGCGGCGGGGCTGTCGAAGCGTGAACAAGACAATATGTCTACTGCATTTCGCCTGTCTACCAAGTGACCCCGTATTGCTTGTCTTTCATCGCCCACAAAAAAAAAGCCGCCCCAAAGGGCGGCTTTTTCATTCGCTAAGTTCAAGCCTTACAGCTTAGGCCCAGCAGCCTTGATCGCATCGCTCACATCGAACTTCTTGAAGTTCTCAACAAACAACCCAGCCAACGCCTTAGCCGCTTCATCATAAGCAGCCTTGTCAGCCCAGGTATTACGCGGGTTCAACAGACCAGTCTCAACGCCCGGCACAACCAACGGAACGTCCAGGTTGATAGTGTCCAGGTGCTCAGTCTCAGCACCGATCAACGCGCCGCTCTGGATCGCTGCAATCACGCCACGAGTGGTCGGGATGTTGAAGCGTTTGCCGACGCCGTAGCCACCGCCGGTCCAGCCGGTGTTGACCAGGTAGACCTTGGAGCCGAAGCCGCGGATGCGCTTGATCAGCAGTTCTGCGTATTCGCCGGCCGGACGCGGGAAGAACGGTGCGCCGAAGCAGGTGGAGAAGGTCGACTTGATGCCGCTGCCGGAACCCATTTCGGTCGAGCCCACCAGTGCGGTGTAGCCGGACAGGAAGTGGTAGGCCGCTTGTTCTTCGCTGAGGATCGAGACTGGCGGCAGGACGCCGGTCAGGTCGCAGGTCAGGAAGATCACAGCGTTTGGCTCACCACCGAGGTTTTTCTCGGAACGCTTGGCGACGTGCTCCAGCGGGTAGGCGGCGCGGCTGTTCTGGGTCAGGCTGACATCAGCGTAATCGGCGTGCTTGGCGTCATCGATAACGACGTTTTCCAGGACCGCGCCGTGCTTGATGGCTTTCCAGATGACCGGCTCGTTCTTCTCGGACAAGTCGATGCACTTGGCATAGCAACCGCCTTCGATGTTGAACACCACGCCCTCGCCCCAACCGTGTTCGTCGTCACCGATCAGGTAACGGCTTTCGTCGGCGGACAGGGTGGTTTTACCGGTGCCGGACAGACCGAAGAACAGGGTCACGTCGCCTGCTTCACCGATGTTGGCGGCGCAGTGCATTGGCAGCACGTCAGCGGCCGGCAGCAGGAAGTTCTGCACCGAGAACATGGCTTTCTTCATTTCACCGGCGTAGCGCATGCCGGCGATCAGCACTTTCTTCTGTGCGAAGTTGATGATCACGCAACCGTCGGAGTTGGTGCCATCACGCTCTGGAACGCATTCGAAGTTGGCGACGTTGAGAACTTGCCACTCTTCACGGCCAGCCGGGTTGTACTGGGCCGGGTTGATGAACAGGCAACGACCGAACAGGTTCTGCCAGGCAGTCTGGGTGGTCATCTTCACGGCCAGATAGTGCTCTTCGGCAGCACCTACATGTACGTGGGAAACGAAATGCTCTTGCGCGTTGTTGAAGGCCTCGACGCGAGCCCACAGGGCATCGAACTTGTCGGCCGGGAACTTGCGGTTGATCGGGCCCCAGGCGATGGCGTCCTGGGTGGTCGGCTCTTCAACGATGAAACGATCGACTGGCGAACGGCCGGTACGGTGACCGGTGCGAACAACCAGCGCGCCGGTATCGGCAAGCTCGCCTTCACCGCGATTCAGGGCTTCTTTAACCAGATCATCAACACTCAGATCGGTGTACACGGCGTTATTGGCTTGCGTCATGAGGTTCCCCGTCGGCCAGTGGCCGAGTGCTCCAAACGTTTTGTAGTAGAAAGTCGTGCACTACTACCGCGAAAAAAGTGGGCCGGATTATGCCAGAAAAGCCCAAAAAGTGTAGGGCCCTCCCGTCGTAACGGCGTTATTCCGGCGTTAAGCAGTGAATTTACCTGCACTGAAACGTTTTAGTGACGGGTATCTGACGGCGATTCGACCCCTGCACCTGCAAACAATTGGGTGATATCGGCCCCGTCGAACAGGTAGCGCTCGTTGCAAAACTGACAATCGACCTCGATGCGGCCGCCATGTTCGACGACCAGCTTCTGAGCATCTTCCAGACCCAAACTGACCAGCGCATTGCCCGAGCGTTCCCGCGAACAGCTGCAATGGAAACGCAGTTTCTGTATGTCGAACAGGCGCACCTGTTCTTCATGGTAGAGGCGATGGAGCACGGTTTCGTTGTCCAGACTCAGCAATTCATCGGCGGTCAGGGTGCTGGCCAGAGCGGTGATGTGCTGCCAGCTGGCGGCACGCTCTTCTTCGTCTTTCAGACGGTCGGCAGGCAATTGCTGCAGTAGCAGGCCACGGGCACGACGGCCATCGGCGTAGAGCCAGAAGCGGGTATTGGTCTGTTGGGACATGACGAAGTAGTTGGTGAAGCACTCCGACAGGGTTGCGCCGTCGAGGTCGACGATACCTTGGTAACGCTGGCCCTGAGTCGGGTCGACGGTCAGTGCCAGCACACCGTTGGGCATCAGGTCGGCGAGGGTCGCGTCGGGGGCAATCTGGTCGGCTTCGTAACGAGCCAGACCACGAATTTCACGCTCACTGGAGCACTCGATCATCAGCAACGGCACCGGGCCTTCGGAACGGGCCTGAAGAATCAGCAAGCCATCGAACTTCAAGGTGCCAACCAGCAACGCCGCCGCCGCCATCAGTTCGCCCAGCAGTTGCGCGACCGGCTCCGGATAGGCGTGTTTGGCGAGGACTTCGGCATAGCTACGCTCCAATCCAACCAGCTCGCCGCGGGTGTCGCTGTCATCGAAGATGAAGCGTTGGGTGTAGTCGTTATCCGATAGATTGGTCATAGGTCTGGGTATCTGAAAGAGTGACAAAAAAGAAAAATAGCGTCGATTCCGCATTTTTGGGCGGACAAAGTTCAGCCGTAAAGGCATTTTATGAACAATCCGGGTTTGTTCCAAGCAAGGTCAAACCTCGGTTTTCGACGAACGGCGTTTTCACTTTGCCGCTGTCGAGTACACCCATATGGCTGCACAGGAGCGCGATTACAAGTCTGCGCCCGACGGCGATCGCTACTCGTCGTTGCTGTTACCGCGAAACTTGAACAGATCCCGGCGCTGCTTCTTGCTCGGCTTGCCATCGGTGCTCACGCCCAACGCCCCGGCCTTACGCATGGCCGCAGCCGCTTCGCGTTTGGCGACGCTGGCTTCGGTTTCGGCATACAGAGCCTGAGCCTCCGGCGCGCCACGGCGCACGATCGACAGCGCCTGGACCACCACCGTGCGCTCCTCAAAGCCGGTGCGAATCTGAAACTCATCGCCGAGCCTCGGTTCCTTGCCTGGCTTGCAGCGCTCGCCCCGGCAATGCACCTTGCCACTCTCAATCGCGGCCTTGGCCAAGGCACGTGTTTTATAAAAACGCGCGGCCCACAACCATTTATCGAGACGGATCTTGTCGTCCTCTTCGCTTTTTTGTGCCATTGGATGACCTCATTCTGAAATATCGATGAACTGTACTACCGTTTCTGTCGTGCCATGAATTCCCACGCTGTGGATTAGAATGCAGGCATTCCCCCGCACATTGAGGGATGGAAATCCGGGCAGTAGATATCTGTCGCCTTTTACCCATTATTCTGCGTGAATACCGCGAATTCGGCCGCATGCGGTCTGAGCGGTTTTTACCGGTTGAGCACTTTTGAAGACATTTGATCATTTGACCGTTATCGGTCTGCGCGAGTGGGTGGCGCTCCCGGATTTGGGAGTCGCGGGCCTTCGGGCAAAAATCGACACCGGCGCCAGCACCTCCAGCCTGCACGCCACCGACATCGAGCCGTTCGAGCGCGATGGGGAACAGTGGGTGCGCTTTACCGCGCACCTGGGCACGGTAGTGCAACTGCGTCACCGGCGCTGCGAAGCTCCGCTGGTAACGAGAAAAACCATTAAAAGCTCCAATGGCCATGCGCAGATGCGCTACGTGGTCAGCACCACCTTGGCCCTTGGTGATCGGGTCTGGCGGGTCGAGTTCACTCTCGCCTGCCGCAAGTCCATGCGATATCGCCTGTTACTCGGTTCCAAAGCCCTGATCGACGGCCAGTTGGTGGTCAATCCGGGCATTAAATATGTACAAGACAAGCCGGTGTTCCCGGTATCTACCTTCTCCACAGGTGTTGCATGAAGATCGCTGTGCTGTCGCGGAACCCGCGTCTGTATTCCACCCGTCGTCTGGTCGAAGCCGGTATGGAGCGTGGCCATGAAATGGTGGTGATCGACACCTTGCGCGCCTACATGAACATTGCCAGTCACAAGCCGCAGATCCACTATCGCGGCAAGCCGCTGGAGGGTTTCGATGCGGTGATCCCGCGGATCGGCGCATCGGTAACGTTTTATGGCTGCGCGGTGCTGCGTCAGTTCGAAATGATGGGAGTGTTTCCGCTCAACGAATCGGTGGCCATCGCCCGTTCGCGAGACAAACTGCGTTCGCTGCAATTGCTGTCGCGCCGGGGGATCGGTTTGCCGGTCACCGGTTTTGCCCACTCCCCGGATGACATTCCCGACTTGATCGAGATGGTCAACGGCGCGCCGCTGGTGATCAAGGTGCTGGAAGGCACCCAGGGCATCGGTGTGGTGCTGTGTGAGACAGCGACGGCGGCGGAATCGGTGATCGAGGCCTTCATGGGCCTGAAGCAGAACATCATGGTTCAGGAATACATCAAGGAAGCCGGCGGTGCGGACATTCGTTGTTTCGTGGTCGGCGACAAGGTAATCGCGGCGATGAAACGTCAGGCCAAACCGGGGGAATTTCGCTCCAACCTGCATCGCGGTGGCAGTGCGAGCCTGATCAAGATCACGCCGGAAGAACGCATGACCGCATTGCGTGCAGCGAAGGTCATGGGGTTGGCGGTGGCGGGGGTGGATATCCTGCGCTCCAATCATGGGCCGCTGGTGATGGAAGTGAACTCATCGCCGGGGCTTGAAGGGATTGAAACCACCACCGGGAAGAATGTGGCGGGGATCATCATCGAGCATCTGGAGAAGAATGGCGGACCGAATATGACGCGGACCAAAGGGAAGGGTTGAAGCTTACTCGGCCCCTGTGGCGAGGGAGCTTGCTCCCGCTGGAGGCCGAAGGACTCCCGATTCCGGCAACCGTATTCTTTTATTGAAATACGGTTGTCGGGTTTTGCGGCTGCTGCGCAACCGAGCGGGAGCAAGCTCCCTCGCCACAGAGGTTGTGTACGACGTTTAGACAGCATCCCGCGGCAACATCAACCCAAGCGGCAACCGCACCCGCGCTTCCAGCCCACCACCGGACCGGTTGCGCAACTCGACATTCCCGCCATGCATCGAAGCGATCCGCTTCACGATCGCCAACCCCAACCCGGTCCCCTTCCCGCCCCGAGCCCGATCGCCACGGGTGAACGGGTTGAAAATCGCCTCCAGCTCTGACGGATCGATCCCCGCGCCACGGTCCATGACACTCAGAACCACATACGGCGCACTGGTATCCCCGGACACATAAGCCGCCACCTCCACCCCGCTGCCGGCGTGATGCAGAGCATTACCGATCAGGTTGTTCAGCAGCCGCTTCATCGATACCCGACGCAGCGGGAACGGCTGGATCGGCTCCAGGCGCAAATGCACTTTCTCTTCGTTCTGGTTGTACGGCGCGGCGACTTCGCGAACCAGATCGCTCAGGTCCACTTCTTCCACCGACTCGTCACGTCCGTCACGAATGAACGCCAGGAACTGGTCAAGAATCGCGTCCATGTCTTCGATGTCACGGATCATGTCGTCCGTCAGGTCACTGTGATCGCCCATCAGCTCCAGGGATAACCGCAAACGGGTCAGAGGCGTACGCAGGTCGTGGGAGACCCCGGCCAGCATCAGTTCTCGCTCGCGACCGGCCTGTTCGACGTCTTCAGCCATTTGGTTGAAGGCGCGATAAACC
Organism: Pseudomonas sp. QTF5; assembly: GCF_000512695.2. Classification (GTDB taxonomy): domain Bacteria; phylum Pseudomonadota; class Gammaproteobacteria; order Pseudomonadales; family Pseudomonadaceae; genus Aquipseudomonas. The sequence continues at coordinate 6,767 of NZ_AZRW02000059.1, read as the reverse complement.
TCGGTCATTTCGCTCGGTGTATCGCTGATCGGCAGGCGCACGCTGCGGCCCTGACCGAGTTGCCTGGCGGCATAGACCAGTCGTTTCAGCGGTTGGTTGAGCTGACTGACGAAAATCCACGCCGAGGCGGTGGACAACAGACCAATGGCGAGGAACCAGCCGAGGACGTTCCAGATTTTCTGGCCGCGCAATGGATGAGGATACAGCGGCACTTTCAGCCAGCCCTCGCCCAGGCTCGGTGCCCGGACCCACAGCGCTGGCGGTGAGTGCATGCGTAGTCGGACTTCGGTGTCGGCCCCCAGCTCGGTTTGCATTTGTCGCTGGTAAATCTCGCTATAGGGCCAGTGTTGTTCACCTTCCGGTACGCCTGCACCCACCACTCGAATCAGGGGCACGCGATCGGCAATTATGGCGCGGTTGGCTTCATCGGCAGCCCAATAGGCCCGCAGCGTCAGGGCGACGCCATGGCTGTATTGGCGATCCACCAGCACGTCTTCGTTCATCAACAGATAAACCAGGGTCAGCGCCTTGGAGAACAGGACGACGATCAGCACCAGCCACAGGGTGCGGGAGAAGAAACTCTGGGGGAACCAAACAGGGGTTTTCATGGATAACCGCTACACACTTGCAGGAGCGAGCGATGCTCGCACATTGCGGATCACGAGTCTGCGGACAATCGTCCGCAAGACCCGCTCCTACAAATCTCCGATCATTTGGTGGCGGCGCCATCCGGAACGAACACGTAACCCACGCCCCAGACAGTCTGGATGTAGCGTGGTTTGGACGGATCGGGCTCGATCATCCGGCGCAGACGGGAAATCTGTACGTCGATGGAACGCTCCAGGGCATCCCATTCGCGGCCACGGGCCAGGTTCATCAGTTTGTCGCGGGTCAGTGGCTGACGCGCGTTCATGACCAACGCCTTGAGCACCGCAAACTCACCGGTGGTGAGCATGTGCACTTCGTCACCGCGCTTCAGCTCGCGGGTGGCCAGGGACAGTTCGTAGTCACCGAAGGTCACGCTTTCGTCTTCGCTGCCCGGTGCGCCTGGCACTGGTGCCGCCTGACGCCGCAGAACCGCTTTGACCCGAGCCATCAGCTCGTCCGGGTTGAACGGCTTGGCCAGGTAATCGTCGGCGCCCAGTTCGAGGCCCTTGATGCGGCTAAGCTCATCGCCCTTGGCGGTGAGCATGATGATCGGAATCTGATTGTTCGCCGTGCGCAGGCGGCGGCAAGCGGTCAGGCCGTCTTCGCCGGGCAGCATCAGGTCGAGGACGACCAGGTTGAACACTTCACGCGCCAGCAGGCGATCCATTTGTTCGGTGTTCGGGACGGCACGAGCACGGTAGCCCTTGCTGACGAAAAAGCGCTCCAGCAGGCTGCTCAGCCCAGGATCGTCGTCAACGATAAGAATTTTTTCGCCTTCAGCAATGTTTGCAGTGCTGCTCATTGGATGCTCCTTTGATCTCGGCGCGCATTATGGCGTAGCTGCCGTTATACGCACCGTGTGCATTGTTAGCAGATTTTTCCTTAACCGCCAGAAAACCGGGCATCGTGCCTACAACCAGCGATGCCCCCGAATGGACAGAACGCTGGTTATAATGCGCGGCCTTTTGTGTCAGGCAACGTCTGATCGTTACTGCAAGCAGCCGCTTTTTTTTCATGACGCTGGCAGTAATTGTTCGATTTCACGGGTCAACGGGAAGCCTGTTGGCTCAGGTAGCGGCGCACGCCAGGCCGCTCAACCAGACTCGCCGAGCCCTTATCTCTGCGCCTGCGAGCCTGCTTTCACAATTTGTCAGGTGGTTTTATGGACAGCATCAACAGCCGCATCGCCGAGGAACTCGGTGTACGCCCACAACAGGTCGAAGCGGCCGTCGCGCTACTCGATGAAGGCTCTACCGTTCCCTTCATCGCCCGCTACCGGAAAGAAGTGACCGGCAGCCTGGATGACATCCAGTTGCGTCATCTGGAAGAGCGTCTGCGCTACCTGCGAGAACTCGACGAACGGCGGATCAGCATCCTCGCCAGCATTCAAGAGCAGGGCAAACTGACCCCGCAACTCGAACGCGACATCAAACTCGCCGACACCAAGACCCGTCTCGAAGACTTGTACCTGCCGTACAAGCAGAAGCGCCGCACCAAGGGCCAGATCGCCCTGGAAGCCGGCCTCGGCACGCTTGCCGACGGCCTGTTCAACGACCCGACCCTGAGCCCGGAAACCGAAGCCGCGCGCTTCATCGACGCTGAAAAAGGCGTGGCCGATGTGAAAGCCGCCCTTGAAGGCGCCAAGTACATCCTCATGGAGCGCTTCGCCGAAGACGCTGGCCTGCTGGACAAGTTGCGCAACTATCTCAAGCAGGAAGCGACCCTCAGTGCCCGTGTAATCGCTGGCAAGGAAGAGGAAGGCGCCAAGTTCCGCGACTACTTCGAACACGACGAACCGCTGAAAAGCATGCCATCGCACCGCGCGCTGGCGATTTTCCGTGGGCGCAACGAAGGCATCCTCAGCTCCGCGCTGAAAGTCGGCGATGAACTGCCGGGCACCATGCACCCGTGCGAAGGCATGATCGGCCAGCAATTCGGCATCCAGAACCAGAACCGCGCCGCCGACAAATGGCTGGGCGAAGTGGTGCGCTGGACCTGGAAGGTCAAGCTCTACACCCACCTGGAAACCGACCTGCTGGGCGAATTGCGCGACGGTGCGGAAACCGAAGCGATCAACGTGTTCGCGCACAACCTGCACGACTTGCTGCTGTCGGCCCCGGCCGGCCCACGCGCCACCCTGGGCCTCGATCCAGGCCTGCGCACCGGTTGCAAGGTGGCCGTGGTCGATGCCACCGGCAAGCTGCTGGATCACGCCACGGTTTACCCGCACGTACCTCACAACAAGTGGGACCAGACCCTCGCCGTGCTCGCCGCCCTGTGCGCCAAGCATTCGGTGGACCTGATCGCCATCGGCAACGGCACCGCCAGCCGTGAAACCGACAAGCTCGCCGCTGAGCTGATCAAAAAATACCCAGCCATGAAGATGACCAAGGTCATGGTCTCCGAGGCCGGTGCATCGGTGTACTCGGCGTCGGAACTGGCCTCCAAGGAGTTCCCGGATCTGGACGTGTCGATCCGTGGCGCGGTGTCGATTGCCCGTCGCTTGCAGGATCCGCTGGCCGAGCTGGTGAAGATCGATCCGAAATCCATCGGCGTCGGCCAGTACCAGCACGACGTGTCGCAGCTGAAACTGGCACGCGGCCTGGACGCAGTGGTCGAGGATTGCGTGAACGCCGTGGGCGTCGACGTCAACACCGCTTCCGTGGCGCTGCTGGCGCGCATCTCCGGCCTCAATGCGACCCTGGCGCAGAATATCGTCAGCCACCGCGACGAGCATGGCGCGTTCAAAACCCGTGCGGCGTTGAAGAAAGTCGCGCGCCTGGGTGAAAAAACCTTCGAACAGGCTGCGGGCTTCCTGCGGGTCATGAACGGTGACAACCCATTGGATTCGTCCGCGGTTCACCCGGAAGCCTATCCGCTGGTGCAGCGCATTGCCGCTGAAACCGACCGTGACATTCGCTCGCTGATCGGCGACGCGAGCTTCCTTAAGCGCCTCGATCCGAAGAAGTACACCGACGAAACCTTCGGTCTGCCGACGGTCACCGACATTCTGCAAGAACTGGAAAAACCCGGTCGCGACCCACGTCCCGAGTTCAAGACCGCCGAGTTCCAGGAAGGCGTCGAAGACCTCAAGGACTTGCAACTGGGGATGATCCTCGAAGGTGTGGTCACCAACGTGACCAACTTCGGCGCCTTCGTCGACATCGGCGTGCATCAGGACGGTCTGGTGCACATCTCCGCGCTGTCGGAGAAGTTCATCAAGGATCCGCGCGAAGCGGTGAAGGCCGGTGATGTGGTCAAGGTGAAGGTCATGGAAGTCGATATCCCGCGCAAACGCGTTGGCCTGTCGATGCGCATGAGCGACACCCCGGGCGAGAAGATCGACGGTGCCCGTGGCGCGCGTCCGGGGTCGGCACCACGCCAATCCCAGAACACCGCACCGCGCAAGGAAACCACGGCAGCAGCCCCGGCCAACAACGCCATGGCCTCGCTGTTCGCTAACGCCAAACAGTTGAAAAAACGCTGATGGAAATCCCGGCCGGCTTGACCGAAAGCGCGTTTTTCAAGCTGCTGGGGTGTCGCTTGCACAGTCTGGAAACCGGGGTGGCGCAAGTCGCCCTGGCGCTTGAGCCAGAACTGCGCAATCGCGGCGGCAAACTGCACGGCGGGGCTTTGTTCAGTCTGGTGGATATTGCCATGGGGCTGGCCTGTTCCAGCACCCACGGCTTTGACCAGCAGAGCGCAACCATCGAGTGCAAGATCAACTACATCCGTGCCGTCGCCGACGGTGAAGTGATGTGTACGGCACGGGTGATCCACCCAGGCCGCCGCACGCTGGTGGTCGAAGCCGACGTGATGCAAGGCGACAAACTCGTCGCAAAAGCACAAGGCACGTTCGCTGTCCTGTAGCCCCCCATCATCAATTTGAGTTAATTTCGGCGCTGTGACTGCAGCGTCGGAGTTTTCTTCGCGCGCGATAGCCAGATTCAGGGAATGAAGTTGGCCTTTAAATATGAGCCTGTACGGCTAATACCAGTCAGTTAAGGTGCGCAACCTGTGGGAGCGGGCTTGCTCGCGAAGGCGGTGTGTCAGGCGACTTCAATGTTGACTGACACGCCCTCTTCGCGAGCAAGCCCGCTCCCACAGGGAATTGCGGTGATCAATCCTTAACTGGCTGGCATCTGTTCTGTGCGGCTCAAGAACCAGGCGAAAACGCCAGTTTTAACTTCACCCTTGTAGACCGTCTTGCCCACCCCCATATTGGGGCGACTGACGCGTGAAGGAATCCAACTTGAGCGAACTTCTCAACCGCCGCCTGGCTCTGCTCGGCGAGCGCGCTAACCTCCCTCTGCTCGAACAGTGCCTTCACGGCATCGAACGTGAATGCCTGCGCGTGACAGGCGAAGGGCGCCTGGCGCAAACGCCGCACCCTGAAGCATTGGGTTCCGCGCTGACCAATGAACAAATCACCACCGACTATTCCGAGTCGCTGCTGGAGTTCATCACGCCGGCCCTGCCAGATCCGGCGGACACGCTGGCGAGCCTGGACAAGATTCACCGGTTTGCCTACAGCAAGCTCGGCAATGAATACCTGTGGAGTCCATCGATGCCGTGCCCGTTGCCGGCCGAGGAAGACATCCCGATCGCTTATTACGGCACCTCTAACATCGGTCAGCTCAAGTACGTCTACCGCAAGGGCCTGGCCCTGCGTTACGGCAAGACCATGCAGTGCATCGCCGGGATCCACTACAACTTTTCCCTGCCGGAAAAGCTCTGGCCACTGCTCAAAGAGGCTGAAGGCTTTGACGGCACCGACCGCGATTATCAGTCGTCGGCCTACATCGCGCTGATCCGCAACTTCCGCCGTTACAGCTGGCTGCTGATGTACCTGTTCGGTGCTTCGCCTGCGCTGGACGCCGGTTTCCTGCGCGGTCGCTCGCATCAGCTGGAACAGCTGGACCCGGACACGTTGTACCTGCCGTACGCCACCAGCCTGCGCATGAGCGACCTGGGTTACCAGAGCAACGCCCAGGCGGGCTTGACGCCGTGCTACAACGATCTGACCAGCTACACCGACAGCCTGCGCAAAGCCGTGGCCACGCCGTATCCGCCGTACGTCGAAGTCGGTACGCATCAGGACGGTGAGTGGGTTCAGCTCAACACCAACATCCTGCAGATCGAAAACGAGTACTACTCCAACATCCGCCCGAAACGCGTGACCTACACCGGTGAGCGGCCGATCCAGGCGCTGGTGGCCCGTGGCATTCAGTACGTCGAAGTGCGCTGCCTGGACATCAACCCGTTCCTGCCGATGGGCATCGACCTCACCGAGTCGCGGTTCCTTGATGCGTTCCTGTTGTACTGCGCACTGAACGACAGCCCGCTGTTGACCAGTACCAGCTGCGGCAACGCGACGTCGAACTTCCTCAGCGTGGTCAAGGAAGGTCGTCGTCCGGGCCTGCAGTTGCAACGTGACGGGCACCCGGTAGACCTGAAGGAATGGGCCGGCGAATTGCTGGAAAAGATTGCGCCATTGGCGGCATTGCTGGATCAAAGCCATGGCGGCTTTGCCCACAGCAAGGCACTGGACGCACAACTGGCCAAGGTCAAGGACTCGTCCCTGACGCCATCGGCTAAAGTGCTGGCGGCGATGGCCGAGCACAAGGAAAGCTTCGCCCGGTTCTCCTTGCGTCAGAGCCAGGTGCACGCGGAATTTTTCCGTAGCGAGCCGCTTTCAGGCGAAGAACAGGCTAAATTTGAAGAGCGGGCGCGCTCGTCGCTGGCTCAACAAGTGGAGCTGGAACAGAACGAAGTCGGCGATTTCGATGTGTTTGTCGGGTCGTATCAGGCGAGCATTTTGGCGATTAGCAACTAGATCGCAAACCTCTGTGGCGAGGGAGTCCGCCCAGCCTGCGATGAGGCTGCGCTGTCGCGCAGAGAACATGCCGATAAATCGGCAAATAAATTTATCTTTAAAATCAATGAGATAAATTTTGTTCTATAAGAGCTTGCTCCCGCTCGGCTGCGCAGCAGCCGTAGAATCTGCGACCGTGTTCAATCAGGCACACCTTCGCTGTTTTTGGGAGTCCTTCGGCCTCCAGCGGGAGCAAGCTCTTATCAAACAAAAAATAACTCATTGTTTTTGCTCTTAAAAAATC
>NZ_AZRW02000058.1 GCF_000512695.2 Pseudomonas sp. QTF5 | reverse complement strand
AAAAACAGTATTGCAGAAAAGGGGGTAACCATAGATGTGGGAGCGGGCTTGCTCGCGAAGGCGATTTCAGCAGCGCTTCAACGAAACCGGTCAACCTCATGCCGCAAGTCCGCCGCGAGCTTCTCCAGCTCTTTGGCAGTCACAGCCAGGTTCGACACCACTTCGCGCTGTTCACTGTTCGCCAGAGCAATGCTTTGCAGATTGCTGCTGAGCAAGGTCGCGGTGCTGCTTTGTTCCTGGGTCGCAGTGGTGATGGCGGCGAATTGCTGACCAGCCGAGCGGCTTTGTTCATCGATCCGCGCCAGTGCCGAAGCGACGTTGGCGTTGCGCGACAGGCCTTCCTGCATCAGCACGTTGCCCTGCTCCATGGTGCTGATGGCGTTACCGGTTTCCTGCTGGATGCTTTGAATCATCCCGGAAATTTCGTCAGTGGCCTGGCGGGTGCGTGAGGCCAGGTTGCGCACTTCATCGGCCACCACCGCAAACCCACGGCCCTGCTCTCCGGCGCGGGCGGCTTCGATGGCGGCGTTGAGCGCCAGCAAGTTGGTTTGTTCGGCGATCGCGGTAATCACCCCGACAATGCCGCCGATTTCCTGGGAACGCTGCCCCAAGGTATTGATCACCGTCGCGGTGCTGTTCAGTGCACCGGCGATTTGCTCCAGGGACGAGGACGCTTCGTCCATCGACGTACGACCGATCTGGGTTTGCTGTGCGTTTTCCTGCGCTAGACGCTGGGTGTTGCCCATGTTGTCGGCGATGTTCAGCGAGGTGGCGCTGAATTCTTCTACGGCGCCGGCCATGCTGGTGATTTCGCCAGACTGCTGCTCCATCCCTTCATAGGCACCACCGGACAAACCGGACAACGCCTGGGCACGGCTGTTGACCTCTCCCGAGGCCTTACGGATGTGCTCGACCATGGTCGACAGGGCCTGGCTCATCTGGTTGAAGGCGCGGGCAAGTTGGCCGATTTCGTCATTGCTCGACACGTTCAGGCGAACACTCAAATCACCAGCGCCCAAGGCTTCGGCCTGACGCACCAGATCCCCCAGTGGCGCCAGTTTGCTGCGCAGCAACCAGACCGCCGCACCGACCGCCAACAACATCGCCAGCAGACTGCCGATTGCCAATTGAATGCCGACGCTCCAGGTCACGGCGCGGATTTCGGTTTTCGGCATGCTCGCCACCACCGACCACGGCCCGCCTTCGAACGGCACGGCAACACTGTAAAAGTCTTGCGACTTGTCGTTCCAGAAATCGCCTTTGCCCGGTGTCTTGGCCAGACCGACGATGCTCGGGACCGCCTGATCCAGCGCTTGCACACCGGCAATCGGCACCAGCCATTTGCCTTGTTCATCCAGCAACGCCAGGGACCCGGTCTGGCCGATGCGGAAGCGTTTGAGGTTGGCGAACTGCGCGTTCTGAGCATCGGTGTAATCGAATCCTACGTACAGCACGGCAATGATCTTACCGCTGCTGTCACGTACGGGGGTGTACTGCGACATGTAGAAGCGTTCGAAAAGCAAAGCTCGACCCACGTAGCTCTGCCCCGCCATCAAACGGGCGTAAGCCGGGTTCGCGTGGTCGAGCAGAGTGCCGATGGCACGGCTGCCGTCTTGTTTGCTGACATTCGTGCTGACCCGAATGAACTCCTCACCACTGCGCACGAACACGGTCGCGACGCCTGCGGTCATCTGCTTGAACTCGTCGACTTCTGCGAAGTTGTTGTTCAACACTTCACTGCCCAAGTGCAGGCCCGGGGTCTGCACACCCGCCACGGTCACCGGCTCATCCGGATGCACGCTCAAACCGGCGCTAAAGCGCTTCTCGAACAGGCCGGCCAGACGCTGGGTGCTTTCACGCAAGGTGCCGTGAAAGGTGCTCAGCTGATCGGCAAGCAAGCGGGCCTCGCTGGCCAGGTGCTCTTCGCGGGTGGCGAGGTTGGCAGTGTCCAGCGAGCGCAAGGCAAACACGGTACTGCCGCTGATGACAATTGCCAGTATCACGGCAAGCGCAAGCCCCAACTGTGAGGCGATCCGAGCACGAGGTTGAGACATGACAGCTCCTGACCCAGTGGCCGGATCATCTTGATCCCATCGCACACTCGGCAAAATTTCTGATAATGGGAATAACCTGGACCTGCACGAAGGTCCCATCAGCAGATTTTCGGCGGCAAAGCTGAATACTTGAGTAATTAACGGGGATATGGCTCAAGGCCGCCATTGCGGCGGCTCCATCGATTCAGCCCAGGCGTTCGACATCCGGCAATTCCATGGCCCGGACCTCGCCTTGCAGAAAATCGCTGAGGCGGCGCAAACGCTCGCCGCCGGGGCGGGTTCTCGGCCAGACCAGGTAATAATTCTCACCACTGGCAACGGCCGTCGGCCACGGCAAACTCAGACGTCCCTGGGCGACATCCTCCGCCACCATCAGCAAATCGCCCATGGACACGCCGTAACCTCGGGCAGCAGCGATCATGCCCAGCTCCAGCGTGTCGAACACCTGCCCGCCCTTGAGCGAGACTTGATCGGTCAGGCCCATGCGCTCCAGCCAGTTGCGCCAGTCACGACGGTCCGGCGTCGGGTGCAGCAGCTCGGTACTGGCCAGGCGCGCAACGTCCCACGGTTGATCCTTCAGAAGATTCGGCGCGCCCACCGGAATCAGCTCTTCGGGGAACAGGAAAGTCGCCTCCCAGTCCGGTGGAAAATGCCCGTTGCTGAGAATGACAGCGCAGTCGAAGGGTTCGTGGTTGAAGTCCACCGTGTCGATGTCCATCCAGGCGCTGGTCAATTGCACCTCGTTCCCCGGTCGCAGGTGCCGGAAACGGCTGAGCCGCGCCAACAGCCAGCGCATGGTCAGGGTCGATGGGGCTTTCATGCGCAAGATGTCGTCTTCGGCACGCAAAGTATTGCAGGCCCGTTCAAGGGCGGTGAAGCCTTCGCGAATGCCGGGCAGGATCAGCCGCGCCGATTCGGTCAGTTGCAGGTTGCGCCCGCTGCGGTGAAACAACCGACAGGCGAAATGCTCTTCAAGCGTACGAATGTGTCGGCTGACTGCACTTTGCGTGATCGACAGTTCTTCGGCGGCGCGAGTAAACGAGCTATGCCGCGCCGCCGCTTCGAATGCTCGAAGGGCATACAAGGGAGGAAGACGACGGGACATCAGGAAAGCTCCTACAGCGTGATTGCTTCAACTTATCAGAAACTCTCTCGCATGAGTTTTAATCATGCCACCCATCCTTTTTATCCCTTTGTGCAAACCCCGCAGAGCGCCGAGAATCGACGCTTCCTGTTCTCTCTGACAATCGAGCGTGATGATCATGCAGCATCCAGCGCGTATTGAACTCTGGGCCATCCTGCGGCTGGCGGGGCCGTTGATTGCCTCGCAGTTGGCGCACATGTTGATGGTCCTCACCGACACGTTGATGATGGCGCGCCTGAGCCCCGAGGCGCTGGCCGGTGGCGGTCTGGGTGCGGCGACGTATTCGTTCGTGTCGATTTTCTGCATCGGCGTGATCGCGGCGGTCGGTACGCTGGTGGCGATCCGTCAGGGCGCGGGCGACATCATTGGCGCGGCGCGGCTGACCCAGGCCGGATTGTGGCTGGCCTGGTTGATGGCACTGGTGGCGGGGGTGCTGCTGTGGAACCTGAAACCGGTGTTGCTGCTGTTCGGCCAGACCGAAACCAACGTCCAGGCTGCCGGCCAGTTTCTGTTGATCCTGCCATTCGCCCTGCCCGGTTACCTGAGCTTCATGGCGCTGCGCGGTTTCACCAGTGCCATCGGCCGGGCGACACCGGTGATGGTCATCAGCCTTGCCGGCACTGTGGCCAACTTCCTGCTCAACTATGCGTTGATCACCGGCATGTTCGGTCTGCCGAAAATGGGTCTGGTGGGCATCGGCCTGGTCACGGCGATCGTTGCCAACCTCATGGCGCTGGCGCTCGCGCTGCACATTCGTCGGCATCCGGCCTATGACGCGTATCCATTGCGCCAGGGTCTGTCGCGGCCCAACCGTCAGTACTTGAAGGAGTTGTGGCGCCTGGGCCTGCCGATTGGCGGCACCTATGCGGTGGAAGTCGGGCTGTTTGCGTTCGCCGCGCTGTGCATGGGTACCATGGGCAGTACGCAATTGGCGGCGCATCAGATCGCCCTGCAAATCGTCTCGGTGGCGTTCATGATTCCGGCGGGGCTTTCCTACGCGATCACTATGCGCATCGGCCAGCATTACGGCGCCGGGCAATTGCTCGATGCGCGGCTGGCCGGACGGGTCGGGATCGCTTTCGGAGCTGCGTCGATGCTGGGATTTGCCATGGTTTTCTGGCTGCTGCCGCATCAGTTGATCGGCTTGTTCCTGGACCACAACGACCCGGCGTTCCGCGAAGTCATCAACCTGGCCGTGAGCCTGCTGGCGGTGGCGGCGTGGTTTGAACTGTTCGACGGCACGCAAACCATTGCCATGGGCTGCATCCGCGGACTCAAGGATGCCAAGACCACGTTCCTGGTAGGTTTGGGTTGCTATTGGCTGATCGGTGCACCGGCCGCTTGGTGGATGGCCTTCCATTTGAACTGGGGGCCAACAGGGGTCTGGTGGGGTCTGGCGCTGGGGCTGGCGTGTGCGGCGGTGAGTCTGACGCTGGCGTTTGAGTGGAAGATGAAACGGATGATCAGGCGAGAGCCGTCGTCAGGGGCGAGTTTCCAGGTCGCTCAGCCTGACTGAGATCCCCTGTGGGAGCGGGCTTGCTCGCGAAAATTGTATCAGCCAACGTTAGATGTCGACTGACACACCGCTTTCGCGAGCAAGCCCGCTCCCACATTTGTCCGTGTTTAAACCACGACTTCCAGTGCGGGCTGCTGACTGCTGCCGAACGTCAGGTACTCCACCAACTCCGCCAACGGCAACGGCTTGCTGATCAGATACCCCTGCACCTGATCGCAACCAAAGCCGCGCAACAAATCCAGCTGCTCCGACGTTTCCACACCTTCGGCAACCACTTCGAGGTTGAGGTTGTGCGCCAGGTTAATCATCGCGTGGACCAGTTTGCGATTCTCTTCCCGTTCCTCCATGCCGCCGACAAAGCTCTTGTCGACCTTCAACAAGGCAATCGGCAGGCTATTGAGGTGCACGAACGAAGAGAACCCGGTGCCGAAATCATCCAGCGAGAAGCGCACGCCCAAACGCCCGAGGGCGTCCATGGTCTGCTTGACCAGGTCGCTGCGACGCATCACCGCGGTTTCGGTCAATTCAAATTCCAGCCATTGCGCCTCGACGCCTCGCTCGGCAATCAGCCGGCTCAGGGTCGTCAGTAATTGACTGTCCTGAAACTGCCGGAACGACAGGTTGATCGCCATGTGCAGCGCTGGCAGCCCTCGTTCTCGCAACGCCTGCATATCCCGCAGGGCCCGGGAAATCACCCAGTAACCCAGCGGCACGATCAAGCCGCTTTGCTCGGCCAGCGGCACGAATTCGCTGGGGGGCAGTAAGCCGCGTTCGCCATGACGCCAGCGCACCAACGCTTCGAGGCCGACGATCTGGCCGTCCTCAAGGTTCAGGCGTGGTTGGTAATGCAATTCCAGCTCATCGCGGCGCAAGGCCCGGCGCAGCTCGCTTTCGAGGTCGGCGATGCTGCGGGCATTGCGATTGATCCGTTCGTTGAAGATGTGGAAGGTGCAGCCCTGAGTGCTCTTGGCCTGCTGCATGGCGATGTGCGCGTGCCACATCAACGGATCGGCGCCGGCCTGCGCTCGTGCATGGGCAATGCCGAGACTGGAACCGATCAACAGACTTTCGCCGTCGATCCAATAGGGTTCGGACAGGGCTTCGGTAATGCGTTCGGCCATCCATTCGGCGCGCTGAGGGGCGCGGCGAGTATCGATCAGCAGGGCGAATTCATCGCTGCCCAGCCGCGCCAGTTGATCGCTGGCCTCCAGTTGGCTTTTCAGCCGCGAGACCACTTGCAGGATCAACCGATCGCCGGCCTGATGGCCGAGGGCGTCGTTGGCGTGTCGAAAGTTGTCGAGGTCGAGGTGACCGAGGGCCACGCCGCGGCCTTCGTTTTCAGCCAGACGCGCCGCCAGCAAGGTCTGGAAACCCTGCCGGTTGGCGATACCGGTCAACGGATCCTGCTCGGCCAGGCGCTGCAAGGTATTTTCCAGCACACCGCGCTCACGCACATGGCGCAGGCAGCGGCGCAACATGCCGGGATCCAGCAGATTGCGCACCAGCCAGTCGCTCACACCGTCGGGCGGCGCCAGCGGCTCGTGTTCGAGCAACAGCACCGTCGGCAGGTTGCAACGGCCGGGTGCCGGCTGAAGTGCAGGAATCGTCAACAACACCGCGCTGCGGTTGTCATCGAACAAATTGCTGACCGACTCCCAGCTCGGCGCGCTGAGCAGCACAGCCGCACTCCCCATCGGAGCCAGACACTCGCGCAACAACGCTGCCCACGCTGGCTCTTCGGCCAGTAGCAGCAAACGCAAGGGTTCGACAGGCGTAGACAAGCTAGCTCCCTAGACTCTGCAAAGATGTAGGCGGCGGGCATTATGCCGCGCGGGTAACCAATGACCAAATGACATCGGTTATCAAACACGGCTTTTGTGTCTTGAATTACGAACAGTAGCCGCAAATTCATTACGCATCCTGCGCGAAAGTATCAAAACCGGCAAATAGAGATAGCGTGTTGCGTCACAAGTCGGAGAGAGCAGCACAATTCTCTGAGCCTGTTAAAATGCCGGCCCATTTCGCTAACGACTCCCTGATTTCGTATGTCCCGACTCAATCCCCGGCAGCAAGAAGCCGTGAGCTACGTCGGCGGCCCTCTTTTGGTGCTCGCCGGCGCAGGCTCCGGCAAGACCAGCGTGATCACCCGCAAAATTGCGCACCTGATCCAGAGCTGCGGCATCCGCGCCCAATACATTGTCGCCATGACCTTTACCAACAAGGCCGCGCGCGAGATGAAGGAACGGGTCGGCACCCTGCTCAAGGGCGGCGAAGGCCGCGGCCTGACGGTCTGCACCTTCCACAACCTGGGCCTGAACATCATCCGCAAGGAACATGTGCGGCTGGGCTACAAACCGGGCTTCTCGATCTTCGACGAGACCGACGTCAAAGCCCTGATGACCGACATCATGCAGAAGGAATACTCGGGCGACGACGGTGTCGACGAGATCAAGAACATGATCGGCTCGTGGAAAAACGACCTGATCCTGCCGCCCGAAGCCCTGGAAAACGCCCGCAATCCCAAGGAACAGACCGCCGCCATCGTCTACACCCACTACCAGCGCACGCTCAAGGCGTTCAACGCGGTGGACTTCGACGACCTGATCCTGCTGCCGGTAAAACTGTTCCAGGAACACGACGATATCCTGGAAAAATGGCAGAACAAGGTCCGCTACCTGTTGGTGGACGAATACCAGGACACCAACGCCAGCCAGTATTTGCTGGTGAAATTGCTGATCGGCAAGCGTAACCAGTTCACCGTGGTGGGCGACGACGACCAGTCGATCTACGCCTGGCGCGGCGCCCGTCCGGAAAACCTGATGCTGCTCAAGGACGACTATCCGTCCCTGAAAGTGGTGATGCTCGAGCAGAACTACCGCTCCACCAGCCGCATCCTGCGCTGCGCCAACGTGCTGATCTCCAACAACCCGCACGAATTCGAAAAGCAGCTGTGGAGTGAGATGGGCCACGGCGACGAAATCCGTGTGATTCGTTGCCGCAACGAAGACGCCGAAGCCGAGCGCGTGGCCGTGGAAATCCTCAGCCTGCACTTGCGCACCGACCGCCCCTACAGCGACTTCGCGATTCTGTATCGCGGCAACTACCAGGCCAAGCTGATCGAGCTGAAACTGCAGCATCACCAGGTGCCTTACCGACTCTCTGGCGGCAACAGCTTTTTCGGACGTCAGGAAGTGAAAGACCTGATGGCCTACTTCCGGTTGATCGTGAACCCGGACGACGACAACGCCTTCCTGCGGGTGATCAACGTTCCACGCCGGGAGATCGGTTCGACCACGCTGGAGAAACTGGGCAACTACGCCACCGAGCGAAAAATCTCGATGTACGCCGCCACCGACGAAATCGGCCTGGGCGAGCATCTAGACACGCGCTTCACCGATCGCCTGTCGCGCTTCAAGCGTTTCATGGACAAGGTCCGCGAGCAGTGTGCCGGCGAAGACCCGATCTCGGCGCTGCGCAGTATGGTCATGGACATCGATTACGAAAACTGGCTGCGCACCAACAGTTCCAGCGACAAGGCCGCCGATTACCGCATGGGCAACGTCTGGTTCCTGATCGAGGCGTTGAAGAACACCCTGGAAAAAGACGAAGAAGGCGAGATGACCGTCGAGGACGCCATCGGCAAACTCGTTCTGCGCGACATGCTGGAACGGCAGCAGGAAGAGGAAGACGGCGCCGAAGGCGTGCAGATGATGACCTTGCACGCCTCCAAGGGCTTGGAGTTTCCCTACGTGTTCATCATGGGCATGGAGGAGGAAATTCTCCCCCACCGCTCCAGCATCGAAGCCGACACCATCGAAGAGGAACGTCGCCTGGCCTACGTCGGAATTACCCGAGCGCGTCAGACCCTGGCCTTCACCTTCGCCGCCAAGCGCAAGCAATACGGCGAGATCATCGACTGCGCGCCTAGCCGTTTCCTTGATGAACTGCCGCCGGACGATCTGGCCTGGGAAGGCAACGATGACACCCCGACCGAAGTCAAAGCGGTTCGCGGCAACAGTGCACTGGCAGATATACGCGCGATGTTAAAGCGCTAGAATCGAGCACTTTTTAACCGAACACTTTTGGCGCACAAGGCGTCAGTAGAGGAAAGCTTCATGGAAGCACTGCACAAGAAAATTCGCGAAGAAGGCATCGTGCTTTCCGACCAGGTTCTGAAAGTCGACGCCTTTCTCAACCACCAGATCGACCCGGCCCTGATGAAGCTGATCGGCGACGAATTCGCCACGCTGTTCAAGGACTCGGGCATCACCAAGATCGTCACCATCGAAGCGTCGGGCATCGCACCGGCAATCATGACCGGACTGAACCTCGGCGTGCCGGTGATTTTCGCCCGCAAGCATCAGTCCCTGACCCTGACTGAAAATCTGCTGTCGGCGACCGTTTACTCGTTCACCAAACAAACCGAAAGCACCGTGGCAATCTCCCCGCGCCACCTGACCAGCAGCGACCGCGTGCTGATCATCGATGACTTCCTGGCTAACGGTAAGGCCTCGCAAGCGCTGATCTCGATCATCAAACAGGCCGGCGCGACCGTTGCCGGTTTGGGTATTGTGATCGAGAAGTCGTTCCAGGGCGGCCGTGCGGAACTGGATGCTCAGGGTTATCGCGTTGAATCGTTGGCTCGGGTGCAGTCGCTGGCTGGCGGCGTCGTAACCTTCATCGAATAACCCGCGACACCGCAAAACCAATGTGGGAGCGGGCTTGCTCGCGAATGCGGTGTGTCAGTCGACATCAACTTTGACTGACACACCGCATTCGCGAGCAAGCCCGCTCCCACATTTGGTCTCCGCTGGCCGTTACAAAGCGGTGGCTTTGAGGCCGGTGAGCAGTAGCCGCTGAAACAAATCCTCTTTCAATCCCTCGGGGTTGGTCAGCTTCATCCGCTCTAGATGCACCGGAAACTCCGAAGGCGCTGGCGCATCCAGCGCCGCCTTGCCCAATTCCAGAATCTCCGTGAGCTTGAACTTGCTCTTCAACCAGTTCAGCGCCCGCAATAAGTCCCGCTCTTCAGCGGTGAAATCGCAGCCCAGCGGATACTCCGCAAACAGATTCGAATGCCGTGCCTGAATGGCCTGCAACCGCTGTGGGCTGTTGTCGGCAAAACGCGGATCGAGTCGAAAATGCTTCGGCAATTTGCCCACGCTCTGCGCCTGCTCGATCAGCCCCGGCTGGAAACGTGAGTCGCTGATATTCAACAACGCCTCGATCACCGCCGCGTCGGTCTTGCCCCGCAAATCGGCGATGCCGTACTCAGTGACGACGATGTCCCGCAGATGCCGTGGAATCGTGCAGTGGCCGTATTGCCAGACGATATTCGAACTGACGTCACCGCCCGACTCGCGCCAACTGCGCAGCAGCAGGATCGAGCGCGCGCCTTCGAGCGCATGGCCCTGGACGACGAAGTTGTATTGCCCGCCGACACCGCTCAGCACCTGCCCGTCTTCGAGTTGATCGGCCACGCCGGCGCCGAGCAAGGTCATGGTGAAGACCGTGTTGATGAAGCGCGCATCGAGGCGCTGCAGGCGTTTGAGTTCTTCCTCACCGTAGAGCTCGTTGATGTAGCTGATGCGGGTCATGTTGAATTCGAGCCGTTTGCCTGAGGGCATCTCTCGCAAGCGCTCATAGAAACTGCGCGGCCCGAGGAAAAACCCGCCATGCACGCAGATCCCGTCGGTTTGTGCGGCCTCGTCCAGTGTTCCGGCATTCGCCTGCTGCTGGGTCGGCACATCCGGGTAGACCTTGCGCCGCACGATCCCGGCATCCGCCAACACCAGCAAGCCGTTGACGAACATTTCGCTGCAACCGTATAGGCCCTTGGCGAACGGTTCGATGCCTCCTTCGCGCTCAATCAATTGCGCCCACTGGCTGAGATTCAAATCCGTCAGCAACGCCTTGTAACCGTCACTGTCAGCCTGTCGCGCCAGCAACGCGGCCGTCAGGGCATCACCCATGGCGCCGATGCCAATCTGCAAAGTGCCGCCATCACGCACCAGCGTGCTGGCGTGCAGCCCGATGAAATGATCCTGGAAACCCACTGGCATGTTCGGCGTGGAGAACAGCGTGGTGTTGTCCTTCGCGTCGATCAGCAGGTCGAAGGTGTCGATGCCGATTTCCGCGTCCCCCGGCATGTACGGCAAATCGTTGTGCACCTGGCCCACCATCAGGATCGTCTCCCCCGCCGCCCGGCGTTTGGCGATCATCGGCAACAGGTCGAGGGTGATGTCCGGGTTGCAGCTCAGGCTCAGGCGATCGGGATGCTCGCTGTGGCTGGCGACCAGTTGCGCGACCAGGTTCAAACCGGCGGCATTGATGTCCCGGGCGGCGTGGCTGTAATTGCTGCTGACGTAATCCTGCTGGGCCGATGCGCTGTTAAGCAGGCTGCCTGGTTGCATGAAGAATTGAAGGACGTGAATGTTGCTCGGCAGGCTGTCGCGATGCAGGTCGGCGAGAAAATCCAGTTCCGGGTAATCGCCGAACACCCGCTCGATGAAGGGTTCGAGGAAGCGCTTTTGCAAACCGTCGCCCAATGGCGGGCGTCCGAGGCACAGGGCGGTGTAGATCGTCAGTTGCCGCTCGGGCAGTTGCGCGATCCGTCGATACAGCGCATTGACGAAGTGATTGGGCTTGCCCAGCCCCAGCGGCAACCCCATGTGGATATGCGCCGGCAATCGCGCCAGGACGTCATCGACAGACTGCTCGATAGAACACAACTGCACCATCTGATCCTCCCGCCGTTCCATGCATTGGGGTTGGGTCTTTGCAGCAAAGAATAGCTTCAGGGAAAAATCGCACGCACAAAAAAGCCGCTCGAAAGCGGCTTTTCGTTGAAGACCGGGCTTACTTCAGGCCAGACATCTTCTGGATGGCGCCCTTGAGATCGGCATCAGAGCAATCAGCGCAGGTGCCTTTGGGTGGCATCGCATTGATGCCGGAGATTGCTTTCGCCAGCAAGCCATCAAGGCCGCCTTCTTTCTTCGCGCGCTCGCCCCAGGCTGCGGCATCGCCGACTTTCGGCGCGCCCAACAGGCCGGTGCCGTGGCAAGCGTTGCAATGTTTTGCAATCACCGAGTCAGGGGTTTTGGCATCACCACCACCCGCAGAAGCAGCGACTTCCATCCCCTTGCACTCTTTGCCCTGCACACAAACCTGGCCGACTGGTTCAAGACGTTTAGCGATATCGTCGTTGGTCGCTGCTTGTGCGCTGACTGCCCAAAGGGCCAATACGGTTGCTGGTGCGGCCAGCATTTTCATAATTAGGTTCACGCGTACACCCTCAATGGTGGCTAGTCACGCCTACGGCCACGGTTCGCAGGCGGGCGCAAGTATAGCGGTAAGCCCGCCACACTGAAACAACCCCAAAGTCGAAGGGGTTTTATCGTGGAGTGGAAATACAGCATGGGCGTCTCCGCAATCCGGGCAGGACGCCTCTTCTCTTAGAAATTCGCTGGTGTGGCTGCGCTGATTAGTCGCGCCGGGGCATCGAACGGATTACGGAAGCGGTGCGGCTTGGTACTTTCAAAGTAGTAGCTGTCGCCGGCTTCGAGCACAAATGTTTCGAGCCCGACCACCAGTTCCAACCGACCTTCCACCAGTATTCCGGTTTCCTCACCCTCATGGGTGAGCATCTCGTCACCGGTGTCGGCGCCTGGCGGGTAGATTTCATTGAGGAACGCGATAGCCCGGCTCGGGTGAGCCCGGCCGACCAGTTTCATGGTCACTGCCCCATCGGAAATATCGATCAGCTCGTGGGCTTTGTAGACGATCTGAGTCGGTTTTTCCTGCAGGATTTCTTCGGAAAAGAACTCGACCATGGACATGGGAATCCCACCCAGCACTTTCCTCAGCGAACTGATCGAGGGGCTGACGCTGTTCTTCTCGATCATCGAAATGGTGCTGTTGGTAACACCCGCGCGTTTGGCGAGCTCACGCTGGGAAAGACCTTTGAGCTTACGGATGGATTGCAGTCGTTCACCGACGTCCAATGCTGGAGCCTCCAGGGATTCAGGTTTGCAGGAATATTGAGCGTTATCATGGCGACAGCGTTCAGTATTTACAACACTTGGGCCTGAATCCTGTTTGGCGAAGCGACTTTCGGTCGGGCACGTGATTCGTCAGGCCCCGGAATAGAGCCGCGGCACCCGATGCAGGTTGCAGAAGATCTGGTAAGGAATCGTGCCCGCGGCCGTCGCGACGTCACTGGCGAGGATATTTTTGCCCCACAACTCGACAGGCGAACCGAGACCGGCTTGCGGCACGTCGGTCAGGTCGACGCAGAGCATGTCCATCGACACCCGGCCCAGTAACTGACTACGCTGCCCGGCCACCAGCACCGGCGTGCCGCTCGGCGCCTGGCGCGGATAACCGTCGGCATAACCCATCGCTACCACCCCCACACGCATCGGTTTGGAGGTGACAAATTTCGCACCGTAGCCAATCGGCTCGCCGGCCGGCAGTTCACGCACGCTAATCACTTTAGATTCCAGGGTCATCACCGGTTGCAGGCGAGACGCCACGGCATTGACCTCTTCGAACGGTGTCGCACCGTAGAGCATGATGCCCGGGCGTACCCAATCGCTCGGAATCTGCGGCCAACCGAGCACCGCCGGCGAATTACGCAGGCTTATTTCAGCCGACAAACCCTGACGCGCCGCCTCGAACACCGCAACCTGTTCGGCGCTGGTCTGGCAATGCAGATCATCGGCGCGGGCGAAGTGACTCATCAGCACGATTTTCGCCACTTTGCCGCTGGCCAGCAGCCGTTGATAGGCCGCCTGGTAATCCGCCGGGTGCAGGCCAACGCGATGCATGCCCGAGTCGAGTTTGAGCCAGACTGTGATCGGTTTGCTGAGCGCGGCACTCTCGATGGCTTCGAGCTGCCACAGCGAATGCACCACGCACCAGAGGTCATGCTCGACGATCAGCGACAGCTCATCGACTTCGAAAAAACCTTCAAGCAACAACACCGGCGCACGAATGCCGGCGGCACGCAGCTCCAACGCTTCTTCAATGCACGCCACGGCAAACCCGTCCGCCTCGGCTTCCAGTGCCTGGGCGCAGCGTACCGCGCCATGGCCGTAGGCATCGGCCTTGATCACCGCGAGGGCCTTGGCCCCCGTGACTTCACGGGCGATCCGGTAGTTGTGACGCAGGGCTTGAAGGTCGATCAGGGCACGGGCTGGACGCATGGCGGCAGACTTCTAGTCGGTCATTGGGAAAAAAACCGGCGCTGGCTGACAGCGTGAACCGCCAACAGCGCCGGGAGAGGGATCTTTCTGGCTTAGCTTTATGGTAGCGCGGCGACAACCGACAGCTCGACCAGGATTTGCGGTTCACACAGCTTCGATTCGACCGTCGCGCGGGCCGGTGCAACGCCTTTTGGCAGCCACTGGTCCCACACCGAATTCATGCCTTCAAAGTGCGCGTCGATGTCTTTCAGGTAAATCGTTACCGATAGCAGACGGCTCTTGTCGGTCCCGGCCAGATCCAGCAAACGCTCGATGTTGGCGAGGGTTTCACGGGTCTGCTGTTCAATCCCGGCGCTCATGTCATCGCCGACCTGCCCTGCCAGATACACCGTGCTGTTATGGACAACGATCTGGCTCATGCGCTCATTGGTGAGCTGGCGCTGGATTGACATGTTTTGCGGACTCCTGAAGTTTGTTGCCATAACGGGAAATATCGAGGCCTTCGGCGCTGATCTGCGGGGTTCTTTTCGCCATCAGGTCAGCCAGCAAACGACCGGAACCACAGGCCATGGTCCAGCCGAGTGTGCCGTGGCCCGTGTTCAAGAACAGGTTTTTGAACGGCGTCGCACCGACAATCGGCGTGCCATCCGGAGTGGTCGGACGCAGGCCGGTCCAGAAGCTCGCCTGGTGCAGATCGCCGCCCTGAGGATAAAGGTCGTTGACGATCATCTCCAGGGTTTCGCGCCGACGCGGGTTCAACGACAGGTCAAAACCGGCTATTTCAGCCATGCCGCCGACGCGGATGCGGTTGTCGAAACGGGTGATCGCAACCTTGTAAGTCTCGTCGAGAATGGTCGACGTCGGGGCCATCGCCGGGTTGATGATCGGTACGGTCAGCGAGTAACCCTTCAGCGGATACACCGGAGCCCGGATGCCCAACGGCTTGAGCAGTTGCGGCGAGTAGCTGCCCAGCGCCAGCACGTAGCGGTCGGCGGTTTCCAGCTTGCCGTCGATCCATACGCCGTTGATGCGATCACCGGCGAAATCGAGGCGCTGAATATCCTGGCCGAAACGGAATTCCACACCCAGCTTCGTGGCCATTTCGGCCAGGCGGGTAGTGAAGATCTGGCAGTCGCCGGTTTGGTCGTTCGGCAGGCGCAAGGCACCAGCGAGGATGTCAGTGACACTGGCCAGGGCCGGTTCGACCCGGGCAATGCCGGCGCGGTCGAGCAATTCGAACGGTACGCCGGACTCTTTCAACACGGCGATGTCTTTGGCGGCGCCATCGAGCTGCGCCTGGGTGCGGAACAGCTGGGTAGTCCCCAGGCTGCGGCCTTCGTAGGCAATGCCGGTTTCGGCGCGTAATTCGTCGAGGCAGTCGCGGCTGTACTCGGACAGGCGCACCATGCGTTCCTTGTTCACCGCATAACGGCTGGCGGTGCAGTTGCGCAGCATCTGCGCCATCCACAGGTATTGGTCGATGTCGGCGGTGGCCTTGATCGCCAATGGCGCGTGACGCTGCAACAGCCACTTGATGGCTTTGAGCGGCACGCCCGGCGCGGCCCACGGCGAGGCATAGCCCGGCGAAACCTGCCCGGCGTTGGCGAAGCTGGTTTCCATGGCCGGCGCTGGTTGACGGTCCACGACCGTCACTTCAAAGCCGGCCCGTGCCAGATAATAGGCACTGGCGGTACCGATGACGCCGCTACCCAAGACCAGAACGCGCATTTTCATATCCCTCATCGCGGCTTACCGCTGACGTTTATTGTGCAGACCGAAGATGTGGGCAGTTTAAAAAAGATTAACCAGTGCTTTTCACTATATAAGTGCCTATATTTGGCGACAATTCTCGGCAAAAACCCTTTTCACGGAGGCGCATCCCCTATGCGGACCAACACTCAGACCAAACGTGAGCTGGACAAGATCGACCGCAACATCCTGCGGATCCTGCAAGCGGACGGGCGCATTTCCTTCACCGAACTGGGGGAAAAGGTCGGCCTCTCCACCACGCCCTGCACCGAGCGGGTACGGCGACTGGAGCGCGAAGGGATCATCATGGGCTACAACGCCCGCCTGAATCCGCAGCACCTCAAGGGTAGCCTGCTGGTGTTCGTCGAGATCAGCCTCGACTACAAATCCGGCGATACTTTCGAAGAGTTCCGACGCGCGGTGCTGAAACTGCCCCACGTACTGGAATGCCATTTGGTGTCAGGTGATTTCGATTACCTGGTGAAAGCACGGATTTCCGAGATGGCCTCGTACCGCAAATTGCTGGGCGACATCCTGCTCAAGCTGCCGCATGTGCGCGAATCCAAGAGCTATATCGTGATGGAAGAAGTGAAAGAGAGCTTGAACCTGCCGATTCCCGACTGAGCCTAGATCGTTCCCACGCTCCGCGTGGGAATGCCTCAACGGACGCTCCGCGTTCGGCTCTTGGGACGCAGAGCGTCCCGGGCTGCATTCCCACGCAGAGCGTGGGAACGATCAAACGAGGACCTGCCGGGTGCTGGCCATGTACTCATGAATCTGCTTCTCGACCCGCGGATGGATCAGCTCCGCCGGTCGCCGCCCGTTGGGGCATGGCAACGTCTTGGTGGTACCGAACAGCCGACAGATCAGCGGTCGTTCGTCATACACCGTGCAACCATTGGGCCCCAGGTGAACGCAGTTGAGCTCATCCATCGCCGCATCCTGCTCCGCCCGCGTCTTGCGCGGCAGGCGGGACATTTCTTCGGGTGAGGTGGTCACCGGCCCACAGCAGTCATGGCAGCCGGGCACGCACTCGAAGGAGGGAATCTGCTGGCGCAGCGTGCGAATTTTCTGACTGTTGCAACTCATCGAAGCGGTGAC
The DNA here is from genome assembly GCF_000512695.2 of Pseudomonas sp. QTF5. GTDB lineage: Bacteria > Pseudomonadota > Gammaproteobacteria > Pseudomonadales > Pseudomonadaceae > Aquipseudomonas. Next base: position 8,792 of record NZ_AZRW02000058.1, on the reverse strand, counting down.
CGAAAGCGGAATAGACCGGAATTCTGACGCAAAACCCCCGATCCAGACAGTGCCAGCCGACCGGTGTTGCCCGCGTCCGAAGTGGCGGCTTATGCTCCGTCAACTTTTTCAAACACACACATCAGGATGACGGATATGAACGCCCCCGTTCAGCGACCTGCCCCGAGCCATCGACACGCGGCCTCTTATTACGCCGCCAGCAGCCTGCCGCAGCCCGATCTTGCGGTGCTCACAGGAGAGCTGGTCGCGGACGTGTGCGTGGTAGGCGGCGGGTTCTCCGGGTTGAACACCGCCCTCGAACTGGCCGAGCGTGGCTTCAGCGTGGTGCTGCTGGAAGCGCACAAGATCGGTTGGGGCGCCAGCGGACGCAATGGTGGACAATTGATTCGCGGCGTCGGGCATGGCCTCGATCAGTTCGCCAGCGTGATCGGTGCAGACGGTGTGCGTCAGATGAAACTGATGGGCCTGGAAGCGGTGGAGATCGTCCGACAGCGGATCGAGCGTTTTCAGATCCCTTGCGACCTGACCTGGGGTTACTGCGACCTCGCCAACAAGGCTCAAGACCTGGAAGGCTTCGCCGAAGACGCCATTGAGCTGCGCAGCCTCGGTTATCGTTACGAAACCCGCCTGTTGCAAGCCGACGAAATGCACAGTGTGGTGGGTTCCGACCGCTATGTCGGCGGTCTGATCGATATGGGCTCCGGGCATCTGCACCCCTTGAACCTGGCACTTGGCGAAGCGGCTGCCGCCGGTCAATTGGGTGTGAAGCTGTTCGAACAATCGGCGGTGACCCGCATCGATTACGGCCCCGAGGTCAAGGTCCACACCGCCCAGGGCTCGGTCCGTGCAAAGACCCTAGTGCTGGGTTGTAACGCCTACCTTAACGATCTCAACCCGGAACTCGGCGGCAAGGTGCTGCCCGCCGGCAGCTACATCATCGCCACCGAACCCTTGAGTGAAGAGCAGGCTCACACAGTGCTGCCGCAAAACATGGCGGCCTGCGATCAACGGGTGGCGCTGGATTATTACCGCCTCTCGGCGGACCGACGCTTGCTGTTCGGCGGTGCCTGCCATTATTCAGGACGCGACCCCAAAGACATCGCCGCATACATGCGACCGAAGATGCTGGCGGTGTTCCCGCAACTGGCCGGGGTGAAAATCGACTATCAATGGGGCGGGATGATCGGCATCGGCGCCAATCGCCTGCCGCAGATCGGCCGGCTCAAGGAGCAGCCGAATGTGTATTACGCCCAGGCCTATTCCGGCCATGGGGTGAACGCCACACACTTGGCGGGCAGGTTGTTGGCGGAGGCCATCAGTGGTCAGCAGAGTGGAGGGTTCGATCTGTTTGCCAAGGTGCCGCATATCACCTTCCCCGGCGGCAAGCATTTGCGCTCGCCGTTGTTGGCGTTGGGGATGTTGTGGCATCGGCTCAAAGAACTGGTCTGAAAGATTTTCGGCGTCTGTGTCGACGCCTTCGCGAGCAAGCCCGCTCCCACATTTAATCGTTGTCGAACACAAAATCTGCGTTCACTGACGATCATATGTGGGAGCGGGCTTGCTCGCGAATCGATTTAAAGAACACCGCAAAACTCAGATCCGCCAGAACGGTTTAAGCCCCTCCTCCAACGCGTGCTCCCGACTCAGCCCTACATCCCTCAACTGCTCCGGTGTCAGAGTCAGCAACACCTTGCGCGTGTGCAGACGATGCCAGAACAGGCCCCAGCGACCCAGGCAGGACGGTGCGTTGCGCATGACCGCCTCGCGTGCTCCGTTTTTTTGCCCTGCCGCCCGTTCCTGACTGTGTAACGTCAGCCGCACATCGCTCAAGCCGTTCATTTTCATTGCTCCTGTTTACTTGGGTAGCCAGAGCTTTCATGATGCGCGGACGGCGAAAAGCATTACAGATTCAACTATGGTGTATTAAGCCCATACAGATTTTCCGTTTCAGCCTCTGAATCACATATTTTTGCCCCATCTGTGCTGGTTAACCGAATCACCCACACCGAGACTGCGCCATGACCCTTTACGTCAACCTCGCCGAATTGCTCGGCACTCGTATCGAACAGGGCTTCTATCGTCCCGGCGACCGGTTGCCCTCGGTGCGGGCGCTGAGTGTCGAACACGGGGTCAGCCTGAGCACAGTGCAGCAGGCCTATCGAGTGCTGGAAGACGTCGGTCTGGCGATGCCCAAACCCAAGTCCGGCTACTTCGTGCCCGTGAGTCGCGAGCTGCCGGAGCTGCCAGTGGTTGGTCGGCCAGCTCAACGACCGGTGGATATTTCACAGTGGGATCAGGTGCTGGAACTGATCCGCGCCGTGCCGCGAAAGGACGTCGTGCAACTGGGTCGCGGCATGCCGGACATCACCACGCCGACCATGAAACCGCTGCTGCGCAACCTGGCGCGAATCAGCCGTCGGCAGGACATGCCCGGTCTGTATTACGACAACATCTACGGCACCCTTGAATTGCGCGAACAGATCGCTCGCCTGATGCTCGACTCCGGTTGCCAGTTGAGCGCCAACGATCTGGTAATCACCACCGGTTGCCACGAAGCGCTGTCCACCAGCATCCGCGCCATCTGCGAGCCGGGTGACATCGTGGCCGTGGATTCGCCGAGCTTTCACGGCGCCATGCAGACACTGAAGGGCCTGGGCATGAAAGCGCTGGAAATCCCCACCGACCCGCTTACTGGTATCAGCCTCGACGCTTTGGAACTGGCGTTGGAGCAATGGCCGATCAAAGCCATACAGTTGACCCCCAACTGCAACAACCCGCTGGGCTACATCATGCCGGAGTCGCGCAAACGTGCGTTGTTGACGCTCGCACAGCGTTTCGACGTTGCGATTATCGAGGACGATGTGTATGGCGAACTGGCCTACACCTACCCTCGCCCACGCACGATCAAATCCTTCGACGAAGACGGTCGCGTCCTGCTCTGCAGCTCTTTTTCCAAGACTTTGGCACCAGGCCTGCGCATTGGTTGGGTCGCACCGGGCCGTTATCTGGAACGGGTGCTGCACATGAAGTACATCAGCACTGGCTCCACCGCGCCGCAACCGCAAATTGCGATTGCCGAATTTCTCAAGGCCGGTCACTTCGAACCGCATTTGCGGAAGATGCGCACGCAATACCAGCGCAATCGCGACGCGATGATCGACTGGGTGACCCGCTACTTCCCCGTCGGCACCCGCGCGAGCCGTCCGCAAGGCAGCTTCATGCTGTGGGTCGAATTGCCGGAGGGCTTCGACACCCTGAAACTCAATCGTGCGCTGCATGATCAAGGCGTACAGATTACGGTCGGCAGTATCTTTTCCGCCTCGGGCAAATACCGCAATTGCCTGCGGATGAACTACGCTGCCAAAACAACCCCACAGATCGAAGAAGCAGTGCGCAAGGTCGGTGCGACAGCGATCAAACTGTTGGCGGGAACCGACTGACCTTTCTTCGGGATGTGGCGTCCATATGCTAACCGCCACCATCCGGAATACGCTTCGTGAGAATCAGACAGCCCGTGCTTGCTCTTCTGTTACTCGCCTCGCTCCTTGGTGGCTGCACGACACTCAATGCCCCTCACAAACCGAGCCAGGCCCTGCCGGCGGCCGATTCGGCGTTCGGCCGCTCGATCCAGGCACAGGCCGCTCCCCATCAGGGCCAATCGGGCTTTCGTTTGCTCTCCGATAGCGCCGAGGCCTTCACCGCCCGCGCCGAGCTGATTCGCAACGCCCAAAGCAGCCTCGACTTGCAGTACTACATCGTCCACGACGGCATCAGCACACGGATACTGGTGGGCGAACTGCTCAACGCCGCCGACCGCGGCGTACGAGTGCGGATTCTGCTCGACGACACCACCAGCGATGGCCTGGACCGGATCATCGCGACCCTCGCCGCGCATCCGAAGATTCAGATCCGCGTGTTCAACCCGCTGCACCTGGGCCGCAGCACCGTCGTTACGCGAACCATGGGCCGGTTCTTCAACCTGTCGCAGCAACACCGGCGCATGCACAACAAACTGTGGGTGGCGGACAACAGCGCGGCGATCGTTGGCGGGCGCAACCTGGGGGACGAGTATTTCGATGCCAAGCCCAACATCAATTTCACCGACATCGATATGCTCAGTGTCGGCCCGGTTGCAGAGCAGTTGGGACACAGCTTCGACCAGTACTGGAACAGCGCCCTGAGCAAGCCGATCGAGCAGTTTCTCTCGACCAAGCCGACAGCCAGGGATCTGAGAAACACCCGGACCCGACTGGACGAGTCCCTGGAGGAAACGCGCAAACAGAACCACGCGCTCTATCAGCAGTTGATGGCCTACACCACTCACCCGCGCCTGGACGTCTGGCGCCGGGAGCTGATCTGGGCCTGGAACCAGGCGTTGTGGGACGCACCGAGCAAGGTGCTGTCCAAGGGCGAGCCGGATCCGCACTTGCAGCTGACCACCCAGTTGGCGCCCGAGCTCAATGGGGTCAGCAAGGAGCTGATCATGGTTTCGGCCTACATCGTGCCCGGCCAAGCGGGGCTGGTGTACCTGACCGGTCGCGCCGATGCCGGCGTGTCGGTCAGTTTGCTGACCAACTCACTGGAAGCCACCGATGTCCCCGCCGTGCATGGTGGTTACGCGCCTTATCGCAAAGCCTTGCTAGAGCATGGTGTGCAGCTGTTCGAATTACGCCGCCAGCCCGGTGACAACGGCGGCAGCGGCAGCGGACCGCGTCCATTTCACAGCAGCAAGTCCTACCATAGCTCCGACTCCAGCCTGCACAGCAAGGCGATGATTTTCGACCAGCAGAAAGCCTTTATCGGCTCGTTCAATTTCGACCCGCGCTCAGTGTTGTGGAACACCGAAGTCGGGGTGCTGGTGGACAACCCGCAGCTCGCCAGACGAGTGCGCGAACTGGCGCTGGAGGGTATGGCGCCTGCCCTCAGCTATCAGACCCGGCTGGAAAAGGGTCAGATGGTCTGGGTCACCGAAGATGACGGCAAGCAGCACACACTGACCAAGGAACCGGGGAGTTGGTGGCGACACTTCAATTCATGGCTCAGCAGCATGGTTGGCCTGGAGCGGATGTTGTAGTCAGGAGCCTGGTGATGAATTGTGGCGAGAGAGCTTGCTCCCGCTCGGCTGCGCAGCAGTCGCAAATCGGCATCCGCGTTCTACCTGAGTGAGCGGCGCATTTTTAGGGCCGCGGCGCGACCCAACGGGAGCAAGCTCCCTCGCCACAAGAGCTCCCTCACCACAGGCAAACTCCCCTGCCACAGATAAGCTCCCTCACCACAGGTTTATGCAGCGCTCAGGCCGGTTCTGCAACCGTGCCAAACGCCCCTTGCCGCGACACCAGAATCACCAGCCCCAACGCGCCCGCCGCCATCAGCAACGGCAAGGCATGCCCGCTGATCCACTGGCTCCCGGCACCGGCCGCCAAGGGCCCGATCAGGCAACCAATTCCCCACAACTGTGCGATATGAGCATTGGCGCGCACCAAGGCATCGTCGCGATAACGTTCGCCGATCAGAATCAATGACAAGGTGAACAGCCCGCCGGCACTAGCGCCAAACAACACCCACAGCGGCCAGATCAGTAGCGTGTCGATCAGCAATGGAATCGCCAGGCTCGACAGCAACAAGAGCATCGCACAGCCGGTGAATAACGTACGCCGCGACAAGCGATCGGCCAGCGCGCCAATCGGCAACTGCAGCAAGGCATCACCCACCACCACCGTACTGACCATCGCCAAGGCGATTTCCGTGGTGAAGCCCTGACGCAGGCAGTAGATCGGCAGCAAGGTCAGGATCATCGCTTCAAACGCCGCGAACAGCGACACCGCCCAGGCAATCGCCGGCAAGCCGCGGCAGAAGGTCAACAAGTCACCAAGGGTCACGCTGCAAGCTTCGCTGGTGGGTGCGCCGCTGCGGCCCAGCAGCAGGAACGGTGAAGCCATCAGCAAACCGACGCCGACCCAGAAGCCATAATCGTGCTCGGTGCCCAACGCACCCAACAGCAACGGCCCGGCCAGCTGACTCAGCGCATAGCTACTGCCATACAGCGCCACCAGCCGACCGCGCCATTGCTCGACCACCAGTTGGTTGATCCAGCTTTCGCCGAGGATGAAGACGAGGGTCAGGATCACCCCGATCACCAACCGCAGCACCAGCCAGACCGGGTAGCTCGGCCACACTGCCAGCAAACCGATGGATACCGCACCGGCCCACAGACACAACCGCATCAGATTGGCCGTGCCAAGACGGGCCGCGAGGTGGCTGGAGATTTTCGCCCCCAGCAGTACGCCAATGGCCGGCATCGCCGCAATCACACCGATCGCGAACGAGCCGTAGCCCCAGCCTTCCAGACGCAGCGACACCAACGGCATGCTGACACCCAGGGCCAGGCCGACACTCAAGACAGACGCCAAAACGGCGAAATAAGTCGCCCAACGCATGTCCACACTCCTGTGGATTGTTATTTTCAGGCACCGCGCAAAGCAATGTGGGAGCGGGCTTGCTCGCGAAGAGGCCATCACATCCAACATTGATGTTGGCTGTTACACCGCCTTCGCGAGCAAGCCCGCTCCCACAGGGGATCTGCGCCGTTCAGGAGCCCGATTTACTACCGGGCTCCCTCACTGGCTTACAACTTGATCCAGGTCGCCTTCAGCTCGGTGTACTTGTCGAACGCATGCAGCGACTTGTCGCGACCGTTGCCAGACTGTTTGAAGCCACCGAATGGCGCGGTCATGTCACCGCCATCGTACTGGTTGACCCACACGCTACCGGCACGCAAGGCCTTGGCGGTCAGGTGAGCCTTGGAGATGTCGGCGGTCCAGACGGCAGCGGCCAGACCGTAAGGCGTGTCGTTGGCGATCTGGATGGCTTCTTCAGCGCTGTCGAAGGTGATGACCGACAACACCGGACCGAAGATTTCTTCCTGAGCAATTTTCATAGCGTTGCTCACGCCATCGAAAATCGTCGGCTCGACGTAAGTGCCACCGGTTTCCTGAAGAATGCGCTTGCCGCCAGCCACAAGTTTGGCGCCATCGGTGTGACCGGACTCAATGTAGGACAGCACAGTGTTCATCTGCTGGGTATCCACCAGTGCACCGACGTTGGTTGCCGGGTCCAGCGGGTTGCCCGGCTTCCAGGTTTTCAGCGCCTCAATCACCAGCGGCAGGAATTTGTCCTTGATCGAACGCTCGACCAATAGGCGCGAACCGGCCGTGCAGACTTCGCCCTGGTTGAAGGCAATGGCGCTGGCAGCCGATTCGGCGGCGGCTTGCAGGTCCGGCGCATCGGCGAACACGATGTTCGGGCTCTTGCCGCCAGCTTCCAGCCAGACGCGCTTCATGTTCGATTCGCCGGAGTAGATCAGCAGTTGCTTGGCGATCTTGGTCGAACCGGTGAACACCAGGGTGTCGACATCGTTGTGCAGGGCCAGGGCCTTGCCGACGGTGTGGCCGTAACCCGGCAGCACGTTCAGCACACCTTTCGGAATACCGGCCTCAACCGCCAGCGCCGCAATGCGAATGGCCGTCAGCGGCGATTTTTCGGAAGGCTTGAGGATCACCGAGTTACCGGTGGACAATGCCGGGCCGAGCTTCCAGCAGGCCATCATCAACGGGAAGTTCCACGGCACGATCGCACCGACCACGCCGACTGGCTCGCGAGTCACCAGACCCAACTGATCATGCGGAGTGGCGGCGACTTCGTCGTAGATCTTGTCTATGGCTTCACCGCTCCAGCTCAGGGCTTGCGCCGCACCGGGAACGTCGATGTACAGGGAATCGCTAATCGGCTTGCCCATGTCCAGGGTTTCGAGCAGGGCCAGCTCTTCGGCGTGCTGCTTCAGCAGGCCGGCGAAACGAATCATGGTGGCTTTGCGCTTGGTCGGCGCCAGGCGCGACCAGGCGCCGGAATTGAAAGTGGCGCGGGCGTTGTCCACCGCACGCTGGGCGTCGGCAGCATCACAGCTGGCAATCTTGCCCAGCAGGCGACCATCGACCGGGCTGATGCACTCGAAGGTATCGCCAGAGGCGGCATCGGTGTATTCGCCATTGATGTAGGCGCGGCCTTCGATCTTTAGATCGCGAGCGCGTTGTTCCCAGTCGGCACGAGTCAGGGTGGTCATTCGAGTGTCCTCCTCTTATTGAATACGAGTGCCCCGCGTTCTATGCGGGTGCTGTCAGGAATTCTGCCCGGCCAGCCTGCTTTTCGGCTCAAGGCAACCGTTACCCTAAACCAGCGACCGGTAAAGTTTCAATATATTTGACACAAGGCCGGCAAACGGCCTTGCGATGTTCATTTTAATAAACATAGACTTTCAATTTTCCAGCGCAATCACGGGGGAATACCAGCATGAGCATTCAGGATATCGTCGATTTCAGCCAGGCCACTACCCAGCCCGATCGCTATCGACCAGACCCGGCGAAAGTCCTCAAGGGCGACCCCGAGCAAGCGGTGTACAACCACTACAACAGCCCGTGCGGCCAGATGAGTGCAGGTGTTTGGGAAGGCGAAGTCGGCCAGTGGCTAGTGAACTACACCGAGCACGAATACTGCGAAATCGTTCAGGGGGTTTCAGTGCTGCGTGACGGCGACGGCAACGCCAAGACCCTACGCGTGGGCGATCGCTTCGTGATTCCGGCCGGTTTCAAAGGCACCTGGGAAGTGCTGGAGCCGTGCCGCAAGATTTATGTGGTGTTTGAACAGAAGGTCTGAAGATTTTTGCGGCCTCTGCCGGCCCCTTCGCGAGCAAGCCCGCTCCCACATCTATGGTTACCCCCTTTTCTGCAATACTGTTT
>NZ_AZRW02000057.1 GCF_000512695.2 Pseudomonas sp. QTF5 | reverse complement strand
ATGAGCGTGGAACGAGTGTCCGGATGTTGGTGGGCTGAGTGTCCGGATGGCGTGGAATGCGCAACCAGCGGCGCATTTACCAGATTCAAAGCATCCATATCACACCCCCCGCACCACATCAGCGGTAACCTTCGGCACCCCCAGTTGAACTGCCAAATTCATCGCCGCGATCACCAGATTGCCGATCGCCAGCGGATAAAGCAGCGAAACAGTCACATCCCGCCCCCCATGACGTTGCGGCTGAGATAACCGCGCCGCAATCGCCTGAATGGCACCTTCATCCATCACATCTCCCAACGCCTTGCCCGCGCGATCAAAGCGGAACGTCAAAAACTCCACCAGCTTCGAGTTCTCGATCGGTGTCAGCGTCACCCGCTCACACCGCTGCACCACCTCACGCACATCCGCATTACGCTCACTCAACTTCACCCCCAGCTCGGGCTGGCCGATCATGATGATGCTGACCAACTTGGTGAACCCGATCTCCAGCTCCAAAATCCGCTTCAGATGCTTGAGCGTCGGAATCGGCAAACTGTGCGCCTCCTCAATCACCAGACAATGGCGATACCCCGCGGCATGCGACTCCTTCAACGCCTTATGCAACTGAGCGAACCGTGCCTCAGGACTGCTCTTAGGCTTAGCCAACGGCGCTACCGCAGCCATCATCGACTCAGCGATATGCGTACTCTTCAGCGACTTACCCTTGGCGTCGTTATCCTCCGACGCCAACACATAAGGCTCCATGACAATCACCGGCTCATTGTTCTCCGCAAGACGGTTCACCAAATCCCGGCGAAGCGTACTCTTGCCAGCCCCCGATTCCCCCTCAACCGCCAGAAACCCACCATGGCGCGCTGTCTGATACATCACCTCACGCACATACCGAATATCCGGGCTCACCCACATATCCTGAGCACACTGCAACTCATCAAACGGCTCTCGAAACAAGCCAAAAGCTTTACGAGTCATTGGCTGTAACGTCTGCTTTGGCAGTAACATCAGTTCGTCCTCCCCGGACGGCTCTTTCAAAAGGGCCGGACCTGCCGTGTTAGCGCACGGCGGGTCCACATCATCAAACGCATCGGCGACAGCGGCGTCATTGGCCCCTGACTCAATCAAAAAAACCCGAATACGTCCCTGTAACTCGTCACTGTCCAAACTGCGCGGCCAGAGCCCGTGATTCACCAACTGCGCAACCGTTGCACCACTCAAGCGAAGCGACCTGGCCAGCGCCGATTGAGACTGACCCACCGCCTGCAAAACCTTCTTCAGCTTCAACATCACTCATCTCCAACCGCTGCCCGTACCAGGCTGAACGGTTTACGCAGGACCTCAATGGGTCGACTCAGCTCAGCCTCAATGGCCTCCAGCTGCTCTTCAAGAACACCCTCCGGGAAACGTCGCTGCAACCAGCCAAACGTCTCCGCCGTCCAAAGATGGCCAAGGCGCGGGCGCAACAACTTCGCAGCCTCAACATGACTCAGAGGCACACACTCAACAGAAGGCGCATTAACATTCAGGGCAGTGCCACGCCGAGGCAGAAAAGCCGGCAGCACCGTGTCATTGACATGTTTATGTGGATCAATCAGCCCACCGAACGGCACGGCCTTCGCCTTGCGGGCCGCCTGCGCATCGGCCTGATTCGTCGTTCCGGTCGCAATTTGTTCCAGCACCTTGCGCGACACCTGGGCCGGCGTTTCAGTGTGGCGTTTATACTGCTCGCCGATCATCGCGGCCGTCTCGGCAAACCCAAACGCATCCACCCCAACGCGCTCAATCACGTGATACCGCTCACGCCCGTCATCGCCCACCAGCACCGCAATCGCTGAATCCTTATCCCGCCAACAATTGCGAGTGATCAGCAGCTGTTCACCCACCATCACCCCCGGCACCGAGCTCACATCAAACTGCGAGCCCCGGAACGAAACCCGCAGCAGATTGCTCACCTTGCGGTTTTCCGGCGTACTCACCGCCAGCTCACGACACACCTCAACACTGGGTGCCAGTCGCAACTGCTCCTGCTTAATCAACTGCCAAACGCCATACCGGGTACGCCGCGTGCGGGTATGAATCGACGTCGCATTGAAATACCGCATCCACTGACCGGCCCACGCATTGATCTGCGCCAGACTGTTCGCCGCCTGAAACTTCAGAGCGCTTTCAAACTCCCGCTCAACAAGGTTATGCGCCTGCTCGACCTGTCCCTTGGCCCGCGCATTACCGACCCGATTAATCATCAAATCTATCGACAGCACGCGGCAAAGGTTACGGAAAATGCCACTCGTCATCGCCGCCCCAGGGTCCGTCATCAACACCCAAGGCACCCCATGAAAAGGGTCGGACTCACAGCGCTTCTGCATCGCATTAATCAACACACTGCACAGATTCTCGGCCGACTCCGCCCCCAGCACATACTCCACATACAACGTGCCGCTCGTATGGTCCGTGATCACATAACGCCACAGCCGCTGGCGTTCGATCTTCTTCAGATTGGCGGGCTTACCGTCGTAAAACTCGGCCTTATTCATCACCCGAGCGCCGTCATCGGCCAAGTAAAACTGCGTCGAAATCGACGCATCGATCTGCCAAACATGATTGGGATGCTGACTCGCCAACGACACCGCCGGGGCGTCTTGCAGCAGCTGTTCGGGGTGCAACTTATAACGCCGTAATGCCCGGCTGATTGCGCTACGGCTCAAAGGTCGAAACTCACCCGTCACCTCGTCTAACCGGCCAGCCTTCACCAGGTGATTACTGCGCAAACGCTCAACGGCCCGCACAATCGTCGATAACTGCTTATTGTTCGCCCGGATCGACTCCAACAACACCGCCGAAATCAACCGCGCCTCCTCAAGCGGCAAAGCGCTGCAACCCGCATCACTGCGACGCTTACGCGGCTTAGCCAAGCGCACCGCCTTCAACTGGCGTTGCAGGGTCGAAATAGACACCCCCAACGCCATCGCACCGGCCTGATAAATGGCAGTACGCTCACCATGCACAGCCGCATCAGCGCGCCGTGCTATCTGCATCAACCGCTCAATGTGAACTGGATTCATCGATCAAGCCTCCGCAGGCATCAGCCAGACCGCGGTGCCATCCACCGGATCAAGCAAATTGAACTCACTGCGAACCGACCCCAGCGTGATTTCCAACTGCCGAATCAAACCGGCCTTAAAAGCGCGGTGGTCCTCACGGCCAGTCGCCAACGCTTCAAGCTTGGCGAACCCCTCGCGCAGCGGCCCCAACACACTGGCTTCCGCCTCATAAGCAATCGCCGCCACTTCCCCGCGTAAAGCCTTCGCCGCTTCATCCGCCGGCATCGCCTGAATGCGCTTGCGGGTTGTCTCCAGCTCCCGGCGGGCCATATCCAACTCACCGGTCTTCTTCGCCATCACCTCGCTTTGCGCGGTGTAATCAGCATTCGACTCATCAAGGCGCCGGCCTAGCGACTCCTTCTCCTTCGCATGCTTGGCAATAATCTCCTCGGCAAGATCAACAAACGCCTCCTTATCACCGGCTTTAGCAACCTCAATCAACGCCGCCTGCTGGTCCTGCGGCAACCGGCGATACTGGCCCAACTCGCGGTAACCAATCCCCATACGCGACATCGACTCCAGCGCCTCCTCACCAAAGGCCCGCAAATTCGCAATATCCCGATCCACCTGATCAACCGAGCGGCCCAACAACCCACAAAATTCATCCCACGTGCCGCTCAATACCCCCGCACCGTGCGGACTTTTACGCCCGGCAATTCCCCGATACAGCTTGTTCTCCTTAACAAACGCCAACTTCGAAGTCCGCACCGTGCGGGAAAACTCCTCCAGCGCACCCGCCATCTGCGCCTGGCCCAACAACTGATTCACCATGTCCCGCTCATCACTGTGCGAGGCATGAAACGCCGCCATCGCATTCTGATCCGCCGACAACATCGCCCCATCCAAAGCGGGCAACGCCAGTGCCTCGATGTGATTGCTCTTGCTCCGTGCCATACATCCCTCCTTAAACCCTCGACCCAGCGGCAATACGCTGATTGATTTCCTGCATGCGTCCCGTCAAACGCGCCATGTGTTCGGCATGTGCCTGCGCGATCTGCAATACACCCACCGAATGAGCAAAGCGGCCGTTATCCAGCTTCAGCGCCAGACCTTCCTCAATCAGCGTCTGCATGGCTCGTGTGATATTGCTCGGGCTGTCCTGCGTCAGAAAAGCCAGCTCCGTATTACTCAAGCCCGTCACCGTGTGCCCCTTTAACGCTTTCAACACACGTAAAACCCGCGCAGCCGCCGACACCGGGCGATTCATAACCTCGCCCTCGGCCTAAACAATTCAGGTAAATTGACAGCCTCAATACCAATGGCATTAAGTGACGATCGGGTATGACATGAACTGAAAACAACGAAAACGGTGTGGAATCGTGTGTTTTTTGTAGGAAGTTTCTTTTTTTGCCCCGCGCACTCACACGGCGAACGTTTTAAAGCGGTAGATTCCAAATAACCGATATGATTTTTCATCCTGAGCCTCACGCCACAAAACGAGTCGGCTCAAGAGCCGTCGCCGGGTTGGTACAAATTTCGCCAGCCTTAATACCCAACTTGATCGCGATCTCGTGGGCCTGACCCCGCACACATTTCTTGCGCCCACCCAACACCTCAAACACCAGGTTGGGCGAAAAATGATTCGCGATGGCCCACTGAGTAATCGAAATACCTTTGGCCTTGAGCGCTGCTCGCGCCTGGTCTGCTGTACGTAGCTCCATGGGATCCCTCCGGGGGCTGGTGGCGCCCGCTGGGGTGCCGATTAAGTTGCCGTTCGTGGTCGGACGGTGTGAATTCATGATGGAACCAATCGGTTCCTTTTGAAGGAGTTACTGGTAACCGAATGGTTTCTTTTTGTGAACGGCTGCGCGCAGAACGCACGCGACTTGGCCTCAACCAGACCGACTTCGCGGCACTGGCCGGCGTGACAAAGAAAACGCAGATGCTCTACGAAGCAGAAGAACGCGTGCCCGACGCGAACTACATGGCCGCCATCGCCAAAGCCGGCGCCGACATGTACTTCATCATCACCGGGCAAAGAATCGCCGTCACACCGCCAGCCGCGGCATGGGCCCCCATAGACAGCGAAAAGCTCGGCCGAATCATCGAAATGCTAGAGGCAGCTGCCAAACAAGCCGGTCGGCGCTGGCCGGCCAAAAAATTGGCCGAAGTGGCCGCAGAGGTCTACAACGCGCTGGGTGAAGATCAAGGGTTTGATGAACCACGCGTTGAGCGAATATTGAAGTTGGTAGTAAATCGCTAAATAGCAAAGGAGTTCTATGCGAAGCGAGGACGAAGACCTGGTAAAAAATCTGTCAGCCAGGCTTTCAGGGGAAATCGAAAACCTCCCCAAGGATGGAAAAGATCACGCGTTCACCGTAAACATCAAAGGCAATCGAGGGCACATCAACCTCGGGCACCAGACCTTTGACATAAAAACGGCCAAACAACCGCCGCCAGAAGACAGCAACCGCGCCAGAGGCTGCCCGCAATGCGGCAACTGCACCTGGCGCTACACACAACTGTGCATGCACTGTGATTACAACCTGCACCACCACGACGACGTCGCGGCAAACGAAAGAGAAAGGGCTCGCAAGGAAAAAGCCACCCTTCAAATGCTCAGGATCTTTGCCGTCTGCGTGGGTGCAGCGCTGCTCAGCTTTTTCATCAAAGACTATTTGCCTGAAACATTAAAACCCTGGGCCCTGGCCCTTACAGGCGTGTTTGGTTTATTGGCCTTTGTCATCATGACAACACCCAATGAACAAGCCCCCAGACGGTTGCGTAACCGTCACCTTGACGTACTCATGGACGACTAAAAAACAAAAGGAAGCCGTATGAACCAAAAGAAAAACAACACACCCTGGAAAGAAAAACACCCCGCCGAAAAAATCGGGTTGCTGGCCGGTTGGGCGGTCATTGCCGCCATCCTGTGGTACTGGTTAACACCGGGTCAGTCCCCGCCAGCTGAACCGCCAACCAACGTCATCGCCCAAGCACAACCCCCAGCTGCCATTCACACCTTCGCCAGCACCCAAGCATTGATTGATGCGACCCAGTACCTCTCACAGCTCGACGAAGCCATGGCTCAAGGCATACACGTCCTTAAGGCCAACACCCTCCCTGAACTGGGCGATCACAGCCAAGTATTCAAAGCATTGCTTGAAACCGGACAAGCACAATTCGGCCGTTCCGTCTTCGAACCGCTAGGCCGCTGCAGCTCAGCGGGCATCTTCGCCAACAGCTGGTGGCAGGCCCAAGTGAGCGCTGCCCGACAAGGGGGCACCGAGTCCATTCCCGGCGCAATACAGAGCAGCCTAGATGCATACAAAATTAACCACATCGAATGCCTGAAAAACGCAGCCCCCTCGTAAGTGGTCGGCATTAGCCCACCACCCCATACTTCATTTTTTATCATCAACTACATTTATGATGTTTGTAGTTGATGAGTACGGGTAGAAATCAGGAAGATAGCTAACTATCTGCCCATCCCGAAAATAGTGGTGAGCAATAGAGGGGAACAAACCAGCGTGAACTGGATGCAAAGCATTCGGGTTATGAAACATCGACATTCCTTCGCCCCAGCTCTCATTCGACTCACCGGTCACCCGATGGCTAAAAGTTTTCGGCAAGGCAGCATTTTCATCATGGTCATGATGAAACCCGGTTCGGATCAATATTACATTACTAGCACCGAAACCGGCCTGTTTCCCCATCCTGTTGAATTTGGATATTGTGCCGCTATTAGAGAATATGACCGCACTGATATTTTCAGCGTCCTTCTGAAAGAAATAACCGGAGGGTATCTCCTTTTTTTCGTGCTTATGTCTCTCAATGACAATGGGGTCGATGACTAGCTTTCCACTCTCATCAAAGTGCGAGTTATGCCGTACTCCGTACAAATAATTTGGCAACGACGTTGAGCTCCACAACATCGACTGTTTGTCGTGAAAGTCTGCAATAGCTATCACAAGAGGATTACCCTCAACATGTTTATGCTTCCAATACTCTTTTTTAAGTTTAGTATAGAGTGGGCTTCCAAATCTTATAGGCATTTCATCCGAAGTTTTTTCTAAGATTTGCTCTTTGGTTAACGTTTCAGCAAAAACACGAGCTTCATCCTCGGTCATCGGTTTTTGCCTGCCTACAATTGTGGCTTCAATGCAAATTTTTTGCCCATATTTATTTAAATTGAAGTCCGGGGCGTAATGTGACCTATCGAATTCAAAACCTTCTTCGATAAAATACGCATTCAGGTACAACTCCCATAAACGGGCGTCAAATCCTGCAGATTGGAATTGGTCTACAAAATTACCATCAATGTCCGTGTAGTGAGGCATCATCTCTCCGATAATACCTTTGGCGGAGGAGAAAGAAGCCTCCTCGCACAGCCGCTTAAAGAACGGATGAAGCTTTTCTTCAGTTACAATGATATTGAAAAGATCCAGCGCCTTACCTTTGTCACCTTGAGGAAAGACACTTTGTCCGGTTCTCGTGATCTCTTGCATTTTGCCGAGCAATTGCTTTGCAGCTTCTTCTTGGTTTTCTATGCAAGATCCAACATCAAAGCCTCTATATCGTCCAATTTCATCACGCCCCATTGTAACCCACCCGTACTCATCGTCGAAGTCGAGTAGTATCACTCCAAGGACTGATTCATCCTTATTGCAGTACCAATCGACTTCCTTGCTAACGAAAGCTGCGTAAGGTGTTCGGGATGGCCCCACTAGGGCGGTGAATCTTTTTTGGTCAATCTTATTTATTTTAATCTCATCGCTCATATAACGTTCCTTGTATGTGCTTTGTTTAATCATTATAGGCAAAGAGAGCAATGCGTCCATTAAGCACTCCAAAATTTGACCAGTTTTCCCGCATTGTCATCTCCTTAAGCCCGATTAAAAGCCCCTCCAGCCCACGCAGCCCACCATGGCGGCGTGTGCATTTCCAGCGCCTCACATTCCGGGGCGCCACGACTGGAGGCGTCCCCCATGCGACCCGAACAACCCCGCGGCATCCGCAACTACAACCCCGGCAACATCCGTCACACCAACGGCGTCCGCTGGCAAGGCATGGCCGCCACCCAGCAAGACACCCAATTCGTCCAATACCTAAACCCACGCTGGGGCATCCGCGCCATGGCCCGGGTCCTCATCACCTACCAAGACAAACGCCTCGCCGCCAACGGCAGCCGCATCGACACCGTGCGCGAAATCGTCGAACGCTGGGCACCGCCCTCAGAAAACAACACCGACGCCTACGTCATCAGCGTGGCACGCGCCTTAGGCCTCGACCCCGACGTGGAAAGCGTCGATGTCTACGACTTCAACATCATGCGCGCCCTGGTCACCGTCATCATCCGCCACGAAAACGGCGCGGGGTCTTTACCGGGCGGCCGCTGGTACGGCGACACCGTCATCGCCGAAGGCCTGTCGCTCGCTGGCATCGAGCGCGGCATTACTCACGGCCAGTCCGCGGGAGTTCGCACATGGAACTGATCACCGGCTGGCGCCGCAGCTACAGGCTCTACAGCCTCCAGATCGGCCTGGTCATCGCCTTGGTCGGGATCGCCCAACTGGAACTGTTACCCCTCTGGCAGCCCCAGCTGTCACCCAAAGCCTACGCCGCCCTCAACAGCGCCCTGGCCATCCTCCTGTTCGTCGCACGCCTGATCAAACAAGGCCCAGACCAACAAACCCTGCGCTAATACGTAGACACACGCGAGGTGTTGAATGAACCTGAACGACCTCAACTTCGGCTTCCAGACCGTGCAGTGGCTGATCCTCACGGTACTGGGCTTCTACACCTTCATGACCAAACGCCAAGCCGCCAGCGCTCAAGAGCTGCTCGAACTGCGCACCCGCATCGTCGCCCTCGAAGAACACATCCGGCACTTGCCAGACCCAACCGCCGTCACCGACCTGTTGGGCGACATGAAAGCCGTGCGCGCCGAACTGTCCGGGGTCAAAGACGCCCTCGGCCCTTTAGCCCGCTCGCTCGACCGCATCAATGACTACCTGCTGCGAGAAAAAACATGACCCACTACGCCGACTTCCTGCGCCAAGACATGCGCCTGGTCATCCTGCGGCTGCTGGTAGAAATGCCCGGCTACCGGGCCAACAGCTCCGTCCTCAACACCGCCCTCGACAACTTCGGCCACACCGCCACCCGCGACCAAGTCAAAACCGAACTGCACTGGCTCGCCGAACAAGGTGCCATGACCCTCGCTGACGTAGGCCCCGTCCTGGTCGCCACCCTCACCGAACGCGGCCAAGACATCGCCGCCGGCCGCGCCCGCGTGCCCGGCATCAAACGGCCGGGGGCCTGAGCATGGCCGGCAAATCCTCCATCAACCGCCTGCCGCCCACGGTCAAGGCCTACATTCAAAAGCTCTTGCGCGAAGACCGCCTGACCCTGGACAACATGCTCGCCGACATCCAAGCGCGCTTCCCCAACGAAAAAGCCCCCAGCCGCAGCGCCCTGGGCCGCTTCAAACTTGGCTTTGACGAACTCATCGACAAAGCCCGCCAGCAACGCGAAATGGCCGAAGCCTTCGTCGGCGCCTTTGGCGAAGACGCCTCAGACAAAACCGGCGCATTACTGGTCGAAGCCATCTCAACCCTGACCTACCAGGCCGCCATGGGCGCCCACGAAAAAGACGAGGTCACCATCGCCGAAGTCTCCGCGCTGGCCCGCGCCGCCAAAGCCACCATGGAAGCCCGCACCCTCAGCGTCAAAGAGCGCCAAACCATCGAAAAAGCCACCCGTGAACGCCTGCTCCAAGAGCAAGCCGCTGAACTCGACAATGCCGTCAAAGCCCAAGGCATGACCGAAGACCAAGCCTTGTTCTGGCGACAAAAATTCCTCGGCGTCAAATCATGAAACCGTCCGCCAGCACACTGCGCGTCATCGAATGGGACGAACTGCCACCCAGCGTCCGCCAGATCCCCGAGGGCTACAACCCGTTGCTCGAAGGCATCCTCATGGCCCACCAGTCCGATTGGCTGGCCATCGACGCGCACATCAAACTCTGTGAAAAAGGCCGACGCACCGGCATCACCTTCGCCGAAGCACTGGACTCAGTCATCACCGCCGCCTCGCAAAAAATCGCTGGCGGCATGGACTGCTTCTACATCGGTGACACCAAAGAAAAGGGCCTGGAATTCATCGGCTACTGCGCCAAATTCAGCCGCGTGATCGCCGAAGCCCAGGCTTCGGGCGTCAGCCAAATCGAAGAATTCCTGTTCCAAGACCAGGACGACGCCGGCAACACCCGCCAAATCAACGCTTACCGCATCCGCTACGCCTCTGACTTCAAAATCGTCGCACTCTCCAGCAACCCGGCCGGCGTACGCGGCCTACAAGGCAAAGTCATTATCGACGAGGCCGCCTTTCACCGCGACGTGTCCGCCGTGCTCGACGCCGCCACCGCGCTGCTCATCTGGGGCGGCCGCATCGTCATCATCAGCACCCACAACGGCAAGGCCAACGCCTTCAACCAAATGGTCAGCGACATCCGCGACCAGCGCTACGGCAGCAGCGCCCAGGTCTTCCGTGCCACCTTCGACGACGCCGTGGCCAACGGCTTGTTTGAACGGGTGTGCTTCATGGCCGGCAAGGAAGCCACCGCCGAGGGCAAAGAAGCCTGGTACAAACAAATCCGCAACGCCTACGGCCCGCGCAAAGCGCAAATGCGCGAAGAACTCGACGCCATCCCTCGCGACGGCAACGGCATCTGCATCCCCGGCGTCTGGATCGATGAAGCCATGCGCCCCGGTCGCACCGTGCTGCGCCTGGCGCTGGACGACGACTTCACCCAACAGCCGATCTACCGGCGCGAGGCCTACGTCAACGACTGGATCGAGCGCTATCTGGCGTCATTGCTACAGCCGCTCAACCGCCAGCTGCGCCATTTCCTCGGCATGGACTACGCCCGTCACCGGGACTTCTCCATCATCTGCCCGATGTCCGTCGACCAGGCTCGGCACCGCGACGTGCCGTTCGTAGTCGAGATGCACAAAGTGCCCACCCGGCAACAACAGCAGATCCTGTTTTACATCCTGCGCCGACTGCCGCGTTTCGTCGGCGCCGCGCTGGACGCCACCGGCAGTGGCGAAACACTCGCCGAAGACACCGCCGATGAGTTCGGCCACAACCGCATTCAACAAGTAAAAATCACCCGCGCCTGGTACGGCGCCTGGATGCCCAAGTTTGTGCAACTGTTCGAAGACGCCACCCTCACACTGCCCAAAGACGATTCCCTGCACCAAGACATCCGCGCCATCGAAACCGTCGACGGCATCCCCATGATCGTCAAAGCCCGTAAACAAGACCTCAAAGACCCAGACCTCTACCGTCACGGCGACTTCGCTGGCGCAGGCGCGTTGGCCAACTTCGCCACGCTCGAAGTCGCCAGCGGCCCGGTCAACGTCAAATCACGCCGCCCACGCCAGGGCCACCGCATCACCCAGGGGTACGCATGAACACCACCGGCCTGTGGGTCAGTCCCACCGAATTCCTAAGCTTCGCCGACGCCAAACGCAGCCCCTCACTCAAGCATCACATCGCCACCCGCGGCCGCATCGAAACAGGCGGCGTCAACGGCGTCAACGGCGCCCACTTGCCCAACCCAGACCCCATCCTCAAAGCCCAAGGCAAAGACATCACCGTCTACCGCGACCTGCGCAGCTCGGCCCTGGTCGGCGGCAACATCCGCCGCCGCAAAGCCTCGGTGCTGTCGCTGGAACGCGGCCTCAAACGCGGCGAGGCGCCGCCGAACGTCGAACGCTTCATCACCGACTGGCTCGCCGACCTCGACCTGGACCGCATCATCCGCGAACTGCTCGACGCACCATTGTTCGGCTACCAGCCCATCGAACTCATGTGGCAGCCCGTCGGCCTGCACCAGGTGCCACAAGACCTGCTCGGCAAACCGGCCGAATGGTTCTTCTATGACAAAGACAACGCACTGCGCTTTCGCGCCAAAGACGCAGGGCAAGACGGCGAGCTGTGCAACCCGCAACGCTTCATCGTCGCCCGCCAAGACGCCACCTACGCCAACCCCTACGGCTTTCCCGACCTCAGCATGTGCTTCTGGCCCGCCACCTTCATGAAAGGCGGCCTCAAGTTCTGGGTCCAGTTCACTGAAAAGTACGGCAGCCCCTGGGTCATCGGCAAACACCCACGCGGCGCCACCGACAGCGAAACAGAGCTGCTGCTCAACAGCCTCGAAGCCATGGTCCAGGACGCGGTCGCCGCCATTCCGGATGATGCCAGCGTGCAAATCATCGAAGCCGCCGGCAAAGCTGGCAGCGCCGAGGTCTACCGCCAACTGCTGGAATACTGCCGCAGCGAAATCAACGTCGCCATGCTCGGGCAAAACCAGACCACCGAAAAAGACAGCAACCACGCCAGCGCCACCGCCGGTGCCGAAGTCACCAAAGACATCCGCGACGGCGATGCCGCCATCGTCGCCACTGCGTTAAACGCCTGCATCCGCCAAGTCGTCGACCTCAACTTCGGCACCGACGTCGTCGCACCGCTGTACGCACTGTGGCAACAAGAAGAAATCGACAAAAGCCTGGCCCAACGCGACAAAGCCCTGACCGACTCCGGCGTCAAATTCACCAACGCCTACTGGCAGCGCACCTACAACCTGCAAGACGGCGACCTGCAGCAACCGTCAGCCGCCACCGACTCACCCGAATTTGCCGAACCAACCCTACGGCCGCGACTGGATCAACTCGCACTCGACCAGGCCATCAACAGCCTGCCCGCCGAAGTGCTCCAACAACACAGCGAACACACCCTCAGCGCAGTGTTGGCCCAAGCCTCGTCACAACGCGAAAACCAGGCTCCTGAGCAGCCACTCGCCAACCTGCTGTTCATGGCCGACACCTGGGGCCGACTCAGCGCCAACGCCGATCGGGAAGACTGACATGGCCACTCCCGCGAAACGCCTCAACCCGGCAGACCTCAAAGCCATCTTCGGCTTCGAACCGACCAACGCCATCGCCTACCTAAAACGCAAGGGCTACGCCATCACCTGGCATTGGCAAGACATGCTCGACCAGGCTCATGACCAAGCTTTCACCGTCGCCAAAGCCATGCGCCTGGACCTGCTGTCCGACATCCGCGCCGCGTTAGAAACAGCCCTGCAACAGGGCCAAACCCTCAAGCAATTCACCGCCAACCTGCAACCAGTCCTGCAAGCCCAAGGCTGGTGGGGCAAACAAGTCATCGTCGACAGCCAAGGCACCGGCGAGCTGGTCCAACTCGGCAGCCCACGCCGACTCAAAACCATCTACCAAACCAACCTGCAAAGCGCCTACATGGCCGGCCGCAAAGCCAGCATGGAACAGACCGTCCAGACCCACCCATACTGGATGTACATCGCCATCCTCGACGGCAAAACCCGCAGTAGCCACCGGGCCATGCACGGCCAGGTCTTCCGTCATGACGACCCCATCTGGTCAACCATCTTCCCGCCCAACGGCTTCAACTGCCGCTGCCGCGTCATCGCCCTGAGCGAAGCCGCCGTCCAACGTCGCGGCCTCACGGTCGTTTCCAACCAGGGAAAAACTTTCACCGAAACGGTCGAGGTCGGCACTGACAAACGCACCGGGGAAATCAAAACGGCCACCATCACCGGCCTACGCACCACCGATGTTCGAGGCCGCACCTTCACATTTCGCACCGACCCCGGCTTCAACCACGCACCCGGCACGGGCCTGGCAGAAGCCCTAAAACGCAAAGAGGCCGCCACTTAGGCAAGCCACAGCCAACACAAACCCTGTGGCGAGGGGGCTTGCCCCCGTTGGGTTGCGCAGCAGCCCCAAAATCAGTCACCCAGTTTTACGGATACACAGCAAACTAGAACTGAGGTCAAATCATGTTCACCGTTGAACTCGAACACCAGCACCTACAACAAACCTTGCGTAAGGTTGAATCAGCTATCGGCGACCTTACCCCTCTGATGCACAGCCTCGCCGCCGAACTGGCCAGCCAAACCGAAGAAAACTTCGACCAAGAAGGCCGCCCCCAATGGCCCGAACTCACCGACACCACCACCGAACGACGAGCCAAACACGGCAACTGGCCCGGAAAAATCCTGCAAGTCAGTGCTGCCGGCCTGGCCGCCTCCATCACCACCCACGCCACCGACAGCTCGGCACTGGTGGGCAGCAACAAACCGTATGCGGCCATGATGCAGTTCGGTGGGGATCAAGCTGAGTTTCCAAACCTGTGGGGTGACATCCCGGGCCGGCCGTACTTGGCCATGGACGCCGAAGGCAACCTGCAGCCTGACGCGGAAAAGGCCATCCTCGACTTAGTTTTGGCTCATTTGGAAAAAGCAGCACGTCTCTAGGGGGTGAGCCCATCCATCGTATGCGTCCGGCCGACCCACCTTGCTCAACCAAACCGGTCGCCACTTCAATTTTCATCGACTAGTATCAAAATAACATTCGATTCCAGATCAAGGAGGATCTATGAAATTTTTGTTCGGGCTTCTAGGCATTTGCTGCATTCTGACCGGTTGCGCAAGTGGTACAGCTGACCAGGACACGAAGTTCATCGTGAACCCTGAAGCAATTTGGCCTTGGGATCAAAAGAAGCCTGGAGTCAGTCTCAGCGATTGTCGTGAGACGAACTGCAGCGACAACGACATGTTTTCGGCGATGCTTGCAACGGGCACGTACTGCCAGCAGGTTAGCCACTATTACGAGAGCGGCGGTAACATCAACTCGAGTACTCGGTTAGGTACCAAGGTGCTTGGCGTCTTGGCGGGAAGCGTCTTTGGTATCACTGCAGGTGGATCTGCAGCAAAGGCTTGGTCAGGCTTGTCGGGGGCAACCAATGGTATTCAAGCCGATTTGAGCGACAACGCATCCGCCCGCTCAAATCGAGCACGCATCGTTAGTAAAATTCTTGCGGATTATAACGTTGAGGTAAAGACGCTACTCGGCGACAAGGAGCCCACGCTGCAAGTGCGGCGGCTGATTGTATGGGCGTCCATTAATACATCGAATCGTTGCGCAACTGAAGCTGAGATAGAGCCTGAGAATGCGGCTAAAAAAGTAGAGGCGCAGGTCGCAGAAATTAAGAAAACGATTCATGACAGCAAAGACTCTNCAACAGCAACAGCAACAGCAACAGCAACAGCAACAGCAACAGCAACAGCAACAGCAACAGCAACGATAGCCACAAATTTTTCAAGTCAGAGCAAGGGCTCTCAGATAATGCTAATCAGGCGGAAGGAATTCAGCTGAAATTGAACATCTATTGACGATAAGCAACCATTGCTAACCACGAATTCTGGAGTATGTATGCCTTTAAGTTACCAGCAGTATCAGGACGAAGTGACTGCCGACATACTTAATGTGCTTGGGCAGGCTGCATGCCAGCCTATTCTATTTGTGGGTTCCGGTTTTTCGAAACGATACGCCGGTGGGCCAAACTGGGAAGAGCTGTTGAAGGCTTTAGCTTCTAACTGCCCAAACATCAGCTTGGACTTAGCTTATTACAAACAAAAAAATAAAAGCCTTGTTGAAATTGGCAGTATATTTTCTGATCACTACCGGGAGTGGGCATGGACAGGTGGAAGAGCACAGTTCCCCCCTGAGTACTTTTCAGAGTCCTATCCATCCGATATTTTCATCAAGCATGCTATCGCAACCATTCTCGACGGGATGGGCCCCGAAAATAACGGCTCTTACGGAGCGGCTCAGTTAGACGCTGAAATCTCAGCTCTCCATGCCATGAGCCCGCATGCCCTTATCACTACAAACTACGATCAATTGCTGGAGTCAATTTTTCCAGATTTTGAGCGAGTGGTCGGCCAGCAGGTATTGAGCAAGCCATATCTTTCTGTAGGGGAAATATTTAAAATTCATGGATGCATTTCCGATCCTTTATCTATCGTACTTACCGAGGAAGACTACCAAGTATTTGAGGCAGACAAAAAATACTTGAGCGCAAAGCTACTTACTTACTTTGCAGAGCATCCGTTGCTTTTTGTAGGGTACAAGGCTGAGGACCCAAATATAAAGAGCATACTGTACGACGTTACCCGCATGTTTAAGGCTAGCCAGGCGTTGACTCCAAATATTTATATATTGGAATGGGATAACGATGTCAACGAAGCTTCTTACCCGGCCCGCGAAAGAATAATAAATGTTGGCGGAGATCTAACAATTCGAGTCAAGAGCATTACAGCCTCATCCTTTGAATGGGTGTTTAAAGCATTTGGCAATAATGGGGCATTAGAGCAAATCAACGTCAAGCTTTTACGAGCGCTAATGGCTAGAGCGTTTAATCTCGTGCGAAGGGATACACTAGTCAAACAGGTGGAAGTAAACTTCTCGATGCTGGAGCACGCTGTAGAAAGTGACGAAAATTTTGCAAAAATATTGGGTATTACATCGCTTGATGGCCCCGCTAGTGTGAATGCGAATTACCCTTACACCCTCCAATTAGTGGCGGAAAGACTTGGATTTGCGACTTGGAATAGTGCGCACAAGCTCATTGAAGCGTTGGAGCAGATGTCAGGATTTGACATGAAGAACTCTGACAATCCGTACCATTTCAAATTAAAAACTGGTAAGTCAGATAGTAGCTTCACTAGAAAATATTCAGAAGCCGCTGTATCGCTCCTAGGCAAAGTTCAGTCAGGCGAGAGTTTTAAGCTTGCGCCCGGCTGCTCGGTGTAGGTGCCGCGTAAGACACGCCGTGAATATCCAAGAAGGATGGCTGTGGGACGTAAGAGTTCTAGTAAGGGGTGAGGTGGGTCGATATTGACCCTCTTTGACTGGCTGCTGGCCGTTTTCTGCCCATCGCGAGAGGCAGAAAGCGACCCATTGCGAACGCTGGCCAAGCCGTCCGCTGCAGTGCCTTGTTGGACCTACGATATATAGGATTAGATGACAACTTAGAGCGGGCCGGCGTCTACCTGTCGACTGAGCTGCATACACAATGCTGCGTCTTGAACAGGCGCGGGCTGTAGGTAGGCTGGCTGCACCGCGTCGTAGAACCGGCAGGCCAAGTAGCCCGTGGTGCGTTTGCGGTAACTGCCCGGATTAACCAAGCCTCGTGCCCTTACCCAATCGGACTTCGTGTCATTCAAATAGGTTTCGACTTTGCCATATATTGTATTGAACAGACTAAGTCGTGCGCCGTCGACCAGAATTCGAATGGAATACTCGCGGATAGCGGCCAACTCAGGCTGATTGACTAGATTTATACCGAGTCGGTTTTCAAAAGCCTTGTAGTTCCCGATCTTGGTGAGCTGCGTCAGGCCGCGGCCATAGTAAGCGCGACCGTATTTATCCGGTTTTGCATACGCAGGAGGGTTGGTTTCCGTGAATTTTTCGATATATCCGGGTTGCAAAGTGTAATTGGATTCCTTCAGGGCAGTGGATAGTGACAGTGCGAGCACCTTGGGGTCGCCGCCTCCACTGGTCTCCCAATAATCGAAGATGCCTTCGATCGTGCATTTGGGAACGCCGTTGAGGATCGATCTAACGTTCTTGTAATTGAAGGAGATTGCTTCATGACGTTTTTTCAGCAAGGGCTTACCGGATGCGTCCTTTACGGGCTTCCCGCCTGCATCTTTCACTGGCTCTTCAAAGTCGTACTCGAATATTTCTCGACGTCGGACGATTTCTTCCATCTTTGACCAAAACTTTGCGCGGTCGATCAATCGCGTGGCCGACGGCGCGCCAATCAGGTACCGACAGGCGTCGGCATCTGGGGCAACCGCGAGTGCTGCGACTCCTTCGGCTGCATGGCATATATTTATCGAAATGAAGCTTGCGATTATTGCGCAAGCGATAGCATGTAACTTTTCCATTAGTAATTCCTCGAAGTTGATGAAGGTAAGCCAGAGGACGAGGCGGTAGTGAGGATCACGGGTGATTCCTAAGGGAGGGCCTAACGTTTAGGTTAAAGGGCCGCGGAACGCGGTCCCAGTGAGCGAAGCGAACGATTTGAGCGCCTTGTTAGAGGCCGCGCTCAAAGTAAACAGCAACCTGTCTTGCATCGCCTAAGTCATGTTCGGTACTTTCGTATTGCCCTTAGATTTCTCCATTCGCGATGCATCGGTCAAGCCTGGATGTACCTCCCCATGTATCAAAGGCTTTGGCTGCAGCTTGTTTAATACTGACATCCGTATACGGCTTCTCAGCTAGACCGGTGCGGGTACCAAATAGCACCCATAGAATGTTTGGAGCATCGATACTGACACGCCTCAAGTTTGCTTTCGTCGCGAGGAGATTAGGTTCGCCCGCCAGCATTTTGCTTAAAGCGAATGACCCTTCGCCTACGCGTGGTCCAATATCACCGACGACAAATGTTACCGTTTGTTGTGTGATCCTGTTGTAAGCTACGCCGAATGTTCCAACTTTTATGCCGAGGCTTATTAGTTTATTGGAGTCAGTTATAGTTGCGTAGGGGATCACTTCGGCATTGAGATAGCGTTGTTGATTTGTAACTTTGTACTTCGAGTCAGCCAGTTTCGTTGGTGAGACAAAAAAACCAGAGTCATCAGGTTGTTCTGTTGGTATTACCCCCTTGACGGTTCGACCGGCAATAGTAGCTTCGTCTGTGCCAACCACGCCGTACCACCGGATAGCTCCGATGTTAGGATCTTTCCAACCTTTTTTTAACGCAGTTCTGTAGAGCTCTATGAAAGCATTGCAGTCATCCGCTCCATGAAATGCTGTGCCATTAGGTAGATATGCCTCCCCAGCATTACAGACAGTAGTCATGGCTCCTTTGGATGTCCCCACCTTATGATAGGCAGTCCTCATGCCATCAACGTTTACATGATTTCTCGCCCAGCCGGCGATTGACCCATCGGTGAGCAACGTGCTGTTAAATTCGCCTATCACGTGCTTAGCTCCCGTGCAGTCCTCCTCGGCTAGTACAGTCGATGCGATCAAGCATGCGATAATTATGGCGACTACTTTGCGCATGGCTCACCTCAGCGCGACGAAAAAGACTCTAGGACTAGGAAGAGTAGCTCTGTATGGCGATGTTGATAGTCCATTTTTGAAAATTTTCGTCCTGCACACAACATTCCATTGTGCATCATTGGTCAATTGCTGCGAAATTACGTTGATTTCATACCATATGAAGAGGTTGAAAAAAAACTAGACTGCCGTTGCAGAGTTGCGTTCTGCTTGCTATTTTTTAGATGGCACTGTGTCGTGGAGGGGTAGCATGCGCAATATATCTTTTGTGTTTTCGGCCTTACTCGGCGGAATTACCGGTGCAGGCCCACCGTACCTGTGCTCGCTTTTATAGAACCACAGGTCAATATTTCCGTTATGAAGCCATGAGAGTTCTCAATATTCGATTTTATTTTTTAGCTGTTGAAGTTAACCATTGTCGATGCGGCACCTTCAATTCTAGGATCGTTTTTCCCAAACCAAAGAGTTCATTAGTAGCCAACCAATCCTTTCGTCGCCAGAGAGTCTGAAGTCGATGGCCGCAGCAATGCATTCGGTTGCGAACTCTGGAGATTTTACTCCTGTGGAATCGCGCAAATGTGATGTATCCCGACCAAAACGATCCTGAATTAACCCTTTCATTAATGCACTCCTTGTTTAAAAGCCTCGAAAGAGCGGTAAACGTCTAACTCACCCTCGAATTGCGAATGAAAACCGATGTCACGTTCATGGTTTCACATACTTGACGACGAAAAGTCGCCTTCCCTGACGCCCCTCTACAGCCTCTCCAATCCCGTTCGGCTCCGGTTCATGGGACACCCAACGAACACCTGCCATAAAGCCTTTATAAAACCAGCTCGACGACTCTAAAAGCTTCATCCGCTCCACGCCAACCTTCAGGTGGTCAATAGTCCCATTCACCATAGGGGTCTTGTTCGTACCGCCAATCCCTGATGATCGTATCGCCGTTTATAACCAGCGGCTCAACCTCAAAGGTGACACAGCCGATTTTATGCGCTGCCAGAGTATCGGGAATGTACACAACCCCGGACGGGAAAGGCCCATTGCCGATGATGGGATCGTCATCGGCTCTCTCCTGATAGGGGATGCTGGCGAGCACACGTGAAAACAGAGCAATGTTGATCCCATCCTGGTGCTGAACAGAAGCAAACATCACCCCATCAATAGGTGGCTCAACCTGCGTAGAAAGGTACTCGGCGATCACTTGGGTAAATAGATATTCCTGATCTTGGTCAGGCGTGACCGGCGAACTGATTTTGCTGTGCAAGGTGCGTAGAAACTGCCTTCGCTCCATGTTCATTCGATAATCCGGGTCAAAACAGCTCATCGGCTGAGCATCGAATATGTTCTCCAACACACCAAAATCGAGTACGCGCGCATCCAGTAATAATTGAAACTCTCCCGTTAGCACCATGCCGCCCACCGAGGGGCGCAGCTCGGCGATGCACGTATCGCGATCAAATGCGCCATAAAACACAGGCACGCCAACAGGGTTCATGCGTCCTGCACGCGCCTTTTCCTTGGGCGGTGCCGCAAGCTCAGTGTCCGGGGACACAAGAATGCTCTTAGGGTCCGAGGACGGCGGGCAGTAGCGTCCTCGATACAATTCCAAACCATCTTCCACTTCAAACAGTTGCACCACCTCCCGATCGCGCTCGTCTTTGAGGTGATGAATACCTTCAAACAACCAATCGAGGAACGCTTTACCGTGATCGTTAAAGAAGCGGCTGCGGTGCATCACACCACTCTTGAATTCTTGCCATTTTTCCTCGACTTCTGTCGGTCGGATACTGCGCCGCATGTAGAGTTCATCAGCCTTAAAGCGCGGCTCACCGCCGCGTTTCAAATCGTGGTCGGTACTGCCTGTAAGCAACTCCACAATGGCGGCAGTGACGGGCCCCTCGCTGTCCTTGCAATCAAGCATCTCCGCGACGGTTAGCGCCAAAGGAATACCCGCGTCGATATATCGAGCGAATTTATTGGTTTTGGAGGTGCGTATGACAGGGCCTGTCCCATAGTAATTATGGAGAATGTCTGCGACTTCATCCGCCAATGCTTCAATGGGCATGCACCGCCGTAATTGCTCGCAGTACGAACACCGCCCCATATCGCACTCGTACAAAATGCGTTGACGAAGAAAGACATCCCCCACACATCCATCACAAACAACGTCCACGCCTTCTCTCACATCACGCTCCTTGAAAGTGCCCATTCGACACTCAGCGCTCGATCATCGCATCTGTAAGAACTGGCACCAAGGGCAGCCCTCTAAAGGCGATTAAAAGCCCAGCCTCAGTGGTCACCCCAAACTGCGCACACCATCTTCCTTGCAGCGCACACCCATGAAACCCCTCCACATCTTCAAACCTGGCACCCACACCGCTCAATGCGGCACCACCCTCAACTTCACCGAAACCGACCTGGCCGCCACCGTCTCCGCCTACAACCCAACCCTCCACGAAGCCCCACTGGTCATCGGCCACCCGCAACACGACGCCCCCGCGGCCGGCTGGGTCAAATTCCTGTCCGCCACCGCCCTGGGCCTCATCGCCGAACCCCAGCAAGTCGACGCCACCTTCGCCGAGCAAGTCGCTAAGGGCAGCTACAAAAAAATCTCCGCCTCCTTCTACCACCCAAGCGCGGCCAATAACCCCGTGCCCGGCGTGTACTACCTGCGCCACGTCGGCTTCCTCGGCGCCCAACCGCCAGCCGTCAAAGGCCTGCGCCCCATCGAACTGGCCGAAGGCGAACCCGGCGTCATCGAATTCAGCGATCACAGCCTACACACCACACCTTCTGAATCCACCGTCCAGGCAGCCCCCATGACCGAGCCAAACACCGCCGCCTTAGAGGCAGAAAACCAACGCCTCAAAGCCGAACTCACCCAACGCGACAAAGCCGCCCGCACCGCCGCACAGCAAGCCATCCATACGGCCAGCGTCTCGTACGCCGAGCAGTTGGTCGCCGCCGGCATGAAACCGCTGCACGCCCCAGTCGTCATCGCCGCCCTCAATGCCACCCAGTCCGGTGCAACACCCCTGGAATTCGGCGAAGGCGACCAACGCCAGCCCTTAAGCGTCGGCCTCAAAACCCTCTTCAAGGACCTGACCAACCCCGTCAGCTTCACCGAAGTCGCCACAAAGACCCGTACCGGCCAAGCCGATATCGCACCTACCAACCCCTTACTCGTCGACGCCGCAGCCCGCGCCCAACGCTAGGAAGCCCCATGGCCACCTTCAACCAACCCAAAGACCTAGGCGATTTACTGCTGCTCCAAGTCAGCCCCGGCTGGACCAAAAGCAAAGTCACCTTGCTCGCCGGCACCGACTACCCACTAGGTCAGGTGCTCGCCAAAGTCGCCGGCAAATACCAAACCCTC
This sequence comes from Pseudomonas sp. QTF5, assembly GCF_000512695.2. Classification (GTDB taxonomy): domain Bacteria; phylum Pseudomonadota; class Gammaproteobacteria; order Pseudomonadales; family Pseudomonadaceae; genus Aquipseudomonas. Next base: position 3,928 of record NZ_AZRW02000057.1, on the reverse strand, counting down.
GAGCCCGCCGGAACCGGCGTCGCCAAAAAGGCCGTCGCCGTACTGGCCGAACGCATAGACGCCATCACCAGCGATCAACCCGGCGTCGTCATCGCGCGCGGCGCCGTCGTCGCCCTAACACACCTCGTCTGGCCCTCGGGCATCACTGAAGCCCAAAAAAACACCGCCCTCGACGAACTCAACGCCCAAGGCATCGTCGCCCGCGCCACCCTCTAATCAGGAGTTCTCTATGAACCTGCCAGACCTGTTCAGCGTCGCCAACCTAACCGCCGCCGTAAACAAACTCCCGGCCATCCCCGGCAAAGTCGGCGCCATGGGCTTGTTCGACGAGAAAGGCGTCACCAGCACCAGCGTCATCATCGACGAACGTGAAGGTCGCTTGGTGCTCGTGCCCAACACCTCACGCAACGACGACCCCGCGCCGCTAGAAGGCCGCAAGCGCAAACGCCGAACCTTCGAAACCCTGCACCTGCCGGTCAGCAGCTCGATCCTGCCCAGCCAGCTGCAAGGCATCGCCGCCTTCGGTCAAGAGAGCGCCACCACGCCCGTCGTCACCGTCATCAACGACCATCTGCAAGAACTCAAGAACAGCATCGAGGCCACCCGGGAATTCCAACGCGTCGGCGCACTGCGCGGGCAACTGCTGGACGCCGATGGCACGCTGTTGTTCGACCTGTTTGACGAATTCGACGTCAAACAGAAGAAAGTCACCGTGCTCCTCAGCAACCCCGACACCAACGTTCGCAAAGCCTGCGTCGACGCCAAGCGCCATGCCGAATCCAAACTCGGCGGCGTCATGGTCACCGGCTTTCGCGCCTTCTGTGGGCCGGACTGGTTCGACGCCTTCACTGATCACGCCAAGGTCAAAGAGGCATTCGCCCACTACCAAGCGGCCCAAGACCGCCTCGGCGGCGACATGCGATCGGGCTTCACCTTCGGCGGCATCGAGTTCATCGAATACGACGTCACCGTCAGCGGCCAGCGCTTCATCCCGGCCGACATCGCCCAGGTCTTTCCCGTCGCCCGCGGCGTGTTCCGCCTGTTCAACGCCCCGGCCAACTACAACGAAACCGTCAACACCCTGGGCCAGCCGTTCTACAGCAAAGCCGAACCACGCAAGATGGGCAAAGGCTGGGACCTCGAAGCCCAGGCCAATCCGTTGGCCATGTGCTTGTTCCCCGAGGCCCTGGTCGAACTGAAGGCGGGTTGACCCATGCGCTACTGCACCCGCGCCGACCTCGGCAACGCCATCCCACAGATCACGCTGGTTCAGCTTTCCAACGACGATCCGGCCGCCACGCAGCCCAACGAAAGCGTCATCAACGACGGCGTGCGCCACGCGCAAGAGCTGGTCGATGGCTACCTGCGCGGGCGCTACCACCTGCCACTCGACCCGGTGCCCACCATGCTGCGCGATGCCGTGATCTACCTGACACGGCACTGGCTGTACCAGCGCCGCCCCGAAGGCGCCTTGCCCGATGCAGTAAAGGACAGCCGCAAAGACACCCTCAAGTTGCTGGAAAACATCCGCGACGGCGTCGTGACCTTAGGCCTGCCCACCGGCCACGCCGCGCCAGAGCCAGGCGAGATCCGCGTGCGTTCACGGCCTCAACAATTCAGCGCCGACACGTGGGAACGCTACTGATGACCCAGCTGATCCCTAAAACCCAAACTGAGCAACTGATGGACGCCGTGCTCGCAAAACTGCAGCACGACGTCGGCCACGAACTGATGGTCGAACTGTTTCCCGAAAACCCACAGCAATACCGCCTCAACCACCCACGCGGTGCCGTCCTGCTGGCCTACGGCAAGTCAATCTTTGGCGGCACCGAAAGCACCGACGCCATCGTTCAAGCGCGCAACGTAGTGCTGCGCCTCACGCTGATCTTTCGCCAGCTCAACGGTACCTCCGGCGTCATCTGCTACCTCGACCGCATCCGGGCCTGCCTCATAGGGTGGTATCCGCCAAACGCTGCTCAGGCCTGCCGTCCACTGTCCGAGCAGTTCATCGGCCACCAAAACGGCGTGTGGCAGTACGCCCAGGACTTCGCCACCCGCACCACACAACTGCAATCCATGCCCCCCGAACAGGGGCCGCTGCTTAAACACGCTGCATTCCAGGACCACCCATGAACCTGACCCGTTACCTCTACACCGGCCCGCAAAGTGCCGTCTCCCTGCGCGTGGGCGACACCGGGCAGCCATTAGACGTCCAGCTGCTGCCCGACAAGCCCGTCGAGCTACCGGCCGATCACGAATACACGGTGGTGCTATTAGCGCTCAAACACCTGGCACCGCTACCGACCCACACAAAGCTGGCCAACAAATCCACCGTCGCGTCTCAAAAACCAGCGAAGGAATAAACACCCATGCCAGCCAACTATCTGCACGGCATAGAAACCACCGAAGTCGAGCGCGGCCCTCGTCCTGTTCGGGTGGTCAAATCGGCGGTCATCGCCTTGGTCGGCACCGCGCCGGTCGGGCCAGTCAATGAGCTGACCCTGTGCTTGAACGACACCCACGCCGCCCAGTTCGGCCCGCACCACAGCGGCTACAGCATCCCCGAGGCGCTGCAGGGCATCTACGACTTCGGCGCTGGCACCGTGCTGGTGGTCAACGTGCTCGACCCAGACATCCACAACGCCAAGGTCGCCGACCAGCCCCAGCAGTTCGCCGACAACGACCTGTTGCAGCTGGCGCACGGTGCGCTGCAAACACTGCAAATAAAGTCCGCTGACGGGTCGGTCACCCACAAGCAAGGCACCGACTACACCGTCAACATGCTCACCGGCCAAGTCAGGCGCCTGGCAACTGGCAGCATTGCCGCCAACGCTCAGATCAAAGCGGACTACACCCACGCCGACCCCAGCAAAGTCACCCCGGCCGACATCATCGGCGGCATCACCCTTGCGGGGCGGCGCACCGGCTTAAAGGCCTTTCAAGACAGCTACAACCACCTGGGTTTCTTCCCCAAAATCTTCATCGCCCCAGGCTTCAGCACCTTGAAGGCGGTCACGGTCGACCTGGCCACCTCCGCCGGCCAAGTCGGTGGCGTGGCCTACGTCGATGCGCCCATCGGCGCCACCGTGCCACAAGTGCTGGCCGGGCGTGGGCCGTCCGGCGCGATCAACTTCAACATCAGCAGCGACCGGGTCCGCCTGTGCTACCCGCACGTCAAGGTGTACGACGCCACCAAGGGCGAGCGCCTGCAACCGCTATCAATCCGCGCCGCCGGCCTGCGCGCCAAAGTAGACCACGACCACGGCTATTGGTGGAGCAGCTCCAATCAACCACTACTGGGCGTCATCGGCCTGGAACGGCCACTCACCGCACGCATCGACGACGCCACCAGCGAGGTCAACCTGCTCAACGAAAACGGCATCACCACCGTCTTCAACTCCTTCGGCACCGGCCTGCGCTTATGGGGCAACCGCACTGCGGCCTGGCCCACCGTCACCCACATGCGCAACTTCGAAAACGTGCGACGCACCAAAGACGTCGTCGACGAATCCATTCGCTACAGCGCGCTGCAATTCGTCGACCAGCCCATCACCACCTCGCTCATCACCAGCCTCACCGAAAGCGTCAACCTGTTCCTGCGCAAACTCATCGGCGACGGCGCCTTACTCGGCGGCGAGTGCTGGTACGACCCGGCGCGCAACCCACAAACCGAACTGGAACAGGGCCACGTACTGTTCAACTACAAACTCACCGTGCCGCTGCCATTCGAACGCGGCACCTTTGAAACCGAAATCACCGGGGATTACCTGGTCAACCTGGGGGCCGCATAAATGGCAGGCTATAGCGCACACCGTATTTCCAACGCCAACGTTTATCTGGATGGCAGTAGCTTCTTTGGCAAGTGCCCCCGGTGTCAGGATAGTTGTCGCCTCTCCGATTTTTCCTGAAAAAGCATATCGGGGGCGGA
>NZ_AZRW02000056.1 GCF_000512695.2 Pseudomonas sp. QTF5 | reverse complement strand
AAATGAAGGCCTGCCTGACGGCAGGCCGTTACCGGCCCGCACACAAAAAATCTGACACTCTCTCCATCAGTCCCTGATAACGACCGGCGGCATTGTTTGCCAGCTGTACAAGCTTCTCCTGGCTGGCCACTTGCTTCGCCAATGTCACCAACTCTTGTCGTAAACTTTCGAGCTTGCTTTTCAGGCTTTGGCGCTCTTCAGCCTGAAGCCGCTTTTGTTTCTTCAACTCCTCACCCAGAGATCGATGTCGTTGTGCGAGCTGATCGCTCACCTCTGCCTGTATCGGTCCCAAATTCCCCGCAAAACGCTCACTGGAAAGGCGAAAGAGTTGAACTCCCTGTTTGACTAATTGCCCTTCATCTACAAAACGTTCGAGCACCACACCGTATTGTGGAGAGTAAATTTTCAGCTGCCCCGAGGATGGAACCAACTGACCCGGCACCGTACTGCGTTTGGTATAGCTGCCGCAGACGAAAAACGTGACCACCAAAGCGGCGAACAGTACTGCAATTAGCGTCAATACAGTGAATGAAACGGGCCTGACCAACACGATGTCACCGAGCCAGTTAGCCTGTCGCGAGGCCAGCGCTTCAAGTCGAAACAGCGGAGTCTTTGGTGTCACGAATCTTTCCTTCCTAGACTTTGACCAGATTATTACTGGGCACTACGCTTCCCGCCGGCCCCGAAAAATGCCAGCTCAAATATTCATTGTTCGCCGCGAACGGCAAACAAAGTTACGCGGGGTAAACTCCATCACTTACCCATGCGAATCGTCCATATCAGTTTTACATCAAAGCAATTCCCGGGATGGTGCGCCTGCTCCTGGAGTTTCGCGTTGCAATACCCCCTTTCTGAGCGACTGTGCGCCGAGCGAAACTTTAGAGTTACAGTAGGATAGCGTGATGTAACGCACCTATTAGCTGATGGCCGGACCAATAAAAAATTGACCACCAACCTGGGAATCCGTAATCACACCGCCATGGCTCATATAATGCTCAACATCTCATTTAACAAGTCATGTCGAATTTTCAATTTCAGCTGCCTGGCTTAATTAGGCTCTCTCAGAGGTTTGTCCTTTCACTTTCGCACAGTGCTGTGCCCTTGGTAACCCCTACAGATGTAGGGTCGCATTTGGCTAGTCTTTAGAGCTAACGTAATTACCTGCAATCGCCACTATGGTTGTTTTTGATAGGTGATGGCGCTTTATGATGGATAGCGATACACATGGGGGACAGTCAACAAGGTAAAGACTTGGTCGTTCATCGGGCTCGGAACAGAAGTGATCAATTATGACGAAAAGGATGCAGCTGTCTGATTTACAGGAATGTTTTGTAAATTTTGAAACCGAAAAACTGGAAGGATGCAGCGTTGTTTACTTTAACGAAACACTGGCCGATGGCAAATCTTCGGAAACTATTCTTAACGCTTACAGTTATGTTGTAAGGTCTAACTCAATGCCCTCCTGCGGCCAATCCTCAGTCAAAACATTTATGGCCGAGCGCTATGGTGGCGACGGCATACTCAGTAATGGCGGCGGAGGACGCTGCGGTTTCGATGGCGTATGGCAACTCAAAGGGCTGGGACCCAATCAATTGGTTGGCAAAGATGTCGATGCAGGTCATGGCGATGGCAATTTATCCCTAGACACAGCTATTTATGAGTCTATCTGGTCCGAAATAATAAATGCCACACTTCCCTACGGTGCCATTCGAACCGTTGCCGTCTTGGACGCTGGACGCACGTATGAAGAGCGGGGGGTTGCAACTCCCCGCGGACTATTGGTTCGCCAACCCGTCGTGCGCCCAGCTCATTTTATTAGGGCTACTTATTTCGAAGAAAAGCAGCTAAACAGGCTAAGTAAGGATGCCCATAGGGTTAAAACAGCAATAGCGAAATTTGTTGACTTCTTGCCAATTGTAGGCGTTGCGTCAACAGCTAGCAGTATGAGCGAACGCTTGGAATTTGGACTTCTTGAACTTGCTGCGAGATTTGCAGAGCAGTTTGCTGCGGCCAAGGCGAAGCACATTATTCATTACAATGTGAGCGCATCGAATCTCTCACTCGATGGGGCTTGGCTGGACTTGAGTGGCACCCGTTTGTTCACCCATCTTATTGAAGACTATCGAGATGACATTGACAGATTCAATACTGAATACTCTCCCGCAGTCGAAAGCTTACAGAGCCTATGTTATTACTTGAGTAAATACTCTGTAATTACCGTTGAAGAATCTACACATATTCTAGAAACAACAATCAATCATTTTACCCAGATATACGACAAGCAGTTGAACCTGTATCAGGTAGCACAGGTAGGATTCCCTCTATGGATACTACGAGTGCTAGTGGGCAGCGCGGAGCTTATAAACTTTTCCGGTAGTCTGCGTAAGTTTTTGGCGCTCGATGATTTTACGGTCAATGAAATTACCCTAGAGGGAGGCTGGATCGGTTATGAGCGCTGGACTGCGCGGCTGTTCAATGAGTTACTGTCAAGCAGGGTTAATGCTTCGGACGCAAATTTATCATGGCTAAGGACGGACGCCACAGCGAACAGCCAATTGCTATCCAGTTATAATAAATTGCTTGACCTAGCCTCTCAGGTCGCCAATGAACAACATATTAATCTGCAAAATTTCTATCGCTGCATGTTAATAAATATGACTCGACTCAATCGCAGTCATAGTCTGCTGCACAATATTAAAGGACGAATAGAACGTATCAGAATCAGCGTACAAACAGATAAAAAGACAGCCTACAAAACACTTTCAGAAGAGGCTTCGCTTACTGCAAAGTTAAACCTTGGCAACGAACAGGGGCGATGTGTTCCGTTCTGGTTGAGCAGCGCACTATCCATCTGGTTTGATCCAACATCAGGCATATTTACGTTGCAAGCGGTTGTTAGCCGCTCACTGTCGATCGATGCCCTTGTTGAGCTCAGTGAACATCAGGTGGATGTAAACACGGCACTGGGCTTTTACCGTGGAGCCTGGAGTAATTTAAATGAAAAAACAATTTAACCTTTTTACAGATATCTAGACGCTACTCTCGAGGAGAGGGCAGCATCACTGCGTTATGGCAACATGATCATGTTCACTTCTTCAACAATACTTTATCTATAGAGTTATTTTGGAAACGCCATTAATTAAACTTGTAAGCCCACTATTCTAGATTGCGAATTTTGCCTCGACAACTAGGGCGATATTTCTTTAAATAAAACTATTGACTTTGAATTTCCCCAAAGGGTCAAGCTGCATTTATGGTTCCTTTCTTCGTTGGTGTTGTACTTCTGTATACAAAGTCGTTTCTCCTTGAATAGCAGGCTGACCTGCGAAAACGACAACTGCCATACTCTATGGGAATGCGCGCATGATTGGATATAGAAACAGACAAGGCCATACCTTTTTGCCATGTTACGTTGGAGTTGATTGATGAAAAAAATTTCTGAGCTTTATACTAGCTTCCGAGTTGACCGCTCACCGAACAGGGCAAAACTTATTGGTTTTGCTTGCCTGATCATTTTCATGTGCAGGCATTACTCTCTTTTTCAGATTATGACCATGCGACTCTGGATAGTCCCCGCTATAGATCACAAACAGATTTTATTTTTTTTCGATAACACCGACACACCTATTGGTTATGTGACTTGGGCTCACTTAGCTCCAGACAGCGAACTGCGTCTACTACAAGACCCTAGCTTCTTACTTCACACGTCCGAATGGAATGAAGGGGGTAAAACATGGATTGTTGACTTTTGTTTTCCTTTAGGCGGCACAGCTGGTGCGATTAAACACCTGAAAAAACATTTTCGAGAACATGGGATCGATAAAGTTTTTTGGGGCCGTCGAAACAGAGATCACTCAGTCAGAAGAATCGGAAGCTACTCCATTGCCATGGAGAAGTATGGCGCGTCATGAAATTTGGCGCATGAATATAAGTTATTTGTAATGTAAGGGTGCTGCAACGAACGAAACAGTCATCGGTTAGGGGATTGTGCTACTCAAGCGCACTGCGAGCACAGTATCTATTGGTGTTGAAAAATTAAGATTTTTGCAATAGCTGAAAAAATTCAAACGCTGCACAAGTAAAAAGCTGACTATTACCAACCCTTAAAAAGGAAAATTTTGTCATGAGAAAGTTATCCAATATTGAAATATCGCAAATTTCAGGCGCGGACGGCTCAGGTACCACTTTTGCAGGAAACGTAGGAGCTACTTTGGGCGCTGCCGCGGGCGCTGCTATAGGGGGTAGAGTGGGGATGAGCACGCCGGGCGCCGCAATTGGGAGTGGGGTGGGGGCTCTGGCAGGAGAAACAGTTTATAACTCTGGAAAAAATGCAGTCAACTCTTGGAATCCAAGTGCCTTTCAGGGATCTTCTTTTTTTCCTCAAGCGCCCTTTGGTGGTGGTGGTGGTGGTAAGTAACTAAACCAGAACTCTGCTGGACGTACGTTGGCTGAGGTGCGAGTACGTCCAGTAGACTTAAAATTATAAGAGGGCTTGGCAGTGAGATTGAATTCATGATTAAGGACGCTTTGAAAAGATTCAAGATAAGAGACCAATTATCAGCAGATTTCTTGAAGCTTCTTTCATTTGCTGAAAAAACTGTATTGGCTTTCATGTTGATAGTTTTAGTTTTTGTTTTTATGGAAAAAATCGGTCTAACAGACGCATTTTTGGTTGGGGGTGTTATAGGTGGAACTATAGGTTTTATAGCCATAACCGCAAAAAAGATGTATCACAATGAAGCATTTTCTGAGCTAAGGATCTATGCTGACATAAAACAAGACATGCTGAGGAGCGCAATACTCGCCATTGACTACTCAGAAAAAAAAGATGGAGTGTACTATCCAAAAAAAAGAATTTTTAGTATTTTTTACTATTGCAAGTCTGAAGTAATCACACACAAGGCTCAAAATGGAATCCACATATTTACGGGACCGCACAATAGACTATTAAAACTTTCAAATATCATATTGCGAGGGAACCTAACTGAGCACTACATATAAGAAACGCTTCACAACTCTCTGCGAGAAATTTTCATGACCGGTTGACAAGCGATGATAGGCCATGTACTTGAGCGTACTTGAGCGCCTACCACAAGCTATCAAAGCATTTTTATTTATCCCATCCACCGTTATTACAGCGCAAATATGCGCAAAACACATACCTATTTGCCTTTAAAACTCAGACACTTAGGAGCGCCTCCCTTGGTAGAGTCATTTAATATTATAGAATCTTTTAATATTTTTGGCTGGACGATGATCATTTTAACTTGGACCAAGTTCATTCTATTTTCTCTAAAAAAAATCAATGGCTTTGAGATCCCACAAAATGTCAATGCAGTTTTTTTGTCCCATTCGTCATTTGCACAGCACTAATATGCGCAAAAATTATACCTATCTTTTAAATATCTAAATTCAAAAATTAACGCGACCCTGGAAGCGAAGAGGGGAGCAGGCTCGCTCCCACAGGAGTCGAGGTTGATCACACTATCTGTGGCTTACACACACCCAATGTGGACACAAGCGGGCTTGCTCGCGAAAGCGGTCTGACAAACACCACCATCATCAGCTACTAAACGCATATTCAGCCGCAACCCTGCCCCGCTGTTCTCAGCCCAAAGCCGCCCGCCCTGCCGCTGCACCGCATTCCTCGCAATGCTCAACCCCAATCCGAATCCACCATCCCCCGGCCGCGAACCATCGAGCCGGATGAAGGGCGAAAAGATCCGTTCAAGATCCTCGTCAGCCACCCCACCACCCTCGTCTTCCAGCCACAGGTGCCAGAAGTCGCCATCGCGCCGACCACCGAGCGTCACAACACCGCCTTCGGGTGAATGACGAATGGCATTGCGCAGTATGTTTTCCAGTGCCTGGGCCAGCGTATTGAGATGCCCTCGCACCCAGCAGGATGCATCCACTGCACAGTGCAACTGACTCGCCGGCCAGCCACTTTCATAGCAGGCATTTTCCGTGAGCATTTCCCACAAGGCCTGGACCTGGATCGCTTCATCGGGTAATGGCGTGCGCTCGGTGTCGAGCCAGGCGAGTTGCAGGGCGTCCTCGACCAGACGCTGCATGCCGTCGACTTCCCGGCCAATGCGTTCGCGAAGTTGCCCCAGGTTCTGCTCGCTTTCGCTGGCCACCTGCAGCCGGCTAAGCGGCGTGCGCAATTCATGGGACAGGTCGCGCAGCAGTTGTTGTTGCAGGGCCACCGTACTTTGCAGGCGCTCGGCCATGTGATCGAAGGCCCTACCCAGTTCACCCAATTCATCCGAGCGGTTGGTGGTGCGACTCGATAAACGCACAGTCAGTTGGTCGGCGCGCCAGGCGTTGGCTTGTTCGCGCAGGCTGTTCAATGGCACGACCAACAATTGGTACAACCCCACGCATAGCAGCAGGGTGAACAGACCGGGAATAACCCCATTGGTGATCACCCGCCAAAACACTCGGTAACGTCCGGGCATGAAACGCTGAGGCAGCTCGATCACCAGGCTGCCGACAGACGGGTCGTTGGGAAATGGGATTTTCAGCCATGGCAGGCCCTGATTACGCCGACTCACTGGCCAATCCAGACCGCGCAAAAAGGTCAGGCGCTGGATTTCCTGGTTGGCCAGCGGATGATTACCCAGGGATTGCAAGTCACCGCCGATGACACCGACCCAAGTCGACTCGCGCTGGCCGACACGCTGCAACCAGGCATCAATGCCTGCACTCTGCTGTTCGTTCCACGCCCGCTCCGCCTCGGCGGCGTAGCGCGTCAGGGTGCCCCGGGCCTCGTCGGACAGGAAGAGGTTTCTCTTTTCCATGTAGCGGCCCCAGGACCAGCTCAACCAGATCATCAGCAGACAGAACGCCACCAACAAGCAAGCCAGTTTCCAGAACAATGAATGCCTGCCCGGCACGTCAGACCATTTAATCGGCCGCACTCAATACATACCCCTTGCCCCAGACCGTACGCACTTCGCGCTCGGTGTAACCGATGGCCTTGAGCTTGCGGCGAATCTGGCTGATGTGCATGTCGAGGCTGCGGTCATGGGGCGCATAACCGCGCTGCAATACCTGCTGATAAAGGAACGCCTTGCTCAGTATTTCGTCACCGTTGCGATTCAATGTATCCAGCAACCGATATTCGCTGCGAGTCAGGCCGGCCGCGTGTTTGCCAAAAAACACCTCGCACAGCTCATCGTCGAAACGCAGGCTGTCCATCGCTGGGGCAAGCGGTGCCAGTGCCGGCCGCCGGTCGAGCGCCACCCGCCGCAGGATCGCTTCGATGCGCACCCGCAGCTCGGCCATGCTGAACGGTTTGGGCAGGTAATCGTCGGCGCCGAGGCGAAAGCCACTGATGCGATCTGCCTCGGCGCCCAACGCCGACATCAGCACCACCGGCGTGGAATGGCTCTGACGCAGTTGGGTCAGCACCGCCAGGCCATCCAGCCCCGGCAGCAGAATATCCATCAACACCACATCGAAGGCTTGCTGGCGCGCAATGGCCAACCCTTCCTGGCCGTTCTGGCACCAGGTCACCTGAAAACCGCAGCGCCCCAGATGCTCATGGACATAAGCACCGAGCACCAGATCGTCTTCGATGGAGAGGATGCGGGGATGGCCAACAGAGATGGGAGTCATGAGTATCTGCAAATAATTCTCAGTTGCTGATTATTCAAGATTGACTCGCCAGGGGCAACCCAAGGTTGGTCCTCCGAGACTAAAGCGCGGAACTAGCCGACGAATGACGACATCAATTTTACAAAGATTGCCCGCATGCAAATCGCTACACTGCGCAGGTGGCGCGTGCCGGACGCATGTGCAGGTCAATAAACAGCTGGATGCGGGAGAGATGCGTGCTCAAGAAACTGGGAATTAAAGGCCGCGTGCTGTTGCTGACCCTGTTGCCGACCACCCTGATGGCGCTGGTTCTGGGCGGCTATTTCACCTGGTTGCAGCAATCGGACCTGCAATCCCAACTCATGCAGCGCGGCGAAATGATTGCCGAACAGTTGGCGCCGCTGGTAGCCCCGGCGATGGGTCGCAAAGACGACGAGCTGCTGGAACGCATCGCCACCCAGTTCCTGGAACAAACCGACGTGCGCGCGGTGACTTTCCTCGCCGCCGACCGCACACCACTGGCCCACGCCGGCCCGACCATGCTCAATCAGGCTCCTTTGGGCAACGGTTCACAGCTGTTGCGCCGCAGTGGCAATGACGCCACGCGTTACCTGCTGCCGGTGTTCGGCAAGCACCGCAACCTGGCCGGCGACCCGATCCCCGATGAAGCCGACCGTCTATTGGGTTGGGTCGAACTCGAGCTGTCCCACAACGGCATGTTGCTTCGCGGTTACCGCAGCCTGTTCGCCAGCCTGCTGCTGATCGGCGGGGGGTTGGCCGGTGCAGCGCTATTGGCGTTGCGCATGGGCCGGACCATCAACCGGCCGTTGAGCCAGATCAAACAAGCCGTGGCGCAGCTCAAGGACGGTCATCTGGAAACCCGTCTGCCGCCCCTCGGCAGCCAAGAGCTGGATGAACTGGCGTCCGGCATCAACCGCATGGCCGGAACCCTGCAGAACGCTCAGGAAGAACTGCAAAACAGCGTCGACCAGGCCACCGAAGACGTGCGTCAGAACCTGGAAACCATCGAAATCCAGAACATCGAGCTGGACCTGGCGCGCAAGGAAGCCCTGGAGGCGAGCCGGATCAAATCCGAGTTCCTGGCCAACATGAGCCATGAAATCCGCACGCCGCTCAACGGCATTCTCGGCTTCACGCATCTGTTGCAAAAAAGCGAATTGACCCCGCGCCAGCTCGACTACCTGGGCACCATTGAAAAATCCGCCGACAGCTTGCTGGGGATCATCAACGAGATTCTCGACTTCTCGAAAATCGAGGCCGGCAAACTGGTGCTCGACCATATTCCGTTCAACCTGCGCGACCTGCTGCAAGATACTTTGAACATCCTCGCTCCGGCCGCTCACGCCAAAGAACTTGAGCTGGTGAGCCTGGTTTATCGCGATACGCCACTGTCGCTGGTGGGCGATCCGCTGCGACTCAAGCAGATCCTTACCAACCTTGTGAGCAATGCGATCAAGTTCACCCGCGAAGGCACTATCGTTGCCCGGGCCATGCTCGAAGAAGAGCATGAAGACAGCGTGCAACTGCGCATCAGCATTCAGGACACCGGCATCGGTCTGTCGAATCAGGACGTGCGCGCCTTGTTCCAGGCTTTCAGCCAAGCCGATAACTCGCTGTCCCGGCAACCTGGCGGCACCGGCCTGGGGCTGGTAATTTCCAAACGCCTGATCGAACAGATGGGCGGCGAGATCGGCGTCGACAGCACACCGGGCGAAGGCTCGGAATTCTGGATCAGCCTGAGCCTGCCCAAAACCCGCGACGACGCCGAAGACTTGCCCGGCCCACCGCTGCTCGGGCATCGGGTGGCGGTTCTGGAAAACCATGAGCTGGCCCGTCAGGCATTGCAGCATCAACTGGAAGACTGCGGCCTGGCCGTCACGCCGTTCAATACCCTGGAAAGCCTGGCCAATGGTGTGACCGGTGCCCATCAGACCGATCAGGCAATCGGTCTGGCAGTGCTCGGCATCACCAGCAACGACATGCCGCCGGAGCGCCTCAATCAACATATCTGGGACCTTGAACACCTGGGCTGCCGAGTGTTGGTGCTGTGCCCGACCACCGAGCTGACGTTGTTCCACCTCTCGGTGCCCAACCCCCACAGCCAGCTGCAGTCCAAACCGGCCTGCACCCGCAAGCTGCGTCGGGCCCTGTCCGATATGGTCAACCCGCGCCAGCAGCGCAGCGACCCCGGCGAGCCCCTTTCCAGCCGCGCGCCGAAGGTCCTTTGCGTCGACGACAACCCGGCCAATCTGCTGCTGGTGCAAACCCTGCTCGAAGACATGGGCGCCAAGGTGCTCGCGGTGGAAAGCGGTTACGCCGCGGTCAAGGCCGTGCAGAACGAGACCTTCGACCTGGTGCTGATGGACGTGCAGATGCCCGGCATGGATGGCCGCCAGAGCACCGAAGCCATTCGCCAGTGGGAAAGCGAGCGACATTGCACACCACTGCCGATCGTCGCCCTTACCGCCCACGCGATGGCCAACGAAAAACGCGCGTTGCTGCAAAGCGGCATGGACGACTACCTGACCAAACCCATCAGCGAACGGCAACTGGCGCAGGTGGTGTTGAAATGGAGCGGCCTGGCGTTGCGTAATCTGGGGCCGGAGCGCTCCAGCGAAAGCAACAGCAGCCATGAGTTGCAGGTGCTCGATCACGAAGAAGGCCTGCGCCTGGCGGCCGGCAAGGCCGATCTGGCGGCAGACATGCTGGCAATGCTGCTGGCCTCCCTGGAGGCCGACCGCGAGGCCATCCGCGTCGCCCGTGAAGCCAACGACCAGAATGCCCTGATCGAGCGAGTCCATCGCCTGCATGGAGCGACCCGTTATTGCGGCGTCCCGCAACTGCGCGCCGCCTGCCAGCGCAGTGAAACCCTGCTCAAGCAACAGGACCCCAAAGCCTCCGGCGCGCTGGAAGAACTCGAACGCGCCATCAATCGCCTGGCGGCCCATGCGCGTGTCAATGCCTGATCCAGCGCAATAACGCTGGGCGCCTTGAAGGCTAAGCTCATCGCATTCCGGCTTGAGACTTCCAGGAGGACAGCATGCGCACGATTCTTTTCAGCAGCCAGACCTACGACCGCGACAGTTTTCTGAGCGCAGACCTGCCCGCCGGCATTGAGCTGCACTTTCAGTCGGCGCGACTGAGCCTCGACACGGTGGCGCTGGCGGAGCATCACGAAGTGGTCTGTGCCTTCATCAATGATGACCTCAGCGCTCCGGTACTCGAACGTCTGGCCGCGGGCGGCACACGCTTGATTGCCCTGCGCTCGGCCGGTTACAACCATGTCGATCTGGCGGTGGCCAAGCGCCTGGGGCTGGCGATTGTGCGGGTCCCGGCCTACTCGCCTCACGCGGTGGCCGAACATGCGGTGGCGCTGATTCTGGCGCTTAACCGCCGCCTGCACCGTGCCTACAACCGTACTCGCGAGGGGGATTTCAGCCTGCACGGGCTGACCGGTTTCGATCTGGTGGGCAAGACCGTCGGCGTCGTCGGCACCGGGCAGATCGGCGCGACCTTCGCGAAAATCATGAACGGCTTCGGCTGCCGGTTGCTGGCCTGTGATCCTTATCCGAACCCGCAGGTCGAAGCGCTCGGCGCGCGTTACCTCAGCTTGCCGCAACTGCTGGCCGAGTCGCAGATTATCAGCCTGCATTGCCCGCTCAACGAACAGAACAAACATTTGATCAACAGCGAGTCACTGGCGCACATGCAGCCCGGCGCCATGTTGATCAACACCGGGCGCGGCGGTCTGGTGGACACGCCGGCGCTGATCGATGCGCTGAAGGACGGCCAATTGGGCTATCTGGGGCTGGACGTTTATGAAGAGGAGGCGCAGCTGTTCTTCGAGGATCGCTCCGACCTGCCACTGCAGGACGATGTGCTGGCGCGCCTGCTGACCTTTCCGAATGTCATCATTACTGCGCACCAGGCCTTTCTCACCCGCGAAGCCCTAGGCGCGATTGCCACGACCACCCTGCAGAACATCGCGGCCTGGGCGGCCGGTTCGCCACGCAATCAGGTCGAGGGCAGTTGAACCAGATCGAAGGTCACATGCCCACACCATGCTGCGTTCATGCCCGTGCTAGCATATCGCGCATATTTGGAGGACCCATGGTCGAACACGATTTCCGCTACAGCCTGATGAACCCGCAACACACCCTCACCGAATGCCGCGCCCTCGTGCCGGGGCGTTATCAAGTCACCGGCAACGGCGGCTCGATTCGTAATAGCGACGTGCTGGTAGTGACCCTTAAAGGCAGCAAGGACTTGTCCATGCGCCTGACCGTCGAAACGGTTCGCCATCTGATCAACCCGCCGGGCCAATGGGTCGCGGTGGCCAGTGGTCCGGTGTTCGGCGAACTGGCGATCCACACCTGGAAAGTCAACTGCGACAGCTGCGCCAAAGAGCTGAGCTTTGAGTTCGCGGTCGACGCCAAGCTGGGCAACAAAGCCGAAAAACCGGCTGCCACTGCACGGATCGCCGAGCTGGGCTGGGCCACAGTCGGTGACAAGCACCAGTGCAAGAAGTGCCAGGAGCCTGCGTGATGAAACGCCTTGCTCTGACCGCCATGGCTGGCGCCAGTCTGTTGGGCTGCGCCGCCGAACCGGTGCAATTGCAACAAAACCGCAGCTACATTCTGGAATGGATCGGCGAGCGTCCGCTGATGGACTACAGCCATCTGACCATCACCCTCGATGAAGACGGTCGGGCGTATGGCAATGGCGGCTGCAACCACTGGTTCGCGCCGTATGCCCTGGAAGGCGACAAGCTGAGCTTCGGCAAGATCGGCAGCACCCGCAAAATGTGTGCGCCGGCGTTGATGGAGCAGGAAAAACGCTTCCTGCAGGCGCTGGAAAACGTCCAGCGCTGGGACGTCTCGCCGATCGACCAGATGCGCTTCTGGCCCGCGCAAGGCAAACCACTGCGTTGGTGGCTTGAAGAGGGTTGATCCTCTCACACCGATCGTTCCCACGCAGAGCGTGGGAATGATCAGCACAACTCAATTCCTGGCCTGCAACGCCTCAAGCTTCGCCATCACCCCCGCCGCCGTCTGCTCCCCCATCAACTGTTCCCGTACCTTGCCCTTGTTATCGATGATGTAAGTCACCGGCAGCGCTTCACTGCGTGGCAATTCGAAAAGGTCGGCCGGGTCCTGGGCCAACACGGTGAATTTGATTCCCAGTTTCTCGCTGGCGCTTTTCAGCTCTTCGCCCTGCACATTGTCGAAGTTGACCCCGAACACACCGATCTTCTTGCCTTTGAGCTGCTCAGCCAGCACGTTCAACTCCGGGATCTCGGTACGGCACGGGCCGCACCATTCGGCCCAGTAATTGAGCACCAGCCATTGTTTGTCCAGACGTTCGGCGGCGACTTTATGGCCATTTTGGTCGGTGCCATAGTCGTTGCCGCAGCCCCCCAACAATAACGCCCCCATGATCGCCAATGCCGCTGCCAGTCGCCTTGTCATGTCTCGATCCTTGTCAAAAATGGAATGCACCTGCGACCCATCGCCTCCCAAGGTTCTGGATTACGCGCCGCACAGTTAGAATAGCCGCCACCTTACGCAAGATGCGACCCGCACATGACCGATCTGACGCTTTATCACAACCCGCGCTGCTCGAAATCCCGCGGTGCGCTCGAGCTGCTCGAAGCCCGTGGCGTGGCCCCGACCGTGGTCCGCTACCTGGAAACCCCGCTCGACGCCGCGCAAATCCAGAGCCTGCTGAGCAAGCTCGGCATCAGCGCCCGACAATTACTGCGCACCGGCGAGGACGAATACAAAACCCTCAATCTGGCCGACAGCAGCCTGAGCGAGGCGCAATTGATCGCCGCCATCGCCGCGCACCCCAAACTTATGGAGCGCCCGATTCTCGAAGTCGGCGACAAAGCCATCATCGGCCGTCCGCCGGAGAATGTGCTGGAGTTGCTGCCGTGAGTGCGCCGTACATTCTGGTTCTGTATTACAGCCGCAGCGGCTCGACCAATGAAATGGCCCGGCAGATTGCCCGTGGTGTCGAGCAGGCCGGCCTGGAAGCCCGATTGCGCACAGTGCCGGCGATCTCCAGTGAATGCGAAGCCGTGTCGCCGGACATTCCCGATGAAGGCACGCTGTACGCCAGCCTCGACGACTTGAAGAACTGCGCCGGCCTGGCCCTCGGCAGCCCGACCCGGTTCGGCAACATGGCAGCACCGTTGAAGTACTTTCTCGATGGCACCAGCAATCTGTGGCTGACCGGTGCTCTGGTGGGCAAACCGGCCGGGGTCTTCACCTCCACCGCGAGCCTGCACGGCGGCCAGGAAACTACGCTGCTGTCGATGATGTTGCCGTTGCTGCACCACGGCATGCTGATCACCGGCCTGCCCTACAGTGAATCGGCGCTGCTGGAAACCCGTGGCGGCGGCACGCCGTACGGCGCCAGCCATCATGCCGGTGCCGATGGCAAAAGTGGCTTGAATGAACACGAAGTTGCGCTGTGCCGCGCCTTAGGCCTGCGGCTGGCGAAGACTGCGCAAAAGTTGGTGAGCTGATATGGCTAAAAAGCCGAAGATTCTGCCTTCCATCGAATGGCTCGAACCACGAGTACGGGCGATGCGCGTCATCAGCCTGCTGTGCTTTTTCGGTCTGGTGGGACTGCTCTGCGTCTACTATCTGGTATTCGCCGACCTGCATGGTGCGCGGCCGTGGGTGATTCTGCTGATCGAACTGGTGCCGCTATTGTTGATGGCGCCGGGGATGATCATCGGCAGCCCCCGCGGGCATTCGTGGATGTGTTTTGTGGTGAACCTGTATTTCATGAAGGGCGCATTGGCCGCGTATGACCCGAACCGTCAGCTGTTCGGTTTACTGGAGATGGGCGCGAGCCTGGCGGTGTTCTGCTCGGCAATGTTGTATGTGCGGTGGCGGTTTCAGTTGAATCGCAAGTTGGCGGGTGAAGGCGAGATTTCTGCTGCCTGATCTGACGCCTTCGCGAGCAAGCCCGCCCCCACATTATTTGACCGCATTCCAACTGACAGAACTCGGTTTAATGTGGGAGCGGGCTTGCTCGCGAAGGGAGCGACTCGGTCTCAATGATTCACTGTGTACGCCAGCATCATCGAAATCTGGCTCATCGGCCGCCCACCGCTCTCTTCGTGCCACTGGTTGAACGCATTCTGCACCGTGGCCATGTCCCGCAGGCTGGTCGGCACCTTGTCGACGATCTTCTGCGCACTCAGCGCTGCCACCACGTCGTAGCTCGGCACAAAGGTGTCCTTGCCGACCATCCGCAAGAATCGCGGGGCCGATAACCCGCCCAACTGATGCCCGTGTTTTTTCAGGTAAGTCCACAAGCCGACGATATCGGTCACCGGCCATTCGGCGATCAAGGCGCCGAAGCTACCCTTCTCATGAGCCACGTCCAGAATGAACTGCGCATTGCGCGGCACACTCTTGAGCTTGCCCAGGTGGCGGATGATCCGCGCGTCCTGCATCAAGCGCTCCAGATGTTCGGCGCTCATCAGCACGACTTTTTCCGGGTCGAACTTGAAGAACACTTCTTCGAACGCCGGCCATTTTGCGTCCACCAGGCTGTGCTTGAGCCCGGCGCGAAATACCCGCAACGCCATGGTCGAGAGGTAGCGGTCGTCACTGATCTTGCGCAATTGCGCCGGGGTCTTGGGAACGGGCAGATGGGCTTCCAGTTCAGCCGCCGAACCGAAGCGGTTCAAGCAGTACTCGTTCAGCCACTTGTAATCGCGCATGCCCTCTCCTGAGGATTGAAATGAAAACGGCGCCTGCGAGCGATAAAACCTGTGGGAGTGGGCTTGCTCGCGAAAGCGGTGAGCCATTCAACATGAATGTCAGCTGACACTACGCATTCGCGAGCAAGCCCGCTCCCACATATTGCTCAGAGGTTTACTACGTTGACGAACCGCGATGCGGCGGTTTCATCGATGCGCAGATGGGTGAAGTCGAACAGGTTGCGGTCCGCCAGTTGCGACGGGATCACGTTCTGCAAGCTGCGGAAAATGCTTTCGGTACGGCCCGGGGTCTTGCGTTCCCAGTCCTGCAGCATCTCTTTAACCACTTGGCGTTGCAGGTTTTCCTGGGAGCCGCAGAGGTTGCACGGGATGATCGGGAATTGCTTGAGGTCCGAGTAAGCCTGAATGTCTTTTTCGTTGCAGTAGGCCAGTGGGCGGATCACCACGTTGCGACCATCGTCGGCGCGCAGCTTCGGCGGCATGGCCTTGAGTGAACCATTGAAGAACATGTTCAGGAAGAACGTCTCGACGATGTCGTCGCGGTGGTGACCGAGGGCCATTTTGGTCGCGCCGATTTCATCGGCAAACGTGTAGAGCGTGCCGCGACGCAGGCGCGAGCACAGCGAGCAGGTGGTCTTGCCTTCCGGGATCAGCTCCTTGACCACCGAGTAAGTATCTTTCTCGACGATGTGGTACTCGATGCCCAGTTCTTTAAGGTAAGCCGGCAGCACGTGCTCGGGAAAGCCTGGCTGCTTCTGGTCCATGTTCACGGCCACGATCTCGAACTTGATCGGGGCGACCTTCTGCAAATGCATCAGCACATCGAGCATGGTGTAGCTGTCCTTGCCACCGGACAGGCAGACCATGACCTTGTCGCCGTCTTCAATCATGTTGAAATCGGCGACAGCCTCACCGGCCTGACGGCGAAGGCGCTTTTGCAGTTTGTTCTGGTTGACCGTAAGAGTGCCCATGACGCGAAATCCGTGAGGTGTGACGAAAGGCCGGCATTTTACGCAAAAACCCTTTCGGGGCGAAGCCTGCACTTTATATGACTTGAGCATACCNTAAATCGGCAAATAAATTTATCTTTAAAATCAATGAGATAAATTTTGTTCTATAAGAGCTTGCTCCCGCCGGCCGATCCGCGCCCGGGCGCAGCAGTCGCAAAACCTGCCGCCGCAGGTTTGGCTGGCACAACAGGGGTGGATGTCTTGGGGCCGCTTCGCGCCCAGCGGAAGTAAGCTCCCTCGCCACAGGCTGCATTCGGCACAGACCCGGCGGCGATTAACAAGATTGTTTACAGCGCGATTTGCTCTAAAGCCCTCGCACTATTACCGGTAACTCCTTTCTATACTGCGGCATAAGGTCGCACACGTATTCAGACCTGTACTTACCTGGCCACTTTGGCCCGTAAGCGCTCCGCTGGGGGGCGATGGCAACAACAAGAGGAGTGACTGGCATGATCCATCACGTAGTGGGGCTCTTCACCCACCCTGACCAGGAATGGAAAGAAATCCGTGGCGACCAGGAGGAAAGCATCAGCCACATGTACCTCACGCACACCCTGATTCTGGCGGCGATCCCTGCCGTGTCGGCGTTTATCGGCACCACACAGGTCGGCTGGGTCATTGGTAATCGAGCGCCAGTAATGCTGACCATGGAAAGCGCGCTGTGGATGACCATCATGTCGTACCTGGCGATGCTCGGTGGTGTTGCGGTGATGGGGGCTTTCATCCACTGGATGGCCCGCACCTATGACGCCAACCCGAGCCTGGCGCGCTGTGTCGCGTTCGCCACGTACACCGCGACTCCACTGTTCATCGGCGGTCTGGCGGCGCTGTACCCGCACATGTGGTTGGGAATGATCGTCGGCACCGCAGCCATCTGCTACACGGTGTACCTGCTGTATGTGGGCCTGCCAACGTTCATGAACATTCCGTCGGACGAGGGATTCCTGTTTTCAAGCTCGGTGCTCGCCGTAGGACTGGTGGTGCTGGTGGCGATCATGGCGTTCACCGTAATTGTCTGGGGACTCGGCGTGGGGCCGGTCTATACCAATTAGCAACACACCAACCAAAAACAAGATCTGCCAACACAGGCCGCCGCAAGGCGGCCTTCTAACTTCTTCAGGATAGAGAGCGGCGATGACCATTCGGCGCCTCGGCGATTCGCAAGTCCCGAGGGTTGCGGCATACTCGACGTCTCTGGAGATCCATCAAGCATGCCCGAGCAACTCAATACCCGCGTCGAAGACTGTTTCCAACAAGCCGAATCCTTTTTCAAACGACCTTTCAAACGCCCCGTGGTGAGCCTCAAGCTGCGCGGGCAAAAAGCCGGTGTCGCGCATTTGCACGAGAACCTGCTGCGCTTCAATCCGCAGTTGTACCGGGAAAACACCGAAGACTTCCTCAAGCAGACCGTGGCGCATGAAGTCGCGCACCTGATCGCCCATCAACTGTTCGGCGACCGCATTCAGCCTCACGGCGAAGAGTGGCAACTGATCATGCGCGGTGTTTACGAACTGCCGCCCAACCGCTGCCACACCTACGACGTCAAACGCCGCAGCGTGACCCGCTACATCTACAGATGCCCGTGCCCCGATAGCGATTTCCCGTTTTCGGCGCAGCGTCATGGTTTGGTGAGACAGGGACGGAGGTATTTATGTCGGCGGTGCAGGAGCACATTGGTGTTTAGTGGGGAGATGCGGGTCGAATAGCGGGATTTGTGGTGTTTGGGCCGGCCCCTTCGCGAGCAAGCCCGCTCCCACATTTAATCTTCGCCATGGCACACATCCAATGTGGGAGCGGGCTTGCTCGCGAAGGCGTCCTTACAGGCACTACACAACCACCCTGGCACGGCGCAATTCCGCGATCCGCTCAATACTAAACCCCAATTCCCCCAACACCTGATCCGTATGCTCACCCAGCCCCGCCCCGATATGCCGCGGTTCAGGCAATCCATCTGAAAACCTCAACGGGCAAGCCATCTGCGCCTGAGTCGTCCCATCGCCCCTCGGCACCTCAACCACTAATTCCCGTGCCTTCAACTGCGGATGCCGCACCGCTTCGCCCAGGCTCAACACCGGCTCGACGCACGCATCGACCCCGGCAAACAGTTCACACAACTCGGCAAAGTCGTATTTTTCGAATTCAACTTTCAACGCCTCCTTGAGCGCCTGTTGCCGGGCCGGTTCGGGTGACAGCCCCTGGCCCGCCAGTTCCGGCCGGCCCAGCGCCGTGCAGAGTTGCTGCATGAACACCGGCTCCAGACTGCCCACTGAAAACCAGCGCCCATCGCGCGAACGGTAGTAATCGTAGAAGCTGCCCCCGTTGAGCATCTGCTCTTCCCTCCCCGGCTCCACGCCACAGGCCAGGTACCCGGCACCGGCCATGGCATTCAGGCTGAAGGCGCAGTCGGTCATGCTCACATCCAGATGCTGCCCTTGCCCGGTCTGCTGCCGCGCGATCACCGCCGCCAGCAGGCCGATCACCCCGTGCAGCGAGCCACCGGCGACATCCGCTACCTGCATGCCCAACGGCAACGGACCGCCATCGACACGACCGGTGTAGCTCGCCAGCCCCGCCAGCGCCAGGTAGTTGATGTCGTGGCCGGCGCGATCCTTGTAGGGGCCGGTCTGGCCATAACCGGTGATCGACACATAAATCAGCTTCGGATTGATCGCCTTCAAGGCTTCATACCCCAAACCGAGCCGATCCATCACGCCGGGACGAAACTGCTCCAGCACGATGTCGTAGTCCTGCAGCAATTGCTTGATCACCTCCAGCGCCTCGGGCTGCTTGAGGTCCAGGGCCAGGCTGCGCTTGTTGCGATTGAGGTACGCGTGGCTGGCCGACACGCCTTGATCATGCGGCGGCAAAACTCGCAGCAGGTCCATGCGGGTCGGCGATTCGATGCGCAGCACCTCGGCGCCCATGTCTGCCAGCAGCAACGAGGCGAACGGCCCCGGCAGCAGTGTCGAGAAATCCAGAACCTTGAGTGATGCCAGTGGACCGAGCATAAGTGTTCTCCAGTGCGATCCCCCAAGCCTAGGCAGCCGAGGACATTGCAGCAATCACCTTATGTGTCAGTGGCGGTGACCGTTGCGCTCAAATTGCAGGCATGAAAAAACCCGCCGAAGCGGGTTTTTCATGCAGCCAGAGTACTTACTTGACGCTGACCGGGGTTGGGCCTTCAGCCACACCCAGGTCGTCTACTTCACGCTCGTCGGAGATACCGCGACCGCCGGAAGCCAGCTCGACTTGCAGCTTGTCTTCGTCCAGCTCTTTCACCCACTTGGCGACCACGATGGTGGCCACGGCGTTACCAACAAGGTTGGTCAGCGCACGGGCTTCGGACATGAAGCGGTCGATACCGAGGATCAGCGCCAGACCGGCAACCGGCAGGGAGCCAACGGCGGACAGAGTGGCAGCCAACACGATGAAGCCACTACCGGTCACACCGGCGGCGCCCTTGGAGGACAACAGCAGCACCAGCAGCAAGGTGATCTGGGCAGTGAGGTCCATTGGGGTGTCAGTCGCCTGAGCGATGAACACAGCCGCCATGGTCAGGTAGATCGACGTACCGTCGAGGTTGAACGAGTAGCCCGTCGGGATCACCAGACCCACAACGGATTTCTGCGCACCCAGGCGTTCCATCTTGATCAGCATGCGTGGCAGCGCGGATTCCGAAGAGGAAGTGCCCAGCACGATCAACAGTTCTTCACGGATGTAGCGAATCAGTTTGATGACGCTGAAACCGTGTGCGCGGCAGATCGCGCCCAGAACCAGAACCACGAACAGGATGCAGGTGATGTAGAAGCAAATCATCAGCTGACCGAGTTGCACCAGCGAACCGACACCGTAGGCACCGATGGTGAAGGCCATCGCACCGAACGCGCCGACTGGAGCGAGCTTCATGATCATGTTGATGATGTTGAACATCACGTGAGCAAAGCGATCGATGAAGTCCAGCACCGGTTTGCCGTAGGCACCCAGGCGATGCAGGGCGAAACCGAAGATCACCGAGAACATCAGCACTTGCAGGATGTCGCCGTTGGCGAAGGCGCCGACGATGGTGTTCGGGATTACGTTGAGGACAAAGGCAATGATGCTCTGGTCTTTACCGGCCGAGATGAAGCCAGCGATTTTGCTGGTGTCCAGGGTCGTCACGTCGATGTGCATGCCGGCGCCCGGTTGCACAACGTTGACCACGACCAGACCGATCAGCAAGGCAAGGGTGGAGACGATTTCGAAGTACAGCAGCGCATAGCCGCCGGTCTTGCCGACCGATTTCATGTTCTGCATGCCGGCGATGCCGCTGACAACGGTACAGAAGATGATCGGTGCGATGACCATTTTGATCAGTTTGATGAACCCGTCACCCAGCGGCTTGAGGGCTACACCGGTCTGCGGGTAGAAGTGACCGAGCAGGATGCCGATAGCGATGGCAACGATCACCTGGAAGTACAGGGATTTATACAGTGGCTGACGAGTCGTCATTGCAAAGTTCCTCAAGAGTGCCCCAGTAACAACATCCAACTGTTGTCCCTGACACCTCATTTGCGAACCCTCCTGCACTGGAGGGATTTGTTTTGTCGAGCTGCGCGATAGCAGACCTCTGCGGCTTGTATCGCAAGCCCCGTGCCACCTTCGAAAAAAAACCTGCCAACCTTGTGACATCAAGGGTTACAGGTTTTTTTTGGTCACCAAGCTGTTACAACGATGTGGCGGATTTCCGCCCACCAGCCAAACCTCGTCCTGCAATCTGGCGGATATCCGCCTTGTTCATCCTCGACGCGCACCGCTACCATCCATCGCTCAGTAGACGGACCTGCCTCCTATGCGCGAACGCACCATCGCCAGCCATTTCGCCCGCGCCGCCCTCGGTGGCGCGCGTCGGCGTGGCTACGACTATTCGAGTCTGTTGCAGCAACTGGGGATCAGCCCCGAGTTGCTTGAGGAGCCGCGCGCCCGAATCGCGCCCGAGCAGTTCGCACGATTGATCCAGGGGCTGTGGCTGGCCCTGGACGACGAATACCTGGGCTTCGGGCAGGCCCCGAGCAAACCCGGCAGCTTCGCGATGATGTGCCACGCGGTGATCCACTGCCGCACGCTGGAGAAAGCGCTCAATCGCGGCTTATTGTTTTACAGCCTGTTCCCCGGTGCGCCGCGTCTGACGTTGAGCCGCGAAGGCGACATGGTTCGCTTGGGCCTGGACGATTCGCCGCTGTGGGACCCGGACCACTTCCTCAGCGAAAGCCTGTTGGTGATCTGGCATCGGTTCGGCAGTTGGCTGATCGGCCAGCGCATTCGTCTGGAGCAAGCCACGTTCAGCTACCCGAGGCCCGAACACGGGGCCGAATACGACTTGCTGTTTTCTTGCCCGCTGAGCTTTTCCACCATAAAGAGCACGACGGCGCAAAGCAGTCTGCTATTTCACAGTCGCTACCTGAACATGCCGCTGTTGCAGGACGAACGAACCCTCAAGCACTTTCTCGAGCGCTCCCCCGCCGACCTGCTATCGCGCCCCGACGAAGGCGACAGCCTGAGCAGCCAGTTGCGGCGCTTGCTCAGCCGCGACAGTGCGCGCTGGCCGGATCTGGAAGCGGTGGCCGCGCACCTGCACATCAGCCCGCAAACCTTGCGTCGGCATTTGCGCGAAGAAGGGACGAGTTTTCAGGAGTTGAAAGACCAGTTGCGGCGGGACATTGCGATTTATCATCTGGGGCGTGCGGATTTGTCTTTGCAACAGATTGCCGAGCAACTGGGGTTTTCCGAGCCGTCGGCGTTTCACCGGGCGTTCAAGAAGTGGACGGGGTTGACGCCTGGCGCTTACCGCGCTCAGGAGAGTTGAGTTCTAGCGCTGTTTTTTTGGTGTATTCACTGACCCCTTCGCGAGCAAGCCCGCTCCCACAGGGGATCTGCTGCGAACACATTATTTGTGAACGCCGCCAATCAAATGTGGGAGCGGGCTTGCTCGCGAAGAGGCCCGAGAGAACACCCTTCACCTCCCGGTCACACCACCGGAAAATGAATCCGGAACGCCGCCCCGCCCATCGGCGAATCCCCCAATGTCAGCTTGGCGCTGTAGCTTTCGATGATGTCCTTGACCACCGCCAACCCGATCCCCTGCCCCGGATGCTGGCGATCCAGCCGTTCGCCCCGCTGCAGAATCCGCGCACGCTGATCCGGTGGCACGCCCGGCCCGTCGTCTTCAACGCAGAGTTCAATCCCGCTGAGGGTTTCACGCACACTGATGCGCACTTCGCTCAGGCACAGGCGATAAGCGTTTTCCAGCAGGTTGCCCATCATTTCCAGCAAGGCACCTTGCTCGATCGGCACGTAACACTGCTCCGGCAGGTCGAAAGCGACCCGCACGCGTTTGTCGCGGTAGACCTTGTCCAGTGTGTCGCAGAGGCTTTTCAGCACCGGGCGCAAGCGTACCTGATGGCGTACCAGACCGCTTTTGCGCAGGCTCGCACGTTGCAGCTGATAGCCGATTTGCTGGCTCATGCGTTCGATCTGGGTTTGCAGCACCCAGGCCTGATCGCGCTCTTGCGGCTTTTGCGCCATGTCCTCGCTGACCCCTTGCAACACCGTCAGCGGGGTTTTCAGGCTGTGGGCCAGATCGTCGAGGGAGTCACGATAACGGCTGCGCTGCTCACGCTCGCTGTGCAGCAAACGGTTGAGCGAGCCGGTCAGGCGCAGCAGCTCCCGAGGATGTTCTTCACTCAAGCTTTCACGCGTGCCACCCTCGATCTGGTCCAGCTCCTGGCTCAGTCGACGCAACGCCTGCAAACCCCAGGTCAGGCCGATCCACAGCAAGGCGAGCAACACCAGCAAGGCTGCGCCGAAACCCAGATAGAGGTTTTCCCGCAGGCCTTCGAGGGTGATTTCGTATTCACGCACCGGTTGCAGCGCGACGATGCTGAACGCCGCACTTTTGCCGCCCAGCAGTTTGACCTCGACGTCATAGACGAAGAATTCTTCCCCGTTGGCTTCGCGAATTCTCGCGAACTCATTACCGCGCCCGTCGTAACGCGGTTTGTAGTTGATTTTCTCTTCCTGGGTAGCCTTCGAGCGCCAGACCAGATGAGCTTCGCGGTCATAGATATAGCCAAGCAATCGGCTGTCGGTGAGGTTGAAGCGCTCATCGGGCAACTGCGCCGGCATCTGCAGGCTGTTGTTATCCACCCGCGCGGCGGAGATCAGCGTGGTGACGTCCGACGCCAGGCGCTGCTCGATGGAATCCTGCAACGCCAGGCTGAACGCGCCCTGCATCGCCGGCAGCAACGCCAGCATGAACAACACCGCCAGGATCGTGGCGGCGAGCATCAATCGGACACGAAGGGAACGAATCAAGTACAGCGCTCGTTAAACAGGTAGCCGAGGCCACGCACGGTATCGATCGGTTTGAAGCCGGCCGGGCCTTCGAGTTTGCGGCGCAAGCGGCCGACCAGCACTTCGATCACATTCGGATCGCGCTCGTCGTCATCCGGGTAGAGCTGCTCCATCAAGCGGTCCTTGGCCACCACTTGCTGGTGATGCCGCATCAGGTACTCGAGGATCCGGTATTCGTAGGCGGTCAGCGCCAACGGTTGTTCATCGAGGGACGCCTGTTTGCGGTTGAGGTCCAGCAGCAAAGGCCCGGCGACGATGGTCGACTGGGTGAAACCGCTGGAGCGGCGCAGCAAGGCATTCAGGCGGGCGTCCAGCTCTTCGAACTGGAACGGCTTGACCACGTAGTCGTCGGCACCGGCGGCGAGGCCTTCGACCTTGTCCTGCCAGTTGCCGCGCGCGGTAAGGATCAGAATCGGAAAGGTCTTGCCCTGGGAACGCAACTGACGAATCAGGTCGAGCCCGCCCATGCCCGGCAGACCGAGGTCGATCACCGCCAGGTCATGGTTGAACTGCCCGGCCTGATACAGCGCCTCCTCGGCGTTGGCCACGGACTCGACCACGTGGCCGCTATCCGTCAGACGGGTTTGCAGGTGATGGCGCAACAGCGCTTCATCTTCGACGACCAGCAATTTCATAACGCTCTCCTGGGCAAATCCAACATCTCCAAAGGCATAACGCGTCCAAAGGCACGCAAACCGGGCGACGCCGGTCAATCAAGCCGCGGAA
Organism: Pseudomonas sp. QTF5; assembly: GCF_000512695.2. Taxonomy (GTDB): domain Bacteria; phylum Pseudomonadota; class Gammaproteobacteria; order Pseudomonadales; family Pseudomonadaceae; genus Aquipseudomonas. Next base: position 2,707 of record NZ_AZRW02000056.1, on the reverse strand, counting down.
CATGTGGGAGCGGGCTTGCTCGCGAAGACGGTGGCACAGTCAACATTGATGTCGCCTGACACACCGCTTTCGCGAGCAAGTCGAATCGTCGCACCGCCGCTCCCACAGGGATTGCGTTTAACCAACTGGCCTCAGCACATACCCTCGCGAAACGCTTTTTAGAAAGCGTAGTTGGCGGACAGGTAGGTCTGGGCGCTGCTGGTCAAATCCAGCGAACCCTGTTTGCTGCCGCCGCGCTCGCTCATCTCGGTGCTGGCGTTGCTGCGCAGGTAACGGTAACCCAGCTCGACCGAGGTATTTTGCGAAACTTGCTGCAATACACCGACCTGGCCGCCAATGGCGTAACCGATGTCGCTGTCGCGGCTGAAGCCTGGCGAGTCCTGAGTCAGTTTGGTCAAACCGGCGGTAGCACCGCCGAACAATTTGGTGCTGCCACCCACCGGGTAGAACAGATCGTAGCTGCCCAGCAGGTTTTCCTGACGCAGTTTAATGCCATTGTGCGAGCCCGACACGTTGTCATAAGTGGCGTAGTAGCGGCCTTTGCTGTCTTGCTGGCCCAGACGCACGCCCCAGGTGTTGTCCTTGCCGATCACACCATCGGCGTTCGGGTGGTCGAGGTTGTCGTTCAGAGCGCTGGATTTTTTAACCTTGTCGCTGGTCTGGCCAAAGGTCAGGCCGGCGAAATTGGTGGTATCGGCGTGGGCCGCAATACTGGCGCCCATCATGGTGAAAGCCAGAAACAGTTTTTTAAAAGTAGTCATTGGGGAGTTTCCTCATGCGCTATGTGCTTTTTGGGTACGGGGCAAGGTTACTGCCCCCTCCCTGTACTGCCCCTGAACGCACTCTGAACCTGAGCTGAATCACATCGACTACGCTGTTCAGACAACTCTTAATAAGGAGGTTTGATCATGCGTATGTTCCTCGCCCTCGTATTACTGGCTCTGAGTGGGGTCAGCCAGGCCGCCATCCAGACCCAGGAAATTCCCTACCAGAGTGCCGACGGCACCAAGCTGATCGGCTATTACGCCTACGACGACGCCATCAAAGGCCCGCGCCCGGGCGTGGTGGTGGTGCATGAGTGGTGGGGCCTCAACGACTACGCCAAGCGCCGCGCCCGTGATCTGGCCGGTCTGGGCTACAGCGCGCTGGCGATCGACATGTTTGGCGACGGCAAGACCACCGAACACGCCAAGGACGCCATGGCCTTCATGCAAGCAGCATTGAAGGACAGCGCAGCGGCCAGTGCGAGGTTTCAGGCCGGGCTCGATTTGCTGAAGAAACAACCACAGACCGATCCGGACAAACTGGCAGCCATCGGTTATTGCTTCGGCGGCAAGGTGGTGCTGGATGCGGCGCGTCAAGGCGTGCCGCTGGCAGGCGTGGTGAGCTTCCACGGTGCACTGGTGACCAATACGCCGGCGACGCCTGGCAGTGTGAAGTCGAAAATCCTGGTGGAGCATGGCGCTCTGGACAGCATGGTCACGGCGGAAAACGTGACGGCATTCAAAGCGGAAATGGACAAGGCCAAGGCCGACTACAAGTTTGTCACCCTCGAAGGCGCCAAGCATGGGTTCAGCAATCCTGAGGCGGATCGTCTGAGCCATGGCGACCACGGCGGGCCGGACATTGGTTACAGCAAGACCGCGGATGAAAAGTCTTGGGCGGACATGCAGGCGTTCTTCAAGAAAATATTTAGCTGACACAATGATCGTTCCCACGGTCCCCGTGGGAATGCAGCCCGGGACGCTCCGCGTCCCTTCGACGGTGTGACGCAGAGCGTCACTGGATGCGTTCCCACGCAGAGCGTGGGAACGATCACCTTGGGACTACCCAGCCTCAAGGCAACCCGGCAAAATGCCCGTCATGAATCCCGTCCCCGCCCTACCCGTCTGCTGCACCCCACTCGACGCCCATTGGCCGCTGCCGTTTGTGCTGCCTGATACGGTCTTGTTGGGTACCCACTTCGATACCAGGCAACTGGCCAGCGATGATTTCCAGCGCAGCGCCATCGAGCCGCCTGCGAGCATCCAGCGTTCGGTGGCCAAGCGCCAGGCCGAGTTTCTCGCCGGGCGGGTCTGCGCTCGGGCGGCATTGCAACAACTGGAAGGGCTGAGTTTCATCCCGGCCATCGGCGAAGACCGCGCACCGGTGTGGCCGGCGCATATCACCGGCTCGATCACCCACAGCACCGGTCGGGCTGCGGCGATTGTCGCGAATAAGGCGCACTGGCGCGGCCTGGGAATGGACCTGGAAAACCTGCTCGACGCGGAGCGCGCCGAACGCCTGGCCGGGGAAATTCTCACCGGGCCTGAGTTGCAGCGCATGGCTGCCGGGGCTGGCGATCAATTGGCAATGCTGGTGACGCTGACGTTTTCGGTGAAGGAAAGCCTGTTCAAGGCGCTCTACCCGATCGTGCAGAAGCGCTTCTATTTCGAACACGCCGAAGTGCTGGAGTGGAGCGAGGGTGGTGAAGTGCGGTTGCGGTTGCTGACTGACCTGTCCAGTGAATGGCGTAGCGGCATTGAGCTGGATGCGCAGTTTGCAGTGATGGATGGGCAGTTGTTGAGTCTGGTCAGTATCAAGGCTTGAGGGGTTTCAGCGCCTGTCAGGGCCTCTTCGCGAGCAAGCCCGCTCCCACATTGGATCTCCAGTGGGCACACAATGTGTGAACAACACAATCCAATGTGGGAGCGGGCTTGATCTGGCC
>NZ_AZRW02000055.1 GCF_000512695.2 Pseudomonas sp. QTF5 | reverse complement strand
CAAGCCAAACACGCATCAAAAACAGTATTGCAGAAAAGGGGGTAACCATAGATGTGGGAGCGGCGGTGCGGCGATCCGACTTGCTCGCGAAGGCGCCAGACCAGACGCCATCAATGCCGGGTCAGTTTACTACGCACCTCGCCACTGGCCTGCTGATCCAGCTCCAGCCAAAACTGCTGCTTGCCGGCGATCTCGGCGGCGGCCGGTATGCCGTCGCGATACACCAGTCGATTGCTCGCCAGCGCCGGCACTTTCGTGCCTGGCAACAGGGTGCCGGCAAGGTTCAGCGGATCCACCCCGCACACCGCGATCAGACTTCCATCATGAGGTCGCCGCCGGACTTCGCGCAGTAATGGAATCGCTTCAGGCAACGCAAATTGCTCCCCCGCCAATCCACTGACAAACCGCCCGCCACGAATCTCGCCCCGGGCCTCGAGCCGATGGAACGTGCGCAGCAATTCCCGCCAACTTGGCAACCAATCCGCCTCACGCTCCAGTAAGCGCCAGAACACCACGCCATAACGGCGCAGCAAGGTCATGGCGATGTGTTCCAGGGTTTCTGTGGGTGTGGGCGCCGGACGTTGCTTATCCACAACCGGCGCGGCCGCACCGCGTCGCAACAACGCCCAGCGTCCGGCATCGTCCATCCCGCCGACAAACGCCCCGCGCCCGCGTCGGCTGCTGCGATTCTGGCGTTTGCTGGCCGGGGTGATCAGCGCCCGCAGGCCAGCGAAGCTGTCGGCGTTTACCAGCCCGGCACCCACCAGTTCCTGCAAGGCGATTTCCAGTTCCGAGCGCAGCAGATGGGCTTCGTGAATCAGCTCATCGAAAAACAGTGCGCCGTGCTGACTGAGCGCTTCATGGACTTTTTGCGTTTTGGGCGACAGTTCGCTGACCGGCGTTTGCTCGGTCAAGCCACTCCATAACCCGACCTGACTGCGCGGCAGCAGCAGAATCGGCGTGCTGCGTAATGCCGTGCTGGCGCTCTTGTTGCGTGCGGTCAGGCGGGTCCACACCAGTTTGCCGCTGCGGCACAAATCATCCAGCCAAGTCGCCGAATAGTCTTTGAGCCGCGCTGGCAGAATGTCGCTGTCCCACGCCGAAGCAGCGGCGGGGTAGCCTTCGAACTGGCTGATGATCGCCGGCAACATCGCGCTGCCCTGGCCTCGGGTTGCGGTGGACAGGTGCTGCCAGTCGAACAGAAAACGCATGAAATCCTGCAACGCCACCGGCTCGATTTCCCGTCGCAGCCGTTTGACCGTGTAGCGATGAATCCGTGCCAGCAGATGCCGTTCGCACCATTCTTCTTCACCGGCGCCCGGGGTGAATTGCCCACGCAGTACATAGCCTTCGCGCTCCAGTTGTGCCAAAGCCTGAGTGACTTGAATCGCCGGTAATCCAAGCGGTTCGGCAATCGCATTCAGCGGCAACGGACCAAATGCGCTGAGCCGCGCGCGGATCACTTCCAGCACCGCTTCGTCCGGCTCCCAGGTTTCATCGAAACCGGGCAACGCCTCCAACGGTGGAACCAATGTGGCCTGTGGATAAATCGCCCGCAGGCAGGTCAGTCGTTCCAGCGCCAACCACAGCGATTGCTCGGCGTTGATCTGCAAACGGCTGGCGCGACCACTGTCGACCAGGGCATTCAGCCAATCGAGCCAATTCGGGTTGGCCTGAGCCTCGTTATCGGCGACGCATGCCAGGCTCATCAGCGCTTCATGCATTTCATCAATGCCAGTGGGCGTTGGCCAGGCTTCATCACGTACCGCGGTAATCGCCTCGGCGTCCAGCGCACCGAGATCATCGGTGGACTGCGGATCGCTCCAGCGGCGGTTGAGCACTGCCTGAGTGCGGCGCTCTTCCAGCGGCGCGTCGTCGAGAAAGGTGTAAGGGCGGGCGCTGAGAATCTCCGCCGCCAGTGGCGAAGGCGCTGGCAGATCACGGCTGATCAGGCGGATGTCGCCCTGTTCCATGCGCCGCAACAACGCCAGCCAGCCTTCGCAGTCCATGGCTTCGTGCAGGCAATCGTCGAGGGTTTGTTCCACCAGCGGATGGTCGGGAATCTCGCGCTCGCCGGCGAGGTTTTCCACGCAAGCGATCTGATCGGGAAACACGCTGGCAATCAGGTCTTCGCTTTTCATCCGCTGGATCTGCGGCGGTACTTTGCGTCCGCCGCTGTAGCGCGGCAGCGCCAAAGCGACCCCGGCGTTCCAGCGCCAGCGCACGCCGAACAGTGGGGCCTCGAGCACCGCTTGAATCAAGGTATGTTCGGCACTGTTGCTGTGCAGGTAACGCCAGACGTCCTCCAGCTCGAAACTGTGACCGGTGGACAGCGACAGCACGATGGCGTCCTCGCTGGCGGCGGCCTGCAATTCGAAGTTGAAGGTGCGGCAGAAACGCTTGCGCAGGGCCAGGCCCCAGGCGCGGTTGATGCGGCTGCCGAACGGCGAGTGGATGATCAGTTGCGTACCGCCGGACTCGTCGAAAAATCGCTCCATCAGCAACGTGTCCTGCGACGGCAAGGCACCGAGGGCCAGCCGTGCCCGGGCCAGGTAATCGACCAGTTGCTCGGCACTGGCGAGGTTCAAGCGGAGTACGTCGGTCAGCCAGTCGACGGCTGGCTGCAAGTTGCCGGGCGTGGCGCCGAGCCGCTCATCGAGTTGCGCTTGCAGGCGGGCCACGGCGAACGACAGTTCATCGCTGCGACCCGGTGCTTCACCAAGCCAGAACGGAATGGTTGGCGGTTGGCCCTGAGCGTCTTCGACCCGGACCTTGCCGGTTTCGACCCGCAAGATTCGATACGACGTATTGCCCAGCTGAAAGATATCCCCGGCGATACTTTCCACCGCGAAGTCTTCGTTGACGCTGCCGATGTTCAGCCCTTGAGGCTCCAGCAAAACGCTGTAGTCGGCGTTGTCGGGAATCGTCCCGCCGCTGGTCACGGCGGTCAGCTTGGCGCCTCGACGGCCGCGCAGGGTGCGGCTTACGGCGTCCCGGTGCAGGTAAGCGCTACGAATACCCAGGCGACCGCTGTAACCCTCGGCGAGCATTTGCAGCAGTGCCTGATAGTGCTTTTCGTCGAGCGTGGCGTAAGGCGAGGCGTTGCGCAGCATCTCCAGCAACGCCTGCTCTTGCCATTCCTGACAGCTGACCTCGGCGATGATCTGCTGGGCCAGCACGTCCAGCGGCGCTTCGGGGATCAGCAACGTGTCGAGTTCGCCACGGCGGACGCAATCGAGCAGGGCGGCGCATTCGATCAGATCGTCGCGGGTGGTGGCGAACAACCGGCCCTTGGGCATGCCGCCGACCTGGTGCCCGGAGCGGCCGACCCGTTGCAGAAACCCGGCAATCGAGCGCGGTGAAGCGATCTGGCACACCAGGTCGACGTCGCCAATATCGATCCCCAATTCCAGCGAAGCAGTGGCGATCAGCACTTGCAACTCGCCGCGTTTGAGCCGTTGTTCGGCGTCCAGGCGAAACTCTTTGGCCAGGCTGCCATGGTGGGCGGCAACCGCGTCCTTGCCGAGGCGTTCGCTCAAGTGTCGGCTCAGGCGTTCGGCCAGGCGCCGGGTGTTGACGAAAATCAGCGTGGTCCGGTGTTCACGGGCGAGGGCGGCGAGTCGGTCATAGACCAGTTCCCAGACGTCGTTGGCCATTACCGCCGACAACGGCACGGGTGGCACCTCGATATCGAGATCCCGTGGACGAGCGTGGCCGATGTCGATGATGTCGCAGTCGCGATCACGGCCGACCAAAAAGCGTGACACCGCTTCGATGGGTTTTTGCGTGGCAGACAGGCCGATCCTCACCAGCGGTTGCGAGCGCGATTTATTTAAGGTCAGTGCCTGCAAACGCTCCAGGCTCAGGGCCAGGTGACTGCCGCGCTTGCTGGCGGCAATGGCGTGAATTTCGTCGACGATCACCGTTTGCGTAGTGCCGAGCATTTGCCGGCCGGAGTCGGAGCCGAGCAGCACGTAAAGGGATTCCGGGGTGGTCACCAGAATGTGCGGCGCGGTTTTGCGCATGGCCGAGCGTTCTTTTTGCGGCGTATCGCCGGTGCGCACGGCGGTGCTGATCGGCACGTCGGGCAGGCCCATCACGCGCAACTGTTCGGTGATGCCGGCCAGCGGGTTTTGCAGGTTGATCTGGATGTCGTTGGACAGCGCTTTGAGCGGCGAAACGTAGACCACCAGGGTTTCGTCCGGCAGGCCATCCGGGCTCTCCAGGCCACGATGGACCAGATCGTCGAGCACGGCCAGAAACGCGGTAAGGGTCTTGCCGGAGCCGGTGGGCGCGGCAATCAGGGTTGAACGGCGCTGGCGGATCAACGGCCACGCCCGGGCCTGGGCGGCGGTGGCCGATGGGAAGGTATTGCTGAACCAGGCGCTGACGGCGGGGTGAAAGCCTGCCAGAGCAACGTCCGTGGGGATGGGCAGATTCATGGAGTAATTTATGCGGGTGGGGGCGGGAAGTTGCAAGTACCGCTAACGACCTTTGCCGGCCTTTAGGGCCCCTTCGCGAGCAAGCCCGCTCCCACAGTTGAACAGTGTCGGTCACAAAATGTGAGTACACAGGAAATCCAATGTGGGAGCGGGCTTGCTCGCGAAGGGGGCAGCAGGGTCAACCCAATCCGACGGAACTACACTTTACGGATGACGGTTGCGCACTAAACCCGCAAAATGCAACGATTCCGGCAATTATTGAGGACATCGCCTGCGGGCGCTGTCGATAAAGCCATCGTTCCAATCAGACTGGGCCTGCTGACTCTATGCGAATGCGCCTTATGTTACTGGGCGGCGGAAATGCCCTTGGGCAGGCGCTGATTCGCCTCGGTGCGGAGGAAGACATCGGTTTCCTCGCCCCCCGCCCACCGCAAGACGGCTGGGACGCCGCGAGCCTGACGCAACTGCTCGACGATACCCGTCCGGATGCGTTGATCAATCTCGCCTATTACTTTGACTGGTTCCAGGCGGAGACCGTCAGCGAACAGCGTCTGGCCGGGCAGGAACGCGCCATCGAGCGGCTGGCCGAGCTGTGCCAGCATCACAACATCGTGTTGCTGCAACCGTCGAGTTATCGCGTGTTCGATGGCTCCCGGGCGACCGCCTACAGCGAAAAAGACGAACCGGTACCGCTGGGCTTGCGCGGTCAGGCCTTGTGGCGAATCGAGCAAAGCGTACGCGCCACCTGTCCGCAGCACGTGCTGCTGCGTTTCGGCTGGCTGCTCGATGACAGCCCCGACGGCACCCTCGGACGATTCCTGAGCCGGGCCGAGAAAGCTGAAGAACTGCTAATGGCCGATGACCGTCGCGGTAATCCGACGCCGGTGGACGATGCCGCCCGGGTGATCATTTCGGTGCTCAAGCAACTCGATTGCGCGGCGCCGCTGTGGGGCACTTACCACTACGCCGGGCATGAGGCGACCACGCCGTTGGCACTGGGGCAGGCGATTCTTACCGAAGCACGCGCCCTGCACTCGTTGGCCATTGAAGCACCGACCGCCCAGGCTCACGCCGCGCGGCCCGACGCCGCCGAAGAACCGCAACACGCGGTGCTGGCCTGCAAGAAAATTCTGCACACTTTCGGGATCAAGCCTCGCGCCTGGCGCGCGGCACTCCCGAGCTTACTGGATAGGTTTTATCGCCATGGCTAACGGCCCTGTTTTAATCACCGGCGGCGCCGGTTTCATCGGTTCGCACCTGACCGACGCCTTGCTTGCCAAAGGGCATTCGGTGCGCATTCTCGATGACCTCTCTACCGGCAAACGCAGCAACCTACTGCTGGACAATCCCCTCGTCGAACTGATCGTGGGCGACGTCGCCGATGCCGCACTGGTGGCGCAGGTAATGGTCGGTTGCAGCGCTGTGGCGCACCTGGCCGCTGTGGCCTCGGTGCAGGCCTCGGTGGATGATCCGGTGAAAACGCATCAGAGCAATTTCATCGGCTCGTTGAATGTCTGCGAAGCCATGCGTCAGGCTGGCGTAAAGCGGGTGCTGTTTGCATCCAGCGCCGCGGTCTATGGCAACAACGGAGAAGGCGAATCGATCGACGAAGACACGCCCAAGGCACCGTTGACGCCGTATGCGGCAGACAAGTTGGCGAGCGAGCATTACTTCGATTTCTATCGTCGCCAGCATGATCTGGAACCGGTGGTTTTCCGCTTCTTCAACATCTTCGGCCCGCGTCAGGATCCGTCCTCGCCCTACTCCGGGGTGATTAGCATTTTCAGCGAGCGCGCGCAGAAAGGTTTGCCGATCACCGTGTTTGGCGATGGCGAGCAGACACGGGATTTCGTCTATGTTGAGGACCTGGTCGACGTGCTGGTGCAAGCCATCGAGAAACCGCAGGTCGAAGTCGGCGCGGTGAATGTCGGCTGGAATCAGGCCACTACTCTCAAGCAAATGCTTGAAGCCCTTGAAGCGGTGGTGGGTAAGCTGCCGCCGGTGAGTTATGGCCCGGCGCGTTCCGGAGATATCCGCCATTCACGCGCGAACAACCGACGTTTGCTGGAGCGGTTTACCTACCCGCAGCAGACACCGATGAGTGTCGGCCTGGCGCGGTTGCTGGGGCACTGAGGTTTAGATCGTTCCCATGCTCCGCGTGGGAATGCAGCCAGGGACGCTCCGCGTCCCAAGAGCGGACGCGGAGCGTCCGGTGAGGCATTCCTTTGCTGCGCGTGGGAACGATCAATGAAAAAGGCGCCTGTCGAGGCGCCTTTTTTTTTGCAGCGGGTTTAAAACTTGTAACCCAAACCAACCATGTAAATGAACGGATCCACATCAACGTCGACCTTGGCACGGGTGCCCGGCGCGACGGCGTTGTTTTCCACGGTCGCGGTGGTGTCGATGTCGATGTAACGTACTTGGGCGTTGATCATCACATTGTCGGTCAGCATGTAATCGGCGCCGACCTGCCAGGCCAGGCCCCAGGAGTTTTCTGTCTTGAAGTTGCTGAAGCCGTTGGCGCTGGCTTCGCTGCTGACGTGCTCATCGTAGATCCAGGTGTAGTTGATACCGCCACCAATGTACGGCTGGAACGCGGACTTGGCGTCCAGCGGGTAGTAGACCAGGCTCAGGGTTGGCGGCAGGTGTTTGAGGGTGCCGAGTTTGCCGTTGGCGGCGCCGAGGGCGGTGCCTTTGAGTTTCACGTCATGCTCGAACGGCGAGGCCGCGAGCAGTTCGATCCCCAGATGGTTGGTGATCATGTAAGCGAAGTTCAGGCCCAATTGCGTGTCGCTGCTCATGGTGGCCTTGCCACCCAGATCGGCGCCCTTCAACGGACCTTGATCGACCTTGACGCTGGAGCTGTCGGCTTCCGGGTTGACGGTGATCGCACCGGCCCGAACGATGATGTCACCGGCGGTGTGAGCATGGACGAGCGGGGCTGCGAGCGCGAGGGCGAATAGCGAAGCGCAGAGCGCGGACTTGTGCATGGGGGCTCCAAAGGACGTTAAAAATGTTCGATGTCCAATGGTAGGGATCCAACTGATACGGTCTTTTGATTCAGCTCAATGAAACAGTGATGGGCCCGATTTTTGCGCAGACTTCAAAGGCCCCTTCGCGAGCAAACCCGCTCCCACACTGGATCTCCTGACATCAGAGATCAATGTGGGAGCGGGCTTGCTCGCGAAAGCTATCGATCAAACAACACACAACCACCAGATTCACTCCGGCAATTCATACACATAAATCTTGTCCGCCTCCATCTGATACCCGGCATCCGCCAACTCGCTGGTGGACGCCTTGACCTGCAATGCACCTTCGATCCAGTACGGTTGATACAGCTCATCAAGCTTCACGCCAACTTCGCTTTTTACATGCACGATCTGGTTCGACGGAGGAGGTGGCACATGGATGCAGGCGCCGAAATACGGCACCAGCAGAAACTCCGTGGTGCGGCCTTCTTCACTGACTTCCAGCGGCACGATGTACCCCGGTAAACGAATGTTCTTGCCGTCGAGGCTCTTCACCACCGGGGCGTTCGGCATGTCCTGCTTGGCCGCTGGAGCCGATTCTGCGGACAACGCGTCGCTCATCTTCGACAGGTCATGCAGCGGCGTCATGTTCGGCACTTCTGGAGCAGCATCCGGCGGGATCATTTCCGACCAGGTCAGGTCTTTCGGTTCGGCCGCCCACAGCGGAAGGGCAACCAGCATCAATAGCGCAAGCAGGGCGCGGGGCATTTTCAACGTCCTCATAGTCGGATCGACAAGCCATCGGCCAGGGATTGGCGATACGCGCGCCAGGCCGGAACGCTGCCCATCAGCAGCGCGGCGATCAGGATGCCACCGAGCAGCGTCCATTCATATTCGCTCGGCCAGGCCAGCGGCAAGTACAAGCCGTAATTCGCCTGCACGTAACCCTGCGCCACAGCGATGCACACATACAGCAGCGCCACGCCGGCAATCACTCCGGACAACGCCAGGGCAAAGGCTTCCAGCACCAGCAAGGTCGCGATATGCCACGGCCTAGCGCCGACCGAACGCAGAATCGCCATCTCGCGGCGTCGTTCATTGAGGCTGGTGAGAATCGCCGTGAGCATTCCGATCAACCCGGTCAGCACCACGAACAGCGAGACCACGAACAAGGCTTTTTCCGCCGTGCTCATCAAACTCCACAACTCCTGCAATGCCACACCCGGCAGGATCGCCAGCATCGGTTCGCCACGGAATTCGTTGATCTCCCGTTGCAGTGCAAACGTCGAAATCTTGCTGTTGAGGCCAAGCATGAACGCAGTGATCGCTTGCGGCGTCAGGTCCATGTTGCGCGCCTGGTCGGCACTGATCCGGCCGTTACCGCGCGCCGGCACGCCGTTGTGCCAGTCGACGTGAATCGCTTCCATCCCGCCGAGGCTGATGTGCAGCGTGCGGTCCACCGGGGTGCCTGTGCGTTGGAGAATGCCGACCACGGTGAACGGTTTGTCGTCGTGTTTGACCAGGCTGATCGCCGCTACGCCATGGGCCAGCACCAGTTTGTCGCCGAGCTTGTAATGCAGCGCTTCGGCCACTTCAGCGCCGAGTACCACTTCGAATGGATCGCTGGCGAAGGCGCGGCCATCGGCCAGTTCGAGGTGTTGTCGATGGCCGTACTGGTAATGCTCGAAGTACGCCTCGGTGGTGCCCATCACCCGATAACCGCGATGGGAATCGCCGAGGGACATCGGGATCGCCCACTTCACTTTCGGGTTGTTGGCGAAATGTTCGAAGCTGTCCCAGCGGATGTTGTTGGTAGCGTTGCCGATGCGGAACACCGAGTACAACAGCAGGTTCACTGAACCGGAGCGCGCGCCGACGATCAGGTCGGTGCCGCTGATGGTGCTGGCGAAACTGGCCTTGGCTTCGGTGCGCACCCGCTCCACCGCCAGCAGCAAGCAGACCGACAGGGCGATGGCAAATGCGGTGAGGATCGCGGTGAAGCGACGGTTAGCCAGGCTGGCCATGGCTAGACGAAACAAATACATCTCAGACCTCGGACGGGGTGGCGGCGCGATTAAGATCGGCCAGCGACAGGTGGCGATCGAACAGCGGCGCGAGGCTCTGGTCATGGCTGACAAACAACAGGCTCGACCCGGCTTCGCGGCATTCGGCGAACAGCAGGCGAATGAAGTTTTCGCGGGCGTCGTAGTCCAGCGCCGAGGTCGGTTCGTCGGCGATCACCAGTTCCGGCTGACCGATCAACGCACGTGCGGCGGCGACGCGTTGCTGCTGGCCGATGGACAGCGAATCGGCGCGACGGCTGAGCAGGTTTTGGTCGGTCAAACCCAAGTGAGCGAGCAGAGTGGCTGCCGCCTGATCGACACTGCCGTGACGTTGTTTCGCCCGTTCGGCGCGCAGCTTGGAGAAGTGGCAGGGCAACTCGACGTTCTCGCGCACCGAGAGAAATGGCAGCAAGTTGAACTGCTGGAAGATGTAGCCGGTGTGATCGACGCGGAAGTGGTCGCGGGCGCCGGCAGAGAGTTCGGTCAGCTCCTGGCCGAGCAATCGAATACTGCCGCGATCAGGCTTTTGCACACCGCCGAGCAGACTGAGCAGGGTGGTCTTGCCGCTGCCGCTGGGGCCTTTGAGGAACAGGGTTTCACCCGGCATAAGGCGAAACGCCGGGATATCCAGCAGCGGCGGATGACCGGGCCAGCTGAAGCCCAGGTTGGACAGTTCGATGAGTGCTTGGGTCATGTGAAACCGGTCAGGTTGGTGGTGATCCCTGTGGGAGCGGGCTTGGTCCGGGCGGCGTTCCGACGAAAGCGGTGTGTCAGTCACATCATTGCTATATGTGCTGCCGTCTTCGCGAGCAAGTCGAATCGTCGCACCGCCGCTCCCACATTGGATTGGTGTCGGATCAGAATTTCAGGGCGGCAGCCTTGGCCGTCACTTCAACCCCTTGCTGCCCGCTCGGGCTGATCAGTTGTACCTGAATCTTCTGGGTGGCCGGGAATGTGTTGAAGATATTCGCCAAATCCAGGGTCTTCAGCGCGCCCGGGGCCGAGCAGCTGAATTGGTAATGGGCGTGGATCTCGCTGTGGTCATGGTGATGCTCGTGACCGTCCTTGGCGTCTTCTTCATCATGGTCATCGGCATCCGGTTTGTCACCGAACAGCGGGCTTTCCAGTTCCTGAGTCGCGACCACACAACCGGCGGCTTTCGGCAGGTTGAACAGCACCAGCGGTTTTTCCAGCTGCGCGCGGACGGCGGCGACTTTGGCCTTGTCGGCGTCGGTGGTGGCGGCGTGTTCGAAGCCCACCAGGTTCATTGCCGGACTTTCCAGCTCCAGTTCCAGAGTCTGGCCATCCAGCGCCGCGTTCAGGCGACCGACGCCATGCTCGTGGGCGCTGAGGCTGCCGTGCTCTTCATCATGAGCATGGTCGTGAACATGATCATGCTCGACCGCCGCATGGGCGACAGCCAGCGGCAACAAGGCAAACGGCAAAGCGAGCAGCAGACGGCGCATGACGGGTCTCCGGAAAGTAAAATGAAAAATTTGTTATGTAATCTTATAACGAAAGCGCGGAGAGTTTGACCGTCTGCTTGGCGTTGCGCAAGACCCATGGGACCATGCGAGTCAGGTATGTGCAGGAGCAGACTTATGTTGCGAATACGCGGAAGCATCGGCGACTGGCCGGTGGATTTGACCCTGGAACTGGATGAGGGCGACTGGGCACAGCTCGGTGCACAGTTGCAGGCAGCAAAACCCGAGGCGAGTGCTACGCCCGTCAAACCGGTGAATCAGGACGATGCGCTGTGGCAGATCGCCCAAGAGTTGCTGCGCAAGGCCGGGCAATTGAGCGGGCCGGATTTGCTGGAGCAACTGGAAGGGCTGACGGGCAGCGCAGCGGCGGGCAAGCGCTTGTTGGTGCGCTTGCGCCACAGTGCCAATGTCAAAGTGGTGAGCGGCGGGGATACGCCGCTGTACAGCTGGATCGAGCCAGCGTAGGAGCTGCCGAAGGTTCGGGCCGCGTTCGGACGATTTTTTGATTTTAATAGAGCGCAGCAAACAACTTGCGACGGTACGTGGTCACCAGCGGGTGATCGTTGCCCAGCAGTTCGAACACCTGCAGCAAGGTCTTGTGCGGCAAGCCTTCGCTGTAGCTGCGATTGCGGATGAACAGTTTCAGCAAGGCATCCAGCGCCGCGTCGTATTGCTGACGGGCCAGTTGCTGGATCGCCAGTTGATAGACCGCTTCATCGTCCTGCGGGTTTTTCGCCAGACGCGCTTTCAGGTCTGCCGCATCCGGCAAGTCCCTGGCCTGACCGAGAAACTGGATCTGCGCCTTGGCGCCGGCCAGCGCGGCCTTGTGTTCATCGGTCTTGACCGCGTCGAGCACGATTTGCGCTTCACCCAGCTCGCCGCGCTCGGTGAGGCAGCGGGCGTAGAGAATCAGTGCCTTGGCGTTGGTGTTGTCTTCAGCCAGCAGTACTTTGAGCGTGGCTTCGGCGTCGGCATAGCGGCCGTCATCGAACAGCGCCTGAGCCTGTTCGAACGGGTCGGCAGCAGCGGGCGGCGGCATTTGCACGTGGGGTTCGAGCATCGTGCGTACAGCGGATTCCGGTTGCGCACCGGCAAAACCGTCCACCGGTTGACCGTCCTTGAACAGCACCACCGTCGGCAGGCTGCGAATGCCGAAGCGTGCAACGATGTCCTGCTCGATGTCGCAGTTAACCTTGGCCAGCAGCAACTCGCCCTGATAGCTCTCGGCGATGGTTTGCAGCATCGGCATCAAGGCCTTGCACGGCGCACACCATTCGGCCCAGAAATCCACCAGCACCGGTTTGTGAAAAGAGTTCTCGATCACCGACTGGTCGAAATCGGCAGTCGTGGCGTCGAAAATGTACGGCGTTTCCTGACTCATGGGGGATCTCGTAAAGGCGTGAATGTGGTCACTATAAGGCTTCGCGAGGGGCTGCTGAAAGTCGTAACACTGATCGTTCCCATGCTCCGCGTGGGAATGCAGCCCGGGACGCTCCGCGTCCCTTCGTACGGCGTAACGCAGAGCGTCACTGGAGGCATTCCCACGCGGAGCGTGGGAACGATCATGTCCGGGTGGCATGGTAAAGGCTCACATGCCGAAACTCTTCAGGTTCGGCCAGATCCGGCAAGGTCATCGCTTCCAGCATTTCAATGCGCCGATACAACGGATGGCGAAAATCCCTCACCCGCGAATCCGCCACTAACGCTTCCCGGCCACGGCTGAGAAACTCGTCGAGCAACGGCAGATTTGCCCGGTCGTACAACACATCGGCCACCAGAATCAGATCAAACCGATCCGCCTCGGCGAAAAAATCCGTCGAGTAGCTGAGTTGCACGCCATTGAGTTCGGCATTCGCCCGACACGCGGCAATCGCCAACGGGTCCAGATCACAGGCCACCACTTCCAGTGCCCCGGCTTTCACCGCCGCAATCCCCGCCACCCCGGAACCGGCGCCGAAATCCAGCACCCGTTTACCTTCGACCCATTGCGGGTACTCGGCGAGATAACGAGCCACGGCCAGCCCACTGGCCCAGCAGAAACTCCAGTACGGCGGCTCATGGAGAATCCGTCGGGTTTCTTCCGGGCTGAAGGCACGGTCCATGTTGTCGCCGTCGATCAGCCAGAGTTTCAGCTCGGTGCCCGGTAACTCACAGGCTACAAGCTGTGCATCGCCGAGCAGTTCACCTAACGCCTGTTGCAGGTCGAGCGGTGCAATCATGGCGCTTTGACGAATTGCAGTTGGCCCAATGCCTGGGTGGTTGGCTGTGTGACCATTTGTGCCGGCAGATGCAGAATCAACTGCCCGGACTGGCTGGCGCGGCCGCGAAGTTCGACGCGGGCACCGGCCGGAAAGGATTCGGGACTGAAGCGCAGGCGAAACGGCAACAGCTGATTGGTGCCGATCAGGTTGGCACTGGCCAGCAATTGTTGCGGACGATCCTTTTCGTCGATCACCAGCAACGCCAGTTCGACTTCGGCTCCGGCCGGCACGCCCTGCAAGGTGCCGCTCAGTTCACGTTGATAAGCCGGCAGCGGACCGAGCTCGGCCGACGCCTTGGCTTTCTTCTGCGCCTGTTGCGGTGCAGGGCCGGGTGTCGGCGGCTGGGATTTGGGCGCATCGCTGCCACAGGCCACTAGCAGGCTGAAAAGACTGAGCAAAACGAGCGGTCGTAACGGCATTGGCGGCTCCAGCAAATGAAATCCATATACAGCCAGTCTGTATACCGCAAACCCTATGGCTTGTCTTGCCACGGGGATGCGCTACCATGGCCCTCCCATTTTTTGTTGCCTGCCACCATGCACTGTCCCTTCTGCGGTGCCAACGACACCAAGGTCATCGACTCGCGTCTGGTCGCCGAGGGCGAACAGGTGCGCCGCCGGCGTGAATGCCTGGCCTGCGGCGAACGTTTCACGACGTTTGAAACCGCTGAACTGGTGTTGCCGCGCCTGATCAAAACCGACGGCAGTCGCCAGCCGTTCGACGAAGAAAAACTCCGTGCCGGCATGCAGCGGGCGCTGGAGAAGCGCCCGGTGAGTGTCGAGCGCCTCGAATCGTCGCTGGTGCACATCAAACACAAGCTGCGCGCCACCGGCGAACGCGAGGTCAAATCCCTCGTGGTCGGCGAACTGGTGATGGCCGAGCTGAAAAAGCTTGATGAAGTCGCCTATATCCGCTTCGCTTCGGTGTATCGACGCTTCCAGGACCTCAACGAGTTCCGCGAAGAGATCGATCGCCTCGCCCGTGAGCCGGTGAAAGAATGACCACACCTCCCGAACAAGCCATCCTCGACGCGCATTACATGGCCCGGGCCCTGGAGCTGGCGCGCAAAGGTCATTACACGACACATCCCAACCCCCGGGTTGGCTGCGTGGTGGTGCGTGACGGGCAGATTGTCGGCGAAGGCTGGCATGTGCGCACCGGCGAGCCCCACGCCGAAGTCCACGCCCTGCGCGCTGCTGGCGACAAGGCGCGAGGCGCCACGGCTTACGTGACCCTCGAACCTTGCAGCCACCACGGCCGTACCCCGCCTTGCGCCGATGCGCTGGTGAATGCCGGTGTGGCGCGCGTCGTTGCGGCCATGCAGGACCCGAACCCGGAAGTCGCCGGTCGCGGTCTGGAGCGCCTGGCCCAGGCCGGTATTGCCACTGAAAGCGGCGTGTTGGAAGGCGAGGCGCGCAAGCTCAATCAAGGCTTCCTCAAACGCATGGAACATGGCTTGCCGTTCGTGCGGGTCAAGTTGGCCATGAGCCTCGACGGTCGCACGGCGATGGAAAGCGGCGAGAGCCAGTGGATCACAGGTACAGCGGCGCGTTCGGCGGTACAACGGCTACGCGCTCAGGCCAGTGTGGTGCTGACCGGCGCCGACACGGTGCTTGCGGACAATGCGCGTTTGACCGTGCGTGCCGACGAATTGGGTCTGGACGCTGAACAGACCGCGTTGGCCATGAGCCGCCCGCCGCTTCGCGTGCTGATCGACGGGCGCTTGCGGGTGCCGCTGGATGCACCGTTCTTCAAGGCCGGTCCGGCACTGGTCGCCACTTGTGTCGCGGTAGAAGAACAGTACGCCAACGGCCCGGAATGCCTGATCGTGCCGGGCGATGATGGCCAGGTCGATCTGCATCAGTTGCTGGTCGAGCTTGCCAACCGTGGCGTCAATGACGTGCTGGTCGAAGCGGGCCCGCGACTGGCTGGCGCGTTTGCCCAGCTCGGGCTGGTGGATGAGTTCCAGATCTTCATCGCCGGCAAGTTTCTCGGCTCCTCGGCCCGACCCTTACTGGACTGGCCACTGGCGCAGATGAAAGACGCGCCCGAGCTCAAAATCACCGAAATCCGCGCGGTTGGCGATGACTGGCGAGTCATTGCCATTCCTCTGCCAGCGGCCAGCGTATAATTCCCGGCCATTGCTCTAGCGCTGGCTCTGTTCTCGAGGAGGACTCCATGTTTACCGGCATCATCGAATCCATCGGCAGTATTCGCGCATTGACCCCAAAAGGCGGAGATGTGCGGGTTTACGTAGAAACCGGCAAGCTCGACCTGAGCGACGTCAAACTGGGCGACAGCATTGCCGTCAACGGCGTGTGCCTGACCGCGGTTGAATTGCCGGGCAATGGCTTTGCGGCGGACGTCAGTCGCGAAACCCTCGACTGCACTGCAATGAATGACCTCAAAAGCGGCAGCCCGGTCAATCTGGAAAAAGCCCTGACCCCGACCACCCGTCTCGGCGGGCATCTGGTCAGCGGCCACGTCGATGGCGTGGGCGAAGTGGTTGCCCGCACCGAAAATGCCCGCGCCGTGGAATTTCGCATCCGTGCCCCGAAGGACCTGGCCAAGTACATCGCCCATAAAGGCTCGATCACCGTCGACGGCACCAGCCTGACCGTGAACGCAGTCGATGGCGCCGAGTTCTTGCTGACCATCATTCCGCACACCCTGAGCGAAACCATCATGGCGTCGTATCAGCCGGGTCGCCGGGTGAACCTGGAAGTCGACTTGCTGGCCCGTTATCTGGAGCGCCTGTTGTTGGGCGATAAGGCCGCAGAGCCTGCAAAGTCCGGCAACATTACCGAAAGCTTTCTGGCCCAAAACGGCTACCTCAAATCCTGAAGCTCAAATTTCGAAAGAAGGGGGGTGCCTTGTGGCGCTCAATAGCATCGAAGAACTGGTTGAAGACATCCGCCAAGGCAAGATGGTCATCCTCATGGATGACGAAGACCGTGAGAACGAAGGCGACCTGATCATGGCCGCCGAGTGCTGCCAGCCTGAGCACATCAACTTCATGGCCAAGCACGCCCGTGGCCTGATCTGCATGCCGATGAGCCGCGAGCGCTGCGAACTGCTCAAGCTGCCGTTGATGGCGCCACGCAACGGTTCCGGTTTCGGCACCAAGTTCACCGTGTCCATCGAAGCCGCCGAAGGCGTGACCACCGGTATCTCCGCGGCCGACCGTGCGCGCACCGTGCAAGCCGCTGCCGCCAAAGACGCCAAGGCTGAAGACATCGTCAGCCCCGGCCACATCTTCCCGCTGATGGCCCAGGCCGGCGGTACGTTGGCCCGCGCCGGTCACACCGAAGCGGCCTGCGACCTGGCGCGCATGGCCGGTTTCGAGCCGAGCGGTGTGATCTGCGAAGTGATGAACGACGACGGCACCATGTCCCGTCGCGCCGAACTCGAAGCGTTTGCCGCCGAACACAACATTAAGATCGGCACCATCGCCGACCTGATTCACTACCGGATGATCCACGAACGTACCGTTCAGCGGATTGCCGAGCAGCCGCTGGACAGCGAATTGGGCCAGTTCAACCTGGTGACCTATCGTGATTCGGTGGAAGGCGACGTGCACATGGCCCTGACCCTGGGCACCGTGTGCGCTGAAGAGCCGACGTTGGTCCGGGTGCACAACATGGACCCGCTGCGTGACCTGTTGATGGTCAAGCAACCGGGCCGCTGGAGCCTGCGCGCCGCCATGGCTGCGGTTGCCGAGGCTGGCAGCGGCGTGGTGCTGTTGCTCGGTCATCCGCTCGATGGCGACGTATTGCTGGCGCATATCCGCGAAACCGCGGATCACAGCGCAGTGAAAAAACCGACCACCTACAGCATCGTCGGTGCCGGTTCGCAGATCCTTCGGGACCTGGGCGTTCGCAAAATGCGCCTGATGAGTGCGCCGATGAAATTTAATGCGATATCCGGTTTCGATCTGGAAGTTGTAGAATACGTGCCCTCCGAATAATGACCGGCAATTTGCGGGCCTGTATTCGCGGTTAACACATCACTGAGGGGCGCGTAGAAAACGCGTCCCGGCTCTTTAAGAGATCTAACGAATGACCCTGAAGACCATCGAAGGTACCTTCATCGCCCCTAAAGGCCGCTACGCTTTGGTAGTGGGCCGTTTCAACAGCTTCGTCGTTGAAAGCCTGGTCAGCGGTGCAGTTGATGCCCTGGTTCGCCATGGCGTGAGCGAAAGCGACATCACCATCATCCGCGCGCCTGGCGCCTTCGAAATCCCGCTGGTTGCGCAGAAAGTCGCTCAGAAGGGCGAGTTCGCTGCAATCATCGCCCTGGGCGCAGTCATTCGTGGCGGTACTCCGCACTTCGAATACGTGGCTGGCGAATGCACCAAGGGCCTGGCCCAGGTGTCCATGGAGTTCGGCGTACCGGTCGCTTTCGGCGTACTGACCGTCGATTCCATCGAACAAGCCATCGAACGTTCCGGCACCAAGGCCGGTAACAAAGGTGCTGAAGCTGCCCTGTCCGCTCTGGAAATGGTCAGCCTGCTGGCGCAGTTGGAGGCCAAGTGATTAGCGACGATAGCGATCGTTTCAACCCGCGCGATCCAAAGCCTGCGGATGCCGGCAAGCCATCGAAAAGCGTCAAGCGTCGCGAAGCCCGTCAGCTCGCGACTCAGGCGCTGTACCAATGGCACATGGCCAAGCAGTCGCTGAACGAGATCGAAGCGCAGTTTCGGGTCGATAACGATTTCAGCGATGTCGACGGCGCCTACTTCCGTGAGATCCTGCATGGGGTTCCGGCTCAGAAGGACCGGATCGACGCCGCACTGGCGCCATGCCTGGACATCACCATCGAAGAGCTGGACCCGGTTGAACTGGCGGTTCTGCGCCTGTCCACCTGGGAGCTGCTCGAGCGCATTGATGTGCCGTACCGCGTTGTGATCAACGAAGGTATCGAACTGGCCAAGGTCTTCGGTTCCACCGACGGCCACAAGTTCGTCAACGGTGTGCTCGACAAGCTGGCCCCGCGTCTGCGTGAAGCTGAAGTGAAGGCGTTCAAGCGCTGATTGGCGCTTGAATACTTTGTCTCAGTCATGGGCGAGTTTGAGCTGATCCGCAATTTCTTCGCCGCCGCGCCTTGTGCGCAGGGCGGCGAAGGCGTTGCTCTGGGGATCGGCGACGACTGCGCCTTGCTGGCTGTTCCCCCCGGGGAGCAGTTGGCGATTTCCACCGACACCCTCGTGGCCGGTGTGCATTTCGCAGACCCCTGCGACCCGTTTCTGCTCGGTCAGCGCTCGCTGGCTGTGGCTGTCAGTGACCTGGCCGCCATGGGCGCCGCTCCCCTTGCCTTTACCCTTGCCCTGACTTTGCCGACGGTGACCACCGTTTGGCTGGAAGCCTTCGCCCGTGGTTTGAACCTCATGGCGCAAAATTGCGGCGTGGCGCTGGTGGGTGGCGATACCACCCGCGGGCCGTTGAGCCTGACCATGACCGTGTTCGGTCGGGTGCCGGCCGGTCTGGCGTTGACCCGCAGCGGCGCACAGCCGGGCGATTTGCTCTGCGTGGGCGGTGAGCTGGGTAACGGCGCGGGCGCATTGCCGCTTGTGCTCGGCCAACGAATGGCTGACGCGGCCATCGCCGATCCGTTGCGGGCTCATTACTGGTCGCCGCAACCGCAGCTGGCTCTGGGCATGGCGTTGCGCGGCAGAGCCACTGCGGCGCTGGACATCTCCGACGGCCTGCTCGCCGATTGCGGGCATATTGCCCTGGCGTCGAAAGTCGGGGTTCAGGTGGAGCGCAGTAAACTGCCGTTGTCGAAGGCGCTGCTGGCTTTCCTCGGTCAGTCCGGCGCTGAGCAAGCCGCCTTGAGCGGCGGTGACGATTACGTGCTGGCCTTCACCTTACCGCCTGCCGAATTGCCATCATTGCTGGCGGACGGCTGGCCGATCCATGTGCTCGGGCAGGTGGTTGCAGGACAGGGCGTGACACTGCTGGATGCCGACGGACACGACATCACCCCGCCAATCCGGGGTTATCAACATTTTCGGGAGTCACCGTGACAGATCATCCCAAACAGGTCCCGGCGGAGTTCGTACCGCCGTCGGTCTGGCGCAATCCGTGGCATTTCCTGGCGTTCGGCTTCGGCTCGGGCACCCTGCCAAAAGCGCCGGGCACCTGGGGTTCGTTAGTGGCGTTACCCTTCATTCCGTTGTGGCAGATGCTGCCCGATTGGGGCTATTGGCTGATGCTTGGCATCACCATGCTGTTCGGCTTCTGGCTGTGTGGCAAGGTCGCCGATGATTTGCGCGTGCACGACCACGAAGGCATCGTCTGGGACGAAATGGTCGGGATGTGGATTACCCTGTGGCTGGTGCCGGAAGGTTGGTATTGGTTGCTGGCGGGGTTCTTGATGTTCCGCTTCTTCGACATCCTCAAGCCCTGGCCGATTCACTGGATCGACCGGCATGTGCACGGTGGTGTCGGGATCATGCTCGACGACGTACTGGCCGGGGTGTTTGCGTGGTTGGCGATGCAAGGGCTGGTGTGGCTTTTCGTCTGATGCGTCAAGTGAGAGAAACGGGGATGGCGCAACGCGGGTTGCTGCTCATGGTTTTCGCGCTATTTTGCTCGTTCGCCCAAGCGGGGGATGCACCGACGACGCCGTCCGTGATTCACCTGGCCAGCGAAGCCTGGGAAGACTTTACCGCCGCCGATGGCCATGGTTTGGGCTGGGACGTGCTGCGCGAAGTGTTCGAGCCGGCGGGCGTCAAACTGGACATTCGAATCGCACCGTATACACGCGCCACGGGCCTTGCACAGCGTGGCGAAGTGGACGCTTGTGTCGGTGCCTATCGGGATGAAGTCAGCGACGTGCTTTATCCGCGCTGGAGTTTCGATACCGATCCGATCTATGCGCTGGGTCTGGCCAGCAATCCGGCGCCGACCCTGCAAACCCTGGGCAATTATCGATTGGCTTGGGTACGCGGCTACAAATTCCAGGCTTATCTGCCCAATGTGCAGCGCTATAACGAAGTCGCGCGGCGGGCCGGAATCCTGTCGATGCTGATCCACAACCGCGTCGACTACTACATCGACGCGCTGGACGACGTCGACTCCATCGTCAGCCAAGCCGAGGCCCCGTCGCAGTTTCGCCGCACGCATATCGTGGATTTGCCACTGTACCTGTGCTTTGCCGATACACCTCGGGCTCGTCAACTGATGGCGCTGTTCGATCAGCGCATGGACGTGCTGGTAAAAAACGGCCAGCTGAAACCGATCTTCGCAAAGTGGAAACAGCCGTACCCGTTTGGCACAGACTGAATACGGTCAATGTGGGAGCGGCGGTGCGGCGATCCGACTTGCTCGCGAAAGCGGTGTGACAGTCACAATGATTTTGAATGTGGAGCCGTCTTCGCGAGCAAGCCCGCTCCCACAGGAGGAAAGTGGTGGCCAAATGATCAAACTTATTGATCGTTATAGCCGATAATTCAGCCTAAGCGTCTGCAGGAACGTGCTGTTACAATGCCGCCTCTGCGAATCTTCAGTACTTATAGATCAGGAGCACACCGGTGCCTGTCGTTTTTGTCGCCGCTTCCAAGCTGCCAACGCCTTTTGCGCAATTCACCATGCATGGCTTTCTCGATGAGGAAAGCGGCCGCGAGCACGTGGTGCTGAGCCTGGGTGAGTTCGCCGACGGTGCTCCGGTACTCGGCCGGTTGCACTCCGAATGCCTGACCGGCGATGCCTTGTTCAGCCAGCGTTGCGACTGCGGTTCGCAACTCGAGGCAGCCTTGCAGGCGATCGCCCGTGAAGGCCGTGGCGTGTTGCTCTACCTGCGTCAGGAAGGTCGCGGCATTGGCCTGTTGAACAAGATCCGCGCCTATGAATTGCAGGACGGCGGCGCCGACACCGTTGAAGCCAACGAGCGTCTGGGTTTCGCTGCCGATCAGCGCGACTACGCCATGTGCCTGCCGATGCTGGAGCACCTGGGCGTGAAGTCCTTGCGTCTGATGACCAACAACCCACGCAAGGTCAAAGCCTTGACCGACATGGGCATTGTGGTTGCCGAGCGCGTGCCGTTGCACACCGGGCACAACCCGCACAACAAACTCTATCTGGCCACCAAGGCCAGCAAGCTCGACCACATGATGGGTAACGAACATCAGGGCGAGGTTGACCGGGCGTGACCCGCGGTCAGGTACGGCGGCGACTCTCCGTCAACTGGTGGCAATACCTGGCGCTGGCCTTGGTGCCGCTGTTCGTGATCAACGGTGTATTCGGCCAAAGCGAGGCGATTCTGCCGGTGTTGGCCATGCCATTGTTCATCGCCGGTGTGGCTTCGATGTTTGTCAGTCTGAAGTTCTTTGGCCGCTACAAGCACGCACTGATCGCCACCCAGAAAGCCCTCGACACCCCTGAAGAACCCAACGCCTGGATCGCCCTGGCCGCGAAACGCCGCACCGCGTTTCTGGCTGCCGGCTTGCCCGCCTGGGTTGGTGCGCTGGCGGTATTCGTTGGGCTTGAAGCTGTGCCGCTGGTGCTGCTGGCGCTGTCGACCACGGTGCTGTTCTACCTCTACCGAATCCCGCGTCAACTCGGCTGATGCGCAGCATCTGGCTGGCGGTGTTGCTGCTGGCCGTCAGCGGCTCGGTGACTGCGGTTGAACGGGTCGTCAGTCTGGCGCCGTCGCTTTCTGAAATCGTCGTTGAACTGAACTCGGCTGACCTGCTGGTCGGTGTGCTGGATGCCGGTGAACGTCCCGCTGAACTTCAGGGGCAATTGCTGCTGGTGACGGATAAAGGCTTGGAGCGGCCGAGTGGGCAGATGATCGAAGCGACTGCCAAGTTATGCCAAGTGATTGCGCCAGAGCGCTGAGAACGAGGTGCACTCATCGCGGGCAAGCCCTAATGCCAGTCAGTTAAGCGCAATCCATGTGGGAGCGGGCTTGCTCGCGAAGACGGCGGCATAGTCAACATTGATGTCGCCTGACACACCGCTTTCGCGAGCAAGCTCGCTCCTACAGGGGAGGGGGTTACAAGGCCAGCAGTTGCAAGCGCTGACGCACCGCTTCTTCGATCCCTGCTTCATCCAGCCCGCATTCAGCCAGCATCTGCGCAGGCTTGGCGTGCTCGACATAAACGTCCGGCAAGCCCAGGTGCAGCACCGACTTGAGGATGTTTTCGCGGGCAAGGAACTCGCTGATCGCGCCACCGGCGCCGCCCATGATGGCGTTCTCTTCGATGGTCACCAACAATTCGTGGCTGCCGGCGATTTCGCGAACCAGTGCTTCGTCGAGCGGTTTGACGAAACGCATGTCGACCACGGTCGCATCCAGCTTCTCGGCGACTTTCAGTGCCTCGGCCAATTGCACGCCGAACACCAGCAGAGCGACTTTGCTGCCCTGACGGCGGACGACACCCTTGCCGATTTCGATCGGTTCGAGGTCTTTCGCGATCGGCGCATTCGGGCCGGTCCCGCGCGGGTAACGCACTGCCGCCGGGCCATCGTACAGGTGGCCGGTGCTGAGCATTTTGCGCAGTTCGTTTTCGTCGCTCGGGGTCATCACCAGCATGCCGGGGATGCAACGCAGGAACGACAGGTCAAAGCTGCCCGCGTGTGTCGGGCCGTCTTCGCCCACCAGACCGGCGCGGTCGATGGCGAACAGCACGTCGAGGTTTTGCACCGCGACGTCATGAATCAGTTGATCGTAAGCGCGTTGCAGGAAGGTCGAATAGATCGCCACCACCGGTTTTGCGCCTTCGCAGGCCATGCCGGCGGCGAGGGTCACGGCGTGTTGTTCGGCAATCGCTACGTCGAAATAACGCTGCGGGAAACGTTCGCTGAAGGCCACCAGATCGGAGCCTTCCTTCATTGCCGGGGTAATCCCGACCAGGCGCGGGTCGGCAGCGGCCATGTCGCACAGCCATTCGCCGAACACACCGGAATACTTCGGTCCACCGGATTTCTTCGGCGCAGCGGCCGGAGCATCCACCGGTTCGAGTTTGGTGATGGCGTGGTAACCGATCGGGTCGACTTCCGCCGGGGCGAAGCCTTTGCCTTTTTTGGTGACCACATGCAGGAACTGCGGGCCTTTCAGATCGCGCATGTTGCGTAGGGTGGCGACCAGGGTCGGCAGGTCGTGGCCATCGATCGGACCGATGTAGTTCCAGCCCAACTCTTCGAACAGCGTGCCGGGGACCAGCATGCCTTTGGCGTATTCTTCGGTGCGACGGGCGATTTCCCAGGCGCCGGGCAGGCGCGACAGGACCTTTTTGCTGCCTTCGCGCATGCTCGCGTAAGTGCGGCTGGAAAGGATTTTCGCCAGATAGTTCGACAGCCCGCCGACGTTGCGCGAGATCGACATGTCGTTGTCGTTGAGGATCACCAGCATGTTGGCGTCCACTTCCGGCGCGTGGTTCAGCGCCTCGAAGGCCATGCCGGCGGTCAATGCGCCATCACCGATCACCGCGATCGCCTTGCGATCACTGTGTTGCAGGCGGGCGGCGATCGCCATGCCCAGCGCTGCGCTGATCGACGTGCTGGAGTGGCCGACACCAAAGGTGTCGTACTCGCTCTCGGAACGACGCGGGAAGGCGGCAACGCCGTCCTTCTGGCGCAGGGTGTTCATGCGTTCGCGACGACCAGTGAGGATTTTGTGCGGGTAGGCCTGATGACCCACGTCCCACACTAGACGGTCGTCCGGGGTGTCGAAGACGTAATGCAGCGCGATGGTCAGCTCGATGACGCCCAGGCCAGCACCGAAATGCCCACCGGTCTGACCGACCGTGTAGAGCAATTCCAGGCGCAATTCATCGGCCAGGGTTTCCAGCTCGGCTTCGCCTAACCGGCGCAGGCCGTCCGGCGTGTTGGCACGGTCGAGCAGGGGCGTGGTCGGGCGCTTGCGGGGAATCTCATGAAACGTCGTGGGCATCAGGCGAATCGTTATAGGTATAAAAGATGCGGCAGTTTACCTGATGCTTCGTCCCCTGCCCACGCGTTGGTCTTTTTTGGCGGATACGCCTTCAGCTGCGCCGATCGACGATGTACCGGGCCAGATCGCGCAATGGCCCGGCCGCCGCGTCAAACGGTCGCAGCGCGTGCAGGGCCTGGTCGCGCAGTTCCAGGGCATAAGCCTTGGCCGCGTCGAGACCGAGCAGGGACGGGTAGGTCGGCTTGTCCCGGGCAATGTCGGCGCCCTGGCGTTTGCCGAGGGTTTCGGTGTCACTTTCGACGTCAAGAATGTCGTCCTGGACCTGAAATGCCAGGCCAATGGCCTGTGCATAACTCTGCAGGGACTTCAGTTCGTCCTTCGCGGCATGACCACTGGCCAGGGCGCCGAGCTTGACGCTGACTTCAATCAGCGCACCGGTTTTGTGCCGATGCATGTATTCAAGGGCTTTTTGATCGAGCTTCAGGCCCACCGAGCCGAGATCGATGGCTTGCCCGCCGACCATGCCCGCCGGGCCTGCCGCCAACGCCAGGGCGCTGACCATCTGCAGACGGGTTTCGGCGTCGCAACTGTTCAAACGCGGGTCGAGCAGGGCGCTAAAGGCCAGACTCTGCAAACCGTCACCGGCGAGGATTGCACAGGCTTCATCGAATTTTTTATGCGTAGTCGGCTGGCCGCGACGCAGATCGTCGTCGTCCATGGCCGGCAAATCATCGTGCACCAGCGAATAGGCGTGGATCAGTTCCACCGCACAAGCCGCGCCGTTGGCCTGCTCAGCCTTGCCGCCCAGCGCTTCGCATGCGGCGTAGGCCAGCAATGGGCGCACGCGTTTGCCACCGTTCATCACGCTGTAGCGCATGGCTTCATAGAGGCGGGCGAGTTCAGGACTCGGCGGGCTGAACAGGGTTTCCAGTGCCGCATTGACGCGGCCCTGACTGGTCGCCGAATACGCCGCAATCATTCTGGCTGATCCGCGTCGAAGGGTTCCTCGGCCAGCTCACCATCACGCTCGAGCAGCACCTGGACCTTCTGCTCGGCCTGAGCCAGCGCCGCCTGGCAATCGCGGGTCAGACCGATGCCCTGCTCGAAAGCGGTCAGCGAGTCTTCCAGTGACAATTCGCCGTTCTCCAGACGCTCCACCAGCGTTTGCAAGTCAGCGAGAGATTGTTCGAAATCCAGTGCAGCTTTTTTGCGGGCCATGGCGGCTATTTCCGGTTGACGTTAAACCGGCGCGACACTAGCAGACATAGGGGTTATGGGCAAATGAGCGGGGTCGTTGGAGTAGCAGTTCCGGGGGTGACAACACACCTTGTGGCGAGGGAGCTTGCTCCCGCTGGGGCGCGAAGCGACCCCAAAACCATACGTCTGCGTTTCTTTCAGACATAGCGCATTCATCGATTTGCGACTGCTTNTGCCGATTTATCGGCATGTTCTCTGCGCGACAGCGCAGCCTCATCGCAGGCTGGGCGGACTCCCTCGCCACAGGAGTGGTATTGATCACGATTAACCCGTTGAGTCATCGGGATCGCAGATTTGATATCGAGTACTGCGCCCGCCGCCGGGCAAGCGTTTAAGGCAGCCCTTTTCCAGCAGTTCGGCCAGATGACGGGTCGCGGTAGCTTTGGAAACCTTTGCCACTGCCTGGTATTGAGCGGCGCTGATGCCATTATCGAAACCTCGTTCCCCGCTATCGAGCAAGCGATTCAGTACTTTGGTCTGCTCGGCCGACAATTCAGATTCCCGATGCGCCTGCCAGAAACGCGCCTTGCCCAGTACCGACTCGATCCGCGTCATGGCCTGCTGCAAACTTCGCAACAAGGTTTGCAGGAACCACTCCAGCCACTCGGTGATATCCAGCGTGGCTTTCTGGCTGGTTTCCAGCACTCGGTAATAGCCGGAACGATCATCCAGAATGCTCGCCGACAGGGCGTAGAAACGGATGGCTTGAGCCTCACCCTGAGCCAGGGCCAGATCAGTGATCGTTCGCGTCAGGCGACCGTTACCATCGTCGAAAGGATGCAACGTCACGAACCAGAAATGCGCGACGCCGGCCCGCAGCAAAGGGTCGAGGCCAACCTGATTTCGGCTGGCTTCAAACCAGATCAGGAAGGTTTCGAGTTGTCGTTCAAGACCAAGGCGAGGCGGTGCTTCGAAGTGAACGGTCGGCTTGTCGAGTCGCCCCGAAACCACTTGCATGGGCTCATCGCCGCGCAGGGTACCGACACGGATCGACCGGGCGGCGAGATTAGTGTCTTGCTCAGGAAACAGCCATTCATGCCAATCCAGCAATCGAACCAATGTCAGTGGCTCAGCGAAATGCCGGGTCGCGTCGAGCATCAATTGCGCAAGGCCCTCACTGCGCGGGCTCACCTTATCGCCATTGACCAGGTCCAACCCCAACCGTCGCGCCAGAGAAGAGCGTACCGAGCCAACATTCAGTTGTTCACCCTCGATAGCGGACGAGGTCACGATGTTCTGCAACAACGCATCCAGTTCGTTTTGCGCGCTCAACGAACGGCCTACCGAACTGGCCATCCCCATCAACCGACCCTGCGCCTGAACGCAGTCGCGCAAAAGTAGCGTCAAGCGCTCGGCTTGCCATTGGAAATTCGGCCAGTCAGGCTGCTGCCAGATCCAGTGAGGTGCCATGGAGTCGGTGCTCTTGGAATGAGTGAGCCGATTAAAAATGCTATTCGGCTCATATAGTGAGCCGAATATGACGCCTATTCGGCTCACCGTCCAGTTGTCGGACAGCATCTCGCCTCACGTGCGGCTGCGACTGAATCGCGCAACATAGGTTGGCCGCAGTTCAATGCGGTCAAAACATATTCAGGATTTATTTTCAGGCATTAAAAAGCCGGCTTGTGGCCGGCTTCTCGGGGACTGGCTTGGTTTATTTTTGGTAAACCGCGCCAGCCTTCAAAAACGTACACCCGGATCTTGCGTCCGGCTGTGGGACTTGGCGAGAAAGTCATCTGCCTTGTCGGTGCGATCTGAGCCTGAAGAAAGGTCGATGCGCAAATGTGGGGCGCAGCATACTGATTTTTTTAAGGAATTCCCAGCTTGGCATGCGTGGTAGGGCGATTGCCCCCTCGCCATGGTTGCTTACAGGAAGGGCACAGACGGCCTGCGTTTATTGAGCGTCGACCACCAGAATACCCATCCCAATACCCTGATGTTTTGCTTGTCGATCTGCTCGGCATTGAAGATCTCATCTGGATATTCGGCTTTGTTATAACTGCGCAACCGCAGTGCATTCCCCGGCATTCGATGCAGGTATTTGATCCGCAACATCCCGTCGTGCTCGATCGCGTAAATCTCCCCATCAATAACCTGAGTAAGCCCGCGGTCGATCGCAAGTGTCGAACCATCTTCAATCTTTTCGGCCATGCTGTTGCCGATCATGTGGGTACAAATGGCGTCGGTGTGATTGATTTCCAGGGAGTCGAGGTGGCTGCGGGGCAGGCGGATGGCTTGGGTGGGGTCTTTGACGACGTGAGTTTTGTTGGAGCCTGGGGCGGTGGCTGTTTCTTTATAGAAGGGCAGCTCGACGTCGATGGACTCGATCACCGTATAGATGCCGCGGATGGCCTGGGCGTCGAAGGTGTTGCCGGACTCGTCGAGCACGCGCAGGCGCGAGGACTCTTTAGGGCCTTCGCCGGTTTTCAGCCAGTCGCTATTTACAGACAGTAGTCTGGCGACCTCTTCCATGCGGTAGGCGGGCACACCGCGGGTGTACCAGTTATGGATGTTTTGCGCTTCCGTGTCGAAGAAAGCGGCAAATCCTGTGGTTGTGATTTTCGCTGCTTCGAGGAGTGCTTTAAACCGTGGGCCGCTAGTGTTCTTTTTCATAAACACGAGTTTACTGGCGCAGGATGGGGGGTTGAATAAACGACCCGTTCAAATTTCGAGGGAAATTTAAGACTGGATGTAAGACTCCTTTTGTAAAAATTAAACAAATAAAAACCCTGGCCAAGAAACTGCAAACGCATTGTTAAAGAGAGTGTCAGATTTTTTGTGTGCGGGCCGGTAACGGCCTGCCGTCAGGC
>NZ_AZRW02000054.1 GCF_000512695.2 Pseudomonas sp. QTF5 | reverse complement strand
GTAAGTCCTGAGTGTCTGTTTCTGGCCGATTTCTGCCTTTGGCCAAAGGCAGCTCTGGGTCGATTTCTGCCCGTCGGTTACTTGCAAACAGACTCTCGGTTCCAAAGAGGGGACAAAAAACAAGGGCTCTCAAGAACGATCCTGCTGCGCAGACATATGTGCCTTCAGAAACCCGATAAACGCCGTTACTTTGGGCGACGGCAAATGCTCGCGGGCCGTCACGGCATTGAGATCCTGTGGCGGGCCGATCCACTCTGGCAATACCCGGTACAACCGGCCCGCCTCGACGTCAGCCTGCATGCTGTGATCCATGCCCAGGCTCAACCCTTCGCCGGCACACAGCGCATCGCGCAACAGTGCGGGGTCGTTGGCGATGATGGATGGCTCGACGAGATAATTGCGCAGCTTGGCGCCGGCTTGGCGCAGCGGCCAGACATAACCGGCGTCGCGCCGAGCCTGGTGCAGCACCAAGGTGCGGTGCTCGATGAGCGCGTCAGGTGTGGCCGGTTGCCCGTGGTGCTCGATGTACTGGGGCGCTGCGTAAATGCCTGTGGCGTAGCTGGCCAAACGGCGGGCCACCAGACTTGAGTCCGGCAAAACACCCAGGCGCAGTGCCACGTCTATCTCCTCCCCGACCAGATCCAGCGGTACGTGAGACGCCAGAATCTCTAGCTGAATCTCCGGATACGCCTGACGAAATCCAGAGATCAACGGTGAAAACCAACTGATCCCGAATGAATACGGCACCGTCACCCGCAACCAGCCCCGCGGACCATCGCGCAACTGATGCACCGCCCGCTCGGCGTGCTCCAAGGTGGCGGCAATCTCTTTGCACTGATCAAAATAAACCGCCCCAGCCTCGGTGAGGCTCAACTGGCGTGTGGTACGGCGCAGTAGCTGCACGCCAATGGCCTGTTCCAACTCGCGCACACGCCGGCTCACGGTGGTCTTCGGAGTCTGCAAGGCATGGGCAGCAGCGGTAAAACTGCCCAGACGCACCACGTGCACAAACACCATCGTGTCGTTCAAGTCCCTGATCATTGAGTCACATCCAGCAGGTTTGGGAGTGGAGCGCATTGTGCCACTCACGGCACATTTCATACCGCTTTTATGGGCTAATAAGCCACCCAGGTGCAACCTATTATTGGGCTTCTTAACTGGAGTTTCCTTCATGAATCTGAACGAATACGCATCCTATGACGGCATCGGCCTGGCCCGATTGGTGGCCGCTGGCGAAGTCAGCGCCACGGAACTGGCAGCCCTGGCGATTGACGCCGTGCAACGCGTCAACCCACAGATCAACGCGATCATCGAACATTGGTCACCCACGGTGACCAAGGGCACAGGGCCGCTCGCGGGCGTGCCCTTCCTCATCAAGGATTTGGCGATCACCTCGGCTGGTCGGCGCAATGAGCTGGGCAGCCGATTGGCCCAAGGTTTGGTGGCCGAGTCGGACTCCTACCTGATGCAGCGCTTCAACGCCGCGGGCCTCGCCACGCTGGGGCGCACCACCACACCGGAAATGGCCTTTAGCACGGAGACCGAGTCCACCCTTCAAGGGCCAACACGCAACCCGTGGGACGCCCGGCTATCGGCCGGCGGATCGAGCGGAGGTTCGGGTGCCGCAGTCGCCGCCGGTATCGTCCCGCTAGCCCACGCCACCGATGCAGCAGGCTCGATCCGTGTGCCCGCAGCCTTTAACGGTCTGGTCGGGCTCAAGCCCACCCGTGGCCGGAGCTCCCATGGCCCGTCGTTGGATGAAGTGTTTGCCGGCTTCGGCGTACAACTCGGCCTGTCGAGAACCGTCCGCGACAGCGCAGCATTGATGGACATCGTCCAGGGCCATGCGCCTGGCGACCCTTACTACACCGCCGCGCCGGTCGAGGGCTTTCTGGCACAGGTGGGACGCGATCCGGGACAGTTGCGTATCGGGCTGCTCGACACACCATGGAACGGCGCTCTGCTCGACCCCGAAATCGCCGATGCCACACACGCGGTGGCGCTGGAGCTGGAAGCACTTGGCCATAAGGTCGAGCGAGTGAACCCGCCGCTCGGTACCTCGTGGGAGTCCTTTGTAGAAGCCAATGCCAGCATCTGGTGCGCCGCCCTCGTGCGCTGGATTGATGGACTTGCAGCGGCCACCATGAGGCCCATTGACGTAAGCACCCTGGAACCCGCCACCTTAGCCTGCTACGCCTACGGCCAACAGTCCCGCGCAGTGGATTTCGCCGGCGCGCTTGAAATACGCAACCTCATCTCACGCAGCGTGGCTCACTGGTTCAACGACTTTGACGTGCTCTTGACCCCGACCTTGCCACGCTTGCCTCATGCCCTCGACACCTACAGTCTTGGTGCCGACACCATGGATGGGTTGCAATGGACCTCCCGAGTCTTCGAACACTCGCCCTTCACACCAGTGTTCAACGTCGCAGGTACTCCGGCGATCTCCTTGCCGTTGGGCATGTCTTGCGAGCATGGTTTACCGATAGGCATTCAATTTGCGTCACGGTTTGGGACTGAGGATACGCTGTTGCGGTTGGCGGGACAGTTGGAGCAGGCGCTGCCTTGGGATGAGCGTAGGCCGGGGATTTGGGTGGGTGATTATTGAGTTGTGGGGTGCTGAAGTGACTGGGTCGATCCCGGCTGGAGGGCATCGACTCAGGCCGCCGACGCGTCGTTAACCCCTCATACCAACTTCTGAGCGCAGCGGCTTTGGAAATTGGTAAAGCCATCGAGTGTAGAGAAATTGGCTACTTCGGGTCGTTGCCTGCTATTCGTAACAGGTTGCAATCGACCCTCAACGGTCGTACACATTTCTCGTCAGCGGCCATTCAGGCGAGCACTGGCGCCGCCGCTGCACTCGGGGCCTTACCTAGAGGCACATGATGCATCGCCTTCATCGGCCCTTGCGCCGGAAGGAGAACACGGTACCGCTGCAGCCGTTGTCGTCCCGCAGGTAGATGTCGAAGGTCTTGCCGACGACGGCGTAGCTGACCGTCACGACGCCCACGTCGTTGGACAGATAATTGCCCGACATCGCCGGCGCGAAATCGATCGCGTCGCGGGCGAGCAGGTAGAGATGCTCGTTATAGACGGTGGTGGCGGGCGACAGCGTCTTCAGGTGATCCTCCATTACACTGTTGAGGGGCTGGCTGATCTCGTACTCTATGCCAGCGTTGTGGGGCTGGCTGATCTCGTACTCTATGCCAGCGTTGTGGGGCTGGCTGATCTCGTACTGCATGCCAGCGTCGCGGTACGGGATCGACAGCAGCACCTTGCCATCGACGCTCAGGCGCGTGGCGAGCGAGGTGTCCAAAGTGACCGTCATGCTGTTGAGCCGGTGCAGGTCCCCGCGTGTCAGGCTCACGTCTGAGACCTCGCCGTGCCCATCCTCGACGACCGAGAAGTTCGATTTCCATCGGCCTTTGTCTCGCCACGACTCCCACACGCCGCTGGGGCAGCCCACGCCGCTGACGCTATCGAGCGCATAAGTGCCGATCGCCTGCGTGAGAATCTCGCGCTTCGAGCCAATGATGATTTCCGAGGTCTGATGCGCGTCAACGGGCAAGCGCCGGTCGCCACGGGCCGATGCCCAGTTGCCGTCGAGCGTGTCGCTGGCCACCTTGCCGGTGAAGGTGCCGGTGCGTTGGCCCGCACTCCCGAACTCGTTCATCGTAAAGGTCCCTGATGGGTCGATCTCGCCGCTCAGGTAGATATCATTGCGCTTGCCGGCATGGCGATAGCTTCCCGTCAGCCTGCCGTCGACATTCTTGAGATTCATCGTAAACGCATAGCGATCGCCGATGCGGCCCGCGAAGGTCTTGTGGAAGTACTGAGGGTCGGCCAGCGCCGTGGTGGCGGTCATCCAGGACAGAAGCACGGCGACGATCTGCAGGGCTGGACGAAACATGGAGAGCGCTCGGGATTGAAAGTGGCGCAATTGTGACACTCTGTGCCGATCGGTGACACGCGACCACGCGCGGAAATCGCTTGGCTGGAAGAATTCTCAGCCTAGTGATCGTCAGCAATTTCGGACCAGGCTTCGACGGACCGCTCCTGGCCGATTTCTGCCTGTCGCTACCGGCAGCTATAGGCTGTGAGCTGCCTGTCGAATTTGAATGCAACGGAAGCTGGACAAGCTCCCGTTTATTCTCATCACCGTTTCTTCAGCTTGTGCTCAACGAACCCCATTTCTGCTTTGATCGCCGTGATGGTGAGCTTTTGCATCGTGCTTTTTCCGGTTCCGGTATCCACGAGCTTGAGCACAGCAATCAGGTGGGCTTTTCTCGCTTTCAGATCTTCGAAAATTTGGGAGTTATTTTGCGTCGTTGTGTTCATGGCTTCGATCCATACGTGGCTTAAACAGCCCGCAAAGCAGGCTGTTTCAGGGTAGTCAGCAGTTACATCGACAGCAGGTCTTGCAGGCGATATTGGTTCCCACGAGCTGTCAGGTCCTGCCACTTCCAACTGCCAAAGTTTTCACCTTGCTCGGGGATGTCGAGCTTCATCAGCGAGGTTGGGTCCCGGCCGATCAGTCCGGCAGCGGCGTAAAGCTTACCGCCCACATCAAGAAGGGCCTGGGCGGCTTCATTCCATTTTTCCTCCAGGGCGTCGTGGGCGAGCTGTAAGGCTTTTTTCTCAATTTTTTGGTGTTCTACCTGAGCCTCGGTGATGTGTCGGTCAACGATGGCCAGCTCCTGCTCCAGGGCGGTGATGATCAACTGCTGACGACGATGTTGTTCGGTCGCGGCCGTCAGGTTTTTCGCCGCTTTCTGGGCATCGGTGCTAGCCGTTTTTTCGCCTTCGACGTCACCCCAGGCCACGGCCTGTGCGTACGCGGTGGCCGCCTGAGTCTCCGCTTGTCGTGCGTTTACCATCTCTGCCTCGGCCTGTTTGCGAATGTCCGCCAAGCGAGTGCTGAGGCTTTCCCGTTTGGCGTTGAGTTCCTGCTCATCTGCTTTCCAATTCGTCATGTCTTCAATGTGCGTGGACATCAAACTTTCCCGGTTGGCAAATGCCTCGCGACGAGCGAGTTTCTGATCCAGCTGGAAAAGCTGAAGGTCGATTGAGTCGATCTTTATTTTCCGACTGCTGATTTCATGCCTGACGTCGCTCTCGCGTCCTTGGCTGATGGTTTCCTCGCTGTGCAGCGCAGCTTCCCAATGCGGAAGTTCCGCTTTGATGGTTTGCACTTGATTGACCAAAGTGGCGCGTGTGTCTTTCAGTTGCTGAATAGCGTTCATGTGTTTTGTCCTGTGTAATTGGGTTGGGTTAGGAGTGGCTGGCGAGGCCGGTTTGGGCCGGCTTTACCTCAATCAGTAGGCTGACCGTTAAGCGGCCTGTGCCTCGCTCTCATCCGTTCCCGGTATCGTCTTCACCACATAACAACGCTGTAAGCCCAGGCCGGGTAAGCGCACGGCACAGGAGGCTTTGCCGTCGGGCCCCGGCTCAAGGACGCCACGGCGAATCAATTCCTTGTTCACCGCATTGATGTTCATGCCCTTGAACACTTCCGAACGCCATGCCTCGGGCAACACGTAGTAGGTGTTGGTGGTGTGCAGCGCGTCACCCAAACCGTGCTCCAACGACTTGCGAAAACCCAAGCGGTCGATGGTGCGAGGGCCATGCTCATCGATTTTCGCGGCAGCCGATTCCCATCGGGTGAAGCGGCTTTCGCCGAAGCGTTCAATGACTTGGCGCAGCCGTGCCAGAATCGCGTCACCTTCGAGATTGCCGGCGCCGCCGCGCTCGTTCATCCAGGCATTGAGGCACACTCGGGCCGCAGTGGTGGCCGCACCATCCGGCCAGCCGGTAATCCCCATCGCAGTGGCCAGCTCACCAGCGGCGGCAGCCAGACCGAAACGGGCCGCTGCTCGATGTGCCTGACCGCTGGCCGAGGCAGGGAGTGCCTTGGCGATAAAGCCTTCCAAGGTATGGCGCAGGATTGCCGACCAGCCATGCCGCTTGCCGGGCTCACAGAGGGCCGACAGGAAGGCTGTGAGTGGTGTGCCGTAGTACTTGGCTACGCGTGCCTTCAGTGCATCAGAGAGGGCGGTCGCATCATCAAAGCCGTTCAGCACATCGAACATGCCCAAGCCTTTACTGGCGTCCGCCGGCACCGCGAGCATGCGCATTTCCATGCCGGCTTTCAGTTCCTTGTTGGCTTCGGCCATATGCTGCGCCAAGGTCTTCTCGCCGGTTGAGAGAAACAGCAAACGCCACTCCTGCACCTGCCGGCCTGCTTGGCCTCGATCATTGGCGCGGGCCTTACCGGTGCCGTTGCCGAGCATGTACACCGTTTCGCCAATGATGCGCGGGTCGCACATGCCGATTTCATCCAGCACCAAGAGCCCGTCCGAGTGCGCGGCGGCGATGGATTCCAAGGCGTTGTCCGTCGAGCGCCAGGATCGCACCAGACGCGGCCCGCCGTAGATCGAGGCGGCCACCTGCAAATGGGTGGTCTTGCCGCCCGAGCTGTCGCCGTACAGGTGAAAACCGCCCGACTCATGGCCAAGCAGGTGCAACAGTGGACCGGCAAACGCCACGCTGGCCACAAACGCCAAGCGGTGATTGCCGATGCACAAGGCGCCGATCTGCTCCTGCCACTGTTCTAGGGTGCCGGCTTCGCTGATCGGCGGAAGCTGCGCGCCGGCCTCATAGAAGTGCAGGTGTTCCACATGTGAACCGATCTGTTGCTCAGGCAGCAGGAAGGCGCTGTCGTGCCAGCCCAAACGGGTGACCAGTCGTGCGCGCTGGGCACTGTCGAAGCCGCCGAGATAACTCTGTAGGTCATTGCGCGCATTGCGACCGGAGCGACTGCCGGCCAGACGTAAGCCCATGTCCACCAGTGGACCGAGTACGTCCTTGCCGAAGTCGCCGGTCATGGTCCGCGCCGGGATGTTCCAACGCTTCTTCGCTCCGTCCGGATCGTCGAACTCGACCAGCAAACCCCAGTTATGGCCTTGCGCATCACGGGTGCGCGCCAGAATCTCCAGCGGGGAGCACACCGGGCGGGCCTCGCCATCGTCACCGGAGTAAAACACGCCTTCGGCTGTCAGGCGAAAGCCACCGGGCAGCAGATCGTTTTTAGGTTTGGCGGCGCGCTTAGTCGCCGGCTTGACCTTGGCTTCGGGTGGTACATCCGATTTTTTCTCCGGCTCGACGCCAAACAACTCACCGCTGCGTTCCAGCTCGACGACGTGCGCTGCCGTCCAGCCTTTGGCCTGGGCATCGGCCGCATCGTCGCCGTCATCCCATTGACCACCCTTGGCAAAAGTCGGTTGCCCATTCTTGAGCGTGGGTTGGCGTTTGAACACGTCCAGAGCGATCACGCGCACCGACGCGGCGCCTATCTGCTGCAGGTGTTCGGCGACGGAAGCCATGCAGCCTTTACCGCTGACATCGTTGTCAGGCCACAGCACCACCGACCGGCCTTTGAGCGGTGTCAGGTCAGCCTTGTGCCAGGAATTTGAGCCGTTCGGCCAGCACGTGGCCACGTAGTTGGGCAGCAGCTGCGCCGCGGCGTCGGCGGCCTTTTCTCCTTCGCAGAGAATGACCGGTGCTTCTGCGCGTTGCGCCAGTTCATCCCGGCGCAGCAGAGGACGCGGATCCGGCAAACCCTGCCAACGCCATTGCTGGGTTTGACCGTCGGCACGCTGGCACCACGTCAAGGGGGCAAACACCTTGCGCGGTTTGCCGTCTTCATCGGGGCCCAAGTCGAAGCGATACAGCGCCATAACCGGCTGGCCTTGTGCGTCGCGATAGATCCAGACTTTCGACGGCACACCGTGTTGCCGGTGTTTGGCCGGGCACTTGTTCATGGCCTCGGTCGGGATCGGCTGAATGGCAATCCACTCAGGTGCTTTTGTCTTGGCGGGCGCTGGCTTCGCCTGGGCGGCGCCGGGCGATACTTTGAGCAGCTCCGCCAGCTTGTTGCAGGCGTCGACATCGCTGCCGCCATCCAGATAGCGCACCAGATCGATCAGGTCGCCGCCTTTGTCGCCAGTGGCAAAATCCGCCCAGGTGCCTTTGCTCAAATTAACCGTGAGCGAGCCGGCGCGCTTGTCGGCGCGGGTTGGATTGGGGGCGGTGTATTCCTTACCGCCGTCCACACGCTTGCCGTTGGGCAGCCAGTGAGTCAGCACACGATCAATGTTCTGTAACGCAACGGCTTTGACTTGAGCGAATGTAGGACGACGGGCATGAGCTGTAGGTGCATTCATACGCCACCGCCTTGGGCCAGTTGCAACCCGCTGGTCACGTCATCAATGATGGCTTTGGCCATCTCGCTCAGATAATGCGAAGCCCACACCATCGCGTCGTTGTCATTCTCCATCCCGCTCAGGAAAGTCAGCTTGTTCACACAGTCCATGAGTAGAGAAGCCTGCTCGAGCGCTTCTTCGCAGGAAATCCCAGCATTGATACGGAACAGGGGTTGGTTTTGAGCGTTGCACCGGGCAAACGTGGCGCCACCAACGGTATTAACCAAAGTGGAAGGGCTCATTAAGCGCCTCCATTGATGGCTAGGCGAGTGGAGGCGTCGGCGTGCAAAGCGAGGGTGCGGATCAGCCCCAGCGTCCCGCGAACGTCCCACAGGGCTGCGGCAATCACATGGTTGGCCAGACGCGGACCGTTGCACTCGAACTGGTCTTCAAGCAGCAAGAGCACGGAGTTGGCTCGCTCCACGGCACAGGTAATGGCATCAATCGGCACACCGGCTTCGGCGCCTTGGTGGACGCACAGCAGATCCTCGGGCAAGGCAAAATTCAGAGCGCCGTTCATTGGGCACCACCTGCTGCTTCGAGCGCACGAGCTTTGGCCATATGGGCATTGAAGCGGGCGAGACGTGTTGCGAGGCTGGAGTCGGCGTGTAAAGCGGCGAGAGCCATTGCCCGATGGGCAGCGGCGCGAATTTTGGATGGATTGAGGGCGTGCATGGGTGGAGCTCCTTCTTAAGTAGGAACTGCCACGGTTCGTCGCCAAACGAATTGGGGTGGCAGCTGTGCGCAGGTTGGCGAACCGGGTAAGAAGGAACCCGGCAGACCCGAAGGTCTCCCACGCACAGCCACCATAAAACAGGAATGCGGGCACAAAAAAAGCGCCTGCAATCGTAATGGGGGCGCCTGTGCGCCTTCTTAAACTCGGGTCGCCAAACCCGGTCGCTGAATTTGCAGCGACGGCCAGAGAGTAACGTCCCGATTTCAAAAGTGCAACCGTGTGGAGATCTTGCGCATTTTTTTGAAGCGGCATAAATTGTGCGGGCATGTAGATGTACCTCAACGCCTCCGGATCGCTCCCGGGGGCGTTTTCGTTAATGCTGGGTCGTGACGGGGCGGGTGAGCATGAGCCATTGCATGTGGTTGCCTTGGCCGGCGCGTTGCCGCATCTGCTGCAGTGCTTCGGGATTGCGCAGCAGGTTAGGAACCAGCTCGCGAGCGTCGTCAATCACCTCGTCTGCGGGCGGCTGAATCGCTAGCAATGTCCACTCCAGGTCGTGCCACAACACAATCAGCACCTGAACGCCGGCCGAGATCGCCTGATCGCGTAGAAAGAGCAAACGCTGACGACCTTTGCTCGCTGCGGTAGAAGGCAGAGACGCTTCGATTGCACCGACGAGATCCAGTGCTTGGTGGGGGAGAAAGGTCGGTGTCATGCTGCCTCCTGCAGGTTGTTGAACAGCGGCGGCGCTGTTTCGCCCTTGAGCCAAGCCAGGATTTTGCTGTCCTCTTCGCACTGTCGACGGTGTTCTACCGCGAGCAATTCGCGCTGCTGTGCCAGGCACTCAGCCACGTAGTCGGTCAGATCGGAAGTCATGCGCAGTTCACGGTGAAGGCATTCGCTAGCGGTCTTCTCCGCTGCAAGATCCTGCTCAGTGATGTGTTGCCACACCGCTGGATCGTTCGCGTAACCAGTCGATTGATCGACCAGCCAGTACGTGACCCAGTCGGTCAAGCCCAGCGACTTCAGGGCAGTGCGGCGGCCCTCTTTCATGGCGAAATGACCTGTGCCGTGAATGCTGGAAAACTCCCTGTGCACCACCTTTTCGCGGATCAGTTCAGGCAATTTCCACGGATTGGGTTTCAGCGGAAGGACCAGGCCATCCGGGTTGAAAAAGTAGGCTTCTTGTTCCTCCCCGTTCCAGCTCACGCCCGCAATGGTGCGGTGACGCCAGTTGATGGCATCAGGTTGATAGAGACGGAATCCGATGCTGTAGGAATCAAGAAAAGCGCCCGCGATATTAGAAGGACGGTTATTCATGCCGCCACCTTTGTACGGGTCGCGATCCGCGCGCGGGTCCAGGCCTGCACTTCAGCCAAAACCCATGCGACGGGCGCCCCTCGGGCGTTACTGTTGCTCAGTTTCACGGGGAGCGGAAAGCCGCTGTCTTGCTGTTGCATCAGCTTGTAAATGGTGGGGCGAGCAAGGCCGACCATCGCCATAACTTCGCTGACACGAATGAGCGTGGTTGCCGGATCACGAACTGGGGATGTGGGGGTGATCGTTTGAATGGAGGAGGTCATAGCCGTGCCTATATGGTGAGAGACAGGCACAGACTAAAGAGGGGGAAAAAAGCAAACACGGTTTGCTTTCGTTTGAATTATCGAGGCAAGTATCCACCCATGATCAGGTATTTTTTGACGGTAGGCGCAGAGGCTATGCCCTCTTTTTCTACCAAAGCTTTTTTCAGTTCGCGCTCTGAAATAGTCGGATTTGCCAAAATATGACGGTCCGCTGCACTGCGAATGCGCTCGAAAAGATTCGCGGCATCCTGCTGCTTTACCGACTCCGGATTCTTGTTGGCTTTACCCGCAGCCGCGCCTTTTTGCGAGGCCTTGGCGGAAAACGCTTTACTCAACGCCTCGCTTAGAAAGTTGGCCACATTGAAATTACCCTTTGATACGTCGATGTCCTCAACTTGTCTGTAGAGGCTCGCCAGCATGATCGCCTTGTCGGCGTCGCCCATGAATGCGCGGAAGGACTCGCGAGCGTTAATTTCGCCGCCTGGATCCTTTAGTCGCTCCTTTTCGGCCAATGCGCAATATTTCTTGGGATCTGTTGCTTGCATTTGGGCTATCAGGTCTGCATCCAAGTCGAAGACGTAGAGTTCCGTTTCAAAGAGCCAGTTGGCGAGAACTTGAACAGCTTGAATGCTCTGCACCAGCGCATAAGTCGCCACGAGTTGCGAGTCCGCAATGTCGCGATAAATGCTAAGGAGGCGTCGTATGACACTCGGCAATGAGGCTGCATCGGCGTAGCTGGCATGTTCGTCTATCTCGTCGCGAAGTCGAAACATCGTAGCTACCACCGATCCTGCTCGATCAGGATAACGGCCATCCTCAAGCCAGAATGAGGTGGCGTAATTGGCCAGCTCCAGCGCCTCTTTGAAATGCTCACGAAACGGCGAATGCAACGCTAACTCGCGCACAGCCAGTTCGATGTCGTCTTGTTCCCACAGCAAATTGCTGACATCGAAGCCGGCAATCTCCAAGCGGCCAATTGGCATATTTTCATCGTCCATACAGCGCCCCCTGGCCCCGCTTGGCGTCATGGATGCAGCGTTTCACGACACGGGCCTCTTCGACCAACAGTGAGGTGGCTGGGTAAATGCTGTTACACGACTGGACGACGTAACACGTCGTGTAGCGTTGAGTATTTTCTCGTGTAACTTGAGATAAACCCTTTGTATTCAACA
The DNA here is from genome assembly GCF_000512695.2 of Pseudomonas sp. QTF5. Lineage (GTDB taxonomy): Bacteria > Pseudomonadota > Gammaproteobacteria > Pseudomonadales > Pseudomonadaceae > Aquipseudomonas. The sequence continues at coordinate 22,725 of NZ_AZRW02000054.1, read as the reverse complement.
AGTTACAGGCATGCGTTACACCTGTAACACGCGTAACACCGTTTTTTAAGAGGGGGTGGGAAAGCAATCTCATACTACCTTTCCAAATTGGCCCTGTACGACATTGCCAGTTGCGAGCTCATCAAGATGATCTGCATACCATTGCATCATGACTTTGCGCTGGGGCAGGTATACCGCCTTGTTGTACACCCCTGCAATTCCCTCTTTTACATGAGAAAGCTGGGCCTCAATGTGGTTCTCATCAAAGCCTTGTTCATTAAGGATTGTGCTCGCGATATGGCGGAAACCATGACCAGTTTGCCGGCCCGCGTATCCCAGCCTGCGCAGCGCCATCAGAAAGACGGTATTGCTACGGGGGATGGTTCGATTTTTTCTGCCAGGGAAGAGAAGCGGATATGCCCCTGTCAGCATGCCAAGCTCCTTTATTGCTTCAATGGCCTGCCGAGATAGAGGCACTACATGCTCGCGCCGACGCTTCATTCTCTCGGCTGGAATCGTCCAGAGCTTTTTGTTGAGGTCGATTTCTGACCAACGTGCTTCTCGAATCTCGCTCGGGCGTGCCGCTAACAGAGCTAGCAAACGGAGCCCAAGTCGGACGTCCTTTGCGTGAGGGTAAGAGTTGATAGCCCGAAGTAATGCAGGCAGTTCTTCTATTGATACGTGCGCATAATTTTCAGCGCTGCGCGTCTGTAGGAATTTATTGAGGCCTTCAAGGGGGTTATGGATTGCTCGGCCTGTCACGCGTGCCAAGTCGTAGATCTCTTTGCAGAAGGCCCGAACTCTGCCCATTTGCTCAATGATCCCTTTCTGCTCCATGCCGCGCAGAAACTCCATCCATTCAAGGGGAAGTATTTCTGTGTAGATCCGCTTGCCGAAAACGGGGAACACGTGAAGCTCCAGGGCACCAAGGACTCGACGGGACGTGCCGGCTTCCCAGCTTAAGCGTCTAGCCTCAAACCATTCGCGCCCTAATGCTTCGAAGGTGTTGTTAGCAGCCACTCGGTCAGCAATCTTGCGTGCCTGCTTGCTGACTAAAGGATTTTTGCCAGTCGATGCGTCATCCCGCAGTTGTGCCGCCTTCTGCCTGGCTAGCGAGCCACTGATTTCGGGGTAACCCCCTAGGCCCAGCCAGGACCATTTGCCGTCTGGTTTCTTGTAGCGCAGTTCCCAGGACTTCTGCCCATTGGCTTTGACCCGAAAATACAAGCCATTGCCGTCTTGCTCCCGGTACGTCGCGCTCTCTGGCTCCAAGCCTGCAAGAGTAGTGTCAGCCAGTGGGCGGCGTTTGATTTCAGTACGCTTCACTGCGTGTATGCCTCCAGTTCAATGAATCTCAAAGCATACACGTGGGCATACACGGCGTGAAGTTATAGGGGTAGACAGGGATGGATAGCCAGAAACAAGAAAGCCCGCACGGGGCGGGCTTCTTGGGGTGTTTCGTAGACTGTCTGAGACAGGCCTAGACTGCTATATGGTGCACCAGGCGGGATTCGAACCCACGACCCCTGCCTTCGGAGGGCAGTACTCTATCCAGCTGAGCTACTGGTGCAATGCGGGTGCCATGATACTCATATGCGCTGCAGGCGTCCATGCTGCTGAATTGTCTGCGTTTTTCAAAAGCGTAACCTGCGTTTGCTACGCTGATCCGAAAAAATAGGCAAATGCGGCGTTTTCGTTCTTTTTTTCGAACAGCCTATTGTCCTTTACCCCCTTTGATCCTAGGATTCGTTTGAGATTTCAAACGCTCTTGTCTGGGTGCTGAACCGCACGAGTTCGATCAGTGCGCTATTTATGTGCTTCAGCCCGGTGAATGATTTCCCTGACGGCAGCCTATAAGGCGCCTTTCAACAATCATAATTCGCTCCGCGCGTGCCGCGGTGCTGTTAAGGAAAGCCGACATGCAGCTTAAAGACACCCAGTTGTTCCGCCAGCAAGCCTTTATCGATGGCGCTTGGGTCGATGCGGACAACGGTCAGACGATCAAGGTCAATAATCCGGCAACGGGTGAAATTCTGGGCACTGTGCCGAAAATGGGTGCTGCCGAAACCCGCCGCGCGATCGAAGCCGCGGACAAAGCGCTGCCAGCCTGGCGTGCACTGACCGCCAAGGATCGTGCGAACAAGCTGCGTCGCTGGTTCGAGCTGATCATCGAGAATCAGGACGACCTGGCTCGCTTGATGACTCTGGAGCAGGGCAAGCCATTGGCTGAAGCCAAGGGCGAAATCGTTTACGCCGCTTCCTTTATCGAATGGTTCGCCGAAGAAGCCAAGCGCGTCTACGGTGACGTGATTCCGGGCCACCAGCCAGACAAGCGCCTGATCGTGATCAAGCAGCCGATTGGCGTGACCGCTGCGATTACTCCGTGGAACTTCCCGGCCGCGATGATCACCCGTAAAGCCGGCCCGGCGCTGGCTGCCGGTTGCACCATGGTGCTCAAGCCTGCTTCGCAAACACCTTTCTCGGCTTTCGCTCTGGCTGAACTGGCCCAGCGTGCCGGTATTCCGAACGGTGTGTTCAGTGTGGTGACCGGCAGCGCCGGCGACATCGGCAGCGAGCTGACCGGCAACCCGATCGTGCGTAAATTGTCGTTCACCGGCTCGACCGAAATCGGTCGTCAGTTGATGACCGAGTGCGCCAAGGACATCAAGAAAGTCTCGCTGGAACTGGGCGGTAACGCGCCGTTCATCGTGTTCGACGACGCAGACCTGGATAAGGCCGTCGAAGGCGCGATCATTTCCAAGTATCGCAACAACGGCCAGACCTGCGTCTGCGCCAACCGTCTGTACATTCAGGATTCGGTGTACGACGCGTTCGCCGAGAAGCTGAAAGTGGCCGTGGCCAAACTCAAGATCGGTAACGGTCTGGAAGACGGCACCACCACTGGTCCGCTGATCGATGAAAAAGCCGTGGCCAAGGTTCAAGAGCATATTGCTGACGCCGTCGGCAAAGGCGCCACCGTGCTGGCGGGTGGCAAGAGCATGCAAGGCAACTTCTTCGAGCCGACCATCCTGACCAACGTGCCGAACAACGCTGCCGTGGCCAAGGAAGAAACCTTCGGTCCATTGGCGCCACTGTTCCGCTTCAAAGACGAAGCCGACGTGATCGCGATGTCCAACGACACCGAGTTCGGTCTGGCTTCGTACTTCTATGCTCGCGACCTGGGCCGTGTGTTCCGTGTGGCTGAAGCCCTGGAATACGGCATGGTCGGCGTAAACACCGGGTTGATCTCCAACGAAGTCGCGCCGTTCGGCGGCATCAAGGCATCGGGTCTGGGCCGTGAAGGCTCCAAGTACGGCATCGAAGACTACCTGGAAATCAAATACCTCTGCCTGGGCATCTGAGGCATTGCTTCAAGCGCAAAGGGCACGAGAGCGCTGTCCCTTTGCGCCGCTTCAAACGGAATTTTCTCTGTGGCCGGGAACGCTGTGGCAGTCGATCATCGCATGCTGCCGTAGTTGCCTCCCCGCCGCATTTTCCTTGAACCACGCCGCCCGATGAGCGGTGAATGAGGACACTATGAGCAAGACTAACGCATCCCTGATGAAACGCCGCGAAGCCGCTGTGCCGCGCGGTGTTGGCCAGATTCACCCGATCTTCGCCGAGTCCGCGAAGAACGCCACCGTGACCGACGTTGAAGGTCGCGAGTTCATCGATTTCGCCGGCGGCATCGCCGTGTTGAACACCGGTCACGTGCACCCGAAAATCATCGCCGCCGTGACCGAACAGCTGAACAAGCTGACCCACACCTGCTTCCAGGTCCTGGCTTACGAGCCGTACGTGGAAGTGTGCGAAAAAATCAACGCCAAGGTGCCAGGTGATTTCGCCAAGAAAACCCTGCTGGTGACCACCGGCTCCGAAGCCGTGGAAAACTCGATCAAGATCGCCCGCGCCGCCACTGGCCGTGCCGGCGTGATCGCGTTCACCGGCGCTTACCACGGTCGCACCATGATGACCCTGGGCCTGACCGGTAAAGTCGTGCCTTACTCGGCCGGCATGGGCCTGATGCCAGGCGGCATCTTCCGCGCGCTGTACCCGAACGAACTGCACGGAGTGAGCATCGACGATTCGATCGCCAGCATCGAGCGCATCTTCAAGAACGACGCCGAGCCGCGTGACATCGCCGCCATCATCATCGAGCCGGTTCAGGGCGAAGGTGGTTTCTACGTCGCGCCTAAAGAGTTCATGAAGCGTTTGCGCGCCCTGTGCGACCAGCACGGCATTCTGTTGATCGCTGACGAAGTGCAGACTGGCGCTGGCCGTACCGGCACTTTCTTCGCGATGGAACAGATGGGCGTTGCTGCCGACCTGACCACCTTCGCCAAATCCATCGCTGGCGGCTTCCCGTTGGCTGGTGTGTGCGGCAAGGCCGAATACATGGACGCCATCGCTCCGGGCGGCCTGGGCGGCACTTACGCCGGTAGCCCGATCGCTTGCGCCGCGGCCCTGGCCGTGATGGAAGTGTTCGAAGAAGAGCACCTGCTGGATCGCTGTAAAGCGGTCGGCGAGCGTCTGGTGACGGGCCTGAAAGCCATCCAGGCCAAGTACCCGGTCATCGGCGAAGTGCGTGCCCTGGGCGCGATGATTGCGGTCGAGCTGTTCGTCGACGGCGACAGCCACAAGCCGAACGCTGCTGCTGTGGCATCGGTTGTGGCCAAGGCGCGCGACAAGGGCCTGATCCTGCTGTCGTGCGGCACCTACGGCAACGTTCTGCGTGTGCTGGTACCGCTGACCTCGCCGGATGAGCAACTGGACAAAGGTCTGGCGATCATCGAAGAGTGCTTCGCCGAGCTCTGATCGATTTGTGAACTGATCCACAAAAAACCCGCTTCGGCGGGTTTTTTGATGCCGCTTGAAAACATCAGGGGCAATTGAACTGTATCGAATAGCCGTCATTGACTAAGGTGCAAGCATTGCCGATGGAGTGTGTGATGACTGCTGTGGTGTTACCCGCTGTACCGCGTGTGCTGATTGCCGAGGCCGACCCCTGGTCCCGCGATCTGCTCAAGCAAGTGTTGTTGAATGTGCGCTGCGATGCCGGCTGGACCTGTGTGCCGATGGCCAAGAGACACTGCACCTGTTGGCGGAAAACCCTTACGATCTGGTGATCGTCGACTGGGAGTTGCCTGGCGTCGATGGCCTGAACGTCTTGCGCAATGTCCGTCAGCGCAAACGTAATCCGCCGCTGCCCTTCATTCTGATGAGCAGCCGCAACGACAGCGCCAGCGTACGTGAAGCCTTACCCCTGGCGCCCACGGCGTACCTGACCAAACCCTTGAACATGGAAAGCCTGACCCAGCGCCTGCAGGATTTGTTGCTGAACGCCGGTGAAGAGGTGTCGTGCGAGGTGCCTTCACTGGCGCCGGGCATGACCTTGTCGGTGTACCTGGAGCGGCGGCGCGAACTGGCGGAAGGTGCGCCGTTGATGACCGACGTGCAGGTGGCGATCAAACGTAACCTCAATCCCGATGGCCTCGATCTGACGAGGCTGGAAGACGAGATCCGCACCGACCCGCAAATCACCGCTGTCCTGATCGCCGCCGCCAACAGCGCGGCCCAGCATCATGGCGTCGCTGTGCAAACCCTGACCCAGGCGCTGCATCGCTTGGGCACCGGGCAAAGCATGAACCTGATTCTGGGGCTCGCCCTCAAACGCAGTGCCCGGCTCAGCGATCCGCAACTGGCGGACTACGCCGGGCGTTATTGGGAGTTGTCCCTGCACACTGCCGAATATGCGCGGACGCTGGCGCGCTTGCTGGATCTGGATCAGGAGCGCTGTTATTGCGCAGGCATGTTGCATCGCCTCGGCGACCTGGCCTTGTTGCGCTGCTTGCAGGAGTGGAAGCAGGCCGGCGGTGAGCTGGATGAATGGGAGGAAGTCGGCGATGCCTTGGCCGAATTCGGTGCGGCTTACGGTTCGGCGCTACGGACCCGCTGGCGCTTGCCCCTGGAGTTGCGAGAGCTGATTGCGGCGGTTTACCAGCTCGGTGGCGGGGTTTACTCCCGCGAAGCGCTGGTGATGAACATGGCCGCGCAACTGGCGCGCCTGACCGAGCATGAGGGGATCGAAGCGTTGTCCAAGAGCCGCACAGCGCGATTGCTTAAGATCGGATTGCCGGAGCTGATGCGTTTGCGCAAGAAGTGAAGCTTCACACAATACCTGTGGGAGCGGGCTTGCTCGCGAAAGCGATGTGTCAGCCACATTTATGCTGACTGACACACCCTCTTCGCGAGCAAGCCCGCTCCCACATGTGGTCTGTGTTGGGCCGATCAGCCAGAGATAATCCGGTTCTTGCCCTGGCGCTTGGCCTGGTACATCGCTGCATCGGCACGGGCGAACAGGCTGTCGACGCTTTCATCCTCGGGAGTCAGGCTGCTCAGACCCTGGCTGACGGTGATGCCGAACGTCTGGTCGTCATGGCTGAAACTCAACCGCTGAATCTCCCGTTGCAGGCGCTCAGCCACTTGCATCGCCATGTCCGGTGCGCAGCCGGGGAGCACCGCAGCGAATTCCTCACCGCCGATCCGTCCGAACAGATCACCACGCCGCAGGGCCACGCGACCGCTCTCGGCGATGCATTGCAGCACCTTATCGCCTTCCGGATGGCCGTAGGTATCATTGACCACTTTGAAGTCATCGATGTCCAGCAGCAGGAACGCCATCGACGCACCGTTCAACCGCGCCTGCTCGAATTCACGATTAGCGCACTCGAAGAAGTGCCGGCGATTGCTGCTTTGGGTCAACACATCGGTGCTGGCCAGGCGTTGCAGCTCGGCTTCCATCAGCTTTTTTTCGGTGATGTCTTCGGCAATGCCGACGATGATCACCGGTTGGCCCGGTTCGGCCTGACGGTTGATGAAGCACTTGTCGCTGAGCCAGCGTACCTGGCCGTCGGCAGCGATGATGCGGTACTCGCGGTCTTCAACGGCGCCTTTGACCAGCACTTGGGCGAGGCTGCGCTCGGCGTGGTCCAGATCGTCGGGATAGACGCTGTCGCGCCAGTGATTGAAGTCGGACAGCAACAGGCCGGCGGGGCGGCCGAAAATCCGGTCATAGGCAGGGCTGACGTAGAGCACCTGACGGGTTTCCCAGTTGAATGCCCAAAGCACGGCGTTGACACTGACCAGCAGCGAGCTGAACAGCTGTTCGCGTTCGCTCAGGCGTGCCACTTCACCTTGGGCATGCATCAGCGCCATTAGCGTTTGCGCGGCTTCTGGCCATTGGGGAAGGGTTGTGTCTTGCAGGTTTTTATGGACCATCGGCACAAATCTCAAAGGGCGTGCCGCTATGTCGACAGCGGCCAAAAAAACAAGCCCGCCTGGATGGCGAAGTGTCTTTGAGATAGGGGATTTGGAGCGAAGTTCCCGCTTTTTGTGGTGAGGGGGCAGGGTCCCGCTGGGCGGTACTGACGACGCGTTTTTTTCAGTTAAAACGCGTCGTCAGGTTTTGCGTCTGCTGCGCAGCCGAGCGGGAGCAAGCTCCCTCGCCACAGGCCAGCCCTTACCCACAAGCCAGCCCTTATCACAGGCAAGCTCCTCATCACAGGCAGGGGCAAGCCCTCGCTAGAGGATCAGGCGTTGGCAGGGCGCAGGGAGTAGGTTTTCAACTGGTCGGCGAAATCACGCAGGGATTGAATCCCGCTGGCCTCGGCCTCGTGTACCCAATCCTTGATGGCAGCCAGCATGTCGTGACCATTTGAGCTGGTCTTGACCCAGATCTGTTGCAAGGCCAGGCGTTTTTCGTAAATCACCTTCAGCGCCTGGCTGTGCTCGAGCATGGACTGAATGCGCATTTGGTGTTTTTCGTCCAGCAGGCTGGTTTCCCGCGACAGCAAACGCTTGGCCCGGTGGAACTGGTGGCGGACCGAGTGATCGACCTTTTCCAGCTCTTGCTTGACCAGCGGCGCGATCACCAGCTTGCGGTACTGGGCCATGATCTGGAAGCGGTTGTTGAGGATCGCCATGGCGGTGTCCATGTCCAGGCTGCCTTTGCCTTCGACACGGTGGGCAATCGGTGCGACCCGCTGGACCTTGGCCAGACGCAGGAAGCTGAAGACCTGGATCCAGGCCCAGCCGAGGTCGAACTCCCACTTTTTCACCGACAGTTTGGCCGAGTTAGGGTAAGTGTGATGGTTGTTATGCAGCTCTTCGCCGCCGATCAGGATGCCCCAAGGCACCAGATTGGTCGCCGCATCGCGGCATTCGAAGTTGCGGTAGCCGATGGCATGGCCCAGGCCATTGACCACTCCGGCGGCCCACACCGGGATCCACATCATCTGGATGGCCCAGATGGTGATGCCGATGGTGCCGAACAGCAGCAGGTCGATGACGCCCATGATTGCCACGCCCAGCAGCGGGAAGCGGCTGTAGAGGTTGCGTTCGATCCAGTCTTCCGGGCAGTTTTTGCCGTAGATGCGCAGGGTCTCGGGGTTTTCCGCTTCGGCGCGGTACAGCTCGGCGCCTTTGCGCAGAACGGTGGACAGGCCCTTGATGACCGGGCTGTGCGGGTCATCAACGGTTTCGCATTTGGCGTGATGCTTGCGGTGGATAGCCGTCCACTCTCGGGTGTTCTGCGCGGTGGTCAACCACAGCCAGAAGCGGAAGAAATGTTTCAGGCCGGCATTGAGCTCGAGCGAGCGATGCGCTGAATAACGATGCAGATAGACCGTGACGCCGATGATCGTCACGTGGGTCATCACTAGGGTGACTGCCACCAGTGACCAGGGCGATAAGCCAAGAAAACCTTCGTACCACATAGCCTATAGGACCCTCGATAAAGAAAAAAACAGCGATCGCATTATCACTTAGCCCACAGATAAAACCAGTCGCTCTTTCAGATAAGAGTGGCCGGATGTTTCTTTAATTCCAGTCTTTTTGTAGGGACATAGACGCTCGAATGTCAGCCACCTATCGCGATGCTTTGCGTGCAGCGCTGCTCTATCTGGTGCTTTGCGTAGCCTGGCTCCAGTTTAGCGGATCTTTATTGAACAGGCTCTTCGATAGTTCCGCCGACCTGCTGCGCTGGCAACTGATCAACGGTTATGCCTGGGTGGCGTTCAGTGCGGGGCTGATCTTCATTTCACGGGCACGATTGTTTCGCTTCTGTGCGGCTGGCCATCGATGATTTCGGCACGGGCTATTCATCGTTGCTGCGGCTCAAGCGTTTGCCGGTGCAAAAACTCCAGATCGATCAGGGATTTGTCGCAGGCTTGCCGTGTGACGGCTGCGATTTGGGGCAGGGGTACTGGTTCGGGCGGCCGGTGCCGGCGGCAGTGTTGGATTGGGCCCGGGCGCCAGTGATTTCCTGAAAGCGAAAAGATCGCAGCCTTCGGCAGCTCCTACAAGGGATCGGTGAGCCCCTGTAGGAGCTGCCGAAGGCTGCGATCTTTTGATCTTCAAGCCAATAACGTTCCGCAATCCCTTACGCCATCAAATAATGCCTTTTGGTTATATAAACATTCTTAAATAGTCTTTTTAAGAATATCTGCGCCTATCTACTATTGCTCTCACGCCGCAAGCAGTGCCGCCGCTGCCAGGCAATCTCTCAGTTGAAGGAGCAGCACCATGAGCGCATCCCTACGTAGTGTTGACGGGCAGGACGAAGCCACCATTTTGCGTGAGATCCAGAGCGCCTTGCGCGATCTGCGCTTTGGCGCGGTGGAAATCACCGTGCATAACGCCCAGGTGGTTCAGATCGAACGCAAAGAGAAATTCCGTTTGCAGCAGTCGGGCAACAAATCGGGCTGAAGCAAAGATAAAAAGATCGTCCGAACGCGGCCCGAGCCTTCGCAGGCAATCCGATTCCAGACCATAAGAAAAAAGCCAACACACCAAGAATTCCAGGAGCTTTCACATGTCGTCGATTCGTCATTTTGCTTTGGCCGCCCTGGCCAGTGCCCTTTTTGCTGGTTCCGCGGTTGCCAAGGATTACGAATTGCTCAACGTGTCGTATGACCCGACCCGTGAGCTGTATCAGGAGTACAACGCCGAGTTCATCAACTTCTGGAAAAAGGACCACGCTGGCGACAACGTGAAAATCCAACAGTCCCACGGTGGTTCGGGCAAGCAGGGCCGGGCAGTGATCGACGGTCTGCGGGCCGACGTGGTGACACTGGCCCTGGCCGGTGACATCGATGAAGTCGCCAAGCTCGGCAAGAGCCTCCCGGTCGACTGGCAGAAGCGTCTGCCGGAAGCGAGCACGCCTTACACCTCGACCATCGTGTTCCTGGTGCGCAAGGGCAACCCGAAAGGCATCAAGGATTGGGGCGACCTGACCAAAAATGGCGTGGAAGTCATCACCCCGAATCCGAAAACCTCCGGAGGCGCGCGCTGGAACTTCCTCGCGGCCTGGGCCTATGGCCTGAAAGCCAACGGCGGTAATGAAGCCAAGGCTAAAGAGTACGTGCAGACCCTGTTCAAACATATGCCTGTGCTGGACACCGGTGCTCGCGGCTCGACCATCACCTTCGTGAACAACGGTCAGGGCGACGTGTTGCTGGCTTGGGAAAACGAAGCCTTCCTGGCGTTGAAAGAAGACGGCGGTGCCGACAAGTTCGACATCGTTGTGCCTTCGCTGTCGATCCTCGCCGAACCTCCGGTGGCCGTGGTCGACAAAAACGCCGAGAAAAAGGGCAACACCGAAATCGCCGAAGCCTACCTCAAGCACTTGTACAGCCCGGCCGGCCAGGAAATCGCGGCGAAAAACTTCTATCGTCCACGGGACAAGGATGTAGCCGCCAAGTACGCCAAGCAGTTCCCGACCCTGGAACTGGTGACCATCGACAAGGATTTCGGCGGCTGGAAAACCGCGCAACCGAAATTCTTCAATGACGGTGGCGTGTTCGACCAGATTTATCAGGCGCAGTAATCTGAAAACGATCAGTTAAACGCAATTCATGTGGGAGCGGGCTTGCTCGCGAAGACGGCGGCACAGTCAATATCGATGTTGTCTGACACACCGCTTTCGCGAGCAAGCCCGCTCCCACAGGTTTACGCACCAACAGGCCCCGATTTCACCGTCGGGGCTTAGCGCATTTCAACCAAGGACTTTTATGTCGCGTCGTATCTCCCCCGTCATACCCGGCTTCGGGCTGACGCTGGGCTACACCTTGGTGTACCTCAGCCTGATTGTGCTCATTCCACTGGCGGCGATGTTCGTGCATGCCGCCCAACTTACCTGGGATCAGTTCTGGGCCATCATCTCGGCGCCACGGGTGCTGGCAGCGTTGAAGCTGAGCTTCGGCACCGCGCTCTATGCCGCGATCATCAACGGCATCATTGGCACGCTGCTGGCCTGGGTGCTGGTGCGCTACACCTTCCCGGGACGCAAGATCATCGACGCGATGATCGACCTGCCCTTTGCTTTGCCCACTGCGGTGGCCGGTATCGCGCTGACTGCTCTGTACACCCCCACTGGCCTGGTGGGTCAGTTCGCGGCGGACCTGGGTTTCAAGATCGCGTATACCCCCCTGGGCATCACGCTGGCGCTGACTTTTGTAACACTTCCATTCGTAGTACGTACGGTACAGCCTGTATTGGCCGATATTCCCCGTGAAGTGGAAGAGGCAGCGGCTTGCCTGGGGGCGAAACCGTTGCAGGTTTTCCGTCATATCCTGGTGCCGGCGCTGCTGCCAGCCTGGCTCACCGGTTTCGCGTTGGCCTTTGCCCGTGGGGTCGGCGAGTACGGTTCGGTGATTTTCATCGCTGGCAACATGCCGATGAAAACCGAGATCCTGCCGCTGCTGATCATGGTCAAACTCGACCAGTACGATTACACCGGCGCCACCTCCATTGGTGTACTGATGCTGGTGGTTTCCTTTGTCCTGTTGCTGCTGATCAACTTGCTGCAGCGGCGCATCGAAACCCCATAAGGAGGCGCAGAAATGTCCCAATCGTCTATTGCAGCTGCCTCCTCGAACGCCGCCCGCCGTGGCAGTGCCACGTCACGGCGAGTCTTGATCGGCCTCGGCTGGCTGATCTTCGCGCTGTTTTTGTTATTGCCGTTGTTCATCGTGGTGTCCCAGGGCCTGAAGCTGGGCTTGGGTGCGTTCTTCACGGCGATCTTCGAGCCGGACGCCTTGTCGGCGTTGAAGCTCACCGTGATTGCTGTGTTGATTTCGGTGCCGTTGAACCTGGTGTTTGGTGTCAGCGCGGCATGGTGCGTGAGCAAATACTCATTTCGTGGCAAGAGCATGCTGGTGACCCTGATCGACCTGCCGTTCTCGGTGTCGCCGGTGATTGCAGGTCTGGTCTACGTGCTGATGTTCGGCGCCCAAGGGCTGTTCGGCCCGTGGTTGCAGGATCACGACATCCAAATCGTGTTCGCCTTGCCGGGCATCGTGCTGGCGACGATTTTCGTCACCGTGCCGTTCGTGGCCCGTGAACTGATCCCGCTGATGCAGGAGCAAGGCACCCAGGAAGAAGAGGCCGCGCGCCTGCTCGGCGCCAATGGCTGGCAGATGTTCTGGCACGTCACCGTGCCCAATATCAAATGGGGCCTGATCTATGGCGTGGTGCTGTGTACGGCCCGGGCCATGGGTGAGTTCGGTGCGGTGTCGGTGGTGTCCGGGCACATTCGCGGGGTGACCAACACCCTGCCGCTGCACGTCGAGATCCTCTACAACGAATACAACCACGTGGCCGCGTTCGCCGTGGCGAGCCTGTTGCTGATCCTAGCGCTCTTCATCCTGCTGCTCAAGCAGTGGAGCGAAAACCGTATTAACCGCCTGCGCGCCAGCGCCGCGGAGGAATAAGTCATGTCGATTGAAGTGCGTAACGTCAGCAAGAACTTCCACGCGTTCAAGGCGCTGGACAACATCAGCCTGGACATTCAAAGCGGCGAGCTGGTGGCGCTGCTGGGGCCGTCCGGCTGCGGCAAGACCACGTTGCTGCGAATCATCGCCGGCCTGGAAACTCCGGATCAGGGCAACATCGTATTCCACGGCGAAGACGTCTCCGGCCACGACGTGCGGGATCGCAACGTCGGTTTCGTGTTCCAGCACTATGCTCTGTTCCGGCACATGACGGTGTTCGACAACGTTGCTTTCGGCCTGCGCATGAAGCCGAAAAACCAGCGTCCGAATGAAAGCCAGATCGCGGTGAAAGTCCACGAACTGCTGAACATGGTGCAGCTGGATTGGTTGGCGGATCGCTACCCGGAACAACTCTCCGGTGGCCAGCGTCAGCGCATCGCATTGGCCCGTGCCTTGGCGGTGGAGCCGAAAGTTTTGCTGCTCGACGAACCCTTCGGTGCGCTCGACGCCAAGGTCCGTAAAGAGCTGCGTCGCTGGCTCGCACGGCTGCACGAAGACATCAACCTGACCTCGGTATTCGTGACCCACGACCAGGAAGAGGCGATGGAAGTCGCCGACCGTATCGTGGTGATGAACAAGGGTGTGATCGAGCAGATCGGCTCACCGGGCGATGTCTACGAAAACCCGGCCAGCGATTTCGTCTATCACTTCCTCGGCGATTCGAACCGTCTGCATTTGGGCGAAGACCGGCACGTGCTGTTCCGTCCACACGAAGTGTCGCTGTCGCGCCATGAACTGGAAGACCACCACGCGGCGCAAGTGCGGGATATTCGTCCGCTGGGCGCCACCACGCGGGTGACGCTGAAGGTCGAAGGGCAGAGCGAGCTGATCGAGGCTGAAGTGGTGAAGGATCACGACAGCCTGGTTGGCTTGGCGAAGGGTGAGACGTTGTTCTTCAAACCGAAGGTCTGGCAGAAAGTCGCCAACCTTTAAAAGCAAAAGCTTCGCGAGCAAGCCCGCTCCCACAGTGGATCTGCGTTGAACACTCATCTGTGGCCAACCCAAAACCCTGTGGGAGCGGGCTTGCTCGCGAAAGCGATCTACGCCGCTGCGTTTTTCTGGCGCAAACGCACACCACCCACCCGCGCCTCGATCTGCTCTTTCAGCTCATGCCGCATCCCGAGCAAAAACGCCAACTCAACCACTACGAACAACGGCCCGACAATCAACCCCGTCACGTCATCGACAAACGCCGGTTTGCGTCCCTCGTAATGATGACCGACAAACTGAATCGCCCATCCCACCACAAACATCCCGATACCGCTGGCCAGCCAGACCAGCGTACTTTGCTGCGCGAGAACCTTACCCGCCCAAATGCACAGACCGAGCAACACGGTCATCAACACCCCAAGACGCACCTCCAGGCGCAGGTAAAACAACGCCGATGCCATCGCGACCAGCACCGCCGGCGAAACCCAGCCTCCGCCCCATTGCGGCCGCGACAGCAACACCGCGACCGCCACCACAATCAGCGGAATACCGATAAAGTGGCTGGCAATATTGCGCGGGTCACGGTGGTAGGCGGCGTATTGACTGAGATGGTCAACGAGGCTTTTCATTGTTATTCCTCCTGTAGGGTGATGGATGATGCGCCGGGTTACATCTCTCGCTCTGTCAGGCAGGCGACAATCTCCAGGAGTTTTCATGGACATGCAGGTTTGGCGTTCGCGCCTGGATACGGGGCAGTGGTTCAGTCATTTACCTGTTCCCTTACAGGATAGTCTGCTGGCTGCGGCCCGAGTGCGGCGCCTGCCGTCGGGGCAACTGCTATTCAAACGCGGGGATCCACCGTGCGGGCTATACGCTGTGCTCGAAGGTTCGGTGCGCATTGGCGCGGTGAGCGAGCAGGGCAAGGAAGCGCTGCTGAGCCTGGTGGAAGCGCCGCACTGGTTCGGTGAAATCTGCCTGTTCGATGGCCAGCCGCGAACCCACGATGCCTACGCCGTTGGCCAGTGCATCCTGTTGCACATCCCGCAGGCGACGCTGCTGAAGTTGCTCGACCAACAACCGGTTTACTGGCGGCAACTGGCGTTGCTGATGAGCCACAAACTGCGCCTGACCTTCATCAACCTCGAACAGCTGAGCCTGATGCCAGCCCCGGCGCGCCTGGCCCATCGCTTGCTGATGATCGCCGAGGGCTATGGCGAAATCGATCCGCCGCGCCGTGTTCTGCAATTGCCTCAGGAGCAGCTCGCGTCGATGTTGTCGCTGTCGCGTCAGACCACCAATCAGCTCCTCAAGGATTTGCAGGGGCAAGGGATTCTGAATCTCAAGTATGGCGAGATCGAGATTCTGGATGCCGAGCGGTTACGGGCGTTGGCGGTGATTTAAAAAATGATCGCCACGGTATTGGTGGGCTTTATCCGCGAACGCGCCTAGCCTGTGACGACGACAATCGAGGTGTGCCATGCGTGTGTTGCTAGTGGAAGACGAACCCGAGACCGCCAGCCTCCTGGCCAAAGGCCTGAGCGAAGCGAGTTACGCGGTGGATGTGGCGCTCAATGGCATGGACGGCCGGCGCTTTATCGAATCCGGCGAATACGAACTGATCATCCTCGACGTGATGCTGCCGGGGCTCAACGGCTGGCAGTTGCTGCAGCAGATCCGCAAACTCGGCGACACGCCGGTACTGCTCCTCACCACCAAGGACGGTATCGAAGATCGTCTGCGCGGGCTGGAATTGCATGAGGATGATTACCTGCTCAAGCCGTTTGCCGTCAGTGAGCTGGTGAAGCGGGTGCGCAAGCTGTTAAGGCGGGATCGCGGTCGCTGAAAGCGAGTTTTGCCAAGAAAATTAGCTGGACTTTGACTTAGTCGTGCATTAAATACGATGCATATACGTTCATTTATGCAAATTTGCACTGTATATGATGCGAGTGTCTCGAATGGAAACCCTTGGCGAACTGATCAGGTTACTGCGCAAAGAGCGAAAGATGTCTCAACAGGATCTGGCAAAGCAGTACGGAATGAGCCGTGCCACGATTTCTGGCATCGAGAACAATACTGTTTCCGAAATCGGTATCCGCAAGGTTGAAGCGATCCTGAACGGTTTTGGATACGAACTTACAGCCGTGCCTCGGCAGTCAAAGCGCCCGACGCTGGACACCCTGAAAAAGGCCAACTTCCATGGCTGAAAAGAGCGATGTGGACAGGCTGGATATCAGTGTTTCCGGCACCACAGTGGGCGCCTTGGGCCGCGGACAATCTCGTATCGATTCAGTGTTTACCTATGCGCAAAATGCACTGGAAGAAAACGCCGTCTCGCTGACCATGCCCGCTCGCCTCGAGAGCTACACGTGGGAGCGAGGGGTACCGCCGGTTTTTGAAATGAATCTGCCAGAAGGTTCGCTGCGCGATGAATTGGTTCGTCGCTTCAGCAAAGCGGTGCGAGGATTCGACGAATTCGCAATGCTGGCGATCGTCGGCCCGCATCAACTTGGACGTGTGGGAATCGTCAATGCTCTGAGTGCAAACGAGCGGCCCCCTGAAACCAGCCTTGCGGACATTCTGGTTCATGACGGTGCTCAGGGTCTGTTCGATGACCTGTTGCACATTTATGGTCAATACTCAGGCGTTTCGGGGGTACAGCCTAAGGTGCTTGTGCGCGACAGTGCGACAACCATTGACCGCCTGACCCATCGAGGGGCAACGCACCTGGTCAAGTCCTTTCGTGCAGAGGAGTACCCGGAGCTGGCCGCCAACGAGTACTTCTGCATGCGAGCCGCACTGCATTCGGGGCTTGAGGTGCCGAAGTTCGAACTCAGCGAACGGGGTAAATTTCTGGTCGTCGAGCGTTTCGATCTGAATGACAAAGGCTATCTGGGTTTTGAGGATTTTTGCGTGCTCAATGCCTGGCCTTCGAGGGCCAAATACGATGGTTCATACGAAGGTGCTGCCAGACAGATCAAGGAGTTTGTCTCCCCGCCATTGCTCCACCAGGCCCTTGAGTCTTTTTTCAAGATCGTTGCGCTGTCGTCCGGTTTGAAGAATGGCGATGCTCATCTGAAGAATTTCGGCGTGCTGTACGAACATTGCGGTGCTGATGCGTCAATCAGTCTGGCTCCGGCCTATGACATCGTCACGACTTCGGTCTACATCAAGGCCGACAGCATGGCGTTGCTGTTGGGCGGATCGAAGGCATGGCCCAAGTACAAGATGCTGATGCGCTTTGGTCGGTCGGCTTGCAACCTGACTGAAGGACGCTGCAATGAGTTGTTGCAGCAAGTCGCCCACGGCATGGATGTCGCGATGACCGAAATGGCTGAATACATCAAGGCAAACCACGCTTTTACCGAGGTTGGTGAAGCCATGATGGAACAGTGGAAAACCGGTGTAGCGCGTAGTCTGGTTAAAGGTTGAAAGATCTGCGGCGCTGCGACGGACGCCTTCGCGGGCAAGCCTCGCTCCTACAGGAATACGCGGTCATCTGTGGGAGCGAGGCTTGCCCGCGAAGAGGCCGGAAACTCAACACACCCCTCGGATCTATCACCGCAACCCATCCCGAAACTGCCCCGGCGTCATTCCGGTCCAGCGCTTGAACGCACGGCTGAAGCTGCTGGTGTCGGCGAACCCCAATAGGTAACTGACCTCGCTCAACGAACATTGCGGGTCGCGCAGATGCAGCAGCGCCAGGTTTTCCCGGCTTTCATTGAGCAGCGTATCGAACCGACAACCCTCGTCCGCCAAGTGCCGTTGCAGGCTGCGTAAACTCAAGTGCAGCGCATGGGCGATGCATTCGGCCGACGGTTCGCCTTCCGGCAATTGCTCTTCAATGGCGTCGCGAACCTTGCGCTCCCAGGTCAGGGGTTTGAGTTGCGCCAGGGTGCCCTTGAGCACGGTTTCGTTGTGTTCGGCCAATTCCGGGTTGGCGTCGTCCAGGTGGCTATCGAAATCCACCAGGGCGAATTCCAGTCGATCTTCGTCGGCGGCGAAATACACCGGCGAGCGGAACACTTTGTGCCATTGATGCGGGTCGGCCGGCTCCGGACGGCGCAGGTACACCGCCAGCGGGGCATAGTCTCGACCCAGTCGATTGCGGCAGGTGCGCACGTAAATCGCCGCGAAGGCGTCGATGGCTTCGAAGGCGGGCGCGGGGTTGCCTTGGGGGATTTTCAGGCGGAAGCGGTAGCGATCCTCGGCGCGGGTCAGCTCCAGGTCTAGCGCATCGCTGACCACCTGGTGATAACGCACGATACGCTCGAACACTTCTCGCAGGCTTTCGCTGGCCACCAACGCATAACCCAGTGCATGAAACGTGGTGGGGCTGACGAAACGCGACACCCGCAAACCAATCGCCGGATCGCCGCTGACCTGCACGGCGATTTGCCACAGGCGCGTGGTGCCGGACAGCGGGTAACGGGCG
The DNA here is from genome assembly GCF_000512695.2 of Pseudomonas sp. QTF5. Classification (GTDB taxonomy): domain Bacteria; phylum Pseudomonadota; class Gammaproteobacteria; order Pseudomonadales; family Pseudomonadaceae; genus Aquipseudomonas. Next base: position 4,554 of record NZ_AZRW02000054.1, on the reverse strand, counting down.
TTCGGGTCGTCCATCAACCGCGGGTCGAGCCCCGCCTGTTGGCACAGGGCGGTGCTGTCCAGGCCCAGCGCATCGAGCTGCTTGCGCAGGGCGCGGGTCCAGCTGGCGAGGGAGGTCGGTTCAGTCATGTTGATTGGCGCGTCCGGTCAACAGGTTGGCGTTCACGGCTACCGCTGTGCACAGCATCACAGGGCAGGATGCGAACATCAATAACCAGAGGATGGAAGCATGGACGGTACTTCTGCAAGCCCCCAGCGACTGAATGCAGCACAGCGATCAGCGCATATTCGCCAGGTGGTATTGGCCAAGGGCGTCGAATTGCGTCAGCGCTACCCGATTCTCAAGCATCAGGACGCCTTGGGCGCCGGTATTCTGGCCTTCGCGTTGGCCGGGATGATCGGTTCGGCGGCGCTGTACATCACCGGGTACATGGCTTGGTGGGCGTGTCTGTTGTTCAACGCGTTCTTCGCCTCGCTGACCCATGAACTGGAGCATGACCTGATTCATAGCATGTATTTCCGCAAAAAGCGGGTGCCGCACAACCTGATGATGGGCCTGGTTTGGTTGGCGCGGCCGAGTACCATCAATCCCTGGATCCGCCGCCAATTACACCTCAACCACCACAAGGTGTCCGGCACCGAAGCCGACATGGAAGAGCGGGCGATCACCAACGGTGAGCCTTGGGGAATCGCGCGGTTGCTGATGGTCGGCGACAACGTGATGTCGGCGTTGATCCGCATGCTGCGGGCCAAGACCCGGGCGCACAAGTTCAGCATCATCAAGCGTCTTCTGAAGGTTTACGCACCGCTGGCGCTGGTGCATTGGGGGGCGTGGTACGTGTTCCTCGGTTTCCACGCGGCCAACGGCATTGCGTATCTGTCGGGTGCGCCTATCGAATGGTCGTCGACTACATTGGCGGTGATGCAAGCGATCGACATCGCTGCGGTGGTGATCATCGGTCCGAACGTGTTGCGCACGTTCTGCCTGCATTTTGTCAGCTCGAACATGCACTACTACGGTGACGTGGAGCCGGGCAATGTGATCCAGCAAACCCAGGTGTTGAACCCTTGGTGGATGTGGCCGTTGCAGGCGTTCTGCTTCAACTTTGGCAGCAGTCACGGGATCCATCATTTTGTGGTGAAAGAGCCGTTTTACATCCGGCAGATGACCGTCCCGGTGGCGCATAAGGTGATGCGCGAGATGGGGGTGCGGTTCAATGATTTCGGGACGTTCGGGCGGGCGAACCGGTTTGTGCGTGAGGACACCCTGGCGACGCAGGAGGTACCTGCCGCTCAGGTTTGATAGATGTGCCCGGAAACTCAAACGGTGGTCATCAATTTGACCCAAAGGAACGTTACGTTGTGACGCAAGCAGCGGTGGCTTGAGTGCATCGCAATGATTGGTATATGCGATTTTGACCTAATAAAGTAATTAAATATTCCTTTATAGGATAACCGTTTCAGCCAATCATCACATCCCAGCGATGTGGTTCGCGCTAACAGATTTTGAGTTTCCGGGGCCGTCTCCTTGGCAGGGTGCGGCCCCTTTTTTATTCCAGACAAACACAAATACTTTGTGGGAGCGGGCTTGCTCGCGAAAGAGGTCTGTCAGTAGACATTGATATTGACTGACACGACGCTTTCGCGAGCAAGCCCGCTCCCACATTGATCGTGTTGCATATTCGATATAGGTCTTAATAAATAGCTTCTTATTCCTTAGCGAATATAACTCTCCTCCCTATACTCGATCAGGAACAGACACGCAGCAGGAGAGCTCCCCCATGCGCAACGAATCAATTCGCTACCTGATTGTGCCGGGCTGGCAAGGATCGCCAGAAGATCATTGGCAAACCCATTGGCAGAACAGCCTGCCAAACAGTGCGCGGGTGGAGCAGGCCGACTGGCTGACGCCTCGTCGTGAGGACTGGGTCGCGGCACTGGCCGAGGCGATTGCCGCCGACAGCACGCCCGTGATTCTGATCGCCCACAGCCTGGGCTGCATCACCGTCGCCCATTGGGCGGCCACGGCACCGCTGCCATTTTTGCGTCAGGTGCGCGGCGCCTTGCTGGTCGCGCCAGCGGACGTCGAGCGCCCGGCTTGCGCGCCGGCTCTGCGCAACTTCGCGCCGATCCCGACTCATTTGCTGCCGTTCCCGAGCCAGGTTGTCAGCTCCGACAACGACAGCGCGGTGAGCGCGCCACGAGCGCTTGAACTGGCGCGCCAGTGGGGTGCCGAGGCGGGGATTTTATCGGGTGCCGGGCACATCAACGTGAAGTCCGGTCACCAGCGCTGGGAGCAGGGTTTTGCGTACCTCTATCGTCTGCAAAACCGCATGGAACAGCACGCCCTGCGTCGAGCTTGAACCTTCTATTTTTTCTTTTTTTTAGAATCGGCCCCCGCCTCCCGGCGGTTTTGGGCGGGAGTCTGCCATGAGTTTGCATGAAACATTCGGTCAGCCGCTGCTGACCTTTCCCGATGCGGAAAAAAGCCCGCTGAGCATTCGCGCCAAGGCGTTGGTGTTCGTCGATCCGCGTTCCCGGCAGTTGCGCCAGGAGCTGGAACAACTGGCGCCACGTTCCATCTCGGTGTTGATTCGCGGTGAAACCGGCAGCGGTAAAGAACTGCTGGCGCGACACATTCATCGTGCCAGTGACCGCGGGGGGTTGTTCGTGTCAGTCAATTGCGGCGCGATCAGCCCGACTTACGCCGACGCTGAACTGTTCGGCTATGCCGCTGGCAGCTACAGCGGTTCGGCCAGCAGTCGCGCTGGCTGGTTTGGTTCGGCCAATGGCGGCACCTTGTATCTGGATGAGATCGGCGACTTGCCGTTGCCGATCCAGATCAAGCTGCTCGCGGCCCTGGAAAACCACGAAGTCACCCGCGTCGGCGCTCAGCAGCCAAGCCCGGTGGACGTGCGCCTGGTGGCCGCCACCAGCATCGATCTAACTCAGGCCGTGGCTGCCGGAAAATTCCATGAACGGCTTTATCACTACCTCAGCGAAGGCCAGCTCGAACTGCCGGCCTTGCGCGAGCGGGTGGGCGATATTCTGTCACTGGCTGAATACTTCCTTGGCATCTACAGCCAACGCCTCGACCTGCCGGTGCCATTGATCAGCGAAGCCGCGCAGCAACTGCTGGAGCAACACAGTTGGCCGGGCAATACCCGGGAGCTGGAGAACGTCATTCACTTTGCGCTGTTGGTGAGTACCGGCGACGAGATTTTGCCGGAGCATTTGAATCTGCCCGAGGCGGCTGTGTCGCTGGTGACGATCGAGCAGCAACTCAAACAGATTCTCGGCAACGGTTCCGCCGCCGAGAAAGAAGCCTTGAAAAAACTGCTCAAAGACGCCGGGCTTCTTTAGGAGCGAAGCTTGCTCGCGAAGCAGGCGACTCGGTCTGCCCGAGAGGACGCCTTCGCGGGCAAGTCGGATCGCCGCACCGCTCGCTCCTACAGGGTTTTGCGCGAGCTGGATCTGTATGAACAAAATGGAATATGAAAGTGAATAAAAGATATTGTTCGGGAATAAAAAATCCCGGTATTGTCCGCGTCACGCCAGCAATAGCACTTCGCTGGCACATAAACATTTAGTCGTCGTCGATGATGGCCGCGAATTTCGATAAGGACACTGCATGAAAAAGGTTCTGTTGTTCACCGCATTGGCGGCTGCCCTGACTGCGGGCCTGGCCCAGGCTGGCGAGAAACTGGTGGTTGCGGCGACGCCGGTTCCACACGCCGAGATTCTTGAACTGATCAAACCAACCCTCGCCAAAGAAGGCGTGGACCTGGAGATCAAAGTCTTCACCGACTACGTTCAGCCGAACGTGCAGGTCGACCAGAAGCGTCTGGACGCCAACTACTTCCAGACCCTGCCATACCTGAAAAATTTCAACGAAGGCAAAGGCACTAATCTGGTGACCGTGATCGGTGTACACGTCGAACCATTTGGCGGCTACTCGAAGAAAGTCAAAAGCCTGGCTGAGCTGAAAGACGGCGCAACCATCGCCATCCCGAACGAAGGCAGCAACAGCGGCCGTGCCCTGATCCTGCTGCAGAAGGCTGGCCTGATCGAGTTGAAAGACCCGAAAAACGCCGTGGCCACCCCGAAAGACATTGCCAAGAACCCGCACAACTTCAAGTTCAAGGAACTGGAATCGGCCATGCTGCCGCGTGTTCTGGACCAGGTCGACCTGGACATGATCAACACCAACTACGCGCTGGATGCGGGTCTGAACCCGGCTAAAGACGCGCTGGTGATCGAAGGTGCCGATTCGCCTTACGTGAACTTCCTGGTGGCGCGTCCGGACAACAAGGACAGCGTTGCCATCCAGAAACTGGCCAAGGCTCTGACCAGCCCGGAAGTGAAGGCGTTCATCGACAAGAAATACAGCGGCGCGGTACTGCCGGCGTTCTGATTGATCGCAGTCTCGAACCCCTTCAAGGTTTCAACGCCGACGGCTAATACAGCGTCGGCGTGATCGTTCCCACGCTCTGCGTCACTAGTGTCCGGTAAAAACCGAAGGGGGAGCTTGCTCCCCCTTACTGTTGGCGGCCGT
>NZ_AZRW02000053.1 GCF_000512695.2 Pseudomonas sp. QTF5 | reverse complement strand
GAGCCCCCTGCGAAAGCTTAGTGGGCGATCGCAGGGGGCGGCGGGGGTAGCCATTTCATTATTCGATCGCATTTCTTCAGGAAGAACTCGGTCAACTGTGGGAGCGGGCTTGCTCGCGAAGGGGCCAGTGGCTACACCGAAGAATCAGGCCAAAACGCCCGAATCCCCGCCACACCCTGCGCGCCGGCTTCCCAGGCTTTCTGCCGCTCTGCCGGGCCAACCCCACCGAGCAAAAACACCGGCTTGCTGAAGCCCTCGATCAAGGTCGAAACCTGTTCCCAACCCAATGGCTGCGCATCCGGGTGCGTCTGGGTCGGCTGCACCGGCGACAGAGTCACAAAGTCCACGCCCATCTGCTCGGCCAGCGCCAGTTCCTCAGCATTGTGGCAGGACGCCGCCAACCAGCGCGAAGCCGGTAGCGGACGCCCGGCCGCCGCGTACTTGCGCAACTGTGCCGATGTGATGTGCCAACCAGCGGACGGAAAGTCCCCCAGCCATTCAAACGGCCCCTTGATCATCAACTGCGCCTTGCCGGCACACAGCCCCGCCGCATCCACCGCCAGATCGCGGTATTGCGGGTCGTAGCCGTTAGGCGCGCGCAACTGAATCAGCTTGATGCCGCCAGCGATGGCTTTCTGAATACCGCGCAGCAAGGCCGGGGTTTCCAGGCCCTCCGGGGTGATCAGGTAGTCGCCAGGCAAACGGGCAGCGGCGACGATCGGCTGGTTGGCGGCCGGAAAGTCGTAGTCCACCAGTTCCCGTGCGTTCACCCAGGCTAAAGGCTGACCTTCGGCGCCATGGGGTTCGCCGGTAAACGCCGAGACTTCCCAGACATCCAGCAATACCTGCTTGTCCGGGTAGTCGTGGCGAACCTTGATCATCGGTCGCGCGGTGTTGACCACAATCCCCAACTCTTCGTGAAGCTCGCGAGCCAGGGCCGTTTCGACGGATTCATCATCCTCGACCTTGCCACCGGGAAACTCCCACAAACCGCCCTGGTGCTGGGTGTCGGCACGGCGGGCAATGAGGATCTTGCCGCTGCTATCGCGGATAACCGCGGCTGCTACATGGACTCGTTTCACCGCTCTATTTCCTCCAGACTGGTTTTGAGCAGCGGGACCTTTCCTGTCGGCGAATGCTTGAGCAGGCGCTCGCGAGTGTCCGGCTGGTTCAGCTTGATCAGTTCTTCGGTGTAGGACGCACCGGTCAGGTCGAGGGCAAGGGCGGCGCGCAGGGACCAGGAGGAATACAGTTTGTCGCCGATGATCAGGTGGAGGCTCATGTTCGGGACCTTTTGATAGGGGGATGGACCAGAATCGTTGGTATCTGGTCGGCCGCCTTCGCGAGCAAGCCCGCTCCCACAGTTAATCGAGTTCTTCCGCAAGAAATGCAATCGAATGTGGGAGCGGCGGTGCGGCGATCCGACTTGCTCGCGAAGGGCGCGACTCGGTCCGGACCTTGTTTACGTACGGTACTCAGCGTTGATCTTCACGTATTCGTGGGACAGGTCAGTCGTCCAGATGGTTTCGCTGCAATCACCGCGACCCAGCTCGATACGGATGGTGATTTCTTCCTGCTGCATCACCGCCGCGCCCTGGGCTTCGGTGTAGGTAGCAGAGCGAGCACCACGGCTGGCGATGCACACGTCACCGAGGAATACGTCGATCTTGCTCACGTCCAGGTTCGGTACGCCGGCACGGCCCACGGCGGCCAGAATGCGGCCCCAGTTCGGGTCGGAGGCGAACAGCGCGGTCTTGATCAGCGGCGAGTGGGCCACGGTGTAACCGACGTCCAGGCATTCCTGGTGATTGCCGCCGCCGTTGACTTCCACGGTGACGAACTTGGTCGCGCCTTCGCCGTCGCGCACGATGGCCTGGGCCACGTCCATGCAGACTTCGAACACCGCCTGTTTCAGCAAAGCGAACAGCGGACCGCTGGCCTCGGTGATTTCCGGCAGCGCAGCCTGACCGGTGGCGATCAGCATGCAGCAGTCGTTGGTCGAGGTGTCGCCGTCGATGGTGATGCGGTTGAACGACTTGTTGGCGCCGTCCAGCAGCAGGTTTTGCAGCACGTCGCGCGAGACTTTGGCATCGGTAGCGATGTAGCCGAGCATGGTCGCCATGTTCGGGCGGATCATGCCCGCGCCTTTGCTGATGCCGGTGACGGTGATGGTCACGCCATCATGCTGGAACTGGCGGCTGGCACCCTTGGGCAGGGTGTCGGTGGTCATGATGCCGGTAGCGGCCGCTTCCCAGTTGTTCACCGACAGATCGTCGAGGGCAGCTTGCAGAGCGCCTTCGATTTTTTCGACCGGCAGCGGCTCGCCGATCACACCGGTGGAGTACGGCAGCACCAGGCTTGCATCGACGCCAGTCAGCTCAGCCAGTTTGGCGCAGGTGCGCTCGGCAGCGGCCAGACCTGGCTCGCCGGTGCCGGCGTTGGCATTGCCGGTGTTGGTCAGCAGGTAACGCACCGGGCCTTGCACGCGTTGCTTGGCCAGGATCACGGGAGCGGCGCAAAAGGCGTTCAGGGTGAACACGCCCGCCACTGTGGAACCTTCGGCACAGCGCATGACCACGACATCCTTGCGCCCCGGGCGCTTGATGCCGGCCGAGGCGATACCGAGTTCAAAACCGGCAACCGGGTGCAACGTTGGCAAAGGACCAAGACCAACAGCCATGAATGCGCTCCTTAAAAAATGTTGTCTGCACCGCTATTGCGATAGACGGTGGTTTAAATGGCAAAACGCCGCGACGGCATAAGCCGGTCGCGGCGCGGGTATTTCAGCGTCTGAAACGGGTTTACTGGATCTGCCCGTGGCAATGCTTGAACTTCTTGCCCGAACCGCAGTAGCACAGCTCGTTACGGCCCAGCTTCTGCTCGTTGCGTACCGGTGCGGTGGCGAGGGCCACATCGACCTCTTCACCCAACACTTCCGGTTGCTCCAGGCCAGGTGCTTCGTCGTGCTGGAACTGCATGCGCGCAGCCAGCGCCTCGGCTTCCTGACGCAGGCGAGCTTCTTCTTCGATCGGGTCTTCGCGGCGAACCTGAACGTGCGACAGCACACGGATCGAGTCGCGCTTGATCGAATCCAGCAATTCGGAGAACAGGGTGAAGGATTCGCGCTTGTATTCCTGCTTCGGGTTCTTCTGTGCATAACCACGCAAGTGAATGCCGTGACGCAGGTGATCCATGGTCGACAGGTGGTCTTTCCACAGGTCGTCCAGTACGCGCAGAACGATTTGCTTCTCGAAGGTGCGCAGTGCTTCGGCACCGGCCTGGTCTTCTTTCTCGTTGTACGCCGCGATCAGTTCGCTCAGCAGCTTCTCGCGCAGGGTTTCTTCGTACAGGTGATCGTCTTCGTCGAGCCATTGCTGAATCGGCAGTGTCACACCGAAGTCACTCTGCAACGCCGCTTCCAGACCGGCCACGTCCCACTGCTCTGGCAGCGATTGCGGTGGAATGTGCGCGCTGACAGTTGCATTGAGCACGTCCTGACGGAAATCGGCGATGGTTTCGCCAATGTTGTCGGCGGCCAACAAACTGTTACGCATGTGATAGATCACTTTACGCTGTTCGTTGTTGACGTCGTCGAACTCAAGCAGTTGTTTACGAATGTCGAAGTTACGGCCTTCAACCTTGCGCTGAGCCTTCTCGATGGCGTTGGTCACCATGCGGTGCTCGATCGCTTCACCGGACTGCATGCCCAGCGCCTTCATGAAGTTCTTCACCCGGTCAGAGGCGAAGATGCGCATCAGGCTGTCTTCCAGCGACAGGTAGAAACGGCTGGAACCGGCGTCGCCCTGACGACCGGCACGACCGCGCAACTGGTTGTCGATACGGCGCGATTCGTGACGCTCGGAAGCGATCACCTGCAAACCTCCCGACTCCAGCACTTGCTGGTGACGTTTCTGCCAGTCGGCCTTGATCTGGGCGATCTGCTCAGGGGTCGGGTCTTCCAGCGAAGCGACTTCAACTTCCCAGTTACCGCCCAACAGGATGTCGGTACCACGACCGGCCATGTTGGTGGCGATGGTCAGTGCGCCCGGGCGACCGGCCTGAGCGATGATCTCGGCTTCTTTTTCGTGGAACTTGGCGTTCAGAACCTTGTGTTCGATGCCTTCCTTCTGCAACAGAGCAGACATGTGCTCGGACGTTTCGATGGTGGCGGTACCCACCAGTACCGGACGGCCCTGAGTCATGCACTCCTTGATGTCGCTGATGATCGCCGCGTATTTCTCTTCGGCGGTCAGGAACACCAGATCGTTGTAGTCTTTACGCGCCAACGGTTTGTTTGGCGGGATGACCATGACCTGCAGGCCGTAGATCTGATGGAACTCGAACGCTTCGGTGTCCGCGGTACCGGTCATGCCGGACAGCTTGTTGTACAGACGGAAGTAGTTCTGGAATGTGGTCGACGCCAGGGTCTGGCTCTCGGCCTGGATATTCAGGTTTTCCTTGGCTTCGATGGCCTGGTGCAGGCCTTCGGACAAACGGCGACCCGGCATGGTACGGCCGGTGTGTTCGTCGACCAGCACGACCTGACCGTCCTGCACGATGTATTCGACGTTGCGATTGAACAGTTTGTGCGCGCGCAGGCCGGCATAAACGTGGGTCAGCAGACCGAGGTTATGCGCCGAGTACAGGCTCTCGCCTTCAGCCAGCAGGCCGACGCGGGTCAGCATGTCTTCGATGAACTGGTGACCGGCTTCGTTGAGTTCGACCTGACGGGTCTTCTCGTCGACGGTGTAGTGGCCAGCCTTGGTGACTTCGCCTTCGACTTCTTCGACGTGCAATTCCAGCTGCGGGATCAGTTTGTTGATCTCGATGTACAGCTTGGAGCTGTCCTCGGCCTGACCGGAAATGATCAGCGGGGTACGGGCTTCGTCGATGAGAATGGAGTCGACTTCGTCGATCACGGCAAAATTGAGTTCGCGCTGGAATTTTTCTTCCATGCTGAACGCCATGTTGTCGCGCAGGTAGTCGAAACCGAATTCGTTGTTGGTACCGTAGGTGATGTCGGCGGCGTAAGCGGCGCGCTTCTCTTCCGGCGGCTGGAATGGCGTGACCACGCCGACCGTCATGCCGAGGAATTCGTAGAGTGGACGCATCCAGTTGGCATCACGGCGGGCCAGGTAGTCGTTCACCGTCACAACGTGCACGCCCTTGCCGGACAGTGCGTTGAGATAAACGCCCAGTGTTGCCACCAGGGTCTTGCCTTCACCGGTACGCATTTCCGCGATCATGCCTTCATGCAAGGTCATGCCGCCGATCAGCTGGACATCGAAGTGGCGCATACCCATGACGCGCTTGCCGGCTTCGCGGGCAACCGCAAAGGCTTCGGGCAGCAGTTTGTCGAGGGTTTCCCCTTTGGCGAGGCGGGCCTTGAACTCGTCTGTCTTGGCACGCAATTGATCGTCCGAAAGGGCTACCATTTGCTCTTCGAAGGCATTGACGAGCTGCACCGTCTTGAGCATGCGTTTGACTTCACGCTCGTTCTTGCTTCCAAAAAGTTTCTTTAACAAAGGCGCAAACATATCGGCAGGATCTTCCACACTAAAGGGATGGAGGGCGGCCCCGTGAGTCGCCCGTGCAGCCCTCATGGCCGCATGCGAACGAGCATTCTACCCGGAAACGATGGTGAGGAAAGTGGCGTTATTCCACGATGCATGCACGGCGCTGTGACGGGGCTCACTTTAAATAAGGGCTTTTTACTGAACTTCAACCCATCGAGGGCACAAGTTACTCGTTGATTTAATGGGTAAAGCGCTCGCAAAGCAATGGGTCGGGGCAGCGGGAGCTTTCTGTTACCATGGCAGCTCTGTTACTTCAGGTGTCTGATCATGGCATTTCGCCCTCTTACGGCCAGAGCACCCGCCGTTCTGCTTCGCGAAGCCAAACCGCTGAAAGCCATCTTTGGCCACGCTCAACGCCTGGGTCATTTACAACGTCTGGTGGAAAGCCAGTTACAACCGGCTGCCCGCGAGCATTGCCATGTGGCGTCGTGGCGAGAAGGCAGTTTATTGCTGATTGTCACCGATGGCCACTGGGCCACCCGCCTGCGTTATCAGCAAAAGCGTCTGCAACGGCAGTTACAGCTGTTCGACGAGTTCGCCAGCCTGACACGGATTCTGTTCAAGGTTCAGCCGCCGACCGTTCAGCAAGGGGCTGCGGGGCATACGATAAATTTGTCGACCGATGCGGCAGCGACCATTCAGGCAACGGCTGACGGGATTACCGACCCGAATCTGCGGGCGGCCCTCGAACGGCTGGCGGCGCACGCCAAACCCAAAACCTGACAAAAATTTAATGTGGGAGCGGGCTTGCTCGCGAAGGGTCCGTTACATCCAACATCAATGTTGACTGTCAGACCGCTTTCGCGAGCAAGCCCGCTCCCACATTTTTACTGTGCCTGCTCGCTACCGGCGTTTGCTGCCACCGAGCAATGAGCCCATCAACCCGCGCACCAACTGTCGGCCCAATTGATTCGCCGCCTGTCGCATCGCTGATTTCAACGCCTGGCCTGCCGCCGTACCGAGGAGTTCCCCGGCCTTGTCGGTGAAACTCGGCTCTTCAGGTGCAGGTTTTCCCGGCACTACTTCAGGATCCGGCGCCAGGCCTTTGCGCCCCATCAGCACTTCATAAGCCGATTCGCGATCGACCGGTTTGTCGTAACGCCCCTTGAACGGCGAACCGGCGATCAGCACGGTGCGTTCGGTTTCGGTCAGCGGCCCGATCCGCGATTGCGGCGGCGCAACCAATACACGCTGGACCATCCCGGGTGTGCCCTTGTCCTGCAAGGTGCCGACCAGCGCCTCGCCGATCCCCAACTCCGTCAACACCGACAAGGCTTCAAATGCCGGGTTCGGCCGGAAACCGTCGGCCACCGCGCGCAGGGATTTTTGTTCTTTGGCGGTAAACGCGCGCAAACCGTGCTGAATACGCAGGCCCAGTTGGGCCAACACATCATCCGGCAAGTCGCCCGGCGATTGGGTGACGAAATACACGCCCACGCCTTTCGAGCGGATCAGTCGCACCACTTGTTCCAGACGCTCCTGCAACGCCTTGGGCGTACCGGCGAACAACAAGTGCGCTTCGTCGAAAAACAGCGCCAGCAACGGTTTCTCGGCATCGCCGCGTTCCGGCAGTTGTTCGAACAGTTCGGCCAGCAACCACAGCAGGAACGTCGCATAGACCTTCGGTGCTTCGTGCACCAGACGACTGGCGTCGAGCAAGTGAATGCGCCCGCGACCATCCACGGCCGGTTGCAACATGTCTTCCAGTTGCAGTGCCGGTTCGCCGAACAACGCTTCAGCGCCCTGCTGTTCCAGCGTCGCCAAACGGCGCAACAGCGCCTGGCTGGAACCGGTGGTCATCAACGCGGCGTCATCCCCCAGCAATTCGGGGCTGTCGCGCAGATGATTGAGCAGCGCCTTCAAGTCCTTCAAGTCCAGCAGCAACAACCCTTCGCGGTCGGCCACCTTGAACGCGGCATAGAGGGCCGACTGCTGACTGTCGGTCAGTTCCAGCAGGCTGCCGAGCAGCAACGGGCCCATTTCGCTCAAGGTGGTGCGCAGTGGATGACCGGACTGACCGTTAATATCCCACAGGGTCACCGGATACGCCTGAGGCTTATGGTTCAGCCAGGGCATGCCGGCGATCCGCTCGGCGACTTTGCCTTGAGGGTTGCCGGCGGCGCCCAGGCCACACAGGTCGCCTTTGATGTCCGCCGCGAACACCGCCACGCCGGCATCGCTGAAGGCTTCGGCCAGACGCTGCAAGGTGACGGTTTTACCGGTCCCGGTAGCGCCCGCCACCAGGCCGTGACGGTTCGCCAGGCGCATGGCCTGGGCGATGGACTGGCCCGCGAGATCGGCGCCGATAACGAGTTGCAATGAGTCAGGCATTTTGTCACCCATGGTTAATCTTTGATCTTTCACGGCCGATATAAAAGACTGAAAAGCGTCGGTAATCCCCCTAAGGAGAGGACGGAAATATCAGCTTGATTCAACCCTGCCCGTTTTGCGTGCCTTTATAAAAGCACGCCCTTAATAATAAGACCTTAGCGGAACCCCAAGCCATGAACAAAAATCTGCGCTTCAGTCATAAAATCCTGCTTGCCGCCGCCCTCATCGTTATTGCTGCCTTCGCCTCGTTCACGCTGTACAACGACTATTTGCAGCGTAATGCCATCCGCGAGGATCTGGATAACTACCTCAATGAGATGGGCGATGTCACCGCCAATAACATTCAGACCTGGCTGTCAGGTCGCATCCTGCTGATCGAAAGCCTCGCTCAGAATATTGCCATCAACTCCGAACAATCCAACGTCGCCAACCTGCTTGAACAGAAGGCTCTGGAGTCGACTTTCATGGCCAGGTACCTGGGTGATGCCAGTGGCACTTTCATCAACCGCCCGGACTCCAAGATGCCGGACGGCTATGACCCCAGAGTTCGCCCTTGGTACAAAGGCGCGGAAAACAGCAATGGCTCGACGCTGACCGAACCTTACATAGATGCGGCGACCGGTCAGACCATCATCTCCATCGCGACCGCCTCGAAGAAAGCCGGGCAAAGCGTGGGGGTGGTAGGCGGTGACTTGAGCCTGCAAACCCTGATCGACACCCTGACCGCGCGTGACTTCGGCGGCATGGGCTATGCCTTCCTGGTCAGCGCCGACGGCAAGATCCTGGTTCATCCGGACAAATCCATGGTGATGAAGTCCCTCAGTGAGGCTTACCCGAAGAACACCCCGCGCATCAGTGGCGGCATTAGTGAAGTCGAGGTCGACGGCAAAACCCGTATTGTCACGTTCACCCCGATCAAAGGCCTGCCATCGGTGAACTGGTACATCGGTCTGTCGGTGGATAAAGACAAAGCCTTCTCGATGCTCAGCGAATTTCGCGCCTCGGCGGTCGTCGCAACCCTAATTGCCGTGGCAATCATCATCGCCTTGCTCGGCATGCTGATCCGCTTGCTGATCCAGCCGCTGCACGTCATGACCCGCGCCATGGAAGACATCGCCGACGGTGAGGGCGACCTGACCAAGCGTCTGGCCATCCAGAATCAGGACGAATTCGGCATCCTTGGCACGGCGTTCAACCGTTTCGTGGAACGGGTTCATACGTCGATCCGCGAAGTGTCCTCGGCCACCGGCCAGGTCAACGAAGTGGCCCTGCGTGTGGTAGCCGCCTCGAACTCGTCGATGTTCAATTCCGACCAGCAGGCCTCGCGCACCAGCAGCGTTGCTGCGGCAATCAACCAGCTCGGCGCCGCGGCCCAGGAAATCGCCCGTAACGCCGCGCAAGCGTCAAATCAGGCCAGCGACGCGCGCAGCCTGGCCGAAGATGGCCAGCAAGTGGTGGATCGCAGCATTAGCGCGATGAATCAGCTGTCGAGCATGCTCAGCGCTTCGAGTACCAACATTGAATCGCTGAACAGCAAAACCGTGAACATCGGGCAGATTCTCGAAGTGATCACCAGCATCTCCCAGCAAACCAACCTGCTGGCGCTGAACGCGGCCATTGAAGCGGCGCGGGCCGGTGAAGCCGGGCGCGGTTTTGCCGTGGTGGCCGATGAGGTGCGTAACCTGGCGCACCGCACTCAGGAGTCGGCACAACAGGTGCAGACCATGATCGAGGAGCTGCAAGTCGGCGCCCGCGAATCGGTCAGCACCATGAGCGAAAGCCAGCGTCACAGCCAGGACAGCGTGGAAATCGCCAACCTGGCCGGCGAGCGCCTGAACAGCGTGACGTTGCGCATCGGCGAAATCGACGGCATGAACCAGTCTGTGGCCACAGCGACCGAGGAACAGACGGCGGTGGTTGAATCGATCAACGTGGATATCACCGAGATCAACACGTTGAACCAGGAAGGCGTGGAAAACCTGCAATCAACCTTGCGTGCGTGCTCGGACCTTGAGCAGCAGGCTTCGCGATTGAAGCAGTTGGTTGGTAGTTTCCGTATTTAGTGCCTGAACTGGCCCCTTCGCGAGCAAGCCCGCTCCCACATTCGATCGCATTTCTTCTGGAAGAACTCGGTCGACTGTGGGAGCGGGCTTGCTCGCGAAGGCGTCCACTCAGACCGCAAATCCCACTGCCCACACCGCAAAACCCCAATCGAACATCTATCCTTCATATAGGTCAACCAAGGGAGAACAAACGGACCGGAGGAATGTTCATCGTGCATATCGCTGACATAACCATGTTCTACGCCCCTGCCAGCGGTGGCGTGCGCACTTATCTGGATGCCAAACACCGTCGCCTGAGCAACAAGCCAGGCATTCGTCACAGTTTGCTGATCCCTGGGGCTCATTTGAGCGAACAGGATGGCATTTACACGGTTCCGGCCCCTGCCCTGCCCTTTGGCAAGGGTTATCGCTTCCCCCTCCGTCTCGCGCCATGGCGCAATGTCCTGCAGGATTTGCAGCCCGATCTGATTGAAGTCGGTGACCCTTACCTGACTGCCTGGGCTGCTTTGGACGCCAAGCGGCAACTCGATGTGCCAGTGATCGGTTTTTATCATTCGGATCTGCCGCTGTTGGTCAGCAATCGCATGGGCAACTGGGTTACACCCAATGTCGAAGCTTATGTCAGCAAGCTCTATGGCAACTTCGATCGGGTGCTGGCGCCGAGTCAAATCATGGCCGATAAACTGATCGGGTTGGGCGTGAAGAACGTTTTCGTACAACCGCTGGGCGTCGACCTGCAAACGTTCAACCCCGGTAAACGGGATCCAGGCTTGCGGGCTGAATTGGGCATCGATGAAAACACTCATCTGCTGATCTTCGCCGGCCGTGGATCCAAGGAAAAAAACCTGCCAGTGCTGCTCAAATGCATGAAACGCCTGGGTCGTCGCTATCACCTGTTACTGGTGGGCTCGTCAATGCCGACCCTGGTACCGCGCAATGTCACCGTCCTCGATCAGTTCTACCCGGCGGCGCAAGTCGCGCGCTTGATGGCCAGTGCCGATGCGCTGGTGCATGCCGGTGACCAGGAAACCTTTGGCCTGGTGGTCCTCGAAGCCATGGCCAGTGGCATTCCGGTGGTGGCCGTGGCGGCCGGGGCTTTTCAGGAAATTGTCACCGATCAATGCGGCCTGCTTTGCGCACCGAACAATCCAACAGCGATGGCCAATGCTGTACGCGAACTGTTCAGCCAGGGCAGCGCCGCGCTGGGCAAACAAGCCCGCAGCCATGTCGAGCAGCATTACGCCTGGGACATCGTGGTCGACAGCCTGTTGGGCCACTATCACGCCGTACTTGGCAGCCATTGGCCGCTGACCGCCAATGGCTGACACTATGAACGCGCCCAGCCTGTTACTGGTGCTGCACGATGTTGCGCCGCAAACCTGGCCGGACTACCAAGCCTTCGTCGAAGCCGTCGACGCGCTGGGTGAGGTACCGATCACCTGGCTGGTGGTGCCAGACTTCCACAAACATAACGACCTGGACGCGTATCCGGCATTTCGACGTTTGCTGACCCGTCGCGTCGCTCGCGGCGACGAACTGGCACTGCACGGTTACTTCCATTGCGACGAAGGACCTATCCCTATCACTCCCCGAGACTGGTTCATGCGCCGAATCTACACCCATGAAGGCGAGTTCTACGACCTGTCACAGGAAGCCGCCCTCACCCGTCTGCGTGCCGGAATCGAGGTGTTCCACCGTTACAACTGGCCATTGGAAGGTTTCGTCGCTCCGGCCTGGCTGATGAGCGAAGGCACCCGCCAAGCCTTGCGCCAGGTACCGCTGCGCTACACCAGCGACTCGCAGCATCTGTATCGATTGCCGGATTTCACCGCGGCCGATGCCCCGTGCCTGGTCTGGAGCGCGCGCAGCGCCTGGCGCCGCGGCCTGTCGAAAATCGTCAGCGATCAGCGCGAACAACGTTGGCGCCAGGCGCCGGTGATTCGTCTCGGCCTGCACCCGGTGGACATGCGCCATGAGTTCTCGCGTCACTATTGGCTGCGCACCCTCAAACGCTTGCTCGACGAGGGTCGTGTGCCGATGACCAAGGCCAACTGGCTGGCACAGCAACGCGACGCCGTCGGTCGCGCCGCATGAGCCGCGGGATTCTGCTGGTCGTTGCCCTGCTCGCTGCGGTGCTCATCCCGTCGTTGCTGGGTGGCGGAGAGACATGGTCGCGGTTGCAAAGCTTTCCATTGAAGTGGCTGCTGATCATGTTCGGCATGATCCTGCTCTGCTGGATGCTCAACACCCTGCGCTTGCGCCTGTTGCTGGGGGATCAGCGCGACAAGATCAGTCGCTTCAAAAGTCTCGGGGTGGTGATGTCCGCCGAGTTCGCCTACTGCGCCACCCCCGGCGGCAGTGGCGGACCGCTAACCATCATGGCGTTGCTGGCACGTCACGGCGTGCGGCCGGCCAGGGGCAGCGCCGTGTTTGCCATGGACCAGTTGAGCGATCTGCTGTTTTTTCTCTGCGCGCTGAGCGGGATTCTGATTTATGCACTGTTCCAGCACCTCAGTCAGCGCATGGAGTGGCTGCTGACCGTCAGCGCTATCTCGATGTTCGGCGGGCTGTTCAGTTGCGTATTAGCGGCTCGCTACCACCGAGCGCTGATTCGTCTGAGTGGTCGGTTACTCGCTCGCCTCAATGTCAAAGGCACCACCCGGATGCGCTGGGCGCGAAAGCTCCTGCACTTCCTGGCGGCGTTCACTGACACACTGAAGTTGCCCTTTCAGACGTTGATCACGGTGTTTGCACTGACCTGCCTGCATTGGCTCTTGCGCTATAGCGTGCTGTATCTGGCATTGCGTGGGCTGGGCGTGGATTTGCAGTGGGCCTGGTGCTTTCTGATCCAGATGCTGTCGCTGAGTGCCGGGCAGTTCAGCCTGTTGCCGGGCGGTGCCGGGGCGGCGGAATTGACGTCGGCGGCGCTGCTGGCGCCCATGGTCGGAAAATCCACCGCGGCGGCGGCGATTCTGATCTGGCGGACAGTGACTTATTACTTCTATCTGGTGGTCGGTGGGCCGGTGTTTTTGCTGATGCTTGGGCGGCCATTGCTCAAGAAGTTGATGAAGTTCAAACAAGCTTAAACGATCCCCTGTGGCGAGGGAGCTTGCTCCCGCTGGGCCGCGAAGCGCCCCCCTTATCCCCAAAAAGAGGGGACTGCTGCGCAGTCCAACGGGAGCAAGCTCCCTCGCCACAGGCTACTCATCGCTTGTTCTATCTCTTAACTGACTGGCATTTAGGGCAAGCCCCCTCACACTCAACTGCTCCCACAACTCGGCAGCACCAGGAAACTCCGTGCCGTCTTCGGGGCTCAGGTCATCCGGGTCATAGCGACTCAAACAGCCCTCACCCAATGTGTCGGGGGCTTTGGAAGTGGCTTTGTCCAGTGGATCGGCCATGGTCATGTTCTCTCTTCACCTGGATCGTTCCCACGCTCTGCGTGGGAACGATCCGCAGACCATCAGAACACGACGGTTTTGTTGCCATGCACCAGTACCCGGTCTTCCAGGTGATAACGCAGACCACGGGCCAGTACCATTTTCTCGACATCACGACCGAAGCGCACCATGTCTTCGATGCTGTCGCTGTGACTCACACGTACCACGTCTTGCTCGATGATCGGACCGGCGTCCAGCTCTTCGGTGACATAGTGGCAAGTAGCACCGATCAACTTCACACCACGCATCGAAGCCTGGTGATACGGCTTGGCCCCAACGAACGACGGCAGGAAGCTGTGGTGAATGTTGATGACTTTATGGGCATATTCGCTGCACAGCTCGGGCGGCAGAATCTGCATGTAACGGGCAAGCACTACCACTTCGGCCTCGTGCTGTTTGACCAGACGCGAGACTTCGGCGAAGGCCGGCTCCTTGTTCTGTGGGTTGACCGGGACATGGTAATAAGGAATACCGTGCCACTCGACCATGCTGCGCAAATCATCATGGTTGGAAATCACGCAGGCGATTTCACAGTCCAGTTCGTCACTGTGCCAGCGGTGCAGCAAGTCGGCCAGGCAGTGGGATTCGCGGCTGGCCATCAACACCACGCGTTTCTTCTGCTCGGTGTCGGTGATACGCCAGTCCATCGAGAACTCTTCGGCAATCGGTGCAAACGCTTCGCGAAAGGCTTCGATACCGAAAGGCAGCGAATCGGCACGAATTTCGTGACGCATGAAGAACCAGCCACTGAGATTGTCCGAGTGATGGCTCGCTTCAGTGATCCAGCCGTTATGGGACGCCAGAAAGTTACTGACTTTAGCAACGATGCCGACGCGGTCCGGGCAAGCAATCACCAGCCGAAAAGTGCGCATGAGGGGGAAACTCCAGAACTTCGCAAAGGCCGCCATTCTAGCGATTGCGCAGCAAAACTGCAGTATTGATGACGCATGGCCTTGCATCACGGTCCGAGGCACAGGTTCCGGCAGCGCCATTCGTCAATGCGATGGTGCTCTTGTAGCCAGTCTTCAACAGGTCAACTGTGAATATTTGTGACGCTATTTAACTGCCACTCCAATGTGTGCCCTATTCCGAACTAATTTAAATAAAACCCCGGTTAAATGTTTACTTGATGAAACACCCTGACTATTATTGTCGCACTGTCACCCTGCCATCCAGCGCCCAACATAAGGTAGTCCTCATGTCCTTGATCAACGAATATCGCGCCACCGAAGAAGCTATCAAAGAGCTGCAAGCCCGTTTGAAGAACCTGTCCCAAGACGACAAACTGCAAACCGAGCTGGAATTCGAAGGCAAACTGCGCACCTTGATGGGCGAATACTCCAAATCCCTGCGTGACATCATCGCGCTGTTGGATCCAGAGTCCAAAACCAAGGCTCCACGTGGCGGCGCAGTAAAAACTACTGGCACCAAGCGTGCTCGCAAAGTTAAACAATACAAAAACCCGCACAACGGCGAAGTCATCGAAACCAAAGGTGGCAACCACAAGACTCTGAAAGAGTGGAAAGCCAAGTGGGGCGGTGACGTGGTTGAAGGCTGGGCTACCCTGCTGGGCTAAGCCGCAAGCTTGTCGTGGACTGATCCGCGACCTGAAGAACGCCAGCAAATGCTGGCGTTTTTTTATGCCCGGAATTCAAGTGAAGATCATTTTCGTTTTCAAAGATTCAAACGATTGCGTAATACCTGGACATGATTTTGCCATTCATCCAGGACCTCTCGCTGAAACGATGTAGCATTTATCGTCAATTGCGCGGCTTCCTTCAGAAAACTTTCCAGCGTATTTGGCGCGCCCCACTCCGGCGCAGTCAAACGTTGCTGACAGAAAATTCGCCAGCGCTCTTGCTCTTCAAAGCTCAACGTATCGGGAAAGTTGCGTGCGCGATAACGAAACAACAATTCAGGCAAACGTTCATCATCGAAAGGCCACTGTTCTTGTGCTAATTGCGCAGGGTCGGCGATTCTGACTTGCTCACATAGACGCCGGTCCCGATCACCGATAAAACCGTCGTATAACTGTTGCTCGGGGTCCAGGCTCGGAGAGAAATCGTCGCTGGCGTAAATCCCCAATACTTTATCTCGCCAAACTTGTTGTGCGTCACTTAGCCGCAGCGCCCGTTGCTGATAAAGCGCCATATCCAGCCCCAAACGTTGCTGATCTAGAGGACGAAGTACCGACAACGGCGCCACTACGGGGCACTTGTTGATGTGTATGAGCTTGAGCGGCACCGGCAGTTCGCCTTCGGCCAAGTCATCGCGGCGGGTATAAAGCCGCTGACGCAAGGTTTCGGCATCCAGGTCGAGCAGCCCCTGAGGGTCCAGGTGCAAGTCACAGACAATCAGCGCGTTGCGATTACGTGGATGCCAGGCCAACGGCAGCACCACACCCACATAGTTGCGGGCCGCCGAAAAGCGCCCGGAAATATGCACCATCGGCTGCAACAGCCGAATTTGATCCATGACCTTTTGTTTGCTGCGCAATTGAAACAGCCAGTCATATAACTTCGGCTGTTTTTCCCGAATCAGACGCGCCAGGGCGATGGTGGCGCGAACGTCCGACAGCGCCTCGTGTGCATGCCCGTGATCGATGCCATTGGCGGCGGTCAGACGTTCGAGTTTGAGCGTGACTCGCCCTTCGTCGTCCTTGGGCCAGACGAGGCCATCGGGACGCAAGGCATAAGCCGCGCGCACCACATCGATCAGGTCCCAGCGGCTGTTGCCGCCCTGCCACTCCCGAGCATAAGGATCGAAAAAGTTTCGATACAGGCTATAACGGGTCATCTCATCGTCGAAACGCAGCGTGTTGTATCCCGCCCCACAGGTGCCGGGCGCCGCGAGCTGGGCATGAACCCGTGTCATGAAATCGGCTTCGCTCAAACCCTGCTCGGCCAGACGCGCGGGCGTAATACCGGTGATCGCGCACGCTGCCGGATGCGGCAGGATGTCGTCACTGGGCTGACAATAAAGATTGACCGGTTCGTCTATTTCATTGAGATCGAAGTCGGTGCGAATCCCCGCCACTTGCAGTGGTCGATCGCAACGGGGGTTGATGCCCGTGGTTTCGTAGTCGTACCAGAAGATTGAAGTCACGGGCGGTTCCTGAACTGAAGATCGGCGAAGTCTAGGCGCACGACCGCCATCGCGGCCAGCACCGCGTCATTCAATCACTTCGCGTCACATGATGTGCAATACATAGTTATGTCGTTTTCCCCCGAGAGGCTGCTAGCATCGGACAGACATCGAATCCAGGCTACATCAAGGTTGCCCATGCTCGAGCCCACAGCACTGCCACGGAAAGCAACGCTGGCCCCGCCACTGGACACGCGGTATCACGTCGAAACGCCCGAAGGCATCGACTTGCCACTGCGCCCGGCCGGGTTGATGGTACGTGCGCTGGCGTTCGCCATCGATCTGGGCCTGCGTGGGTTGGTCCTGGGCCTGCTGTTTATTGTGTTGGCGTTTCTGGGAAAACTCGGCGCAGGGCTGGGCTCGATCCTGCTGTTCGTGGTGAGTTGGTGGTACATGGTGCTGTTCGAGGTGCTCAATCAGGGCCGCTCGCCGGGCAAGCAATGGATGGGGTTGCGCGTGGTGCAGGACGATGGCACGCCGATCGGCTGGTCCGCGTCCTTGCTGCGCAACCTGCTGCGATTTGTCGACATGCTGCCGTTCGGTTATTTCCTCGGGGCGATCAGTTGCCTGCAACATCCCATCTTCAAGCGCCTCGGCGACCTGGCCGCTGGCACGCTGGTGATCTACCGCGAACAACCACTCACCCGCCCCCAACTGCCTGATGTCCCGCCGCGGCGCGCAGCCTTCGCACTGACGCTGTCCGAGCAACGCGCCATCCTCGGGTTTGCCGAACGCCAGGGTGAACTCTCCGGGGCGCGGGCCAATGAGCTGGCCTCGATACTCGCGCAACCGTTGCAGGTATCGAAGCCACAGGCGGTGGCCGAACTCAACGGCATCGCCCGCGGACTGTTGGGGCCCACATGAAGCAAAGCCTGTTCGAAAGTCGCCACAGCGCCGAATGGGAGCAGTTTGCACTCATGCTTGAACGGCTGGAACGAAGCAAGAACGCCTCAGGAGTCGCCAGTTTCCCCAGCGATTATCGACGGCTCTGCCAACACCTGGCCCTGGCTCAGGAGCGCGGTTACAGCAGTTTCCTGATCGACTCATTGCAGCAACAGGTGCTGCGCGGGCATCAACAGCTTTATCGGCATCGCAGTCGGCTGGGTGCCAACGTGTTGAGTTTCATCCTCGCCGACTTCCCGCGACTGGTGCGTGAACAGTGGCGTTTCGTGCTTGCCGCCGGCCTGATGTTTTTTGGCAGCCTGATCGGCTTCGCGTTGCTGGTGTATCTGTTCCCGGAGCTGGTCTACAACCTGATCCCGGCCGAGCAGGTCAGTGAGATGCAAAGCATGTACGACCCTGTCGCCGGTCATTTGGGACGTTCGGCCGAACGGGCGGCCAGTGAAAACTGGGTGATGTTCGGTTACTACATCATGCACAACATCGGTATCGCCTTTCAGACCTTCGCCAGCGGTTTGCTGTTTGGCCTGGGCAGCGCGTTTTTCCTGTTCTACAACGGGTTGATGATCGGTGCGGTGGCCGGGCACCTGACGCACATCGGCTATGGGCAAACCTTTTGGTCATTCGTGATCGGCCACGGCGCCTTCGAACTGAGCGCCATTGCCCTGGCCGGTGCCGCAGGCCTGCAACTGGGCTGGGCCTTGATTGCGCCTGGACGCTTGCCCCGCGCCGAAGCCCTGCAGCTGGCTGCGCGCAAGAGCGTGTTGCTGATTTGCGGGGTCATGCTGTTTCTGCTGATTGCAGCGTTTATAGAAGCCTATTGGTCGTCGCGGACCGGGCTCACGCCGCTGACCAAATACCTGGTCGGCGCGGCGCTCTGGTTGTTGGTCGCGACTTATCTGCTGTTCGCCGGACGGACTCGCCATGCGTCTGAGTGATGCCAGTGTGGTGATCCGCCCGCGCACAACCTGGGAAGCCATGGACCTGGGAGTGCTGCTGAGTCAGCGTCATCGACGCCTGTTGATGACCAGTTGGGCCATCGTGACCTTGCCGACCTTCGCCCTGCTCACCTTGCTGCTGTGGGATTCGCCCTCCCTTGTCGTATTCCTGTTCTGGTGGCTCAAACCGGCGTTCGATCGGCTGCCGCTGTACATCCTGTCCAAAGCCATGTTCGGCGAAACGCCCACGCTGAAACAGGCCCTGCACCAATGGCCGCGCCTGCTCATGCCGCAATTGCTGGCCAGCCTGACCTGGCGTCGCTTGAGCCTGAGCCGCAGTTTTCTGATGCCGGTGGTGCAACTCGAAGGTCTGGCGGGGGAAGAACGCCAACAACGTTTGCGCGTGTTGCTGCAACGCAACGCGGGCGCCGCCCAGTGGCTGACGATCATCGGCGTGCATCTGGAAACCGCGCTGTGGATCGGTTTGATGGTGCTGTTCTATATGTTCTTGCCGCAACAGATCGAACTCGACTGGGGCTGGCAGACCTTGATTACCGCCGCCACCCAAGACTGGCGCTGGCTGGAACACCTGACCAATACCTTTTACGTTCTGGTGCTGATTGTCTGGGAACCGATCTATGTGGCCTGCGGTTTCAGCCTTTATCTGAACCGGCGCACGCGGCTGGAGGCCTGGGATATCGAGCTGGTCTTTCGCCGAATGCGCCAACGCTTGAGCAACGCAGTCGTCACAATGCTGCTGGCCGCGATCCTGCTGGTGCCGACGGTGCAAAGCGTCTGGGCCTCCGAACCGGTTATCTCACCGGACAGTCCGCGTCTGCTGGACCAACCACTGACCAGCCAGGCCTCCCGGGACAGCATCAAGGCCATCCTCGAACAACCACCGTTCAAGAACAAGGAAACGGTCACGCGCTACCGTTTTGGCGAAGACAAACCCGCTTCCGAGACTGCGGACGATGATCAAACACCGGCATGGCTGAAGGCGCTGTTCGGCTTGCTGGACAGCCAACGCTTTGGCGTATTGGCCAGCCTGATCGAAGTGTTGCTATGGGGCACGGTGATCGGCGCCATTGGGCTGTCAATCTGGCGTTACCGCGACTGGCTGCGGGCCTTTGTCAGCCTGCGACCAACGTCAAATCGCAACGTCGCGCAGCCATTACCGCAGCAGGCGTTCGGCCTGGACCTCAACCGCGAAACCCTGCCCGCCGACATCGCAGCCAGCGCCGAAAAACTCTGGCAGAGCAATCCTCGTGAAGCCCTCGGGTTGCTCTATCGCGCCCTGCTCAGCTACTTGCTGCACGACTTCAACATGGCGCTCAAACCCGCCGACACCGAAGGCGAAGTGCTTCAGCGCGTTGAACAACTGCAACAACCTGCCTTGTTGGCCTTCAGTAAAAACCTCACCGGTCACTGGCAAAACATGGCCTATGGGCATCGCCTGCCACCGGCGCATTTGCAACAAGAACTCTGTGACGGCTGGCGCACGTTGTTCGGCCCGGGAGCGGTCCGTTGAACCGGCGTTTGTGGCTTTCGGTCGGTGTGTTCATCGCCCTGCTGGTGGGCGCGCTGAGTGTTTATCTGTACCTGAAAGCCACACCCTATCCAGCAGAAATCGATCACGGCCCATCCCCCGAGGCCCAAGCCAACCCCTATCTGGCGGCCGAGCATTTTCTGCGCAAACAGGCCCTGACCGTCAGCCATGCCAACAGCCTCGACATCTTGCCGACTCTCGAGCCTCATCAGCGCAGTTTGTTGTTGCTCGGCGATCGGTCGAACATGTCCCCACGACAGGTGAATCAGGTGTTGAACTGGACCCGGGCCGGTGGACGTCTTTTATTCGTCGCCGAAGCCCTGTGGGATGAAAAGACCGGTCAGAGCAATGACCTGCTGCTCGATCGGGTGCAGCTGCACCAGTCCCTGAGCAAAGACCTCAAGGAACCGCCACCCGATCTCAACGACGACCCCTACCCCAAACTGACCAAGCTCTATTTGGAAAATGAAGAGGCGCCGGCCTACGTCAGCTTCGATACAGCGTTCCACCTCGATGACCCGAAAAACCTCGCCCAGGCCTGGGCCAACAGCGGCAAGGCCACGCACATGATGCAACTGACTCACGGGCTCGGTTCGATCACCGTAGTCACCGACGCCGACCTCTGGAAAACCCCGGCCATCGACCAGTACGACAACGCCTGGCTGCTGTGGTACCTGACGGCCGACACAGACGTGACCCTGCTGTTCAATACCGATCACGACAGCTTGCTGACCTTGCTGTGGCGCTACTTTCCACAAGCCTTGGTGGCCCTGATCGCCTTGATCGTTTTCGGGTTCTGGCATGTTGGCGTGCGTAACGGCCCGTTGCTGGAGCCGGCCACGAGAGCCCGCCGCCAGCTTCAGGAACACCTGCGTGCCAGCGCCGATTTCATGCTCCGTCACAATGGTCAGCACGGCCTGTTGCAAGCCTTGCAACAAGACATCCTGCGTCGTGTCCGTCACCGTCATCCCGGTTTTGAACAACTTGTCGTTGCCGAACAATGGCTGGTGCTCGCACGCCTGACTGGCCAACCCACACGCGCCATCAGCCAGGCCATGAGCCCGCGACCGAAGCAGCGGCTGTCCAGTGCTGAATTCAGCCGTCAGGTCGCCCACCTGCAAACCTTGAGGAACGCCTTATGAGTGAACAGTTCGAGCCCGGCACACAGCCCCACGCCTCTCAGCAGCGCCAGCGCGCCAGCCAGTTGGCCCAAGCGATACGGACGGAATTGCAGAAAGCCGTGATCGGCCAGAACAGCGTGATCGACGATGTGCTTACCGCCCTGATCGCTGGCGGCCATGTGCTGCTCGAAGGCGTGCCGGGGTTGGGCAAGACGTTGTTGGTGCGCGCCCTCGCTCGCTGCTTCGGCGGTGAATTCGCACGCATCCAGTTCACTCCGGACCTGATGCCCAGCGATGTCACCGGGCACGCGGTGTATGACCTGCAAACCGAGCAATTCAAACTGCGCAAAGGCCCATTGTTCACCAACCTGCTGCTCGCCGATGAGATCAACCGCGCCCCGGCGAAAACCCAGGCAGCGCTGCTCGAAGCCATGCAGGAACGCCAAGTCACCCTTGAAGGCCGTGCCCTGCCCATCGCGCAACCGTTCATGGTGCTCGCCACACAAAACCCCATTGAACAGGAAGGCACTTACCCGTTGCCGGAAGCCGAACTCGACCGTTTCATGCTCAAGGTGCGCATGGACTACCCCGATGCCGAGCAGGAGTTGAATATGGTGCGCCAGGTCAGCCGCTCGACCCGGGCCGACATGCTTGATGTGCAACCGTTGCGCTGCGTGTTGCAAGCCAAGGATGTGCTGGCCTTGCAGCGCATTGCCAGTGATCTGCCGCTGGACGATCAGGTGCTTGATTACGCCGTGCGCCTGGCCCGCACCACCCGCATCTGGCCAGGGTTGACCCTCGGTGCCGGGCCACGCGCCTCCATTGCATTGGTACGTTGCGCCCGCGCCCGGGCCTTGTTGCGCGGGGGTGGGTTTGTGATTCCCGATGACATCAAAGGCTGCGCGCTGGCCGTTCTGCGTCACCGTGTGCGAATTGCCCCGGAGCTGGACATTGAAGGGCTGGAAGTCGATCAGGTGCTCAAGCAACTGCTCGATCAAGTCCCGGCGCCGCGCCTGTGAAGACGGTCATGCAGACCAACCCTGTGGCGAGGGAGCTTGCTCCCGCTCGGCTGCGTAGCAGTCGCAATACAGGTAGGCGCGTTTTACCTGACACTCTGTGTCGGCTGGTTTTAGGGCTGCTTCGCACCCCAGCGGGAGCAAGCTCCCTCGCCACAAAAAACGCTCTTGCCACAAAAGGTGTGCGCCGATGAAACCCTCGCGCCTGCTGCTGATCTGGCTCGCCATGCTGTTGGCCATCGGCATCGTGCTGGGCGCATTGCGGGCACTGGACATCGAGGTTCCATCGAGCCTTTTGTCAATCAACTGGGGATTGCTGCTAGCGCTGCTGGCCTTGGCGATACTCGACGCCATCCGCCTCAAACGCCTGCCCTCGCCCCGCGTACAGCGGCAAATGCCCGGCAGCCTGGCGCTCGGTCGATGGAGTGAAGTGCGACTGGAGGTCGAGCACGATTGTGCTCAACCACTGAACGTACACATCTTCGACCATGTGCCGCACGGCCTGGACTTCGAACACCTTCCATTGTCCGTCGAACTGCAACCCGGCCAGCAAAGCCTGATCGGCTATCGGTTGCGCCCGCTAAAGCGCGGGCACTTCACCTTCGAACACTGCGAATTCCACCTGCCAAGCCCCATGGGCCTGTGGTGCGACAAACGCCTGCTGCACAGAGTTGATCACACCCGCGTCTACCCTGACTTCGCCCGTCTTCACAGCGGACAACTGCTGGCGGTGGACAACTGGCTGAGCCAGCTCGGCGTACGCCAGCGTCAACGTCGCGGCCAGGGGCAGGAATTCCATCAATTGCGCGAATTTCGCGAAGGCGACAGCCTGCGCCAGATCGACTGGAAAGCCACCGCCCGCCATCGTACCCCCATCGCTCGGGAGTACGGAGACGAGCGCGACCAGCAGATCATTTTCCTGCTCGACTGCGGCCGACGCATGCGCAGCCAGGACGGCGAACTGTCCCACTTCGATCATGCATTGAACGCCTGCCTGCTGCTCGCCTACACCGCGTTACGTCAAGGCGATGCCGTCGGCCTGAGCACCTTCGCCAGCGACCAGCCCCGCTACCTCGCCCCGACCAAAGGCAGCGGCCAGCTCAATGTACTGCTCAACACCGTCTACGACCTGGACAGCAGCCAACGTCCCGCTGACTACCAGTCCATTGCCAACCAATTACTCGCCCGACAAAAGCGCCGGGCGCTGGTGGTGCTGGTGACCAACCTGCGGGATGAGGACGATGAAGAACTGCTCACCGCCGTCAAGCATTTAGGCCAACAGCACCGCGTGCTAGTGGCGAGTCTGTGCGAAGAGAGGCTCGACAGTCTGCGGCATGGGCAGGTGCAGACCTTGACGGACGCACTGGCCTATTGTGGGGCGGTGGAATATTTGAATGCACGGGACGAACTCCATGAGCGATTGTGCGCCAATGGAATACTAGTGCTGAATGTCCGGCCTCAACAGTTGGGTGCGCAGCTACTGACACAATATCTGCATTGGAAAAAAGCAGGCGCAATGTGACAGCACGCAGGATTGCGAGCGGGTGATTAAGCCGACATAACAGCAACCTGTAGGAGCCAGGCTTGCCGTAATGCCAGTCAGTTAAGGTGCGATACCTGTGGGAGCGGGCTTGCTCGCGAAAGCGGTGTGTCAGGCGACATCAATGTTGACTATGCCGCCGTCTTCGCGAGCAAGCCCGCTCCCACATGGATTGCGCTTAACTGACTGGCATTAAGGCTTGCCGGCGAAGGGGGGTTCGAAAGCGCCTTCGCCAGCAAGCTTGGCTCCTACAAAAAAATCGGTGTGTTCAGGCAGAGGCCGGCAATGGCTGAAAACTGAAGTACTGCTTCAGTGCCTCGACCAATTGCCCATACTCCGGCGGTGCCCGTTGCAGGCTGAAGCCGGCGTCATAGTGGTGGGGGGTTGCGTCCTCGTGACACCACAGACAAGAGGCGTTGAGGTCGATCACCTGCTGACAATTGCCATCCATGGGGATTTTCAGGCGCAGGTCAAAATCGGCGCCCACCATCATCGGCAACTGGCTGATCAGCATCAACCCGTCCTCGGACAGATTGCCCAGAAAGCCAATGGGCTTGTCGGTGACGCTGTTGAACACTTTGAGAAAATACGGCAGTTGATGCCGCTCGATCCGGCGGTCAGTGAACATGCTGATTTCGCTACGCAAGGCCCTTAAGCAGGGCCGCACCAATGCTTCGGAACGGGCCTGATTTTGCTCTTATAAAAAAGCCTGGCGCGCTCTCCCCGATCCTGGTGCGACAGTCCATCCATCCGCTGCCGCTTATTGCTGCCGATCACAGGTGTTACGCCGGTTTAGAAACAAGGTTCTAAAACCGGTTTATTCGACTATAGCTCACCGCCGCCAGTGAGCCAGACATTCAGTGACAACGGCTATCAGAACTGCGTCGGGCGTACCACCACCGCCGCGCTGCGGGTCGGGTAATGCCCCAGGCTCTGCAAGGTTTCCAGGCGGGCACGGGCGCGGTAGGCGTATTCGCTCAGCGGGTACGAGGCGATGATGAACTGGTAAGTCTGGACCGCGTCGATGAACATTTTCTGCCGTTCCAGGCACTGGCCGCGCATCATCGAGACTTCCGGCCACACATAAGGCCGCGCGCGACTGGCGCGCTCGACCTTGGACAGTTCGAGCATCACCTGCTCGCAGTTGCCGCGCTCATAGGCGCTGTAGGCGTTATTCAAATGGTGGTCCATCGACCAACGGGTGCAGCCCACAACACTGAGGGCAAGGATGGCAATGAGCACGAATCGCATGGGGGATCTCCTGTCTTGCGCTCTGTATCGACCCGGGATGAAAAATCTTCAGCCCAAAAGGCGCCGGTGTGGCGACGAAGATGCCCTGTAGGAGTACCGCTTGCTGGCAATGGCGTATTTGAGATCGCCATCGCCAGCAAGCTGTGCTCCTGCAAAGTTTTCAGGAATGTTCATTTCGAAAAAGAAACAAATAAGTAGTGCAAACGAACAATGACTACACCCACGGACCATAGTAGCCTCTGCTAGCGCTTGAACTCAGGAGTCTTTGCATGTCCGTCCGTCGTACCAAAATCGTCGCTACCCTTGGCCCGGCCAGTAACTCGCCGGAAGTTCTCGAACAGTTGATTCTGGCTGGCCTGGACGTCGCCCGTCTGAACTTTTCCCACGGCACCCCCGACGAGCACAAGGCTCGCGCGAAGCTGGTGCGTGACCTCGCTGCCAAGCACGGCCGCTTCGTCGCCCTGCTGGGTGACCTGCAAGGCCCGAAAATTCGTATCGCCAAATTCGCCAACAAGAAGATCGAGCTGAAGATCGGTGATCAATTCACCTTCTCTACCAGCCATCCGTTGACCGAAGGCAACCAGCAAGTGGTCGGCATCGACTACCCGGACCTGGTGAAAGACTGCGGCGTGGGCGACGAGCTGTTGCTCGACGACGGCCGCGTGGTAATGCGCGTCGATACCGCCACCGCCACCGAGTTGCACTGCACCGTGACCATCGGCGGCCCGCTGTCGGACCACAAAGGCATCAACCGTCGCGGTGGCGGCCTGACCGCACCGGCCCTGACCGAGAAAGACAAGGCCGACATCAAGCTCGCTGCCGAAATGGAAGTCGACTACCTCGCGGTGTCCTTCCCACGTGACGCCGCCGACATGGAATACGCCCGTCAACTGCGCGACGAAGCCGGCGGTACTGCCTGGTTGGTGGCGAAGATCGAACGCGCTGAAGCCGTAGCCGACGACGAAACCCTCGACGGCCTGATCAAAGCCTCCGACGCGGTGATGGTTGCCCGCGGTGACTTGGGTGTGGAAATCGGCGACGCCGAGCTGGTGGGCATACAGAAGAAAATCATTCTGCACGCACGCCGCCACAACAAAGCTGTGATCGTCGCGACCCAGATGATGGAGTCGATGATCCAGAACCCGATGCCAACCCGCGCCGAAGTCTCCGACGTAGCCAACGCCGTGCTCGACTACACCGACGCCGTCATGCTCTCGGCCGAAAGTGCCGCTGGTTTGTACCCGCTGGAAGCCGTGCAAGCCATGGCGCGCATCTGCATCGGCGCTGAAAAGCACCCGACCAGCAAGACCTCCAGCCACCGCATCGGCAAGGTCTTCGAAAGCTGCGACCAGAGCATCGCACTGGCAGCCATGTACACCGCTAACCACTTCCCGGGCGTGAAGGCGATCATCGCGTTGACCGAAAGTGGCTACACGCCGTTGATCATGTCGCGCATCCGTTCCTCGGTGCCGATCTACGCGTTCTCCCCGCACCGCGAAACCCAGGCCCGCG
This sequence comes from Pseudomonas sp. QTF5, assembly GCF_000512695.2. Lineage (GTDB taxonomy): Bacteria > Pseudomonadota > Gammaproteobacteria > Pseudomonadales > Pseudomonadaceae > Aquipseudomonas. The sequence continues at coordinate 9,921 of NZ_AZRW02000053.1, read as the reverse complement.
CGTCCATGTTCCGTGGCGTCTACACCGTTCCGTTCGACCCGGCGTCGCTGCCACCTGAGCAGGTCAGCCAGGCCGCGATCGACGAGTTGCTTAAATTGGGCGTTGTGGAGAAAGGCGACTGGGTCATCCTGACCAAGGGCGACAGCTACCACACCACCGGTGGCACCAACGGGATGAAAATCCTGCACGTTGGCGACCCGATGGTCTGAGTATCGCTTACTGGAAATCGGCAAAGGGACGGCCTTCTACAGTCCGCGCCCAGCACCTGCCACGTTACGAGAACAATCCCGCATAGTTCATGAGAAGCCTCGCAATTAATATTGCGAGGCTTTTTTCTTTTAGAGGGCGGATGCGTCCTTTTCGCGGCCTATACCTGACAGATCTGACAGTAGACGCCCATTCAGCACACTCATGGCGTCTCCCGGGCGTCACGGACCCCGCCTATATCTTCTGTTTCCTGGACCCGATGCAGCAATAACACCACCACAAAGGCAACTTTTTACTCGCACACGGGGCAGCTATCACCGGCGGAAAAGTGTCGAAAATCCGCAAATACCTTCGGGCAAGCGCAGCCGCAGGGTGAACACCTGTCAACTCTGTCAGTAGATATTTTATCCGTATGGTTCTACTTATAACGCGTTGGTGCGTTTGCTTGAGTCAACAACCCACCCTGAATCCGTTACGAAAGGAATTCGTCATGTCTACCCAAAAAAACTCTCCGTTAGAATCATCATTTACAGAAAGACTGCTGGATCCGGCGTTCGGTGAAGGCGGCAAGACTGTGCTGAAATTCCCTGGCCCAAACACTCGGGCGACAGGCCAGTGCATTGTCCAGGCCCCCAATCACTCTCATCTCTATGTAGGTGGGCATGTCCTTACTCCCCCTGAAGGGAGCACGGAGTTCGGCGTAGTGCGCCTGAAAGACGATGGCGATCCAGACAAAACCTTCGGCGTTGACGGTTTCGTCAGAGTAGGGTTTGAAGGAACCGCACATCTTCGCCAGATTCATTTTGTAGAGGTGGAGTCAGTAACCAAAATTCTGCTGACGGGTGTAAATAACGACAACGGCGCCGAGAACGGCACCCTGTACCTGGCGCGTCTCAACGAAAACGGAACACTGGATACCAGCTTTGGCGACGGCGGCAAACTTTCGGTGCGCGTCGGGCTGGAGCCAAAGGCTTCCAGCGTAACAGGAAGCACACCGAAAACCGACGCTCTGGAAGTCAACATTTTCGGCGCTGGTAGCAACGTATCGGTGAGCCGGGTGGTCGAGGGAAAAATCTATCTTTGCACCCGCGCCTTAAGCGCAGACGGCACTACTAAAGGTGCCGTATTGGTCCGGCTGAACCTCGATGGCACATTCGATACCAGTTTCAACGGTAACGGTGTCGTGGTGATCCTTCCGCAAGGCCCCGTTGTCAGCGCCATTCGCGATGTAGTGGTTGATGTTAAAAAAGGAAAAATCACCCTTTGCGGCGTCGCTAATGACGTTATGGCGGGAAAAGGCATGCTGGCTCGCCTGAATATGGACGGAACCTTTGATACCGACTTCGGTGATAAGGGAATTGTCCAGCTAGACGAGGTGCACATGGCACTTGAAGGGCTCACCCAACTTTCGGACGGTCGCATGGTAGCCTCCGGATGGGGCGTCGACCCCACTCCGCGTCAAGGCGTATTAGCCTGTTTCAACGACACCGGCAAACTGGATACCGGCTTCAATGAAGGTAAATTGCTGCTTCAACACTTTGATCAAACATCTAGCGTGATGTTTTTTGGCATAGCCAGTACGGCGAACGGGTTGGCAACGGGTGGCCGGTTTATTACTTCCGCTGGTGATCCACATTTCGTGGCGGCGCATTACTTGCGTGATGGCAAACCGGATGAAACGTTCAATGGAACACCGAACGGTGGCCCAGGCTGGGCAACGACAAAGTTCGAGGGAGCATACGCCGTGGCGAATAACATGGCCCAGCAGCAAGATGGTAAAACGCTTGTGATTGGCGGCTCCGGTTTATCTGTTGGTTCAAGCAACGCGATCCTGATTGCGCGTTTCTCTTAACCGACGTAAGCGGAGAGAGTTGAATATCAGGCGCAAAAAAGCCTCGCCATGCAAGGGCGGGGCTTTGGCTTTTCAATGCCTGTTGATAAACCCCGACAATGCTGCAATCGCTTCCGGCGAACGCAGTCGTTGGGTGAACTGTACGGCCTCCTCTTCAAAGACCTTACGCAGAAGTTCCTGGTCCTGCGCTTTCATCAATTGCTTGCTGATGCGCACGGCTTCCGGCAGCGATTCGAAACGCAACGCCATCTCCCGCGCCTTGGCTGCTTCGCCACTGGCCAATTCAAACTGGATGGCATCGGGCATAGCGAGTCTCGCGTCGTTAAACGATCAGCACTCAACCGTGGGGCACAAACACATCCGCCAGCAGTTGATTGCGCGGCAAACCGGCCAGGTACAGGCGCCGGGCAAAGGCGTCGACGCTGTCGGGGGCTCCGCAGACTAAGGCCAGGGTTTGTCGGGAAACAAGGCGCAGTTGCGCCAAAGCCGCAGGCAACTCGGCCGCCGTCCACAGCTCGACATTAAGGTTTTCACGGCCATCGGCCATGGCCTGCAGGGGTTTGGCCAGATAATGCTCATCGGCATCATGGGCCAGGTGAATGACACGGATGGCGCCCTGGTGATCCTGACGCAACGCTTCGCGCAAAATACCGAACAACGGCCCCAGACCAGTGCCCGCCGCCAGCAACCACAGCGGTCGGGTGTGCCAGTCCGGGTCGTAATGCAGTGCTCCGCCGCGCAACTCGCCGAGGCGGATTGGGTCGCCGATTTTCAAGCGGCGTGCCGCATCACTGAATTCCCCCGGTTGGCGGCAATCGAGGTGGAACTCCAGAAAGCGGTCTTCTTCCGGCAGACTGGCCAGGGAATACGGTCGCGCCACCTGCCCCGCCCACAACACCAGATGCTGCCCCGCCTGATAGCGCAACGGTCGCTCGCTCGTCAGACGCAAACGCAAGACGCTGGGGCTCAGCCAATCGCTGGCGGCCACCTGAGCGCCAAGACCATCACGCAGCGGATCAAAGGTTTCGACTTGTAGATCATCGACCACCTGGCACTGACAGGCCAGCCGCCAACCCTGCTGACGCTGCTCATTGTTCAAGGCATCGGGACGGATGTCGCTGGGCAAACCCTCGACACACTTGACCAGGCACGCGTGGCAACTCCCGGCGCGGCAGCTATAGGGCACCGACACGCCGTTCTGATTCAAGGCATCGAGCAGATTGCTGCCCGCCGCCACTGTCCATTGGCGTTCGCCGACCCGTAACTCAGGCATCGACATTCTCCCAGGCCGCCGCGCAACGGTTACGGCCATCACGCTTGGCGCGATACAGCGCCTGATCGGCGCGGTGCAAGGCGTCATCCAGATCGTCGCCCAGTTCCAGCAAGGTCATGCCCGCCGACAGGCTGAGGTTGCTCACATTCAGACCGACCAATTCGACATCCATGAAGGCCATGCGCAATCGCTCGCAACACGCCGTCACGCGCTCGGCGTCGCAATCGGGCAACAGCACCACGAACTCTTCACCGCCATAGCGGGCCAGAATATCGCCATCGCGCAGGCACGCGGTGGCCACCCCGGCAAACGCTTGCAGCACCTGATCGCCGGCGGCATGGCCATGAACATCGTTGATGCGTTTGAAATGATCGAGGTCGATCAACGCCAGGCCATGTACCACACCGACTTCCATGGCGTGCAACTCGCGGGAGGCCAGGCGCAGGAAATGTCGGCGGTTGAACAGCCCGGTGAGTTCGTCGGTCGCCACCAGGCCTTCGAGCTGGCGCATCATGCCGCGCAGGGTGTCCTGATGCGCCTGCAAGGCGAACCGCCGCTGACGCATACGCTGGCGCGACATCTGGACGTAACGGGCGTAAAGCATCAGCCACACGAGCACCACAAACAGCACGCACACCTGCAACAGCGCCAGCGTCGGGTTGGGCAGCTGAAAGTGGTAGCCCGACCACAGCGTGATGGCGCTGAAACTGAAAAACACAAAGAGTGCACACCGCAGGAAAGCCGTGCGCGAAAGATGAAACAGCCCGAACAACAGAATCAGCAGGTAAAACACCAAAAACGCGCCGCGAGCCTCGTCCAGATGGGCGATCAGCCAGGTTTGCCAACCCAGCCCCAGCAGTATTTGCACTTCGGTCAGGCTAGGGTCGGAAAAACGCAGGTTAGCGCCGCTGTAAAACACCGCGAACAACACCGCCTGGCTGAGCACCACCAACACGCTGCCGATCAACATGCCGGCGGCTGAGTCGTTGTAATGGCCAGTGTAAAACGCCACCCACAGCAGCAGTAAAACCAGAACATAGGTGCCGGCTGCAAGGGCAAAGCGTTTAAGCAAAAGCCGCTGGATGGCGTTATGGGTCAATCGTTGATTCACCGTGGGAAAGGAGGCTGTCAGAGTGTCCTACTCTACAGGCCGGATGCCACTTTAGTGGCGAGTCTGATAAATGACCATTCAATTTTCGGGGCAGAAAACTGGCGTCAAAGCCATGACCCGAGTTCGGGATAACCTGTGGCGAGGGAGCTTGCTCCCGCTGGGCTGCGAAGCGGCCCTCTGCCTTCTTTCAGTTAACTGCGATAAATCTATTACGACTGCTTCGCAGCCGAACGGGAGCAAGCTCTTATAGAACAAAATTTATCTCATTGATTTTAAAGATAAATTTATTTGCCGATTTATCGGCATGTTCTCTGCGCGACAGCGCAGCCTCATCGCAGGCTGGGCGGACTCCCTCGCCACAACGGCCTTTCATATGTGGGCGGTATGCGACCAACGTTTGACTGTCAACGGATGTGCCCGCCATCGAGGCGCGGTATACTGCCGCGCCTTTTTAGCGTCGCGCCAGCATGCCCGGCGTGCCTTGAAAGGTGCTTGCAACCGACCGATGCACCCAAGCTGCAAGCACCTTATTGAATGTTCCCGTCTTTTAGAGGAGCGCGACTCATGACCGTGATCAAGCAAGACGACCTGATTCAGAGCGTTGCCGACGCCCTGCAATTCATTTCTTACTACCACCCCGTGGATTTCATCCAGGCGATGCACGAGGCCTACCTGCGTGAAGAATCGCCGGCAGCCCGCGATTCCATGGCGCAGATCCTGATCAACTCGCGCATGTGCGCCACCGGCCACCGCCCCATCTGCCAGGACACCGGTATCGTTACCGTGTTCGTGCGCGTGGGCATGGACGTACGTTGGGATGGCGCCACCATGGGCCTGGACGACATGATCAACGAAGGCGTACGCCGGGCTTACAACCTGCCGGAAAACGTCCTGCGTGCCTCGATCCTCGCCGACCCGGCGGGCGCTCGCAAAAACACCAAAGACAACACCCCGGCGGTTATCCACTACTCCATCGTTCCGGGTAACACCGTGGAAGTGGACGTGGCGGCCAAGGGCGGCGGTTCCGAGAACAAGTCGAAAATGGCCATGCTCAACCCGTCCGACTCGATCGTCGACTGGGTGCTCAAGACCGTTCCGACCATGGGCGCCGGCTGGTGCCCACCGGGCATGCTCGGCATCGGCATCGGCGGTACCGCCGAGAAAGCCGCCGTCATGGCCAAGGAAGTGTTGATGGAATCCATCGACATTCACGAGCTGAAGAAGCGCGGCCCGTCCAACCGTATCGAAGAGATGCGTCTGGAGCTGTTCGAGAAGGTCAACCAACTGGGCATCGGCGCCCAGGGCCTGGGTGGCCTGACCACCGTGCTCGACGTGAAGATCATGGATTACCCGACCCACGCCGCTTCGTTGCCGGTGTGCATGATCCCGAACTGCGCCGCCACCCGTCACGCGCACTTCGTGCTCGACGGTTCCGGCCCGGCCTCGCTGGAAGCGCCACCGCTGGACGCCTACCCGGAAATCGTCTGGGAAGCCGGTCCATCGGCCCGTCGCGTCAACCTCGATACCCTGACGCCTGAAGAAGTGCAGAGCTGGAAGCCGGGCGAAACCGTCCTGCTCAACGGCAAAATGCTCACCGGTCGCGACGCTGCGCACAAGCGCATGGTCGAGATGCTGAACAAGGGTGAAACCCTGCCGGTGGATCTGAAAGGTCGCTTCATCTATTACGTCGGCCCGGTCGATCCGGTGCGCGAAGAAGTGGTTGGCCCGGCGGGCCCGACCACTGCGACGCGGATGGACAAGTTCACCCGTCAGATCCTCGAGCAAACCGGTCTGTTGGGCATGATCGGTAAATCCGAGCGCGGCCCGACCGCGATCGAAGCGATCAAGGACCACAAAGCCGTTTACCTGATGGCTGTCGGCGGCGCGGCTTACCTGGTGGCGCAAGCCATCAAGAAGTCCCGCGTGGTGGCTTTCGCCGAACTGGGCATGGAAGCGATCTACGAGTTCGACGTCAAAGACATGCCTGTGACCGTTGCGGTCGATAGCAAGGGTGAGTCGGTACACATCACCGGTCCTGCGATCTGGCAGCAAAAGATCAGTGAAAGCCTGGCGGTGGAAGTGCAGTAAGCACCTCCCTCACTGCCGAAAAGGCCGGGCCGTCTCCCCAGACGACCCGGCTTTTTTTTGGATAACGATTTAATTCTTCGATCCAGGCAGCCACTTCGACTTTTTGGAAAAAGCGCTGGCGTCTGAACACGTCATGCCGGGACGAAGAATGCGCGGCCCCATGGTATGGTGCCTGCCCATCCTTCAACCTGTTTCCTACAGCATGCTGCCGACTTCCCGTACCCTGCGCCTGTCGTTGTACTCCTTGCTGATCATCGCCGGTGCGGTGCTCGCCGCCACCCTGGCCATTCGTCACACCGAACGCCAAGCGTTGGTGGAAGATGCCGCGCGGGCCAATCAGCAATTGGCGCTGTACGCCAACTCGCTGCACACCCTGATCGACCGCTACCGCGCCCTGCCCGCCGTGTTGGCGCTGGACCCGGAACTGCGCGCCGCGCTAAACGGTGAAGTGAGCCCCGAAGAACAGCTTGCGTTGAATCGCAAACTGGAAAAAATCAACGGCGCCGCGCACTCCTCTACCCTGGAACTGCTCGACCGCACCGGCCTGGCCGTGGCCGCCAGCAACTGGCGTTTGCCCAGCAGTTACGTCGGCCACAACTACGGTTTTCGCCCCTACTTCAGGCAGACCCGCACCCAAGGCACTGGGCGCTTTTATGCGGTGGGGGTAACCAGCGGCATTCCCGGTTACTTCCTGTCCAGCGCGGTGACCAGCGACAGTGGCGAGTTTCTGGGTGCCATGGTGGTGAAACTCGAGTTCCCGGAACTGGAGCGCGAATGGCGCCAGGGCAGCGACACCTTGCTGGTCAGCGATGCGCGGGGGATTATCTTCATCGCCAACCAGCCAGGCTGGCGTTATCGCCAATTGAAGCCGCTGAGTGACAGCGACCGCGCCGAGCTCAAAACCACCCGCCAATACGACAAACAGCCGCTGACCCTTCTTGACTATCAATCGGTGCAGCGCTTCGATGACAACAGTGATCTGAAGCGGGTCAATGGCCCGGACGGGCCGGCGGATTACCTCTGGGAATCGCTGCCACTGGCCGCTGAAGACTGGACCTTGCACTTGCTGCGTCGCCCGCAGGTCCCATTAGAAGACCGCCGCAACGCCGGGCTCGCCGCCGCCGGGGTGTGGCTGGCAGTGGTGTTTTTGCTGCTGTTCCTCAACCAGCGTTGGCGTCTGGCCAAGTTGCGCCAGCGCAGTCGCGAAGAACTCGAGCGACTGGTGGAAGAACGCACCCGGGATTTGCGCACTGCTCAGGACGGGCTGGTGCAATCGGCCAAGCTCGCTGCCCTCGGTCAGATGTCTGCCGCGCTGGCCCATGAAATCAATCAGCCGCTGACCGCCCAGCGCATGCAGCTTGCTACTCTGAGGCTGCTGCTCGATCACGGCCGTGTCGAGGATGCCTACAAGGCACTGAAACCGGTGGACGACATGCTCACGCGCATGGCCGCCCTCACCGGCCACCTGAAAACCTTCGCGCGCAAAAGCCCCAGCGGTTTGCGCGAACGGCTGGACCTGGCGGCAGTGGTCGATCAATCCTTGCAGTTGCTCGATGCGCGCCTGCGTGACGAGCACATCAGCACCGTGCTCCATCTGACCCGCCCGGCCTGGGTGCGTGGCGATGCGATTCGTCTGGAACAGGTGCTGATCAACCTGCTGCGCAATGCCCTGGATGCAATGCACGACAAACCCTGCAAGCGTCTGGAAATTCGCCTCGAAGCCGATGAACAATTGTGGCGCCTGACCGTCGCCGATAACGGTGGCGGCATTGCCGACGAGAACCTGGGGAAGGTGTTCGATCCATTCTTCACCACCAAACCGGTGGGCGATGGCCTGGGCCTCGGGCTGGCCGTCTCGTTCGCTATCGCTCACGAAGCGGGCGGACGCCTGAGTGCCGATAATGGTGAAAACGGCGCGGTGTTCACCCTGACGTTACCCATTGATCTTGAGGTGCCTGGCTGATGCTCAATTCGGTGATGGTGGTCGATGACGAAAGCAGCATCCGCAGCGCCGTCGAACAGTGGCTGAGCCTGTCGGGGTTCGAGGTGCAGCTGTTCAGTCGCGCCGATGAGTGCCTGGCGCAACTGCCGAAGCATTTCCCCGGGGTGATTCTCAGCGACGTGCGCATGCCCGGCATGACGGGGCTGGAGCTGCTGGCCGAAGTCCAGCGCCGCGATGCCGACTTGCCGGTGATCCTGCTGACCGGTCACGGCGATGTGCCAATGGCCGTCGAAGCGATGCGCGACGGCGCTTATGATTTCCTCGAAAAACCTTTCAGTCCGGAAACCCTGCTGAGCAGTCTGCGTCGCGCTTTGGACAAGCGCCGGCTGGTGCTGGAAAACCGTGCCCTGCACGAGCAGGCGGATAATCGCGCCAAACTCGATGCCACCCTGCTGGGGGTTTCCCGTGGTTTGCAGACATTGCGTCGGCAGGTACTGGACTTGGCGACGTTGCCGGTCAATGTGCTGATCCGGGGCGAAACCGGTAGCGGCAAGGAATTGGTTGCCCGTTGCCTGCACGACTTCGGTCCCCGCACCGACAAGCCCTTTGTGGCGCTGAACTGCGCGGCGATTCCCGAGCAGTTGTTCGAGGCCGAACTGTTCGGTCATGAGAGCGGCGCGTTCACGGGCGCCCAGGGTAAACGCATCGGCAAGCTCGAATACGCCGACGGCGGCACGCTGTTTCTCGATGAAATCGAAAGCATGCCGTTGGCCCAGCAGGTGAAATTATTGCGGGTATTGCAGGAACAGAAGCTTGAGCGATTGGGCTCCAATCAGAGCATCCACGTAGACTTGCGGATCATTGCCGCGACCAAACCCGACTTGCTGGATGAAGCGCGGGCCGGACGTTTTCGCGAAGACTTGGCCTATCGATTGAACGTCGCCGAGTTGCGTCTGCCGCCGTTGCGCGATCGGCGTGAAGACATTCCACTGCTGTTCGAGTTCTTCGCGCAGAGTGCCGCCGAGCGTTTGGGGCGCACCTTTGCGCCCTTGAGCGGGCCGCAACTGAGCCATCTGTTGAGCCACGACTGGCCGGGCAATGTGCGCGAACTGGCGAACGTCGCTGAGCGGCAAGTGCTGGGCCTGGGCGAACCGGAGCCGGTGGGGATCGAGCCCGGCCAGTCACTGGCGGCACAGCAGGAAGCTTTCGAAGCGCATTGCTTGCGCGCGGCATTGACCCGGCATAAAGGTGATGTGAAAGCGGTGCTTGAAGAACTGCAACTGCCGCGTCGTACCTTTAATGAAAAGATGCAGCGGCATGGGTTGACGCGCGAGATGTTCGTTTTAGGCAGTTGAACTTGTAGTGCCTGGACTGGCCCCTTCGCGGGGGACTGTCATAAATTTTGTGTTCGGGCATAACATGTTGAAGAGGTGCATGTATGCCAACCA